>NZ_JBIUZK010000001.1:0-1102079 GCF_044744955.1 Pseudomonas sp. NPDC087185 | reverse complement strand
TTGATAGGTTGGGTGTGTAAGCGCTGTGAGGCGTTGAGCTAACCAATACTAATTGCCCGTGAGGCTTGACCATATAACACCCAAGCAATTTGCTAGCGCGAATTGCGGTGGTGAAGACGAAACGAACCGAAAGTTCGAACGCACATCACAAAATCACATATCCGAATTCGCTGGGCTGTCCATCTGGACATTCTGGCTACAGAATTTCTTGACGACCATAGAGCATTGGAACCACCTGATCCCATCCCGAACTCAGTAGTGAAACGATGCATCGCCGATGGTAGTGTGGGGTTTCCCCATGTGAGAGTAGGTCATCGTCAAGATTCATTTCGCAAAACCCCTATCTGCGCATGCAGGTAGGGGTTTTGTCTTTTCAGCTTCTTAGCCGGAAAGTCGGCTCCCACATTTCGAGCTGGAACACTAGAATAGAGCCGACGTACCTATTCAGAACCTCGAGATGCCCAACCCAGTCGAAACCCAAGCGTTAGAGCAGTTGCCGCTGGACGAACTGGTCGCCTGCCACGAGTGCGACCTGCTGATGCGCAAGCCGAAACTGCAGCATGA
This sequence comes from Pseudomonas sp. NPDC087185, assembly GCF_044744955.1. Classification (NCBI taxonomy): domain Bacteria; kingdom Pseudomonadati; phylum Pseudomonadota; class Gammaproteobacteria; order Pseudomonadales; family Pseudomonadaceae; genus Pseudomonas; species Pseudomonas sp. NPDC087185. Next base: position 1,101,515 of record NZ_JBIUZK010000001.1, on the reverse strand, counting down.
CGAAAAAGCCCAATGCCCGCGCTGTGGCTATGAGCTGTACGCTCACCGGCATAATGTGGTGAATCGCAGCCTTGCCCTGGTGCTGACTGCACTGCTGCTATTCGTGCCAGCCAACTTCCTGCCCATCATGCAGTTGCATCTGCTTGGCCAGACTTCCGACGATACGGTGTGGAGTGGGGTGGTGGGCTTGTACAACTCGGAAATGCGCGGCGTGGCCGTCGTGGTATTCCTCTGCAGCATGGCCATTCCGTTCCTCAAGCTGATGTGCCAGCTGGTGGTATTGCTGAGCATCCGTCTCAACACAGGGCGCAGCTTCGGCCTGCTGTTCTACCGCATCTATCACCACGTGCGCGACTGGGGCATGCTCGAGGTCTACTTCATGGGCGTGCTGGTGGCGATCGTCAAGCTGGTCGACCTGGCCGAGCTGACCGTTGGGCTGGGGTTGTTCTGTTTCATCAGCCTGCTGCTGGTCCAAGTATGGCTTGAAGTGGTGATGTCGCCCCACCAGATCTGGAGCGCGTTGTCGGGGGAGGATCTCCATGCGGGCGATTGATGCAGGCATCCGGGTCTGCAATGAGTGTCATGAACTGAATCGACAAGCGCCTGACGGTGCCTCGCAGGCCTGTACGCGCTGTGGTGCCATCGTGCATGCGCGGCGCCCCAACAGCATCCTGCGCACCTGGGCGCTGCTGATTGCCGCCTCGATTCTGTACATCCCGGCCAACCTGCTGCCGATCATGACCGTCAGTACGCTGGGGCAGGGCAGCCCGGACACTATCATGTCGGGTGTCATCACCCTGCTCCAGCACGGCATGGTGCCCATCGCGGCCGTGGTGTTCATCGCCAGTATCCTCGTGCCCACCTTCAAGCTGGTGGGCATCGGCCTGCTGCTGTATTCGGTCCAGCGCCGCCAGCCGTTGTCGGCGCGGCAACGGATCCTCATGTACCGCTTCATCGAATTCATAGGGCGCTGGTCCATGCTGGATATCTTCGTCATTGCCATCCTGGTGGCGGTGGTGAATTTCGGCCGTATCGCCAGTGTCGAAGCCAACCTGGGCGCTGTCGCCTTCGCTACTGTGGTGATTCTCACGATGCTCGCTGCTTTAACTTTCGATCCCCGTCTGATCTGGGATAACACGGAGTCGGATGACGACCATGAGTGACATGCCAACGGCTAAAACCCGCCCAGCCTCCAATTGGTCGGCCATCTGGATCCTGCCGCTGATCGCGCTGATGATCGGCGGCTGGCTGGCCTGGCAGGCCTATCGCGATGCCGGTGTGGAAATCGAGGTCCGTTTCGAAAGCGGTGAGGGTATCGTCGCCAACAAGACCGAAGTGATCTACAAAGGCATGCCGGTCGGTAAGGTCAAGAGCCTGGTGCTCGATGCCCAGGGGGAAAACCAGGGCGTCATCGCCACCATCGAGATGAACAAGGCCGCAGAGCCGCACCTGACCAAGGGCACGCGCTTCTGGCTGGTCAAGCCGAGTGTCACCCTGGCGGGTATCACTGGCCTCGAGACACTGGTGTCAGGCAACTACATTGCCGTCAGCCCCGGTGAAGGGGAGCGAACCAAGCGCTTCACTGCCCTGAAGGTGGCACCGCCGTTATCTGACAGCGAGCCTGGGCTGCACCTGATTCTCAAGGCCGAGCGCCTGGGTTCGCTCAACCGCGACAGCCCGGTGTTCTACAAGCAGATCCAGGTGGGTCGGGTGAAGAGCTATCGCCTCTCCGAAGACCAGAGCACAGTAGAGGTCAAAGTGTTCATCGAGCCGGCCTACGCCAGCCTGGTGCGCAAGCACACGCGTTTCTGGAACGCCAGTGGCATCAGCATCGATGCCGGCCTGTCCGGGGTCAAGGTGCGCAGCGAGTCGTTGTCCAGCATCGTTGCCGGGGGCATCGCCTTTGCCACGCCGGAGTACCGCAAGGACAGCCCGCCCACTGACCCGAGCCTGCCATTCCGCCTGTATGAAGACTTCGACGCCGCCCAGGCGGGTATCCGCGTCAAGGTCAAGTTGAGCGACTACGAGGGCCTGCAGGCCGGGCGCACGCCGGTCATGTACAAAGGCATTCAGGTCGGTTCGCTGAAAGCCCTGAAGATGGAAGACAACCTCGGCAGCGCCATGGCTGAGCTGACCCTGGACCCGCTGACCGAAGACTACCTGGTCGACGGTACGCAGTTCTGGGTGGTCAAGCCTTCGATTTCCCTGGCAGGTATCACCGGCCTGGAAGCCCTGGTCAAAGGCAACTACATAGCCATCCGTCCGGGTGAGAAGGGCGCCACGCCGCAACGCGAATTTGAAGCAAGGGCCAAGGCGCCGCCGCTGGATCTCAAGGCGCCTGGCCTGCACATGGTGCTGTTCGCCGATACCCTCGGTTCGCTGGAGGTCGGTAGCCCGGTGATGTACCGCCAGGTCAAGGTGGGCAGCGTGCAGAGCTACCAGTTCGCCCGCAACAGCAACCGCATCCTGATTGGTGTGCACATCGAAAAAGAGTACGAGAAGCTGGTCAACGGCTCCTCGCGCTTCTGGAACGTCAGTGGCATCACGCTCACGGGCGGCCTCTCCGGTATCAAGATCAAGAGTGAATCGCTGCAGACCCTGATGGCCGGTGGTATCGCCTTTGATACGCCAACACCGAATGTGGCACTCAAACGCCATATTCCGCGCTTCCGCCTGCATGACAGCCAGGAGGCGGTAAACCGTGCCGGTACCCTGATCACCATTCGTGTGGACCGTGCCGATGGCCTCAAGCCGGGCACGCCCATCCGTTTCCGCGGCCTGGATGTGGGCAGCATTGAAAGCGTCGACCTGACCAAGGACCTGCAGGCGGTGCTGTTGCGTGCTCGCATCACGGAATCGGCAGACCGCATTGCGCGGGCAGGGACGCAGTTCTGGGTGGTCAAGCCGGCGCTCGGCCTGGTGCGTACCGAGAACCTCGATACGCTGATTGGCGGGCAATACCTGGAGGTGCAGCCTGCGGTGAAGGACAAAGGCCCGCAGCGCGACTTCATCGCCCTGGCCGATGTGCCTGAGGTCAAAGGTGAGGAAGTCGGCCTGCCACTGACCCTCAGCGCCCCGCGCCGGGGTTCGATCAAGCCTGGCGTGCCGGTGACTTACCGTGAAGTCGCGGTGGGCAAGGTGACCGGCTTCGAGCTGGGCCAGACGGCAGACCGGGTACTGATCCACATCCTGATCGAGCCGCGCTATGCCGCGCTTGTGCGTGGCGGCAGCCGGTTCTGGAACAGCAGCGGTTTCGGTTTCGACTGGGGCCTGTTCAAGGGTGCCACCGTGCGTACCGAATCGCTGGAAACGCTTATCGATGGCGGCATCGCGTTCGCCACGCCTGACGGCGAGCAGATGGGCAACCCGGCGCGGCCGCAGCAGACCTTTGCCTTGTTCGACAAGCCGGAGGATGCCTGGCTGCAGTGGGCGCCGAAGATCCAGATCGCCAAGTGATGCTGGAGCAGGGCTGCCAGGCGCAGCCCTGCTTTTTTTGTTCATGCATGCTCGTTGCACAAAGTGCAGGCATAAAAAAACCGACCCTAGGGTCGGTTTTTTCGACTAAAGCGTCGCTTAGGCGGCTGCAGCTTCTTTCAGCGCCTTGATGTGGCCATTCAGACGGCCTTTGTGGCGAGCAGCTTTGTTCTTGTGGATGATACCTTTGTCGGCCATACGGTCGATTACGGGTACAGCCAGAACGTAAGCGGCTTGCGCTTTTTCGGCGTCTTTTGCGTCGATGGCTTTAACTACATTCTTGATGTAGGTGCGGACCATGGAACGCAGGCTGGCGTTGTGGCTGCGACGCTTCTCAGCCTGTTTTGCACGTTTCTTGGCGGAAGGTGTGTTGGCCACCGTCGAGCTCCTCGAAAGACTTTAGGTAAATAGCAAACAAAATAGGCCGCGAATCATGCCGATCAGTTGACCGGATGTCAAGGCCACCTGCAGGGTTCCGCCGAGCGGCGCACCAACAGGAGGGAAATATTCCTTTCTGCTGCACGACCTGTAAACTCGGGAATTTTTGGCTCCCCTGCGAAGGCGCGGGAGTATCGCACATTCGGACGCTGTCTGGCAGCGTCCTCTGCCCTTGGCGTGAATCTTTTCGATGAACCTGCTCAAATCCCTGGCTGCAGTCAGCTCCATCACCATGGTTTCCCGGGTGCTGGGCTTCGTGCGTGACACCATCCTGGCCCGTGTTTTCGGTGCCGGCATCGCCACCGACGCCTTCTTCATCGCCTTCAAGCTGCCCAACCTGCTGCGGCGGATCTTTGCCGAGGGGGCTTTTTCCCAGGCGTTCGTGCCGATCCTGGCCGAATACAAGACCCAGCAAGGCGAGGAGGCGACGCGCACCTTCATCGCCTATGTCAGTGGCCTGCTCACGCTGGTCCTGGCCCTGGTCACGGTGATCGGCATCTTCGCCGCGCCCTGGGTGGTCTGGGCCACCGCGCCGGGCTTTGTCGACAGCACCGAGAAATACCAGCTGACCACCGACCTGTTGCGGGTGACCTTTCCTTATATATTGCTGATCTCGCTGTCGTCCCTGGCCGGCGCGATCCTCAATACCTGGAACCGCTTCTCGGTCCCGGCCTTCACGCCGACCCTGCTCAACGTGGCGATGATCATCTTCGCCGTGCTGCTCACGCCGTACTTCGACCCGCCCATCATGGCGCTGGCCTGGGGCGTGCTGGCCGGCGGCCTGGCACAGTTGCTGTACCAGCTGCCGGCGCTGAAGAAGATCGGCATGCTCGTGCTGCCACGGCTGAACCTGCGTGACAGTGGCGTTTGGCGCGTGCTCAAGCAAATGCTGCCAGCCATCCTCGGCGTCTCGGTCAGCCAGATTTCGCTGATCATCAACACCATCTTTGCCTCTTTCCTGGTGGCCGGCTCGGTGTCGTGGATGTATTACGCCGACCGCCTCATGGAGCTGCCCTCGGGCGTGCTCGGCGTGGCGTTGGGCACCATCCTGCTGCCGACCCTGGCCAAGACCTACGCCAACAAAGACCGCGAAGAGTATTCGCGGATTCTCGACTGGGGCCTGCGCCTGTGTTTCCTGCTGGTGCTGCCATGCACCCTGGCCCTGGCAATCCTCGCCGAGCCACTGACCGTCGCGCTGTTCCAGTACGGCAAGTTCAGCGCTTTCGACGCAGCAATGACCCAGCGCGCACTGATTGCGTATTCGGTAGGCCTGCTGGCGATCATTCTGGTCAAGGTGCTGGCACCGGGCTTCTATGCGCAGCAGAATATCCGTACACCCGTGCGCATCGCGATTTTCACCCTGGTCTGCACCCAGCTGTTCAACCTGGCCCTGGTCGGGCCGCTGCAGCACGCGGGCCTGGCCCTGGCAATCAGCCTGGGCGCTTGCCTCAATGCCGGCCTGCTGTTCTGGAAGCTGCGCAGCAAGCAGCTGTTCCAGCCGCAGCCGGGCTGGGCGCTGTTCCTGCTCAAGCTGGTGTTGGCGGTGACCTTGATGGTGGCGGTACTGCTGGTGGGCATGCACTACCTGCCAGCCTGGGAACAAGGCAACATGTTCGAGCGCTTCATGCGCCTGGGGGCCTTGATCGCGGCCGGTATCGTGACGTATTTCGGTTGCCTGTACCTGTGCGGCTTCAGGCCTCGGCACTTCGCCCGCAACGCCCTGCACTAAGGGCGACGGCGGGTCAGGCGTCGGTTTTTCATCTTCCACGCCGCCCCCGGGCGCTGCTGCCTGTCACCAGCGCCCGGGTGTGGTTATAATCGGCCACTTTATGAGCAAGAAGCGCGTTATGCAGCTGGTTCGAGGTCTTCACAACCTGCGCCCCGAGCACCGGGGCTGTGTCGCCACCATTGGCAACTTCGACGGGGTTCACCGCGGCCACCAGGCGATCCTGGCGCGCCTGCGCGAGCGCGGCCAGGCGCTTGGCCTGCCGACCTGCGTGGTGATCTTCGAGCCGCAGCCACGCGAATACTTCGCCCCGGACACCGCACCGGCTCGCCTGGCGCGCCTGCGTGACAAGGTCGAGTTGCTGGCCGCCGAAGGCATCGACCGGGTGCTGTGCCTGGCCTTCAACCAGCGCCTGAGCAAGCTCAGCGCGGATGAATTCGTCAAGGCGATCCTGGTCGACGGCCTGGGCGTACGCCACCTTGAAGTGGGCGACGACTTCCGCTTCGGTTGCGACCGCGCTGGCGATTTCACCTTCCTGATCGAAGCCGGCAAGCAGTATGGCTTCACCGTCGAGGCTGCCAACACGGTGATCCAGGACGGCTTGCGGGTCAGCAGCACCGAGGTGCGCAAGGCGTTATCCGAAGGCAACTTCGAGCTTGCCGAGCATTTGCTGGGCCGCCCATACCGCATCACCGGGCGTGTCCTGCACGGCCAGAAGCTGGCCCGCCAGCTCGGCACGCCCACCGCCAACATCCAGCTCAAGCGCCGCCGCGTGCCGCTGTCCGGGGTTTACCTGGCCAGTATCGAGATCGACGGCAAGGCCTGGCCGGGTGTCGGCAACATCGGGGTACGCCCTACCGTGGCCGGTGACGGCCGCCCGCACCTCGAGATTCATCTACTGGATTATGCCGGCGATCTGTATGGCCGGCGCCTGACGGTGGAATTCCACCACAAGCTGCGTGAAGAGCAGCGATTCGCCTCCCTGGAGGCGCTGAAGTCGGCGATCGATGCGGATATCGCCGCCGCACGTGCACATTGGCACGCTCAACCGCTAACGAAGAGCCTGAAATGACCGACTACAAAGCCACGCTTAACCTTCCGGACACCGCCTTCCCCATGAAGGCCGGCCTGCCTCAGCGCGAACCGCAGATCCTGCAGCGCTGGGACAGCATTGGCCTGTACCAGAAGCTGCGCGAAATTGGCAAGGATCGTCCTAAGTTCGTCCTGCACGACGGCCCGCCCTATGCCAACGGCAAGATTCACATCGGTCATGCGCTGAACAAGATTCTCAAGGACATGATCGTCCGCTCCAAAACCCTGTCGGGCTTCGACGCACCGTATGTGCCGGGTTGGGACTGCCACGGCCTGCCGATCGAGCACAAGGTCGAGGTCACCCATGGCAAGCACCTGACCGCCGACCGCACCCGCGAGCTGTGCCGCGAGTACGCTGCCGAGCAGATCGAAGGGCAGAAGACCGAGTTCATCCGCCTGGGTGTGCTGGGTGACTGGGACAACCCGTACAAGACCATGAACTTCGCCAACGAGGCCGGTGAAATCCGCGCCCTGGCCGAAATGGTCAAGCAAGGCTTCGTGTTCAAGGGCCTCAAGCCTGTGAACTGGTGCTTCGATTGCGGCTCGGCCCTGGCCGAAGCCGAAGTCGAGTACGCCGACAAGAAGTCGCAGACCATCGACGTGGCCTTCCCGGTCGCCGATGCCGACAAGCTGGCCGCCGCATTCGGCCTGGCCTCGCTGGCCAAGCCTGCCGCCATCGTGATCTGGACCACCACCGCCTGGACCATCCCCGCCAACCAGGCGCTGAACATCCATCCGGAGTTCAAGTACGCCCTGGTCGATACCGGCGAGCGTCTGCTGGTGCTGGCCGAAGAGCTGGTCGAGTCGTGCCTCAAGCGCTACAACCTGGAAGGCTCGATCATCGCTACCGCCCAAGGTTCGGCCCTGGAGCTGATCAACTTCCGCCACCCGTTCTACGACCGCCTGTCGCCGATCTACCTGGCCGACTACGTCGAGCTGGGCGCCGGTACCGGTGTGGTTCACTCTGCGCCTGCCTACGGTGAAGACGACTTCGTCACCTGCAAGCGCTATGGCATGGTCAACGACGACATCCTCACTCCGGTGCAGAGCAACGGCGTGTACGTCGAGTCGCTGGAGTTCTTTGGCGGCCAGTTCATCTGGAAGGCCAACCCGGCCATCGTCGAGAAGCTGAGCGAAGCCGGTGCGCTGATGCACACCGAAACCATCAGCCACAGCTACATGCACTGCTGGCGCCACAAGACCCCGCTGATCTACCGCGCCACCGCGCAGTGGTTCGTCGGCATGGACAAGCAGCCAAGCACCGGCGAGCCGCTGCGTGAACGCGCGCTCAAGGCCATCGAAGACACCAAGTTCGTACCGGCCTGGGGCCAGGCGCGCCTGCATTCGATGATCGCCAACCGCCCGGACTGGTGCATCTCGCGTCAGCGCAACTGGGGCGTGCCGATCCCATTCTTCCTGCACAAGCAGACCGGCGAGCTGCACCCGCGCACCGTCGAGCTGATGGAAGCCGTGGCCAAGCGTGTCGAGCAAGAAGGCATCGAAGCCTGGTTCAAGCTGGACGCCACCGAACTGCTCGGTGACGAAGCGGGCCAGTACGACAAGATCACCGACACCCTGGACGTGTGGTTCGACTCCGGTACCACCCACTGGCACGTGCTGCGCGGCTCGCACGGCATCGGCCACGGCACCGGCCCGGTCGCCGACCTGTACCTCGAAGGCTCCGACCAGCACCGCGGCTGGTTCCACTCGTCGTTGCTCACCGGTTGCGCCATCGACAACCACGCGCCGTACCGCGAGCTGCTGACCCACGGCTTCACCGTGGACGAGAACGGCCGCAAGATGTCCAAGTCGTTGGGTAACACCATCGAGCCGGAGAAGGTCAACAACACCCTGGGTGCCGACATCCTGCGCCTGTGGGTTTCGGCCACCGACTACTCCGGTGAAATGGCGGTTTCCGAGCAGATCCTGCAGCGCAGTGCCGACGCCTACCGGCGTATCCGCAACACCGCGCGCTTCCTGCTCTCCAACCTGTCCGGCTTCGACCCGGCCCGTGACCTGCTGGCCCCAGAGGACATGCTGGCCCTGGACCGCTGGGCGGTGGACCGTGCCCTGCTGCTGCAGCGCGAGCTGGAAGAGCACTACGGTGAATACCGTTTCTGGAACGTCTACTCGAAGATCCACAACTTCTGCGTGCAGGAGCTGGGCGGCTTCTACCTCGACATTATCAAGGACCGCCAGTACACCACCGGCGCCAACAGTGTCGCCCGCCGTTCCTGCCAGACCGCGCTGTACCACATCAGCGAGGCGCTGGTGCGCTGGATTGCGCCGATCCTGGCCTTCACTGCCGACGAAATCTGGCAGTACCTGCCGGGCGAGCGCAACGAGTCGGTGATGCTCAACGGCTGGTACCAGGGCCTGAGCGAGCTGCCGGAAGGCATCGAGCTTGACCGCGCCTACTGGGACCGTGTGATGGCTGTGAAGGCTGCGGTGAACAAGGAGCTGGAAAACCAGCGTACCGCCAAGGTCATCGGCGGTAACCTGCAGGCCGAAGTGACCCTGTTCGCCGAGGAAGGCCTGAGCGCTGACCTGGCCAAGCTGGGCGACGAGCTGCGCTTCGTGCTGATTACCTCCGCTGCCAGCGTGGTACCGTTCGCCCAGGCGCCGGCCGAAGCCGTGGCCACCGAAGTCGAAGGTCTCAAGCTGCAAGTGGTCAAGTCCGGCCACGCCAAGTGCGGCCGTTGCTGGCACTTCCGCGCCGACGTCGGCAGCCACCCGGAGCACCCGGAAATCTGCAGCCGTTGCGTTGATAACCTGTCGGGCTCCGGTGAGGTGCGCCACTATGCCTAACCCTGCTGCTGGGCGCTTCGGGCGCCTTGGCTGGCTCTGGCTCAGCCTGCTGGTCCTGGTCCTCGACCAGGCCAGCAAGCTGTATTTCAACAATGCCCTGAGCATGTACCAGCAGATCGTGGTCATCCCTGACTACTTCAGCTGGACCCTGGCCTACAACACCGGCGCGGCGTTCAGCTTCCTGGCCGACAGCTCCGGCTGGCAGCGCTGGCTGTTCGCCCTGATCGCCGTGGTGGTCAGCGGTGTGCTGGTGGTCTGGCTCAAGCGCCTGGGGCGCAACGAGACCTGGCTGGCGGTCGCGCTGGCGTTGGTGCTGGGCGGCGCGCTGGGCAACCTGTACGACCGCATCGTGCTGGGCCACGTGGTCGATTTCATCCTGGTGCACTGGAAGAATATTCATCACTTCCCGGCCTTCAACCTGGCCGACAGCGCCATCACCGTTGGTGCGGTGATGCTGGCGCTGGACATGTTCAAGAGCAAGAAGTCCGAGGAGCCGGCCCATGACTGACACCCGTATCGGCCAGAACACCGAAGTCACCCTGCACTTCGCGCTGCACCTGGAAAACGGCGACACCGTCGACAGCACGTTCGACAAGGCCCCTGCCACCTTCAAGGTCGGCGACGGCAACCTGCTGCCAGGCTTCGAGTCCGCGCTGTTCGGCTTCAAGGCCGGTGACAAGCGCACGGTGGTGGTCGCTCCGGAGAATGCCTTCGGCCAGCCCAACCCGCAGAACGTGCAAGTCATGCCCAGGTCCAACTTCGAGGGCATGGAACTGTCCGAAGGGCTGCTGATCATCTTCAACGATGCCGCCAACACCGAGCTGCCGGGTGTGGTCAAAGCGTTCGATGACGACCAGGTGACCATCGACTTCAATCACCCATTGGCTGGCAAGACCCTGACCTTCGAGGTGGAGATCCTCGAGGTGAAGGCCCTGTAAGCCTGGAGCCGAGCATGCAAATCAAACTCGCCAACCCTCGCGGCTTCTGCGCGGGGGTCGACCGGGCGATCGAGATCGTCAACCGTGCGCTGGAAGTCTTCGGCCCGCCGATCTATGTGCGCCATGAAGTGGTGCACAACAAGTTCGTGGTGGAAGACTTGCGCAACCGTGGCGCCATCTTCGTCGAAGAGCTGGACCAGGTGCCGGACGACGTCATCGTCATCTTCAGCGCCCACGGAGTTTCCCAGGCCGTGCGCCAGGAAGCCGCCGGCCGTGGCCTGAAGGTGTTCGACGCCACCTGCCCGCTGGTGACCAAGGTGCACATCGAGGTCGCCAAGTACAGCCGCGACGGCCGTGAGTGCATCCTCATCGGCCACGAAGGGCACCCGGAAGTCGAAGGCACCATGGGCCAGTACGACCCGAGCAACGGCGGCGCCATCTACCTTGTCGAAGACGAGGACGATGTCGCCAAGCTGCAGGTGCGCGACCCGGACCACCTGGCCTTCGTCACCCAGACCACCCTGTCGATGGATGACACCAGCCGGGTCATCGACGCCCTGCGCGCACGCTTCCCGAACATCGGCGGCCCGCGCAAGGACGACATCTGCTACGCCACGCAAAACCGCCAGGACGCGGTCAAGCAGCTGGCGGGCGAATGCGACGTGGTGCTGGTGGTGGGCAGCCCCAACAGCTCCAACTCCAACCGCCTGCGCGAGCTGGCCGAACGCATGGGTACTCCGGCCTACCTGATCGATGGCGCTGAAGACATGCAGCGCGGCTGGTTCGACCAGGCGGCACGGATCGGCATCACCGCCGGTGCTTCGGCCCCCGAAGTGCTGGTGCGTGGCGTGATCGACCAGCTCAAGGCCTGGGGCGCCACGGGTGCAGAAGAACTGGATGGGCGCCCGGAGAACATCACGTTCTCCATGCCCAAAGAGCTGCGGGTCCGCTCGCTGATCTGATCAGGGGCCTGCGCACAGGGACTTTTCCGGTTCATTTGTGCGCAGGCTGATCCTGCCGCTGGTTGCCAGCACCACCCGATGCTGGCTGGTTGCGGAGGATCGTTCACAGACTTCCAGCCGCCCACCTGACAAGTTGTTGTTCTTCCCCAGCGGCACGCCCAGTGCGCTGAATTTCACCTGGCTTCCGGTATTGGCCTTCACCTGCAATGGCCGGGCGAGGCGATGTTCGCGCAGCAGGTGCTGGTTGTGTTCGATCAGCACACGCCAGCCATTTCCCCAATCATTGTCCAAAGATTGCACCAGCACCGTTTGGCCCTGCAGCATGGCGTGGCTGCGTGCGCTACGCAACGACTGGGCAAGGTCACGGGCTACTGCCGCCCGGTGTAAGCCGTCGCTCAATCTGGCGTAGGCCGGCATGCCCAGCTGTGTCAGCAGCACTGCCACAGCAAGTGCGAACATCATTTGTATCAGTGTTACGCCCTGTTGCTTCACCGTGCATTCCTCCCTGGAACTGCTTCGCTTAGCTTCAGGCCCGCCGGACAAGAGGTCCAGTCGGCCAGGTTTCACGCAATCGCGGGAAAAGTCGCAGGAGGTGCAGGGATGCACGCAAGACAACGGGGCATGACGCTGCTGGAAGTACTATTGGCCGTGGCGGTGATCGCCTTTGGCATGTTCGCTGCGGCGGCGCTGCAGATTCAGGCATTGCAGGCCACCGAGGCGGCGCATCGCGAGGTGCAGGTGGCGCTGGCAGCGCACACCCTGCATGAACGGGCCGGGTCCGCAGGCAAGCTGACGGTGCGTCAGCCATGAGGCGTACCCAGCATGGCTTTGGCCTGGTCGAAACGCTGCTGGCGCTTGCCATCGGGCTGATGTTGCTGACGGCGGCCAGCCAGCTGTTCATCTCGGCTCATCAGGGCTGGCGCCTGCAAGGCGCCGCCGTACGCATGCAGTCGGACGCCCGTTTGGCGCTGCTGCGCATGGCCCAGGACATCCGCATGGCCGGCATGTTCGGGTGCCTGCGCCTGGCGCCTGACGACTTCAAGGACCCGGCTGCGCGAGATGCCTTCGCCCACCCTGTGCAGGCCGGCCCGGCCAGCCTGAACCTGGTGGTGGCGGAGCTGCCGGGGCATACCGGTGCACCGGACTGGACTGTGCTGACCGACTGCGTGAGTGAGGCGCAGGTGCACAGGGGGCGTGCTCAAGGCAGCGGTCATCCCTGGGTACTCCCTGTCAGCCGTCACCGGTATCAACTCGAAGGCAGCACGCTGAGTTTCAGGCGCCGCAACAGTTCGCAGCCGCTGGTCGACCATGTGCGTGAACTGCGCGTTGAACAGGTCGATACGGCGGCCGGGCAACGGGTCGATGTGACGCTGACGCTGTTCGACCCGGCCCTGGAGATCGAGCAGCGCTACGACTTGAGCGTGGCAATCCGCAACGCGCTGGCCGAGCCATGAAGCGCCAGCGTGGGGTGGTGCTACTGCTGGCGCTGGTCCTGAGCCTGCTGCTTGGCCTGCTGGCGGCATCCGCCTTGCGCGATGCCCTGGTTGAAACACGCATGGCCGGCGACCTGCGCGATGGCTTGCAGGCCTTCGAGCAGGCCGAAGCCACGCTGCTGGCGGGCGAGGCCGAGGTGCTGCGGGCACCGCCGCCGTTGTGCCAGGCGTGCCCGCCACCGCCGCGCCCACATGACCTGCAAGGGCAATGGCAGGCCAGCGCGAACGGTTTCTTCCAGTTGCAGAACCTGGGCGAAAGCACGCGCGCCCTGCACCTGCCGGAGGGTGAAGCGGTCTCGCTGTTCCGCGTGACTGCGGTCAGCCGGCAATCCGCATCCAGGCAGGTGCTGGAAGCGATGTACGCCGTTCCGGCCGCTCAAGCACAGGCGCCCCAGCGCATTCTCTGGCGACAAAGACTGAGGGAAGACTGACATGCAGCAAGGGCTGAGCCTGATCGAGTTGTTGATTGTCGTGGCCGTCACCGGCATTCTGGCAGCCATTGCCTACCCCAGTTACAGCGACCAGCTCAGGCGAGCCGCACGCAGCGAAGTGGTTGGCCTGCTGCATGACGCCGCCCTGCGTCTGGAGCGCCAGCGCGTGCGCACCGGCCAATACGCCGAGGGCGACCCGGCGTTGCCCACCGCCAACCGTCACTACAGCCTGCAGGCCCAACGCGGCAGCGACACCTTCACGTTGCGCGCACGGCGGCTGCCGCATGGCCTGATGGCAGAGGATCGCTGTGGTGATTTTCAGCTCGACCAGGCCGGCGTGCAGAGCAATCCGGGTGCCGCCGAGGCCAGTGAACGCTGCTGGGGAAGCTGAAGGTTGAATGGTGCCCGTGCATCGCGGTTTTACTTCAGGTGTTGGATCGACAGATGAGCAAGCAAGTAGTGGTGGTCGGCGGCGGGGTGATTGGCCTGCTGACGGCGTTCAACCTGGCGGCGAAGGTCGGCCAGGTGGTGGTGTGTGACCAGGGCGAGGTTGGCCGTGAGTCGTCCTGGGCCGGCGGCGGCATCGTCTCGCCGCTGTACCCTTGGCGCTACAGCCCCGCGGTGACCGCCCTGGCGCACTGGTCGCAGGACTTTTATCCACAGCTGGGCGAGCGCCTGTTCGCCAGTACTGGCGTCGATCCCGAGGTCCATACCACTGGCTTGTACTGGCTTGACCTGGACGATGAGGCCGAGGCACTGGCCTGGGCACAGCGCGAGAAGCGGCCACTCAGCGCTGTGGATATCTCTGCGGCGTATGACGCGCTCCCGGTGCTGGGCCCAGGCTTCAAGCACGCGATCTACATGGCCGGTGTGGCCAACGTGCGCAACCCTCGGTTGGTCAAGTCGCTCAAGGCCGCGCTGTTGGCATTGCCCAACGTCACCTTGCGCGAACACTGCCAGATCACCGGCTTTGTTCAGGAGGGTGGACGCGTAACGGGTGTGCAGACGGCGGACGGTGCGCTGCAGGCCGATGAGGTGGTGCTCAGCGCCGGGGCCTGGAGCGGCGACCTGCTGCGCACGCTTGGCCTTGAGCTCCCGGTGGAACCGGTGAAGGGCCAGATGATCCTGTTCAAATGCGCCGAAGACTTCTTGCCGAGCATGGTGCTGGCCAAGGGGCGCTACGCGATCCCGCGCCGTGACGGGCACATTCTGGTGGGCAGCACGCTGGAGCATGCCGGGTACGACAAGACCCCGACCGAGGATGCGCTGGCCAGCCTCAAGGCTTCGGCAATCGAACTGTTGCCTGAGCTTGAGGGTGCCACGGTAGTGGGGCACTGGGCTGGGCTGCGGCCGGGGTCGCCTGAAGGCATTCCGTATATCGGGCCGGTGCCGGGGCATGACGGGTTGTGGTTGAACTGCGGGCATTACCGCAACGGGTTGGTGCTGGCGCCGGCTTCGTGTCAGTTGTTTACCGACTTGCTGACGGGGGCTGCGCCGATCATTGATCCCGCGCCGTATGCCCCGGCCGGGCGCCTGGGCTGAGATCGCCGGGGCCGCTTGGCGGCCCAATCGCCGGCTTGCCGGCGATTGGGCCGGTGGGGCCAGCTAATAACTCAGGCTTCAGCTCACCACCGGCGCCTGCAGATGCCGGCTCGGATAATGCTGCTCATAGACCTTGCACACCCGTAGCACCTGCTCATCGGCGAACCGCCCGGCAACCACCTGCAACCCCACCGGCAACCCCTCGCGGGTGAACCCGCACGGCACCGAAGCTGCCGGCTGCTGGGTCAAATTGAACGGGTAGCTGAACGGCGTCCACTCCATCCACTGCGCCATCCCCGACCCCGGTGGCACGTTGTGCCCTGCCTCGAAGGCCGCCAGCGGCAGCATCGGCGACAGCAGCACATCGTAACGCTGGTGGAAGGCATTCATCCGCGCTATCAGTTCGGCCCGCGCCTCCAGCGCCTGGGTGTATTCGCTCAAGCTGATCTGTGCGCCCTGTTCGGCAATCCCGCGCAGACCAGGATCCAGCAGCCCCCGCTGTTCATCGCTCAAGGTACTGGCCAGCCGCGCAGCCCCGGCGAACCACAGGGTATTGAAGGTTTCCAGCGG
Organism: Pseudomonas sp. NPDC087185; assembly: GCF_044744955.1. Lineage (NCBI taxonomy): Bacteria > Pseudomonadati > Pseudomonadota > Gammaproteobacteria > Pseudomonadales > Pseudomonadaceae > Pseudomonas > Pseudomonas sp. NPDC087185. The sequence goes on along the minus strand of NZ_JBIUZK010000001.1, from coordinate 1,086,041 downwards.
GTCACCGAACCCCGGGTCGACTTCCTCCACCTGCGCCCCCAGCTGCGCCAGGCGCTGCACCGCTTGCGCAACCAGCGCCTGGACCTGCGGATCGACCTGCACGTAGCCAAAGTTGGCGCTGTAGGCGATGCGCAACCCGCGCAGGTCCTGCCCCTGGCCCAACCACGGTGCCTGCCGGGCTGCACCGGCCAGCCCGTCGCGTGCATCGGGGCGGGCCACGCAGTCGAGCATCAGTACCGAGTCGTCGACGGTGCGGGTCATCGGCCCCAGGTGCGAGAGCACGGTCATGGCGCTGGCCGGCCACTGTGGCACGTAACCGAACGTGGGCTTGATGCCGAAGGTACCGGTGAAGGCGCAGGGAATGCGGATCGAGCCGCCGGCATCGCTGCCCTGGTGCAGTACGCCCAGGTTCAGCGCGGCCGCGGCCGCCGCGCCGCCGGATGAGCCACCTGCCGTCAGGCGGGTATCCCAGGGGTTGCGGGTGATGCCGTACAGCGGATTGTCGGTCACCCCCTTCCAGCCAAATTCCGGTGTAGTGGTCTTGCCCACCAGCACCGCACCAGCGTCGCGCATGAATGCGCTGAAAGGCGCATCGACATCCCACGGGCCAGCGCCGGACGTGGTGCGCGACCCCTTGCGCGTGGGCATCCCACGGGTGAGGGTCAGGTCCTTGATCGACGCGGGCACACCATCCAGGCGGCCGCACGGCTCACCGCGCTGCCAGCGCTGTTCGCTGGCGCGGGCAGCGGCGCGGGCGCCTTCGCCATCCACATGGCAGTAGGCGTTGACCGCCGGGTTGTGCTGGTCGATGCGGGCCAGCACATCATCGATCACCTCGACAGGCGACAGCTGGCGGCGTTGGTACAGTTCGAGCAATTCGACGGCGGTGAATTCGCCGATGGCGGTCTTGCCGGTCATCTCAATAGGCTCCCTGGTTGGCGGCCTGGAACATGGCGCGCAGCAGCACATCGCAGCCGTCGGCGAGGTCCTGTGGCGCGGCGTTTTCGATTTCGTTGTGGCTGATGCCGCCTTCGCACGGCACGAAGATCATCCCGGCCGGGCCCAGTTCGGCGAGGAAGATCGCGTCATGGCCAGCGCCGCTGACGATGTCCATATGGCTCAGGCCCAGCTCGCGCGCACCCTGGCGCACGGCATCGACGCATTGCTCGGCGAAGTACAGCGGTGGGAAGTCGGCGGTCGGTGTCAGCTCGAAACTCAGCCCGTGCTTGGCCGCACTGGCCTCGATCGCTTCGCGCACTTCGGCGACCATGCCGGCAAGGTGCGTGGGGTCGAGGTGGCGCAGGTCGATCGTCATGTGCACCTGGCCCGGGATGACGTTGCGCGAGCCTGGGTGCAGGGTCAGGCAGCCCACCGTGCCGCAGGCATGCGGCTGATGGGCGTGGGCCACACGGTTGACCGCCGCGACCACTTCGGCAGCGCCGACCAGGGCATCCTTGCGCAGGTGCATCGGCGTAGGCCCGGCGTGGGCTTCGACGCCGGTCAGCACCAGGTCGAACCACTTCTGCCCAAGGCAGCCCTGGACCACGCCGATGGTGGTGCGCTGGTCTTCCAGTACCGGGCCTTGTTCGATGTGCGCTTCGAAGTAGGCGCCTACGGCATGCCCGGTGGGCACGCGGGGGCCGGCGTAGCCGATGCGCGCCAGCTCGGCGCCCACCGACAGGCCTTGGTCATCGACCTTGTCCAGCGTTTCCTGCAGGCCGAACTTACCGGCGAACACGCCCGAGCCCATCATGCACGGCGGGAAGCGCGAACCTTCTTCGTTGGTCCATACCACCACTTCCAGCGGCGCTTCGGTGGTCAGCTGCAGGTCATTGAGCGTGCGGATCACCTCCAGCCCGGCCATCACCCCGTAGCAACCGTCGAACTTGCCGCCGGTGGGTTGGGTGTCGATATGGCTGCCGGTCATCACCGGCGCCAACGCCGGGTTACGCCCCGGGCGGCGGGCGAAAATATTGCCGATGGCGTCGACGCTGACCGTGCAGCCGGCCTCGCTGCACCAGTGCACGAAGAGGTCGCGGGCTTGGCGGTCGAGGTCGGTCAGGGCCAGGCGGCACACGCCGCCCTTGGCGGTGGCGCCGAGCCTGGCCAGGTCCATCAGCGATTGCCAGAGGCGCTCGCGGCTGACCAGCGCGCCTTGGCCGAGCCGATGCTGCGAGGGATCGATGCGGGTGTTCATGGGCATTCTCCTGTCAGGCGCTCAGGGCCAGGTAGCGGTTCTTGATGCTCGGGTCTTCGCGGAACTGCGCCGCGCTGCCCTGGTAGGCCACGCGGCCTTGTTCAAGTACGTAGTGGCGGTCGGCGAGGGCGTCGCACACCATCAGGTTCTGTTCCACCAGCAGGATCGACAGGCCTTCGCCCTTGATCCTCCGCAGGATTTTCACCAGCTCGTCGACGATCACCGGGGCCAGGCCCTCGGTGGGTTCGTCGAGGATCAGCAGCTTGGGGTCGTTGAGCAGGGCGCGGGCGATGGCCAGCATCTGCTGCTCGCCGCCTGACAGCGCAAAGCCGCCGTTGCGCCGCCGCTCCTTCAGGCGTGGGAACATCGTGTAGACGTCTTCCAACTGCCAGCGGCTGTCCTTGCGCACGGCAATCTTCAGGTTCTCCTCGACGCTGAGCTGGCGGAAGATGCCGCGATGCTCGGGCACCAGGGCGATGCCTTGGCGGGCGATGTCGAAGATTTCACGGCCGACCAGTTGCTGGCCGTTGAAGCTGATCTGGCCCTGGCGCGGGCGGACGATGCCGAGGATGCTGCGCAAGGTGGTGGTCTTGCCGGCACCGTTGCGCCCCAGCAAGGTCACCAGCTCGCCGTCACCGACCTGCAGCGAAACCCCTTCAAGCACATGGCTCTTGTCGTAGTAGGAATGGATCGATTCGACGTTGAGCATCAGGCGGCCTCTCCAAGGTAGGCGGTGCGCACGCGAGCGTCGTTGCGCACCTGGTCCGGGGTGCCCTCGACCAGGATCTGGCCGTGGCTCATGACAGTGATGCGCTGGCTGATCGACATGACGATGCTCATGTTGTGCTCGATCAGCAGCACGGTGTGGTCGCGGCCCAGGTCGCTGATCAGGTCGGTCATCACCGGGATATCGTCGATGCCCATGCCCGAGGTGGGCTCATCGAGCATCAGCAGGGTGGGCTTGGCGCAGATCGACATGCCCACCTCCAGCACCCGTTGCTGGCCGTGCGACAGTTCGCCGGCCAGGGTCTCGGCGCGGGCGGTCAATTTCAGGCGCTCGAGCACCTGGTCGGCGGTGTTCCAGTGGCTGCGCTTGTGTTCTACGCTGCGCCAGAAGTTCAGCGCGCCCAGGCCATCGCGGCCCTGGGCGGCCAGGCGCAGGTTTTCGCGCACCGACAGGTTCTGGAACAGGCTGGTAAGCTGGAACGAGCGCGCCATGCCCAGCGCCACGCGGCCGTGGGATGGCTTGCGGATGATGTCCTGGCCGTTGAACAGGATCTTGCCGCCGGTGGCCTGGCGCTCGCCGGTGAGGCAGTGGAACAGGCTGGTCTTGCCGGCGCCGTTGGGGCCGATGACTGTGTGAATGGTGCCGGCACGGACCTTCAGGTCGACGCCGGCGACTGCCTTGAACGGCCCGTAGGCCAGTTCCAGGTTACGGGTTTCCAGGAGGTAATCGCTCATCACAAGGTCTCCTTGGTCTTGGCAGGTATCTTGTCGGCACTGGGTCGCGACGGCCGCAGGCGCTTGCCCAGCTCGGCCAGCCCGCCCCACAGGCCGCCGCGCATGAACACCACGACCAGGATCAGGATCGCACCCAGTAGCATCAGCCAGCGCGGCCACAGCTCGGACAGCACGTCGCCCAGCACCACGATGGCGCCGGCACCGAGCAAGGACCCGAACAGCGAGCCGGTGCCGCCGACGATGGTCATGATCAGGATGTTCTCGCTCATCATCAGGTCGATGTTCGACAGCGGCGCGAAGTGCAGCAGCATTGCGTACAACGCCCCGGCGATGCCGGTGATGGCGCCGGACAGCATGAACACCAGGATCTTGAAATGGCGGGTGTCGTAGCCGATGGCGGCGGCGCGGGTCTCGTTCTCGCGGATGGCCAGCAGGGTGCTACCGAATGGTGAGCGGATCACCCGCAAGGCGCCGGCGAAAATCAGCAGGAACAGCACCGCGACGAACACATAGAAGTGCCGTGGGTCGGCCAGGTCGACCAACACGTGGCCGGCGATTTCGATGTTCGGCCGCGGCACGTCGAGCAAGCCGTTGTCACCACCGGTCCACCCGCTGAGGGTGTAAGCCAGGAAGTACGCCATCTGGCTGAAGGCCAGGGTCAGCATGACGAAGTAGATGCCCTTGCGGCGTATGGCCAGCGCCCCGACCAGCAGTGCCAGGAAGGCACCGAACACCGCTGCGCCGAGCAATGCGCTGAACATGCCCCACTTCAAATGAATCATCAGCAACGCCGCGCCGTAGGCGCCCACGCCAAAGAAGATTCCCTGGCCGAACGACAGCAGGCCGGTGTAGCCGAGCAGCAGGTTGCAGGCCAGCGCCGCCAGGGCAAAGATCAGGATCTCGGTAGCCAGGGTAGCCGACGGCAGAACCAGCGGCAGCGCCACCAGGCTGGCGAGCACCAGCAACAGCAGGGCAGGGGTGCGGCCCTTCACGGGCAATGGATTTTTCTCGCTCATCGTCATGCTCTCCCGAACAGGCCATAGGGGCGAACCAGGATGACCGCGGCCATGGCGCCGTAGATCATCAGGCTGGCGCCTTGCGGCCAGAGGCTGGTCATCATGCTTTGCACCACACCCACCAGCAGGCCGCCCACGAGCGCGCCGCCGAACGAGCCCATGCCGCCGATCACCACCACCACGAAGGCGATGCCGAGGATTTCCGGGCCGACGAACGGCTGGGCGCCGCGCAGCGGTGCGAACAGCACGCCCGCCACGCCGGCCAGGCCCACGCCCAAGGCGAAGGTCAGGGAGAACAGGCGGAAGATGTTGGTGCCCAGCAGCGAGACGGTTTCGGTGCTCTCGCTGCCGGCACGCACCAGCGCGCCGAAGCGGGTGCGTTCCAGCAGCAGCCACAGGCCGAGGCCGATCAGTGCGGCAAAGCCAATGAGGAACAAGCGGTAGTACGGGTAGATGAAGTCCCCGACGATCAGCACCCCGCGCAGCTCGGGCGGCACGGCGATGCTCTTGCCCACCGGGCCCCAGATCAGCACCGAGGCTTCCTGGATGATCAGCGCTATCCCCAAGGTGACGAGGATCTGGAAGGTGTGCGGCAAGTGGTAGATGCGTTTGATCAGCAAACGCTCGACTGCCCAGGCCAGCGCCGCCGCCACCAGCGGGGCGATCAGCAGCGCCAGCCAGAAGTTGCCGGTGATCGCCACGGCGGTGTAGCACAGGTAGGCGCCAAGCAGGAAGAACGCGCCGTGGGCGAAGTTGACGAAGTTGAGCAGGCCGAAAATGATCGTCAGGCCCACGGCGATGAGGAAGTAGATCATCCCCAGGCCCAGGCCGTTTAGCAGTTGGAACAGGTACAAATCGAGCATGAGTGTGCCCTCGACAGTGCGCGCAGCGCCTGCCTGTACGAGTGTGTTTGACTAGCGCCGCGGGTTCAGGCCAGGGCGCAACCGGTGTGGTCGACTTCGACGAACGAGCGCCCGGAGCTGATGACTTCGGCCAGGTCGTCCTCGTCGCGCATCTGCCCCTGGGGCTTGCCGCGCAACAGGTAGTAGTCCTTGAGCACCTGGTGGTCGCCGGGGCGGATCAGCTCATCGCCGGTCGGGCCCTGAAAGCGCATGCCCTGCAAGGCGGCCGACACACTGGCGCCATCCAGCGTGCCGGCTTTGCCGATGGCTTCGAGCATGACCTTGGTGCCGATGTAGTCGGCGGCCAGGGGGTAGTTGGGGTTGATGCCGTAGGCCTTCTGGGTGGCCACGACCAGCTGTTTGTTCAGCGGCGTATCGACCTGGTGCCAGTACTGCGCCCCCAGGTACACACCTTCGAGCACGTCGCTGCCCAGCTCCTGGAACTGGTCCAGCCCGGCCGACCACACCAGCAGCACTTTCATGCGGTCCTTGATGCCGAAGTTGACCGCCTGGCGCAGAGCGTTGGACGACTGGCTGCCGAAGTTGAGCAGCACCAGCACGTCGGGCTTGGCGGCGATGGCGTTGGTCAGGTAACCGGAGAATTCCTGCTCCTGCAGCGAGTGGTAGCTGTTACCGATGTGCTCCACGCCGAACTCGGCGAACACTTTGCGGGCGTTGTCCAGCAGCGCATCGCCGAACACGTATTGCGGGGTGATGGTGTACCAGCGCTTGGCCTGCGGCAGCTGGCGAATCATCGGGATCAGTGTCTCGCGGATGGCGCCATAGGTGGGCACCGACCAGCGGAAGGTCGAGGCGTTGCAGTCCTTGCCGGTGATCTCGTCAGCGCCGACCGGCGTCATGAACACACCGCCGGCCTTGTGGATCTCCTTCGACACGGCCAATGCCGAGGACGACAAGGTGCAGCCCTGGAAGAAGCGTGCGCCATCCTGGCCGATGGCTTCCTGTACCTTGCGCACCGCCTTGCCGGCGTTGCCTTCGGTGTCGATGACTTTGTACTTGAGCGGGTGGCCGAGCAGTTGCGGGTATTCGGCAATGGCCAGGCGCGACCCCATGTCGGCGTACTTGCCGTAACTGGCGAAGGCGCCAGACATGGATTTGAGCCCGTAGAAGGTCAGCGGTTCGTCGGCGAATGCCCGGTGCGCTCCCAGGGGGAGGCTACCTAAGGCACCCAGGGCAAGGCCTGCCTTGAGCAGGGTACGTCTTTGCATGAGTAACTCCTTGGTTGTGGTTATTAGGCAGGAGTGCAATGACAAAGCGGTGCGGCCGGGCCTGTGTGCAGGCCTCTGTCCAGGCGGATCAATGGTTGTGCGGGAACTCCAGCAGGAAGTTGCGGGCGACCTCGCCTTCCAGCGCGGTCATGTGGTGTTCGGCGTCGCACATGTGTTCGTGCATCAGCCGACGTACGGCGGGCTCGTCGCTGGCGCGAAGGGCCAGCAGCAGGTGCTTGTGATAGTCGATGTTGGCGGCGGCGAACTGCTGGCGCTTGGGCAGGTAGGCCTTCTTCAGCACCACCAGGTCGCGCAGCAGGTCGTTGAGGAACACCGCCATGAAGCGCAGCAGCGGGTTGGGGCAGCGGTGCGCCAGCAGGGTGTGGAACTCCAGCTCTGCCAGGCGCTGTTCGCGCTGGCCTTCTTCGCTGTCTTCGGGCGTGCTGCAGAAGTCGATGTTGGCCTGCAGGGCGGCGTAGTCCGCTTCGCTCAGCTGGCCCATGACCGATACCGCCAGCTCCACCTCGATGACCTTGCGCAACTGGTACACCTGCTCGCCGTCCAGGTGCTGGAAGTGCAGGTAGTTGCGCAGTGCGCGGCTGGCCGGGTCGGTGCCGACTTCATTGAGGTAGGCGCCGCCGCTGGGGCCGGTGCGGGTGCTGACCAGGCCTTCGACCTCCAGCGCCTTGAGCGCTTCGCGGGCGGTGCCCTTGGAGCACTCGAAGTGCTCCATCAACTCGCGCTCGGTGGGCAGGCGGTCGCCGGGGTGCAGGGCTTCGGTGACGATCGAGCGCTTGACCGATTCGACGATCACGTCGGACAGCTTCTGGCGCTTGCGTTTGGGTTTGAGCATTTCGCTATTTTTCGTATTTATGCGGATAAATAGGATTTAGCGAATTTTGCTGGGATGGGTCAATGGTGGCGGAGGGGGAGGGGTCGTAAATGGTGTGAAAGGGTCGGGGAGGGATATGTGGTTTTCAGATAGACAGGTCGGTCAGTGCCGGCCTTTTCGCGGGCTTGCCCCGCGAACAGGCCGGAACAGAATTAACGCGACTGGCCAGGCCCCTGCTGCAGGTGCGCCTGGCTGCAGTACCACTCATTGCCACGGTGTAACGCCCGGTCATTGGGCAGGTGCACGCCGCAATGGGCGCAGCGCACCATCTGCAACGGTGCGTCGAGTTTGCGCTCGGACGACGATTGCTGGCTGATCTTGAATTTGCGCCACAGCCAGAACGCGGCAGCGATCAGGGCGATCCAGAAAAGTAGGCGAACCATGGTGTCCAGCTTGTCGAGAAAAGAAGCCAACAGTCTAGGACGCGGCCAATAAAAAAGGGAGGCCTCAGGCCTCCCTTTCTCGTACCAGCATGAATCAGTCGAACAGACCAAAGGTCATGTAGCTGAACCATGAGCGGTCTTTTTCGGCTTCTTTCGGGCCTTCCGGCAGGATCGGGTCGCCGTTTTCATCTTTCGGCAACAGGTCTTGCGGCATCTCGGCGCGGGCGTCCTGGAACTGGCGAACCACGTCCTGGTTGGCGCGGGTTTCACCCGGTGGCAGCGGCGTGTCGGTTTCGATCAGGCCCAGGGTGGCCTTGGACAGCCAGCCACGGCCATCGGTCTCGGTCTGCTTCGGCTGGAACTCGCCGTCCACCAGGCTTGGGTGGTCTGGGTAGTTGAGCTTGAGGGTTTCCAGGCTGGTGGCGGCCAGGTCGTCCAGGTGCATCTTCTGGTACGACTCGACCATGACGGCCAGGCCGTCGCCGACCGATGGGGTTTCCTGGAAGTTTTCCACCACGTAGCGGCCACGGTTGGCAGCGGCGACATAAGCCTGGCGGCTCAGGTAGTAGTCGGCCACGTGAATTTCATAGGAGGCCAGCAGGTTGCGCAGGTAGATCATGCGCTGCTTGGCGTCCGGGGCGTAGCGGCTGTTGGGGAAGCGGCTGGTCAGCTGGGCGAACTCGTTGTACGAGTCGCGCGCGGCGCCCGGGTCACGCTTGGTCATGTCCAGCGGCAGGAAGCGCGCCAGCAGGCCGCGGTCCTGGTCGAACGAGGTCAGGCCCTTGAGGTAGTAGGCGTAGTCGACGTTCGGGTGCTGCGGGTGCAGGCGGATGAAGCGCTCGGCAGCCGATTTGGCAGCCTCGGGCTCGGCGTTCTTGTAGTTGGCGTAGATCAGCTCGAGCTGCGCCTGGTCGGCGTAACGGCCGAACGGGTAACGCGACTCCAGGGCCTTGAGCTTGTTCACGGCGCTGGTGTAGCTGGAGTTGTCCAGGTCAGCCTGAGCCTGTTGATACAGCTCGGCTTCGCTGAGGTTCTCGTCAATCACCTCTTTATTAGAGGAACAGGCCGCGGTAAGCCCGAGGATGGCGATCAGCAGCAGGTGTTTCACTTGCATGGCGGCTTGCGTCCCTTTGACGGCCGCTGTCTTGGGCGGTGCCGTCCTGTTATGATGAGCGCCCCGGCCAACCCCGGGACAAAAGAAGCCGTATTTAACCACAAGCTCGCAGCCGAAACCAAAGGCTGTGCGCCCGCCGAATCGAGCATGTCCGAGATCATTCAACTTAGCGCAGAGGTACCGTCCGAACTGGGCGGTCAACGCCTCGACCAGGTCGCCGCCCAATTGTTCGCCGAGTACTCGCGTTCGCGGCTTACCACGTGGATCAAAGAGGGCCGCCTGACGGTCGATGGCGCGGTCGTGCGCCCTCGAGATACCGTCCATGGTGGTTCCCTGCTGGCCCTGGAGGCCGAGCAAGAGGCCCAGGGCGAGTGGGTCGCCGAAGACATCGAGCTGGACATCGTCTATGAAGACGACCAGATCCTGGTGATCAACAAGCCGGCCGGGCTGGTCGTGCACCCGGCTGCCGGGCATGCCAGCGGCACGCTGCTCAATGCCTTGCTGCACCACGTGCCGGATATCATCAACGTGCCGCGCGCTGGCATTGTCCATCGCCTGGACAAGGACACCACCGGCCTGATGGTGGTGGCCAAGACCCTGCAGGCGCAGACCAAGCTGGTCGAGCAGCTGCAAAGCCGTACGGTCAGCCGGATCTACGAGTGCATCGTGGTGGGTGTGGTGATCGCGGGCGGCAAGATCAACGCCCCGATCGGCCGTCACGGTGGCGTGCGCCAGCGCATGGCCGTGACTGAAGGCGGCAAGCCGGCGGTCAGCCACTACCGGGTGCTCAAGCGCTTCCGCTCTCACACCCATGTGCGCGTCAAGCTGGAAACCGGCCGTACCCACCAGATCCGTGTGCACATGGCGCATGTCGGTTATCCGCTGGTCGGCGACCAGACGTACGGCGTGCGTTTCCGCATTCCGCCGGCGGCCAGCGTGGCCATGGTCGAGGCGGTGAAGAACTTCCCGCGTCAGGCCCTGCACGCGCGCTTCCTGGCGCTGGACCACCCGACCACCGGTGAACGGATGGAATGGGCTTCGCCGCTGCCGGACGACTTCACCTGGTTGTTGTCGCTGCTGAACCAGGACCGCGAGAGCTTTATCGGATGAGTGGGCTGACGCAGTCGCTGCTGTTGCCCGACTGGCCTGCCCCGGCCTCGGTCCGCGCCTGCGTCACCACCCGTCAGGGCGGCATCAGCCTGCCGCCCTACGAATCCTTCAACCTCGGTGACCATGTGGGCGATGACCCACGGGCTGTCGCCGAGAACCGCCGTCGCCTGAGCGGCGAGTTCGCTATCCAGCCCGCCTGGCTCAAGCAAGTGCACGGCCTGGTGGTGGCGGATGCCGACCCGTCTGTGGTCGCCGAGGCCGACGCCAGCTGGACCGACCAACCCGGCATTGCCTGCACCGTGATGACTGCCGATTGCCTGCCCGCACTGTTTTGCGACCGCGCCGGCACCCGTGTGGCGGCCGCGCATGCTGGCTGGCGCGGGCTGGCCGGTGGTGTGCTGGAAGCCACCCTCGATCGCCTGGCACTGCCGCCTGACGAGGTGCTGGTGTGGTTGGGCCCGGCCATTGGCCCGCAGGCGTTCGAGGTGGGCCTTGAGGTGCGTGATGCCTTCACGGTGGTGCACCCGGAGGCTGCCGAGGCCTTTGTCGACGGTGAGCGGCCAGGCAAGCTGATGGCCGACATTTATAAGCTGGCGCGTATTCGCTTGGCGGCGCGCGGTGTGACAGCTGTATATGGCGGCGGTTTTTGCACCGTCAGCGATGCGCGGTTCTTCTCCTATCGCCGCACCCCGCAGGGTGGCCGGTTTGCTTCTTTGGTCTGGCTAGATCCTCGCTGACAGGCCCGGCCTCATCGCCGGCAAGCCGGCTCCTACAAGTACCCACCTTTCTTGAAGTTTGCGCCTTCCTGTGGGAACCGGCTTGCCGGCGAATGGGCCTCCGCTAATCCATCAGACTGACCTCGGTCAACCCCGCTACGCTTGAATCTTCCAGAATCAGCCTTATCTATAAGGTCATCTCTGGCAGGTTTCTACATTAAAGGTGCTGTCCATCGCTCCGACCTGCCCTTACAGGAAGGTACTCCCATGCGAATAGACCGTTTAACCAGCAAGCTTCAGTTAGCGATATCCGATGCCCAGTCCTTGGCCGTTGGCATGGACCACCCCGCCATCGAGCCCTTGCACCTGCTGCAGGCGCTGATCGAGCAGCAGGGTGGTTCGATCAAGCCACTGCTGATGCAGGTTGGCTTCGACATCAACAGCCTGCGCCAGGCCCTGGTAAAAGAGCTCGACCAGCTGCCGAAAATCCAGAACCCCACCGGCGACGTGAACATGTCGCAGGACCTGGCGCGTCTGCTCAACCAGGCCGACCGTCTGGCCCAGCAAAAAGGCGATCAGTTCATTTCCAGCGAACTGGTGCTGCTGGCCTCCATGGACGAGAACAGCAAGCTCGGCAAGCTGCTGCTGAGCCAGGGTGTGAGCAAGAAGGCCCTGGAAAACGCCATCAACAACCTGCGCGGCGGCGCGGCGGTGAATGACGCCAACGCCGAAGAGTCGCGCCAGGCATTGGACAAGTACACCGTCGACCTGACCAAGCGTGCCGAAGAAGGCAAGCTGGACCCGGTGATCGGCCGTGACGACGAAATCCGCCGCACCGTGCAGGTGCTGCAGCGCCGGACCAAGAACAACCCGGTGCTGATCGGCGAGCCTGGCGTGGGCAAGACAGCCATCGCCGAAGGCCTGGCCCAGCGCATCATCAACGGTGAAGTGCCCGACGGCCTTAAAGGCAAGCGCCTGCTGGCGCTGGACATGGGCGCGCTGATTGCCGGTGCCAAGTACCGCGGCGAGTTTGAAGAGCGCCTCAAAGGCCTGCTCAACGAGCTGTCCAAACAGGAAGGCCAGATCATCCTGTTCATCGACGAGCTGCACACCATGGTCGGCGCCGGTAAAGGCGAGGGCGCCATGGACGCCGGCAACATGCTCAAGCCGGCCCTGGCCCGTGGCGAGCTGCACTGCGTCGGCGCCACCACGCTCAACGAATACCGCCAGTTCATCGAGAAGGACGCCGCCCTGGAGCGCCGCTTCCAGAAGGTACTGGTGGAAGAGCCGAGCGAGGAAGACACCATTGCCATCCTGCGCGGCCTGAAAGAGCGCTACGAAGTGCACCACAAGGTCGCCATCACCGACGGCGCAATCATTGCTGCGGCCAAACTCAGCCACCGTTACATCACCGACCGCCAGCTGCCGGACAAGGCCATCGACCTCATCGACGAGGCGGCCAGCCGCATCCGCATGGAAATCGACTCCAAGCCGGAAGTGCTCGACCGCCTCGACCGTCGCCTGATCCAGCTGAAGGTAGAATCGCAGGCGCTGAAGAAAGAAGAAGACGAAGCGGCGAAAAAACGCCTGGAAAAACTGACCGAAGAAATCGAGCGCCTGGAGCGCGAGTATTCCGACCTGGAAGAAATCTGGGCGTCCGAAAAGGCAGAAGTGCAGGGCTCGGCGCAGATCCAGCAAAAGATCGAGCAGGCCCGCCAGGAGCTGGAAGCGGCTCGCCGCAAAGGCGACTTGAGCCGTATGGCCGAGCTGCAGTACGGGGTGATCCCGGACCTGGAGCGCAGCCTGCAGATGGTCGACCAGCACGGCAAGACCGAGAACCAGCTGCTGCGCAACAAGGTGACCGAGGAAGAGATTGCCGAAGTGGTGTCCAAGTGGACCGGTATCCCGGTGGCCAAGATGCTCGAAGGCGAGCGCGAGAAGCTGCTGAAAATGGAAGACCTGCTGCACCAGCGCGTGATCGGCCAGAACGAAGCCGTCACCGCCGTGGCCAACGCTGTGCGCCGTTCGCGTGCTGGCTTGTCCGACCCGAACCGGCCAAGTGGTTCGTTCCTGTTCCTCGGCCCGACCGGTGTGGGCAAGACCGAACTGTGCAAGGCGCTGGCCGAGTTCCTGTTCGACACTGAAGAGGCCATGGTGCGCATCGACATGTCCGAGTTCATGGAGAAACACTCCGTGGCTCGCCTGATCGGCGCCCCACCTGGGTATGTGGGTTATGAAGAGGGCGGTTACCTGACCGAGGCGGTACGCCGCAAGCCTTACTCGGTGGTGCTGCTGGACGAGGTGGAGAAAGCCCACCCGGATGTGTTCAACGTGCTGCTGCAGGTGCTTGAGGATGGCCGCCTGACCGACAGCCATGGCCGTACCGTGGACTTCCGCAACACGGTGATCGTGATGACCTCCAACCTGGGCTCGGCGCAGATCCAGGAGCTGGTGGGGGATCGTGATGCTCAGCGTGCGGCGGTGATGGATGCGGTGGGTGCGCACTTCCGTCCGGAGTTCATCAACCGGATCGACGAAGTGGTGGTGTTCGAACCCCTGGGCCGCGAACAGATCGCCGGCATCACGGAGATCCAGCTCGGTCGCCTGCGCAGCCGCCTGGCCGAACGCGAACTGGCACTGAACCTGGGCCCGGAGGCGTTGGACAAGCTGATCGCGGTCGGTTACGACCCGGTGTATGGCGCACGGCCGCTGAAGCGGGCGATCCAGCGCTGGATCGAGAACCCGCTGGCGCAACTGATTCTGGCCGGCGAATTCCTGCCGGGTTCGGCGATCACTGCCAAGGTGGAAGGCGACGAAATCGTCTTTGCCTGATCCATCCGCTTCAAAAAACAGCCCCGCATCCGCGGGGCTTTTTTATGGCCGTAACGTTTCGGCAGCCAGCATTGAGCCCTGTGGGAGCCGGCTTGCTGGCGAAGAAGCCCGCCCAAACCCCGAAAAATCGGGGCCCCGCCAGTTTTTTTCATAACTTGCTGAAATTTTTGAAAAAAACGCTTGCGCAGAAATTAGAGTGCCCCTAATATACGCCGCGTTGTCAGGCACTAAGCGAATCACCAGGAACATCGGTGTTAGCAAAACAACTTAGAAATCAGTAAGTTGAATGAAAAAAAGTGGTTGACAAGCAAAACGAAGAATGTAGAATAGCCGGCCTCAGCAGCGACAAAGCGAAAGCAGAGAAGCTGAAGGGTTCGAAGCTAACACAGACTTCGAAGCAGTAAAGATGTACCGAAGTTCAGTTCCGCGATAGCTCAGTCGGTAGAGCAAATGACTGTTAATCATTGGGTCCCTGGTTCGAGTCCAGGTCGCGGAGCCAATCTCGGGGTGTAGCGCAGTCCGGTAGCGCGCCTGCTTTGGGAGCAGGATGTCAGGAGTTCGAATCCCCTCACCCCGACCATTTTCAGGGTCGTTAGCTCAGTTGGTAGAGCAGTTGGCTTTTAACCAATTGGTCGTAGGTTCGAATCCTACACGACCCACCATGTAAAGAGGGCATCTCGACAGAGATGCCCTTTTTCTTTTGTCTCGCGAAAAGTGTTGGCCAGCACCGCCAACCGCAGGCGAAAAAAAAGGGCCGCATCAGCGGCCCCTTTTCAGCACGATCAGTGCAACTTCAGCCGCGGCTCCGTGCCCCGGCCAATCTTGCTGCCCAGCATCATCATCGCCGTGCGGAAGAACCCGTACAGCGCCATCTGGTGCATGCGGTACAGCGATACATAGAACATCCGCGCCAGCCAGCCTTCCAGCTTCACGCTGCCCATCAGGTTGCCCATCAAGTTACCTACCGCCGAGAAGCGCGACAGCGAAACCAGCGAGCCGTAGTCCTTGTAGGCGTAGGTCGGCAGCGGCTTGTTCTCCAGGCGCGCCTTCAGGCTCTTGGCCAACATTTCGGCCTGCTGGTGAGCCGCCTGTGCACGTGGCGGCACATTGCGGTCACTGCCGGGCTGCGGGCAGGCGGCGCAGTCGCCAAAGGCGAAGATGTCATCGTCACGGGTGGTCTGCAGGGTAGGGCGCACCACCAGCTGGTTGATGCGGTTGGTTTCCAGGCCGTCGATGTCCTTGAGGAAGCCTGGCGCACGAATACCGGCAGCCCACACCTTCAGGCTGGCCTGGATCACTTCGCCGCTGGCCGTCTTCAGGCCATCCGCCGTCACTTCGCTGACCGCAGCGTTGGTCATCACCGTCACGCCGAGTTTTTCCAGGGTCTTGTGCACCGGTACGCTGATGCGCTCTGGCAGCGCCGGCAACACGCGCGGGCCCGCCTCGATCACGGTGATGTGCATGTCCTTGGGCTGGATGCGGTCCAGGCCATAGGCGGCCAGCTCATGGGCGGCGTGGTGCAGTTCTGCCGCCAGTTCGACACCGGTGGCACCGGCGCCGACGATCGCCACGCTGATCTGCTGGCTGGCCTGGTCGCCTGCGTGGGCGCGCAGGTAGTGGTTGAGCAGTTGCTGGTGGAAGCGCTCAGCCTGCTTGCGGGTATCCAGGAACAGGCAGTGCTGCGCCGCGCCCAGGGTGCCGAAGTCGTTGGTGTTGCTGCCCACGGCAATGACCAGGGTGTCGTAACGCAGGGTGCGCGCAGGCACCAGCTCGCGGCCCTCTTCGTCGAGGGTGGCGGCCAGTTGGATTTGCTTGCCTTCACGGTCCAGGCCGCTCATGCGCCCCAGCTGGAAGTTGAAGTGGTTCCACTTGGCCTGGGCCACGTAGTTCAGTTCGTCTTCCGAGGAGTTGAGCGAGCCGGCGGCCACTTCGTGCAGCAGTGGCTTCCAGATGTGCGTGAGGTTGGCGTCGACCAGGGTGATCTCGGCCTGCTTGCGCTTGCCCAGGGTCTTACCCAGGCGGGTCGCCAGTTCCAGGCCGCCGGCGCCGCCGCCGACAATCACGATGCGATGAGTCATGGGGATATCTCATAAGGTTTACGGAATTCGTGGCCCTGGGGGCCGGCCGCAAACTGCATGAGGGGAGGGCGAGCGCGAGGCAGCTCATAGCACCAGTCCACTCAACAGGCGGCTGATGAGGCCCAACCCGATGGTCACCGCCAGCACCAGCACAAGGAGCAGCCATGGCCTGAAGGGCTTGCGCTCGACTTGGTGCTGAGGGGCTTGCAGGTACTCATCGACACGACGCTGATCTTCCGGATTCAGTCGGCTGGTCATGGCAGGGCCTCGTCAGGTAGACGTATGTGACTGCCTGAACGCTACAGCGTTCGGGCAAGTACTTGAGACAAATGATAAAGCTTTCTATCCCTGGCGCCGAGTGTACGCCATCGCAAAGACTCTCGGCACTGGATCAAAGACTGATGCCCACGTCGAACACGATGCTGCGCCCCAGGTTGCCACGCAAAAAATCCGGCGCGTCGGGGTGGGCGAACAGCACCCGGGCAAAGGTCGGCCCCACCAGTGACAGCGAGCGCCAGCCCTGGCGCAGGTATTCGGTGGGCGGCGGGAAATGGGTATTGAGGTCGAGTACTTCGCGCTTGAGGCTGGCGAAGGCGATGATGTCCAGCTCGCTCAGGTCCAGCCCGCGTTCCCGGTAGTTGTGCGCCTTCTTGCGCAGGGTCGGTGCCAGCCGCGCCAGCAGCTCGGTGGCGGCGATGCGCCTGGGCCGTGCCTCGCGCCGCACCAACTGGGCCAGGGAAAAGGCACTGCGCCGGCGCTGCAGCTCTTCGCGCCACTCGTCGTTGAGGCGTCGCCCTTCATCAAGCACGAAAAACACCTCGAACGACGCATCGCGGAAGAGCACATCCGGTGGTTCCTGGCCGGCCGGGGTGAACTCTTCGCTGCGATAGGGGATGTTCAGCCCCTGTAGCAGGCGCTGGCATACCCATCGCTCCCGCTCCCATTTACGTGCATTGGAGAGGAACGCGTTGGCTTGTTCGGCCTGGATGGTGAGCAGGCGCAGGTAGTCTGAGTCATCCATGCAGACAAGCTTAGACGCTAAACCATGACGATAAGATGCTGTTTTGCAATGGGTGTAGACTCAGGTATGTCCACAGGCTCGACAGGGGCATTCATTACGTGATCAGCGCGCAGGTCTTGTCCGATACCAGCCTGACCCTCGGTTGGCTGGGTTATGTGCCTTTACTGGTGTGGGCGGCCAGCCGTACCCGCTGGCTGGAACTGTTCACCGACAGCCGCCGGCAGCACCTCCTGTTCGGCACGGTGTTCTGCCTGTTTGCGCTGTGGTTGGTGCGGCGCGACTTCGACACCGGTGTGTCGTACCACTTTATCGGCATGACCGCCGTGACCTTGCTGCTGGACTGGCCACTGGCGGTGCTCGGCGGGTTTCTTGCCCAGCTCGGTTTGCTGGCGCTTGGGCGCCAGGACCTGGCGGCACTTGGGGTCAACGGCTTGCTGCTGATTGGCCTACCGGTACTGGTCACCGAAGTGTGCGCGATCCTGGTCGAACGCGCGCAGCCACGTAATCTGTTCGTCTACATCTTTTGCTCGGGTTTTTTCCCTGCCGCACTGAGCGTGCTGGTGTGCCTGCTGGCAGGGCTGGGGTTGTTGTGGCTGGATGGGCTGTTCGCCATGCCCGAGTGGCTCAGCGACTTTGTCGGCTACCTGTGGCTGATGATGTTCCCGGAGGCGTTCATCAACGGCATGGTGATCAGTGCGCTGGTGGTGTTCAGCCCGGAGTGGCTGGAGACGTTCAACCGCACGCGGTACCTGCAGGCGCCGTGGAAGGATGAAGAGCGTTGATTTTGTGCTGGCTGTGCTGTCCTCTTCCCGCCGGGCCGCCGCGAAGAGGACAGCAAGCCCAGCTTGCAACTTGCTTAGTGCCGCGGCTCCAGGTCCCCCGAATACAATTCATCCTCGGACTCTTCAGCGCCAGCAATCTTGTGCTCCTCAGCCGCCCAGGCACCCAGGTCGATCAATTTGCAACGGTCAGAACAGAACGGCCGGAACGCGCTCTTCTCGTTCCATTCCACAGGTGCGCCACAGGTCGGGCAATCGACGGTCAATGGCTGGCTCATGGCTGGCCTCCTCGTAAAGTCAGGTAAAAGTGGTGCAGATGGTCGATCTGCGCATGCAGCGCGGCAAGGTCGCTGTCGTTGACCACCACGTCATCGGCATGGCGCAAGCGCTCCTCGCGGGCCAGCTGGGCCTTGAGAATCGCCTGCACCTGCTCGGCGCTGGTGTTGTCACGCAGCAAGGTGCGCGCCACCTGCAGTTCTTGTGGTGCATCGATCACCAGCACGCGCTGGGTTTTCTGGTACTGGCCAGACTCGATCAGCAGCGGCGACACATACACCGCATACGGCGACTCGGCCTTGGCCAGGTAGCTGAAAATCTCCTGCCCGATCAGCGGGTGCAGCAGCTGTTCCAGCCATTTGCGCTGGGCCGGGTCGGCGAAGATCAGCTGGCGCAACGCCGCACGATCGAGCTGGCCGTCGTCCAACAGCACGCCAGGGCCAAAGCGCTCGACGATGCTGGCCAGGGCTGGGCGGCCAGGTTCGACCACCCAACGTGCGGCCTGATCGGCATCGACCAGGTGCACGCCAAGCTCGACGAAGCGCTCGGCGGCGGCGCTCTTGCCGCTGCCGATGCCGCCGGTAAGCCCGAGTATCCAGGGGGTGAAGGCCGCAGTGGTCATCAGAATCCAAGCAGTTGCAGGTAGGAGGCGTATATTTCATCACCCCAGAGCACAGCAATCCACCCCGCAATGGCCAGATAAGGGCCAAAAGGTATCGCCGTGCCGACCGAATGCTTGCGAAGGCGCAGCAGGCACAGCCCGACCACCGCCCCGACCACCGACGACAACATCAAGGTCAGCGGCACCACCTGCCAGCCACCCCAGGCGCCGATCAGTGCCAGCAGCTTGAAGTCGCCGTAGCCCATGCCTTCCTTGCCGGTGATCAGTTTGAACAACCAATACACCGTCCACAGGCTGAGGTAACCGGCCACCGCGCCCCAGAGGGCATCGGGCAACGGCACCACGGTGTGGAAGGCATTGACGATCAGCCCCAGCCAGAGCGTCGGCAACACCAGCACATCGGGCAGCAGTTGCTGGTCATGGTCGATCAGGCTCAGTGCCAGTAGGCTCCAGGTGAGCGGCAGCAGGGCCATTGCTTGCAAGCCGGGCCCCGCATGCCAGGCGACCGTCAGCGAGAGCAGCGCACAGGCCAGTTCGACCAGTGGATAACGTGCGCTGATGGGGTGCTTGCAAGCAGAACAGCGCCCGCGCAAGGCCAGGTAGCTGAGCAGCGGAACATTCTCCCAGGCGCGGATCGGGTGCGCACAGTGCGGGCAGCGTGAAGCGGGCAGGCACAGGTCGAAACGCTCGTGCGCAACGGTCGGTAGCCCCAAAACCTCCTGCGCCTCACGCTGCCATTGGCGCTCCAGCATGATCGGCAGGCGATAGACCACTACATTGATGAAGCTGCCGACCAGCAAGCCGAGCAGCGCCGCCAAGGCCAAGAAGTACGCTGGCTGTTCAGCCAGGAAAGTCCATAAAGTCATGTTCAGATCAAACTACCCAACTGGAAGATCGGCAGGTACATCGCCACCACCAGGCCGCCGACCAGCAGGCCCAGGATCAGCACGATGGCCGGCTCCAGCAGGCTGGTCAACTGGTCCAGCGCCTGGCTGACCTGTTCCTCGTAATGGCTGGCGGCTTTCTCCAGCATCTGGTCCAGCGTACCGCTGGATTCGCCGATGGCCGTAAGCTGCACCAGCAATGGCGGGAACAGCGGCTCCACGGCCATTGCCTGGTTCAGCCCCTGCCCATTGGCCATGCCCTGGCGCAGCCGCTGAATCGCCTGTTCATGCAAATCGCTTCCGCTGGCCTTGGCCACCGTGCCCAGCGCATCCAGCAGCGGCACCCCGGCGGCATAAGCCGTGGCCAGGCTGCGCGCAAAACGGGCCAGCGCCGCCTGCGCGAGCAGCCCGCCGAACACCGGTAAACGCAGCACCTGTGAAGATATCCACAGGCGCGCTGGCGCATGGGTTCGATACAGCTGGCGCACCCCGAACACCAGTGCGAGGGCAGTGATCAGCAGCAGCGGTGCATGCCGCGCCAGCCCTGTGGACAAGTCGATGACCCATTGCGTGAATGCCGGCAGTGCCGCATCGAACCCGGCAAACAGGCTCTGAAACCGTGGAATCACTTCCAGCAACAAAATCGCCGACACGCCCAGCCCGGTCAGCAACAGCAGCAGCGGGTAGAGCATGGCCTTGCGCACCCGTTTGCGCAGCGCCTGGCCCTGCTCCAGCATGCCCGCCAGTTGTTCCAGTTGGCGGTCGAGCGTACCCGACTGCTCCCCCACCCGCACCAGGTTGCAGTACAACCCGTCGAACCACAGCGGATGGCGCTGCAGCGCATCGGCCAACCCCAGCCCCGACGCCACATCCTGTTTCAATCCCGCCAACAACGCCGCCTGCCCGGCGCTGCAACCACTGCGCCCCATCACCTCGAACGCCTGCAACAGCGGCACGCCTGCCTTGAGCAAGGTCGCCAGCTGCCGGCTGAAACCCGCCGGGTCGCTCTTCTCGCGCAGCTGTGGCCAGCGCCAGGCCAGCCTGCTGGCACGCCGCAGGCTGGCAACGCGAATACCCTGGCGCAGCAAGCCCGCACGCACATGCGCCGGGCTACGCCCCGCCACCTGGCCGCTGACCGGCGCCCCACTGGCATTGGTGCCATGCCAGGCATAAAGCTGTGTCGAATGGTTCATGCAAAGGTCCTTTTCTGCCCGTGTGACAAGCTTGGAAACAGCTTGCCGCATCCATGAAGGGGCGCGCGTCCGTGATGCTCACTAGAGTAGTTCAGCGAAGATGACGCCCCGGCAGGCAGGGGTGACAAAAGGTGTCTGTTCAGGCCTACTGCGCCGCTGCCAGCCGGGGTCGAGAGTGACCTCAATGCATACGCGTATCAAAAAGGAAAACGTTCATGAAAGGGCAACGCGGTATCACCCTTATCGAACTGATGATCGTCGTCGCGATCATCGGCATCCTGGCGACCATCGCCATCCCGATGTACACCAACCACCAGTCCCGCACCAAAGCCACCGCCGGCCTGCTGGAAATCTCCGCGCTGAGGACAGCCATGGACCTGCGCCTGAACGAAGGCAAGGACGTGCCCGACGTGGCCGCACTCGGCGGCCAACCCGCGACCGCGCACTGTGCGATCACGGCCCAAGGCACGGCCGCCAACGGCAACGGCAGCATCGTCTGCACCCTGGTCGACGCGCCTGCCAACGTGGTCGGCAAAGCCCTCACCCTGACCCGTTCGGCCAGCGGTTGGAGCTGCGCCACCACCATCGAGGACGATCTGGCGCCGAGCGGCTGCAAAGGGGCGTGAGGGCAGGGCAATAAGTAGGGGAAACAGGGGTTTGCGTAACGAGTGCCGCAGTGGTACGTTGCGCTACACGCCGGTGTAGCTCAGTCGGTAGAGCAGCGCACTCGTAACGCGAAGGTCGCAGGTTCGATTCCTGTCTCCGGCACCACATCCAGCTCCACTGCATTCCGCTGAATGCTTTGGAAGCCCTCTAAACCGGCCTTCTGGCCAATTTATCGTTTCCACGACCCTCCGTCGGGAACCAACTAAATCCCCAATAACCGGGGATATTTGTGGGATACAGCTACGCAGGGCTGCAGGCACTGAAAGGTATGTTCGGCGGTGATCATTAAGGCACGCTGATCGGTAGCTGGCATTCGTGAAATGGTGCAGTTCCGAACAGTAACTTTTAACCGCTAGTGCGCGAGTGCTTGATTTATAAATATGATAATTTGATTGTCGTGATTTTAGTAGAGCACTTTTTTACGGCGCTCTACTCACCAGTCGCGTGTTGTTTTTATATTTTAAAGTGTGGGTTTTATGCGCAGATATTTCCCAGTTGTGGATGAATAGACTGGTAAAATGCGTGTGTCCAGTTATTTACTGAGTTGGCCTTGGTTTGCTGTGTTATAAAAGTTTCGAGCTCTGCTTCTCTTTGGTCAGGTGTTAATTTGTCGGAAATTATTCTTTCAATTTTAGGGGCTTCTTCTGATGTGGCCTTTGCAGTAGAGTATGAGAAACGCTATTTCCTGAGCTTGGAGAGTCTCTAGGAGACCAGGGGCGATTCACAGCAAGGGGACTAAACATTCCCTAGGAAGAACTCATTAAAGTCGCCGCTGAGTAGAAAGGAGCGTCGTTTGAGGTGTTTAGGCCATAAGTCGGGTGCCTACGGGGCAGGAGGGGTTTGATCTAATCTTTCTTCGTTATAGTTTAAGGGGGAGCAGGGGGGAGTGGCCCTGCATTTGATGCAATGCAAATGGACCGAGAATAGGGCAGGCTAGGCTAGCGAGGGTGAAGAGGCACGACAGGTATAGTGTGTGCGGTTGCCCGCCATTGCTAAAAGCAACGAGACCTAATCCTTCCGATGCGAGCACCCGATCTCATAAGTAGCCACCTTGCGGTGTAAAGCCCATCGTGCCTCTTCATCAAGTATCCTAGCCAATTAGTAACCGCTAAGCAATTCCTTTTTCTCTAGGACTGTCAAAAGATCGAAGCTTCGCCAGTTAACAAACCAGATGTTTTCGTCAAAGAATTTTAGTAGGGTTTTCAGTTTTTCTTTTCCTGGCTTACTGTTATGCACTAGCTCATGTAGGCGAATAGCAGTTTCTTTCCGAAGCTCCACGTCTATGTAAGGGCAGGTCAATAAGTCCAGTACCAAGTGAATCTTATGCGAGTTGACCCGTATGTCGTCTAGGTAAATCAAGTGATGCTTTATGCTCTTTTGGATTTTGTTTTTGGCTTCTATATAGAATGACTCTTCCCCGATATAGTAGAGTAGACTGATTATCTCAAAGTAATTCAGGTGGTCATCTGAAGAGAGTTTGGCGATACCATGTAATGCTTCTTTGGGTAGGAGATATTGTGGCCCAAGCTCTTTGCATAAGGCTAGAATATTCATCGCTTCTAATAGGCTAACATTTCTGTCTGTAGATAATGTTCCTAGATGTCCACTCCCCGTAAAAAACTCCTTGCATAGCTGGTATATAAGGGTTTTGATATTGTCGACTTCGTGCGGCATATGTTTTTCGTAGAACATGCAAGCAAGCTTCACTGCTGTGCAAAGCTTGACAGATGAACGGTGGCTCGGGTTGATGCTGTAGAAGTGGAATATTGCACGAATTGTGAAGCTGTAAAAGTTTGTAAATGCTTGGAGTTTAGGCTCCAAGTTTGTTCGGTTTATATTTTCGTCGGTCGCCGAGATAATTCGGTTGCTCAACCAGCCGACTACATAGCCACTAATGAGTTGATATGCGTCTGGGTCAGAACTGCAGGCTGCTTTAATGTCATCAATGAAATGCAATGTAACAGTTTTTTGATTCGACAGCTTTCGCGGCGAGCCATAATCTTCGCCTTCGAATAATGATTCTTTAAGAGAGAAAAGTCTCCGTTGTACCGACCTGAGAGATTTGGTTTTAGAGGTAATAAAGGGTCTTTCTGCTTTTAGGGTCTTAGACTCATTGATGTTAAGCTTGTATGCTTTGCACTCTGATTCGATGGTGTGCGCAACTTGATTTGAAACAATGTCCGAGTTTGAGAATATAAAGAAGTCATCTACATATCTTCGTATGGTGTAGTGAGTGTCTACTTTGTATCCCAGGGCGAGCAGTTTCTTTTCTACTCGTTCATCTATCTCTTGGAATATGATCTCGGCAAAAATTCGGCTAATCTCAGGTCCAATTGGAATGCCAGCCGTCTCATTGTAGTTTGAGCAGCGCATGGTTGTATCGAAGATGTCACCAAAAACCCCATCTATTCCTATGTGGCGCTTAGTGTACTCTTTCGTCTTTATAGCCCACGCTATTGAATGAGTATAAATGCTGTCAAAGCACTTTGAAATGTCCATGGACCAGAATTGAGAATATTTCTTTTCTAAGCTCAGGTAGTCAAAAGATTCAAAAAATTTATGAAGCCGGATGTTCTCTCCGTACGCAAAGTAAGAAGTAAGATGGCGGTCGCTTAACTCGGATTCAGCCGAGGCTATCTTGTCGGACCTGTACTTCTTTATGTTTTCTTGTTGGTTTTTTATGAAGTATTTGCTGGTTACTTTTAGCGGTGCTCTTAGGCTGAACTTGCTTTTAGTGCAGCAAAGTAATATTTGGTTGTCAAACTTTTTGTATAGTTCAACAAAGTGTAGCTGCGAGCGAGGATGGATTAAAGATAGGGTGCGGGGCGATTCAAAGTCTTTTCTTATGTTGTAAACGTAGGGTATAGAGAATTTTGGCTCTTTTGGGTCTGTGAGAAGATGAATAATTATCTTTTTTATGTCCTCAGGCCTTTCGTCTAGTCTCTGAACTTGTTTGTATAATCCGAAGTTGTCGAAGATGACGGGTGTTTCATAGGGGCAGGTCTCAGTTAATAGTATGCGCCCATAGTCCTGCTTACGAACCCGCTGTGATGGCTTGCTTATACTCATAACCAAACCTTTTTTATTACTTCGAAGCTCTTGTACGAGAAAGAGTGGAAGCGCTGACTGTCAAATCCAGTTTTAAAGCTATATCCGATCAACATTTTTCGTCTTCGCATTGATAGCGCTTTTTGTATTCTTTTGGAAAGTGGGAAGTCGTTTGAAAAGATCAGTCCCCTGAAGAATCGGTCTAGTTTTAAAAGGGCACAGTCAACGCTTGTGTTTTTATGGATGTAGTTAAAATATATTCCGGTTTTGATTGTTATCTTTGTCGTGGGGTCGCGAATCTCATAGTTTCCGGTTATTGCGCGTATTCTGTTTTTCAAAAGCTTAAAGTCGCTGGCTTTTCTTTTGCTTCCAATATAGTTGGTGAATGACTTGATAAGCCTTGATTGAAGTTTAAGAATTTTATTCTCTGATATGTCAACTAACACTTCGCGTCGGGATGCGCCGAGCAGTACGTCGTTTGTGCTGTTGTTTGAGATTTTAATTCGATAGCCGAGATAGCTGAGTTCGTAATACCTTTGTACGGATTCGTTTCTCTTTTTTGCAGAGTGAATCGGAGGTATCGGGTAGAAGGAACGTTTTTCCCCGTCATGCAGAACTAGTTCTGAAGGTAAGCATTCGGTAACGAACTCATCGAATATTTCTTTGTCCTTTCTGTCGGATGTAATGGCAATGACATCATCGACAAACCGTCCGTAAAAAAATACGTCATTATCATGTCTTATTGATTGGTCAAACTCCAGCATGCGTAATTCAGCTAAGGCACCGCTAATGGACAGCCCTCTTGGTAAGCCGGGTATTTCATAGATGTCTAGTATGTTGAAAAGCTTTTGAATTAGGAGTATGGTTTGCCAAGTACAGATCCCATCGCTTATGATTTTTTCTAATAATAGCTTTCGGTCGATGCTCTCATAAAAACTTTTGATGTCGTAGCGATACACATTATATCCCAGGCACTCTTGCATTATTGAGATACTATTGCTCACAAGAAACTGTCTATTTGTCTGCGAGGCGGGGTAAGCCGAACGAATGTTTTTAGCCAAAAGTCTTGCGATAAGAGTATCTGTGATATCTCCGAAGCCGTAGCCAAACTTACTTCCAAGGCGGAAAGAGGTAATGCCTGAACAAAATGCGGTTCCGCTTAATATACGTTGCGACGACGCTGTCGCGGCTTTTCGTCGAGCATCAGAAACGTTAAGGCTGCCATCCTTGCATTTGTCAGCGAATGTTATTCGTCGACCCAAATTCGTGGGCGTATACGGCTGTTCTCTCATCGCTGTTGCCGTCCCATTTCCTGCCTCTATGTGATTCCAGAACGGTATCAAAGCCAATTGCTAAATGCCATGACGACGGAGGATCAGTCGGAGCACTGTTTAGGGTGGGTGTATTGTTGCCCAACATTAGCAGATTGTGCGCCCCGGTCGCGGCGACCAGCAGAGCCCGCTTGGCCGCCTCCTGGCCTTGTACCTCCGACAGGTCGAGATAGGGCCGGTCGGCCAGGACCAGCCCGTTGGCCTTGAACGGCACCAGGGGCGCGGTGCCGGTGAAATGCCCGACCAGCTCCAGCAGGTGCTCCGCCGCGATCACCGTCAGCTCGTTGGCCAGGCTGGCTTCCTCTGCATTTACCCGAGGCACCACCAGGCAGCGCCCGGCGTCACGCGCCGCAAGCGCAGCGGGTAACACCCCTTGTACCGGCCGCAATTGGCCGATTGCTGCCCCTCGCAAGAGGGGCAGCTATGAGTCGTTTTATGCCTTAGCCACTTAGGAAAAGCGGGGAGGCGTAGCTCACATTGAAGCTTAAAAATTCCTGATTCGATTCCACGGAAAGCCATAACTAGCTGATTTTTTTATAGATACCCTATGAGGTACAGCTAGAAATCCACCAAATTCCAGCCCCGCAAAAATCGGGCCCTCACGACCAACACCCGTCCGTCTGTCTCCGGCACCACATCCAGATTGGCCAGTGGCGGTTTCTCGCTAATTGGCACCTCAGAAAAGCCCGCCTTGTGCGGGTTTTTTGTGGCTGTTTTTTAGCCTCCGCATCTTTGTGTTTTGAATAGAGGGGCGCGGTTTTCCACTTACGGTTGAATGATTTTCTAGGCAACTATCAGACTGCCGATCAGGTTTTGATCAACGTTTACGGACTACCCCGATTCTATCCAGATAATGCCTTTTCGCTTTTGAGAAAATTTTGAGATGCCCGCTCATCCACTGTTGGGCTCCCCAGCACTGGCTGACCCACCCCAGATTTGTCACAATCGCGCTTTACTGATGGCGTTGTGATATCGCTTCGTGACGCACTCATTTTGGATAGGTGGGAGGCAGAGTGTTAGATCGCGAGTTGATTGAGTTGTCAGCCAGGTCCATCGGGCTAGAGCTGTCATTCCAGAATGGCTCGGCAGGCTATTACCGAGATTTCGGAGACTGCGTTGCCTGGATTCCGTGGGACCCGATCGTGGATGGGGCTGATGCCATGCGGCTTGTGGTGCAGCATGGCATGCAGATAAATGCCGGTGTTGTGAGCTGCCGGGTTGGCGCCCACCAACGAGAGCATCTTCGGGCTTACCCTACAGCGGCAAGCGCGGAAACCGATGTTGATCTCGCAACCCAGGCACTTTGCAGGGCGATTGCTGAGGTCGCGGCAGACATTCACAACGCCAGGGTCGCTGCTTAAGCTTAAGTCAGCGTGGTGGACTGCACAGGCAATGCGCGGCAAAACGAGTTTGTTGCAAGGTAATGCTGGGGAGTCTTGATAAGGCCGGTCGCGGAGCTTTGGTAATCCGTAAGTTTTGAACGGTTGGTCATGAGGGCTAAGAGGCATGACGTGCACCGACGGTGGGCTCAGCCGAATCACCGGTGCAGCAGCGATTTTTCTCTTTCGTGGCGGGATTCTTCCCGCCTGGCCCGATGGCCAGGCAAAGCGCTTGAACTCGGGATGCATTGGAACCGACAGTGCGGTTTCAGCATCTTTGATTCACATGCGCCGAGGGCGGTCGGTAAGACGACCAGCGAGGCGCAGCGTTGAACGCCAGAAGGAGTACTGCCTGTGAGTGCAGAGCAAAAACGCAGAAGCACCATCAACCCGCCCGTTTTCTTTACCAGCGCAGTGCTTGTCCTGTTACTGGTGCTATACGCCAGCCTGTTCCAAGAGCCTGCCCAACGTATTTTCGAGCACGTGCAGCAATGGATCGTCACCAACGCCAGCTGGTTCTACATCCTGGCCGTGGCGGTGGTGCTGATCAGCGTGGTGTTCCTGGCGGTTAGCCGTTATGGCGATATCAAGCTGGGCCCGGACCACAGCGAGCCGGACTACGCCAACAAAAGCTGGTTCGCCATGCTGTTTTCCGCAGGCATGGGCATTGGCCTGATGTTCTTTGGCGTGGCCGAGCCGGTGATGCACTACATCAACCCGCCCGTGGGTGACCCCGACACGGTGGCCGCGGCGCGCGAGGCGATGAACATCACGTTCTTCCACTGGGGGCTGCACGCCTGGGCGATCTACGCCATCGTCGCGCTGATCCTGGCGTATTTCAGCTTTCGCAATGGGCTGCCGTTGACCCTTCGTTCGGCGTTGTACCCGTTGATCGGCGAGCGCATCTACGGGCCGATCGGGCATGCGGTGGATATCTTCGCGATCCTGGGTACTGTGTTCGGGGTGGCCACCTCGCTCGGTTATGGGGTGCTGCAGATCAACAGCGGCCTGAACCAGTTGTTCGGCCTGCCGATCAGTACCACGGTGCAGGTCATCCTGATTGCCGTTACCTGCGCACTGGCCACCTTGTCGGTCGCCAGCGGGCTCGACAAGGGTATCCGCATCCTGTCCGAGCTCAACCTTGGCCTGGCAGTGGTGCTGATGCTCTTCGTGCTGGCGGTGGGGCCGACGGTGTTCCTGCTGCAGGCCTATGTGCAGAACACCGGGGCGTACCTGTCCGATATCGTCAACAAGACCTTCAACCTGTTCGCCTACGAGCCCACCGACTGGATCGGCGGCTGGACCTTGCTCTACTGGGGCTGGTGGCTGTCCTGGTCGCCCTTTGTCGGGCTGTTCATCGCGCGGATTTCCCGTGGCCGTACCATTCGCGAGTTCGTCTGCGGTGTGCTGTTGGTGCCGACCGGGTTCACCTTGCTGTGGATGACGGTGTTCGGTGATTCTGCCATCCACATGATCATGCATGGCGGTGCCCAGGAGCTTGCGGGGGTGGTCGAGCAGGACAGTTCGCTGGCGTTGTTCGCGTTTCTGCAGCATTTCCCGTGGTCGACGGCGGTTTCGATGCTGGCGGTGCTGATGGTGGTGGTGTTCTTCGTCACTTCGGCAGACTCCGGCGCGTTGGTCGTGGACATGCTGGCTTCGTCGGGCAAAGGCCATTCGCCCTTGTGGCAGCGCGTGTTCTGGTCGGTGACCATGGGCGCGGTGGCCATCGCCTTGTTGCTGGCCAACGGCCTCAAGGCGCTGCAGGCCGCCACCATCGCCAGCGCCTTGCCGTTCGCGGTGATCCTGTTGTTTGCCATCTGGGGGCTGTTCAAGGCACTCGGGCTGGATGCCACGCGGCGAGGGCTGCGCACCCAGGCCATGCCCGGGCAGCGCCAGCATCGCCAGGGCCACGGTGGCTGGCAGCGGCGCCTGCGTAACATCGCCATGATGCCGCGCAGGGCGCACGTCACCCGCTTCATCACCGAGGTGGTCAAGCCGGCCTGCGAGGAAGTGGCCCAGGAGCTGCGCAAGCAAGGCTACGACGTCACGGTCGAGGAGCGCGAAGATGGCCGTGTTGCGCTGGAGCTTTCCCACGCAGGCGAAGGGCGCTTCAGGTACGAGGTACGGCCTCGTGCCTTCAATTCCCCCAGCTTCGTACTGCGCGACACGGACGAAGGCAGCGATGCGCGCAAGTACTTTCGTGCCGAGGTGTATCTGCGTGAAGGAGGCCAGGATTACGACGTGATGGGCTGGAGCCGTGAGGATGTGATCGGCGACATACTCGATCAATACGAACGTCACCTGCATTACCTTCATGTGGTGAGTTGAGCCGATACGGGCGGGCTGGCCAACGGCAACGTTGGCTAGCCGTTCAAAAAAACGCATCGAAAGGCAGGGCTGGCAAGCGCGATTGCCTTAGAATTCCACGATGCCGCCAAGGGTCTCTGGTCTGGCACTGCGAGCGACCTGCACCGCACCGTGGCGACTGCTCAACGCTGCCGATCAAGGAAAAGTATTATGGCTAAGCCACACCACTGGAATGACTGGGTTGACGGAGTGAGCCTGGTCCTTCGGACCGTCGTTTACGGCCCACTGCTTTACATCATTTTCATGCCCTGGCTGTGCCTTGCGCTCGTCAGCGCTGGGGCAGTTCCGTTCCTGCCTGGGTTTTTCCGGGCGATGGCCGCGACAGGGTGGCTGGTGGCTTCGGGGCTTACGGTGCTGGCCATTCTGATCAGCGTGGTTCGGGCCAGCCTACGCAAGCGTAAGCGCAGGGCGGAATTGGCTGCCAAAGGCCGGTGAGCATCAGGATGCTTGAGGACCAACGCATCAGGCATAGCACACCACCTGGAGGCACGAAGCGGCCTTATTCCCAATCGCGCAAAGCCGCCACGGGTGTGGTAATGCGCTCGGCGAACGAAACCTGAGTCAGAGAGAATCCCTTACTGCTTGCAACGTTCAAGTCGTTGCTATAGCGGTTTGCGAAGCATGAAAAAGCCCGGCACTCAGGCCGGGCTTTTTCACATCAGGCTAACGCCAATCAGTTGCCGTACACCGGCAGCTGCTTGCAGATGGCCTTGACCTTTTCACGCACGGCGTCGATGACGGCGTCGTTGTTCAGGTCGGCGAGGATGTCGCAGATCCAGCCAGCCAGTTCCTTGCACTCGGCTTCTTTGAAGCCGCGGGTGGTGACGGCTGGGGTGCCGAAACGCAGGCCCGAGGTCACGAACGGGGAGCGTGGGTCGTTCGGCACCGAGTTTTTATTGACGGTGATGAAGGCCTTGCCCAGGGCCGCGTCGGCGTCCTTACCGGAGATTTCCTGCTTGATCAGCGACAGCAGGAACAGGTGGTTCTGGGTGCCGCCGGAAACGACGTCGAAACCACGCTCGATGAACACGCTGGCCATGGCCTGGGCGTTTTTCACCACTTGCTGCTGGTAAGCCTTGAACTCAGGCTGGAGGGCTTCCTTGAAGCAGATGGCCTTGGCGGCAATCACGTGCTCCAGCGGGCCGCCTTGGGCGCCTGGGAAGACGGCAGAGTTCAGCTTCTTCTCGATGTCGGCGTTGGCACGGGCCAGGATCAGGCCGCCACGCGGGCCGCGCAGGGTCTTGTGGGTGGTGGTGGTGACCACGTCGGCGAACGGCACCGGGTTCGGGTACACGCCAGCGGCAACCAGGCCAGCCACGTGGGCCATGTCGACGAACAGGTAGGCACCGACCTTGTCGGCGATTTCGCGGAAGCGTGGGAAGTCCAGCACTTGCGAGTAGGCCGAGAAGCCGGCAACGATCATCTTCGGCTTGTGCTCTACAGCCAGGCGCTCGACTTCGTCGTAGTCGATCAGGCCATTGCCGTCGATACCGTACTGGATAGCGTTGTACAGCTTGCCCGACGAGCTGACCGAAGCACCGTGGGTCAGGTGGCCGCCGTGGGCCAGGCTCATGCCCAGGATGGTGTCACCGGCCGACAGCAGGGCCAGGTAGACCGCGGCGTTGGCTTGCGAGCCTGCGTGCGGCTGGACGTTGGCGTAGTCGGCGCCGAACAGCTCCTTGGCGCGGTCGATGGCCAGTTGCTCGACCACGTCGACGTACTCGCAACCACCGTAGTAACGCTTGCCTGGGTAGCCTTCGGCGTACTTGTTGGTCAGGACCGAACCCTGAGCTTCCATGACCGCTGGGCTGGTGTAGTTTTCCGAAGCGATCAGCTCGATATGCTCTTCCTGGCGCAGAGCTTCTTGCTGCATGGCTTCGAAGAGCTCGGCGTCGTACTTGGCAATGGTCAAATCACGGCTGAACATAACGGTCCTCAAGGATCGGGATGAATTGGGGGGGCATTCTAACCGATTGATTCGCGCCTGGCATATGAAGTGGCGTCAAGTCGCGGACCAATGGGCTTCATGTTGCATCCCGCGCCGTGCCTGGGCTGGCTGGGGGGCGTGAGTTGACTTTCAGGTCCGCTTTTTGGGCGCAGATTTCAGCCGCAGCACCGTACCTGTGGGGGCGCGTCAACACGCTCCCACAGGGATCGGGTCACCTTGCACGGGTTCACTGGAACATGAACAACGTCTCGTTGGCGAACTGCGCCTCGAACTGGTTGGCCGGCATCGGCCGGCCGAACAGGTAACCCTGCACCTCATCGCAACCGTGCTCGCGCAAGAATTCCAGCTGCTCGTGAGTTTCGACACCTTCGGCGATCACCGCCAGGTTCAGGCTGTGGGCCATGGCGATGATCGCCCGGGCGATCTGCGCGTCCTGCTCGCCCTCGGGCAGGCCATCGACGAAGGTGCGGTCGATCTTCAGCACGTCGATGGGGAACTGCTTGAGGTAGTTGAGCGACGAGTAGCCGGTACCGAAGTCGTCGACCGCGATACTCAGGCCCAGCACTTTCAGGCCGTCGAGTATCTGCATCGCTTCGTTCACGTCGCGCATCAGGATACTTTCGGTCAGCTCAAGCTCCAGGCAGGCCGGCGGCAGGCCGCTTTCTTCCAAGATGGTGGCGATGCGGTTGCCCAGCTGGCCGTCGGAGAACTGCCGCGCCGAAATGTTCACCGACACCTTCGGCACGCGCACCTTGGCCTTGTGCCAGGCCTTGAGCTGGCGGCTGGCCTCGCGCAGCACCCAGTCGCCGACATCCACCACCAGGCCCAGCTCTTCGATCACCGGGATGAAGTCGCCCGGTGGCACCAGGCCGCGGGTCGGGTGGCGCCAGCGCAGCAGCGCCTCGGCACCGGTCAGGCGCTTGCCGTCGCCGCTGAACTGCGGCTGGTAGTAGAGGATGAACTCGTTCTGCTCCAGGGCGTGGCGCAGGTCGCTTTCCAGCTCCAGGCGCTCCAGGGCGCTGGCGTTCATCTCGGCCTGGTAGAACTGGAAGTTGTTCTTGCCGCGCTCCTTGGCGTGGTACATGGCGGTGTCGGCGTTCTTCATCAGCTGGCTCAGCTCGCTGCCGTCCTGCGGGCTGAGGGCGATGCCGATACTGGCGGTAACGAAGAACTCGCGGCCCTCCAGCACGAACGGCCGCACCAGGCTGGCGAGGATGTTCTCGGCCACGTGGATGGCGCGGTTGAGCGCCATCTCGCGGGTGGCGCGCGATTGCAGCAGCAGGGTGAACTCGTCGCCGCCCATGCGCGCCACGGTGTCGTCGTCGTCGACGCAGGCCAGCAGGCGCAGGGCCATGTCCTTGAGCATGCGGTCGCCGGCGGCGTGGCCGAGCGAGTCGTTGATCGGCTTGAAACGGTCAAGGTCGAGGAACATCAGCACCACCCAAGACTTCTGCCGGTCGGCCTGTTGCAGCGCGGTGTGCAGGCGGTCCTGGAACAGCGTGCGGTTGGGCAGGTGGGTGAGGGCGTCGTAGTACGCCAGGCGGTGGATGCGCTGCTCGCTGGCCTTGCGCTCGCTG
This sequence comes from Pseudomonas sp. NPDC087185, assembly GCF_044744955.1. Lineage (NCBI taxonomy): Bacteria > Pseudomonadati > Pseudomonadota > Gammaproteobacteria > Pseudomonadales > Pseudomonadaceae > Pseudomonas > Pseudomonas sp. NPDC087185. Next base: position 1,053,020 of record NZ_JBIUZK010000001.1, on the reverse strand, counting down.
ATGTCGGTGAAGAAGCACACGTAGCTGGCCAGGTCGCCTTCGTCGTCGAGCACCGCGGTAATGCCGACCCACGCCGGGTAGCGCTCGCCATCGCGGCGCTTGAGCCACACTTCGCCTTCCCAGCTGCCGCGTTGGCTTAGTTGCTTGAGGATGTAGCGCAGGTGGCCTTCCTGCTGTTCGTCGACGGTGAGCATGCTCGGCAGCTGGTCGAGCACGTCGCTGACCTGGTAGCCGCTGACCCGGCTGAACGCCTCGTTGGCCTGCACGATGTAGCCGGCCGGGTCGGTGATGAGGATCGCCGAGGTGGAGTGCTCGAATACCGTGGCGGCCATGCGCAGGTCTTTTTCCGCCCGGCGTTGCTGGCTGATGTCGCGGCCCACGCCCAGCACGCCTTCGAAGCGCTCGTGGTCGTCCCACACCAGCACCAGGCGCAGCTCGATGGGGATCTTGCGGCCGTCGGCGCGCAGGCAGTCGAACAGGAACAGCTGGGTGGGCAACTGGCGGCGCAGTTGCGCCAGCTGCTCGCTGTCGCCCATGGCTTTGCTGACCCGCTCCATCAGGCTGTAGATGCCGGTGAGCTGGGACGGGTTGGCGATGATCGACTGCCAGCCGTTGTCGAAGATCCAGTCGGCCTGGTAGCCCAGCACCGCCTGCACCGACGGGCTGACGTAGTTCAGCTGCAGGCGGCTGTCGGTGCAGAAAATCACGTCGCTGATGCTTTCGGCGAGCATGCGGTAGCGTTGTTCGCTGTCACGCAGCGACTGGCTGGCCTCGATCTGCACGGTGACGTCCTTGCCCACGCCGATGATCCGCGTCACCAGGCCATCGCCGTCGCGGGTCAGCACTTGTTCGCGGATGTCGTAGCAGCGCCAGCCGCCGTCGCGGTGGCGGAAGCGCAACTGGCAATGCAGTGGCTGGTCGTGGCCGTTGCCGCGCTGCTGTTGGCGCAAGGCCTGGTAATGCGCGGCGTCTTCAGGGTGCAGCAGCAGCTCCCAGAAGCGGTCGCCCATCTGCGCAAGCTCGGTGCGGTCGTAGCCGAGGGTCTGGCCGAGGTGGCGGTTGCTGAAGATCATCCGCTGGCTGAGCACGTCCTGCACGTACAGCTGGTCGGGCACGGTGCGCACCACGTCCGACCAGAAGCTTTCGCGCTCCAGCAACGACAGCTCCACCTGCTTGCGGCTGGTGATGTCGCTGATGCTCAGGATCACCGCCTGGTAGTCGCGCCGTTGCTCGGGCAGGCGCGCCATCAGCCACAGGTGCAGCTCGCCACCCAGCGGCGCGGGCAGGCGTACCTCCAGTTCAAGCAGCGAGCGCTGTTCGATCAGCGCGTCGATCAATTGCATGCCGACGCTGTCGAGGCCATTGCCGCTGCCGTCGATCAGCCGTTGCCAGGCGCCTTCGTGGCAGTCGACATTGAGCAGTTGGCGCGCCACCTGGTTGATCTCGGTGATCTTCAGTTCCTGCAGCAGCGAGCGGCGCAGGTTGGGGTCGAGCGCCAGGCTCTGCTTGAGCGCGGCGAGGTTGCGCAGGTGGTAGCGGTCGAGCTGGCCAGGCAGGCTGGAGAGGTCGAGTACGCACAGCGCTACGCCGGTGCCCTCGAAAATTTCGTGGTAACGCCGGCGGTCTTCCTGCAGGGCGCGCTGGCGGCGGCGCATGTTGATTAGCGCCAGCACGGGTAGCAGGGCGCAGAACAGAGCCAGCAGCACCTTGCCGAGCAGCGCCGGCAGCAGTTTCTGCTGGGCCAGCCCGGCATCGAACAGGCCGCGCAGTTGCCAGGCGCTGTTGTCGATGAAGGCCAGCATCACGCTTTGCAGCGGTTCGTCGCTGCTGTGCGTGGGCGCGTGGCGTTCCAGTACATCGCCACTGCGGCTGTTTTCCAGCAGCCACAGCGGATGGTTGGGGCCGTCGAGGTGCACGGTGAGTGTGCGGTAATAATCGCTGGTAAGGCGCAGCAGCCAGTAGCCGCGGTCCTGTTCGGCCGCCTGGCGCAGCAGCAGGTAGACGGTGCGGTTGTCCGCCGAGTTGGCGAAGAAGTACGGGCGCCCCTGGTTCAGCTGGAACAGCTCGTCAATCAGCTGACGGTCGGGGCTGCCGGCCAGGCTGTCGCTCAGCAGCTGGCCGCTGTGGTCCAGCCAGGCCAGGTCGCGCAGGGTAGGCAGGCGCTCGCGCAGGGTGCCGAGCAGGCTCGGCAGGGCGGCGGGCGTCGGCGCTTTGACATACGGCTGTACCACATTCAGCGCCTGCTGGGCCTTGAGCGCCATGTTCAGGCCCAGGTGGTCGGCCAGCTCGGCGCTCGCCTCCAGGTTCTGCTGGCGCTGGTCGGCCTGGGTGTGGCGGAACTGCGCGAACAGTTGCCATAGCAGCAGGCCCAGCAGCACCAGGGCCAGCAGGGCCAGCGCGCCTTTGACCGAGCCGCGCATCGACGCGGCGGGAGCCGGCGTGGCGGGGCGCAACGGAGACGGATGATTGAGATTGGTCAAGCGTTGATCCTGCTATTGGGCTGGCGATGGCAGGGATTGATCATGCACGGTGTATGCCGGTGCCTGGGTGGCCGGGCCGCGGTGGCGCACTATAAGGCCGGACACCCGAAACGGGCTAGCATGCCTATCATTATGGCAAAGTGCCAGCCCTGCTGAGCGCTGCCGATGGTCGTGGTCAACGCTGGCGGTTCGGCAAGCCCCTGCTTCCTGTGCGAGAATGCCGGCCGCTTCAATGACAACGCATCGGAGATGTTCGCTTTTGGTTACTCACTTTTCCTCCAATGGCCTCGATTCCGCCTGTGGGCGCAGCAGTCAGACCCTTGTCAGCACTGCCGTGACCGAGGACGTATCCTGCAAGTCGTGCCAGCGGTCGCTGGTCAAACCTGAGGCTTCTGCTTCGAAGAACAAGACGCCTTCGTTGGCCGAACTGCGCAAGACCGCCAAGGCGGCAGCACCGGCTGAGGTTGAGGTGGCGGCAAAGCCTGCCACCAAGGCAGTCAGCAACACGCCCGCCAGCCAACCTGCCGCCAAGCCGGCCAAGGTTGCCGAGCAGCCTGCCCGTACTGGCGGCTTCAGTGTCAAATCCGCCTGGGCCGCGCGCCTGGCCGAGCAGGGCGGCGGTTGCCGCTTGCCGCGTGGCAAGGCTAAACAGCGTCACGTCTGAGCCATCCTGGGCCGCACGGCGGCCCCTGTTGATCCCACCATCCGACCACCCTGTGCAACGCCGCGCGTTGGCGTAGAATGGTCGACTTTGTTCAATGACACCCCGTAAACACATCCCCCTGGCCACCTGGCCGGGCGTTTGTCGATGTCTTTACCTATCTGATTAGAGGGCTTGGTTTTGGCTCAATACGTCTACACCATGCATCGGCTGAGCAAGGTCGTGCCGCCGAAGCGGGAAATTCTCAAGAACATTTCCCTGTCGTTCTTCCCGGGCGCCAAGATCGGCGTACTCGGCTTGAACGGCGCGGGTAAATCGACCCTGCTGCGGATCATGGCGGGCGTCGACAAGGAATTCGACGGCGAAGCCCGTCCGATGCCCGACATCAACGTCGGTTACCTGCCGCAGGAACCGCAACTGGACCCGACCAAGACCGTACGTGAAGTGGTCGAGGAAGCGGTCAGCGTGATCAAGGACGCCCAGGCTCGCCTGGACGAGGTCTACGCCGCCTACGCGGAACCGGACGCCGACTTCGACAAGCTGGCTGCCGAACAGGCCAAGCTGGAGTCCATCCTGCAGGCTGCCGACGGCCACAACCTGGAGCGCCAGCTGGACGTCGCCGCCGACGCGCTGCGCCTGCCGGCCTGGGACGCAAAAATCGAACACCTGTCCGGTGGTGAAAAACGCCGTGTGGCGCTGTGCCGCCTGCTGCTGTCGGCCCCCGACATGCTGCTGCTCGACGAACCGACCAACCACCTGGATGCCGATTCGGTCGCCTGGCTTGAGCGCTTCCTGCACGATTTCCCGGGCACCGTGGTTGCGATTACCCACGACCGTTACTTCCTCGACAACGTCGCCGGCTGGATCCTCGAACTGGACCGCGGCGCCGGCATCCCGTACGAAGGCAACTACTCGGGCTGGCTGGAGGCCAAGTCGGACCGCTTGGCGCAAGAGTCCAAGCAGCAGAGCGCCCACGAGAAGGCCATGAAAGAGGAACTGGAGTGGGTGCGCAAAGGCGCCAAGGCCCGCCAGTCCAAATCCAAGGCCCGTCTGCAGCGTTTCGAAGAAATGCAGTCGCAGGAATTCCAGAAGCGCAGCGAGACCAACGAGATCTACATCCCGGCCGGCCCGCGCCTGGGTGACAAGGTCATCGAGTTCAAGAACGTCTCCAAAGGCTATGGCGACCGCGTGCTGATCGACAACCTGTCGTTCGCCATGCCGAAGGGCGCCATCGTTGGCGTGATCGGCGGTAACGGCGCCGGTAAGTCGACCCTGTTCCGCATGCTGATGGGCAAGGAGCAGCCGGACTCGGGCAGCATCGAGATCGGTGAAACCGTGCAGCTGGCCTGTGTGGACCAGAGCCGCGAAGACCTGGACGGTGCCAAGACCGTGTTCCAGCAGATTTCCGACGGTTCCGACCAGATCCGCATCGGCAACTACGAGATCCCGTCGCGCACCTACGTGGGCCGTTTCAACTTCAAAGGCGGCGACCAGCAGAAGTTCGTCAAGGACCTGTCCGGTGGTGAGCGTGGCCGCCTGCACCTGGCCCTGACCCTGAAGGAGGGCGGCAACGTCCTGCTGCTCGACGAACCGTCCAACGACCTGGACGTCGAAACCTTGCGTTCGCTGGAAGAAGCCCTGCTGGACTTCCCGGGCGCCGCGATCGTGATTTCCCACGACCGTTGGTTCCTGGACCGTGTGGCGACCCACATCCTGGCGTACGAAGACGACTCGAACGTGATGTTCTTCGAGGGCAACTACACCGAGTACGAAGCCGACCGCAAGAAGCGCCTGGGCGATGCTGCTGCCCAGCCGCACCGTGTGCGTCACAAGAAGCTGGCCCAGTAAGCCGGTTTAAGCTGCACAAGAATGGGGCCCTCGGTGGCCCCATTTTTGTGCCTTCCATAAAAGCTGCGCTGGCCCTTCCGCGGGCAGGCTCAGCTCCCACAGATTCGCCACAGGCTTTGAAAACAGTGCAGAGCTGGTGGAAGCGGACTTGCCCGCGAAGCGGACACCGCTAAGGTGATTTTGTATACATTTATATAAAGCGCACCAAATAATTTCATAAAAACGACATTTCGCCCTATTCCAGTGCGATTGCTTCTTGGTACATTCGAAAAAAACCAATAAGTCCAATCCCTCTTGGTGAGACGTCTACCATGATCGAATCCGTCGACAATTTCCTCGCGCGCCTGAAGCAACGCGACCCGGCCCAGCCCGAATTTCACCAGGCGGTGGAAGAAGTGCTGCGCAGCCTGTGGCCGTTCCTCGAAGCCAACCCGCACTACCTGCAAGCCGGCATCCTCGAGCGCATGGTCGAGCCTGAGCGTGCCGTGCTGTTCCGCGTGTCGTGGGTCGATGACCAGGGCAAGGTCCAGGTCAACCGCGGCTACCGCATCCAGATGAGCAGCGCCATCGGCCCTTACAAGGGCGGCCTGCGCTTCCACCCGTCGGTGAACCTGGGCGTGCTCAAGTTCCTGGCCTTCGAGCAGGTGTTCAAGAACTCTCTCACCTCGCTGCCCATGGGCGGCGGCAAGGGCGGTTCGGATTTCGACCCGAAGGGCAAGAGCGATGCCGAAGTGATGCGCTTCTGCCAGGCGTTCATGAGCGAGCTGTACCGCCACATCGGCGCCGACTGCGACGTGCCGGCCGGTGACATCGGCGTTGGTGCTCGTGAGATCGGCTTCATGTTCGGCCAGTACAAGCGCCTGGCCAACCAGTTCACTTCGGTGCTGACCGGCAAGGGCATGACCTACGGCGGCAGCCTGATCCGCCCTGAAGCCACTGGCTACGGCTGTGTGTACTTCGCCGAAGAAATGCTCAAGCGCCAGAACCTGCGCATCGACGGCCGCCGCGTGGCCATCTCTGGCTCCGGCAACGTGGCCCAGTATGCCGCGCGCAAGGTCATGGACCTGGGTGGCAAGGTCATCTCGCTGTCCGACTCCGAAGGCACCCTGTACGCCGAAGCCGGCCTGACCGACGCTCAGTGGGACGCCGTGATGGAGCTGAAGAACGTCAAGCGTGGCCGCATCAGCGAACTGGCCGCGCAGTTCGGCCTGGAGTTCCGCAAGGGCCAGACCCCATGGACCCTGCCGTGCGACATCGCGCTGCCGTGTGCCACGCAGAACGAGCTGGGCACCGAAGACGCCCGCACCCTGCTGCGCAATGGCTGCATCTGCGTGGCCGAAGGCGCCAACATGCCGACCACGCTGGAGGCTGTGGATATCTTCCTGGAGGCCGGCATCCTGTACGCACCGGGCAAGGCCTCCAATGCCGGCGGCGTGGCCGTGTCGGGCCTGGAAATGTCGCAGAACGCCATGCGCCTGCTGTGGACTGCCGGTGAAGTGGACAGCAAGTTGCACCACATCATGCAGTCGATTCACCATGCCTGCGTGCACTACGGTGAAGAGGCCGATGGCAAGATCAACTACGTGAAGGGCGCCAACATCGCCGGCTTCGTGAAAGTGGCCGATGCCATGCTGGCGCAAGGCGTGGTCTGATTCGACGCCTCGGGGCTGCCTTGCAGCCCACTCGCCGGCAAGCCGGCTCCCACCGGTACCGCGCCGGCCTCAGGCTCAGCGCTGTCCCTGTAGGAGCCGGCTTGCCGGCGAGTAGGGTGCGCAGCGGCCCTTTTCTTCAAGCCTCGCTTACGATAGCGATGACCTCGATCATCTGGTCCCCCGCCGGCCGCCGCCACATCACCTCATCCCCAGGCCCCGCGCCCAATAACGCCCGCCCCAGGGGCGACCCCCAGTTGATCAGCCCATGGCTGGCATCGGCTTCATCCTCACCCACCAGCTGCACGCTGTGCTCCTGGCCCCGTTCATCAACAAACGTCACCCGGCTGCCAATCTGCACCTTGCTGTTCGAGGTAGCGGCAGGCACCACCTGCGCGCTTTGCACCCTGGCGCTGAAGTAACGCAGATCACGCTCGGCATCGGCCAGGCGCTGCTTGTCAGCACGGTCGCCCTGGGCCTGCTGCTCGGCGCGCAAGGCATTCAGCTCGGCCACGCGCTGCTGCAACTGGCGCAGGCCGCTGACGGTCACGTAATTGGGCTGGTCGCTGACACGCCGCTCCACTGGCTGGTCGGCCTGGGCGGCGGCCTGGTCCTCGTTGACGAATGCTCGGCTCATGCGGGGCCTCCTTGTGCTGGAGACCATGGTGGCAGGTTGCGGGTTTCAATGGATGTCCGTTTGCGACCTAATCGTGGCGGTAGGCCCGGGCGGCGCCGCGGTCCTTCTCCTGCTGCCACTCGCGGTCACGCTCGTCCCAGAAGCGCTCGTGGTATTGGCGTTGCGCTTCGCTGTTCTGCATCGCATGGCATTGGCGAAAGCCGTCGTCCCAGCCGCTTTCGTACTGGCGGTTGTGCAGGTAGCGCGGCACGTCCTTGCTAAAACCGCCAACCATCAACCCGGCCGCCTGGCGGCCGCTGCTGCAACCGTCCTGGAAACCGTCGGCATAGGCGGGGGGATAGCCGCGGCTGATCATCTGCTCGTGGGTGGTTTCGCAACCGGAAAGCAACACCGCAATGCACACGCAAAACCAGTACCGCGACATGGCCACCAGACCCTCTGAATGATGCAGGAAAGTCTAGGTGGCCCGTTGTCGAGGCGCTGTCAAAACCGTGTCAAAGAGTCGGTTGGTTCACAGTGTCTGGTGTTGACTGTACCGGCCCTATCGGCGGCATGCCGGCGATAGGGCCGGTACAGTCAATAGTGATACCACTTCACCTCAAGCATCACTTCGTTCTGCGCGGTAGCCAGGTGGCTGAACTCGCGTGAAGCACTCAACCTCAACCCCAGGTTCTGGCTGATCTCCCACTGCTGGTTCAGGCTCACGCTGCGCCGAACTTCGCCATTGGTGAAGTAATCGCCCTTGGCCTCCAGCGTCAGGTTGCCCAGGCCGTTGCGCCACAACACCCCGCCATTGAACCCTGCCGCGGGGGCGATGAACTGGGCGAAGTCATTGTGGTGCTCGACCCGCACCGTGCCCAGGGCAAAGCCCAACAGGCCGTCGGCCAGCTGCCAGGTGCCGCCGGCACCGCCGTTGACGTGGCTGACCAGCACCTCGTCGTCGTGCTTGCCTGGCACCCGCTCCAGCCCTCCGGCAACCTGCCATGACCACGGTTTGAGCAGGTCGTTGCGGGGTGTCAGCGAGCGGATGGTAGCCAGGTCCAGGCGCTGCACCTGCCAGTCGTTGCCTTCGTACTGGCGCACCTTGAGCTGCAGGATCTCGATCTGCGCGCCGAGTGGGAAGCCATAGGCGTTGTCGTTGAGGTCGTGATAGGCCATGCGCAAGCCGTACTCGGCATAAGCGCGGTCCTCGCGGGTGCCGACGCCGAGCTGCCAGGTGCGCGAGTCGTGGCCGTCCTCGGGCAGCCCTGGGCGTTCGATCTGCAGGGGCGGCGGCGGGTTGCTGTTGATCGCCCGCAGCAGCTCGAAGCTGCGCTTGGCCTGGCCGGGATCGCGTTGCTGGCCGTTGGCGCGGTAGCGCTCCAGGCGGTACGCGGCATCCTGCACCAGCGCCTGGCGCTCGCGGGGCAGGGCGGTGAAGCCCGGGCTTTGCAGCTGTGCGGTGTCGGCACTCACGGCCAGTACCTGGCGTTTCTCGTTATGGTCCAGTGGCTCGGCGCGGGCCAGCAGTTCGCGCTCGCGCGAAGGGCGGTAGGTTTCGCTGGCGACCAGGCCGGACTGTTTGACGGCCTTGACCGTGTCGGTGGGGATCGCGGTGAGCGGGAACTGCGAGGTCAGGTCCAGGCTCGGCCGGGCCACCTGCAGCAGCTCCAGCAGGCGATAGGAGCAGTTTTCGTCGAAGAAGAAGTAGTCGAACTGGACCTGCTTGAGCTCCCACACGTGCTCGACCATGCGCCCGGTTTCTTCGGGCGTGAGGTCCAGTTGGTATTCCCACAGGTCGCGGTTTTCCAGGCTGCGGTATTCGGAGAGTTTTTCCTGATAGGGCATCAGCGCGAACAGACCGGGGTAGCCGCCCATCAGGCCCTTCCAGGCATACAGGATGCTGTTGTCGCTGCCTTCGATGTAGGCACCGAAGTTGATCGCGTAGCTCAGCAGCGTGGTGTCGTCGCTGCGGGTGTTGGACTGGTCGATGCGCAGCAGGGTATGGCCGAACATCGACGAGGGGCTGTTCAGGTAGGCCGCCGGGAAGATCAGCGCCGCGCTGTGCGGGTCGATCGACTGGTACCAGGTCTTGAATTCCTGGCAATCCGGCTGCGGCAAACCCTTCAGGCCGAGCTGCTCACTCAGCCAGCGGGTACGTGCCGGGAAAACGCACTGGGCGTGTTTGTCACCCAGGCTGGCCGGGGCGTACAGCGCCTGGACCGTGGCCCGCAGCTCTTGGTCAGGGTGGTGCGCGCCGTCTTCGGCGAGGAAGAACTTTCGGTCGTCGACATAGCTGCGCCAGCCGCCGAGCTTGGCGGTTTCGTAATGGCCCAGGGCAATCCAGTAGGGGGTGTTGGCCAGTTGCTGGAGACGGCCTTCATCCAGCGCGGGCGCGGCATGAACAGGGGCGCAGGCACACAGCGCCAGGTAAGCGAGGCGTTTGAGCATGTCGGGCAACTACTTCTAAACGATGCCGATAAAAAGGCGAAAACCCGCCCCAGGGCTGGGGCGGGAGCAGCCGCGCTTAAGCTTCGGTTGCGTACTTGGCCAGGCGTGGGTCGTTTTTCAGCACCGCCAGGGTGTTGCTGTGGACAGTCTCGGCAGTCACGTCGGCGCTGCTGAAGATCTGGTTGAAGTGCTGGTGGGCGACCGAGTTGAAGTAGCCACGGTCTTCCGGTGCCACGCCCAGGACCACGGCGTACGTGGTGAGCGCTTCGCCTTGGCCCATGGCCATGTCTTCGGACAGCTCGTTCATCATGCCATTCATGGCGAACCAGGACTTGCCGCCGTAGGTCAGCGAAGCCTTGGTGGAGCAGCCGTTGGTGCCGGAGGTCATGCCGAAGGTGGCGTTGCCGGAGGTGCCGTTGGTGGTGGAGGCCAGGAAGTGGGCCGGGGTGCCGCGCTGGCCTTCGAAGAGCATGTTGCCCCAGCCGCAGTTCGGGCCACCTGGCGCTTCGGCCATGGCGTTGAGGGAGACCACGGTGAACAGAGTACCCAGAAGAATCCGTTTCATAGCATTTGTTCTCTATTTGTCTTAACCAAGGGTCAGGGTTTCTGGCAACTCGGTTGCCAGGCGGGAAAGCGTTTCACCCACCCGCGCAGCTTGGAGTTTAGGCACGATCTAAAGGTTGCGTTGCTGATTGCTAAAAATTTGCTTGAGCATCAGGCCACACCCGCTGCGACATAAAGTCCTGACATGCCTTGCAAGGCGCGCGTGGGCAGCGCCAGAATGCTGCGTATCTGCCCCGCCGAAGTAAGGATACCCAATGCCCGATCCTGTCGCTGCGCGCCTGCGTCTCGCGCCTGAAGCTTTGACCAGGCGCTTTTCCCCCGAGCAGTTTGCCTTTGCCACCACCGACGATCTGGAGCCGTTTCGCGGAGTCCTGGGCCAGGAACGTGCTGTCGAGGCCCTGCAATTCGGCGTGGCCATGCCACGCCCTGGCTACAACGTGTATGTGATGGGCGAGCCCGGCACCGGTCGCTTCTCGTTCGTCAAACGCTACCTCAAGGCCGAGGGCAAGCGCCAGCAGACCCCGGCCGACTGGGTCTACGTCAACCACTTCGATGACGCCCGCGAGCCGCGTGCGCTGGAGCTGCCGTCGGGCAGCGCGGCCGAATTCATCAGCGACATGGGGGGCCTGATCGACAACCTGCTGGCGACCTTCCCGGCCGTGTTCGAGCACCCGTCCTATCAGCAGAAGAAGGGCGCCATCGACCGCGCCTTCAACCAGCGTTACGACCGCGCCCTGGATGTGATCGAGCGCGCCTCGCTGGAAAAAGACGTGGCCCTGTACCGCGACGCCAGCAACGTGGCCTTCACCCCGATGGCCGACGGCAAGGCGCTGGACGAGGCTGAATTCGCCCAGCTTCCGGAAGAAGTCCGCGAGCAGTTCCACGAGGACATCGCCTTCCTCGAGGAGCGCCTCAACGAAGAGCTGGCCAGCTTGCCGCAATGGAAGCGCGAGTCGAACAACCAGCTGCGCCACCTCAACGAAGAAACCATCACCCTGGCACTGCAGCCATTGCTGGCGCCTTTGTCGGAAAAGTACGCCGAGAACGCGGAAGTGTGCGCCTACCTGCAATCGGTGCAGCTGAACCTGCTGCGTACCGTGGTCGAGCAGTTGGTCGATGACAGCAAGACCGACGCCGTGGCGCGCAAGCTGCTCGAAGAGCAGTACGCCCCCAGCCTGGTGGTCGGCCACCATGCCGCTGGCGGTGCCCCGGTGGTGTTCGAGCCGCACCCGACCTACGACAATCTGTTCGGCCGCATCGAATACAGCACCGACCAGGGTGCGCTGTACACCTCCTACCGCCAGTTGCGCCCGGGCGCGCTGCACCGCGCCAATGGCGGCTTCCTGATCCTCGAAGCGGAGAAGATGCTCGGCGAGCCGTTCGTTTGGGATGCGCTGAAGCGCGCCCTGCAGTCGCGCAAGCTGAAGATGGAATCGCCGATCGGTGAGCTGGGCCGCGTTGCCAGTGTCAGCCTGCAGCCGCAGATGATCCCGCTGAACGTGAAACTGGTGATCATCGGCTCGCGTCAGCTGTACTACGCGCTGCAGGACCACGATTCGGACTTCCAGGAGATGTTCCGGGTGCTGGTGGACTTCGATGAAGACATGCCGATGGTCGACGAAAACCTCGAACAGTTCGCCCAGCTGCTGCGTACCCGTACCAACGAGGAGGGCATGGCGCCGCTGACCAGCGATGCGGTGGCGCGCCTGGCCACCTACAGCGCGCGCCTGGCGGAAAACCAGTCGCGCCTGTCGGCGCGCATCGGTGACCTGTTCCAGCTGGTCAGCGAGGCCGATTTCATCCGCCAGCTGGCCAGTGACGAGATGACCGACGCCGGGCACATCGAACGTGCGCTCAAAGCCAAGGCTACCCGCACCGGGCGCGTCTCGCAGCGAGTGCTCGACGACATGCTCGCCGGCATCATCCTGATCGACACGGAAGGCGCGGCCATCGGCAAGTGCAACGGGCTTACCGTGCTGGAAGTCGGCGACTCGGCATTCGGCATGCCGGCGCGTATCTCCGCTACGGTCTACCCGGGCGGCAGCGGCATCGTCGACATCGAGCGCGAGGTCAACCTGGGCCAGCCGATCCACTCCAAAGGGGTGATGATCCTCACCGGTTACCTGGGCAGCCGTTACGCTCAGGAATTCCCCCTGGCGATTTCGGCAAGCATCGCCCTGGAACAGTCCTACGGTTATGTGGACGGTGACAGTGCATCGCTGGGTGAAGCGTGCACACTGATCTCGGCGTTGTCGCGTACACCGCTCAAGCAGTGCTTTGCCATTACCGGCTCGATCAACCAGTTTGGTGAAGTACAGGCGGTGGGTGGGGTCAACGAGAAGATCGAAGGCTTCTTCCGCCTGTGCGAGGCCCGCGGCCTGACCGGCGAGCAAGGGGTGATCATCCCGCGCGCCAACGTCGCCACGTTGATGCTCGACGAGCGTGTGCTGCAGGCGGTCGAGAATGGCATGTTCCACGTCTACGCGGTCAGCCAGGCCGACGAGGCGCTGAGCCTGCTGGTGGGCGAGGAGGCCGGGGTGCTGAACGACGAGGGTCTGTTCACCGAGGGCAGCGTCAACGCCCGGGTGGTCGAGCGCCTGCGCGAGATCGCCGAGATGATCAGCGAGGAAGACATCGAGAAGGCGGAAAAGGAACGCCTGGAAGAGGTGATTGCCCAGGCCAAGCCGGCCTGAGTCAATAAATCGGCGCTGGCGGCCATGTGCTACCGTTCAGCGCCGGTTTTCCATCTTTTTACAGCATTATTCTATGCTGGAACTTAAGGACGGCAGCAGGGTTCAGGATGGAGACAGCCCGAACGTTTCGGGTTGAACAGGGCTTATTGGAGGGGGACGCTGCCATGCGCAACCTCAGCCTTACTCGCCAGTGCCTGGGCCTGGTGACCCGTATTGAATGCAGCATCCGTCCGCTGGCCGGCGACAACGGCATGTGGACCTTGCTGTTCGCCGCCGGCATGGCCGGTGAACAACCCTCTGCCATCAAGGCCCAGGGGCCGTTCCATGGCCCGCTGGTGGCCGAGTCGGTGCTCAATGCCATCGTCGACAGCCTGACCCTGCACGGGTACCAGGTGGCCGAGGACCCGCAGATCTGGTGCTTGCACCTGCAGGCGCAATTGCGCCGCATCAACGGTGAGCGTTGCCGTAACCTGGGGGATTACCAGTTCCATCCAGAAACCTGAGTGAATGGTCTCGATTGTATGTAGGGCGGCTGCGGCAACTGACCGCAGGCTTTTGCTGTCACAGGTGGCTGGCTATACTCGGGCTCGCTTTTCCAGTCACCTGACGAGTCCCAAACCCTCCATGGAACGTATTCTCGAAAACGCGATGTATGCCTCGCGCTGGCTGCTCGCCCCCATTTACTTCGGCTTGTCGCTGGGCCTGCTGGCGCTGGCGCTGAAGTTCTTCCAGGAAGTTGTCCACGTCCTGCCCAACGTCTTTGCCCTGAGCGAAGCCGACCTGATCCTGGTGATCCTGTCGCTGATCGACATGTCGCTGGTCGGCGGCCTGCTGGTGATGGTGATGATCTCCGGCTACGAAAACTTCGTTTCGCAGTTGGACATCGACGACAGCAAGGAGAAGCTCAACTGGCTGGGCAAGATGGACTCCTCGTCGCTGAAGATGAAGGTCGCCGCCTCGATCGTGGCGATTTCCTCCATCCACCTGCTGCGGGTGTTCATGGACGCCCAGAACATCTCCACCGACTACTTGATGTGGTATGTGATCATTCACATGACCTTCGTGGTCTCGGCGTTCTGCATGGGTTACCTGGACAAGCTGACCAAGCACTGAGTGCTGGCCAGACTGCGCCGCCCGTTCGTTGCAAAACGGACGGGCGGTGGCGTTTTCAGCTTGTGCTTTCGGCGGGGCTGTATGAAAAATGAGCACTCATGCCTGGTTCCGCCAGCGAGGTGCTCCCATGAACCTGCATCAGCTCAATCTTGAGGCCAGGGCAGGCCATGTCGACGAAGTGAACCTGATCGCCATCGAAGGCGGCGATTATCTCCTTGAAGCCCGGCTCAAGGGCCGTGCCCACCCGCTCTCCGATACCCGTGGTGAACGCCTGCGCGTGCACTCGGTAGAGGATGCCCGCAAGTTGCTGCAAACCATCCCGATGGTCTCGATGAACCTGGTGCACTGGTCTGTTCAGGACGAGATGTGCGGCATGGGTTCGCACCCGGAAGAAGACCTCAAAGTGCCGATTTCCCAGCGTTCGGCCTGGTAGCTGCTCGCAGCGCCCCAGTGTGCTAGGCTGCTCGCCCTTTTCATCAAGGGCGCGGCTGCACTGCGCCCTGCAGTGGAGCACAACCATGTCCGAACTCAACCTGTCCACCGACGAAACCCGCGTAAGCTACGGCATCGGCCGTCAGCTGGGCGGCCAGCTGCGCGACAACCCGCCACCGGGCGTGAGCCTGGAAGCCATCCTGGCTGGCCTGACCGACGCCTTCAACGGCGCCGACAGCCGCGTCAGCGAAGCCGACCTGTCGGCCAGCTTCAAAGTGATCCGCGACATCATGCAAGCCGAAGCTGCAGCCAAGGCTGAAGCCGCTGCTGGCGCTGGCAAGGAATTCCTGGCCGAAAACGCCAAGCGTGAAGGCATTACCACCCTGGCCTCGGGCCTGCAGTTCGAAGTGCTGACCGCAGGTGAAGGCGCCAAGCCGACCCGCGAGAGCAACGTGCGTACCCACTACCACGGCACCCTGATCGACGGCACCGTGTTCGACAGTTCCTACGACCGTGGCCAGCCGGCTGAATTCCCGGTTGGCGGCGTGATCGCTGGCTGGACCGAAGCCCTGCAGCTGATGAACGCGGGCAGCAAATGGCGCCTGTACGTGCCGAGCGAGCTGGCTTACGGCGCCCAAGGCGTTGGCAGCATCCCGCCGCACAGCGTGCTGGTATTCGACGTCGAGCTGCTCGACGTTCTGTAATGCCCCTGGGGCCGCTAGGCGGCCCATTCGCCGGCTTGCCAGCGATGAGGCCGGTACTGCCGGCCTCAGTTCCAATCCGTTCCCACCGGGCGCAAGGCCCGCGCATAGCAGAACAGGAACAAATTCCGCACCAGCTCCTTGAGCACCACCGGCTCGCTCGAATTCAACCCGTTCATGTCCAGGTCACCCTGCTCACGCAGTTCGTCGAGGGCTTCTTCCTCGAGTACGGCGCACACTTCGCCGGTCTCGCGGTGCAAGATGCGCAGATAGGGGTGAGGGCGGTCCAGCCAGGCGTCGATCAGGTAGGTCATGGCTATTCTCCTTGGATAGCAGTTCCAATGAGAATAATTCTTATTATCAAAATAGCAAGGGTCTATTGGAAGAATTCTTCCAAATGGTGCCGATGATCCTCTTGCAGGATCTGTCAGGGCCACCTGAATAGCAGCCCTGTCGCACACTGCAATCAGACCTTGCGCACGAACTCCGACTTAAGCTTCATGGCGCCGATGCCGTCAATTTTGCAGTCGATGTCGTGGTCGCCGTCGCACAGGCGGATGTTCTTGACCTTGGTGCCGACCTTGACCACCAGGGACGAGCCCTTGACCTTGAGGTCCTTGATCACGGTGACGGTGTCGCCGTCCTGCAGCACATTGCCGACCGAATCCTTCTTCACCACGTCATCGCTGGCCACATCGGCTTCGCCGTTGGCCGACCACTCGTGGGCGCATTCGGGGCAGATCAGTTGAGTGCCATCCTCATAGGTGTATTCGGAGTTGCATTTGGGGCAGGCTGGCAGAGTGCTCACTTCGGTTCCTTAAACAGACAGGCGGTTAAAGGCCCATATTGTATAAGGTTTTAACCGGGAAGTGTTTTTGTCCGTACAAAAGCATTCGCGGGACAGGCCCGCTCCCGCAGGTTCTCCACCAAGCTCAAGGGCGGTGGTGTACCTGTGGGAGCGGGCTTGTCCCGCGAAGAGGGCGACGCGGTCTTAGTGCGTACGCGCTACCGCAAACTCACTCAGCTCAGCCAGCGCATCCCGGTACTCACTGGCCGGCAGCACTTCCAGGCAGGCAATGGCACGCTTCACGTAATCGCGAGCCATTTGCGCGGTGTAGTCCAGCGCACCCGAAGCCTCGACCGCCGCGCGGATCTGCTCCAGGTCTTCCAGGCCACCCTTCTGAATCGCCTTACGCACCAGTGCCGCTTGCTCAGGCGTACCTTCGCGCATGGTGTAGATCAGGGGTAGGGTCGGCTTGCCTTCGGCCAGGTCGTCGCCGACGTTCTTGCCCAGGGTTTCCGAATCGCCCTTGTAGTCGAGCAGGTCGTCGACCAGCTGGAAGGCCACACCCAGGTGGTCGCCGAAGGTGCGCAGAGCCTCACGCTGTTCGTCGGTCGCCTCGGCCAGCGCGGCGGCGCTGTGGGTCGAGGCCTCGAACAGCATCGCGGTCTTGCCGCGGATGACCTCCATGTACACCTCTTCGGTGGTGCTGGCATCGCGCACGCGCGACAGCTGCAGCACTTCGCCTTCGGCGATCACCCGGGTGGCCTTGGAGAGAATCTGCATGACCGGCATCGAGCCCAGCTCGACCATCATTTCGAACGAGCGCGAATAAAGGAAGTCGCCCACCAGCACGCTCGGCGCATTGCCCCACAGGGCGTTGGCGGTGGAGCGGCCGCGGCGCATGCCCGACATGTCGACCACGTCGTCATGCAGCAGGGTGGCGGTGTGCAGGAATTCGATGGTTGCGGCCAGCAGGCGCAGGTCGTCACCCTCGCGGCCCAGTGCCTTGCCGCACAGCAGCACCAGCAGCGGGCGCAGGCGCTTGCCACCCGCGGACGTGATATAGTCGCCGATCTTCGATACCAGCGGCACGCGCGAGGTCAGCTGCTTCTTGATGATCTCGTCGACGGCGCTGAAATCGTCAGCTACCGCGCGGTAGAAGGTTTGGGGTTGCATCGGCTGCTCCAGTGAGGTTGCGCGGCATGCTAGGTCGCGGGTCCCGTGGTGTCAAGGCGCGGTGCCCGGGCGGCGGGGCCGGTACTTGCAAGCAAAACCCGGGTTGCGTACAATCGCGCACCCTAACTTCCTGGGCAGCACCTGCCTTACGCAATTGCACCGGGCCGTTCCAGCCCCATGCAGCCATGCCAGCCAATACTCAATATATAAAGCGCTGGGTGAGCAGGATTATCGGAGAAATACCCATGTCTTACGCAGTAATCGTTACCGGCGGCAAGCAGTACAAAGTCGCTGAAGGTGAATTCCTCAAGATCGAGAAACTGGAAGTCGCCACTGGCGAATCCGTGACCTTCGATCGCGTTCTGCTGGTTGCCAACGGTGAAGAAGTCACCATCGGCGCTCCAGTCGTCGCTGGCGCTAAAGTTGTTGCCGAAGTCGTTTCGCAAGGCCGTCACGATAAAGTACGCATCATCAAGTTCCGTCGCCGTAAGCACCACATGAAGCGTATGGGCCACCGCCAGTGGTTCACCGAGATCAAAATCACCGGCATCCAGGCTTAATCCCCTAGATCCCCTGAATTTATTTGGAGAATTGAACCATGGCTCACAAGAAGGCTGGTGGTAGTACCCGTAACGGTCGCGACTCAGAATCGAAACGCCTTGGCGTGAAGATGTATGGCAGCCAGGTCGTCAAGGCCGGCAACATCATCGTCCGTCAGCGCGGCACCCAGTTCCACGCCGGCTACGGCGTTGGCATGGGCAAGGATCACACCCTGTTCGCCAAGATCGAAGGCGTGATCAAGTTCGAGAAGAAAGGCGAGTTCAACCGCCGTTACGTGAGCATCGTCGCCGCTTAATCGCGACGTCGCTCCAGAAGCCCCGTCATGCGACGGGGCTTTTTCGTTTGTGGTGAGCCTCTTGCAAAGCTGTTTGTATGGGCTGCCGGCGTGGGTTTCTACGGTCGTACGGGGCCGCCGCGCTCAATTTTGCAAGAGCCTCAGGTTTTTCAAGTATTCAGCTCGCCGGAAGGCGAGGGGCGGTTTTAAATGAAGTTTGTTGACGAAGTATCGATTCGGGTCAAGGCCGGTGACGGCGGTAACGGTTGCATGAGCTTCCGTCGTGAGAAATTCATCGAGAACGGTGGCCCCAACGGCGGCGACGGTGGCGATGGCGGCTCGGTGTACATGGTGGCCGACGAAAACCTCAACACCCTGGTCGATTACCGCTACACCCGTCACCACGAAGCCCAGCGCGGCTCCAACGGCGGCAGCACCGATTGCACCGGCAAGAAGGGTGAAGACCTGTTCCTGCGCGTGCCGGTCGGCACCACGGTGATCGACGCCTCCACCCAGGAAGTGATCGGCGACCTGGTTACCCCGGGCCAGAAGCTGATGGTCGCCCAAGGCGGCTGGCACGGCCTGGGCAACACCCGTTTCAAGTCCAGCACCAACCGCGCGCCGCGCCAGACCACCCCAGGCAAGCCGGGTGACCAGCGCGACCTGAAGATGGAGCTGAAGGTCCTGGCCGACGTGGGCCTGCTGGGCCTGCCGAATGCCGGCAAGAGCACCTTCATCCGTTCGGTGTCGGCCGCCAAGCCGAAAGTCGCCGACTACCCGTTCACCACCCTGGTACCCAACCTGGGCGTGGTCAGCGTCGACCGCTGGAAGAGCTTCGTCATCGCCGACATCCCCGGCCTGATCGAAGGCGCCTCCGACGGTGCCGGCCTGGGTATCCGCTTCCTCAAGCACCTGGCGCGTACCCGCGTGCTGCTGCACCTGGTCGACCTGGCGCCGCTGGACGGCAGCAGCCCGGCCGATGCCGCCGAAGTGATCATCAACGAGCTGACCCGCTTCAGCCCGTCGCTGACCGACCGTGAGCGCTGGCTGGTGCTGAACAAGTCGGACATGCTGATGGACGACGAGCGCGACGAGCGGGTCAAGGAAGTGGTCGAGCGCCTGCAGTGGGACGGCCCGGTCTACGTGATCTCGGCCATCTCCAAACAGGGCACCGAGCAGCTCAGCCACGACCTGATGCGCTACATCGAAGACCGCGCCGACCGCCTGGCCAACGACCCGGCCTATGCCGAAGAGCTGGCCGAGCTGGACCAGCGCATCGAAGACGAAGCCCGTGCCCAGCTGCAGGCCCTGGACGACGCCCGTACCCTGCGTCGCACCGGCGTCAAGAGCGTGCATGACATCGGCGATGATGACGCGTGGGACGATGATTTCGAGGACGACGAAGACGGCCCGGAAATCATTTACGTGCGCGACTGACCGGTTGCAGTACACTAAACGCCGCTCTTTGGAGCGGCGTTTTTGTATCCACGGTATCTACAGATTCGACATAGGTTGGAAGAGAAGATGCGAAGCAAGGTGACTGGCGCCAAGCGCTGGGTCGTGAAGATCGGCAGTGCGCTGCTCACGGCGGATGGCAAGGGCCTGGACCGCGGTGCCATGGCCGTATGGGTCGAGCAGATGGTCGCGCTGCGTGAGGCGGGCGTGGAGTTGGTACTGGTCTCCTCCGGGGCCGTGGCTGCCGGCATGAGCCAGCTGGGCTGGACCTCGCGACCGAGCGCGATGAACGAGCTGCAGGCCGCCGCTTCGATTGGCCAGATGCGCCTGGTGCAAGCCTGGGAGTCGAGCTTCGGCGAGCATGGCAAGCACACCGCGCAGATCCTTCTGACCCACGACGACCTGTCCGACCGCAAGCGTTACCTCAATGCCCGCAGCACCCTGCGCACGCTGGTCGACCTGGGCGTGGTGCCGGTGATCAACGAAAACGACACCGTGGTCACCGACGAGATCCGCTTCGGCGACAACGACACGCTGGCCGCGCTGGTCGCCAACCTGGTAGAGGCTGACCTGCTGGTGATCCTCACCGACCGTGACGGCATGTTCGACGCCGACCCGCGCAACAACCCCGATGCCCAGCTGATCTATGAAGCCCGTGCCGATGACCCGTCGCTCGACGCCGTGGCTGGCGGTACCGGTGGCGCCCTGGGCCGTGGCGGCATGCAGACCAAGCTGCGCGCCGCGCGCCTGGCGGCACGTTCGGGTGCGCACACCATCATCATCGGTGGCCGTATCGAGCGCGTGCTGGATCGCCTGAAGGCCGGTGAACGCCTGGGCACCTTGTTGTCGCCCGAGCGTGGCATGCTGGCAGCGCGCAAGCAGTGGCTGGCGGGCCACTTGCAAACCCGTGGCACCCTGGTGCTCGACGCCGGTGCCGTGCAGGCCCTGCGCCAGGCCAACAAGAGCCTGCTGCCGGTGGGGGTGAAGACCGTGCAAGGCAGCTTCCGTCGCGGCGAGATGGTGGTGTGCGTGGGCCCGGACGGTATCGAAGTGGCCCGCGGCCTGGCCAACTACAGTGCCTTGGAAGCCCAGAAGATCATCGGCCAGTCGTCCGATGCCATCGAGGCGCTGCTGGGGTACAGCGCCGAGCCGGAATTGGTGCACCGCGACAACCTGGTGCTGGTATGAACAGGCTCAAGCGGGTAATCGCCGTGGCGGCGCTGGCGCTGCCGATGCTGGCAGGGGCCGAAGAGGTCGGCCAGGTGTCGACCGTGTTCAAGTTCCTTGGGCCGAACGACCGTATCGTGGTCGAGGCCTTCGACGACCCCAAGGTCGAGGGGGTGACCTGCTACCTGTCACGCGCCAAGACGGGCGGTATGAAGGGTGGTTTGGGTTTGGCCGAGGACCGTGCAGAGGCGTCGATTGCCTGCCGTCAGGTCGGGCCGATCAACTTCAAGGGTGAGCTGAAGGACGGCGAGGAAGTGTTCAAGGAGCGCACCTCGCTGGTGTTCAAGACCATGCAGGTGGTGCGCTTCCTGGACAAGAAGCGCAATACGCTGGTGTACCTGGTGTACAGCGACCGCATGATCGAAGGCAGCCCGCAGAATGCCGTGACGGCCATCCCGATCTTGCCTTGGGCGCATTGATGTAATCGGGAGGCCTTTGGCCTCCAATCGCTGGCAAGCCAGCTCCCACTGGGTTATCACGGCTCTTGAGGGCTGTGGAGATCCCTGCGGGAGCCGGCTTGCCGGCGAAGGGGCCGCTAAGCGGCCCCATTACTCCAGACTCAGGCCAACTCCTCAGCCTGATCCTTGCGCACAACCGCCTTTTCCACATCCCGACGGCTGATGTACTTCCAGTCCGCCTCATCGATGTAGATGCCATTCGGCCCACTGCCGCCTTCCAGGTCGATCGCCACATGCGCCGACACCTGCGGCTTCACGCTCGCCAGAATCGGCACGAAGCCCAGCTGCAGGCTGGTCTCCAGCAGCGCCGCCTGGTTGCGTTCGTCGATGTCCGCGGCCTCGTCGAGGTAGTACGGCAGGCGAATGCGCCCGGCCAGGTCGCGGTCCATCAGGTGCAGCAACAGGTACATGTTGGTCAGCGCCTTGATGGTCATGGTGGTGCCGTTGGAGGCAGCGCCGTCGATGTCAGCGTGGATCACTGGCTGGCTGTTGATCTTGGTGATCTCGAAGGCCAGTTCGAACAGGTCTTTCAGGCCTAGCTGGTTGTGGTTTGCCGCCACCAGCCGCGCCAGGTATTCCTTGGCCTCTTCGTTCTTGTGATCCTGCTCCGAACTCTGCGTCAGGTCGAACACCGACAGCGTCTCGCCTTCTTCGTACTGGCCGGCGCTGTGGATGATCTGGTCGATGTGCTTGAGCGCTTCCTTGTTCGGCGCCAGCACCACGCGGAAGCTCTCCAGGTTGGACACCTGGCGCTTGTTGATCTCGCGGTTGAACAACGCCAGCTGGTGCTCGAGGCTGTCGTAGTCGCTGCGGATGTTGCGCAGCGTGCGGGCGATGTCGGTGACTGCGGCGCGGCGCGCCTTGGCCAGCGTCAGGGCCTCGTCGGTGCGGTGCGCATAGGCGTTCACCAGCAGCTGCAGGCGGCGCTCCATGTCGTCTTCGCTGTCGAACTTGGCCACGCCTTTGAGGCGCACCTGGGCGTACAGCGCCTCGATCTGGTTGTCGACGCGCTGCAAGCCCTGCCAGCTGTCCTGGTAGTCGTTGAGCAGCGGCAGCAGGTTATCCATCGAGTCGTCGACCGCTTCCATGAACGGCGTGCCGAACGGCAGGTCGGCCGGCAGCAGCTGGCGACGGCGCAGGGCGTCTTCCAGCGTACGCTGTTTGGACTCCAGGTCGCCGATCTGGCGGCCAACCAACTGAAGCTTGGCCGACAGCTGCTGGACGCGCTCGGTGAAGGCATCGCTGGAGCGCTTGAGTTCGTCCTGGGCGGCTTCCAGCTGCGCCAGGTGCTCCAGCTTCTCGGGCTCTTCGGCGGCCAGGGTTTCGCTGCGGCGGTAGTCTTCCAGGGCCTTTTGCGCGTCCAGCACCTGCTGGTACAGGGCTTCGGTCTGCGCCTTGGAGGCGGTGCGGTCGGCGGCTACCGACTGCTGGGTCTTGAGCTGCTTGAGCTCACGTTCCAGGCGGTCCTTCTGGTCGCGCAGGGCAGCGCGGTCGGCCAGGGCCTGCAGGGCGGGCGGGTCGATATGGGAGATATCGATGGAAATGCCCGGGGCCTCGAAGCGCTCGCCCTTGAAGCCATCGAGTACCGCTTCCAGCGATTTTACCCACAGGTCGCTGTCGTCCAGCTCGATGCCGCGGTCGCCCAGCGGCAAGCTGAACAGTGCGCCGTTGAACAGGCGCATCAGGCGGTCGACGTCTGCTTGCGAGAATTCTTCGCGCAGGCGGGCGTAGCTGTTGTTGTCGGCGTGGTCGAGCTGCTGCTTGACCTGCTTCACGCGCTTTTCCAGGTCGCGCACACGCTCGTCAAGGTCTTCGGCGGAGAACTGCCGCGACTGGGCCAGTGCGCCGGCCAGTTCGTCGTGGGCGTCCTTGGCGGCCAGCAATTGCTGCTCGAGGACCTTCACGTCATCGACCAGGGCGAAGCGGTGCTTGAGCACCGACAGCTCGCCAAGCCAGCGCTGGATGCCGGTGATTTCACGCTCCAGGCGCATCAGCTCCTGGGTACCGCCGCGCTGGTCGTTCTGCAGGCGGTCCTGCTCGCCGCGGAAGTGCTCGGCCTGGATCACCAGCTCTTCCTTGCGCGCCATGGCGTATTCCTGCCAAGTGCCCAGCAGGTTGTCGAGCAGGGGCGAAAGGCGGTGCAGCTTGCCGCGCAGGATGTCGCGCTGGGCCACGCCGCCGGCCAGGGCCTCGACCAGCGGGCCGGCAGCGACCAGGGCGTTGTAGTCCTGCTCCATGCGGCGCACGTCGCGGAAGGCTTCTTCGCAGGCGGCGATGTAGTCGACGCTGCCCGAGCGCAAGCTGTGCTCGAAGGCATCGAGGAACAGCTGCTTGAGCTTGGCAGCGGTGATTTCGCGCATGTGCAGCAGGTTGATGAACAACGCGCGGAAGGTTTTCAGGCTTTGCTCGCTGGTCGAGCGCAGCGGGATCATGGTCAGGTCCAGCGGCACCGACGTGTGGCCGCCGACCAGCAGCCGGCGCAATTCGTCCGGCTTCAGCTCATAGGCCTTCAGGCCCAGGCGTTCAAGGTTGGTGAACAGCTCTTTCTGGCGCAGGCAAGTGTCGTTTTTCTGGTAGTGGGCAAGGTCCAGCTCGCCTTTGTAGGCGAAGAACTGGTGGCCGAAACCGCCGCCCGGGCCGCGGCCGACCACGCCGATCACGTGCGGGCCGTGGGGCAGGTTGAGTTCGCAGAGGATGTACGAGGTGTCGCTGGCGAAGTAGAAGCGGCGCGACTGCTCCAGACTGTACTTGCCGAAACTCATGTCGGACATGCGCGCCAGGATCGGGAACTGCAGGGCGTTGATCGAGGCCGACTTACCCAGGTTGTTGGCGCCGTAGACCGACAGCGGGTGTTCCAACGGGAACAGGCCAAGGCTGTAGCCGGCGGTGTTGAGCAGTGCGAAGCGGCGGATGCCGTAGCGTTCCTGGCTCATGCGTCAATCTCCTGTTGCTCTTCGCGGATGGCCCGGGCCAGGGCGTCTTCTTCGCTTTCCTCGGCTTCGAACGGCGCCAGGTCGAGTGGGTCGTCGGTGCGCGCCAGTTCTTCGGCGCTTTCTTCTTCGACCAGTACCGGGGTGGGCAGCGGTAGGTCGCTGTGCAGGCTGGCGGCCAGGTCGCGGTCCTGCTGCACCGACAGGCACACGTCGAGGAAGCGGTGCATCGGCGGTAGGAAGCGGTAGATACCGCCTTCTTCATGGGCAAAGCCGAGCTGGGTCATGCGCCGCATGATCTTTTCTTCCAGTTCGTCGACGGTCTGTACTTCGGCCTGCAGGAACAGGTCGCGGTACTTGTCCAGCAGCGACGGCAGTTCGTCGCGGCCGATGCTGCCGCCGTCGAGCACGGCCATCGGGTCGCGGCCTTGGTCGGCCAGGTGCTCGACCAGGATGAAGGTGAACAGCGACAGGCGCTGGGCGGTCTTGTTGACCTGCGCGGCGGCCTGGTCGGGGACGAAGTAGTAGAAGCCGCGGGTATCGCACACCAGCTCGAAGCCCAGGGCCTTGAACAGGGTGCGGTACTGGTCCTGGAAGTTCGACAGCTGGGCGTACAGCTCCGGGTCGCGACGGCTGACGTGGAAGCCCTTGAACAGCTCGCGGAAGATCGGCGCGAGCTGGGACAGTTCGGAAAGATCAAGATGCATTGGCTGGGCTCAAGTGGGTTTCAGGTTGCGCTTCGCGGCTGGAGGTCAGGGCAAACGAGCGCAGGCTGACCAGGTGTTCCTGGGTGGTGTATTCGCGGCGTTCGAGGCGTTCACGCTTGAAGCGCTTTTCGCGTGACAGGCGCGAGAACCAGTACAGCAATTCGTCGGTGGCGCCTTCTGGCTCCTGGTCCAGCAGCCAGACCATGAGGTCGGGCAGCGGCAGGGCGTTTTCGCAGCGCTCGAGCATTTCCTTGACCGTGCGCGGTGCCCGCGGCAGCACGCCACTCTGGGTCTTGTGCGCCTTGGGGAACTTGGCCGGTTTCGGTTCGAAGCGGGCAAGGGCGTAGACATACGCCTCGACCTGGCTGGCGCTGCCGAGGAAGGTGCTCTGCGGGCGGGTGAACAGCGGCATGGCGGCGTGCGGCACGGCGTCGATACCTTTGCGGCGGATCACCGACAGGGCCAGCGCGGCGCCACGGGTCACGGCGTTGTGCCGGCGCGCTTCTTCACGCAGCGGCAGCAGCAGCTCGCGGGCGTGGCGCAGGGTCAACTGGGCGCTGGTCTGCATTTCGAGGATGCGTGCGTGGGTACGCAGCAGCATGTCGTCGTCGACCAGGTGGCCCAGGCGCGCCTGTTCGCCCAGCAGTTTCAGCAGCACGGTCTCGACCTTGCGCACGCCCTGTTCGAAGGCGCCGTCGGCGTTGACCAGCTGGATCATCGGCTCGACGTATTCGTCCCA
Organism: Pseudomonas sp. NPDC087185; assembly: GCF_044744955.1. Taxonomy (NCBI): domain Bacteria; kingdom Pseudomonadati; phylum Pseudomonadota; class Gammaproteobacteria; order Pseudomonadales; family Pseudomonadaceae; genus Pseudomonas; species Pseudomonas sp. NPDC087185. The sequence goes on along the minus strand of NZ_JBIUZK010000001.1, from coordinate 1,027,501 downwards.
GGTCGCCAGCACCTCGGCATAACGCTGGCGCAACGGGATCTGGCGGTTGCTGGTCTTGGCCCGTTCGGCCACGGCCACTAATGCCTGCTCGTCGTTGTCGAGCTTCTTCAGCACGTCGCGCACACGCATGTCGAGCAGGCGCAACTGGCGCGCCAGGTCGTCGCTGTCGCGGTTGTCGAAGGCGTCCTGGATATGCCCGGCGAGGCGCTCCAGGTGGCGCAGGTAGGCCTCGATCTCCAGGCACAGGCCCAGGCGGTGCTCGCGGCGCAGGTAGGCGAGGAAATCGTGGATCTGGGCGTTGAGCTCGAAACGGTTCGGGCTCTTGGCCACCGGCACCAGGATATCCAGGCGGATCCACACGTCGAGCAGCTGGGTGATGTCCTGCGGCGTGCTTTCCACTTGCTGGCGGCCCAGTTGCTGGCGCAGTTCGACCAGGCTCAGGGTGCCTTGGTCGAAACGCTCGCACAGCGGTTCGATCAGGGCCCAGTGTTCAGCTAGGGCGCGCAGGACGCGCTTGGGTTCGATCATTGGCGTCTACTCGTTGCCAAGTAAAAAGGGGGCGATTGTACTGCATCCCGGGGGGAGGATTTCACCCCTTGGTCTGTAATGAGAGATAACCCTGATTCTGATAGGGTTTTCTCTGGCCTTATCGCCGGCAAGCCGGCTCCTGCAGGCATTCCATCAGTCTCAAGGGCAGTGCTATCCCTGTGGGAGCCGGCTTGCCGGCGATGAGGCCAGTGCGTACAGCAATTTTCTGCCGACCTGTTGCGGCGTTCGCTGCGCAACAGCGTTAGAATGCGCGATTGTTTTAGCCCCCCGGATACCCGTGCCTTGCTGACCGAGTCCCGCCGCCGCGCCTACCTTTCCGCCATGCAAGTGGTGCATTGGCTGCCGCGCGCCGAACTGCCGTTCGCCGCCCCGTCGCGCCCCGAGCTGCTGTTGCCGCAGGTGCCGGTCGAGGAAGCCGAATTCGAGATCAGGCCATCCGCACCGGCCGCCCACGAAGCGCCGGCGGTACCGCAGGCGCGTTCCGGCGAGCGGCCGAAAATCGAGATCCCACGCCCGGGCAGCACGCCCAAGCCCGCCGCCAAGGCGGTCGAGGCCGAGCAGCCGGCCCCCGCGCCGCGCCCGGCCCTGGTCCCGCCACCGCGTTTCTCGCTGCAACTGTTGCGCGCCGGCAACTGCCTGCTGCTGGTCGAACTGGCCACCGGTCAACCATTCCAGAGCCGCGACCCGTCCTACCTGCTGCTCAAGGACATGCTGCGCGCCGCCGGGCTGCCCGACGCCCCGCAGATCGTCGGCGAGCCGGTGCGCTGGCCGCTGTTGGTACGCGGCAACATGGACCAGGGCCCAGACGCCGCGCGTGATTTCGTCAAAGGCTTCATTCAGGCGCGCCTGGAAGAAGCCCCGTGCACCTGCCTGTGGCTGGTCGGCCTGCCGGCCCTGCGCTTCGCCGCCAGTGCCGATGCCGAAGCCTATTACCAAGTACTGAAGCTCGACGGCCTGGGCGATGCCTGGGCCTTGCCGGGCCTTGAACTGTTGATGGACGAGCCGCAACGCAAGGCGGACGTCTGGCAAGCGATGCGCCAGCTGATGGCGCGCTGGAAGAGCGTTGAATGAGTGAATCGATCAGTTTCCGCCCGATGACCGAGGCGGATCTGGATGCCGTGCTTAAGATCGAATATGCCGCGTTCAGCCATCCCTGGACCCGCGGGATCTTCCAGGATGCGCTCAAATCCTATGAAGTGTGGTTGATGTTCGAGGGCCAGCAGCAGGTCGGCCATGGCGTGATCAACGTGATCATCGATGAGGCCCACCTGCTGAACATCACCGTCAAGCCGGAGAGCCAGGGGCGGGGGTTGGGCTTGCGGTTGCTCGAGCACCTGATGGCGCGGGCGTACCAGCTCAATGGGCGGGAGTGCTTCCTGGAAGTTCGGGCGAGCAACCAGTCGGCGTATCGGTTGTATGAGCGGTATGGCTTCAACGAGATTGGCCGTCGACGGGATTACTACCCGGTGGCGGGTGGGCGTGAAGATGCATTGGTGATGGCCTGTACGTTGCTGGAAGACTGACCATTCTGTTGTCGAATGGCTGTGGGGCATTTGTAGGGCGATGAAATCCGTCATGATTTTCGTGGGGTTACACAAATCGAGCGCCGCCCGCGCGGCGCTCGATCTCTGATCCCCCCAAAGTCGTGTGTTTCTCCGCGTTGCCCTCAACATGTCCTGTACCAGGTCATTCGATGTCCGCGGGCTTGCGCAAATCCCTCAGGCTCCTCGTCACCACCCCACTGTTGCACTTCGCCGCTGCCTGTTCCGGCGTGTACTTGCGCACCGTGCGGAAGAACAGCTCGCAGGTCTGCTTTTTCTGCGTCACCTGCCATTTGGTCGAGCAGGCATCGAGCGTCAGCTTGGCATCGGCCCGCGGGTTGCGGCCCATGCCTGCCTGCCAGCACGCTGCCGTCAAATCCTGCCCCATCATTTTCAGCCCTGCCGCGTCGGCCTTGTCCTCATCACCCTCGTAGTTGCTCTTGTCTGCCGCGTACCAGATCGCGCTGGGGTGGTTGGCGCCCAGTACCGGCACCTTGGCACCGGCCTGGGGACTGATGCTGACCAGGCCCAGCACACCCACCTGTGGCCCGTACTGCTGCTGGATCCAGCTGCGCACAGGGGCGCCGAACGCAACCATTGGCAGCGGCGTTGCGGCGTCTTGCAGGGTCATTTCCTTGACCATGCGCAGCTGGTAGTCCTTGAAGTAGCTGTAGGTCTCTTTCAGCGTTTCGCCCGCACTGGCCGGGGCGGCAATCGGGGCGATGTCGATGATGGTCTGGTAGGCCGGGGTGTCGCTGGTCGCCACGCCGTTGTAAGTCAGCAGCTCGGCCCAGCGGTCGGTGGTGTTGCTGCGCAGGTAGTCCTGGGCCTGGGTCAGCGAGTAGTCCGGCGGGAAGTGCAGCAACTCGATGCTGCGGCGGTTCTGCAGGGCCATGCCCAAGGGCAGGAACAGGTACCAGTCATAAGACCATTTACCGTCCTTGTTCAGCCGAGAGGCGCCTTGGTAAGCCAGCTCGCCGCTGTCGAGCAGCTTGCGCAGCGGTTCGGCATAGCTCGCAGGCACATCGCTGAGGGTGGCGTGCAGCCGGTCGGCCTCGCGGCTCACGTGTACCTGGGCGTTGGCATGGCCGTCGCGGCGCACGCTCTGGGTCAGGTAGTGCTCGACGGTCTGCTCCAGCGTCCAGTCGCGAAAGCAGATCACATGGCAGTTGTTGGGGAAGGCGAACAGGCGGGTGACGCGTTGCGCGTCGCCCAGGTCGATCCGCGCGTCGGCGGCGGCCAGGCCGCTGAAGGCGAGGGCGGCCAGGCTCGATAGGGCAATCCTAGGCATGCTTAACTCCTTGTCAGGCCGCCAGGGTTGGCGGCAGTGCCCATACTGGAGCGGGGGACCGGGAATGAGAAGTGCAAAAGGCGGGCTGCTGGCGGTGGCGGTGGCATTGGTCGTGGGCGCGGCACAGGCCGATGAACGTGACCTGTGGATGTTCGCGCAATGGGCGGGGGATCATCAGACCCGGCCCTTGCGCGAGATGCTGGTGGACGCACGCTTGTATGGCGTGGTGCCAATTTACCAGTTGCTGCGTTCGGCATCGGACTGGCGCCTGTGCAAGGCTTCTCCCTTCGCCGTGCCCCCGCCCGGCAACTGGCCTGCTGTGCGCAGCACGCTGGCGCTGATCAAGACGCTGGCTGATCAGGGCATCCTGCGCCAGTTCGAAGTGGTCTCGGCCTACCGCGACCCTGCCCTCAACCGCTGCGCCGGTGGCGCCGTGGGCAGTGCCCATACCCGTGCCTTCGCGGTCGATATCCTGCTGCCGGCCTGGGCCGACCCCAACCCGCTGTGCCGCTTCTGGCAGCAGCATGGCCAGGCCTGGAACATGGGCCTGGGGCGTTACCCGTCAGGCCGTATCCATGTGGACACCGCGGGCTATCGCACCTGGGGGGGCGATGGCAGCGCCGGGTCGTCGTTCTGCAGCAAACCCAGGTGAGCGAGGCAGGCCTGGCTTTCGTTGATCACCCATTCGGCAAAGCGCTGGCGCTTGCCGCCATCATCCAGCGGTTGCGGGCTCAGCAGGTGATAGGCCGAGCTGTCGCGCAGGAAGCCGAACGGCGCCTGTAGCTGGCCGCTGTCGAGTTCGTCGCACACCATCAGCGCCGAAGCAATGGCCAGCCCCAGGCCGGCATTGGCTGCCTGCAGTGACAGGTAGAAGTGTTCGTAGTCGCTGCGTTGACTGTGCAGCGCCTGCTGGCCGCTCAGACGCAACCATGCAGGCCAGGCGCTGGAGCGGGTGTTGCTGTGCAGCAGGCGCTGGCCTTCGAGCGCGCTGCTGCCGTCGCGGTTGACCGGGCCGATCCATTCATCGCAGATCTTTTGGCTGTGCAGTGCGGGCGGCCAGTGAAAGTCGTCGCGGCGCAGCGCCAGGTCGACGCCGCTGCGGGCGAAGTCCAGGGGCCCGCCAGCGGCCACCAGGTGCAGCTGCAGGTCTGGGTGGGCAGCATGAAAGCGCGGCAGGCGGGGGATCAGCCAGCGCATGGCGATGGTAGGTTCGCAGGACAGCACCAGCACGTTGTCTCGCTCCTGCTGTTGCAGGCGCTGCACCGCGCCTTCGAGCTGCTCGAAGATGGCCTGGGTGGTGCCCTGCAGGGCGCGGCCGGCGGGGGTCAGAAAGATCGCCCGGTTACGCCGCTCGAACAGCGCGATGCCGAGATACTCTTCGAGCAAGCGCACCTGCCGGCTGACGGCACCGTGAGTGACGTGCAGGCGCTCAGCGGCGCGCACGAAACTCTCGGTTTCGGCGGCGATGTCGAAGTAGCGCAAGGCACTGAGTGGCGGCAGTTTCATGGGTTCCCTATCGGTCAATGCCGGCCTCTTTGTGCCGAGCCACCGCGAAGAGGCCGGCGCTGCAAGTGCATTTCTGTGAGAAAAACTAGCGGATTTGCATCACTATAAATCGATTTTCCACTCGATGGGTGCCCCCGATAATCAGTGCATCTGTGTTTTTGCATCGCCTATCGAGGACCCGTCCGTGACCGAACTGCTCGCCGTTGCCCTTTTCACCCTCCTGGCGGTCATCAGCCCCGGTGCCGATTTCGCCATGGTCACCCGCTGCAGTTATGCACAGGGCCGCAAGGCCGGGTTGGCGGCGGCGGTGGGCATCGCTCTGGGGGTGCAGGTGCATGTGCTGTACACGGTGCTGGGCATTGCCGTGATCATCAGTCAGAGCCCCGCGCTGTTCCTGGCCATGAAGGTGCTCGGTGCGGGCTACCTGATCTACCTGGGGTATCAATCGCTGACCAACACCACCCGCTTGAGCCTTGAAGGGCAGGTATCCGCCAAGGGCTTGCTCGCTGTAATGCGTACGGGCTTTCTGACCAACGCCTTGAACCCCAAAACCCTGCTCTTTGTGGTTAGCGCCTACACCCAGGTCGTCCAGCCGGGCACGCCATTGGGGCTGGATTTCGCATACGGAGCCTTCATGTCTTTTGCCCACTGGGCGTGGTTCAGCCTAGTGGCGGTGTTCTTTTCGAGTGCGGGGCTGCGCAAGGCAATGATCGAACGGCAGGTGATGGTCGATCGGCTGATCGGCGTGGCGCTGATTGGCCTGGGGGTGGCGGTGGTGGTGGCGGGTGTGCGTTGACGGCGGGCTGCTGATTTTTTGGCCAAGGGACGTATTCAAAGGCGACCTTTGAGCGGCTGTGCAAACAAAAGCATACTAAGGCGTGAATGAAGGGAAACCCCGGTGAACAACAGCAAGGAAAGCAAGATAGTGAACATGATCACTCGCAAAACCACCATGGCCAGCTTCGCTTTGGCCTTCATCGCCTTATCTGGATGCGGGCAGTCTGAGCAGCCGAACGTATCGAACGTTCAGCTCAAGAAGATCAACAAACAGGTTGCGGACATCAGTCTCACGCTCAAGAAGCTAGAAGCGAACCAGGCCAAGGCGTTGCAGCTGCAACAGGCTCAGTACATGGCGCAGTTAGAAAATACTCAACTTCTGCTTCAGATGCTCGGCAAACTATCCGCATTGCTTCCTGCACAGCCGCAATCGAAGCTGATTCCGAATAATGGAACGGCCAAGCCCAACGGTTAACGTAAATTCGCACCAGGTACACCCCAAGCCCAGCCAGCTCCCGCGAGGGTGCTGTCGGACAGGGGGCGGCGTTTCTCAATACGCTTCATCGACTGGTATCCCTTCGGTTCGATTTTTGCCCAAGGGATACACAGCGGGATGCACGGTGTGAAGGGATAGGGGGTAGCTAGGGACATACAGTCAGAAACAAGAAAGCCCGCACAAGGCGGGCTTTCAGGTCGTTTCGTAGACTGTCAGAGACAGGCCGAAACAAGTGTTTGGTGGCTACACAGGGACTTGAACCCCGGACCCCAGCATTATGAATGCTATGCTCTAACCAACTGAGCTATGTAGCCGATGGCGCGCATTATTCGCTTGTGAGGCCCCTGTGTCAACACTCATTTCAAAAAAAATTTGCACGCTTTCAAAAACTTAGCCGCCAAGCCCGATTTTATTGGACGATCAGCCACTGCCCGAGCACGCCGTGCAGCTTCAGGTGCTGCTCGGCAGCCAATGCGTCGAGGGTTTCGCCGGGGCGGTCGAGGTTGAAGTCACCGCTGACGCGTCGATACGCCGTCTGCTCGTCCATCAGCCATACGCGGCGGCCCTGATAGCTGGCCAGGCGCTCGATCACCTGGCCCAAGGGGATGTCAGTGGCGCGCAGCTGGCCGTTGCGCCAGGCATCTGCGGTTCTGGCATCGATTTTTTCCACCGGGTTGATCCGCGCCTCGGTGAACGTCACCCGTTCGCCGGCCGACACCATGCGCTGGTCGCCGCCCTGGAGGATCATGGCCTTGCCGCTGAGCACCACCAGTTCGGCCTGGTCGGCACGGCGCGCCACCATCAGCCGCGTGCCGAACACCTGGATGCGCGCATCGCCCACTTCTACTTCCATGGCGCGGCCATCGAGCATCACTTCCAGATAGACCTGGCCCTGCACCAGGTGCAGCAGGCGGGTACGCCCGCGCAGGTCGACATTCATTGCGCTGGCACTGTCCAGGTGCAGGGTGGAGCCATCGGCCAGGCGCAGGCTGCGCCGTTCGCCAGCGTCGGTGTGCAGTTCACTGCCCAGGCGTTGCATCAGCGGCCAATACATATAAGCCAGCCCGGCCAGCGCCAGCAGAAACAACAGCGCCAGCCCTTTGCCCAATTGGCTGCGGCGTGCCTCGACCTGGCGCGGGCGAGGGCGGGCAGCCGGCACGTGCAGTTGCTGCCAGCAGGCTTCCAGCTCGGCATAGGCATGCGCATTGAGCGGGTCCTGGCACCACTGCGCGAAGGCATGACGTTCGCGTTCGTTGCAGCCTGGTTGACGCAGGCGGGAGAACCATTCCAGTGCTTCCTGCTGGGGGGCGGCCTGAATCTGCGTGGCGGGCATCGGGCTCATGGGGGAGTGCTCGCGAAAGGGCGGTTTCGCCCAACGATTACGGGGGAAATTATGCGAGGATGCTAAATATATTGAGAACCATTTACAAGTACGTGGTGACAGAGGGATAAAAAGGTAGCTATGTATCCATTTGTTTCTTGATAATCGGATCCCAAACCTGCGGACGGAAATCAACACCATGGCCATCAGCAGCACCCCCACCGCCAGCACCGGGTCGGCAAGCCAAGCCAACCCGCTGGTGATGCGTATCATCACCTTCTGCGCGCTGGCGCACCTGATCAACGACCTCATCCAGTCGGTGCTGCCGGCGATCTACCCAATGCTCAAGGCCAATTACGACCTGAGCTTCGCCCAGATCGGCCTGATCACCCTGACCTTCCAGATTACCGCCTCGCTGTTGCAGCCCTGGGTCGGGTTCTTCACTGACCGCCGGCCGACGCCGAACCTGCTGCCGCTGGGCACCCTGTGTACGTTGGTGGGCATTGTCATGCTGGCCTTCGTCGGCAGTTTCCCGATGATTCTGCTGGCCTCGGCGCTGGTCGGGATTGGTTCGTCGACCTTCCACCCGGAAACCTCGCGTATTGCACGCCTGGCCTCGGGCGGGCGTTTCGGCCTGGCGCAGTCGACCTTCCAGGTGGGCGGTAACGCGGGTTCGGCCTTTGGCCCGTTGCTGGCGGCTGCCATCGTCATCCCGTTCGGCCAGACCCACGTGGCCTGGTTCGGCGTGGCCGGGCTGCTGTTCTTCGCCGTGACCCTGATGCTGCGCCGCTGGTACACCGAGCACCTCAGCCAGGCCAAGGCGCGCAAGGCGGTGCAGGCCACCCATGGCATCTCGCGCCAGCGGGTGATCGCGGCGCTGATCGTGTTGGGCCTGCTGGTGTTCTCCAAATACTTCTACATGGCCAGTTTCACCAGCTACTTCACCTTCTACCTAATCGAGAAGTTCGACCTGTCGGTGGCCAGCTCGCAGTTGCACCTGTTCCTGTTCCTGGGCGCCGTGGCGGCGGGCACCTTCTTTGGTGGGCCGATCGGTGACCGTATCGGGCGCAAGGCGGTGATCTGGTTCTCGATCCTCGGCGTGGCGCCGTTCACCCTGGCGCTGCCCTATGCCGACCTGTTCTGGACCACCGTGCTGAGCGTGGTGATCGGCTTCATCCTGGCGTCGGCGTTCTCGGCGATCGTGGTGTATGCCCAGGAGCTGGTGCCGGGCAGTGTGGGCATGATTGCCGGCATCTTCTTCGGCCTGATGTTCGGCTTCGGCGGCATTGGCGCGGCGTTGCTGGGGTACCTGGCCGACCTGCGCGGCATCGAATACGTGTATGGGTTGTGCTCGTTCCTGCCGTTGTTCGGCTTGTTGGCGGTGTTTCTGCCAAATACCGGTAAACGTTGAGGGTGTCGGGGTGGCTTTGTCGCCCATTCGCGGGGCAAGCCCGCTCCCACAGGTCTAGTGCTGAGCCTGAATCCAGCCGGGCCCATGTGGGAGCGGGCTTGGCCCGCGAATGGGCCGCCCTGCGGCCCCGGGCAATTGACGACTCAACCTGGCTTGGCCTAGAGTGCCGCCTCTTTCCAACCACCTGCGTAGTAGCCCAAGCAATGCGCCGTAGCCAGTCCCTCCCACACGCTCGCCAGCCTGCCCTCCAGGCCATGCGTCGTGCGTGGCCGAGCGACACGGTGCTCAAGCGTCGCCGCAGCGTGCTGTTTGCCTTCACTTTCTCGCCACACCTCGTTCTGAACTGACCTGCGCCTTTGCGTCGCCCGCCGTCCCGGCGTGCGCGTGGGCGCCTGTATCTGCGCGTCTTTTCAGTTTTCCAGGAGTGGTACATGAACATGCGTTTGCTGGCGGGCCTTCTGTTCGCCGTGTCGGTGGTCGGCTTTAGTTTGGGGGCCAGCCTGCCGCTGGTGTCGTTGCGCTTGCATGAGGCCGGCGCCGGCACCTTGCAGATCGGCATCATCTCGGCCATTCCCGCGGCGGGCATGATGCTCTCGGCGTTCATGGTCGACGCCTGCTGCCGGCACCTGACCCGGCGCACCATCTACCTGCTCAGCTTCAGTCTGTGCACCGTCAGCATCGCCTTGCTGGAGTCGGCATTCGATTCGATCTGGCTGCTGGCCGCACTGCGCCTGGGCCTGGGGATTGGCATGGGCATCGCGATCATTCTCGGCGAGTCGTGGGTCAACGAGCTGTGCCCCGACCACAATCGCGGCAAGATCATGGCGTTGTACGCCACCAGCTTCACCGGCTTCCAGGTGCTGGGGCCGGCGATGCTCGCGGTGATCGGTGCCAACAGCCCGTGGATCACCGGTGTGGTGACCTTCTGCTACGGCCTGGCGCTGCTGTGCATCCTGTTCACGGTGCCCAACGACCCTGTGGAGCACGGCGAAGAAGGCGAGAAAAGCTTTGGCCTGGCGGGCTTCTTCCGCGTGGCGCCGGCGTTGTGCGTGGCGGTGCTGTTCTTCTCGTTCTTCGATGCCGTGGTGCTGTCGCTGTTGCCGGTCTATGCCACCAGCCATGGCTTTGCCGTGGGCGTGGCGGCGCTGATGGTGACGGTGGTGTTCGCCGGTGACATGGTCTTCCAGCTACCGCTGGGCTGGCTGGCCGACCGCGTCGAGCGCACCGGGCTGCACCTGGTGTGTGGGCTGGTGGCGATGGCAATCGGCATCGCACTGCCATGGTTACTGCAGATGACCTGGCTGCTGTGGCCGTTGCTGGTGGTGCTGGGCGCGGTGGCGGGGGGCATCTACACCCTGGCGCTGGTGCTGATCGGCCAGCGCTTCAAGGGCCAGGACCTGGTCACCGCCAATGCCAGCGTTGGTTTGCTGTGGGGCGTAGGTAGCCTGGTAGGGCCGCTGGTCAGCGGCGCAGCGATGGATGTGGCGCCGCACGGGTTACCGATGGCGCTGGCGATCATGGCCGGGCTGTTCGTGTGCTTTGCCCGGCAGTCATACCGGCGGGCGGGGAAGTTGCGCGCGGTGGTGGATTGACACTCTGCTTCTGTCAGTGGCGGCCCCTTCGCGAGCTTGCCCACGAAGGGCCGCCACTGACAGTCCTGGTCAGAAGCTGCCGCGCAGGGTCACAGACACATTGCGCGGATCGCCCCAGTAATACCCGGTCGGCGTTGGCGCGACCTGGCGGTAGTACTTCTTGTCGAAGATATTGTTGGCATTGAACTGCAGTGAATAATGGTCGTTGAAGCGGTAGTTGACCATCGCGTTGTACACCGCGTACCCCGCCTGCGACGCCTCGGCGCTGCCGCTGCGGTTGTAGATGTCGCTCTGCGCCTGCACGCCGCCACCCACGGTCCACGCCTCCAGTTCGCCGGGCAGGCGATAGCTGGTAAACAGCCGCAACATGCGTTTGGGGTCGGTGGTACGGATGGCGTTGCCGGTGTTGCTGATAGTGTCCTTGAGTTGCTTGGTGGTGTTGTAGGTGTAGCCACCGGTCACGTTCCACCCCGGCAGCACTTCGCCGGAAACCTCCAGTTCGAAGCCCTGGCTGCGGTTCTTCCCAGACGCCACCTTGCAGTAGCCCGAGGGGTAGTTGGGCAGGCAGGGGTTGGGGCCGCTCACGTCATCCAGAGGGTTGCCGACCTGGTAGATACGGAAAAACGCCAGCGAAGTGTTCAGGCGCCCCTCGTAGAACTCGCCCTTGATGCCGGTCTCGTAAGCCTCACCGGTGGTCGGCTCCAGCACCGAGCCGCTGACATCGGTGGCGGTCTGCGGGTTGAAGATCTCGGTATAGCTGGCGTAGGTGCTGAAGTTGTCGTTGAGGTCGTAGATCAGCGCCGCGTACGGCACGATCTTGTTGTCGACGCTGAAGGTGCCGTTGGACTTGGTGTTGTTTTCCTGCTCGTAGTCATACCAGTTGGCCCGCGCCCCGATGATCGCCGTGAGCGGGTCGGCCAGGGAAATGCGCCAGGTGGCATAGGCCGCTTCCTGGGTGGTGCGTGTACGCACTGGGTGCGCCGTGATGTTGATGTTCGGCTCGGCCAGGCTGGTCTTCGGGTCCCACTCGCGGATGTCAAACACCCCGGAAGACACGAAATTGGTGGCCGAGGCGTATGAATCGTTGCGAATGCGCTCGACGCCGAGCATCAGTTCATGGGTACGACCAAGCAGGTCGAACGGCCCGTTGAGGGTGGCGCTCAGGTTGTTCTGCAGGCTCTCGCCGCCATCGCCCTCGGTGACCTGGTAGTTCATCAGGTAAGGGTTGTTGCTGGGGTTGGTGGCGCCGCTGGCACGTGTGAAGTAGGTCTGCTTGAAACCGTGGTCATCCAGCTCGAAGTGCGTGCGCTGGGCCATCAGCTTGAGCTTCCAGTCGTTGTCGAAGCGGTGTTCGAGTTCGGCAAAGGTCTGCAGGTTGCTGCGGTCCCAGCGGTTCCAGTCGGCACCCAGGTAGGTGCTGCGGCCAAACGGCAGGGGCGAGCCGTCGTAGTCGGCGGGCAGGTTGCCCCAGGCGCCGGTGGCATCGAGCTTGGTCCATTCCAGGCCGGTGGTCAGCGTGGTGCTGTCGTTCAGGTCGAAGGCCAGCACGCCGTAGAACACCTCTTTGCGCTCCTGGCGCGATTCCTGAAAGTGGTCCTTGTCATCGTGCACGGCAATCACCCGGCCCCGCACGTTGCCGGTTTCGGTCAGCGGGCCAGAGATATCGGCGACGTAGCGCTGGGCATCCCAAGACCCGAGGGTGACGCTGCCTTCGCCCTGGAACTCGTGAGTGGGGCGCTTGCGCACCAGGTTGACGGTGCCGGACGGGTTGCCGGCGCCGCGGATCATGCCGGTGGCGCCGCGCAGGATCTCGGCGCGGTCGATGAGCGCCGAATCGCTCTGGATGAACGAACCGCCGCCGCTGCCCTGCACCACGGTGGCGCCGTCGTACTGGATGGCGTCGATCGCATAGCCGCGCGAGTAGTACTGCACGCGCTCGCTGTCGGTCATGTTCACCACCACGCCCGGGGTCTGTTCGAGCAGGGTGGTGAGGTTGGTGATGTTCTGGTCGTCGATGCGCTGGCGGGTGACCACGGTAACCGACTGCGGCGTGTGGCGCAGGCTTTGCGCGGTCTTGCCGATGGTCACTGCGCCGGTGGTGTACGAGCCGCTGTGCTCGGTGGTCTCGCCCAGGCGGTTGCTGGAGATGCTGGTGGCGCCGAGCTCCAGGGCCCCGCCAACGTCCAGGGCCGGAATCAGCAGGTAGCTGTTGCCGCCTTCCTGCTGAACCTGCACATCGCTGCCCTGCAGCAGGATCGACAGTGCCTGGCCGCGCTCATGGCGGCCCTTCACGCCCTGGGTGGTCTTGCCTTGCAGGCTGTTCGCATCGAACGACAGGTTCAGCCCGCCTTGGCGTGCCAGCTGGTCCAGAGCAGGGGCCAATTGGCCTGCCGGGATGTTCCAGTCGAGCTGCTGGTGCTGGTTGGCGGGTGCTGCCTGGGCCATGGCGGGGATTGCCAGGCCAGTGGCCAGGCCGAGGCTGAACACAGCCGCGCGTACAGCATGGCGCAGCCTGTCGTTGCGGGGGGAACACGGGTGAATCATGGAGCGCTCCTGAAGGTTTCGTAGACCACTTTTCGGGCTTTGTTCCTTCAGGCCGCACGAGAATGAGATTCCACCTCATTCTTTTTCAAAAAATATCAGGCGGCGCCGACGTTGACCCAGTAGCGGGTGCGGTAGTCGATACGCACCGGCAGGCTGCGGGCGAGCAATTGCAGGATTTGTTCGCTGTCGTCCAGCTGGTAAGTGCCAGACACCTTCAGTTCGGCCACCTCGGGAGCGCAGCGCAATAACCCTGGGCGGTAGCGCGCCAATTCTGCGCAGAACTCGCCGAGCGGCATCTGCTGCACGCTGAGCACGCCGTCGGTCCAGCCCCACGGGTCGCCATGCAGTGTGGCGAGCTGATAGTGCCCGCCAGGCGACACCTGCAGCACCTCGCCTGCCTTTACCAGGCGTGGCGAAGTGGAGGAGGGGAACAGCGTGACTTCGCCGCTGCGCACGGCCAGCAGCAGGCCCTGATCGTTCTCGCGCAGCAGCAGTTGGCCGTCACGGGTGCCGAGGGCGCCGACGCGGGTGGTAATGCGGAACGGGCGATTGTCGCCGGAGTTGCTGGCCAGGCTGACTTCACCGCGCAGCAAGGCCAGTTCGCGCTGCTCGGCGCTGTACCGCAGGTCGATGGCGCTGGCCGTGTTGAGTTGGATCTGGCTGCCATCGCTGCCCTGTAACCGGCGGCGTTCGCCAGTACCGGTGCTGCTGTCGGCCACCAGTGCCGGCAGGCCCAAAGGTTCGCGCGCGGCCCAGCCGACGCTGCCGCCGACCGCCAATACCGCCAGCAGCTTGAGGTGGTCACGGCGGCTGATACGCTGGCGCTGGCTGCCGTCGAGGGTGCGCCGACTCAGCTCGGTGGGCAGCCCTGCCAAATCGTCGCTCAGGCTGCTTACCCGTTGCCAGGCCTGGGCATTGTGCGGGTGGCACGTCAGCCACTGCTGGAACTGCTGTTCGATGGCCGGGCTCGGGGTATCGAAACGCAGCTTCACCAGCCACTCGATGGCCTGGTCGACCTGGGCCTGTGCGGGCGCATGATCAGAACTCGGCATAGCGCAACCGATAGCAAACGCCCAAGGCCTTGGCCAGGTCGCGCTCGACGGTGGCCCGCGACACGCCGAGGCGCAGGGCGATCTGCGGGATGCTCAAGCCCTCGAGCTGGGCCAGCAGGAAAGCCTGGCGGGCACGTGGCTTGAGCTGGTGCAGCGCGCGGTCGAGGCGTTCGAGGGTATCGAGAATTACCCGGCGGTGTTCTTCACTGGGCACTTCGCCTTCAGGCAGATGGGCCAGGCTTTCCTGATAGGCACGCTCCAGGGCGCGTCGGCGGAACTGGTCGATCATCAGCCCGCGGGCGATGCTGCTCAGGTAGGCGCGGGGTTCTTTCAGCGGCGACACCTGCCGCGCACGCAGCAGGCGCACGAAAGTGTCCTGTGCCAGGTCGGCGGCATTCTCCTGGCAGCCCACCCGGTTGCGCAGCCAGCCACGCAGCCAGGCATGGTGGGACTGATAGAGCAGGGCGACTTCGGCCGGTTTGAGCGTGTCGTTGATCTGCATCGTAGTGAAGGCCCGGTCCCGTCAAACGTGTGCGATTGTGAATAGTTCTCAATTCTATGCGGGGACGATGGCGCGGGGCAATGGTATGCCAGGAATTAGCGGCGCAAGATCCGGGGTTTCGTCGGTAAGCGGCTGGGCTAAGCTGGACCTGCCCTGCACCCACTGGAGCAACGGATGATCCGCGCCGACCTCTCGCCTGACGCCTACCGCGAGGCCACCGGTTATCTGGCCGCGCTGGACCCTGACTGGGCGCGGCACATCGCTGCAGTCGGGCCCTGCCTGCATCGCGCGACGCCGGGCCGCGAGCCTTACGAGGCCCTGGTGCGGGCGATTGCCTATCAGCAACTGCATGCGCGAGCGGCCGAGGCGATTCTTGGGCGATTGCTGGCGTTATTCCCGGAAGAGGCGTTTCCCGCGCCACAGCAGTTGCTGGCGGTGGCGCCGGAAACGATACGCGCCTGTGGGTTTTCGGCGAGCAAGCTGGCCACTGTTCAGGGGATTGCCCAGGCCACGCTGGACGGTGCGGTGCCTGGCCGTGAAGAGGCGCTGGGCATGACGGACGATGCGTTGATCGAACGCTTGGTCGCCTTGCGCGGTGTGGGGCGCTGGACGGTGGAAATGCTGCTGATCTACAGCTTGGAGCGTTCGGATATTTTGCCGGTTGACGATTTTGGCGTGCGTGAGGGGTATCGTCGGCTC
The DNA here is from genome assembly GCF_044744955.1 of Pseudomonas sp. NPDC087185. NCBI lineage: Bacteria > Pseudomonadati > Pseudomonadota > Gammaproteobacteria > Pseudomonadales > Pseudomonadaceae > Pseudomonas > Pseudomonas sp. NPDC087185. Next base: position 1,012,220 of record NZ_JBIUZK010000001.1, on the reverse strand, counting down.
AAGGGGCTGGAGAAGGCACCCACACCGGCGCAGATGCGCTCGCTGGGTAGCCCGTGGAGCCCGCACCGGACCGTGGCGGCCTGGTATCTGTGGCGGGCTTGATGTTCTTCCAGTGGCTTGCCCCGCGAAAGGGCCGGCATACACGAAACCAGTAGATGAGGCACACCGCGATGAACGCCTACACCACCGACGACCAGCGCTGGCAAGCCGTACATACCCGAGACGCCCGTGCCGCCAGTCACTTCGTCTACGCCGTGCGCACCACCGGCGTGTACTGCCAGCCCGGCTGCACATCACGCATGGCCAAACGCGAGAACGTCGAATTCTTCACCGACGCCGCCGCCGCCGAAACCGCAGGCTACCGCGCGTGCCGCCGCTGCCAGGTCAAAGCCGCGGCCAACCGCCGCCCCGACCTGGTGGCCCGCGCCTGTCGCCTGCTCGAAGCCAGCGACAACCCGCCCAGCCTCGACCAGCTCGGCGCACAGCTGGCCGTCAGCCCATTCCACCTGCACCGCCTGTTCAAGGCCGAAACCGGCCTTACACCGAAAGCCTATGCGTCAGCCTTCCGCGCCCAGCGCCTGCGTGCCAGCCTGAGCGACGGGCACAATTCGGTAACCGACGCCATCTTCGAGGCCGGCTACAACTCCAACAGCCGTTTCTACGAAAGCGCCGACCAGCGCCTGGGCATGCGCCCACGCCAGTACCGTGCCGGTGGCGCGGGTGCGACCCTTCACTTTGCCGTTGGTCAGTGTTCACTAGGGGCGATCCTGGTGGCGCAGAGCGAGAAGGGCATCTGCGCGATCCTCCTGGGCGACGACCCCGAACGGTTGCTCGAACAGTTGCAGGACCAGTTCCCCAACGCGCGGCTGGTCGGCGGCAATGCCGACTACGAGCGTGTGGTCGCCGAGGTGGTGGGCTTTGTCGAGGCGCCCGCGCTGGGCCTGAACTTGCCCCTGGACGTGCAGGGCACCGCGTTTCAGGAGCGGGTCTGGCAAGCCTTGCGCGAAGTGCCGTTGGGTTGCCGGGTGAGCTATAGCGAGATCGCCGAGCGCATCGGCGCGCCCAACGCCGTGCGCGCTGTTGCCATGGCCTGTGCGGCTAACCGCATTGCCGTGGCCATCCCCTGCCACCGGGTAGTGCGCCGTGACGGCGACATCAGTGGCTACCGGTGGGGCGTGGAGCGTAAGCGGCAGCTATTGGCGCGAGAGACGGCACTCTCCTGATTGCAATAAGCCGCGTAGAATCCACCGCCAAATCGAGTTGTAAAGAGGAATGTTCGATGAGGCGTGTAAGCCTTGCCCGTTATTGCCTGGGTGTAATGGCCCTGATGCTGGCGCTCGCTGCGCCGGCCTGGTCGGCCGCCACGCCGGTGTCCAACCTGGCCGCTGGCGAGTTGCCGGCGCTTGATGAGAATGCCAGCATCGAGCAACTGAGCGATCGGCTCGATCAGATCCGCCAGGGGGTCACCAGCAACGCCAATGATGACGTGCTCTCGCAGCTACGCATGGCCGCTGTGCAGGTGCAGCGTCAAGCCGACGCGTTAAGTACGGTGCGCACGGGCGATGTGCAAAAAATCGATGACCAGTTGAAAGTCATCGGCCCGCCGCAGCCGGATGAAGCTGCAAGCCTCACGCTGCAGCGCAAGGACCTCGAGGCACAGAAGAAAGCGTTGGTTGCCGAGCAGGACCAGGCCACCAAGCTGACCCAGTCAGCCCGCGACCTGTCCACGCAGATCGTCAACTTGCGCCGCAGCCAGTTCAACTCCCAGGTCACCAGCCGCGCAACCAGCCCGCTGACCCCTGCGTTCTGGCAGTCGTTGATACGCCCGACCGAAGATGACGTGATGCGCCTGCGCGACCTGCGCGGCGAGGCAAGCGATGCCCTGGGCAGCGCCTTGAGCCCTGAACACCGCTGGTTCTTCATCAGCAGCCTGGTGGCCGCGATCCTCGTCTGGACACTGGTGCGCCTGCTCTTCGAGCGCCTGCTCGCCGACGCCATGGTCCGCTGGCTGCCCGAAGGGCGCTTGCGCCGCAGCGCACTGGCCTTGAGCGTAAGCCTGGCCACCCTGGGCACCATCGCCGGCTCCGTGTCGCTGTTGCGCTGGGGCCTGCAGAGCAGCGCCGAACTGGGCTCCGACATCGCTAGCCTGACCAACCACTTCCTCACCCTGGTGGTGTTCAGCGCCTTCATCACCGGCCTGGGCCGCGCCATGCTGATGCTGCAGCGCCCGTCCTGGCGCCTGCCGCCGATCCACGACGAAGTGGCCAGTGCGCTGGGCTGGTTCCCCAAGTTGCTGGCCCTGGCGCTGATGGTGATGCTGACCATGGAGCGCATCAACAGCGTGATCGGCACCAGCCTGGCGCTGACCGTGGCGACCAACGGGCTGACTGCGCTGGTGGTGGCGGCGATCTTCACGGCAGCGCTTGTCCGCTACCGCCGTACCCTGCGCAAGCATGAGCTGGAACGGCCGACCGGCCTGGCCGGGCTGATCCCGTTCGTGATCGTGGTGTGGGTTGGCCTGATCGTGCTGACGCTGCTGGCCGGTTACCTGACCCTGGCCTACTTCCTCACCGCCAAGCTGCTGTGGATCAGTGTGGTCGCCACCTGCGCCTACCTGTTGACCACCTTTATCGGTGACCTCTTCGAAACCCTGCTGTCGCCGCGCCAACCTGGCGGCCTGGCGCTGGCGTCGACACTGGGCCTGGCGCCACGCCACCAGGCGCAAGCCAGTACCATCCTGACCGGTATCGGTCGTACGGTGCTGCTGTTCCTGGCCGTGATGCTGGCGCTGATGCCGTCGGGCACCAGCCCGGGCGAGCTGCTGTTGAGCCTGGGCGATTGGGACGGCACGGGTGGCAAACTGCTTGGCAACCTGAACATCGTGCCTGGCGACATTCTGCTGGCCGTGGGGATGCTGTTTGGCGGCATGCTCGGTATCCGCGTGCTCAAGCGTTGGCTGAGCGAGCGTCTGCTGCCGGAAACCGACATGGACGCCGGCATGCGGGCTTCGCTGGTGACCTTGGTCGGCTACCTGGGCTTCCTGTTCCTGGCCATGCTGGTGATGTCGACCCTGCGTATCAACCTCACCAGCCTGACGTGGGTGGTCAGTGCGCTGTCGGTGGGTATCGGTTTCGGCTTGCAGCAAATCGTGCAGAACTTCATCTCCGGCCTGATCCTGCTCACCGAGCGCCCGGTCAAGGTGGGGGACTGGGTGAGCCTGGCCGGCGTCGAGGGTGATATTCGCCGGATCAACGTGCGCGCCACCGAAATCCAGATGTCCGACCGTTCCACGGTGATCGTGCCCAACTCGCAGTTCATCTCGCAGAACGTGCGTAACGTGACCATGGGCAATGCGCTGGGCGTAGTGGGGATCACCTTGACCCTGCCGCTGGAGACCGATGCCAACCGGGTGCGCGAGCTGTTGCTGGCGGCCTACCACGAGCACGAGTCGATCCTGGATGCGCCATCGCCTTCGGTGACCTTCAAGGACCTGACGGCGAGTGGCATGGTGATCAGTGTGAGTGGTTATGTGGCCGGGCCGCGGCAGGTGTCGGGTGCCCGCAGCGATCTGCTGTTCACCATCCTCGGCCGCTTGCGAGATGAGGATATTCCCCTGTCCTCACCGCAGAGCATGGTGCTGGTGCAGGAAGGTTCGCGCCCGGCTGACGAGCCGGCGTGACCCAGGGGCCGCTGTGCGGCCCATTCGCGGAACAGTGGGAGCCGGCTTGCCGGCGATTGGGGCCGCGCAGCGGCCCCTGTGGGTGTCAGCCCATGCACCGTGTGACGTGCTTCACCGACAAATACCCCGACAGCCCCCAAGGCCCGAGTTCGCGCCCGATCCCGCTGCCCTTTGTGCCGCCCCACGATGTTTCGACGAACACCGCCTGCACCGAGTTGATCCACACATGCCCGACTTCCAGCGCATCGGCCACACGATCGGCGCGTTCCAGGTCGGCCGAGCAGACGGTGGCGACGAGGCCAAAGCGGCTGTCGTTCGCTTCGGCAATCGCTTGCGCTTCAGTCGAGAAGCGACGTGCGCACAGTACCGGCCCAAAGATCTCTTCGGTCCACAGGCGGCTGTCCGTTGGCACATCGGCGTACAGCGTCGGGCTGACAAACCAGCCATCGCGATCCAGCGCCCTGCCACCGGCCAGGCACTGCAGCCCCTCTTCACGCCCAGTGGCAAAGTAGCTGGCAACTTTCAACCATTGCGCCTGGCTGGTCAGTGGCCCCATGTCCACTTCTTCTGTCAGCGGGTTACCAACGCGCAGCGTTTCCAAGGCGTGTTGCAGGCGTGGTAGCAGCGCATCGGCGATGCCTTCTTGTACCAGCAACCGCGAAGTGGCCGAGCACATCTGCCCCGCGTTCCAGCTGATGCCGGCGACAATCCATTCCACTGCCTGGTCGACATCGCAGTCGTCGAACACCATGATCGCCGACTTGCCGCCCAGCTCCAGCGTCACCGGCCGGCACTGCGCCGAAGCGCTGCGCATCACCTGGCTGCCGACGCTGTTGCTGCCAGTGAACGACAGCTTGTCCAGGCCGTTGTGGCTGCTCAGTGCCGCGCCGGTTTCGGCCTTGCCGTTGACGATATTCAGCACGCCTGCGGGCAGGCCCAAGGCGTCGGCGATCTGGCCGTAGGCCTGCTCGATCAGCGGGGTGACTTCCGAGGGTTTGAGCACCACGGTGCAGCCCGCTGCCAATGCCGGGGCGAGCTTCCAGGCGCTGGTCACCAGCGGGAAATTCCACGGCACGATCAGGCCGACCACGCCTACCGGTTCCAGGCGGGTACGGGCGCTGAATCCAGGTGCGGCCAGGGGCACGTCGCGGTTTTTTTCCGGCAGTTGCTCGGCCAGATCGGCGTAGTAGTTGAATGTGGCGATCGCGTCGTCCAGGTCGATTTCGGCCTCGTGACGCGGCTTGCCGTTGTTGCGCATCTGCAGGGTGATCAGCGCGTCACGGCGCTGCCCGAGCTGCTCGGCAAAGCCGCGCAAATAGGCTGCACGTTCGCTGGCGCTGGTCTGCTTCCAGGCAGGCAGGGCGGCTCGCGCTGCCGCCACGGCTTGGTCGACCTGGGCAACGCTGGCGGCCATCAGTTCGGCGAAGGGCAGGCCCAGAGCAGGGTCGTTGACGCTGATGCAGTCGCTGCCCTGGCCTTCGACCCAATGGCCGGCGATGTAATGGGAAGTGGTCATGGTCGGTATCCAGTCAGGCCATTTCGGCAGGGGTCAGCACCGGCGTGTGCGGGGTGCTCTTGCAGCGCACCCAGCGCGGGCCGTTGGGCCCATACACGCCAGCAGGTTCAGGGAACAGGTTGAGCAGCAGCAGGTACAGCACGCAGGCGATACCCAGGGTGACCGGCAGGCTCATGTCGACGCCGCTGGCCAGGTCGCCCAACGGGCCGACGAACTGCCCCGGCAAGTTGACGAAGCACAGGCCGACTGCCGCGCTGGGGATCCACGCCCCCATGCCGCGCCAGTTCCAACCATGCAGGAACCAGTAGTGGCCGCCGCGCTGGCCGCGGGTGAACACCTGCAGGTCGTCGGCGTGGTAGAAGCCGCGACGGGTGATCAGGCCGAGGATCATGATCACCATCCACGGGCTGGTGCAGGTGATGATCAGTACGGCAAAGGTCGAAACGCTCTGCACCAGGTTGAAGGTGAAACGGCCGATGAAGATGAAGGCAATCGCCAGCACGCCGATCAGCAGGGTGGCGCCGGCGCGGCTGAGCAGGCGTGGGAACACGCTGGACATGTCCAGGCCCGTGCCATACAGCGCGGTGGTGCCGGTGGACATACCGCCGATCACCGCGATCAGGCACACCGGCAGGAAGAACCAGCTTGGCGCGACGGCCAGCAGGCCACCGACGTAGTTGTTGGCGGCGATGTAGTCCGGCGCCTGGGTGGCCACGAGGGTGGCGGTGCACAGGCCGAACAGGAACGGGATCAGCGTGGCGGCCTGGGCGGCGATCACCGCCAACATGATGCGCGCCTTGGGCGTTTGCCGCGGAATGTAGCGCGACCAGTCGCCCAGGAAGGCGCCGAATGACACCGGGTTGCTCATGGCCAGGATCGCCGCGCCCACGAAGGCGGCCCAGAAGCCGGCCTGGCCGAGGTTGACGCTACCGGCGTAGCCCGCATCGAACGGCCCGGCGAAGGCGACGATGCCGAGCAGGAACAGCAGGCTCGATGCCCACACGGCGATCTTGTTTACCCACAGCATGAAGCGGAAGCCGAAGATGCACACCACCAGCACCAGGATGGCGAACAGGCCGTAGGCCAGGCCCAGGGTCAGGTCGCTTTCCGGCAGCCCGGCCAGGCGCTTGGCGCCGCCGACCAGGGCATCGCCCGAACTCCATACCGACAGCGAGAAGAACGCCACGGCGGTGAGCAGCGACAGGAACGAGCCGACGATGCGCCCATGCACGCCGAAATGCGCGCCCGACGACACCGCGTTGTTGGTACCGTTGAGCGCACCGAACAGGCCCATGGGGGCAAGGATCAGCGCGCCCACGCCGACGCCGAGCAGAATCGCCCAGACCCCGGCCTGGAACGACAGCCCGAACAAGACTGGGAAGCTGCCGAGCACGGCGGTGGCGAAAGTGTTGGCACCGCCGAAGATCAGGCGGAACAGGTCCAGCGGGGCGGCGTCGCGTTGATCGTCAGGGATCTGTTCGACGCCATTGGTCTCGATACCGGTCGAGTGGCTCATGGTGATGCTCCAGCGCGGTTGTTGTAGGCCGGCGCAGTGCGCGGGCCCTCTTGTGGGTGCGATGGCAGGGCGGCAGGGCCGCGTAAGGGGGAATCAGGCTGCGGTGACGACCGACAGGTGTTCGTGGCAGGCCAGCCAGCGCTCACCCTGGCGGCGGAACACGATGGTCTCGCGCTCGGTCAGCGGGTGCTCTTCACCGGCAATGCGGATGCGCGTGGCGACATCGTGCATGAAGATCGCCACATCGCCCTGCAGGCTCACCTGCACGTTGCTCGACGCGCAGCCGAGCACGGCAAAACCCTCGGCCTGCCATTGGGCCCAGAGGTCTTCATAGGCACGGCGCGACAGCAGCGGTTGCGCCAAGGTATGGAAGAGGAAGGTGGCGTCTTCGCTGAAACAGGCGAAATAGCGGGCGGTGTCGTTGCTGGCAAAGGCGGCTACGAGGTCGGCGGCAGCCTGCCGTACCTGGAGTGTCTGGTCCACGGGAGTGGCCTCACGGTTATTGTGATTGTGGTGAAGCGATTCTGGTGGGGAGTGGCGGGGGGAAAAATCGCTGGGGGGAAATAATTAGTTCAGGAATTTGTGAACCAAAGCTTGAGGCTTGCTGACCGATGTCACGGGGCCGGTGCTGGCCGTCGGCCAACCGACTGACGGTCCTTCTCATCCCTTGTGATTGCCTACGCTGAAACTCCCAATCCGTCGTTGTAAGGAGTTGCGTCATGGCCTTCCAATACAAGCGTCTGGACAAGAACAACGCCGCGGTCCTGTTGGTCGATCACCAGGCCGGCCTGCTGTCGCTGGTGCGTGACATCGATCCCGACCGCTTCAAGAACAACGTGCTGGCCCTGGCTGACCTGGCCAAATACTTCAAGCTGCCGACCATCCTCACCACCAGTTTTGAAACCGGCCCCAACGGCCCGCTGGTACCCGAGCTCAAAGCGCTGTTCCCCGACGCCCCTTACATCGCCCGCCCCGGCAATATCAATGCCTGGGACAACGAAGATTTCGTCAAGGCGGTGAAGGCGACTGGCAAGAAGCAGCTGCTGATTGCTGGCGTGGTCACTGAAGTCTGCGTGGCCTTCCCGGCGTTGTCGGCACTGGAGGAGGGCTTCGAGGTGTTCGTGGTCAGCGATGCATCCGGTACTTTCAATGAACTGACCCGCGATTCCGCCTGGCGGCGCATGGAGGCGGCTGGGGCACAATTGATGACCTGGTTCGGTGTTGCCTGTGAATTACATCGTGACTGGCGCAACGATATCGAAGGGCTGGGCACGTTGTTCTCCAACCACATTCCGGACTACCGCAACCTGATGACCAGCTACAACACGCTGGCGAAGTAAAACGTCAGGGTTGGACCATACTGACTGTTCATTCGCCCTCAGGAGTGCGCCATGGCCAAGTCGTCCAGGAAGAAAGACCTGCAAGCACCCGCCGAGAAACTGGGCGGCAAGGCCTACGAGAAGTCGCTCAAGCACCTGCATGTCGAGCTGGTGAAACTGCAGGAATGGGTGGTGGCCAAGGGCCTGAAGGTGTGCATCGTATTCGAAGGCCGGGATGGTGCCGGCAAGGGTGGCACTATCAAGGCCATCACCGAGCGGGTCAGCCCGCGGGTGTTCCGCGTGGTAGCGCTGCCGGCACCCACTGAACGGGAAAAGACCCAGATGTACGCCCAGCGTTACCTCAACCACCTGCCGGCGGCCGGTGAAGTGGTGATCTTCGACCGCAGCTGGTACAACCGCGCCGGTGTCGAGCGGGTGATGGGTTTTTGCACCGACGAGCAGGCGACCAAATTCCTCACGGTGGTGCCGTTGCTGGAAAAGCTGATGGTCGAGTCGGGGATCATCCTGATCAAGTACTGGCTCGAAGTCAGCGCCGACGAACAGACACGCCGCCTGCAGGATCGCATTAGTGACGGCCGCAAACTGTGGAAACTCTCGCCCATGGACCTCAAGTCCTATACCCGCTGGGACGACTACACCCGCGCACGTGACGAGATGTTCACCGCCTCGGATTCATCCTGGGCGCCGTGGTTCCTGGCCCACTCCAACGACAAGCGGCGCGCGCGGCTGAACATCATCAGCCACTTGCTGACACGGGTGCCGTACAAGGACATCACCCGTGAGGAGGTGGTGAAACTGCCCAAGCGCGGCAAGATCGGCAAGTACAAGGCCGTGGCGTATCCCTTCAAGGTGGTGGAAGAGCGCTTCTGATCTGATCACCCTGGTAGGGATGTGGGAGGGCAAATGACTTGAAGAAGGCAGTTGCTTCCACAGAGATCAGAGGTTCAGGGCCATGGTGACGAAGGGCACTCCGTGGCGCTCCTGGATTTCGCCAATGCGGTTGAAACCGTGACGCTGGTAAAAACCACCGGCGCTGGTGCGGGCATTGAGGATGATGCGCTGGCCTCCAGCGGCCCTCGCATGGGCAATGGCATGTCGGAGCAGGGTCGTGCCCAGGCCTTGATGCTGGAAGGCACTCGCCGTGGCGAATTTGCGGACCTGGAACGTATTGGCGTCGACCGTGAAGAGTGACAGGCAACTGGCCAGCTGCTGGTCGATATGGATGCCGAAGTGCAGGGCATCCTCATCACCCGCGACAGCACATTGCTCAGGGGTGAGGCTGGGCCACAGGACATCACGGCGCAGGGGCAGGCAGTCGAGGTAGTGGATTTGCTGGACAGTGTGAATCGGCATCATTCCTTTCCCTGGCCTGAAAACGGCGGCGCCCCCTTCGCACCGAACCGCTGCGAAGGGGGCGCCGCCGATGTGCTGCCTTTATACGTTGAAGCGGAAGTGCATCACATCGCCGTCTTTGACGATGTAGTCCTTGCCTTCCAAACGCCACTTGCCGGCTTCCTTGGCACCGCCTTCACCCTTGAACTGGATGAAGTCGTCATACGCCACCACTTCAGCGCGGATGAAGCCTTTTTCGAAGTCGGTGTGGATCACGCCAGCGGCCTGAGGCGCGGTGGCGCCCACGCGGACGGTCCAGGCGCGGACTTCCTGCACGCCGGCAGTGAAGTAGGTCTGCAGGTTGAGCAGTTCGTAACCGGCGCGGATCACGCGGTTCAGGCCTGGCTCTTCCAGGCCCAGGGCCTCGAGGAACATGTCCTTCTCTTCACCGTCGTCGAGTTCGGCGATTTCGGCTTCGATCTTGTTGCACACCGGTACCACGACCGCGCCTTCTTCCTCGGCGATGGCCTTGACCACGTCCAGGTGCGGGTTGTTGTCGAAACCGTCTTCAGCCACGTTGGCGATGTACATCACCGGCTTGCTGGTCAGCAGGTGGAAGCCACGGATGACGGCCTTCTCGTCGTCAGCCATGTTCTTCATCAGGCTGCGCGCAGGCTTGCCTTCGGTGAAGTGCGGGATCAGCTTTTCCAGGATGGCCTTTTGCGCCAGGGCTTCCTTGTCGCCGCCCTTGGCGTTGCGGGCAACCTTTTGCAGCTGCTTCTCGCAGCTGTCCAGGTCGGCGAAGATCAGTTCGAGGTCGATGATCTCGATGTCGCGCTTGGGGTCGACGCTGTTGGAAACGTGGATCACGTTCTCGTCTTCGAAGCAGCGCACCACGTGGGCGATGGCGTCGGTCTCGCGAATGTTGGCGAGGAACTTGTTGCCCAGGCCTTCACCTTTCGAGGCACCGGCCACCAGGCCGGCGATATCGACGAACTCCATGGTGGTCGGCAGGATGCGGTTAGGCTTGACGATTTCCGCCAGCGCCGCCAGGCGCGCGTCGGGCATCGGCACGATGCCGCTGTTGGGCTCGATGGTGCAGAAAGGGAAGTTCTCCGCCGCGATGCCAGACTTGGTCAGGGCGTTGAACAGGGTGGACTTGCCGACGTTGGGCAGGCCGACGATGCCGCAATTGAAACCCATGGGTATTCCCCTTTCTAAAGTGTCAGGCCTTCTGGCTGTGCAGCTCGCGCATCGCCTTGGCGAAGTCGCCGGCGAGCACGTCCGGCAGCACGCCGAGGGCAAAATCGATGCTGGCGTCGAGCTTCTCCTGCTCGGCGCGCGGCGCACGACCCAGGACGAAGTTGGAGACCAGTTTGGCGTCACCCGGGTGGCCGATGCCAAGCCGCAGGCGGTGGAAGTCGTTCTGGTTGCCGAGCTGCGCGATGATGTCGCGCAGGCCGTTGTGCCCACCATGGCCACCGCCGCGCTTGAGCTTGGCGACGCCCGGAGGCAGGTCGAGTTCGTCATGCGCCACCAGGATCGCTTCCGGCTTGATGCGGAAGAAATTGGCCAAGGCCGCCACGGACTGGCCGCTACGGTTCATGTAGGTGGTGGGGATGAGCAGGCGAACGTCGTTGCCCTGATGGCTGAATTTAGCCGTCAGGCCGAAATACTTGCGGTCAGCGGTCAAGGAGACGCGCTGTGCGCTGGCAATGCGTTCAACGAAAAGAGCCCCTGCGTTATGCCGGGTCTGTTCGTATTCGGGGCCGGGGTTACCCAAGCCGACGATCAACTGGATGGCGGTCACGTAGGGGCTCTTCCTTGGAGTTGGTGGGTTACGGTGCGCGGCACTGTAACCCGATCAACACCGGCGCGCGAGTGGATTACTCAGCGGCGCCTGCTTCAGCTTCTGGAGCAACGCGCGGAGCGTGAACGTTGGCAACAGCTTTGTCATCACCGTGGGCCAGAGCGACGAACTCTACGCCTTTCGGAGCTTTCAGGTCCGACAGGTGGATGATGGTGCCGATTTCAGCGTTGGCCAGGTCGACTTCGATGAACTCAGGCAGGTCTTTGGCTTCGCAGGAAACTTCGATCTGCGATTCAACGTGCGAGATCTCGCCGCCTTTCTTGACCGGTGCTTCTTCGTTGATGAAGTGCACTGGAACAACAGCGGTCAGCTTCTGGCCAGCAACGACGCGAACGAAGTCGGCGTGCATGATGAAGCCTTTGGCTGGGTGGCGCTGCATGGCCTTGACGACGACGTTCTGCTTGGCGCCGTCGACGTTCAGCTCGATAACGTGGCTGAAGGCAGCTTCGTTTTCGAACAGTTTGGCGATTTCCTTGGCCACGATGGTCAGGGATTGAGCTTCTTTATCGCCACCGTATACAACGGCTGGGATGTTCAGCGAGTGACGCAGGCGGCGGCTCGCACCTTTCCCCAGGTCAGTACGCGCTTGAGCGTTCAGAATGAAATCAGTCATTTTGTTTCTCCAAAATAGCCCCCCGAGGGCGTTTGCGACCAGCGCCAACGGGGATGGCAAAAAAGCCCCGCCCCAACAAATGCTGGGGCGGGGCGCTTCACATCAATACACGTTCCGCTTAGCGGAACATCGCACTGATCGATTCTTCATTGCTGATGCGGCGGACCGCTTCAGCGACAACCGGTGCGATATCCAGCTGGCGGATACGGTCACAGGCTTGAGCAGCGGCGGACAGCGGTACGGTGTTGGTCACCACCAGCTCGTCCAGTACCGACTTCTCGATGTTCTCGATCGCACGGCCCGACAGGACAGGGTGCGTGCAGTAGGCATAAACCTTGGCCGCGCCGTGTTCTTTCAGAGCCTTGGCCGCGTGGCACAGGGTGCCGGCGGTATCGACCATGTCGTCTACCAGGATGCAAGTGCGCCCTTCGACGTCGCCGATGATGTGCATCACTTCGGAGTGGTTGGCCTTTTCACGGCGTTTGTCGATGATACCCAGGTCGACACCCAGGGACTTGGCGACGGCACGTGCGCGCACGACACCACCGATGTCCGGGGAGACGATCATCAGGTTCTCGAAACGCTGGTCTTCGATATCGTCGACCAGTACGGGCGAACCGTAGATGTTGTCGACAGGAATATCGAAGAAACCCTGGATCTGGTCAGCGTGCAGGTCGACAGTGAGTACACGGTCGATACCCACGACAGTGAGCATGTCAGCGACGACTTTGGCGCTGATGGCTACACGTGCCGAACGCGGACGGCGGTCCTGGCGGGCGTATCCGAAGTAAGGAATCACGGCGGTGATTCGGGATGCTGAGGAGCGGCGGAAGGCGTCGGCCATCACTACCAGTTCCATCAGGTTATCGTTGGTTGGCGCGCAAGTCGGCTGAATAATGAAAACGTCTTTACCGCGGACATTTTCATTGATCTCAGTGCTGATCTCACCGTCGGAGAATTTACCGACAGAGACGTCACCGAGAGGGATATGCAGCTGACGTACGACACGCCGAGCCAGATCGGGGTTAGCGTTCCCCGTAAAGACCATCATCTTGGACACGCGCAGTACCTGGAGGCTGAGGGTATACCTGGATGAGTATAAGGAAAATGGCAGGGGCGGCTGGATTCGAACCAACGCATGGCAGGATCAAAACCTGCTGCCTTACCGCTTGGCGACGCCCCTGTATCTGTTGCTGCGAGCGCTAGGCACTCGACTTCTTGACCAGACTTTGCAGCTTGCGATGCAACATCGAAACATTGCTTCCTTTCGCCACAAACCCTGTTTGGGTCGCTGAAAGAAGGGCCAGAACTTTATCAGCTTCGGCTTTGCTTGGGAAGGCCCCAAACACACAACTTCCAGTTCCGGTTAGCCGAGCTTCGGTGAATTTACCCAGAGAATTCAATGCGTTTCGAACTTCTGGATAACGCTGCTCAACCACCCGTTGGCAGTCATTTCGACTGTTTCCCTCGGGAACGGGGCGCATCTTAAGGGGGAGAGAATCACGTGTCAACTGTGGATGTGAAAAAATTTCTACTGTACTGACAGACACTTGCGGCACCAGCACGACGTACCAGGGCTCGATCGGGTCGACCGGGGTCAGTTGCTCGCCAACGCCTTGGGCGAACGCCGCATGGCCACGGACGAACACCGGCACGTCGGCGCCGAGGGTCAGGCCCAGGGCGGCCAGGCGATCTTCGTCCCAGTCCAGTTGCCACAGGTGCGCCAGCGCCAGCAAGGTAGTGGCGGCATCCGAACTGCCGCCGCCGATGCCGCCGCCCATGGGCAATACCTTGGTCAGCCAGATATCGGCGCCAAGGCCGGTGCCCGACTGTTCTTGCAGCTTGCGCGCGGCGCGCACGATCAGGTTGCTGTCGTGGGGTACCGCCTCGATCTCGGTGTGCAGGCGGATCACGCCGTCATCGCGCAGGGCGAAGGTTAGCGCGTCGCCGTGGTCGAGGAACTGGAACACGGTCTCCAGCTCGTGGTAACCGTCGGGGCGGCGGCCAATGATGTGCAACCACAGGTTGAGCTTGGCCGGGGCGGGCAGGGTGAGCTTGGACATCGATCAGTGCCCCAGCTGACGCGGTTGCCAGTCCTTGACCACCAGGGTCACGTCGAGGTCCTTGCCGTGCAGCTTCAGGCGCTCGGGCAGCCAGTAACCATTCTGCTCGGTGTAGCTCAGGTACTGCACCTGCCAGCCGTCCTGGTCGAGGCTGGCCAGGCGGCTGTCGCCGTCCAGCGTCAGCTTGCTCTTGCTGTCGGGGGCGGGCAGGCCGCGCACCCACCAGACCAGGTGCGACACCGGCAATTGCCAGCCCAGTTGTTCTTCCAGCAGGGCTTCGGGGCTGGTGGCCTCGTAGCGGCCCTGGTTGGCCACCTCCAGCACCACACCGCCGGGGCGGCCGGTCAGGCGTGCGGCGCCACGGCCGAGCGGGCCGGCCAGGCGGATGTCGTAATAGTCCTGGCGCTGCAGCCAGAACAGCGTACCGCTGCCGGAATCGCGCGGGGCGCGGATGCCGACCTTGCCGTTGATCTGCCAGCCATCGAGGCTGCTCAGCTGTTCTTTATGGGCGCGCCACTGCTGTGGGTCGCCGTGGCCTTGCAGGGCCTCGCGGCTACCGAAGCCGGCACAGCCGGCCAGCAGGGCAATCAGGGTGAAGGTGATGCAATGGCGCAGGAGCATGGCGTTAAAGGGTCTCGGATCCGGTCAGGCGCAGGACGGTCTTGCGCAGGATAGGGCTGTCGGGTTGGGCCTCGAAGGCCTTGGCCCAGACCTGGCGGGCTTCACGGCGTTTGCCGTTGGCCCACAGGACTTCGCCCAGGTGGGCCGCCACCTCGTGGTCAGGGAAGCGCTGCAGGGCCTGACGCAGGTAGCCTTCGGCTTCGTCCAGGTTACCCAGGCGGTAGGCGACCCAGCCGAGGCTGTCGAGAATTGCCGGGTCGTCCGGGGTCAGCTGGTGGGCCTTGTCGATCAGCGCCTTGGCTTCGCCGAAGCGGGTAGTGCGGTCGGCCAGGGTGTAACCCAGCGCGTTCAGCGCCATGGCGTTTTCCGGCTCGCGGGCAATGATGGCGCGCAGGTCTTTTTCCATCTGCGGCAAGTCATCGCGTTTTTCCGCCAGCATGGCGCGGGTGTAAAGCAGGTTGATGTCGTCCGGGTAACGCTGGATGGCCTGTTGCAGCACCTGGTTGGCCTGGGCGTCCTTGTTGTTGTTGCTGTAGCTTTCCGATTCGATCAGGTACAGCTGGATGGCGATATCCGGCTGCGCCTCGCGCGCTTCGGCGAGCATGCGCGAAGCCTCGGTGCCGCGGCCGTTGGCAATGAGGATATCGGCCTGGCGCAGTTGCGCGGGCAGGTAGTCCGGGCCTGGGCCGACCAGGGCGTATTCGCGCAGTGCACCGGCGGGGTCGTGGCGTTCTTCGGCGATACGGCCCAGGTTGAAGTGCGCGGCGTCGACATTGCTGTCGCGCTCGATCATTTCGCGCAGGTAGCTCTCGGCCTCGTCCCAGTCCTTGTTCTCCAGGCATACCAGCGCCAGGGAATACCGCAGCTCGTCGTCGTCGGGGTATTGCTGGACCAGGCTGATGAATTCGCCTTTGGCGTCGCCGATGCGGTCCTGTTCGACCAGGGTGCGCGCGTAGGTCAGGCGCAGGCGCTTGTCGTCCGGGTTGTCGCGGATCGCGCCGCGCAGCAGGGGCAGGGCTTCCTGGCCGCGGTCCAGGGCCTGGAGCAGGCGGGCGCGCAGCAGGATCGGGGCGATCTCACCATTTTGCGCCGGGTGCGCTTCAAGCAGCTCGAGGGCTTCTTCGGCCTTGCCGTCCTGGTTCAGCAGCAGCGCCTTGCCAAACACCAGCTGGCTGTTGTCCGGGTACTTGACCAGCAGGCGGTCGAAGCTCTGCATCAGCCCGTCGCGGGTGCTCTGGTCGGTTTCGGCGGCCGACAGGGCAAGGAAGTCGAAGTGCGTGTCGCCCTGGCCCTGCAGGACCTTTTCCATATAGGTCATGGAATCGTCGTAACGGCCGGTGCGCGCCAGCTGGATGGCGGCGGCGCGCTGGGCGTCGAGGTTCTGCGGGTCGTTCTTGGCCCAGATCAGCGCGCTGTCCAGGGACGGTTCGTCGGCACCGAGGTATTCGGCGATGCGGTAGGCACGCTCGGATACGCCAGGGTCCTGGGTTTTTTCGGCCTGGTCGGCGTAGTTGGCCAGGGCGATGTCGAAGCGGTTGCGCTGGCCGGCCAGCTCGGCCACCAACAGGCTGTAGAGCGTGTCCTGTTTGAACGACCCATACACCACGGGCTTGTCGGCCTCGCTCTTGCCGGTTTCGGCAGCGGGAGGCTCGGCCGATTGCGGGGCCAGGCTCTGGCAGCCCTGGAGCAGGGCGAAAGCAAGCAGCAGTGCGTAGGGTCTGTTCATATAAAGAGGCTTAAAAGGGCTTACCGACGGTCGGAGCATGATGACACAAGCGCGGGGGCAAACCCACACGCGAAGGTCGCGGTTTACAGTGATGGTCTTGGTATATAGGGACAATAGCGAACGGTGGTTGTTCTAAAACCTGCGAAAGAGGACAATTATCGGCTTCTCGTCACAACCAGCGACCTTGCATGGCCTTTCTTGCACTTGGTATCAACCATAAGACTGCCTCGGTAGACGTACGCGAGCGCGTGGCGTTTACCCCTGAGCAGCTGGTCGACGCCCTGCAGCAGCTCTGCCGACTGACCGCCAGCCGTGAAGCGGCGATTCTGTCGACCTGCAACCGTAGCGAGCTTTATATAGAGCAGGACCAGCTGTCCGCCGACGCGGTGCTCAAGTGGCTGGCCGACTATCACCGGCTGAACGTCGATGAGCTGCGCGCCAGTGCCTATGTCCACGAAGAGCATGACGCCGTTCGGCACATGATGCGGGTGGCCTCGGGCCTGGACTCGTTGGTGCTGGGCGAGCCGCAGATCCTCGGCCAGATGAAGTCGGCCTATGCCGTGGCGCGCGAAGCCGGCACTGTCGGCCCACTGCTCGGGCGCCTGTTCCAGGCTACCTTCAGTGCCGCCAAGCAGGTGCGGACCGATACTGCGATCGGCGAGAACCCGGTGTCGGTGGCGTTCGCAGCGGTCAGCCTGGCGCGGCAGATCTTCAGCGACCTGGGCCGCAGCCAGGCACTGCTGATCGGTGCCGGTGAAACCATCACCCTGGTTGCTCGCCACCTGCATGAGCAAGGCGTGCGCCGCATCGTCGTGGCCAACCGTACCCTGGAGCGTGCGAGCCTGCTGGCCGAGCAATTTGGTGCGCATGCCGTGCTGCTGGCCGACATCCCCCAGGAGCTGGCCAACAGCGACATCGTCATCAGTTCCACCGCCAGCCAGCTGCCGATCCTGGGCAAGGGTGCGGTGGAAAGCGCGCTGAAACAGCGTCGGCACAAACCGATCTTCATGGTCGACATCGCCGTGCCGCGCGATATCGAACCGGAAGTCGGCGAGCTCGACGACGTCTACTTGTACACCGTCGACGACCTGCACGAAGTGGTCGCGGAAAACCTCAAGAGCCGCCAGGGCGCGGCCCAGGCTGCCGAAGAGCTGGTTTCGGTGGGCGCCGAGGATTTCATGGTGCGCCTGCGCGAGCTGGCTGCGGTGGATGTGCTGCGTGCCTACCGCCAGCAAAGCGAGCGGCTGCGCGACGAAGAATTGCTAAAGGCCCAGCGCCTGCTGGCCAACGGCGGCAACCCCGAGGATGTGCTGGCCCAGTTGGCCCGGGGCCTGACCAACAAACTCCTGCATGCGCCCAGCGTGCAGTTGAAAAAGCTCTCGGCCGAGGGCCGCCTCGATGCGCTGGCCATGGCCCAGGAACTCTTTGCCCTCAACGAGGGCTCGACGGACAAATCCCTGCAATGAAAGCGTCGCTGCTGAACAAACTGGACACGCTCCAGGACCGCTTCGAGGAACTCACCGCGTTGCTCGGTGATGCCGAAGTCATTTCCGATCAGACCCGCTTCCGTGCCTATTCCCGTGAATACGCCGAAGTGAAGCCGGTGATCGTCGCTTATAAAGAGTGGCGCAAGGTGCAGGACGACCTTGAAGGCGCCCAGGCGCTGCTCAAGGATGCCGACCCCGACATGCGCGAGATGGCCGTGGAGGAAGTACGTGAAGCCAAGGAGCTGCTGGTGGGCCTGGAGTCGCAGCTGCAACGCATGCTGCTGCCCAAGGACCCCAACGACGGGCGCAACGTGTTCCTCGAAATCCGCGCTGGCACCGGCGGCGACGAGGCGGCCATTTTCTCTGGCGACTTGTTCCGCATGTATTCGCGCTACGCCGAAAAGCGTGGCTGGCGCTTGGAGATCCTGTCCGAAAACGAAGGCGAGCACGGCGGCTACAAAGAGATCATCGCCCGAGTCGAAGGCGACCAGGTGTACGGCAAACTCAAGTTCGAGTCTGGCGCGCACCGTGTGCAGCGGGTACCGGAGACCGAGTCGCAGGGCCGTATCCACACCTCTGCGTGCACCGTGGCGGTGCTGCCCGAGCCCGACGAGCAGCAAGCGATCGAGATCAACCCCGCCGACCTGCGCGTGGATACCTACCGCGCCTCGGGTGCCGGCGGCCAGCACGTCAACAAGACCGACTCGGCGATCCGCATCACCCACTTGCCCACCGGCATCGTGGTCGAGTGCCAGGAAGAACGTTCGCAGCACAAGAACCGTGCCCGCGCCATGTCCTGGCTGTCGGCCAAGCTCAACGACATGCAGACCAGCGCCGCGCAGAACGCCATCGCCAGCGAGCGTAAGCTGCTGGTAGGGTCGGGTGACCGCTCCGAGCGCATCCGCACCTATAACTATCCACAGGGGCGGGTCACCGATCATCGCATCAACCTGACCCTGTATTCCCTCGACGACATCCTCGCCGGTAGCGTGGACGCCGTGATCGAACCTTTGCTGGCCGAATACCAGGCCGATCAATTGGCTGCCCTGGGGGACTGATGACCATCATTGCCAGCCTGCTGCGCAACGCGCAGCTGCCGGATTCGCCTACCGAGCGCCTGGACGCCGAGCTGCTGCTGTCTGCGGCCATCGGCAAGTCGCGCAGCTACCTGCACACCTGGCCCGAGCGCATTGTCAGCAGCGAGGATGCCGAGACCTACGCCGGTTACCTGCTGCGCCGCCGTGCCGGCGAACCGGTGGCCTACATCCTTGGGCATCAGGGCTTCTGGAAGATCGACCTGGAAGTGGCCCCGCATACGCTGATTCCACGGCCGGATACCGAACTGCTGGTGGAAACCGCCCTTGAGTTGCAACCGGCAAGCCCCGCCAAGGTACTTGACCTGGGTACCGGTACGGGTGCTATCGCCCTGGCGTTGGCCAGCGAGTGCCCGGCCTGGCAAGTCACTGCGGTAGACCGGATTGAGGACGCGGTAGCGCTGGCCGAGCGTAATCGTCAGCGCCTGGGTCTGGGCAACGTCAAGGTGCTTGCCAGTCTTTGGTTTAGCAGTTTGGCGGGCGAGCGTTTCGACCTGATCCTCAGCAACCCGCCCTATATCGCCGCCGAAGACCCGCACCTGGTTGCCGGCGATGTGCGCTTTGAGCCGAGCAGCGCGCTGGTGGCCGGTGCCGATGGCCTGGATGACCTGCGGTTGATTGTCAGCCAGGCGCCGCAGCATCTGCTGCCGGGTGGCTGGCTGCTGCTTGAACATGGGTATGACCAGGCGGCGGCAGTGCGCGAGCTGCTGGCGGCGCAAGGTTTCATCGAGGTGGCCAGCCGCAAGGACCTGGGCGGCCATGAGCGTATTTCCCTGGGGCGCTTGCCATGCTGACCGATCAGGAGTTGTTGCGTTACAGCCGGCAGATTCTGCTGGCTCAGGTGGACATCGACGGTCAGTTGCGCCTCAAGCAGAGCAAGGCGCTGATCATCGGCCTGGGCGGCCTGGGCTCGCCGGTGGCGCTGTACCTGGCCGCTGCGGGTGTGGGTGAGCTGCACCTGGCCGACTTCGATACCGTCGACCTTACCAACCTGCAGCGCCAAGTCATCCATGACAGCAGCAGCGTTGGCATGAGCAAGGTGGACTCGGCGCTGCAGCGGCTCGAGGCCATCAACCCTGAAGTTACCTTGGTCGCACATCGCCAGGCGCTGGACGAAGACTCGCTGGCCGCGGCAGTGGCGGCCGTCGACCTGGTGCTGGATTGTTCCGACAACTTTGGCACCCGCGAGGCGGTCAATGCCGCCTGTTTCGCCCACGGCAAGCCGCTGGTCAGCGGTGCGGCGATCCGCCTGGAAGGGCAGCTGTCAGTGTTCGACCCGCGACGTGACAACAGCCCCTGCTACCACTGCCTGTACGGCCATGGCAGCGAAGCCGAACTGACCTGCAGCGAAGCCGGAGTGATCGGCCCGCTGGTGGGATTGGTCGGCAGCCTGCAGGCGTTGGAGGCGATGAAGCTGCTGGCCGGCTTCGGCGAGCCCCTGGTGGGCCGCCTGCTGCTGATCGATGCCCTCGGCACGCGCCTGCGTGAGCTGCGGGTCAAGCGTGACCCGGCCTGCGCCGTGTGCGGCAAGCGCGATGGCTGAGCGCTCGGCGCCGGTCGGCGTGATGGACTCGGGGGTCGGCGGTTTGTCGGTGCTCGCCGAGATCCAGCGCTTGCTGCCCAATGAGTCGCTGCTGTATGTCGCCGATTGCGGTCACGTGCCGTATGGCGAGAAAACGCCGGACTACATCCGCCAGCGTTGCCGGCGCATCGCCGAGTTCTTCCAGGCACAGGGGGCCAAGGCGATGGTCCTGGCGTGCAACACCGCCACCGTGGCGGCGGTTGCCGACCTGCGCGAACTGTATCCGGACTGGCCGCTGGTGGGCATGGAGCCGGCGGTCAAGCCGGCAGCCGCTGCCACCCGCTCTGGCGTGGTTGGCGTGCTGGCCACCACCGGCACCTTGCAGAGCGCCAAGTTTGCTGCCTTGCTCGACCGCTTCGCCAACGATGTGCGCGTGGTCACCCAGCCCTGCCCAGGGCTGGTCGAGTTGATCGAGACCGGTGACCTTGGCAGCCCGCAACTGCGCCAACTGTTGCTTGCCTACGTGCAGCCATTGCTGGCTGCAGGTTGCGACACGCTGATCCTCGGCTGCACCCATTACCCCTTCCTGCGCCCTCTGTTGGCCGAAATGGTGCCTGCCGACGTGGCGATCATCGATACCGGTGCAGCGGTGGCGCGGCAGCTGCAACGCCTGCTGGTCGCCCGCGAGCTGTTGGCCGACGGGCCTGCACGCGACGCTGCGTTCTGGAGCAGCGCCGACCCACTCTCCCTGAAAAACATCCTACCTGTGCTGTGGAACACGTGCGGCGATGTGCAAGGCTTTCAGTTGTAAAAAAAACGTGAAAACAGCTGAACTATCGTCCCATTCCTGATTTCTATCGTTTTGCCTGACGAGAGGCGAACACTAATAACAGCATCGGAAAGAAGGATGTTTCTCATGAGGAAACTGCTCGGCTTGGCGGCGGCTGCCGCCGTTACCTTGGGGCAAATCACGGCGGCGCAAGCTGCCGATGTTTCACTTTCGGTGGGTCAGACCGGTGATTCCACGCTGGTCTATCGTTTGGGGCTGCAGTCGAACTGGGATGCCAGCTGGTGGCAGACCAGCGTCGGTCGGCTTACCGGTTACTGGGATGGTGCCTACACCTATTGGGACGGTGACGAGACGGCGAGCAACCATAGCCTGTCATTTGCACCGGTGTTCGTTTACGAGTTCGCCGGGGAGTCGGTTAAACCGTATATCGAGGCAGGGATCGGCGTGGCAGCGTTTTCACGCACCAAGCTTGAGAGCAACGATCTAGGGTCAGCTTTCCAGTTCGAGGACCGAATAGGGTTTGGCCTGCGCTTTGCGGGGGGGCATGAAATTGGAGTAAGGGCCATTCACTACTCCAACGCAGGTATCAAGCAGCCCAACGATGGGGTTGAAAGCTACAGCCTGCATTACCGCATGGCACTTTGATTCTTTCAGTAGCGGCCTTTACGCGGGCTTGCCTGCGAAGAGGCCGCTACTGGCGGCACATCACTTAGCGTGACAACGGCCACAAGCGGCTCACGTCCAGAACTTCAAGCACCAGCTCCGGCTCGCGCAAGGGCAACCGTTGCACCAGCTCCTCTGCAGCGCTTTCCGGGGTCCAGGCATCAGGCACCGCCTGCACGGAAGTCACCGGTGTCTTCAACGACTGCGGTGCCACCACGGTCAGGGCGATACCCTTGTCGTTCAACGCCTGGCGCTCTTCGCGCACCCACTGCGGCATGTTGTTCCAGCCTGCCGTCACCTGCGTCGGCGCATACAGTTGCAACGCCGAATAGCGGTTGAAAATCGCCATCACCTGCGGCGTGTCGCCCTTGGCCAGCAGCGGCTGAACCTTGGCCAGGCAGTGTTCGCCCGCCACTTGGTTAGTGCTGACGATCGCCTCGAACAACTCGCTGTCCGCTACGTCGTCAGGCAGATAGTCGCTGGTACCTGCATTAATGATCAGGCTGTCCAGCGAGCCCCAGGCATGGCAAAGCTGCTGACAGGCGCTGGCCGCCTGGTCTTCTTCGTGCAATTGCCACGGCAGGCGCAACAGCTTGCTGCCATGGTGCGCTGCCAACGCATCCAATTCCTCGCCGTCCTTGGCACTGGCGGCAACGCGGTGCCCTGCTTCGAGCAACCGCTCCACCAGGGCCAAACCCAGTCCGTTGCTAGCCCCCGTAACCCAGAAAATACGCGAGTGATTCAAGATGCTGCCCTCTGATCCTGCCGGCGTGGAAGGCCTTTGAAGGCTTCCAATGCGCGCTGGCGACTGCTTCCGAGATCGACGATCGGACTGTGATAGGAATTATTAGCAAAAAGATCGGCTGACTTCACGGGCTGGTGAATGGTTTTTTCATCCTGCCCCCGCAATTCCGGCAGCCAGTGACGAATGAACGTTCCCTCTGGGTCGAAGCGCTGCGACTGCGAAACCGGGTTGAAGATGCGGAAATAGGGCACTGCGTCGGTCCCGGTAGAGGCGCTCCACTGCCAGCCGCCATTGTTTGCGGCCAGATCACCGTCTATCAGATGGCGCATGAAATGCCGTTCGCCCTTGCGCCAATCGATCAGCAGGTTCTTGCTGAGGAACATGGCAACGATCATGCGCAGGCGGTTGTGCATCCAGCCGGTGTGCAGCAACTGGCGCATCGCCGCGTCGATGATCGGGAAGCCTGTGCGGCCTTGTTCCCAGGCCTCCAGGTCATCGGGCGCGTCGCGCCAGGGCAGGGCTTCGGTCTGACTGCGGAAGGCGCGGTGGCGTGACACCTGTGGATAACCCGTCAGGATGTGTTTGTAGAACTCACGCCAGAGCAACTCGTTGATCCAGGTCTGGATGCCGCTGCTGCCACTGTCGAACTCGCCGCGGTTGCAGGCCAGCGCGGCGTGCAGGCATTGCCGTGGCGAGATCACCCCCGCAGCCAGGTAGGCCGATAGCTGGCTGGTACCGGGTTTGGCAGGGAGGTCGCGCAGGTGCTGGTAGTCCTCGACGGCTTCGTCTAGAAAGCGTGCGAGCCGCGCCTGCGCTTCACCTTCGCCGGCCGGCCAGTGCTCGCTGAGCGCGCGCGATGGTTTGTCGAAGCCGTCGATGTGTTGCGGGATCGGGTCGCTGGCGATATCCAGCGGTGCCTGGGTTTTTACCCGTGGTGCTTGGGACGGCAGGCTACGGTGCAAGTGTTCCAGGCAAACCTTCTTGAACTGGCTGAACACCTGGAAGTAATCGCCGCTGCGGGTGAGGATGGTGCCTGGGCGGAACAGCAACTGGTCCAGATAGCTATGGGCCTGAATCCCGGACGCCTCCAGCAGTCTGCGGGTGGCCTGGTCACGGCTGTTCTCGTTGATGCCGTATTCATCGTTCCAGTGCACGGCTTCGACCTTGTGCTCACGGCATACCTTGAGCACTGCTGGCGCCGCCTCGGCCCAGGTGTCGATCTTGCCGATCAGCAGCGCAATGTTCAGTTTGTTCAGCGCTTGGCGCAGGTCGCGCAGGTTGCGCAGCCAGAAGTCGACCTTGCACGCAGCGTCATCGTGGGCCTGCCACTGGCCTGGGCTGGCCAGCCACAAGGCGATGGTCGGGCCGCGCTCGCAGGCGGCGCTCAGGGCGGTGTTGTCGTCTATGCGCAAGTCACTGCGCAACCAGATCAGTTGCATGGGGCGTTCTTCTCGACAGGCGGGCGGTCATTGCCTTGCAGCACGCGCAATGCCGCTTGTGGGGTATCGAACAGGTAAAGCTCGGCAAGCCCGAAGGTTTGCAACTGAGCCTGGTGAAGGGGGACCGTGGCGCCGCCCAGCAGCTTCGTCCCGGGTATGCCCTGGAGGGTGCGCAACAGGGTCCGGCTATCAATGCGCGGGCCCAGGTGCAACAGCAGCGCGCGAGGCTGCAGGGCGGTGACGGCGCGTTGCAGCTCGACACCACTGACGGGTTGTTCGAGCACTTCGACCGGGATGCCATTGCTGCTCAGCAGCCAGGCACACAGCCACAGGCTAGGGTCGAAGGCTTGCTCGCTGTCTTGGGCGAGCATTACCGGCGGCCCTTGCAGGAATTGATTGTCGTGGTATACCCGCGCCCCCAGCTTGCTGCGCAGCCAGGTGTGGAAAAACACCTGCTCGAGCCGGGCATTGAAATAGTTGCGCCAGCGTTGTGCCAGGCTGTCCATCAGTGGCAGCAACAGCTGCTCGCACAGCGTAATGGCCGGATACAGCGCCATGGCCTGGTTCAGTTGCTGGTCGAGGGTGCGCTGGGAGAGGTTGGCGATGGCTTCGATCAATTGTTGCTGGCGGGTTTGCCAGTCGCCCTGCGGGACAACCCCTGGAGGCTTGTCGAGCAGTTCGCGCACCTGGCCGACCGAAGCGCCGCGTTCCAGCCAGCTGAGAATGGCTTCGACCCGTTCGAGCTGGTCGTGGGCATACAGCCGATGGCCTTTGGCGGTGCGCTGCGGCTTGAGCAGGCCATAGCGCCGCTCCCATGCTCGCAAGGTCACCGGGTTCACACCGGTGCGTCGCGCCAGTTCACCAATGGGCAACAGTGTTTCAGACAGCATTGCGCAGCCCCAGGCTGTCGGGGTGCGGCTGCAGGTAAGCCTGCTGCAGCAGATACGGGTCGGGGTGCTTGCGCAGGTGGTGTTTGAGCAGGGTCAGCGGCACCACCAGCGGCACCACCCCTTGCTGGTACTGGTCAATGATGTGCTGCAGTTCGGCCTTGTCCTGCTGCGTCAGTGAGCTTTTGAAATAGCCACAGAGGTGCTGCAGCACGTTGCCGTGGGTGCCACGGCTGGCGCAGCGACGCAGGGCCTGCATCAGCTGGCTGAAATAGCGCGGCCCGAGCACCTCTGGGTCGTCCTCCCGGCGCATGCGGCCGAGCAGGCGGCCAAGTTCGCGGTAGGCCTGGGGGTTGTTGGCCATCAGCAGGTACTTGTAGCGCGAGTGGAAGCGCACCAGTGCGCCGCGGCTAAGGCCTTCGCCGAGCAAGTGTTGCCAGTCGGCATAGGCGTAGACGCGGCTGATGAAGTTCTCGCGCAGCACGGGGTCGTGCAGGCGACCTTCCTCTTCGACAGGGAGGTCCGGGCGACGGGCACAGAAGGCGGCGGCATAGGCGCCCGTGCCCCCCTCGGGGGCAGGGTGGCCGTTGTCCTGATACACCTTGACCCGTTCCAAGCCGCAGGACGGCGATTTCTGCATGAAGATGTAGCCACAGATGTTGTCGAGTTCGCTGGCCATTTGTTCGCCGTAATGGGCCAGCGGGCCGCTAAGGTCCATGCCGGGGTTGCGTGTGCCGACCACAGCGGGGTGTTGCGGGTCGCCGACCAGGCGGATTGGATCACGCGGGACACCCAGGCCGATGGCGACTTCTGGGCAGACGGGCAACCAGTCGAAATGGGCGTCAAGTTGCGAGCGGCACAGATCGGATGCCTTGTGCCCGCCGTTGTAGCGCACACTGTGGCCGGTCAGGCAGGCGCTGATGGCGATTCGAGGCTTGCTGTGGGCGGATGGGTCGAACATGGCTGCCTCCGGAAAACTTGTACATTGACACGTGCGTGTACAAGGTTATTCCAGCACAGCCACAAAGTTATGCAAACTAGTATTTTTGTATAGCTTCGCGATCAGCGTCAGTCGAGATGCTCCAGCAGCCGTCGAGCGGCCTCCTGGCCGCTAAGCCAGGCCCCTTCTACACGGCCGGACAGGCACCAGTCGCCACAGGCATACAAACCTTGGTCGGCATCGGCCAGCGCGCCCCATTCGTGGTTGCCAGCAGGTCGTGCATACAGCCAGCGGTGCGCCAGCGCGAAGGATGGGGCGGGAACCACGCAGCCCACCAGTTCGGCAAATTCGCCCCACAATTGCTCGATCACATCTTCCTTGGCCAGGTCGATGTGATGCTTGCTCCAGTTCGATGTGGCATGCAGTACCCAGGTGTCGAGGTGTTCGTCGCGCCCGGGTTTGCTGCGGTTGCGTGCCAGCCAGTCAAGCGGGTTGTCCTGCACGAAGCAGCCTTGCATCGGCGTCTCCAGTGCTGCCTGGAAACCCAGCGCCACGGCCCAGGTGGGCTCCATCACGACACCTGCGGCGACGGCGGCGAGTTTCGGGGTGGCCGCCAGCAGCGGCGTGGCCTGCGGGGCCGGCACGGCGATTACCACACGGCTGAACGGGCCATGGCTGCAGCCTTCGGTGTCTTGCAGGTGCCAGTACTGCTTGCCGCGAAAGACCTCGGCAATGCGGCAACCGAAGTTCACCGTGACGTCCTTGAGCAGGCCGCGGGTGATGGCGCTCATGCGCGGCACACCGACCCATCGCGTCTGCTCGTCAGGGGAGGGGGTGAGTTCGCCATCTCGGTAGTTGTACAGCTGTGGCTTCCACTGTTCGGCCCAGCCAGCCGCGACCCACTGCTGTACCTGCTCGACGAAGCGCCGGTCGCGGGCGGTGAAATACTGCGCGCCAAGGTCGAGCGCGCCGGCGTCGCTGCGCTTGCTGGCCATACGGCCGCCACTGCCGTGGCCTTTGTCGAACAAGTGAACGGATTGCCCGGCCTTTTGCAGGGCCTGGGCGGCGGAGAGGCCAGCGATACCGGCCCCGATGATGGCAATAGGTACTGTCATGATGGCCTCTTCAAACCGTGCTGTATGCAGACTACGCTGTCAGGCAAACCTGTACAATGCACAATTTTTGTATAAGGTTATTCCGCTTCAGAGAGCAGCTTGGCCTATGATTTATCCGAGAGCGTTTGGTTAAAAAAGTGCCTTGTTGTTAAAAATAGACCATCGCCGGACTCTGCGAGGACACAGCCATGCATATATTGCTGACGGGCGGCACTGGTTTGATCGGCCAGCATCTTTGTCAGTACTGGCTCAACCAGGGCCATCGCCTGACTGTCTGGAGTCGGCGCCCCGATCAGGTGGCGCGCCTATGCGGCAGTGGGGTGCGGGGTATTGCCCGGTTGGAGGATCTGGCGCCTGACGAGGCGGTGGATGCGGTGGTCAACCTGGCCGGCGCGCCCATTGCGGACAGGCCTTGGACCGCTGCCCGGCGCAACCTGTTGTGGGCCAGCCGCATCACCCTCACCGAGCAGCTCCTGGCCTGGCTGGGCAGCCGTGAGCAGCGCCCCGAGGTGTTGATTTCCGGGTCTGCCGTGGGCTGGTATGGCGATGGCGGCGAGCGCGAACTGACCGAAGCTTCACCACCGGTGCGTGAGGATTTCGCCAGCCAGCTGTGCATCGCCTGGGAAGAAACCGCGCTGCGTGCACAGGCCCTGGGCCTGCGCGTGGTGCTGGTACGCACCGGGCTGGTGCTGGCCAGCGATGGCGGCTTTTTGTCGCGCCTGCGCCTGCCCTTCAAGCTTGGGCTGGGTGGCCCGCTGGGTAACGGCCGGCAGTGGATGCCCTGGATCCATATAGACGACCAGGTCGCCCTGATTGATTTTCTCTTGCAGCATAAGGATGCCAGCGGTCCTTATAATGCCTGCGCGCCAGAGCCTGTGCGCAACCGCGAATTTGCCCGGCGCCTGGGCCGGGCGCTGCATCGGCCGGCGCTGCTGCCGGTGCCGGGGCTGCTGCTGAAGGCTGGCCTTGGCGAGCTCTCGACGCTGCTGCTCGGTGGCCAGCGGGCGCGCCCGGTGCGCTTGCTGGCAGCGGGTTTCACATTCCGCTTCAACGATCTGCAATCGGCCCTGGACAACCTGTCCAGGCGCCTCTGACATAGGACGCTGCATGACCGATCACGCCCTGCTGCTGGTCAACCTGGGTTCCCCGGCCTCCACCTCGGTGGCCGATGTGCGCCGCTACCTCAACCAGTTCCTGATGGACCCCTACGTGATCGACCTGCCCTGGCCGGTGCGGCGTTTGCTGGTGTCGCTGATCCTGGTCAAACGCCCGGAGCAGTCGGCGCATGCCTATGCCTCGATCTGGTGGGACGAAGGTTCGCCCCTGGTGGTGCTGACGCGACGCCTGCAGGCGGCAATGGTCGAGCACTGGCCCCATGGCCCGGTCGAAATTGCCATGCGTTATGGCCAGCCGGCCCTGCCCGACGTGCTGGCGCGCCTGGCCGCGCAGGGCGTTCGCAACGTGACGCTGGCGCCGCTTTATCCACAGTTCGCCGACAGCACGGTGACCACGGTGGTGGCCCTGGCTAATCAGACCGTCGCCGAGCGTGGCCTGCCGTTGCAGTTGCGCGTGCTGCAGCCATTCTACGATCACCCTGAATACATCGACGCCCTGGTTGCCAGCGCGCGCCCATATCTGCAGCAGGACCACGACCACCTGTTGCTGAGCTTCCATGGCCTGCCGGAGCGGCACCTGAAGAAGCTCGATCCAACCGGCACGCATGACTTCCAGGCGGCCGATTGCTGCAAGGACGCCAGTGCCGAGATGCGGGCGGTGTGCTACCGCGGGCAGTGCCTGGCCACGGCCAAGGCCTTTGCGACGAAGATGGGCATCCCGGACGGCAAGTGGTCGGTGTCTTTCCAGTCGCGGCTGGGGCGCGCCAAGTGGATCGAGCCGTACACCGAAACGCGCCTGGATGAACTGGGCAAGGCGGGGGTGAAGAAGCTGCTGGTGATGTGCCCGGCGTTCGTGGCCGACTGCATCGAGACGCTGGAAGAAATCGGCGATCGGGGCAAGGAGCAGTTCATCGAGGCGGGCGGCGAGGAGCTGGTGCTGGTGCCGTGCCTGAATGATCACCCGGAGTGGGTGAGGGTGCTGGCGGGGATGTGCGAGAAGGTCTGAATCACCAAGGGGCTGCAACGCAGCCCCTTGATTTCACCGATTGAAACGGCTCAAGGCAGCTGGTCGTCCAGCTTCTTGTGCTTCCAGCCATCATTGCCCGGCAGGATCAGGTTCAGGGCAATGGCCACGATGGCGCACAGTGCGATGCCCTTCAGGCCCCAGTCGTCAGGGCCGTCACCGCTGCCGATGAGCACGCCGCCGATGCCGAACACCAGCGTTACCGAGACGATCACAAGGTTGCGCGCCTCGCTGAGGTCGATCTTGTGGCGGATCATGGTGTTCATGCCCACCGCCGCGATCGAGCCGAACAGCAGGCAGAGGATACCGCCCATCACCGGGACCGGGATGCTCTGCAGCAGCGCGCCGAACTTGCCGATGAAGGCCAGGGTGATGGCGAATACCGCCGCCCAGGTCATGATCTTCGGGTTGTAGTTCTTGGTCAGCATCACCGCGCCGGTTACTTCGGCGTAGGTGGTGTTGGGCGGGCCACCGAACAGGCCGGCTGCCGTGGTGGCCAGGCCGTCACCCAGCAGCGTGCGGTGCAGGCCGGGCTTTTTCAGGTAGTCGCGGCCGGTCACGCTGCCGACCGCGATCACCCCTCCGATGTGCTCGATCGCCGGAGCCAAGGCAACCGGGACGATGAACAGAATGGCCTGCCAGTTGAACGCTGGCGCGGTGAAGTTGGGAATTTCCAGCCAGGGCGCCGCGGCAATCTTGGCGGTGTCGACCACCCCAAAGGCGAACGACAGGGCAAAACCTACCAGCACGCCGGAGATGATCGGCACCAGGCGGAAGATGCCTTTGCCGAATACCGCGACGATCAGGGTGGTGAGCAACGCCGGCATGGAAATCAGCATGGCGGTCTTGTACGGCATCAGTGCTGCGCCGTCACCGCCTTTGCCCATGGCCATGTTGGCCGCGATGGGTGCCATGGCCAGGCCGATGGAAATGATCACCGGCCCAATCACCACCGGCGGCAGCATGCGGTCGATGAACCCGGTGCCCTTGATCTTCACCATCAGGCCCATGAAGGTGTACACGAAGCCTGCGGCCATCACGCCGCCCATGGTCTCGGCCAGGCCGAACTGGCCCTTGGCGAGGATGATGGGCGTGATGAAGGCGAAGCTCGACGCCAGGAACACGGGAACCTGGCGGCCGGTGACCAACTGGAACAGCAAGGTGCCGATGCCGGCAGTGAACAGCGCCACGTTCGGATCGAGGCCGGTGATCAGCGGCATCAGCACCAGCGCGCCGAATGCCACGAAGAGCATCTGCGCGCCCGAAACGACCTGGCGCCAGAGCGGGTCGTTGAAGCCGTCCTGCATGGTCAGGCGTCCTTCTGCTTGGTGCCGAAGATCTTGTCGCCGGCATCGCCCAGGCCCGGGACGATGTAGCCGTGTTCATTGAGGCACTGGTCGATCGAGGCGGTGTAGATGCTGACATCGGGGTGGGCCTTCTCGACCGTGGCGATGCCTTCGGGGGCGGCGACCAGGACCATGGCGCGGATTTCTTTACAGCCGGCTTTTTTCAACAGGTCGATGGTGGCTACCATGGAGTTGCCGGTGGCCAGCATCGGGTCGATGATCAGCGCCAGGCGCTGGTTGATGTCCGGCGCGAGCTTTTCCAGGTAGGTGTGCGCTTCGAGGGTTTCCTCGTTGCGGGCGACACCCACGGCGCTGACCTTGGCGCCGGGGATCAGGCTGAGCACGCCGTCGAGCATGCCGATACCGGCACGCAGGATAGGTACTACGGTGATCTTCTTGCCGGCGATTTTTTCAACTTGCACCTTGCCACACCAGCCATCGATCTCGTAGGTTTCGAGTGGCAGGTCCTGGGTGGCTTCGTAGGTCAGTAGCGCGCCGACTTCCTGGGCGAGTTCGCGAAAATTCTTGGTGCTGATGTCAGCACGGCGCATCAGGCCGAGCTTGTGGCGGATCAGCGGGTGGCGGATCTCACGAGTGGGCATAGGGGGCTCCGAAAGGCGGGCAAAAAAACCGCGCTAGATTAATCTATTCAGCCTTTGCTGTCGTGCAGTCCTTTTGCACGTTAGTCCATAAATGCTTGATCTGTGACGAGCGGATGCGTACCTTTGCCCGCTTTTCCAAAATCCCCCCGGAGAGCGCCATGTCCGCTGATCTCGAGCACATCCGTCAAGTCATGCGCGAGGCAGACTGCCTGTACAACGAAGCTGAAGTGGAAGCGGCCATTGCCAAGGTCGGCGAGCAGATCTGCAAGGACCTGCACGACAAGAACCCGGTGGTGTTCTGTGTGATGAACGGCGGCTTGATCTTCGCTGGCAAACTGCTGACCCACCTGCAGTTCCCGCTGGAAGCCTCGTACCTGCACGCCACGCGCTACCGCAACCAGACCAGCGGCGGTGAGCTGTTCTGGAAGGCCAAGCCGGAAGTGTCGTTCATCGACCGTGACGTGCTGATCGTCGACGACATCCTCGACGAGGGCCACACCCTCAGCGCCATCATCGAATTCTGCAAGCATGCCGGTGCCCGCTCGGTGCACACTGCGGTGCTGATCGACAAGGACCACGACCGCAAGGCAAGCCCGGACCTCAAGGCCAACTATGTCGGCCTGCCTTGCATCGATCGCTACATCTTCGGATACGGCATGGACTATAAGGGTTACTGGCGTAACGCAAACGGCATCTTCGCCGTCAAGGGAATGTAATCATGAGCCAGCCTGCTTTCATCGACCAATCGCTGTTTGCTGCGCTGGCGCAAAAGGCCGCTGACTCTGCGCGCGGTCGTCATCACCACAACTTCCATGCGATGGAAGACCCGTGCCATCGACTGGCAGTCGGCTTGCAGCCCTCCACCTATATTGCGCCCCACAGGCACCTGAGCGATGACAAGGCCGAAACCTTGTTGGCGCTCAAGGGGCGCCTAGGCCTGTTGATGTTCGATGAGCAGGGCGCGGTGATCGGCAAACGTGTCCTCGAAGCCGGTGGCGAATGCCTAGGTGTGGACCTACCGCCGGGTATCTATCACTCCTTGGTGGTGCTGGAGGCGGACAGTATTCTTTTCGAGTGCAAGGCGGGGCCTTACCGGCAGTTGGTAGAGGGCGAGCATGCCCATTGGGCACCGCGTGAAGGCGAAGAAGGCGTGGCCAAGTACCAAGCCTGGATGCGCTCGCAGTTCGATTGATATCCGCCATTAGTCAGCATGCTAGAGTGCTCCCTCATGCCAAGGAGCCTCACATGCGTGCGATTCTTCCCCTGCTGTTGGCGGTGAGCCTGCCTCTCGCTGCTGCACCGCTGCACAGCCAGTTTCTCCCGCCCGACGACCAGTCCCTGCGCCAGGAAGCGCCGACCGGCCAGCAACTGCTGCAGGTCACCGATTATGCGGTGGTGGTGGGCGCCCAGCGCCAGTCCGACCAGCAACCGATCCCGATCACCGCCTCCCTGCAGATACGCCTGAAGGGCAAACCGCTGAGCAAGGGCGCGACCATCGCCCAGGTGCTGCTCACCTTCGATGGCGAAGCCGGCAAGAGCCTGAAAAAGCCACTGTACGACGAGAAAGCCCGCACCCTGACCCTGAATTACCCGGTCAGCGACTACCGCGTGGTCATGGACCTGCTGCGCAACGAGACCGTGTATGTGCAGTTCTTGACCTACGCCAACGGCCATATCTGGGCCGACCTGCACACCGGTACCGTACGTACGCGTTGAGGCTCGCCAGCAGTGAGGGGTAAACTGCCGGCCTTCGAAAATCCGTGATGGTCAGTTGGAGCCGGCAATGCGTAAAGACAAGAAGCAGGTGATTGGTGACGAAATCAGCGACGACTACATCAAGTCGTTCCTCCAGTTCGAGCCGGCCGATGGCGTGACCTCGCCATCGCTGCACAAGCTGGTCAAGGCCTACCGTGGCCTGCGCGTGGACGACTTCGAGCGTTTTGTCGGCTTCTTCGTCGAGGCGGGCTACGACCTCGATGGCAAGGACGAGCATGGCAAGACCTTCGTCGAGCAGATCGCCGACCAGCGCACGGCGCCGGAATACATCGAGATCATCGACAACGCTCGCGGCTGATGCTCGGCAGATAGAATCCGCAGGCACAAAAAAACGCCCCGAAGGGCGTTTTTTCGTTTCAGCCGGTTCAGGCGTAATGCTTCGCCGGGCTGTCTTCCACCAGGTCCAGCGCCACATCGTTGTCGGCGCTTATCTTGCGGTACAGGGCTGCATCGGTAGCCAGGGTCTTCTCGCGCGCCGGGAAGATTTCCTTGAGCTTGGCAGCCCAGGCGCCCTTGGCCTGCTCGGGGAAGCAGCGTTCGATCAGTTCGAGCATGATCGATACGGTCACCGATGCACCCGGAGATGCGCCCAGCAGTGCCGCCAGGCTGCCGTCCTGGGCCGAGACCAACTCGGTACCGAACTGCAGGATGCCGCCTTTTTTCGGGTCTTTCTTGATGATCTGCACGCGCTGGCCTGCAACTTCCAGGCGCCAGTCTTCAGCTTTCGCTTCTGGGTAGAAGCGGCGCAGCGATTCCAGTCGCTGTTCCATCGACTGCATCACTTCACTGACCAGGTACTTGGTCAGGTCCATGTTGTCGCGGGCCACGGCCAGCATCGGGCCGATGTTGCCCATGCGCACCGACAGCGGCAGGTCCATCAGCGAACCGTGCTTGAGGAACTTGGTGGTGAAGCCTGCGTACGGGCCGAACAGCAGCGAGGTCTTGCCGTCCACCACGCGGGTGTCCAGGTGCGGCACCGACATCGGCGGGGCGCCGACTGCGGCCTGGCTGTACACCTTGGCCTGGTGCTGCTTGACGATTTCCGGGTTGTCGCAACGCAGCCACTGGCCGCTCACCGGGAAGCCACCGAAGCCCTTGCTCTCCGGGATGCCCGAAGCCTGCAGCAGCGGCAGGGCCGCGCCACCGGCGCCGAGGAACACGAAGCGGGCATCGACTTCACGGCTGCCGCCGCTGTTGACGTCCTTGATGCTGACGGTCCAGCCGCTGCCGTTACGGCGCAGGCCGACGACCTTCTTGCTGTACTTGACCTGCGCGTCCGGCGAATCGCCCAGCAGCTTGAGCAGCTTGTTGGTCAAAGCGCCGAAGTTGACGTCGGTGCCCTTCGTCACGCGGGTGGCGGCGATGTGCTGGTCGGCCGGGCGGCCGGGCATCATCAGCGGCATCCAGTCGTTCATCACGGCCTTGTCTTCGGTGTATTCCATCTCGGCGAAGGCGTGGTGCTGCTTGAGCAGCTCATAGCGCTTCTTGAGGAAGGACACCCCCTTGTCACCTTCGACGTAGCTCAGGTGCGGGACAGGGTTGATGAAAGCACGGGCCGAGCCGAAATTGCCTTTCTTGCTCAGGTAAGCCCAGAACTGGCGCGAGACCTCGAACTGGGTGTTGATGTGCACGGCCTTCTTGATGTCGATGCTGCCATCGGCGGCCTGGGGCGTGTAGTTCAGCTCGCACAGGCCAGCATGGCCGGTACCTGCGTTGTTCCAGGGGTTGGAGCTTTCCGCGGCCCCGGAGTCCATCGCCTCGACGACCTCCAGCTTGAGGGTCGGGTCGAGCTCCTTGAGCAGTACGGCCAGCGTGGCACTCATGATGCCCGCGCCTACCAGTACTACATCAACCGATTCGTTCTGCGCCATTTAACGCGTCTCCACAATCTACAGCTACCTAATTGACAGCACGGGACCACCGGGGTTGCCGGGATCGCCATGTCCGACTCTTCGCAGTTCTTGCCACTTCCGCGGACACCGCCAATCAGTCTTCGGGTTGCGCTATTGAACCCCGATTGCCACGGGTGCGGCAATTCGACTTATGGTCAAGGTGTCGTGCGTGCGTTATGGAACGACCTCAGCCACCCATGTTGAATGAGCGCTTTAGCCGCCTGTTCAGGGCTGTTCGGGACACATCTGCCGCTTTTGCACATGCCAGACTGTTCATTTGCTCGCCACACTCTTGTGAAGTAGTGAAAACCGTTTTTTCACGCTCTTTTGGAGACGTGAACCTCAAAAGGGGACTGCGCGATGGCAACCCACAGGTTCAAGCAGTGCGAAGGGCCGGAAAAGCAGGCACGACAGCCGATGCAAGACCTGAGTGGAAGGCTCTCTGTGGGCGAAGCGGGTGAAGGTGCCGGGGTCAAACGGCAAATGCGGGGCCCGATCAGGAGACGTCCTTATAATCGGGGGGAGATTATAGCGATGTCGCGGGCAGAAAGGTCGTTATTCGTGGTTTTTATTGCAGCGTTTGTCAGGCTGGCAGGGTGCGGCGCTGCCAATGGCGGTTTGCATGGGCGCAAACCCGCGCGCTGGCGGGCAACGGGCGGCCCAGCCAGGCGAGCTGAATGTCTTCGACCTGGACCCAGCCGCTGCCGCCTGGCGGCTGGTTGCACTGCTTGAAGGCCAGGCAGTTGCCGTCGCTGTCTAGGCGGGCATAGGCATTGCGGCGCGGGCGTTTGAAGAGCAGGGTCCAGAGCGAGGCCATGCGTGTGAGTCCTGTGTGTGAGGGCTTGGCGCAAGGATAACGGCAGGGCCATTAAACGATTGTGACAACACTGCCTGGCCGATGACTGGCGTGTGCCTGGCTAGGTATACTGTGGGCCTTTGCCGCCTTTTCTGGAGAAACGCGCATGTTGCAACGTCTGTTGTTCGGTGTGCTGGCCGTGGCCAGCCTCAGCCTGGTCGGTTGTGCCCACAGCCCGCAACAACTCAGCCCGCAACCCAAGCTCAACGCTCAGCTCGCCCCGGTCGGCCATGGTCAGCCGGTGGTGGTCAAGGTGGTCGATGGCCGGGCTTCGCAGTCCCTCGGTACGCGCGGTGGCATGTACCCCGAAACCAGCACCATCAGCGTCAATGGTAATGACGTGGTGCCCAAGCTGCAGGCCCAGGCTGAAGCCGCTGTGCGCCTGCTCGGCTTCACCCCGACGCCGAACGCCTACAATGCGCCACAGCTGACCGTGACCCTGGCCGAGTTGAAGTACCAGTCGCCCAAGGACAACATGTACGTGACCGAGGCCACCATCGGTGCCACTTTCCGTGCCGACGTGGCGAACGCCAACCGCCGTTACAGCGGCCGCTACGGCGCCTCGCTGGACCAGCGCTTCGGCATGGCGCCGAACCAGGAAACCAATACCAAGCTGGTAGGCGATGTGTTGAGCGATGCATTGACCCGCCTGTTCAAGGACCCGACCATCGGGCAGGTCCTGGGCGAGTAAGCTTTCCGCCGGGCCAAAAGAAACCCGCTGCTTGTGTGCCAGGCAGCGGGTTTTTTTGTCTGAATGGCCTCAAGCTGCCTCGATATGGAAATCCAGCAAGCTGACGCCGGTCAGCAGATCCACCTCTGGCAGATGCGCATGTGCATGCCCGCCGAGCGCGCAATAAACCAACCACTGACGGTCCTGGACATTGATGGCAAAACCGTCGATCAACGCCTGTTGCTCATCGCTCTGGGCAACAAGGTAGAGGCGGTCCTGGTTTTCGGCATGCAGCATGAACACGCTCCGGTTCGGGAAAGGCCGACAGGGTGGCCTGTTCTGATGACGAGCCTATGACAGATGAAATTAAGTGACACTTTGTCGCCAAATCCGGGCACCGGTGTCGCGCTTCGGTAGAATGCCGGCCTTCGCTGTCGTTCTAACCGAGGTTGCGTGATGTCCTTGCAAATGCTCTGGGGGTTCCTGGCCGCCCACCCGACCAAGCTGATCAATCTGCTGGCGCTGTTGATGACCTGCCCAGGCGGCTTGCTGGTGCACAGCGCACGGCGTCGCGAGGCCATCAGCCGTGAAAGCCTGGCAGTGGATGAAGGGTTGGTGGATGCGTTCGACCAGCGGGTGCCACGCTACTACTACATCCTCGGCTTCTCTTGCCTGGCCATGGCCTTGCTGCTGTCCTGGTTCAGTACCTGGGTCTGAAACAGCAGGGGCCGCCAGGCGGCCCCCCGCGTGATCAGGCAACCGGCGCCTGCTGCTTGACCTGATACTGGTTGCGCACCGGCGTTGCGTACTGCAACACCAGGTAAGGCCGCTGTTCTTCAGGGCAGGCGTCCAGGCGGCGCTGCCATTCTTCCTTGGCCTTGGCCAGCTCCTCGGCCGGGAACACCTTCTCGGCGCTCGGCACTTGCAGTGCCTCGTCCTTCTCGCCCCACATCGCATAGGCCAGGTAGTGCACCGGGAACAAACGGTAGCCACCGAGAATCTGCCGATCGATTTCCTGCGCCAGTTGCTTGGTGTCATCAACGAACGCGGTCACCGGCGGGGCGAAGTTGATGTGCACACGGCCTTTATAACCGGTGATGCCCTTGGCGATACTGTTGTCGTCCTCGCCCGGCGCCTTCTTGTAGGTGCCGGTGGTGGCGCGGATATACAACTCGCGGGCCTTGGCCTGGTCGCAGGGGTCGTATTCGTAGCTGATCGACACCGGGGTCAGGTTCAGGCTCTGGATCACTGCACCGAACGGCTCGTCCTTGCGGCTCATGTGGAACATCTTGAGGATCGCCGAATCGGTGCGATCGTCCCCGTCCTTGGCGCGGCCTTCGGCCTGGGCGATCCAGATCGAGGCGCTGTCGTTGCGGATGGAGTGGTTGATGTAGGCCGAGAGCAACTGGTAGGCGGCGAGCTTCTCGCGGCGACCGCTCAGCGAGCGGTGGACGATGAAGCTCTTGTTCAGGCGCATCATGTCGCTGACGAACGGCTTTTGCAGCAGGTTGTCGCCAATGGCGATGCGCGGCGTTGGCAGGCCGGCGTGGTACACCGCGTAGTTGACAAAGGCCGGGTCCATGACGATGTCGCGGTGGTTGGCCAGGAACAGGTAGGCAGTACCGGACTTGAGCTGTTCTACGCCGGTGTAGGTAACGCCGTCGGTGGCTCGCTCGATGGTCTGGTCGACGTAGTACTCGACCTTGTCCTGCAGGGTGGAAACGCAGGTGACGCCGGCGAATTCCTTGCGCAGGCGGCGGGCGATCAGCGGCTTGAGCAGCCAACCGAAGGCGCCTGCGGCGCGCGGGAAGCGGAAGTGGGTGAGGATATCGAGGAATGCCGGGTCGCTGAGCAGGCGTGCCAGAACGGCAGGGACCTCAGCGTCGTCGTATGGTCGGATGGCATCGAATTCGCCCATCATGCTCTCTTGTTGGAAACGGCTAGGGTAATAGGTAGGGACGGGGTCCGAAAAACGGCTCGGACACACGCAGGCCCTGTAAACAGACCGGCAATTATACGCACAAGTCACCCTTGGAGGCCGCGATGCTGGAAACTGCGCTGTACGATTGCCCCTATTGTGGCGAGGAAGTCGAGACCACGGTGGATCTGTCCGCTGGCGACCAGGAGTACATCGAGGACTGCCAGGTGTGCTGCAAGCCTATCCGCTTCGTGCTGCAGGTTCACGGCGACGAGTGGATGCTCGATGTCTACGGTGAGAACGACTGATGCGCCGAATCTACGAACCGGAAAACCTGCTCGAAGCCGAAATGCTGGTCGGCATGCTGGCCAGCGAGGGCATCGAGGTGCACCTGGTCGGCCGCGACCTGATGGGCGGTGTGGGCGAACTGCCGGTGCAAGGCTTGCTCGGGCTGGCCGTGGCCGATGAGCAGGCCGGTTACGCACGGCAGCTGATCGATGCGTACAATGGTGCCCAGCCGCTTGCCGGCGACGAACCGGAGAGTTATCCCGGTACCTTGATCTGCTAGGTTCTGAATTCGCCCATGTGTGGACGCTACGCCCTGTTTCGCTGGCCCCAGGAGTTGGCAAGCCTGCCGGGCTTTCCTGCCGGCCAGCCGGCGCAATGGAATATCTCGCCCGCCGCCTCGGTGCTGATCCAGCGCCAGGTTGATGGCCAGATGCAACTGGCCAAGGCGCGCTGGGGGCTGACCCCGGCCTGGCTCACTGACTTGTCCCGCACCCCCGCGCATGCACGTGCCGAAACCCTGGCTGAGCAGCCGATGTTTCGCGAGGCCTTGCGCCAGCGGCGCTGCCTGATGCCGGCCAACGGTTTTTACGAATGGCGGGGCACGGTGCGCAAGCGGCCCTATTGGCTGACGCCGGGGGAGGGCTCGTCGCTGTATTTTGCGGCTGTCTGGGAAGCCTACCCGGTGCAGGATCAGGTCTGGTTGAGCTGCGCGGTGGTGACCCAGGCGGCCATGAATCAGCGCCGGCCGTTGATCCTCGATGAGGCAGGGCAGGCGGCGTGGCTGGACCCCGAAGCTCCCCTGTCGCGCTTGCATGAACTATTGGCCAGCCCGCCGGCCACGCTGCGCGAGCGGGCGCTGGCGAATTTCGTCAATGATCCGAAGCTGGATGCACCGGAGTGCCTGACCCCGGCCTGAATGTTGCCGTTAACGAGCTTTTCTCGGGTAAATCGCAGCGATGAAGAGGCCGTTACCCCCAAAGAAATCTTACCTGTGGCTATGGCAGCCATGGGCGACTCGGCCTAGGATACGGCGCATGTAAAAAGGGAGTCTTTTCATGCGTAAGTTTTTTGTCGTCAGCCTCTTGAGTGCTGGCATGCTGCTAGCGGGCTGCCAGGCGGTGAATACCACCAGCGGCGGTGCTGTCGGCGTCGAGCGCAAGCAGTACATGTTCAGCATGCTCTCGACCGATGAGGTCAATCAGATGTACGCCCAGTCGTACCAGCAGACCCTCGGCGAGGCGTCAAACAAAGGTGTGCTGGACAAGTCCAGCGCCGATGCCAAGCGCGTCCAGGCCATTGCCAATCGGCTGATCGCCCAGGCACCGAAGTTCCGCCCGGATGCCGCGCAGTGGCAGTGGGAAGTCAACGTGATCAAGAGCGACGAGCTCAACGCCAACTGCGGCCCGGGCGGCAAGATCATCGTCTACACCGGCCTGATCGACCAGCTCAAGCTCACCGATGCCGAGATCGCCGCAGTGGTCGGGCACGAAATCGCCCACGCCCTGCGTGAGCACAGCCGTGAAGCCATGTCCAAGGCCTATGGCGTGGAAATGGCCCGCCAGGGTGCGGGTGCACTGTTTGGCCTTGGCCAGAGCAGCATCGCGTTGGCAGACCAGGTGGTGAACTACGCCATGACCCTGCCCAACAGCCGCGCCAATGAGAACGAGGCCGACCTGATCGGCCTGGAACTGTCGGCGCGTGCCGGCTATGACCCGAATGCCGCGATCACCTTGTGGAACAAGATGAGCAAGGCTTCCGAGGGGGCGCCACCTGAGTTCATGAGTACTCACCCGGCGTCCGACAGCCGGATCGCGTCGTTGCAGGCGGCGATCCCGAAGGTGATGCCGTTGTACGAAGCGGCCAAGAAGTAATGCGAGCCAGGCAGGGGCTGCACAGCAGCCCCTACTTTTCCAATTACCCCACCCACCCACTGGTCTTCATCGCCGAGTAGACCGCGACGATCGCCAGCACCACGAACGCAGTCGCCGCCAGGCGGCGAATCAGCGTCAGCGGCAGCTTCTCTGCCGCGAAGTTGCCCGCCAGCACCACCGGCACGTTGGCGATCAGCATGCCCAGGGTGGTACCGATGATGACCATGATCAGGTGCGGATACTGGGCCGCCAGCATCACCGTGGCTACCTGGGTCTTGTCACCGATCTCGGCCAGGAAGAACGCGATCAGCGTGGTCAGGAACGGGCCGAAGCGGCGTGCCGGGTTCTCATCGTCATCCATCTTGTCCGGCACCAAAGTCCACAAGGCGGTGGCGGTAAAGCTCGCGGCGAGGACCCAGTGCAGCACCGTCTCGGTGAAGAACCCGCTGACCCAGGCGCCCACTGCACCTGCGGCGGCATGGTTGGCCAAGGTGGCGGCAATGATGCCGGCGATGATCGGCCAGGGCTTGCGGAAGCGTGCAGCCAGAATGAGGGCGAGCAGTTGCGTCTTGTCGCCGATTTCGGCAAGGGCGACGATCGCGGTGGGGACGAGCAAAGATTCCAGCATCAGGGTTCCTACGGGGGCGGGTCGACACGGCTATGACACGTACAGCCTCCCCGCCCCGGGTAAGGTGTGCGTGTCATAGGTCTTGTCAAACCCTGGATCCGTCTGTGCGGATCTTGCTCATCAGAGCTGGGTCGCACGCGCCATGGCCTGTGGGCCAAGTGTGTTGACGCGTGCCGGGCAAGCAGGGTGCTTGCGGGAGACTACTCCCCTAGGACGGAGCGGATTCTGCCTAGCCGAACCGCTTTCGGCAAGCCCTGTTTTTAACCGCGTGTTGCCCGGTAGATGCGAAAACCCTCCGCTTCGGCGCAGGTCTGGCAGTTGCCCAAGGCGCCTTCGATCAAGGGCTGGTAGCGCAGGAAACTGTTGGCGACCAAGCGCATTTCGCCACCTTTTTGCAGATGTTGGCCTGATTTTTTCAGCAGGTTTTCCGATGCCTGGTAGTTGGTGTGCACTCCGGTATGGAACGGCGGGTTGCTCAGGATCAGGCTCAGGTCGGTGGGCGCGGCGTCAATCCCATCACCACTGATGACGTCCCCTTCAAGGTTGTTGGCTGCCAGCGTCAGGCGGCTGGCGGCCACGGCAAAGGCGTCCACGTCCAGCAGGGTGACCTGGCTCTGTGGATAACGGCGTTTGACCGTGGCGCCGAGCACCCCGGCACCGCAGCCGAAGTCCAGTACATGGCCGGTCGGCAGGTTGTCCAGGTGCTTGAGCAGCAGCGCCGTGCCACGGTCGAGGCGGCCATGGCTGAACACGCCGGGCAGGCTGATGACCTGCAGCGGGCCATCTTCCAGTTCGAGCTCGAAGCGCTCGGCCAGGCTTTCCAGCGGCTTGGCTGCGGGGGCGTTGTCCACCGTGACCTGCCACAGCTGGCAGTGCCGCGCGCTGTCCAGCTTGCGTGGCTTGCCAAAGGCCAGCAGTTGCTTGGCCGCGCCCTCGATGCCACCGCGTTTTTCGCCGACCAGGTACAGTTCGCGGCCGGCCAGGCGCGAGGCCAGGGCATTGAGCAGGTAGGCCGCCAGTTCGCGCGACTTGGGCAGGAACAATACGGCCGCCTCGAACGCTACCGGCGGCACCTCGACACCGTAATGGCTGCGCCCGGCAAAACGGCCGTCGAGCATCGCCTGGTCGCCGGCATGCCAGGTCCAGCCATGGGCCTTGGGCAGTTGGCCGAGCAGGTCGTCGGCGGGGGCGCCGGCGAGCAGCAGCGGACCCTGGAACAGGTCCGCCTGGCGGAGCAACACTTCACTGCGCGGGTCCATGGACGGCGCCTCCTGAAAAAAGTCGCGCAGTGTAGCAGAGCCAGCCTTTGCGCTCAGCTGACCACGCGGCGTGGCTGGCCGGCGAAGAAGGCCTGAACGTTCTCGCTGAGCTGGCCGACGATGCGCTGGCGCGACTCCACCGCGCCCCAGGCGCTGTGCGGGGTGATGATCAGGCGCGGGATATCCCCGGCCAGCAGCGGGTTGCCCTGGACCGGCGGCTCGACGCTCAGCACGTCGGTGGCGGCGCCGCCCAGGTGGCCGTTGCGCAGGGTGTCGGCCAGGGCCTGCTCGTCGATCAGCCCACCGCGGGCGGTGTTGACCACCAAGGCGCCAGGCTTGAGCAGCGCCAGCTCGCGGGCGCCGAGCATGTGCCGGGTGTGCTCGTTGAGCGGGCAGTGCAGGGTCAGGGCGTCGACCTGCGGCAGCAGCTCCTCCAGCGGCAGGCGGTCATCGCGCGCCGGGCGCCCGGGGATCTGCCCGCTCAGCACGCGCATGCCAAAAGCTTCGGCAAGGCGTGCGACGGCGCCGCCCAGCTCGCCATGGCCGAGCAGGCCGAGGGTCTTGCCTTCCAGTTCGACGATGGGGAAATCCAGCAGGCAGAATTGGCTGGCCTTGGCCCATTGGCCGTCAGCCACCGCCCGGTTGTAGTCGCACAGGCGCGTGGCCAGGGCCAGCAACAGGGCAATGGTGTGCTGCGCCACCGACGGCGTGCCATAGCCCTGGCAGTTGCACACCGTGATGCCCTGGGCGCGGGCAGCGGCCAGGTCGACATTGTTGGTGCCAGTGGCGGCAACCAGGATCAGTTTGAGCTGCGGGTTGGCCGCCAGGGCCTCGGCGTCGAGCATGACCTTGTTGCTGACCACCGCGACCGCGCCCTGTAGGCGCTCGGCCACCTGGTCGGGGCGGGTGGCATCGAACAGCTCGAACTCATCGAACTGGCTTCGCAGCGGGGAAAGGTCGAGGTCACCAAGGTCCAGGGATTGATGATCGAGAAACACGGCGCGACGCGGGCTGGGCATCAGTAGGGCTCCGTTGGCAGGGCAGGGATGGTCCATCACCCGAACAATGCCACTCATACCTTGCGCAGCCAAATCATTCCTTCGGCTGATTTGACCGTCACATTGGCGAACTACAGTAGATCCCAGACTTGTTCGGCTCGCTTTCCAGATTAAGGGATACCCATGTTGCAGACCCGCATCATCAAGCCCGCCGAGGGCGCCTACAACTACCCTCTGTTGATCAAACGCCTGCTGATGTCCGGCAGCCGCTACGAAAAGACTCGCGAAATCGTCTACCGCGACCAGCTGCGGCTGACTTATCCACAGCTCAGCGAGCGTATCGCCCGCCTGGCCAACGTGCTGACCGAAGCCGGGGTCAAGGCCGGTGACACCGTGGCGGTCATGGATTGGGACAGCCACCGCTACCTGGAATGCATGTTCGCCATCCCGATGATCGGTGCGGTGGTGCACACCATCAACGTGCGCCTGTCGCCCGAACAGATCCTTTACACCATGAACCATGCCGAAGACCGTGTGGTGCTGGTCAATAGTGACTTCGTCGGCCTTTACCAGGGTATTGCCGGGCAACTGACCACGGTCGACAAGACCCTGCTGCTGACCGATGGCCCGGACAAGGCCGCCGAGCTGCCGAACCTGGTCGGCGAGTACGAACAATTGCTGGCAGCGGCCAGCCCGCACTACGACTTCCCCGACTTCGACGAGAATTCGGTCGCCACCACCTTCTACACCACCGGCACCACCGGTAACCCCAAGGGCGTCTACTTCACCCATCGCCAGTTGGTCCTGCACACCCTGGCCGAGGCATCGGTGACCGGCAGTATCGACAGCGTGCGCCTGCTGGGCAGCAACGATGTGTACATGCCCATCACGCCGATGTTCCACGTGCATGCCTGGGGCATTCCCTATGCGGCCACCATGCTCGGCATGAAGCAGGTGTACCCGGGGCGTTACGAACCGGACATGCTGGTCAAGCTGTGGCGGGAGGAGAAGGTCACCTTTTCGCACTGCGTGCCGACCATCCTGCAGATGCTGCTCAACTGCCCAAGCTCGCAAGGCCAGGACTTCGGTGGCTGGAAGATCATCATCGGCGGCAGTGCGCTCAACCGCTCGCTGTATCAAGCCGCATTGGCCCGGGGCATTCAGCTGACCGCGGCGTATGGCATGTCCGAAACCTGCCCGCTGATCTCGGCCGCGCACCTGAACGATGAGCTACAGGCCGGCAGCGAGGACGAGCGCGTCACCTACCGCATCAAGGCCGGCGTGCCGGTGCCGCTGGTGGAGGCGGCAATCGTCGATGGTGACGGCAAATTCCTCCCGGCCGACGGCGAGACCCAGGGCGAGTTGGTGCTGCGCGCCCCCTGGCTGACCATGGGTTACTTCAAGGAAGCGGAAAAAAGCGAAGAGCTTTGGCAAGGCGGCTGGTTGCACACCGGTGACGTCGCAACCCTCGACGGCATGGGTTACATCGATATTCGCGACCGCATCAAGGATGTGATCAAGACCGGGGGCGAGTGGATCTCGTCACTCGACCTCGAAGACCTGATCAGTCGTCACCCTGCGGTGCGGGAAGTGGCGGTGGTGGGCGTTGCCGACCCGCAGTGGGGCGAGCGCCCATTCGCGTTGCTGGTGGTGCGTGATGGGCAAGCGGTGGATGCCAAGGCGCTCAAGGAGCACCTCAAGCCGTTTGTCGAGGAGGGCCACATCAACAAGTGGGCGATTCCCAGCCAGATCGCCGTTGTTACAGAAATTCCCAAGACCAGCGTAGGAAAAC
The DNA here is from genome assembly GCF_044744955.1 of Pseudomonas sp. NPDC087185. Lineage (NCBI taxonomy): Bacteria > Pseudomonadati > Pseudomonadota > Gammaproteobacteria > Pseudomonadales > Pseudomonadaceae > Pseudomonas > Pseudomonas sp. NPDC087185. The sequence continues at coordinate 967,227 of NZ_JBIUZK010000001.1, read as the reverse complement.
TCGACAAGAAGCGCATCCGCCAGGACATCGTTCAATGGCAGGCCAGCAACAGCGCGTTCCTTTCCACGTTGTAACCGTGCTGCGGGTCGTGCCCCTTGGAACACGACCCGCAGGCCAGAGCGGTCGGTGCCTTGCCAAACGGCAAAAATGCGCCATGCTTCAGCCTTGCCAGCGCGCAACCCGGGCCACGCCGGGGCGAATTGGCGGCCAGTGTGCAAATCACACTTTAGAGGGATCAAGCACCTAAGTCTGCTGGCTATAGTCGGGGCCAGGGGATTTTCAGGAATGGGGGAGGACGACACGCGCAACACGTGTCGTCGCGGGTGAAAACCCGCATACCGGTCGCACGGGCCGTTCTTGAAAGGACTCACTGCCATAACAAAAAAGTACATGGAGTAGCGTCGATGAAATCTGCAAACCCGTTCTGGCGCCGGGCCAAGCTGCCCTTGGCCGTCAGCCTTGCTTCCACGCTCGCAAGTCCAGCTTTTGCGGTCAGTTTCAACATCGGGGAAATCGAAGGTCAGTTCGACTCGTCGCTCTCCATCGGGGCCAGCTGGTCGACCGCCAACCCGAACAAGAACCTGATCGGGGTCAACAATGGCGGCAAGGGCCTGTCGCAAACCTCTGATGATGGCCACCTCAACTTCAAGAAGGGCGAAACCTTCTCGAAAATCTTCAAGGGCATCCATGACCTGGAGCTGAAGTACGGCGACACCGGCGTGTTCGTGCGTGGCAAGTACTGGTACGACTTCGAACTCAAGGACGAAAGCCGCGAGTTCAAGGACATCAGCGACTCCAACCGCAAGGAAGGCGCCAAGTCTTCCGGGGCGCAGCTGCTCGACGCCTTCGTGTACCACAACTATTCGATCGGCGATCAGCCAGGGTCGGTGCGCTTCGGCAAGCAGGTGGTGAGCTGGGGTGAAAGTACCTTCATCGGTGGTGGCATCAACTCGATCAACCCCATCGACGTCGCCGCCTTCCGCCGCCCTGGCGCCGAGATCAAGGAAGGCCTGATCCCGGTCAACATGTTCTACATCTCGCAGAGCCTGACCGACAACCTGTCGGCCGAGGCCTTCTACCAGATCGAGTGGGACCAGACCGTCGTCGACAACTGCGGTACCTTCTTCTCGCAACCCGACATCATCGCCGACGGCTGCACCGACAACCTGCGCGTGCTCAACAGCAGCCGCACCGTGCCGGCCGCTGCTCAGCAGTTCCTCGCCACCCGTGGCGTGAACATCAACGAGGAGGGGGTGATGGTGGCCCGCGGCGCCGACCGCGACGCCCGTGACAGCGGCCAGTTCGGCGTGGCCCTGCGCTACATGTTCGAGCCACTGGACACCGAATTCGGCGCCTACTTCATGAATTACCACAGCCGTGCGCCGATCTTCAGCGCCACCGGCGCCTCGCCTTCGGTGTTCGCCGGCCTGAGCCAGCTGCCGGCACAACTGCGTGCCCTGGCGCCGCTGATCGTGGCGGGCAACTCGAAATACTTCGTCGAGTACCCCGAAGACATCCGCCTGTATGGCCTGAGCTTCTCCACCACGCTGCCCACCGGCACCGCGTGGAGCGGTGAACTCAGCTACCGGCCGAATGCTCCGGTGCAGTTGAACACCACCGATATCCTGTTCGCCGGTGTGCGTCCGATTGGTGGCGCACTGACCAATGCCTCGCTGCTGACCGGTACCCCAGGCGAGGACCTGCACGGCTATCGCCGCAAGGAAATCACCCAGTTCCAGACCACCCTGACGCATTTCTTCGACCAGGTGATGGGCGCCAGCCGCATGACCGTGGTCGGCGAACTGGGCGTGACCCATGTCGGTGGCCTGGAAAGCGCGCACGAAACCCGCTACGGCCGCGACCCGGTCTTCGGCCCAGGCCCGCTGCCGGCAACCGGTGGCGCCGACACCTGCCAGGCACTCAATGCCAGCACCATTGCCGGTGCAGGTGCTGGAGCCTCGACCACCAACCTGAACCGCAAGTGCGAAAACGACGGCTACACCACCAGCACCTCCTGGGGTTACCGGGCCCGCGTCATCTGGGACTACAACGACGTGTTCGCCGGGGTCAACCTCAAGCCCAACATTGCCTGGTCGCATGACGTGTCCGGTTACTCGCCGGGCCCAGGCGGTAACTTCGAGGAAGGCCGCAAGGCCGTCAGCCTTGGCGTGGACGCCGAGTACCAGAACACCTACACCGCGAGCCTGTCGTACACCAACTTCTTCGACGGCAAGTACAGCACCGTGGATGATCGCGACTTCGTCGCCCTCAGCTTCGGCGTGAACTTCTAAGCACACAGATCCAGGACGACACGACATGAACAAGACCAGAAGTCTGCTGCAAGCCGGTGTACTGGGCCTGTCCCTGCTGGCGACCAGCGTCATGGCTGCGGTTTCCGCCGATGAAGCGGCCAAGCTGGGCAGCACCCTGACACCGATGGGCGCAGAAAAGGCCGGTAACGCCGATGGCTCCATCAGCGCGTGGCAGCCGCTGTCGAAGACTGCCGGCAGCGTCGATGCCAAAGGCTTCCTTGCCGACCCGTACGGCAGCGACAAGCCGCTGTTCACCATCACCGCGCAAAACGTCGAGCAGTACAAGGACAAGCTTTCACCGGGCCAGGTGGCGATGCTCAAGCGTTACCCGGACACCTTCAAGATCCCGGTGTACAAGACCCACCGTGGCGCCACCGTACCTGACGATGTGTTCGCCGCGATCAAGAAGAACGCCACTGCGACCACGCTGGTCGAAGGCGGCAACGGCCTGAACAACTTCCAGACCGCCGTGCCGTTCCCGATCCCCAAGAGCGGCCTCGAGGTGATCTGGAACCACATCACCCGTTACCGTGGAGGCAGCGTCAGCCGCCTGGTGACACAGGCCACGCCGCAACAGAATGGCTCGTTCAGCCTGGTGTATTTCTCCGACCAGTTCGTCTTCCGCGACAAGATGAAGGACTACGACCCGAACAACCCGGGCAACATCCTGTTCTACTTCAAGCAGGAAGTGACCGCGCCCGCACGCCTGGCCGGGACCGTGCTGCTGGTGCACGAGACCCTCGACCAGGTGAAGGAACCGCGCAAGGCATGGATCTACAACGCCGGCCAGCGTCGTGTGCGCCAGGCTCCGCAGGTATCGTATGACGGGCCGGGTACCGCCGCCGACGGCCTGCGTACTTCGGACAACCTGGACATGTACAACGGTGCGCCGGACCGCTACGACTGGAAGCTCGAAGGCAAGAAGGAAATGTACATTGCCTCCAACGCCTACAAGCTCGACGACCCGAAGCTCAAGTACGGCGACATCATCAAGGCCGGGCATATCAACCAGGACCTCGCCCGTTACGAGTTGCGCCGGGTCTGGCATGTGGTCGCCACGCTCAAGCCTGGCCAGCGGCACATCTACGCCAAGCGTGACTTCTACATCGACGAGGACACCTGGCAGGCTGCGGTGATCGACCAGTATGACGGCCGCAACCAGCTGTGGCGCGTGTCCGAGGCGCATGCCCAGGACTACTACAACGTGCAGGTGCCTTGGTACACCCTGGAAGCCATTTATGACCTGCAGTCAGGCCGCTACCTGGCGTTGGGCATGAAGAACGAAGAGAAGCGCGCTTACGACTTCGGCTTCAGTGCCAGCAAGGCCGACTTCCAGCCGGCAGCGCTGCGCCAATCGGGTATTCGTTGAACCGCTAACCAACACCTCCGTGTGACCTCCCAGAACGCCCCGGCTTGCCGGGGCGTTTCTGTTTCAGCCTGCAACCCTGCGCAGGCAATAAAAGTGCTGAATACCTCGCCAAACCCCCGCTGCAAGCACTGTCCATCAGGGTTGTTGCTTTTTGTTGTAGTCTTTTCCAGGTGATTTGCGTCCATCATCTTCAAATGCGCTGCGTTACCCGCTAGTCTCGCAAGCATCCGTACCGCCGTAGTCTTCCAACCAGAACGAGCCGGCCATGACAGATTTGTCCCGTACGCATGGATTCGCCAGCCAGGCCCTGGGCCTGCTGGACGGGCGTTTCTTCCGGCCACCGCTGCCGGACGGTCACGTGCCTCGCGCGCGGCTGTGCCAGCGCCTGCAAGCCGGCCTCAGCGGGCGCTTGCTGCTGGTCAACGCCGCGGCAGGCTTCGGTAAAAGCTCCCTGGCCATCGAATTCTGCGAGGCGTTGCCCGACCATTGGCGCAGCCTCTGGCTTGGCCTGAGCCAGCGCGATGCCGACCCCGGCCGCTTCCTCGAGCGCCTGCTCGAAGGCCTGCAACAGTACTGCCCGGCACTGGGCGGCCAGGCCATGGGCCTGCTGAAGATGCGCCAGCGCCATCAGCCCTTCGCCTTCGAGGAATGGATCGACGGCCTGCTCGATGAACTGGCGTTGTACCTGCAAGCCGATACGCCCTTGCTGCTGGTGCTGGACGACTACCATCTGGCCCAGGGGCCGGTGCTCGATCGCTGCCTGCAGTTCTTTCTCAACCACTTGCCTGCCGGCTTGGTGCTGCTGGTCACCAGCCGCCAGCGGCCCGACTGGCACCTGGCGCGGCTGCGCCTGTCGCGGCAACTGATCGAACTGAACGAGCAGGAATTACGCCTGACGCCAGACGAGTCTCTGGCGGTCATCGGTCGACAACCTACCGGATTGCGCGGCCAGGCCCTGGACAACCTGATCCAGCGCAGCGACGGCTGGGTGGCCGGGCTGCGGTTCTGGCAGCTGGCAGCCAGCGAATCCGGCGATGAACATGCCTTGCCCCAGGCCCTGCATGGTGGCGAAGGGTTGATTCGCGATTACCTGCTTGAAGAAGTCATCGATATCCTGCCAGCGGAGGTCCAGGCGTTCCTGTTTGACACCGCCTGCCAGGAGCGTTTCTGTGCGGCGTTGTGCGATGCCCTGCGCGAGCGCGATGACAGCGCCGCCATCTTGTCCTACCTGCAGGCGCACCAGGTGTTCCTGGTGCCGTTGGACGAGCACGGGCACTGGTATCGCTACCACCATTTGTTTTCCGACCTGTTGCGCAGCCGTCAGTCCAGCGAACCGCAGGCGCGCCTGCACTTGCGCGCCTGTCGCTGGTTCCAGGCCCAGGGCCTGCTCGACGAGGCGGTGGAACAGGCCTTGCGCGCCGGCCACCTGGATGTCGCCGCCGACCTGGTGCAGAGCCTCTCGGAGGAGCAACTGCTGGCCGAGCAGAACGTCGGCATGCTGCTGCGCTGGAAGATGGACCTGCCCGACAGCTTGCTGATCAGCACGCCCCGGTTGATCGTGCTGTACAGCTGGGCGCTGGGCCTGGCCTGCCAGCTGGATGCAGCAGAAGAGTTGGCAAGCTACCTGAGCCGCTTTCTGCCTGCCCCTTCAGCCACGGCGCAAAGGTCAATGCTGGCGCAATGGCTGGCCTTGAGTGGGGTGATCGCCCGCGGCCGTGGCGATCGCGAACGCACCCTGGCCTATTGCGGCGAGGCGCTCCAAAGCCTGCCGAGCAAACGTTACGGCCAGCGCCTGGTGTGCCTGTCGACACTGTCCAACCTGGCCATCGCCGACGGCGACTTCTGGCGCGCGCGTGGCTGGAACCGTGAGGCACTGGAGCTGGCCCAGCGGGTCGGCAACCCCTTGTTCGAAGCCTTGGCGCACTACGACCGCGCGCGGGTGCTGCATGCCCGTGGCGAGGTGCTGCGCGCCCTGGACGAAGTGCGCCAGGGGTTGCAGCGCCTGCAGGGTCTTTCTGCTCAGCGCCTGTATGCGGTGCGCGCGCGCTTGACCTTGTACGAGGGCTATCTGCTGGTGGCGCGCCTGCAACCTGCACAAGGCCGCGCGCGCCTGCGGGCGGGGCTGGGGGAGGCGCGGGCCTGCCGCGACATCAGCGTGCTGATCGGCCATTGCGTAATCGCCGCGCTCGACGGCCGTGAAGGCCACTATGCCGAGGCCTTCGCCGAACTGGCCGAGGCAGAACGGTTGATGCACATCTGGGATGTGCCACCGATCTTCTACCTGGCCATGATTACCCTGGTGAAGTGCGAGTTGTGGCTGGCCCAGGGCCGTACCGACCTGGCCGAGTCCTGGTTGTTGCGCCTGGGGCAGACCTACGGGGGGGAGCAGCCCGCAGCGGCGCCGGAGTTCCACCCGTTGCTGCCACTGCATATTGCCTTGCAACAGGCCTTGCTCGAGCGCATCCAGGGGCGCAGTGACGATGCCGTTGCGCGTTTGCGTGGCCTGGTCGAGCGTGGGCAGGCAAGCGGCGGCATGATGCTGAGCCTGAGCGCGCTGTGCCAATGGATCGGCTTGTGGCTGGAAGAAGGGCGTGAGGCGCAGGCCGCCGAGTTGCTGCCCATGGCCCTGGCGGCGGCCCAGGGTGGCGTGATGCAGCCGTTCCAGCGGTTGATCGAATTGCACCCGTTGTGGCTGCGCGAGCACCTCCTTGCGCGGGCTGCCTGCAAGGTCCAGGTCGATTTGCTGGCGCGCCTGCCCGAGCTGGCCGCGCCCAGCAGTGGCACGGGCGAGGCCCTGAGTGGGCGAGAGCTGGCCGTGCTCGAATTGATCGCCCAAGGCTGTTCCAACCAGCAGATCAGTGAGCGTCTGTTCATCTCCCTGCACACCGTCAAGACCCACGCCAGCCATATCAACAGCAAGCTCGGTGTGGAGCGGCGTACCCAGGCGGTGGCGCGGGCCAAGTCGCTGGGCCTGCTGGCCTGACATTTACCGCTGTGTGATCCGCCCTCATCTTTCCCGACCCGTGGCCGATACAGGACTCGGCGGTATGCATCGCCGCACGCCATCCTCCCATCATCCAATACAGGTCGTGTTGATGCTGCAGTACGGGCAAAAGAGCTTTCTGATCGTCGATGACTTCACCGACTTTCGTACGTCGACGCGTTCCATGCTGCGCGAGCTGGGTGTGCGCGACGTGGACACTGCCGACAGCGGTGAGCAGGCGCTGCGCATGTGCGGGCAGAAGCGCTATGACTACATTCTCCAGGACTTCCACCTGGGTGACGGCAAGAAGAACGGCCAGCAAGTGCTCGAGGACCTGATCCTCGACAAGCTGATCAGCCATGAGTGCGTGTTCATCATGGTCACCGCCGAGAGCAGTCAAGCCATTGTGCTGAGCGCGCTCGAGCACGAGCCCGATGCCTACCTGACCAAACCCTTCAACCGGGTGGGCCTGGCGCAGCGGCTCGACAAGCTGACGCAACGCAAGACGTTGCTCAAGCCCATCCTGCAGGCGCTGGACCGCGGCCGCCCGGCCGAGGTGCTGGCCGCTTGCGCCGAGTTGTGCAAGAAAGACCCGCGTTTCGCCCCCCTGTGCCTGCGCTACCGCGCCGATGCCCTGCGTGACCTCAACCGCTTCGATGAACTGGAAAAGTTCCTCAAGGGCATCCTCGCCAGCCGCCCGCAGCCGTGGGTGTATGCGGCGTTGGGCAGCCTGATGCACAAGCGTGGCCAGAATGCCCAGGCCCAGGGCGTCTACGAACAGGCGCTAAAGGCATTCCCGATCATGCCGAGCCTGTATGACGGCATGGCCAACGTGCTGGTGGCGCAAGGCGAGACCAAGCGCGCACAGAACATGCTGGAAGAAGCGGTGCGCCTGTCGCCCCTGGCGGTACGTCGCCAGGCCGCGCTGGGCAAGCTGGCGCTGGACAACGAAGACTTCGAGAGTGCCTCCAAGGCCTTCCGCCATGCGGTGAACCAGGGGCAGAGCTCGCGCTACAAGGATGCCGAAAGCAACCTCGGGCTGGTTCAGGCACTGATGAACAAGAACGCCGGCTTCGGCCTGGATGCGCGTACCCGGGTCGAGATCAACACCGTGCTCAGCGAGGTGGCCAAGGACAACGTCGAGGACCAGGGCCTGCAAGTGCGTGCGCGCCTGATGAAAGCCGCCAGCTTGCAGCAGGCGGGCGATGCCGAGACTGCCGCCAAGCTGACCGAGCAGGCCATGCAGCGGCTGGACAAGATGGACCAGTTCTTCTCGGTCGAAGCCGCGTTGACCGTGGCCAAACAGCTGCAGTCGCTGGGCCAGGAAACCGCCGGTGGCACCATCCTCAAAGGCTGTGTGGAAACCTATGGCGATGACCCCAAGGTCATGCAGAGCGTGGCCAAACTGACGGACGACCCGACGGTGCTCGGTGCCGTCACCGAAGCGGTCGACCTCAACCGCCAGGGCGTGCGCAGCTACCAGGCAGGGCAGCTCAACGAGGCCTTGCAGATGTTCCGCAAGGCGCTGTCGCTGCAACCCAAGAACATCAGCATTGCGCTCAATACGGCCCAGGCGCTGCTGCGCATCGGCGGTGAAACCACGCCACCGGCCATCCTGCAGGAGTGTCGTGACTGCCTGACCCGTGTCGCGGGCATTCCAGCCAGCGATAGCCGCTACGACCGCTACCGCAAACTGCACATCAAGGTGTTCGGCGCATGAGCCAGGACAATCAGGGGCTGGATTTTTCCACGGTGATCGCCTCCACCGTGCACGACCTGAAAAACTCGCTGTCCGCGCTGATCCAGTCCCATGACCAGTGGCTGGCGCGGCTGCCCGAGGCGCTGCGCAGCGGCAGCGAGCAAGGCGTGATCGAGCACGAGTTTCGCCACCTCAACGGCATGCTGGTGCAGATGCTCGGCCTGTACAAACTGGGCGTCAACCAGCTGCCGGTATGCCCGGACTACCACGAACTGGATGACTTCATCGAAGCGCAACTGGCGGCCCACCAGCAGGTGCTGGAGCACAACGACATCCTCGCCACTTGGCGTATCGACAGTGAAAACCCGCTGGGCTTCTTCGACCGGGAGCTGGTCGCTTCGGTGATCGCCAACGTCGTCACCAACGCCACACGCTATGCCGGCCATGCGCTGCTGATCAGCATCGAGGAAGAAAACGAGCAGTTGGTGATCAGCGTCAACGATGACGGCCCAGGTTACCCGGCACGCATGCTGGAGCGGCAGCAGGACTACGTGCAGGGCATCGATGCGCAAAGCGGCAGCACCGGGCTTGGCCTGTATTTCGCGGCACGCATTGCTGCGCTGCATGAGCGTAATGGCGTGCGTGGGCGGATCGAGATTGCCAATGGTGGAGCGCTTGGGGGTGGGTTGTTCAGGTTGTATTTGCCGTGATCCTTGTTGGGCGGATCGCTTGAGCCCAGGGTGCGTTTATGGCCGGTTGTAAATCGATTCCCAAGCCATTGTGAGGTATCTCCTACTCGTGGCGCGCGGGCTTTTTTGAGGCCTGGCAAATGACAATGTAGATACGAAGTTTCTACATTCCACTTGCAATCACTTGGAGGGTTTCTACTATGTATCTACCTTGGGAGATACTTATGCAGATCAAAATTCAGCAATGGGGCAATAGTGCTGCGATTCGTTTGCCGGCAGCAGTGCTCAAACAGATGCGCCTTGGTGTCGGCTCCACCTTGAGCCTGGATACGGCAGGCGAGGCGATGGTACTCAAGCCAGTCAGGACCAAGCCCAAGTACACACTCGATGAGCTGATGGCACAATGTGACCTGAACGCACCGGAGCCCGAGGACATGGCTGACTGGAACGGCATGCGTCCAGTGGGACGTGAAGTGTGAAGCGGGCTAAATTCGGCCGGGGAGATATTGTTCGGGTCAACCTCGACCCTACATTAGGGCGCGAGCAGCAAGGGACTGGGCGCCCAGCCCTGGTAATCACCCCAGCGGCATTCAATGCATCTGGGCTGGCCGTGATTGTCCCCATATCCCAAGGTGGAGATTTCGCGAGGCATGCCGGTTTTGCGGTTACCCTTAGCGGTGCGGGTACCCAGACGCAAGGCGTGATGCTCTGCAATCAGCTCCGCACGGTCGACCTTGAAGCCAGAGGTGCCAAACGGGTCGAGTCGGTTCCCGAGGTGGTGATCCTCGACGCGCTGGCTCGCGTTCAAACTCTATTCGATTAGTGCTGTGTTTATTCATGGATAAAGCGTCGTTCACTCTCATCCGCGAAACCTTCCCCGTAGGCCCTCTGCAGTGCAACTGCACGCTGATCGGCGACCCGGTCACCCAGAAAGCCATCGTCGTCGACCCGGGCGGTGACCCGGACAAGATTCTCGCCCGCCTGCAGGCCCATGGCCTGACCCTGGTGAGCATCATCCACACCCACGCGCACTTCGACCATTTCCTGGCTTCGGGCAAGCTCAAGGAACTCACCGGTGCCACCCTGCACCTGCACAAGGACGACCAGCCGCTGTGGGACAACCTGGAGATGCAATGCCAGATGTTCGGCGTGCCCTACACCCCGGCGCCGCCGCCTGACCGCTGGCTGGGAGACGATGAGGAACTGGCCTGTGGCTGTGGCGTGGCGTTGCACACCCCAGGGCATACGCCGGGCTCGATGAGCTTCTGGTTCGCCGACGCCAAGCTGCTGGTGGCCGGTGACACGCTCTTCCGCCGCGGTATCGGCCGCACCGATTTGTGGGGCGGCGACCAGCGCGCTATCGTTCGCTCGATCAAGGAGCGGCTGTATCGCCTGGACGAGGACGCTATCGTGGTGACGGGCCACGGGCCGGATACCCGCCTGGGCGACGAGATGCGCGAGAACCCCTTTGTGCGCGCATGAACCTGCATTAAAAGCCTTTCATGGAATTTTTTTGCCATCAGGCGATCCAAGGCTGGCATAGATGCATTCACGATCCGCCGCACACACGAATTTTTGTAGGAGCTTGTCCATGTTCACCATGCGTCGTCTGATTATCGTCGCAACCGCCGCAGCCCTGATGACCGGCTGTGCCGGCCAGAACCCCTACGACAGCCAAGGCCAGGCGCAGGACGGCTCGACCGGGATGAGCAAGACCGCCAAGTATGGCGGCCTGGGCGCGCTGGCCGGCGCCATCGCCGGCGCCGCCATCGACCACAACAACCGTGGCAAGGGCGCGCTGATCGGCGCTGCCGCGGTGGGAGCCGCCGCCGCCGGTTACGGTTACTACGCCGACAAGCAGGAAGCCGAGCTGCGTGCGCAGATGGCCAACACCGGCGTCGAAGTGCAGCGCCAGGGCGACCAGATCAAGCTGATCATGCCGGGCAACATCACCTTCGCGACCGACTCGGCGAACATCGCGCCGAGCTTCTACTCGCCGCTGAACAACCTGGCAAGCTCGTTCAAACAGTTCAACCAGAACACCATCGAAGTGGTCGGCTTCACCGACAGCACCGGCAGCCGCCAGCACAACATGGACCTGTCGCAGCGCCGTGCCCAGGCGGTCAGCACCTACCTGACCTCGCAAGGCGTCGACGCTTCGCGCGTTACCGTGCGTGGCATGGGCCCGGACCAGCCGATTGCCAGCAACGCCGATACCAATGGCCGCGCGCAGAACCGCCGGGTCGAAGTCAACCTGAAGCCGATCCCGGGCCAGCAGTACGACCAGCAGGGGCAGGTTCAGCAGTATCCGTAAGCCATAACTGCGGTAATGAAAAGGGCAGGCCCATACGGAGCCTGCCCTTTTTCATTTCAACGGACAGTGCTGGCCTGAATCGCGGTCAACGCGATGGTATGCACGATGTCGTCCACCTGAGCGCCGCGCGGCAGGTCATTCACCGGCTTGCGCAGGCCTTGCAGCATCGGCCCCAGGCTGACCCCATCGGTGCTGCGCTGCACCGCCTTGTGGGTGGTGTTGCCAGTGTTCAGGTCAGGGAACACGAACACAGTGGCGCGCCCGGCCACCGGGCTGTCCGGCGCCAATTGGCGGGCGATGTCCGGGTTGGCGGCAGCGTCGTACTGCAGCGGGCCATCGATCTGCAGGCTGTGCTCGGCGCTTTGCGCCAGGCGCGTGGCCTCGCGCACTTTCTCCACCTCTTCGTCGCTGGCCGAGTCGCTTGAGTAGCTGATCATCGCCACCCGTGGCGCAATGCCGAAGGCTTGCGCCGACTCCGCACTCTGCCGGGCGATTTCGGCCAGCTCGCTGGCGCTGGGGTGCGGGTTCATCACGCAGTCGCCGTACACCAGCACCTGCTCGGGGAACAACATGAAGAATACCGACGACACAAGGCTGGCACCCGGCGCGGTCTTGATCAGCTGCAGGGCCGGGCGGATGGTGTTGGCGGTGGAGTGCACCAGGCCCGAGACCAGGCCGTCGACCTCGTCCAGCGCGAGCATCATGGTGCCGATCACCACCGGGTCCTCGAGCTGTTGCTCGGCCATGGGCGCATTGAGGTTCTTGCTCTTGCGCAGGTCGACCATCGGTTCTACATAGCGCCCGCGAATCAGCTCAGGGTCGAGAATTTCCAGGTCCGCCGGCAGGGTAATGCCTTGCGCGCGGGCCACGGCTTCGACTTCTTCCGGCTTGGCCAGCAGCACGCAACGGGCGATGCCGCGCGCCTGGCAGATCGCCGCAGCCTGCACCAGCAGCGGTTCCGCGCCTTCCGGCAGGACGATGCGCTTGTTCGCCTGCTGGGCCCGCTGGATCAGCTGGTAACGGAACACCGCAGGCGACAGGCGCAGCTCGCGCGGCGTGCCGCAGCGCTGGTGCAGCCAGGCCGCATCGAGGTGGCTGGCGACGAAGTCAGTGATGAACTCGGCGCGTTCGCGGTCGTCCACCGGGATCTCGCGGTTGAGCGAGTTGAGCTGGTTGGCAGTGTCGTAGGAGCCGGTGCTGACCGAGAGGATCGGCAGGCCGGCCTGCAGGGCGCCGCGGCACAGGCCGAGGATGCGCGCATCGGGTTTGCTGTCGCTGGTCAGCAGCAGGCCGGCCAGCGGCACACCGTTGATCGCCGCCAGGCTGACGGCCAGGATGATGTCGTCGCGGTCGCCCGGCGTGACGACCAGGGTGCCGGGGGTGAGCAGCGGCACGGTATTGGCCACGGTACGCGCGCAGATGATGATCTTGTTCATGCGCCGCTGCTCGTAGTCGCCGGCGTTGAGCACCTGCGCGCCGAGCAGCTCAGCCACGTCACGGGTGCGCGGGGCGTTCAGGTCGGGCTGGTAGGGGATGCAGCCGAGCAGGCGGAATTCGCCGCCGCGCAGCAGCGGCGAATGCTCGCGCAGGCGCGTGGCGAATTCGGCCATGCTCTCGTCGGTACGCACTTTGTTGAGGATCACCCCGAGCACTTTCGGGTCGCGCGGGCCACCGAACAGCTGGGCTTGCAGCTCGACCCGCCCGGACAGCTCGCTGAGCACTTCGTTTTCCGGCGCCGACACCAGGATCACCTCGGCGTCCAGGCTCTTGGCCAGGTGCAGGTTGACCCGCGCCGCGTAGCTGGCGTGGCGGGTTGGCACCATGCCCTCGACCACCACCACGTCATTGCCGATACAGGCTTGCTGGTAAAGGCGGATGATTTCCTCTAGCAGCTCGTCCAGCTGGCCATCGCCGAGCATGCGCTCCACTTGGGCCAGGCTGAGCGGCATTGGCGGTTTGATACCGTGTGTGCGTGCGACCAGTTCGGTGGAGCGTTCCGGGCCAGTGTCGCCAGGGTGCGGTTGGGCGATCGGCTTGAAGAAGCCGACTTTGAGCCCGGCGCGTTCCAGGGTCCGCACCAGGCCGAGGCTGATGGACGTCAGGCCGACACCAAAGTCGGTCGGCGCAATGAAAAATGTTTGCATGCGTGCTTCTCGAAATAAAGCGTTGCAAGGAATCAACGGCCAAGGGTAGCGCCATCGGCCTCTTGTGCACACCAACCACAGGCGAAAGCCTGGCCGATGCGCTGCGCGCGCTGTTCAGGGTCGAGCACCCACGGGCGCGCTTGCCACGGTGGCTGGTGGCGCAGGTGCTGGGTATGGCCGCATGAAAGGTCGACCACCCAGTGGCCCTCATCGTCCTGATGGAATCCGATGATCCGACTGATGGGGCGCCCCTCGCCCTTGCTGCGTTCGCAATCGGGCGATGCGTTGGTTACACTTGTCCGCTCTACATACTTTTGCAAAAGGTCTTGCCCCATGCTGATCGCCGCCAACAAGGCTGTCTCCATCGACTATACCCTGACCAACGACGCCGGGGAGACCATCGACAGCTCCGCCGGTGGCGCGCCGCTGGTCTATCTGCACGGTGCTTCCAACATCATCCCAGGCTTGGAAAAGGCCCTGGAAGGCAAGCAGGCTGGCGACGAACTGAACGTCACCATCGAGCCTGAAGATGCCTACGGCGAATACTTGGCCGAACTGGTCAGCACCCTGAACCGCAGCATGTTCGAAGGCGTCGACGAACTGGAAGTGGGCATGCAGTTCCACGCCTCGGCGCCGGATGGCCAGATGCAGATCGTCACCATCCGTGACCTCGACGGCGACGACGTGACTGTCGACGGCAACCACCCGCTGGCTGGCCAGCGCCTGACCTTCCAGGTCAAGGTGGTCGACGTGCGTGATGCCAGCGAAGAAGAAATCGCTCACCGTCACATCCACGGTGAAGGTGGCCATCACCACTGATTTTCTGCGCTAAGCTCAGAAAGTCGCCAGGCGCTCGGACAAGCCGACAAGCCTTCCTCAGGGAGGTACACGGCTTGGACGGGCGCCTTTTTAGTGGGCGCAATTCGCCCCAGCGGCACCCGGGAACCTGAGAGGGGATTCATCATGAGTGCATTTCACGACCTGACGTTGAAGGCGCTGAATGGCCAGGACCTGCCCCTGGCACCGTTCAAGGGCCAGGTAGTGCTGGTGGTCAATGTCGCCTCCAAGTGTGGCCTGACGCCGCAATACGCTTCGCTGGAAAAGCTGCATCAGCAGTTCAAGGGCAAAGGCTTCAACGTGCTTGGCCTGCCCTGCAACCAGTTTGCTGGCCAGGAACCTGGCAGCGAGAAGGAAATCCAGGATTTCTGCAGCCTCAACTATGGCGTGAGCTTCCCGCTGGGAGCCAAGCTTGAGGTCAATGGGCCGCAGCGTCATTCGCTGTACCGCCTGCTGGCAGGTGAGGGCGCCGAGTTCCCCGGCGACATCAGCTGGAACTTCGAGAAGTTCCTGGTGGGCAAGGATGGGCGCGTGCTGGCACGGTTCGCTCCACGTACCGCGCCGGATGACCCTGCGGTGTTGCAGGCCATCGAGAAAGCGCTGGTCTGAATATCCCGGGGGGTGCCCAGCACCCCCAGCGATACCCCAGAATCACCCAGATCAATAATGCTGGGCCAACCCCGCCACTGCTCCTAACCTCAGCGCATTTCCTCACCCAGACGGAAGCGCCCCATGTCCAGCAATCCTTTGTTCAAACCCTTCACCCTCGGTGCGCTCGAGCTGCCGACCCGCGTCGTCATGGCACCGATGACCCGTACCTTCTGCCCCGGTGGCGTGCCTCATGATGGCGTGGTCGAGTATTACCGCCGCCGCGCCGCTGCTGGCGTGGGCTTGATCATCACCGAGGGCACCACAGTCGGGCACCTGGCCGCCAATGGCTATGCCAACGTTCCGCGCTTTTATGGTGAAGATGCGCTGGCTGGCTGGAAGCGCGTGGTTGACGCCGTTCACGCCGAGGGCGGGCGTATCGTGCCGCAGCTGTGGCACGTCGGCGCGGTACGCCGCCTGGGCACCGAGCCGGACGCCAGCGTGCCGGGTTACGGGCCCAGCGAGAAGGTCAAGGACGGCCAGGTCCAGGTGCACGGCATGAGCCGCGACGACATCCGTGAGGTGATCGCCGCGTTCGCCGAGGCGGCCCGCGCTGCGCAGGCCATCGGCATGGACGGTGTGGAGATCCACGGTGCCCACGGTTACCTGATCGACCAATTCTTCTGGGCGGCCAGCAACCGCCGCGACGATGAATACGGCGGCGACCTGGCCGGCCGATCGCGCTTTGCCATCGAGCTGGTCCAGGCCGTGCGGGCAGCGGTAGGGCCAGGCTTCCCGATCATTTTCCGCTTCTCGCAGTGGAAGCAGCAGGATTACAGCGCCCGCCTGGTGGAAACGCCCGAGGCGTTGGGCGCTTTCCTCAAGCCATTGTCCGACGCGGGTGTGGATATCTTCCATTGCTCTACCCGGCGTTTCTGGGAGCCGGAATTCGAAGGCTCTGCGCTGAACCTGGCCGGCTGGACCCGCACCCTGACCGGCAAACCGACCATCACCGTGGGCAGCGTCGGCCTCGATGGTGAATTTTTGCAGTTCATGGTCGAGACCGACAAGGTGGCCAAGCCGGCCAGCCTGGAAGGCTTGTTGCGCCGCCTGGGCGACGAGGAGTTCGACCTGGTGGCCGTGGGCCGGGCGCTGCTGGTAGATGCCGAGTGGGCACAGAAGGTTCGCGAAGGGCGCGAAATGGACGTGCTGCCGTTCAGCCGCGAGGCGCTGTCGAGCCTGGCTTGATCGCCAGCGCGGTGTTTGCCGGTTCGCCGTCCACAAGCGCCGTGTGGCAGGCGCTGTAAAGGTGCGTCTCGAACTGCTCGACGATCGCAGGCCAGCCCTGGCGGCTGGCGTGCTGGCGGGCATTGAGGCGCACCCGGCGCAGGGTTTCGCTTTCTTCCAGTAGCCAGCAGGCCGCATCGATGAAGGCGGCCTGGTCAGCGGGCATGGCCAGCGCGCCGCTATGACCGTGGCGGATGTGCTGGCCGGCGGCGGCCTCGTCATAGGCGACCACCGCCAGGCCCGAGGCCATGGCCTCGAGCACCACGTTGCCAAAGGTCTCGGTCAGGCTTGGGAACAGGAACAGGTCGCCGCTGGCGTAGTGCTCGGCCAGGGCTTCGCCGCGCTGGGCGCCGCAGAACACCGCCTCCGGCAGTTGCTGTTCGAGGGTTGCCCGTTGTGGGCCATCGCCCACTACCACCAGGCGCAGGCGTCGCTGTGGATAAGTCTTCTGCAGGGCTTGCAGGCAAGGGCGCAGCAGCGCCAGGTTCTTTTCCGCGGCCAGGCGCCCGACATGCAGCACGGCGATGTCCGCCGGGCCGAGCCCCCAGGCATCGCGCAAGGCCTGGCTGCGGCGGGCCGGGTTGAACAGACAG
This sequence comes from Pseudomonas sp. NPDC087185, assembly GCF_044744955.1. NCBI lineage: Bacteria > Pseudomonadati > Pseudomonadota > Gammaproteobacteria > Pseudomonadales > Pseudomonadaceae > Pseudomonas > Pseudomonas sp. NPDC087185. Next base: position 950,412 of record NZ_JBIUZK010000001.1, on the reverse strand, counting down.
GCGTCGACGCCACGGGCCATCAACGCCAGGCGCTCGAAGCCGCGCCGCTCCAGCTCCAGGCGCTGGCTGGCGCTGGGCACCAGGGTGGCGACGGTGCGCCGGTGGAACCAGCGCAAGTAATGGGTGAGCAGCCGCGCCAGCAGGCCGAGGCCGTATTGGCCGGAATACTGCGGGAAATTGGTATGAAAGCCACTGACCACCGCCACCCCCAGACGCCGGGCGGCCCGCAATGCACTCAGCCCCAACGGCCCTTCGGTGGCGATATACAGCACATCCGGGCGCTGCCTGCGCCAACGGCGCAGCAACGTGTGCATCGACACCTCGCCCCATTGCAACCCCGGGTACCCCGGCAAGCCCCAGCCACGGCACAGCAGCAGGTTAGGGTCGGCGCCCGCGGGCAGCTCGCCGGCCTGCCGTGGCCGCACGATCTCCACCCGGTGGCCGCGTTGGCGCAGGCCATCGCTGAGGCGGCCAAGGGTATTGGCCACCCCGTTGATTTCGGGTGGGAAGGTTTCGCTGACGAGGGTGATGCGCAGGCTAGGTGTATTCATGACAAAAAGTCTCCGCCTGCTGCGTTGCGCTCATGTGATAGCCATGTGACGCGCAGATGACGCCTGATTTCCGGCAGTTTCGCCGGTATGAATATTTCGTTGCAGGGCACTCAAGAAGTCGTGGGAGACAGCCGATGAAGATGCATTCGATCAGGTGACGCGCTCCGGGAGCGGTGATGTTCAACAGCAAGCTCAAGCAAGAAATTCAGCAACTGCGCGAGGACCTGTTCTCCGTCGAGCAAGTCAAGAGCAGCCTGGACAGCGAAATGCTGGTGCTGCAGCTCGATCCCCAAGGGCGCATCGAGATGGTCAATGGCAATTTCGAGAAAGAGATGCTCTACCGTCCCGAGCAACTGATCGGGCGTCACATCGAGGACATCGTGCCGGGGCATGTGAAGAAACTCGACTTCTACCAGCGCATGAAAAGCGCCATCACCCGGGGTGAGCACCTCAACGGCGCCTTCCGCTTGCTGCGCGGCAACGGCGAAGAGGCCTGGTTGCGTTCGATCCTGCAGCCGGTCAAGGGCAGCGACGGGCGCATCAAGCATTTCTCCATGCACTCCAGCGACCTGACCCGCACCATCGAGACCTCGCGTGAGCACGAAAGCCTGATCAAGGCGCTGATGCGTTCCACCGCAGTGATCGAGTTCAACCTCGATGGCCACGTGCTGACTGCCAACGACCGTTTCCTGCAATCGGTGGGTTACAGCCTGGAGCAAGTGCGCGGCAAGCACCACCGCATGTTCTGTGAGCCGGAAGAAGCCAACTCGGCGGGCTACCAGGCGTTCTGGGACAAGCTGCGCCGTGGCGAGTACGTGGCCGATCGCTTCAAGCGGATCGATGCACATGGGCGCACGGTATGGCTGGAAGCCTCCTACAACCCGATCATCGATGCTCACGACGTGCTGTACAAGGTGGTCAAGTTCGCCACCGTGATCACCGACCAGGTCAATCAGGAACAGGCCGTGGCGCAGGCTGCGGACATCGCCTACACCACCTCGCTGGAAACCGACAGCAGCGCGCGCAAAGCCACCGACGTGGTGACCCAGACCGTGGAGGTGATGCGTGGCCTGGAAGGCTCGATGCAAGATGCTGCCGAGGGCATCCAGGCGCTGGACAAGCAGTCGAAGGTGATCGGCGCGATCATCAAGACCATCAGCGACATCGCCGGCCAGACCAACCTCCTGGCGCTCAACGCCGCGATCGAAGCGGCCCGCGCCGGTGAGCAGGGCCGTGGCTTTGCCGTGGTCGCCGACGAAGTGCGGCAATTGGCGTCACGTACCAGCACCGCCACCGAAGAGATTGCCAAGGTGGTGCAACAGAACGAGCAACTGGCCCAGGCGGCGGTGGACATCATCGATACCAGCAAGCGCCAGGCCGAGCAGGGGCTGGCGCTGGCGGCGGATACCGGTGGGGTGATCGTCGAGATCCAGGAAGGGGCCAAGAAAGTGGTGGATGCGGTGGGGCAGTTTTCCAATCAGCTCAGCCACTGAGCCAAGGCGCCGCCAAGCGGCGCCAGGCTTCGTCAATGGCGCTCGCGTACCCAGAACAGCGTCGCCCCCGCCACCGCCGCCGGCATCATCAGCACGTTCACCCCTGGAATCATCAATGCCAGGTAGGTGATGCCGCCAAAGCCCATGCTCTGCCAGCGCTTCTGCCGCAGCCAGGCGAGCATGTCCTGCCAGCTCATCTTGTTATTGTCCGCCGGGTAGTCGATGTACTGATAAATCTACCTACATCGGCTGAAAACCACGTAAATCAACGCCCCTTCCCAAGGGAGTGAGCAGGAAATGTACCAGTGATATGGTGGGCTTGAAAGCCCGCCTTCATGGGGTGTCTCGGCACAGCCAGATCGCCGTTTAGGGCTTTGGGTAATGAATGAATCCTGTATGGCTGATAAGATTCGTGGATACGTTGACCCCCTCTGAGCGAAGCATCCGGATGGCAAGCGTGAAGGCGAAGGACACCAGGCCGGAAATGCTGGTGCGTCGATTGCTTTTCTCGCTGGGCTTTCGTTATCGGCTTCACGACCGTGGTCTGCCAGGCAGTCCGGACATCGTTTTCAGAGGTAGGAAAAAAGCTATCTTCGTTCACGGATGCTTTTGGCATCGACACGAAGGCTGTCCACTCGCAAGGTTGCCCAAATCACGGTTGGATTTCTGGATTCCGAAGCTGGAAGGGAACAGGGAGCGAGATGCGCGCAAGCTGCTTCAGCTACAGTCTCAAGGATGGGATGCCTTGGTGATTTGGGAATGTGAGCTTAAAGATTTGAATTTACTAGAGAAAAAACTGAATGGCTTCCTGGGCCGGGGGAACACGCAATGAAATCCGTTGAGCTATTCGCGGGGGCTGGTGGGCTTGCTATGGGCTGTGAAATAGCAGGTTTTTCACACCTGGCGGTCGTCGAGTGGGATAAATGGGCGTGCGACACGGTTCGCGAGAATAAAAAGCGTGGTTACCCATTGGTGCAGCATTGGAGCCTGCATGAAGGTGACGTTCGCGGGTTCGATTGGAGCAGCATTCCTGAAGGTATCGACCTACTTGCAGGTGGACCTCCTTGCCAACCCTTCTCAATCGGGGGTAAGCATGGGGCATACGATGATCGGCGTGACATGTTCCCAGCAACGGTGGAGATCATCCGAACCCTCAAGCCGAAGGCATTTATCATTGAAAACGTGAAGGGGCTAACGCGAGCGGCCTTCGCCAATTATTACCAGTACATCTTGCTTCAACTGGAATTCCCCGAGTTGCCACGCCGGAAGGATGAAGGCTGGCATGACCACCTGATGCGACTGCAAGCCGAGCGCACCTCGGGTAAGCGTAAGGGGAAAGGCCATACCTACAACGTGGTGCCAACACTCGTGAACGCTGCCGATTACGGTGTGCCGCAGAAGCGGGAGCGGGTATTCATTGTCGGTTTTAGGGACGATCTTGGGGTTGAATGGTCGTTTCCAGAGGAAACTCATAGCTATGATGCCTTGCTGCACTCACAATGGGTTACCGGTGAGTATTGGGCTCGACATGGTTTAGAAATGCCGGAAGTTCCAGCGAAGCTTTGGTCGCGTGTTTGTAAATTGAGAAGCGGCCTTCTTCCGATGGATAAACTACCATGGAGAACGGTTCGTGATGCCATTGCTGACCTTCCTGACCCTGAAACCCGTGCAGCATTGAAGGTCCCAAACCACACATTTCAAGGTGGTGCTCGTTCATACCCAGGTCACACCGGCAGTCCCTTGGACCTTCCAGCCAAAACCTTGAAGGCAGGAGATCATGGCGTTCCAGGTGGTGAGAACATGTTGGTTAAGGAAAACGGCGAGGTGCGTTACTTTACTGTGCGTGAGAGTGCACGTATTCAAACCTTCCCTGACGGTTTCAGGTTCCATGGGAGTTGGTCTGAGACCATGCGGCAGCTCGGCAATGCTGTACCGGTACTGCTAGCACAGCAGGTTGCATCGAGTGTCGCGGAAAAGTTGGCAGTTGCTGAAATCCTCCGTATTCAGAAAACTGCCAAGAAGGTGGTGAATGTCGCATGACGGGTAAAGTCGTTCCATTTAATCCATTGGATAAGAAAAACCTTGGTGCAAGCGTTGCTGAAGCACTGCTCTCAAAGGAAGCTCACCCGCTCGGCGCGCTTCCTGTGTTTGAGGGGGCAGGCGTGTATGCGATTTACTACACTGGAGATTTTCCAGCTTATACACGGCTAGCATCATTGAACAAAAGTGGCCAGTTCATGCTGCCGATTTACGTTGGTAAAGCTGTTCCGGCAGGCGCTCGCATGGGCGGTGATTTAGGTACATCGCCTGGTAAGGTTCTGCAGAAGCGGTTGAAAGAGCATGCCGATAGCATTCGGTCTGCTGAAAACTTGAATATTGATGATTTCCACTGTCGATTTTTAGTGGTGGACGATATCTGGATTCCTTTGGGTGAGTCGTTGATCATCGCAAGGTTTACCCCGGTCTGGAACTCCTTGATTGATGGCTTTGGTAACCACAACCCAGGGAAAGGGCGTCATGCAGGGATGCGACCTCGTTGGGATGTATTACACCCTGGGCGGTCATGGGCAATGAATCTTGCTGAACGACCTGAGAACGCATCAGATATTTCTGATGACGCTGCGAGTTATCTGCGTGAGCGAACTCCAAGCCTATCGACTCAATTTATCAAAGCTGAAGGTGAATGATTCTTGGGGCGTAGTGTAGGCTAGATATAGAAAAGGGATCATGTAGTTGATCCCTTTTTTATTTGTGTTGCTTGTGGTTGTGCGAGAAATAAGTCGTGGGGATATCACAAGCCGATAGCGGTTTTATGGCTTCGCGTTACCAGGCGTAGTTGTTCAGTATGTTTGAATCGCCCCTGGTTTCCTACGCACTCTCCAAGCTCAGGAAATAGCGTTTCTCATACTCTACTGGAGACAGCTGCATAGCACTGCTGTGTCGGCGTTTAGGGTTATAGAACATCTCGATGTAATCGAAAATATCACTTCGGGCCTCTTCACGGGTTGTATAGATCTTTCGTCGGATTCGCTCCCGCTTCAAAAGCTGGAAAAAGCTTTCGGCTACGGCATTGTCGTGGCAGTTTCCCCGCCGGCTCATGCTGCTGATTACATTGTTAGCCTTCAAGAAGCTTTGCCAATCTGAGCTACTGAACTGACTACCTGATCTGAGTGAATCATCACTTGCTGCTGTGGCTTGCGTCGCCACACAGCCATCAACATTGCGTCGATAGCCAGGTCGCTGCACATCCTTGGCTTCATTGACCAACCAATTACTTGGCGTGAGAACAGATCCAGCACTACCGCCAGGTAGAGCCATCCTTCATAGGTGCGGATGTAAGTGATATCTGTCACCCAGACCTTGTTCGGCTCACTGACATTGAACTGCCGCGCGAGGTGGTTGGGCGAGGCCACTGTTGGTTTTCCACCGTAGAACCCTGGACGCCGCCGATAGCCCGTTTGCGAACGCAGCCCCTCCGCCTGCATCAAGCGCCCGACTCGATTTCGTCCGCATTCCTCTCCTAGCTCACGTAGGTCATCGTGAATTTTGCGGTAGCCGTATACACCTCCGCTTTCTAGCCAGGTGTGTTTGATCAAGCCAAGCAGACGTTGATCTTCTTTTGCTCGGGCAGATTGAGGCTCGGCCAGCCAGGCGTAGTAGCCGCTGGGGTGCACCTTGAGGGTTTGGCAAAGGCGCCGCACCGGGTAATCAGTCGAGTGCTTCTTGATGAAGGCGTACTTCAGCCGCACTCCTTGGCAAAGTACGCGGCGGCCTTTTTTAAGATGTCTCGCTCTTCCGTCACGCGCTTGAGTTCAGCACGCAGCTTGCGCAGTTCGGCCTACTGATCGTCGTCTTGCTGACGCTGCTCTTGGGGCTTGCTGTAGACCTTGATCCAGGCGTAAAGGCTGTGCACGGACATGCCCAGGCGCTGGGCGACATCGGCGACGGGTTTGCCTTTCTCGGTCACTTGCTTGACCGCTTCGATCTTGAATTCTTCGGCGTAACGCTGACGACTCATGGCACCTCCTATTTGGGCCTCATTATGAGGCTTGGAGGTGTCTACGAAACCAGGGGCGATTCAACCGTCTCTGGCTTGCAGGGCTCAACGTAGAGGCCCTGGCGGGCATCACTGAACAACCTCTCCGACTCCGCATATGCCAGGGCAAATGCAGCCTTCGCTTGCTGATGGTGTCGGGTATTGAGCGAGCGGCGAATCTCTGTTTTGCCGATGATCGTCCTGAGGTCATCAGGCACCCTGCGACGTAGGTAATAGATGCCCGAGTCGGGGTGCCTGAATGGTTGAGCGATGAGTGCCATGTGTACCAGCCTTGTGTATCAGTTGGCTGGGAAAGGGCATTGCTTACGTAGTTATCAGGCGTTCTGATTGGCCGGTTTCGTGACGCGGGTATCACCCTTTTCGCGCACCCAGAACAGCGTCGCCCCCGCCACCGCCGCCGGCATCATCAGCACGTTCACCCCTGGAATCATCAATGCCAGGTAGGTGATGCCGCCAAAGCCCATGCTCTGCCAGCGCTTCTGCCGCAGCCAGGCGAGCATGTCCTGCCAGCTCATCTTGTTGTTGTCCGCCGGGTAGTCGATGTACTGGATGGCCATCATCCACACGCCGAAGACCAGCCACAGCGGCGCGGCGATCACGTTCACCACCGGGATGAACGAGAGGATGAACAGCCCGATGGCCCGTGGCAGGAAGTAGCCCAGCTTGCGCATCTCGCGGCCAAAGGTGCGCGGCACCATGGCCACCAGCTCAGCCCAGCTGAAGGCCGGGAAGTTGTCCTGGCCGCGTACCACCACTTCGACCTTTTCGGCGAGAAAGCCATTGAACGGCGCGGCGATGATGTTGGCCACCAGGGTGAAGGTGAAGAACACCATCAGCACCAGCAAGGCGACGAACAGCGGCCAGAGGATATAGCTGAGGAAGCTCAACCAGTCAGGCAGGGTCGGCATCAGGGTGTCGAGCCACAGCCCGAACTGGTGGCCGGCGAAGTAGATCATGCCGCCGAACAGCAGCAGGTTGATCGCCAGCGGCAGCAGCACGAACAACCGCAGGTTGGGGCTCAGCACCAGTTTCAGGCCTTCGCGCAGGTACTGGGGGCCAGAGAGGACAGGGGCTTGCATCGAAACACTCCGCAGAGAAGGGAAAACGCGCTGACCTTACCGGCTTTGCCGCGCCGACGAAAGGCGGGCGCGGGTTGGGAAACCGCCTGTAACAAAAGGTTTGGGGGCACTTCCATCGGTAAAAATCACATATAGAGGTTGCCTATGAGGTGGATTGTCGAAGGATATTTCCTTAATCTCTGCCACCTCGCTACAGTGCGCTCAACTTTCAGGTTTCTGGGCCTGCGCGTTGTAGCCTTCCCCAAGTGCTGCGTGGGCCCTTTTTAATTTTCAGCTGGCGCAGCCGGTGTTCCGATGCCGGGCCCTGCGCCCCGCTCGACAGGAGTTCGACATGTCTGAAGTACGTCATTCGCGCGTGATCATCCTCGGTTCCGGCCCTGCCGGTTACAGCGCCGCGGTGTACGCCGCCCGCGCCAACCTCAAGCCGCTGCTGATCACCGGCATGCAGGCCGGCGGCCAGCTGACCACCACCACCGAAGTCGACAACTGGCCGGGCGACCCCCATGGCCTGACCGGCCCAGCGCTGATGCAGCGCATGCAGGAGCACGCCGAGCGCTTCGAGACCGAGATCGTCTTCGACCACATCAACGCCGTCGACCTGGCCAACAAACCGTTCACCCTGCAGGGTGACAGCGGCACCTACACCTGCGACGCGCTGATCATCGCCACCGGCGCCAGTGCTCGCTACCTGGGCCTGCCGTCGGAAGAAGCGTTCATGGGCAAAGGTGTGTCCGCTTGTGCCACCTGTGACGGCTTCTTCTACCGCAACAAGCCGGTCGCCGTGGTTGGCGGTGGCAACACTGCCGTGGAAGAGGCGCTGTACCTGGCCAATATCGCCAGCAAGGTGACCCTGGTACACCGCCGCGAAACCTTCCGTGCCGAAAAGATCCTGGTCGACAAGCTCAATGCCCGCGTCGCCGAAGGCAAGATCGAGCTCAAGCTCAACGCCACCCTGGACGAAGTGCTGGGTGACAACATGGGCGTGACCGGTGCGCGCCTGAAGAACAACGACGGCAGCAGCGACGAAATCAAGGTCGACGGCGTGTTCATCGCCATTGGCCACACCCCGAACACCTCGCTGTTCGAAGGCCAGCTGACCTTGAAGGACGGCTACCTGGTGGTCAACGGCGGCCGTGAAGGCAACGCCACCGCCACCAATGTCGAAGGCGTGTTCGCCGCAGGCGATGTGGCTGACCACGTGTACCGCCAGGCCATCACCTCGGCTGGCGCAGGCTGCATGGCGGCGCTGGACGTCGAGCGCTACCTGGACGGCCTGGCCAACGCCTCGTTCTGATCCACGCATGAAAAAACCGGCCCTCTGGCCGGTTTTTTCATGCGTGCGATTCGCTCACAGGCTTAGGCGCATCGACAGGTCGACGGCCTTCACATCCTTGGTCATCGCGCCAATGGAGATGTAGTCCACGCCTGTCTCGGCAATCACCCGCAGGGTGCTTTCGTTGACCCCGCCACTGGCCTCCAGCTTGGCCTTGCCGGCGGTGATGCGCACGGCTTCACGCATTTCGTCCAGGCTCAGCTCGTCGAGCATGATGATGTCGGCGCCGGCGTCCAGTGCCTGGCGCAGCTCATCCAGGCTTTCCACCTCGATTTCCACCGGCTTGCCCGGGGCGATGCGGTGCGCCGCGGCCACTGCTTCAGGCACGCCGCCGCTGGCGGCAATGTGGTTTTCCTTGATCAGGAAGGCGTCGTAAAGGCCGATGCGGTGGTTGTGGCAACCGCCGCAGGTCACTGCGTACTTCTGCGCCAGGCGCAGGCCGGGCAGGGTCTTGCGGGTGTCGAGCAACTGCACCTGGGTGCCTTCGACCAGGTCGGCTAGCAGGCGTGCGCGGGTGGCGACGCCCGACAGCATCTGCAGGAAGTTCAGCGCGCTGCGCTCGCCGCTGAGCAGCGAACGGGCCGGGCCTTCGAGGTGGAACAGCACTTGGTTGGCCGTGGCGCGCTGCCCATCGGCCACCTGCCAGTGCACCGCCACGCGCGGGTCGAGCTGGCGGAACACGGCATCCACCCACGCGGTGCCGGCCACCACGCAATCTTCGCGGGTGATGATGGTGGCTTTGGCCAGGCGCTCGGCCGGGATCAACTGTGCGGTGATGTCGCCACTGCCTATGTCCTCCAGCAGTGCACGGCGCACGTTGGCTTCGATCTCGGCGGTCAGGTCGGCAAGGCGTAGGTTCGGCATGGTCGGCTCCACAAGCTAGATGCCGCCGATTATAGGGCAGGGGGCCGGGGTGTACAGCCGGCTTGCAGCACACCTTTGGTCAGGTCGAATGAGCAAATGGCAAAAAATACAGTCATTTACCGGCAAGTGAAGAGGTGCTGGCAGGCGTCGGCATTTTTACCGATAATGGCGCCCAGTATTTGGCGTCATAGCTTTGACGATTCTCGCCCTGTCGAATCAGTCACCCAGCAAGGAGTTCGGGATGCATAAAGAAGGCAAGGTGGTGCCCCTGGCGGCCGCCATCAATCGAGGTGCGAGCACGCCCTTGCCTTGCCTTCCGGTACTCCTGCTGCAGGTACGTGACAAGGCCGCCTTGCAATTGCGCCAGGGCCTGCAGGCGTTGTTCGACAACGCTGACGATACCCTCTTCGAAATGGCCGACAAGGCAGCCGACCGCTTCGACCAGCATTTGTATTTCGAGGCCATGCGCGACCTGCGCCTCAAGCGCAAGAGCATCGAGCGCGGCTTTCTCGATACCTTCTACGAGGCCTTTGCCCGCATTGGCCAGGCCGACCCGCTGGGGTTCATGGTCGCCACCGAAAGCCCGCGCACCAAGGCGCAGCTGGAGCGAGCAGCGACTGTCGAAGGCATGGTCGCACGTGTGCTGTCGCGCGACGGTGTGGCCCTCGATCAATTGAGCCTGCGCTTGCAGGCCTTGCTCGACGGCACCCAAAACCAGCAGCACAGCCCGCTCGGGCCTGCGGCGTTGTGCGGCTACTTCCTCGACGCCGGGCGTAACCTGGGCGTTGGCCTGCGGGTCAAGCTGATCCTGTTGAAGTTGTTCGAGCGCTACGTGTTGCGTGACATCGACGTGCTCTATGGCGAAGCCAACCAGTTGCTGGCTGCCGCCGGTGTGCTGGCCGAGCTGCCGCCGGCACCGCGTCGGCGTGCCGATGACGGTTGCATCGGTACACGGCGGATGCCGGCCAGCCAGGGGGCTGACGATGGCATCGGTGCGGACAGCGCCGGGCAAGCCTTCTTCACCTCGTTGCAGGGGTTGCTGGCGCCGGTACGCGGGCGGGTCGCACCCCGCCTGCAGTCGGTTGCCGCAGCGCAGCCGATCAGCACCGCCGACCTGCTGCGCCTGCTCTCGCACCTGCAGCACTATGTACCGGCGGCTGTCGATGAAGACGAGTTTGACCTCGGCCAGCAGCTCGAACAATTGCTGCTGCGGGTGAGCGTGCGCAGTGGTACCCGGCGGCGCATCGCCACGGCCGATGAAGACATGATCAACCTGGTCGGCCTGCTGTTCGCCTACATCCAGGCCGACGACAACCTGCCGCCCAGCCTGCGCGCGTTGATCGTGCGCCTGCACATCCCATTGCTCAAGGTGGCCCTGCTCGACAAGGGGCTGTTCAGCCGCGCCAGCCATCCGGCGCGGCGGCTGCTCAATGAGATTGCCGCTGCCGCGATCGGCTGGGAAACCGGTAACGAGGGCTTGCGCGACAGCCTGCACCTGCGCGTGGAACGCATCGTCCAGCGTCTGCTCAACGATTTCACCGAAGATCCCACCCTGTTCGCCGAGCTGCTGCAAGACTTCCTCGCCTTCAGCCAGGACGAGCGCCGGCGCAACGAGCTGCTCGAACAGCGTACCCGTGATGCCGAAGAAGGGCGCGTACGTGCCCTGCAGGCCCGCCAGCAGGTGCAGCAGGCGCTCAACCAGCGGCTACGCGGGCGCGTGCTGCCGCAGGTGGTGGTGCAGATGCTGGTGCAAGCCTGGAGCCAGGTGCTGCTGCTGGCCTGGCTCAAGCAGGGTGAGCACTCACCGGCCTGGATAAACACCTTGGCGACCATGGACACGTTGCTCGCCAGCATCCTTCCCCACCGTGACCCACAAGCCCTGCTGCAGCAGGTGCCAGGCCTGCTCAAGGCATTGCGCGAGGGGCTGGCCAGCGTGGCGCTGGACTCGGCGGCGACCCGCGACTTCTTTCAGCAGCTCGAACAATTGCACCTGCGCGCGTGTGCCGGGGCCGAGGCGGCGCCGGCGGAGGTGGCCGAGGTGTTGGTGGCCGAAGATATCGTGCTGGCCATCGCCGACGAGTCGGCTTGCGCACCGCTGCGCCAGCCCGACGAGCAGGCCGCGCAGTTGAGTGCGGTGCAGCGCCTGCGTATCGGAGCCTGGGTTGAAGTGCTCGACGATGAAGAACCGCTGCGCTGCAAGCTGGTGGCACGCATCGACAGCAGCGACCGCCTGGTGTTCGCCAACCGTACCGGGATGAAGGTGCGTGAGTGGAGCGCGCCTGGCCTGGCCCAGGCGCTGCGGCGCGGCGATGCGCGGCTGCTGGATGACGGCCTGCTGTTCGAACGGGCGCTGGAAACGGTGCTCGACGGCTTGCGTCAGCAGCAGGTGCATTGATACACGGCTACATGATTCACCTGCACAGGGCGGCACTGGCAGGGCATACTGCGCATCTGTACCCGGTGCTTTTCAGGATCTGCCCCATGCAATTGGACCGTGCCACCGGCTGGTTCCACGGAAACGGAATCACCCACTGCCCTTCGCCAAACTTCAACGCGCGCCCTGAAGGCGAGTCGATTTCCCTCCTGGTGATTCACAACATCAGCCTGCCGCCGGCCTGCTTCGGCAGCGGCAAGGTCCAGCAGTTCTTCCAGAACCGCCTGGACCCTGACGAACATCCCTACTTTGCCAGCATCAGCCACCTGACCGTGTCGGCGCACCTGTTCGTGGAACGTGACGGTGCGGTGACGCAGTTCGTGTCGCTGCTCGACCGCGCCTGGCATGCCGGCGTGTCGTGCTTCGATGGGCGTGAGGGCTGCAACGACTTCTCCATTGGTATCGAACTGGAAGGCACCGATGATTTGCCCTACAGCGATGCCCAGTATGCCGTGCTGGAGCAACTGACCCGGCACATCCAGGCAGCCTGGCCGGCGATCGACCTGGGCCGTATCCAGGGCCACAGCGACATTGCCCCGGTGCGCAAGACCGACCCCGGCCCCGCATTCGACTGGCCGCGTTACCGCGCCGCCGTGCAAGCCAACGAGGACAAGGCATGAGTTTTCTGGTGTTGATACTGGCGCTGTGGGTCGAGAAGTTCTCGGCCCTGCGCCATCAGGTGCAACGCGATGGTTTCTTCCTGGGGGAGCTGGTGCGCCTGGAGCGCAGCGGCAAGGTGCACCCCTGGTGGAGCCTGGCCATCCTGGTGCTGGCGCCGGTGGCGGTGCTGGTGTTGCTGCTGCATGTGCTCGACCCGGTGGCCTATGGCTTGCTGGCCCTGCCGGTGCACCTGCTGGTGCTGATCTACAGCCTCGGCCGCGGTGATGCCAAGGCGGCCCTCGGGCCGTTCCGCGATGCCTGGCGGCGGGGCGACGATCAGGCTGCGCTGCATGTGGCCGAGCGTGACCTGGGGCTGGTGGCCGACGAGCCGCATGGCTTGCTGGTGCGGGTGCAGGGCTACCTGCTGTGGCAAGCGTACCAAAGCTTCTTCGCGGTGATCTTCTGGTACTTCGTGCTGGGCCCCGGCGCGGCACTGGCCTATCGCTTGCTCGCGCTGGCTGCCGACAACAGTCGCCAACCCGCACTCCAGGCACGTGCCGAACAGTTGCGCCACATCATGGACTGGCTGCCGGTACGCGTACTGGCCCTGAGCTTTGCCCTGGTCGGCAATTTTGTCGCGGTGACCCGCGTGATGCTGCACGAGCTGCTCAACTGGCACATCAGTGCCGGGCACCTGGTGGCCAGGGTCGGGCGGATTGCCGATGACATTCCCGAGGAAGAAGACAGCCAGCGTGGCCTGGGCCGGCTGGACAGCCTGTGGGAACTGCTGCTGCGTTGTGCGGTGCTGTGGTATGCCGGGTTTGCCTTGTGCACGGTGCTGCTCTGAGCCGCAGTTAACTTTAAGTTACAAACCTCCGATTCGATCTGCGCTATACAGGTGGCCTAGTGCTACCCCTCGCAGAACAACAAGAATCCAAGGAGGTGCCCCGTGAAGCGTCTGCTCTACCCGGCCATCGCACTGATGAACCGGCTGAGCTTCGGCCAGAAGTTCAGCCTCATCAGCGTCCTGTTCTTCCTGCCCATGCTGGCCACCAGCAGCTACCTGGTGCGCGACGCTTATCTGCACTACCAGGCCACCGGCGCCGAGCTTCAGGGCATCGCCCCGTTGAGCGGCAGTCTGGCATTGCGGGCAGACCTGGAAACCCTTGGCAACCTTCTGCAGGTCAATGCCGTGCTCGGCCAGTCGGGCAATGCCGGGGACCTGGAATCGCGCATCGCCGCGTTGCAGGACAAGGTCCAGACACAGTTGCGAGCACTGCAAGGTCATGACGCCGTGCCCCAGGCCAAGCTCGAAGAACTGGCGGGCGGCTTCACCAGCGCGCAGGCCGAATCGTCCTTGCAGAACAAGGTCGCCCTGGTCGACCGTTTGCTGACTCAGGCCCAGGTGCTGAGCAAGCTAATTGCCAGCCAGTCCGGCCTCAGCCAGGACAATCAGGCTTCAGTGCGCCAGTTGAGCGAGCTGCTCGGCACTGCCACGGCCCAGGTGACTGAGGCCCTCGGTGAGGGCAGGGCGATGGGTGCGATCGCCCTGGGCCGAGGCTTTATCGATTCGTCTGGCAGTGCCCGCTTCGAAGACTTGCTGCAGCGCCTGGAGCGCTTGGGGGCTGACTATGGCCTGCGCGTGGACGACGCCCTGGCCAGCGACCCCGGCCTCAGGCAAGGCTTGGCTGAGGCGGCCGAAAGCAGCAAGGCCTCGGTCAAGCAAGCGGCCGCGTTGTTCGAGGACCATGTGGTAGTAGCGCAAACCCTGGATGCGCCCTGGCCCGCTTTCTATCAACAGGTGAGTGAGCTGATGGCCCGCACCTACCAGTTGAACGAGGCGATCCTCGGCCAGTTGCAGGGGCAATTGCAGGCGCGGCTTGCACAGCAACACCTGCGCATGCTCGCCTTGGGCGGGGTGCTGGCCGGTGTTTTCGCACTGATCGTCTATTTGTATGGCGGCTTCTATGTCTCGACCCGGGCGACCCTGCGCAAGCTGGGGGGCGCGATGGACAAGGTGGCGGCGGGTGACATGACGGTGAGCTTCCAGGCGCACAGCCGCGACGAGCTGGGCGCATTGGCCCAAGGCTTCAGCGAAACGGTGCGCCGTATCCGCGGCCTGATCGACCAGGTCGGTCACACCGTGGTGGCGGTCGAGGAACAGGCCGGGCAGGTATTGGCGGTATCGAGCCGCAGCAACCAGGCCGTCAGCGGCCAGCGCGAACAGATCGAGCAGGTGGCCACGGCGATGAACCAGATGAGCGCCACCGCCCAGGAAGTGGCACGCAATGCCGCGTTGGCCGCCGAGGGGGCGCAGCAGGTCAATCGCGAAAGCGCCAATGGCCGCAACCTGGTTGAAAGCCAGCAAGGCAGCATTGGCCGGCTGGCGGCCGAAATCGACCAGACTGTGCTGGCGATCAACCAGCTGGCAGACGACAGCCAGGCCATCGGCCAAGTGCTGGAGGTGATCCGCAGCATCGCCGAGCAGACCAACCTGTTGGCGCTAAACGCGGCCATCGAAGCCGCCAGGGCTGGTGAGCAGGGGCGTGGGTTTGCCGTGGTCGCCGACGAAGTGCGCACCTTGGCCAAACGCACGCAGAATTCCACTGCGCAGATCGCGCAGATGATCCAGCGCCTGCAGGACGGTGTCGGCGCGGCGGTGCGGGCCATGGGCAGCAGCCATCAGATGGCCGCCGGTACCGTTGACGAGGCACGCCAGGTGCAGCAGACGTTGGGCAATATCCTCGGTGCGGTCGGCGGCATCGTCGAGCAGAACCAGCAGATCGCCGCAGCGGTCGAGCAGCAGACGGCGGTCGCGCAGGATATCGACCAGAACATCGTGGCGATCAACCGGGCGGCGCAGGACACCACCGTGGGGGCTTGCCAGACCGAAGATGCCAGCCGGGCGCTGTCTGCGCAGGTGGTGGAGCTGAAGCGTTTGATCGGGGCGTTCAAGGTTTAGTCAGTACCGGCCTGTTCGCGGGCTTGCTCCACGAACAGGCCGGGACTACCAGCCAAACAACTCACAGGCATTCTTGCAGGTGGCGGCAGCCAGTATTTCTACCTCTATACCGATCACCTCGGCCAACGCTTCGGCAATTTCCGGCAGGTGCTCGGGGCTGTTGCGCTCGCCGGCAAACATCACCGGCGCCATGTCCGGCGAGTCGGTCTCCAGCACGATGCTCTCCAGCGGCAAGCGCGGCAGGGTCTTGCGCAAGCGAAGCGCCTGCGGCCAGGTGCCCGCGCCGCCGAGCCCAAGCCGGAAACCAAGCTTGATGTACTCGCGCGCTTCTTCGTAGCTGCCCGCGAACGCGTGGATGACGCCTGCCCGCGCCGGTTTGTAGCGCTTGAGCGTGGCAATGACCTGGGCATGGCTGCGGCGCACGTGGAGCAGGGCGGGCAGCTCGAAATCACAGGCCATCTGCAGCTGCGCTTCGAACAGCGCCTGCTGGCGCTGCTTATCCAGCGTTTCGACGTAGTAGTCCAGGCCGAACTCGCCGACGGCGCACAGCCTCGGGTCGCCACGAAGGCGTTCGAGCCATGCGCGCAATTGCACCAGGTGCTCGGGGCGATGCTGGGCCAGGTAGATCGGGTGCAGCCCCAGCGCGGCATGCAGGCGCCCGTCACTGCAGGCCAGGTCCCACACGCGCTGGAAATTCGCCTGGTAAACCCCCAGCACCACCATACGCTCCACCCCGCGTGCCGCCGCATTGGCCAGCAGGCGCGAGCGGTCGGCGTCGAAGTCGGGGAAGTCCAGGTGGGTGTGGGTGTCGATCAGGCGCATGGTCAGGCCGCGCTGATGCGTTGCTTGAAGGTGCGGCCGATGGCGTGCACGCCGGGCTCGTAGCGCTTGTTCTCGATCGCGGCCAGGGCCAGTTCCAGGGCAGTGGCGGCAATCAGGCCGTGTTGCTGGGCCATCGCATTGACCGGCAGCGGCAGGAAGTCGAGCAACTGGTTGTCACCGAACGTGCCCAGCTGCAACTGGCGCGAGTCGGCCGGGCGCGCCTGCAGGGTGTCGAACACGCCTTGCAGCAGCACGTAGGAGGTGGTTACCAGGGCGTCCGGCAGGCCGCCCAGTTCGTCGATCAGCTGCTGCATCAGGCGCTGGCCGCATTCACGGCTGAATGCCTCGCCTTGATAGCGGCGTACATCCCCGGCGAAACCTTGCATGGCTTCGTCGAAACCGCCGGCACGTGCCTGGCTGACCGACAGCTCTGGGCGTGCGCCAATCAAGGCGATGCTGCGCGGCGCAGTGGCCAGCAAGCTGTCGGCCAACTGGCGGCTAGCATCGCGATCGTCGCTGATGACCGAGCAGAAGTGCGCAGGGTTGAGCCGCCGGTCGATGGCGATCACCGGCAGGCCCTTGTCCTGCAGCTCGCGGTAGCTTTCGTCTTCCGGCGGCAGGCAGCTGGCGACGAACAGGGCATCGCAACGCCGGGCACGAAACAGTTGCTGCAACTGGCGTTCGCTGTCCGGCTGGTCATCGCTGCTAGCGATCAGCAGCTGGTAGCCTCGGGCGCGGGCGCCTTGTTCCAGCTGCTTGGCGATGCGCGCGTAGCTGGGGTTCTCCAGATCCGGGAGAATGAAGCCCAAGGTGCGCGTATGCCGGCTGCGCAGGCCAGCCGCTTGCGGGTTGGGCGTAAAGCCATGGGCCTCGACCACCGCACGCACACGCTCGACAGTGCTGCTACTGATGCGCTGCTGTTCGGCCTTGCCATTGATGACGTAACTGGCAGTGGTCACGGACACACCGGCCAGACGGGCGATATCGCTGAGTTTCACCGAATTTTCCTTGTTATTACCGGGGCTGGCTGTACAACCAGACCGGATAGTTTGACCCGGCCTGGCCGCCACGCGCAGACGACCATTGTCGCAATTGTCCGACAGGATGGGGCTTTTTCCCCGGAAGATTATCGAGTAACGTGGCCGCTTGGTCAGGTTAAACGTTTCAGCTATTAAATTTTCTGCCTCGACGGCCGTTGGTGCACGGCCGTTGAACTGGCTGATTACGTGAATTTCACAACAATACCTCAGTACCCGGCGCAAAAGCGTAAACAGGGACTGCAAAAGGAGAAGGTCATGCTCGAGCTCGCCAATGAGCAGATAGCCATGGGCCAGACGGCCGCTGACAAGGCCGAGGCATTGCGCCTGCTGGCCGATCGGCTGGTCGCTGACGGCCTGGTCGCCGAAGGGTATCTGCAGGGCCTGCAGGCGCGCGAAGCGCAAGGCTCGACGTTCCTTGGCCAGGGCATCGCCATCCCCCACGGCACGCCGCAGACCCGTGACCTGGTGTATGCCACGGGTGTGCGCCTGTTGCAGTTTCCCGAAGGCGTGGACTGGGGCGACGGCCAGATCGTCTACCTGGCCATCGGCATCGCCGCGCGTTCCGATGAACACCTGCGCCTGCTGCAGCTATTGACCCGCGCCCTGGGCGAGACCGACCTAGCCGAGGCATTGCGCCGCGCCAGTTCCGCCGAAGCGCTGCTCAAACTCCTGCAGGGCGCACCCCAGGCGCTGGCGCTGGATGCACAACTGGTCGGCCTGAACCTGCCCGCCGAAGACTTCGACGAACTCGCCTGGCGCGGTGCACGCCTGCTGCAACGTGCCGGTTGCGTCGACAGTGGTTTTGCCGCCGTGCTGCAACAGGCCGAGCCACTGCCCCTGGGTGAGGGCCTGTGGTGGTTGCACAGCGAGCGCCAGGTGCGCCAGCCTGGCCTGGCTTTCATCACCCCGCAGCAGCCGCTGCGCTACCGCGACCAGCCGCTCAATGGCCTGTTCTGCCTGGCCAGCCTGGGTGCTGCTCACCAGGCGTTGCTAGAACGCCTGTGCGAAGTGCTGATCGAGGGGCGCGGGCAGACGCTCTACCAGGCCACCAGCAGCCGCGCAGTCCTTGAAGTGCTGGGCGGTGAAGCCGCGCCCGACTGGCCCAGCGCGCGCTTTGTGCTGGCCAACCCGCATGGCCTGCATGCGCGGCCGGCAAAAATCCTCGCGCAGTTGGCCAAGGGCTTTGAGGGCGAGATTCGCATACGTGTGCTGGACAGCGCGCAGCCGGCGGTGTCGGTCAAGAGCCTGAGCAAGCTGCTGAGCCTGGGCGCGCGACGTGGTCAGGAGCTGGAACTGCTGGCCGAGCCTGCCATCGCCAGCGACGCCTTGCCGGTGTTGCTGGCTGCCATCGAGCAAGGCCTCGGCGAGGACGTCGAGCCCTTGCCCAAAACTGCTGCGCCGGTTGCCGCCGCGCCTGTGGATAAGCTCCAGGCGCCTGCGGCAGGCAGCCGTATCCAGGCCGTGGCTGCAGCCCCCGGCATCGCCAGTGGGCCGGCGCATGTCAGTGTCGAACGTGATATCGACTACCCGTTGCGAGGCGAATCGCCGACCCAGGAGCGGCTCAAGCTGCGCCAGGCGCTGGAGGCGGTGAATGGCGAGTTGCAGGCCCTGGTGCAGCGCAGCGACAAAGCCATTGGCGAAATCTTCGTCACCCACCAGGAAATGCTCGCCGACCCGGCGCTGGCCGACGATGTCGAGCTGCGCCTGGCTCAGGGTGAAAGCGCGGCGGCCGCGTGGATGGCCGTCATCGAAGCGGCGGCGCGCCAGCAAGAGGCGCTGCACGATGCG
Organism: Pseudomonas sp. NPDC087185; assembly: GCF_044744955.1. Classification (NCBI taxonomy): domain Bacteria; kingdom Pseudomonadati; phylum Pseudomonadota; class Gammaproteobacteria; order Pseudomonadales; family Pseudomonadaceae; genus Pseudomonas; species Pseudomonas sp. NPDC087185. The sequence continues at coordinate 931,389 of NZ_JBIUZK010000001.1, read as the reverse complement.
CTGCTGGCCGAGCGCGCTGCGGACTTGCGCGACATCGGCCGCCGAGTGCTGGCGCAGTTGTGCGGTGTGCAGGCCCAGGCCGAGCCCGAGCAGCCTTACGTACTGGTGATGGGCGAGGTCGGCCCGTCCGATGTCGCCCGTCTTGACCCGGCACGGGTCGCCGGCATCGTCACCGCCCATGGCGGCGCCACGGCGCACAGCGCGATTGTCGCGCGGGCCCTGGGCATCCCGGCGGTGGTCGGTGCGGGGGCGGCAATCCTGCTGCTCGAGCCCGGCACGCCGCTGTTGCTCGATGGCCAGCGCGGCGTGGTCAGCATTGCGCCAGCGGCCGACGAGCTGCAACGCGCCCTGGCCGAACGTGACCTGCGCGAACAGCGCCTGCAAGCGGCCTGGGCCAAACGCCACGAGCCAGCGGTCACTCGCGATGGCCACGCCGTCGAAGTGTTCGCCAACATCGGCGAAAGCAGTGGCATTGACAAGGTGGTAGAGCAGGGGGCCGAAGGCGTCGGCCTGCTGCGCACCGAGCTGATCTTCATGAATCACCCGCAGGCGCCGGACGTCGCTACCCAGGAAGCCGAATACCGGCGCGTGCTCGAAGGCCTGGGCGGGCGGCCACTGGTGGTGCGCACCCTCGATGTGGGCGGCGACAAACCGCTGCCCTACTGGCCGATTGCCGCCGAGGAAAACCCGTTTCTCGGTGTGCGCGGGGTGCGCCTGACCCTGCAACGCCCGCAGATCATGGAAGACCAGCTGCGCGCACTGCTGCGCGCTGCCGACCAGCGCCCGCTGCGGATCATGTTCCCCATGGTCGGCCAGGTGCATGAATGGCGCGAGGCGCGGGCCATGGTCGAGCGCCTGCGTGAGGAAATCCCGGTCGCCGACCTGCAACTCGGCATCATGGTCGAGGTGCCGTCCGCTGCCTTGCTGGCGCCACAGCTGGCCCGTGAAGTGGACTTCTTCAGCATCGGCACCAACGACCTGACCCAGTACACCCTGGCCATCGACCGTGGTCACCCAAGCCTGTCGGCCCAGGCCGATGGCCTGCACCCGGCAGTACTGAGCCTGATCGACATGACCGTGCGCGCCGCCCATGCCCAGGGCAAGTGGGTGGGCGTGTGCGGTGAGCTGGCCGCCGACCCGCAGGCGGTGGCCGTGCTGCTGGGCCTGGACGTCGATGAACTGAGCGTGGCCGCCCGCAGCATTGCCGAAGTCAAAGCCCTGGTTCGCCAGGCCGATCATCAGACGGCCCGCGCCCTGGCGCGCGAGGCCCTGCAACAAGACAGCGCCGCGGCCGTTCGCGCGCTGGTGGAGCGTTACTGAATGGCCAAGATCCTGACCCTGACCCTGAACCCGGCGCTGGACATCACCGTCAGCCTCGACGCCCTGCGCCCCGGGCATGTAAATCGTGCACATGAGCAGCACAGCCATGCCGCAGGCAAAGGGCTGAACGTGGCCCAGGTGCTGGCCGACCTGGGGCATGAGGTGACCGTCGCCGGTTTCCTTGGCCAGGACAACCTGCAACCGTTTGAAGCGTTGATCGCCTGGCGCGGCTTTACCGACTGCTTCGTCCGCGTGCGAGGGGAGACGCGCAGCAACCTCAAGCTGGTCGAAGCCGATGGCCGGGTGACCGACATCAACGGGCAAGGGCCGCAGGTCGATGAAGCCGCCCGTGCCGCCCTCATGGGCCTGCTTGAACAGGTGGCACCTGGGCATGACGCCGTGGTGGTGGCAGGCAGCCTGCCACGTGGCATCAGCCCCGAGTGGTTGCGTGAGGTGCTCGAACACCTGAAAGCCCTGGGCCTCAAGGTCGCCCTCGACAGCAGTGGCGAAGCCCTGCGCGCCGGGCTGCAGAGCGCGCCCTGGCTGGTCAAGCCGAACACCGAAGAGCTGGGCGAAGTGCTGGGCCTGGCTGTCGACAGCCCAGCCGAGCAACAAGCCGCCGCCCAGCGGTTGCTGGCCACGGGGGTCGAGCACGTGGTGGTGTCGGCGGGCGAGCAGGGCGTCAGCTGGTTCGCCGCTGGCCAGGCACTGCACGCCCAGCCGCCGCTGGTGCGGGTCGCCAGCACCGTGGGCGCGGGCGATTCACTGGTGGCCGGCATGGTCCACGGCCTGCTGCTGGCCGAAGCACCCGCACAGACCTTGCGCCGCGCCACGGCCATCGCCGCCCAGGCTGTGACTCAGGTCGGCTTCGGCATCCGCGACCGCGAACAATTGGCGCGCCTGGAAGCCGCCGTGCAACTGACAGAACAACAAGAGGGTTGCCGATGAACATTGCCATTGTCACCGCCTGCCCCAACGGCCAGGTGTCCAGCGTGCTCAGCGCGCGCCTGCTGGCGGCTGCCGCCCAGCGGCGCGGCTGGAGCACGAGCGTAGAAGTGCAGGATGCCGAGCATCCAGAGCGGCAACTCACGGCCGCGCAGATCGCCGATGCCGACTGGGTGCTGGTGATCAGCACTGGCCCGGTGAACCTGGCCCGGTTCGCCGGCAAGCGCCTTTATCAAAGCACACCGTCGCAAGCGCTGGCCGACCGTGAAGGCTTCCTCGACGAGGCGGCGGCCAACGCGCAGGTACAGGCGCAGGCGCATCACGCCGAGCAGCCGCCTGCCATGGCTAGCGCCAAGGTGGTCGCCGTCACTGCCTGCCCGACCGGCGTCGCGCATACGTTCATGGCCGCCGAGGCCTTGCAGCAGGCGGCGCAACAACTGGGTTACCAGCTCACCGTCGAGACCCAGGGTTCGGTCGGTGCACGCAACCCGCTGTCGGCCCAGGCCATCGCCGACGCCGACATCGTGCTGCTGGCTGCGGATATCGAGGTGCCCACCGCCCGTTTCGCCGGTAAACGCATCTATCGCTGTGGCACCGGCATCGCCCTCAAGCAGGCCCGTGCCACGCTGGACAAGGCCCTGGCCGAGGCCAAGGTGGAAAGCGCAGGTGAGGGCGCAGCCGCTGCCAGCACGCCTGAAAAAGCCGGCATCTACAAGCACCTGCTGACCGGTGTTTCGTTCATGTTGCCGATGGTGGTGGCGGGCGGCTTGCTGATCGCCTTGTCGTTCGTCTTCGGCATCGAAGCCTACAAGGAGCCGGGCACCTTGCCGGCCGCCTTGATGCAGATCGGCGGCGAGGCGGCATTCAAACTGATGGTGCCGCTGCTGGCCGGCTACATCGCCTGGTCCATTGCAGACCGCCCAGGCCTGGCCCCGGGCATGATCGGTGGCCTGTTGGCGAGCACCCTGGGCGCCGGTTTCATCGGCGGTATCGTCGCCGGCTTCCTGGCCGGTTACAGCGCCAAGGCCATTGCCCGCTGGGCACGCTTGCCGAGCAGCCTCGATGCGCTCAAGCCGATATTGATCATTCCACTGCTGGCCAGCCTGTTCACGGGCCTGGTGATGATTTATGTGGTCGGCCAGCCGGTGGCGGCCATGCTCGAAAGCCTGACGCAGTTTCTCGACAGTATGGGCACGACCAATGCCATCCTCCTCGGGCTGCTGCTCGGCGGCATGATGTGCGTCGACCTGGGCGGGCCGATCAACAAGGCCGCCTATGCCTTCTCGGTGGGGCTGCTGGCGTCATCGAGCTACGCGCCGATGGCGGCGACCATGGCGGCCGGCATGGTGCCGCCGATTGGCCTGGGCATCGCCACCTTCCTGGCCCGCCGCAAGTTCGCCCAGAGCGAGCGCGAAGCAGGCAAGGCGGCGTTGGCGTTGGGCTTGTGCTTCATCTCCGAAGGGGCGATCCCGTTCGCCGCCAAGGACCCGCTGCGGGTGATCCCGGCAAGCATTGCGGGTGGCGCGTTGACCGGGGCGCTGTCGATGTACTTCGGCTGCAAGCTGATGGCGCCCCATGGCGGACTGTTCGTGCTGCTGATCCCGAATGCGATCAACCATGCGTTGCTTTACCTGCTGGCAATCGTCGCAGGTAGCCTGGTGACGGCGGTGGTGTATGCGGTCATCAAGAAGAGTGAGCAGGTGGAGCTGGCGGTGGCGCCAGTGAAAGGTTAACCGATTGCTTCATACCTACTGGCCGCTTCGCGGGCTTATCCTGCGAAGCGGCCGGCGAAGGCCTACCGCCGATGCTTCTGCCGCAACGGCACCAGCAAATCCCCCAGCCCGTTGTGATCGACTTCGTGCATCAACGCCAACAACCCACCCAGCTCTCCCGCCGGGAAGCCCTTGCGGGCGAACCACGCCAGGTAGTCGCCGGGCAGGTCAGCAATGATCCGCCCCTGGTACTTGCCAAAGGGCATTGTGCGAACGACCAGCAGTTCGAGGGTTTCCGGTTTCATCGGCAGTGCCTGGCAGAGGGGAGTGGGCCGACCATACTGCAATCTGCACGAGCGCCCAAGCGGCAATCATGCATAACGCCGTTTAACGGCTTTGCAGGTTTGGATTTAACTAATTGTTTTATATGGTTTTATTTTAAATCAACGGCTTGGCACGAAGGCTGCTCCTGTTTACATGACTATCACCTGCCAAGGAGTTCAGCCATGAGCAACCCCAACAAAGACGTGATCGATGTGCTCAACGACCTGATCGAGTACAGCAAGGACGGCGAAAAAGGTTTCAAGGCTTCGGCCGATGACGTGAAGAACCCCGAGCTCAAAGCATTCTTCGTCCAGCGCGCTGGCGAATGCGCCAACGCTGCAGGTGAGTTGCAGAGTGAAGTGCGTCGCCTGGGTGGCGACCCGGAAACCTCTACCAGCATCAGCGGTGACCTGCACCGTGGCTGGGTGAACCTGAAGTCGATGGTCACCGGCAAGGATGAAGAAGCCGTGCTCAACGAAGTGGAGCGCGGCGAGGATCATGCACTCAAGGCCTACAAGGAAGCGCGCGAGAAATTGGTCAAACTGGGCCGTTCGGTCAGTGACCCTAGCTACGCCGTGGTCGAGAAACAGCTACAAGGCGTCCAGCGCAACCATGACCAGGTAAAAGCACTGCGCAACGCCGCCCGCGCTCGCTCCTAATCTGCGGGCATCTCTACCCGGTTGCGGCCGTTGGCCTTGGCCCGGTAGAGCGCCTCGTCCGCGGCACTCAGCACGGTCGCAAGATCCTGCTGAGTGCCGGGGATGTAGACGCTGATACCGATGCTCACCGTGACCGAATGGGCATCATCGGCAAACGGGGCCAAGGCCTCGACGCTCGCCCGGATGCGTTCAGCCAGCAGCTGTGCTCCCGCCAGCTCTGTCTCCGGCAAGATCACCTGAAACTCTTCCCCGCCGTAGCGTGCCGCCAGGTCGGCCGGGCGACGTATGCATTGCTCGATGGCCTTGGCCACCTCACGTAGGGCATGGTCACCGCCCGCGTGGCCATGGCGCTGGTTGAATGCCTTGAAGTGATCCACATCCACCATCAGCACCGCCAACGGCTTGCGGTTACGCTGCGCACGCGCCCATTCCAACCGCAGGACCTGGTCGAGCCGGCGGCGGTTGGCCAGCCCGGTGAGGCTGTCGGTCGCGGCGAGTGTCGCCAGCCCCTGTTCGGCTTCGTGTCGGCGGCGCAACTCGCGGCCCAGCAGCAAGGTCAGCCAAAGGATACCGATGCACAGCAGCCCGGTGGCCACGCTGACGACCATCGCGGTACGCCGCCACGATTGGAATACCTCATCGGCGGAATGCACCACCAGCACGATCAGCGGCAGGTCGGCGACCCGGGCGAAGGTAAACATGCGCTGGCTGCCGCTAATGCTTGAACGGGCGCTGAAGCTGCCGCTGCGCTCACCGAGGATGCGCTTGAAATTCGGCCGGTCGGCAAAACTGGTGCCGATCAGCGGGTCCCGTTCGCGGTAAGGTTGGCGGGCGAGCAGTTGGCCATCCGCGTTGAGTAGGTTGATGCTGCTGTCAGCGCCGATATCAAGGCGTTGGAACAGTTCGCTGAAATAGGACAGGCGCAAGGCACCGGCGGCCAGCCCGTCAAAGCTGCCATCCGGGGCGGAAATGCGCCGGCTGAAGCTGATGCACCAGTCGAGGTCGCCGAGCCGTGCCTTGAACGGCGGGCTGATGAATAGCCCCAGGTCGGGGTAGCTGCGATGCGCGCGAAAGTCCACGGTATCGGCGAAATTGGCCTGGCGCGGGGTCACGCTGGTGGAGTCGCCCACCACATTGCCATTGGCATCCAGCCACAGAATGTCGCCACGCACCGGGGCGGCAAATGTCTGGTTGAAGAGGATCTGCTGGCGCAGTTTCGGCGCCACCTGCAGCAGTTCGGGGTGCTGCACCGCCCAGATCAGCCCGCGCAGGGATTGGTCATAGAGCTCGACGTTGCGCAGGATATCGCTTTCGATCAGCTGGACGATGTTGTTGGAGGCGCGGATGGCCGACTGCTCGACACTGTCGCGCTCACGCCCCAGCAAGTAGCTGACGATGGCCACGATAGCGAGCACGGCAAGGCAGCTGCCCAGGTTGAGGATCAGCTCGGGGTGCGACCTGTAGAGTGCGAGACGCGGTAATCGAGTGGGCATGCGCGCTACTGCTGAGGCAGGGCCATTTGCGGCGGGCGACATTCTAGGGAAGCGGGGATTGTCGGACAAGATTTGTCCGACGGAATCGTGTGGGCGTTTGCTCTACTTGTGGGAGCGGGCTTGTCCCGCGGAGCAGGCGGCGCGCTGCATGGCACCGGTTTTGCCGGTGTTAGCGGGGCAAGCCCGCTCCCACAGACCCCGTTCTCAGGTCAGAAGATGTTCAACGGATAATCGACGATCACCCGCAGTTCGTCGTTGTCGCTGTTGTCGTCAATGGAGGCATAGCCCTGGCTGCCACGGTGGGTGGCGTAGCGCACCAGCACCGACAGGTCCTTGAGGTCGCCTTCCTGGAACACGTACTTCACGTCCAGGTCACGCTCCCAGTGGGTGGCGTTCTTGCCGTCGGCGCGGTAGTAGTCGTAGTGGGTGTTGTTCTGGTCGGCCTTGCTCAGGTCGGCTTCACCGCGCGAGTACGACACGGTGGTGCTCAGGCCTGGCACGCCAACGCCGGCGAAGTCGTACGCATACTGCAGCTTCCACGAGCGCTCGTTGGGCGCGTTGAAGTCCGAGTACATGCGCGAGTTGTCCAGGTACACGCTGTCGCCCAGGTTGATGTAATCGAACGGCGTGTCGCCATTGACCCGCTGATAGGCGGCGGTGACGCTGTGGTAACCGGCATTGACCGTGAAGTGCAGGCTGTAGGTGTTGTTGTCGATCTTGCCCATCAGCGCCTGGCCGGTGTCCTGGGTGTGGTAGAAGTGCACGCCCGGGTTGAGGCTGACCAGGTCGTTGACCACGTAGGTGTAGTCGAAGTCAGCGTAGTACTGGTTCCAGATGTCCTTCAGTTCGGCGGCATAGAGGTTGGCGGTGATGTTCTCGGTACCGCTCCACGACGCGCCCGCCCAGTTCAGGTGCTTGCTCTTGTCGTGTTCATCCAGCGAGCCGTAGTAGGTGTCGATGCGGCGGTGGCCGCTCTGGTTGTACGGTTTGGTGAAGCTCACCTGGCCGCCTTCGAGCAGCAAGCCATCGATGCTGGTGTTGGTCAGGCTCACGCCGCGGAAGGTCTGCGGCAGCATGCGGGTTTCGCCGCCGGCGATCACCGGGTTGGTGAGGAACAGGTCACCGGCCTTGAGCTCAGTGTCGAACGCCTTCAGCTTCACCGCAGCGCCCGCAGTGGAGAACGAATGCGGGGCAGCGCCCAGCTCACCGTCGTCCTTCACATGCTCGGGCAGGATGCTGGTGCCGGCGTAACCGCCACCGCCGTCGAGCTTGAGGCCCAGCATCGCGTGGGCGTCGAGGCCAAAGCCAACCACGCCTGGCGTGTAGCCGGACTCGAAACGGGCGACCGCACCCTGGCCCCACTCGCGCTTGTCGCGCACGCCAGTGTTGAGGTTGTTGCGGTTGAAATAGGCATTGCGCAAATTCAGGTTGAACGACGAACCCTCGATGAAGCCATCAGCCTTGTCTTCATCTGCCTGGGCGGCGAGGGGGATCGTTGCGGTCAATGCAATGAACAACGGGGTAAAACGAAACGCGGAAGGCACCGGTACTAGCTCCTTTGGTATGACGGTGGGGCAGTTTTTATTTTTGAATGTGCAGCTTTCTTATAGGGGACGTTACGGCTTGGCTGAGAGTTAACGCACATAAAAAAAGCCGCTGATCGGCAGCGGCTTTAAAAGGCTAACATATCGACACCGGTGGTGCCCATGGCGTAGCCGAGGGAAAACGGGAGCAGTAGCGGCGCGCGATCAGCTATCGGCATTGGCGGCGCTGGAAGCTTTCGAAGCTGTCTGTTCTGCGTCTTTGCCAGCATCAACCTTGTGCGCGATGGCCTCGCGGGCTTCTTGGTGAACAGCGGCAAGTTCTGCATTACGGGCAACGAAAGCCGGGGATTCTTCGGCCATGGCCAGGGGCGACAACAACAGGGAAGACAGAACGAAAACGCTGGCAATACCCATACTGTTGGACATGTTGAAACTACCTTCTTGCGGGGGCAAGTGCTAATGAGGACAGGGCTAAAGTTAGTCCCTTCACCGCGTGGGAAACAGCACCCGGCGCGATAAGCACTGTTGCGCAAAAGGTAACGATCGCAAGAAAAGCAATTAGACTTTTGCCGCTAACCCGCGTGCTTGAGCACTTGGCAGGCGAATGCCAAAGGTATTGGCACCGGCATCACTGCGCACAAAAACCTCCCCGCCATGCATCAACGCAATCGCCTTGACGATCGCCAGGCCCAGCCCGTGGTTGCCCCCACCACTGTTGCTGCGCGCCGCATCCACCCGGTAGAACCGCTCGAACAGCAGTGGCAGGTGCGCATCATCGATCGCTGGCCCCGGGTTGCTCACCGCAATGCTGACCTGCTCTGGCCCGGCATCGATATGTACCCTGATCACCTGGTTCGGCGCGGTGTGCTGCACGGCATTGTTCAGCAGGTTGATCAGCGCCCGGCGCAGTTGGGCTTTTTCGATGGGGGCCTGGGCATCGCCGCTGACGCTGACGCTGACCTGGGCGTCTTCGAGGATGTAGTCGAGGTAGTCGAGGGTGGTCGCCACTTCTTCGGCCAGCGACGCCTGGGTCAGCGCAGTGGCCTTGCTGCCTTGGTCGGCGCTGGCGAGGAACAGCATGTCGTTGATGATGCTGCGCAGGCGCTCCAGTTCTTCCAGGTTCGACTGCAGCACTTCGAAGTAATGCTCGGCGCTGCGCCCCCGGGTCAGGGCAACTTGGGTCTGGCCGATCAGGTTGGTCAGCGGCGAACGCAGTTCGTGGGCGACGTCGGCGTTGAACGCCTCCAGCCGTGAATAGGCCTGGCTGACCCGGTCCAGCGCAGCATTGAAAGCGCCAGCGAACTGCGCCAGCTCCGGCGCCAGGTCGACGGTCTGCAAGCGGCCGTTCAGGCGTGGTGGCGCCAGGGCCTGGGCTTCATTGGACAGCGCCAGCAGCGGGCGCAGGCCGATGCGCGCCACCCAGTAGCCGAGCACCGAGGCCAGCAGCACGCCGAGCACCGCCAGGCCGACGATGGCCACCAGCAGGCTGTGCTGCGCCTGCCAGAAGGTTTCGGTGTCGATGGCGATCAGAAAACGCAGGGGCGGGCGCTCGCCCAGCGCTGGCAACTCGCTGACCAGCACCTTGTACGGGTAGAGGTGGTCGGGCAGGCGCAGGTCGCGCATGCCCGGCGTACCTTCGGCAAAGGCGCGGACCAGCTCGCTGGGGTGGCCATACTCGAAGGCCGGGTTGCTGCCGACCACCCAGAAACGGATGCGCTTGTCTTCTTCACTGAGCAGGTTGAGCTTGTTGCTGACCTTGGCCCAGTGCTCGGCCGTGCCGAACCGGTTGAGGGTGGATTCGAGCACGCTGTAGCGCGCATCCAGCTCGGCCGCCGGCAGCAGGTCGAGGCTGCGGTCGACCTGGCGGTACAGCGCCGAGCCGATCAGCACGAATACACCCAGCGCCACCAGGATGAATAACGCCGACAGGCGCAGGGCGATGGAGTTAACCGGCACGGTTTTCCAGGACATAGCCCATGCCTCGAATCGTGTGCAGCAGCTTGTTGTCGAACGGCCCGTCGAGCTTGGCGCGCAGGCGCTTGATGGCCACTTCGACGACATTGGCGTCGCTGTCGAAGTTGATGTCCCAGACCAGCTCGGCGATGGCCGTCTTGGACAGGATTTCGCCCTGGCGCCGAGCCAGCACGCTGAGCAGCGAAAACTCCTTGGCGGTCAGCTCCAGGCGCTGGCCGGCGCGGCTGGCCTTGCGCGCCATCAGGTCGATCCACAGGTCGCCAACCTGCACCTGCAGCGGTTCGTGGCTGCTGCTGCGGCGGGTCAGGGCCTGCAGGCGGGCGACCAGTTCGAGGAAGGAGAACGGCTTGCCCAGGTAGTCGTCGGCGCCTTCGCGCAGGCCATGGATGCGGTCTTCGACGCGCTCGCGGGCGGTGAGCATGATTACCGGCGTCTGCTTGCGCGCGCGCAGGGCGCGCAGCACGCCATAACCGTCCAGGCCCGGCAGCATCACATCGAGCACGATCACCGCGTAGTCGCCTTCCAGCGCCAGGTGCAGGCCGTCGATGCCGTCACGCGCGAGGTCGACGGTAAAGCCTTGCTCGCTCAGGCCGCGGTGCAGGTAGTCGGCGGTTTTCTCTTCGTCTTCGATGATCAGCACGCGCATGGTCGGGTCTCAGTGGGTACTTGGCGCCACCGCGGGGGCGGCCTGGCGGCGGTGGAACAGGCGCTCCAGGGCCAAGTATATGACCGGGGTGGTGAACAGCGTCAGGGCCTGGCTCACCAGCAGGCCGCCGACCACGGCGATGCCCAGCGGCTGGCGCAGTTCGGCACCGGCGCCGAAGCCGAACATCAGCGGCACCGCACCGAGCAACGCGGCCAGGGTTGTCATGATGATCGGGCGGAAGCGCACCAGGCACGCCTGGCGGATCGCCTGCTCGGGCGTCATGCCGTGGTGGCGCTGGGCTTCCAGGGCAAAGTCGATAAGCAGGATGCCGTTCTTCTTGACGATGCCGATCAGCAGCACCACGCCGATCAGCCCCATGATGCTGAAGTCCTGCCCGCTGCCCCACAGCAGAATGATCGCGCCGAGGCCTGCGGAGGGCAGAGTGGAGATGATGGTCAGCGGGTGGACCAAGCTCTCGTAGAGCACGCCGAGGATGATGTACACCGCCACCAGCGCGGCGAGGATCAGCCACGGCTGGCTCGACAGCGAGCTCTGGAACGCTTGCGCAGCGCCTTGGAAGTTACCGGCGATGGAGTCGGGCATGCCCAGTTCGCGCTGGGTGCGTTCAAGGATCTGCACCGCATCGCCCAGGGCCACGCCGGGGGCCAGGTTGAACGACAGGTTGGCGGCCGGGAACAGCCCGTCATGGCTGATCGACAACGGCCCGGTGCTGGGCGCCGCGACATGCGCCAGGGCCGACAGCGGCACCATCTCGTTGGTCAGCGGCGAGCGCAGGTAGAAGAAGTTCAGGCTCTCGGCCTTGCCGCGCTGGCGGGCATCGAGTTCGAGGATGACCTTGTACTGGTTGGTCTCGGTCTGGAATTCGCTGATCTGCCGCTGGCCGAAGGCGTCGTACAGCGCCTGGTCGACATCGGTGGTGGTCAGGCCGAAGCGCGCTGCCGCCTGGCGGTCGATATCGATGCGGGTGACGCTGGCACCCAGTTGCAGGTCGTTGGAGAGGTCGCGCAACGCCGGGTTTTCACGCAGGCGGTCGGTCAGGCGCTGGGTCCACAGGTTGAGCGCGACACCGTCGTTGCTCTTGAGCACGTATTGGTACTGGGTGCGTGATGGCCCGGAACTGAGGTTGATGTCCTGGCCGGCGCGCATGTACAGCACGATGCCCGGCACCTGGGCGAGCTTGGGGCGAAGCCGGTCGATCCACTCGCTGGCCGACACATCGCGCTCGCCGCGAGGTTTGAGCGAAATCCAGAAGCGGCCGTTGGCGATGGTCTGGTTGCTGCCGGTGACCCCCACCGAGTGCGAATAGGCACGCACTGCAGGGTCCTCGCCGATGATCTTCGCCAGCGCCAGGTGCTTTTCGATCATCGACGGATAGGAAACATCTGCAGCCGCCTCGGTGGTGCCGAGGATGAAGCCGGTGTCCTGCAGCGGGAAGAAGCCTTTGGGGATGCCGACGTAGCCGGCCACGGCCAGTGCCAGGGTAATGCCGAACACCCCGAGTGTGATGCGCCGGTGGGCCAGGGCGCGGTCCAGGCCTTTTTCATACCCGCGCAGCAGGCGCTGACCGAAACCGCCTGCGTGCTGACCGGCTGGGCGGCGCATGAACAGGGCTGAGAGGGTCGGGGCCAGGGTCAGCGACACCACCACCGAAATCAGGATGGTCGCGGTGGCGGTGAGGGCGAATTCCTTGAACAGTCGGCCGACCACGCCGCCCATGAACAGCAGCGGAATGAACGCGGCGATCAGCGAGAAGCTGATCGACACCACCGTGAAGCCGATCTCGCCAGCCCCCTTGAGCGCCGCGGTGCGGCTGTCGTCGCCGGCCTCCAGGTGGCGGTGGATGTTCTCCACCACGACGATCGCGTCATCCACCACGAAGCCGACGGCGATGACGATGGCCACCAGCGTCAGGTTGTTGAGGCTGAAGCCGAGCACGTACATCAGTGCACAGGTGGCGATCAGCGACACGCCCAGCACGCTGGATACGATGAAGGTCGCCGACCACTGGCGCAGGAACAGCGCCATGACGCCGATCACCAGCGCCACGGCGATCATCAGGGTCAGCTCCACTTCGTGCAGTGAGGCACGGATGGTCTGGGTACGGTCCTGCAGCACCGACACCTCGACCGAGGCCGGCAGCATTTCCTGCAAGCGGGGCAGGGCGTCGAGCACCCGGTCCACGGTATCGACGATATTGGCGCCGGGCTGGCGGAAGATCACCAGGTTGAGCCCCGGCTGGTCGCCGGACCAGGCTTTCACATAGGCATTCTCGGCACCGTTGATGACTTTGGCCACGTCCTTCAGGTGCACCGGCGCGCCATTGCGGTAGCTGACAATCAGTTGCGCGTAGTCTTCGGGGTGAAACAGCTGGTCGTTGGCGGCGATGGTCGACACGCTGTGCTCGCCATACAGCGCGCCCTTGGCCAGGTTCAGGCTGGTCTGCTGGATGGCCAGGCGCACGTCGGCCAGCGTCAGGCCGATGGCCGCGAGTTTTTCCGGCTGTGCCTGCACCCGTATCGCCGGGCGCAGTTGCCCGGTGATGTTGATCAGGCCGACCCCGTCGATCTGGCTGAGCTGGCGTGCCAGCAGGGTTTCGGCGTAATCGCTGAGTTCGTTGCCGGGCATCTGCGCCGAGCTGACGGTGAGGATCACCACTGGGCTGTCGGCCGGGTTGACCTTGCGCCAGGTGGGCGGGCTGGGCAGGTCTTGCGGGAGACGCGCGGTGGCGGTGTTGATCGCCGCCTGCACTTCCTGGGCGGCGGTGTCGATGTTCTTGTCGAGGGTGAATTGCAGGATCAGCGTGGTCGAGCCCAGCGCGCTGCTGCTGGTCATCTGGGTCATGCCGGGGATGGCACTGAACTGCACCTCCAGCGGCGTGGCCACCGACGAGGCCATGGTTTCGGGGCTGGCGCCGGGCAGCTGGGCGGTCACCTGGATAGTCGGGAAGTCTGCCTCTGGCAGTGGCGCCACCGGCAGGCGCGGAAAGGCGATGGCGCCCAGCAGCACCAGGGCGAAAGTCAGCAGCAGGGTGGCGATGGGGTGGTCGATGCACCAGGCCGAGACGCCATTGCGGGTGTTCATGGCTGGTGCCTGCGGTCGGCCATCTCGGCCGGTGCCGGCGCGCCTGGGGTGATCTCGACTCGCGAACCGGGTTTCAGCCGCGACTGGCCGTCAAGCACCAGCTGGTCCCCGGCCTTGACCCCGGCGACGATGTTCAGCGTGCTGTCCTGATACAGCACCTTGACCGGCACGCTGGTGACCTTGTCGCCGTCGAGGCGGTAGACGAAGTGGCCATCGATGCTGCGTTGCACCACGGTGGGCGGCACCACCAGGGCGTTTTCGTCCATGGCCGTGCGCAGGCGCACGGTGACCAGCTGCCCCGGCCACAGGCGGCCGTCGTGGTTGTCGAACTCGGCCTTGACCCGCACCGTGCCGGTGTTGGCCGAGATCTGGTTGTCGATCAGCGCCAGGTGGCCTTCACCCAGCAGGTTGCGCTCGCCATCGGCGTCCATGTAGGCCTGCACCAGCGCCGGCGTCGGCGCTTTCAGCAGCCCTTGCAGGGTCGGCAACATCTGTTGCGGCAGCGAGAACTCCACCGCGATCGGGTCGATCTGCGTCACGCTGAACAGGCCCTGGGTGTCGCTGGTGCGCACCAGGTTGCCGGGGTCGATGTTGCGGATGCCGACGCGCCCGGTGACCGGTGAGCGGATCTGCGTGTAGGAGAGTTGCACCTGGGCGTTGGCGATGGCGGCCTGGTTGCCCTTGACCGTGGCCTGCAGCTGGTTGACCAGCGCCTGTTGCTGGTCGAGGGTCTGCTTGGACACGCCGTCATCGCTGCTGAGCAGGCGGTAGCGCTTGAGGTCGACACCGGCCACTTGGATTTGCGCCTGGCTCTGGCCAAGCTGGGCACGGGCCTGGTCGAGGCTGGCGCGGATGCTGCGGTCGTCGAGGGTGGCGAGCAGGTCGCCTTGCTTGACCCACTGGCCCTCCTTGACCAGCACCTGGGTCAGTATGCCTTCGACCTGTGGCCGCACTTCGACACTGTGCAGCGACAGCACCGAACCGATGGCACTGGCGAAGCGCGGCACGTCCTGCTGGGCGACGCTGACCACCCGCACCGGGATGGCGGCCTGGGCGCGGGCCGCGGGCGCCTCGTGGCGCTGGCCGTACCAGATGCCCAGGGCCACCAAGGCGAACAGTGCCAGGCCGGCAAGCAGGAGAGAGCGGGAAGGACGTCGCATCGGTGCGGGCACCTTGGCCAAGGGGGATGAGAAACGGTTGTCGGTACTCAAGCTTATAGCCCCCGAACCGGGTCGGCAGCGTGACCGCTGGCTGACAGCGCTGACAGTTTCGCGTTTGGCAGTACCGGCCCTATCGCCGGCAAGCCGGCTCCCACCGGTACGGTGGAATCTTTGAAAGTACTCGGTCGGCGTGGGAGCCGGCTTGCCGGCGATAGCGCCCTAGAAGCCGATGAAGGCGTAGTAGACGGGCGTTTCGCTCGTCGTTTGCAGGCCGAGCCCCTGTAGGCTCACCGCGAGCCCATCATCCTGCACATGCAATGTCCACCGGCAACCCTCATCCGCCGGCACCTGCCCCAGTGCTCCGGCAAACGCCTCCATCTCCGGCAGATACGCCGTAAACCCATTCCCCTTCAACGCACTGGTAGTCATCCCCAACGCCTGGCAAACGGCAACCTTGGCCGCAATATCGTCCCGGTCAGCCTGGCGCGAAGCCTGCACCAGCGCGGCCAGCTGCGGGTCGACTGGCTGCGTGCCGTGAATCAGCTCAGGGCCTTGTTCCCACGCTTCAGGCGGGCAGTCCTTGTTCTGCGGGCGCAGCGGAATGTGCGGGTTGATCTCCACCGGGTAGATACGGCAGACCAGCGGCCGGGTCTCGTAGATGGTGCACAGGTCATTGGCGTCGAGGTTACGGCAGCGCCCGGGGTTGAACGCGGCAAAGGTCACCGAAACGCGCACTTCGCTGGCGCCGCAGGGCACCGGGTACGAGCGGCGCAGCACATGCTCGCGCTGGTCGGCCGGCATGCCCGGGCCATCCGCCACGAAGGCTTCGATCAGCACCACCACCTGGCCGCCGGAGGCTGCCCAGCGGCGCGACTCGGCCAGCGTCAGCGGTACATGGTGGCCGGTGCAGCACTTGCCGCAGCCGGTACAGGCGAAACGCAGGCTGTCGTTCACTTGGCGTCAGGGTTCCATTCGCTGACGAAGGCACGCTGGTGCTGGCGGTCGTACAGGCACAGCTCGGTGCCGGTACGTTGCTGCATGTGCTTTTGCGGGTACACCCCTTCGATGACCAGGGCGCTGAAGCCGACCTGGTCATCGAACTCCGCAGGTTTGCCGCGGGCGTGGGCATCCTTGAACTGGCTGGCGGCCAGGCAGGCCTTGAGCATCTGCTGGCGTTGTTCGTTCCAGGCCTGGCCGCTTGAGGCCATGGCAACACCGCTGAAGGCGGCGTAGGCAATCAGGAGGGAGCTGAGAAACTTCATACGCAATTCCGGGAAAGCATCCAACGGGCACCCATCATGCCCGAGTCAACCCCGGCAGCAAGCCAGGGCGTTTTCGCTGAATATAACAACACGGCCGTCAGCGCTCGGCAAACACCACGGTGCGAGCAGCCACCACCAGGCAATCGGTCAGCTCCGGCGAGGAGAACTTGGTGAGGATCGCGTTGGCCCCGGCGAGCCTGGCCTTCTCGGCGCTCATCGCGCTGTCCAGCGAGGTGTGCAGCAGCACATAGAGGTGCTGGAAGTCCGGCGTTTCGCGCAGGGTGCGGGTGAAGGCATACCCGTCCATCTCCGACATTTCGATGTCGGAGACGATGATATTGATTTCCTGCCCGGTGCCCTGCAGCTCCAGCAGCACGTTGATCGCATCCTTGGCACTGCGCGCGGTGTGGCAATCGATGCCCAGGTTGCGCAGGGTGTGTACCGACTGCTGCAACGCCACCTGGCTGTCGTCGACCACCAGGATGTTGGCGGCGGCCAGCAGGCTGGCATCCTCTTCGTTCACTACACCCGTCGCAGGCTCGGGCGCGGCGGGGGCGATGGCGTGGATGACCTTCTCGATGTCCAGCACCTGCACCAGGGTGTTGTCGACCCGGGTCACGCCGGTGATGAACGAGCGGTTGCCCGAACCATAGGGTGGCGGCTTGATGTCGGTGCTCAGGCAATGGACGATGCGGCTCACCGCTTGCACATGCAGGCCCTGGCGCGAACGGCTGATCTCGGTGACGATCAGGCAGCCACCGTCGGGGTCGGCCAATGGACGCTCACCGATGGCGCGGGACAGGTCGATCACCGACAGCGGGTTGCCGCGCAGGGTCGCCACGCCTTTCACGTGCGGGTGCGACTCGGGCAGCTTGGTCAGCGGCGGGCAGGGGATGATCTCGCTGACCTTGAGCAGGTTGATTGCCATCAGCTTGCCGCTGCGCAGCGTGAACAGCAGCAGGGACAGCGAGTCCGCGCGGGCTTTTTGCGTGGCCATGGTGACCTTCGTGGGAAACAGGGGATGACAGGCTATCGGCCCAGGGTGGCTGGGCTTTAGGCAAAAAGTAGGGGCCGTGCGGCCCCTGATGGTTCAGAAGTTGTAGCGAACGCCGAGGTTCACGCCCCAAGGCTGTTCGATGTTGTTGCCCTTCATGTAATCGAAGCCGGCATTGACCTGCACGGTGTCGGTCACCTGCGCGGCCACACCTGCACCCAGTTCGATGCGGCTACCGGACAGGTCGTTGTCGAACCGATTGCCGTTGACCTTCACCTGGTTGTTGCGGGCGAATTCATGGGCGGCGGCCACCTTCACATACGGCTGGACAAAGCCGCCTTTGTCGAGCGGGAACGTGCGGCCGACATGGCTGCCGACCTTGCCCAGCAGCGAATCGGCAGCGTCGGCGCTGGCGCGCATGCCGTTGTCCAGGTTGTAGCTGGCGCCATCGACCCACAGTGTGGACGCCTGGGCGTAAGGCTCGACGAACCAGCCATCGTCCAGCGTGATGTGCTTGCCCACCTCGACCGAGGCGCCGATGCCGTTGTTGCTGTACTCGCCCTTGGCCTTGCGGCCATCGCTCATGCGCACGTCCGATTTGTTCTGGAAGCGGTTGGCCTTGATCAGCGCGTCGATGTACAGGCCATCGTCAGCCAGCCAGGTGCTGTACACGCCGAGGTGGAAGCTGTCGACCTTGCCACTGGTACCACCCGACAGGTCCAGGTCCGAGCGGCTGTAGCCGCCCGTCACACCCACCAGCCACTGGCCGCTGTTCGACGGCAGGGGCGCGTCGGCACCAAAGGAGATGCCCTGTTGCACCTGGTCATAGGCAGCACCGGCACCGGCTGCCACCTTGTACTTGTTACCGTAGCTGCGCAGCCAGCCGCCACCCTGGGTGTTGCCGTTGCGCAGTTCGCCCATGCGCGAGCGCAGGGTGGTCGATTCGCCGTACCACACGGTGGGCGCGGCGCTGAACAGGCCGGTGACCGAACGCGTGCCTGGGGTGGTGGTGTCGCCCTTGCGCACCAGGAACCAGTCGTCGCCTTGCTGTTCCAGTTCGTAGGCGAAGGTGCCGAAGTCCACCTGGCCGCCGATCAGGCCGAACTGCGAGGTGCTGCCTTCACCGGTGTGCACCACCTGGTGGGCAGTGACAGCGGCGCTCGGGTCGGTACCTGTGTTTTCTACCAGCAGCTGGTGGTTGCCGCTGGCTTGGCCGGTCACGTCGAGGAGATCGCCTTGCTGGGTAGCAAGGTCGGTGCCGAGCATGAAGGTACCGTTGCCGGACAGCTCGCCCAGTTGCAGGCGGTTGAAGGTAGCGTTGCCGTCCGTGCCACGCAGGTTCACCGTGCCGCCGTTCAGGGCCAGGCTGCCCGCGGTGGAGTCGCCGGTCATGGTCCACAAGGAACTGCCGTCTATCGCCAGGCTGCTGGCGTTTGTGACGGTCCCGGTGAGGCTAGCCTGGTTGGCCAGTGCCAGGTTCAGGGTTGAACCTTGATGCACCATCACGTCGCCGTCGAGCTGGCTGGCGTTGACCGATACATTGGCGATGGCCCGGTCGTCCACTTCAAGAATCAGGCCGTTACCGCCGACCAGGGTGGAACCGTTGTTGATCTCGATGTTCACCGGGGTGTCCGCAGCATCATCGGTGATCACTTTGATTGCAGTGCCTTGGCGGCCGGTGACCGACGACTGGTCGAGCACCAGGCTGGATGCCATCGGGCCATCGGCGCGATGGCTGGAGAAGACCATGACGCCGTTGGCATCGCCCGCGATCTGGCTGCCCTCACGGATTGTGGCCGTCCCGCCGGCAACCATTACCCCGACGCCGCCCGGGACCTCGTCCGCACCGGGGGCAGCAGTCAGCCCTTCGACACGGGTGTTGGCCAGGTCGATCACGCCACGGTTGGTAACATTGATACCCCGCCCGGTGCCCGATACGAAGCTGTTGCTGATGCTGGCGATTGGGGCTTGCTCTAGGCCTGTTAGGTTGATGCCGATGGAGAGCGCATTGGGGCGTGACGGGTCAGACGCTGCAATGATGCTACTGCTGTCGATGACGGCGTGGCTGTTGAACAGGGTAATGCCTGTGGTGCCCAGGGCGTTTAAAGCGGCGCCGCTCATGTTCACCTGCGCCGTGTGCGCCACGATGTGAGCCGTGGCCGCGCCAGGGTGGACATTGAGGGTTGCACCGGTGCCCAGGTTGTACCAGTTCACTGGGTCGCCTTGCCTGACATCGAGAGTCTGGTCGGGGGGGACGACCACTTGGGCAGATACGGCTGGCAAGGCGACCAGGGGTAACGTGGCCAGTGCCAGGTAAAAAGGAGCATGTTTGCGTTTCATGATCATCTCTCGACCAAGTGAAAGGGGTAGAGATTTCATAGGAAACGCGCACTGCTATATGTAGGATTTTCCTCAGTTGTCGTAGGAATAGCCTGATATAGCCAACCCCTGACCAGCCGCAGACCTACCAGGAATAGCGTATGCCGACGTTGGCACCCCACGGCTGCTCGATGTTCTTGCCATTGCTGTAGTCAAAATCGGCATGCACCTGCAGTGCGTCGGTCATCTGCACCGCGACACCGGCCCCCACCTCGCCACGCCCGCCGGAAAGGTCATCATGGAAAGTTGTCTCATTGATTTTGACTTTGTTGTTACGGGCGAACTCATGAACGGCCGCCACCTTCACATAGGGCTGCACGAAACCGCCGGCGGCGAGCGGGAAGGTGCGACCGACATGGGTACCCACCTTGCCCAGCAGTGAATTGGCTGTGTTGCTGCTGGCTTGCATGCCGTTGTCCAGCCCGTAGCGTTCACCCTGTACCCACAACGCCGCGACCTGGGCATAGGGCTCGATGAACCAGCCGTCTTCGAGCTGAATATGCCGGCCGGCTTCGACCGAGCCGCCGATACCGTAGTTGTCGTAGTCGCCAGTGGCTTTCTCGCCATCGTTCATGCGTACGTCCGCCTTGTTGGCAAAGCGGTTGGCCTTAAGCACCGCATCCAGGTAGTAACCGTTGTCGCTAAGCCAGGTGCTGTACACGCCGAGGTAGTAGCTGTTGACGCGGCCATTGCTGCCCAGGCGCATGTTGAGTTCCGATTCGCTATAGCCGCCCATGACGCCGATCAGCCACTGGCCATCCTGGGCGGGCAACGGCGTGTCCACGCCGAACGAAACGCCCTGCTGGGCCTGCTGGTAGTCGACCTGGTGGGTGGCCGAGACCTGGTACTTGTTGCCGTAGGTGCGCGCCCACGCGCCACCCTGGCTACGGCCGCCACGCAGTTCGCCCATGCGGCTGCGCAGGGTACTCATTTCGCCATACCAGACGGTCGGGGCGGCGCTGAACACCGCGATGGCCGTGCGAGCGCTGGGCGAGATGATCGGTGGTTGAGTGCCGTCCTGGTTCTGCACCAGGTACCAGTCCGTGTCGCGCTGCTCAAGGCGATAGGAGAAGGTACCGACATCCACCAGGCCGTTGGCGTTGCGCAAGGCGAACTGCGCGCCACCGCCTTCGGTGTGCACCACCTGTTGCGCGTGGTCTTCCGCCACCGGGTCCACGCCGGTGTTCTGCACCAGCAGGCCATGATTACCTTCTGCCTGGCCTTCGATGTTCACCTGGTCGCTCAGGTGCCCGGCCAGGTCGGTGCCGAGCACAAAGGTGCCGCCCCCGGACAGGCTGGTGGCGGTCAGGGTGCGGAACGGGCCCTGGCCGGCGCGCAGGTCCACGGTGCCGCCTTCGAGCGTAAGCGCCCCCACGTTCGAGCTGTTGGTCATGGCGAAAGTGGACGTGGCACCGATGTGCGTGCTGGCCGCGTCGTTCACCGAGCCGGTGAGGGTCGAGGCATTGTTCAGCGTCACCACTGGCCCGCTGCCAGGCGTGGAATTTACATCGCCGGCCATCTGGCTCTGGTCGAGGCTCAGGCTGGCGGCGTTGTTCACCGAACCGATGAGGGCCGAAGCATTGTTCAGTGTCACCACTGTCCCGCTGCCAGGCGTGGAAGTCACATCGCCGTCCATTCGGCTCTGGTCAAGGCTGAGGCTGGCTATATCGTTCACCGAGCCGGTGAGGCTCGAGGTATTGTGCAGCGTCACCACCGTCGCGCTGCCAGGCGTGGAAATCACCTCGCCGGTCATCTGGCTCTGGTCGAGGCTGAGGCTGGCGACGTTATTCACCGAGCCGGTGAGGGCCGAGCCATTGTTCAGCGTCACCACCGTTGCGCTGCCAGGCGTGGAAACCACGTCGCCGCTCACCTGGCTGGCATCGACACTGAGGCTGCCGAGGTTGTTGAGGTTGCCGGTGAACACCGAGCCCGCCGCGAGTTTCGCCGTGGCGGTAGAACCCATGGGCTCGTTGAGCGTGCCGTTGACGGTACTGGCGTTCATTGACAGGCTTCTGAGGTTGTCCAGCGTACCGGTAAGCGAGGCGCCCTGGACCATGGTCAGGTCGGCTATGGCCCCGGTCGCGGCCTGAATGTTGCCGGTCAGGGTACTGGCATCAATCGTGATTGACGCCTGCGCAACAGCCCCGGGGCGTTCGCCCGGCAGGCCGACCTCGACCAGGGTCTGATTGGCTGCGGTAAGTGTCGAGCCGTTGCCGATGATGATCTCTGCCGCCATGGGTAGCGTGCCGAGGTTGCTCACCACGATGGCACTGCCGGCCTGCGAAGTCAGGTTGGAATGGTCCAGTACCAGGCGCGGCGCCGCACTTTCGGCGCTGTTGGAGAACAGCCCGGCGGCGCGGTTGCTGCCCGTGGCGGAGCTGTTGCGCAACATAGCTTCGCCGCCGGGCAGCGAGACCCCAAGGCCATTGCTGGCGGGGTTGGTGCCGAGGGCGCCGGTACCGGTCACCTGGGAATCGACGAGTGTGGCGCTGCTGCCATCGGAAACGTTAAGCCCCCGGCCTGTACCGGCAATCTGGCTATTGGTCACCAGGGCGGTCGAGCCCGGTGCCGCGCTCCCCCTGACCTTGACCACCGAAAGGCCGATATCGCGGGCCGAAGTGACCGTCGAATTGTTGATGGTGGCCTGGGTATCTACCAGGTTCACGCCTCGCTTGGTACCACCGGTGACTGTTGCGCCGTCGAGGCCGACGGTCGAGCCGGGTTGCGCGTCTATCCCCAGCGTTGCGCCGCCAGGTAACACGTACAACTGCGCCGCGTTAAGTACCCAGGCTTCGGCGGGGTCGCCTGGGTTCACGGTGGCACTGGTGCCCGACGGCAAGTTAGCGGCAAGTCCCTGTCCAATGAATGAGGCCAATAACACGCCTGAACGGACAGGAATCCATATAAGTTTCAAAGGGCGGCAGAGGGGCATCGGTTATTGCTCCTGAAGTTATTGTAAATAACGAGCGCTTGAACAAAGCGACAACCGCTCTACCCCTTTAACTATACGGACACTCACCGTCGGCGCACCTGGTAAAACTGCTAGGTTACAGCGATCGGCAATGGGCCTAGATTGAGTCGGTGGCGAAAAAGTGCATCGATCATTCGATGGCGGCGAGCAGCGAACCGTTAGCCGGACTGGCAACATCACGTTAACCTGCTCAAGAAGACTGGCTTATAAAGTTCCGAGGAACAGCCTAATGAATGCCCCAGTAAAGCCAATGCGAGTGTCGGGAGTGTTTGCACTTCCGGACTTTACCGTTCCGAACCGTGATGCAACGCGTTTCATTATTCCAATCCGGTTTCTGACCGCCCCGGTTGACGTTGTAATTCCACGAAGCCCCAATTTTAATGATGGGGACGAAATTGAGATCTTGATGGATGGTGTTGCAGTGGGGGCTACTTACACTATTCCGAATATTACGGACCCCGACTATCGGGTGCCGATTGCCGTGGCTGATTTTCCTGCCAACGGCTTAGACCGGACTGTCATATTGAACTACCGGTATCGAGACACTTTCAACTTGACCGAGGAGGATACTGTTCTAAACCTTCCGGTGCGGTTCGACCGCCTGCGCCCGGGCGCCAACACGTTGGGCCCCATCGATCTCACGGAAGATCAACGGACCGGCATCACCGCAGCTGATTTCAATGGGAGTGGCGAATTGCCGCTGGCCATCACCCCATACCTGCGCATCGAGTTGGAAGACACTGTGCAGGTCTGGATCGGGCCCGATCGTGATAATCAGGCGACAGGTACCTGGCTTCCCGCCATGACCCCTGTTACCGACAAGGATAATGAAATCATTGTCAACGTCCCTCGTGCCGCCCTGGAAGCACTGGGTGACGGTGAACGCTACTTCGCCTACCGAGTTTTCGATTGGGCCGGCAACGAGAGCGTCTGGGCTAACAGGGTTGGCACCACTGTTACCCTCCAGGGGCCTGCCTTGCTGGCGCCGGTGGTACCGGAGTTTGTCAATGATGGCCTGATCGTCTGGCCTGAGGCGAACCCGAATGTGGAGGTCGAGATCCCGGCCTATGCGAATGGGGCAGCTGCAGCGGGGGATGTGATCCAGCTGCGCTGGGGTGCGCAGGATTTGCCACCTTATACCCTGACCGCAGCAGACATCAGCAACAACCCGCTGACGACAATCCTCGTGCCATTGGCCATTGTCCAGCAGACCGGCAATGGCCAGGTTGTGGTCAACTACGAGATGCGGCGCACTAACCTGCCAGGCGCGCGTTCGCCCGATGCCAACGTCCAGGTCGACCTCAGCACCCCCGGCGGGATTGACCCGAACCCGGGCACGCCGGAGCATGAGAATCTCGTCGCTCCGAGCGTCCAATGTGGCGCCAGTCCGGTCAACAGCATCACGCCCCCGGATTTCGGCCTGGATGCCACGGCGACCATTCCCCGCGTTGGGGTCGATGGTACCGTGATCTGGGCAAATGGCGATGTGGTTCAAGTTCACTGGCAGTCGATTTCGAACCCGCAGATCGGCCCGGTCACCGTCACTGTTGGCAATGGCGCGGCAAATCTGCCTGTTCCGATTCCCTTTATCGGCGTCATTGATCAGACCCAAACCGGCGAGTTCGATGTCTGGTACACAGTGACTCGACAGCTGACCCCCACCCCGCCTCCGGCTATGCCAGCGGTAGGGGTCACGTCGATCTCGCCTATCCAGCGAGTGCGAGTGACCTCCCCCAATGCCTTGCCAGGTGGTGCCACCGGTCTCGCGATGGGGGTATTCCCACACGCCAATGCGAACAACATTATTGTCCCAAGGCTGATCAGCCCAGGCGTCTATGATCGCGATACTGTCTTCCGTATTCCGTTGGCAGGCGTCCCGAATGTCGCAGCGGGCGACACGCTCACTTACCGGTTTGTTGGTCACCGAGTCCCTGCGCGTCCACGACCACCCATTAGCCTTACGCCACCGAACCCGCTCGATCCAGAGATTCCAGAGTCTCTGGTGGAGACGCCGGCCGGTACCGCGATCACCCTGACGCCGCAGGATCTGTCTCTGGGCTATCACGAAGTGGCGTTGCCTTACCTGGACCTCACTGACTGGATCTGCTCTAACGGTGCAACGTTGAACTATAGCTTGACCAACAGTGCTGGCACCGTAGTCGCGCCGGCCCGGTATACCTTCTTCGCTGTGAACCCAGCGGGCCAGGCATGCCGCATTTGAAGGTTCCACTAGCAGGCGAGGTCATCAAACCCAACATCAGCAGGCGGACATCTGTTCGCCTGCAGGGATAACCTCTCGTTGCAAAAGGTTGCCCGGCCGGCTGTTGAGCGGCCGGGCAACCTGTTTGTATCGGCATGCCCCCCTAGCGTTCTCGCAGTGCTTCCCGGGCGCGGTTCAGCGGCTTGATCAGGTAGTCGAGAATGGTTTTTTCCCCCGTGCGGATATCCACCGTGGCCACCATCCCCGGCACGATCGCGAAATGCTTGCCGGCCTTGTTCTGCAAGCTGTCCTGTTCGGTGCGGATGAACACCCGGTAGTAGTAGATTTCCGGCTTCACCTCATCCTGCAAGGTATCTGGCGAAATCCCCACCACCTTGCCTTCCAGCCCGCCGTACACCGAATAGTCATAGGCACTGATCTTTACCTTGGCCGCCTGGTCGGGGTGGATGAAGGCGATGTCGCGCGGCGCAATGCGCGTTTCCACTAGCAGCCGCTCGTCCATCGGCACGATCTTCATCACCTGCCCGCCGGGCTGCACCACGCCGCCCAGGGTGTTCACCTCGATGTCCTTGACGATCCCGCGTACCGGCGAGCGCAGGGTCAGGCGGGTGAGCGAGTCGCTGCGCCCACGCACCACCTCCGACAGGCTGTCGGCTTCGGCGCTGGCCTTGGCCAACTCTTCCCGCGCGCGGACCAGGTAGTCGGAGCGCGCTTCGTTCGCCTTGAGTTCCAGCTCCGAGCGCTGGCGGTTCAGCCGGATCACCTCGACCCGGCTAGAGGCGCCCATCTTGGCCAGGTTCTCGGTGATCTTCAGCTCGCTGCGCACCAGCCGCAGCGAGTCCTCGATGCCGGCCAAGGTCTGCTCCAGGCCGCGGCGGCGGGTCTGGTACAGCGCGGTTTCGGCATCGATCAGGTCCGCCGAGTTGCGCAGGCTGTCAGGGAACACCAACGGCTTGCCGGTGACCTCGGCGCGCAGGCGTGCCACGCTGGCCTTGGCAGCGCGGTACTTGGCTTCGCTTTCGCCGACGCTGGAGGCCGTCTTGGTGGGGTCGAGCTGGGCCAGCACCTGGCCGCGCTCGACCATGTCGCCTTCGGCCACGTTCATCTCGGCGACGATGCCGCCCTCGAATGATTGGATTACCTGTTCGCGCGAACTGGGGATGATCTTGCCGGTGCCGGTGGACACTTCGGTCACCTCGAACCAGGCCGCCCAACCCAGGAAGGCGGCCAGCATCAGCGCGCAGACGGTGATGACGCGGCCTGCGCGCAGCACCGCCTGGTCGTCCTGGCCGTCCAGGTAGGAGGCGGGGAGTTCATGGTTGCTCATGCCTGCGCTCCTTGCAGTTTGGCCAATGCGGCGTCGCGCTTGTCGTCGATGACGATGCGCCCGCCATCGAGCACGATGATCCGTTCCACGCGTTGCAGCACACTCAAGCGGTGGGTGGCGACCACCAGGGTGCGGCCCTGGCAGAAACGGTCGAGGTTATCCAGCAGCTTGCGTTCGGTCATATCGTCCAGCGACGCGGTGGGTTCGTCCAGCAGCAGCACCTGCGGCTGGCGCACCAGCAGGCGTGACAGCACCAGGGCCTGGCGCTGCCCGCCCGACAGGCCCTGGCCGCCTTCGAGGATCAGGTGGTCCATGCCTTTGGGCAGCCTGCGCACGAAGTCCAGGGCGCCGGTGGCAGCCAGGGCGGCCACCAGTTCCTGGTCGCTGGCCTGGCCGGCACCGAGGGTGAGGTTTTCCCGCAGGGTGCCGTGGAACAACCGCGCGTACTGCGGCAACAGGCCGACGTCACGGCGCAGGTCGGCCGGGTCGAGGTGGGCCAATGCGATGCCGTCCAGGGTCACCTCGCCCTGTGCCAGGTCCATGGCACCGCCCAGGGCCTGCAGCAGGGTCGACTTGCCGGCGCCGTTGCGCCCCAGCACGGCGATGCGTTCGCCAGGCTGGATGTCCAGCTGGCCGATGTTCAGCACCGGTGGCGCCTCGGGGTCGTAGCGGAAGTTGGCCTGGCGCAGCCTGTACTCGCCGCGGATGGCCGGCAGGTGCACACGGGCTTCGCCTTCGGGGTGGTCGACCGGTGACTGCATCAGCTTGTCCAGGCCTTGCAGCGCCACCTTGGCCTGCTGCCAGCGGGTCAGCACATGGGTCAGCTGGGCCAGCGGCGCCATCATCCGCGAGGACAGCATCGACGCCGCCACCAGGCTACCGGTGGTGAGGTCGCCAGCGATGACCATCGGCGCGCCGATGACGATGACCACGGCAAACACGGCGCCCTGCACGTTCTGGGTCCAGGTCACCAAGCCGTTGGTCAGGGTGCGCAGGTGCAGGTTGGTGTGCGCGCAGGCGGCGTTGTACTGGTTCCACTGGCGCTCGAAACGCGCCTCGGCCTGCAGCGCCTTGATCTCGTCCAGGCCCTGGATGCTTTCCACCAGCATGGCGTTGCGCAGCGATGACTCGCGCATCGAGGCATTGGCCAGGCGCGCCAGCCGGCGTTGCGCCAGCAAGCCGGGCAGCAGCATGGCCAATAGCGCCACCAGCGGAATGAACACCAGCACGCCACCGATCAGCCAGAACACGAACAGGAACAGCAGGAAGAACGGCAGGTCGGCCAGCGCCGTGGCGGTGCTGGAGGTGATCAGGTCGCGGATCGACTCCAGCTCGCGCAACTGCGAGATGAACGAACCGGTGGATTTCGGCCGCGCCGAGTTGCGCAGGCGCAGGGCATGGCCGTAGACCAGGTCCGACACGCGCAGGTCGGCGCGCTTGCCGAGCAGGTCGGTGACCTTCAGGCGCAGCAGGCGCATGCTGAAGTCGAACACCAGCGCCAGCACCACACCGCCGAACAGCACGTACAAGGTGGGCAAGGATTCGGCGGGGATCACCCGGTCATACACCTGCATCGAAAACAGCACCCCGGCCAGCGCCAGCACGTTGGCCACCAGGGAGGCGACCATCACCTGGCCGTAAGGGCGCAGGTCACGCAACACGATGCGGGCGAACCAGTGGCGGTCGTAGGGCGCGGTGTAGTCGTCGGTGCGTACGTCGCGCAGGGGCCGCGCCGGGCGCATCAGCGCGACGCGGTTGATGCGCCCTTCGAGGGCTTCGCGGGGCAGGCGCGAGGTCAGGCGCTGGTCGCCGGCGAACACCACGGCCAGCTCGTTTTCCTCGGTCACGGCCTCGACCACGGCCAGTTGGCCATCGTCGAGCTCCAGCACCAGCGGGGTACGCCATTGCTTCAGCGCCTTGGCGTCGAAGCGCACGAAGCGCAGCGCCAGGCCAGCCTGGCGTGCCATGTGGCGGAGGATTTCGTCCAGCGGGCGGGCATCTTCCACGGCGGCCAGGCGAATGCGCTGGGGCGAGACGTCCAGGCGGTAGTGGTGGGCGACCTGCAGCATCACCTCCAGCCACGGCCCCAGGTCCGGGCGATGGTCCGCTGCCTGTTCGGGGTTGTGCTGCTGACCGGCCTGGGCCAGGTTGACGGTATCGTTCATGGCTCGATTTCCACCCCTTGCAGGTTGCGCCCTTCAAGGCCGAAGGCCATGCGCAGGGCGCCGGTGTTGTACAGGCAGTCGACATCCAGGCGCAGCAGGTCGGATTGCGTGCCGGCGAGCTCGAAACGTGACTGATAGATTTCCTGCTCGGCGTTGAGCAGGTCGAGCAGGGGCCGCGTGCCCAGGTCCAGGTACTGCCGACCATACAGCTCGCGGGCCTCTTTGATGCTGGCTTGGCGCGCCTCCAGCGAACTGAGCCGGCGGCCCAGCCCCGAGGTTTGCGCCATGGCTTCGGCCAGGCCGCGGCGGGCCTGCAGGCGGGCGGCGTCTTCGGCGGAGTCGGCGGCGGTCAGGGCATGGCCGGCGGCGCGGCTGCGGGCGCTGATGGCGCCGCCCTGGTAGATGGGTACTTCGAGGTTCAGGTAGATCCCGGCCTGGGTGCGGTCGATGCGGTTGTTGTCGCGGTTGTAGTCGTCGTCCAGGTAATGGTTGACCTGCGGCTGCAGCGACAGCGTCGGGTAGGCCTCGGCCTTGGCCTGCGCAAGCTCGGCCTTGGACTGCGCGCGCAGGGCCAGGGCCATGAGCACGGCGGGCAGGCGGTCGTCTCCCGTTGCCGGGCGCTTGCAGGCCCGGCTCAGCTCGGGCGGTGTTTCTTCGGCCAACGCCGGGGGCGATACACGGCCGAGCAGGGCGGCGAGGATCGAGCGCCAGCGCTCGTACTGCGCCTGGTATTCCTCAAGCGTTGCGCGTGCGCCCTCCACGCGGGACTCGGCCTGGACCACATCGGAGCGGGTGCTGGCGCCCATGTCGCTGCGCTGGCGGGCCATGCCGGCAATATCGCCGACGCCGCGAATCTGGTCGCGGGCAATGACCATGAGCTGCTCGTAGCGGCGGGTTTCGATCCAGGCGTAGGCGGTATCGCGGGCCAGGTCGTCGACCACCAGCAGGATGTTGGCCTGGGCCCGGGCAGCGGCCGCGTGGGCCGCATCGACGGCGCTGTCGACCTTGCCGAAGTCATAGAGCATCTGCTTGAGCGACAGGTTCAACGCTTGGCTGCTGCGGTCGCCGCCGTAGCCGGTGTCATAGCCGGTGCGGATACCGCCGGAAATCTGCGGGTAGTAACCGGCGCGGGCAACGTTGATGCCCTCGCCTTGCTTGTACAGGTTGCCGATGGCTTCGGCGATGCTCGGGTGCCACTGCGCGGCCGCCACCACCGCCTCGCCCAGCCCCAGCCGGTCGCCATTGCTGGCGGCCTGGCCGGAAGGCGGGCGGGCGGGGATGGCATCGGGGGCGTCACGTAACAGTGACGGCCCGATGCTGCGCAGCTTGGGGTCTATGTCATCGGCTGCCTGGGCAGCCGGGTGGAGGTTGAGCACCAGGAGCCCGAAGGCGCCCAGCAACAGCGGTGACAGCGGACTGCTTCGCTTCACAGAGTTCCCTTACTGCTGATCGTCCTTGCCGCCGGGCATGGTGCCCGGCGGGTTACTGCGGCCTCAGACGACATGGATGCCGTTTTGTACCCACAAGTGGTGGCTCGGATCCTCCTGGGCCGTGTATTGGTTATAGTCGATGCCGTCGGCGGTCTGGTTGCCGGTCAGGGTCCAGGTGTCGGTCATGTGCACCGAATCCTTGTCATCACCCTTGATCAACAAGGTGTTGTTGCTGGTTTCGGTGATGGCCACCACGTCGGCGAGGTTGAGCGTCAGCGCCACTGCGCTGGTGTCGTTGAGGTCGATGATCTCGATGTCTTGGACACGCCCGACCAGGTTGCCGAGGTCGATGCTGGCATCGCCGCCGCCCCACAGCAGGGTGTCGGTGCCGGTGCCACCGTCGACGCTGGCGAAGTGCTGGTCGACCACCACCAGGGTGTCGTCGCCGGCTCCGCCCTGCAGGGTGATGTGGCCACCCTGGCTGCCGTCGAGGTGGTCGTTGCCGTCGGTGCCGGCGATCACCTCGCTGGAAGCGGCTGCCGCCGCCAGGGTCACGCTTTCGTCGCCGGTATCGGCCGCCAGCGCGGAGAACGTGGTCAGGCCCGCGGCATTGTCCAGGTTGATGGTCAGCGTGGCGGTGTCGGTAGTGCCGTTAGGGTGGGTCAGTTCGTAGGTGAAGGTGTCGTGCTGGCCGATCACCGCCGAGGTCAGCCCGCTGTTGAGGGTATAGGTGTAGCTACCGTCGGCGTGCACCAGCAAGGTCCCGTACTGGCCAGCCACGCTGACCCCGTTGTAGCCGGGGATGGTGTAGATGTTGGCGGCCGTCAGCACGCTCAGTACGGTCAGCGCAGAGCCCAGGTTGTCGGCGCCGGTGGCGTCGGTGATCAGGTTGCCGCTGACCGCGGTGTAGCTGCTGACCACGAACTCGGTGAGGTGCGTGGTGGTGGCGTTGAGGCTGGTGGTGATCGAGCTCAGCAGCCCAATGCCACTGGAGTTGACGCGCACCTGGTAACTGCCGGCACCCTGGCCTGTGAAGGTGTAGCCTGCGCCACCGCCCAGCAGGGTCAGCAGCGAGCTACCCGGCACCGATTGCACCAGGACGTACTGGCCGGTGCTGGTGTTGAGCTTGTACAAACCGATGGTGGTGCTGCCGAGCAGGGTCAGCAGGTTGGTCGAGTTGACCACCACCTGCAGGTCGGCGCTGGTGTCGGCGGCCACGGTGGTGGTGTAGATGGCCTGGCGTGCGCCGATCACGGGCAGGTTGAGCGTGCCCAGGGTCGTGCTGCTGGTGTCGACCCGGTTGGCCAGGGTGATGTTGGTGCTGTCGATGTCGTTGACCGCATCCACCACCGTGGCCGGCGCGCTGAGGTTGCTGTTGCTCCAGGTCTCCGTGGCTTGCGGGCTGTCGATGCGCACATACAGGTTGGCGGCGTCGGTCAGGCCGTTCGGGTGCACCAGCTGGTAGCTGAACACGTCCACCTTGCCCACGCTGGAGGGGCTGCCGTTAGGCGTGTAGGTGTAGCTGCCGTCGGCGTTGATCACCAGCGTGCCGTACTGGCCCTGTACCGTGGTGCCGGCGCCTGCGGCCACATAGCTGCCGTTTTTCAGCACCTGCAGCACGGCGCCGCTGTCGGGGCCGCGCGAGTCGCTGGTGCCGTCGGTGCCCGGGTCGGTGATGACGTTGCCGGTGGTGGCCGTGCCGGTGCCGGTGAACTGGGTCAGGCTGGTGGCTTCGATGTCCAGCGTGGTGGTGACCTGGGTCACCAGGCCGATACCGCCACTGGCCACGGTCAGGCGATAGTCACCGGCCTGCAGCTTGCCGATGTCCACTTGCAGGCCCAGCGGCAGCACGATCAGGTCGAGCAGGCCTTGGGTATTACCGGTGGCAATGGTCACCCAGGCGCCGCTGGCGTTCTTCACCTGCAGGGTGAAGGTGGAGTTGTTGAGCAACGCCAGCACGCTGTTGGTAGTCAGGGTGAGGGTCGGGTCCACCGTGGTGCCGGCGGCGACTGTCCAGGTGTAGGTCTTGCTGAAGCCCGACAACAGGGTGGTGAAACTGTCGGTGTAGGTTTGCGTGGCGGTCACCGGCGCCAGGTTGACGGTGGCGGTGGCCAGGTTGTCGCTGGCAATCACCGGGGCGTTGGCGTCGACGTCGGGCGCTGTGATGTTGACGTTGCCGGAGACGTTGTTGCGGGGGTCGGTGAGGGTCACCGACAGTGTCTGGCCGTTGTCCTGGGCAGGGCTCAGGGTCACGCTGAAGGTGCCGTTGGGCTGTACCGTGGCGGTTTGCACCAGGCCGCCGGAGCTGCGCACGGTGACGGTGGCACCGGCTTCACCGGTGCCGGTGAGGGTGCTGCCATCGGCGCTGATCACCAGGTTGCTGGCGGCGGCAGGTGGGGTGATGTCCGGTGCGGTCAGGGCGGTGCCGGTCGAGGTGTTGCCGGCGGCATCGGTCTGGGTGACGGTCAGGGCCTGGTTGTCCACCTGCGCCGCGGCCAGGCTGACCACGAACTGGCCGTTAACGCCAACCGTGGCGGTGCCGAGCACGGTGCCCGCGCTGTTACGCACGGTCACCGTGCTGCCAACCTGGCCGGAGCCGCTGACCGAGGTGCCGTTGCTGTTGATCGCCGCAACCGGTGCGGCGGGTGGCGTGGTGTCGGGTGCGGTGATGCCGGTGCTGCCGGACAGGTTGCCGCCGCTGTCGGTCTGGCGCACGACCAGGGCCTGGCCGTCGTTCTGCGGGGTGGTCAAGGTGACGCTGAATGTGCCGTCGGCCTGGACGATGGCGGTGCCAACCTGGCCACTGGGGCCCTGCACGGCCACGGTCGCGCCCGGCTCGCCGTTACCGGTGAGCACGGTGCCCGCGCCATTGATCGCCAGGTTGGTCGGGGCCAGCGGGGCCTGGGTGTCCGGCGCGGTGTAGCTGGTGGTACCGGACACGTTCAGCGCGGCATCGGCCTGGCTGAGGTTGAGCACCTGGCCATTGAGCTGGGCGCTGCTGAGGTTGATGCTGAAGTTACCTGCGCCGTTGACCAGGCCGCTGCCGAGCACGTTGCCGCCGGCATCGCGCACGGTCACCGTGGCCCCGGCCTCGCCAGTGCCACTGAGCACCAGGCCGTTGGCCGACAGCGCGGTGACCACCGGGTTGGCCGGTGGGGTGGTGTCGACCGCAGTGACGAACACCGGCTGCGACTCGCCACCCAGCAGCGAAACTGCCGTCACCGACAGGTGTTCGCCGTTGAGCTGCGGGGTGCTCAAGGTGATGCTGAAGCCGCCATTGCCGATGTTGGCCGAGCCGCTGCCAATCAGGTTGCCGGCAGCGTCGTACACGCGGATCGACGCGCCGGTGGCGGCGGTACCCGTGAGGGTCAGGCCGTTGGCGGCCAGCGCCACGTTGACAGGGGGCTCCGGTGGGGGCACCAGTGGCGTGACATAGGTCGCCGCCGCCGAGGTATTGCTGGCCGCATCGGTCTGGGTGATGGCCAGGGAAGCCGCAGAGCCGGCTGCCGGCACGAGGTTGATGGAGAAGTTGCCGCCGCTGTCGACCTGGCCGGTGCCGATGACCGTGTTGTTCAGGCTGACGGTCACCGTTGCCCCGGGCTCACCCCGCCCGGTGAGAATGTCGTAGGTGTTGTTGACGGCCAGGTTGGTGACGATCCCGGGAGGGGCGGTGTCGAGGGTCTGGTATTGGGCCGGCGTCGAGGTGTTGCCGGCGGCGTCGGTGGCGATCACCGTCAGCAGCTGGCCGTTGTTCTGCGCCGAATCCAGGGTCACAGTGAAATTGCCGCCTGCCGGCACCGTGACGGTACCCACCTCGGTGCCGGACGGGTCGCGCACGCTGATGACGCTGCCCACTTCACCGGTGCCGCTGAGCAGCGTGCCGTTGCCGGTCAGGGTGAGGTTGGCAGGCTGCGCAGGGGGCGTGAGGTCGGATGCGGTCAGTTGCAGCGGCGCCGACGGGTTGCCGGTGGCGTCCTGGGCGATGACGGTCAGTACTTGGCCGTTGATCTGCGGGGTGTTCAGGTTGAGTACGAAAGTGCCGTCTAGGTCGATCGTGCCTTGGCCGACCAGGTTGCCCTGGCTGTCCATCACCGTAACGCGCGCGCCGGCCTCACCGACGCCGCTGATCTGGGTACCGCTGCCGTTGAGATTGGCCGTCACCAGGGCAGGTGGCGTGATGTCGACGGCGACGAACGTGCTGACCGGCGATACGTTGCCACTGGCGTCTGCCAGGGTGACGTGCAGGGCCTGGCCATTGAGTTGCGGCGAGAGCAGGTTGACCACGAAGGTGCCGTTGGCGGCGACCGTGGCGGTACCGATTTCCACGGTGCCGACGACCACGCGTACGGTGGTGCCGGCCTCGCCGGTGCCGGTGAGCTGGGTGCCGGCCGCATTGAGGTGCAGCTCGGCCGCCGCCGCAGGCGGGGTCAGGTCCGGTGCGTTGACCGTGACTGGCGCACTGATGTTGCCGGGTGGGTCGGCCTGCTGGACAGCCAGCACTTGCTGGTTGATCTGGGGGGGTGAGAGCTCGACGCGGAAGCTGCCGTCGGCCAGTACCTGGGTGGTGCCGAGCACATCGCCATTGGCATTGGTCACGGTGACCGTCGCGCCCACTTCGCCGCGGCCGGTGATCGCGCTGCCATCGCTGCTGATGCCCACATTGGTGAGGATGGCCGGTGGTGTGAAGTCAGGCGTTTGCAGGTTGGCCACCGCCGACACGTTGCCGGCCACGTCGGCCTGGGTGAGGCTGAGCACTTCGGCGTTGCCCAGCGCCGGGTTGAGGGTGACGGTGAAGTGGCCGCTGGCATCCACCAGCGCCGTGCCGATTTCGACGCCGGCGGCATTGGTGACGGTCACGGTGGCGCCCGCTTCGCCGCGCCCGGTGAGGGTCACGCCGTCGCTGGAGATCGCCAGTTCGGTCAGCACGGCCGGTGGTGTGGTGTCTGCTGCGGTGATGGCGCTGGGGTTCGACTGGTTGCCAGCGGCATCAGTCAGTACCACCTGCACCTGCTGGCCGTTGGCCTGAGGGGCGTTGAGGCTGACCTGGAAGGTGCCGTCGCCACGCACTACCGCCGTACCCAGTACGGTGCCATCAGCGGCAAGCACTTTCACGTTGCTGCCCGCCTCGCCGGTACCGTTGAGCAGGCTACCGCCGCCGGCGAAGGCGAGGTTGCCGGCGGCATCGGGGGCGACGCGGTCGGGCGCGGTCAGGGTGGCACTGTTCGATTCGTTGCCGGCGGCGTCGGTCTGCTGCGCGCTCAGTTGTTCACCATTGATCTGCGCGCTGCTCAGGCCAATGCTGAAGTTGCCGTTGGCATCCACCACGCCGGTGCCGAGGTCGGCACCGCCTTGGCCGGTCACGGTAACAGTAGCCCCCGGCTCGCCACGGCCGCTCAGGGTCAGGCCGTCGTTGCTCAGCACGAGGTTGGTCAGCGGTTGTGGCGCGGTGGTGTCCGGCGCCTGCAAGGTGGCCGGCAGCGAGGCGGTGCCGTCGGTGCCCACGGCACTGACATGCAGCACCTCACCGTTGGCCTGGGCGCTGCCGAGGTTGACCGTGAAATTGCCGTCATTGCCAACCGGCGCAGTGCCCAGCAGCGCACCGTTAGGGCCGTAGACATTCACGGTAGTGCCTGGGGCAGCGGTACCGGTGACCACCAGGCCGTTGGCCGACAACGCCAGGTTGTCAGGGGCATCCGGTGCCAGGTTGCCCGGCGCGGTCACGTTCTGCGCTGGCGAGACGTTCTGCGCAGCGTCGGCCTGGGTCACGCTAAGGCTTTCTCCGGCGCTCGCCGCAGGGCTCAGGGTGACCGTGAAGTTACCGTCAGTGCCGACTGTGGCGCTGCCAAGCGAGGTGCCGTCCGCTGCGCGCACTGTGACCGTGGCGCCCGCTTCACCGGTACCCGTCAGGGTGGCGCCATTGGCGGCGACGGCCAGGTTGGCGACAGCCTCTGGCGGTGTGGTATCGGCTGCCGTGTAGGGCGCGGCAGGTGACACGTTGCCGGCCGCATCGGTGGCGGTCACCTGCAAGGACTGGCCGTTGGTCTGGGCGCTGCTCAGGGTGACCTGGAAGGTGCCATTGCTGTTGGCCACGGCGGTGCCCAGTACATTGCCCGCGGCATCGCGCACGGTGACCGTGCTGCCGGCTTCGGCACTGCCGCTCAGTTGCAGACCGGTACTGGCCAGGGCCAGGGCGGTCGGCGCCGCCGGTGGGGTGAGGTCGGGCGCGGTGACGGCAACGGCGGTGGAGGTGTTGTTGCCGGCGTCGGTCTGGGTCACGCTCAGGTGCTGGGCATTGAGCTGGGCCGTGTTGAGGGTCAGGGTGAAGCTGCCGTTGGCTGCCACCAGCCCGGTGCCGATGATGGTGCCATCGGCGCCGCGCACGGTCACGCTGGCACCGGCTTCGCCCAGGCCGGTGAGGGTCAGGCCGTTGTTGTTGAGCACGACGTTGGTCAGTGGCGCCGGTGGGGCCAGGTCTGGGGTGGTAAGGGTGACCGCTGGCGAGGTATTGCCCGCCGCATCCACCTGGCTCACGCCGAGCGCCTGGCCGGTCGCCTGTGGCGTATCGAAGGTCACGGTGAAGCGGCCATCGGCACCTACGGTAGTTGTGCCGACCACCGTGCCGGCGGCATTGCGCACCTGGACGGTCGCGCCCACTTCGCCACTGCCGGACAGCTGCTTGCCATCGGCGCTGAGCACCGGGTTGGCCACCGCTGCCGGTGGCGTGCGGTCTGGCGTGGCCAGGCTGGCGGGGCCGGAGACGTTGCCGGCGGCATCGCTGAGGGTGACCTGCAGCGGGCTGCCGGTGGTTTGTGCATTGGGCAGGGTGATCTGGAACTGGCCGTTCGGGTTGACCGTGCCGGTGGCCAGAATCGCGCCACTGGTATCGCGAATGGTCACGGTCGCACCCGCTTCGCCCAGGCCGCTGACCACGGTGGCTGCGCTGTTCAGGCTCAGGCCGGTGGCGGCATTGGGTGCCTGCAGGTCAGGCGCCAGCTGGGTCGCGGCAAGCGAGGTATTACCGGCTGCGTCGGCCTGGGTGACGGTGAGGTTCTGGCCGTTGGCCTGCGGCGGTGCCAGGCTGACGCTGAACAGCCCGTTGCTGCCGACGGTCGCGGTGCCGACCTCATTGCCTTGCCCATCGACCACGCGCACCGTCGCGCCGACCTCGCCGCGCCCGGTGAGGGTGCTGCCGCTCTGGTTGATGGCGAGGGTAGTGGGCGCATCCGGTGCGGTGGTGTCTTGTGCAACGAGGGTGGCCGGCACGGAAGGTTTGCCACCGGCCGAAAGCCGGGCGCTGACCTGCAGTGTCTGTGCGTTGAGCTGGGCGTCGCTGAAGAACACCCGGAAGATGCCGTCGCTGCCGACCGTGGCAGTGCCCAGCGTGGTGCCGCCGGAGGTCACGGTGATCAGCGAGCCGACGGTGCCCTGGCCGGTCAGCAGGAAACCGTCGGCACTGATGTTCAGGTCGGTCGGCGTTTCCACTTCGCTGCCGTCCGGGCCCGCCACGTTGATCGAAGTCTCGTTGTCGCCGCCGTCGCGGACCACTACCTGCACGTTGTCGCCACTGGCCAGCGGTGGGGTGACAGTGATCACGAAGGTGCCGTCCGGGCCGGCCGTGCCTGTGCCCAGTTCGGTGGTGCCATCGCGAATGATCACCGTGCTACCCGGTTCGGCGGTTCCGCCGATGGTGCCGCCATCCGGGCTGACGGTGACGTCGGTGGCGGGGGCGGGCGGGGTGGTATCCGGCGCGGTGACGCTGGACTCTGCTGTGGCATTGCCTGCGTTATCGGTGACCACCACAGTCACGGTTTCGCCGTTGGTCAGCGGTGGTGTCAACGGCACGCTGAATGTGCCGTCGCCATTCACCGGCAGGCTGATCACCGTGCCATCCGGTGTGGTCACCGATACCGAGCTTGCACCCGGTGCATTGCCGGTGACCGCGCTGCCGTCGGGGCTGACGGCCACATCGGTGGGCAGTGCCGGTGGCGTGAGGTCCGGTGCGGTGGCCTGGCCGGCGCTGGAGGGATTGCCAGCGGCATCAGTCAGGGTGACGTCGAGCACCTGGCCGTCCAGTTGCGCAGGGGCCAGCGATACGCTGAAAGTGCCTCCCACCGGCACCACTACGGTGCCCAGCAGGTCGCCGTTGGCATTGCGCACTTCAACGGTCGAGCCGACCTCACCGCTGCCTTGCAGCGTGGTGCCGTCGGCGCTTACCTGCAGGCCAGCCGGTGTGGCAGGGCCGGTGCTGTCGTCGGCGGTGAAGGGAGCCGATGGCGAGGCGTGGCCGGCGCCGTCGATCAGCACGACCGACAGCACCTCACCGTTGACCTGGGCCGGGCTAAGGGTAACGCTGAAGTTGCCGTCAGGCTGCACCACGGCATCACCCAGCAATTGCCCGTTGGCATCGCGGACTTCGACGGTGGTGCCGGGTTCGCCCTGGCCTGTGAGCACACTGCCGTCCGGGGTCAGCCCCAGGCCTTGCGCAGGCGCTGGTGCTTCGAGGTCGTTGGCGGTGACGGTGCCGGCGGTGGAGGCATTGCCAGCGGCGTCCGCCTGGGTGACGGACAGCGTCTGGCCATTAAGCTGTGGTGGGTCGATGGTCACGCGGAAGCTGCCATCAGCTTGCACCACGGCAGTCCCCAGTACGGCGCCAGCGGTGCCGGTGACTTGTACCTGGGCGCCGGGCTCGCCGGTGCCGGTCACTACCGTGCCATCGGCGGACAGGGTCAGGCCGCCCGGCGTACCGGGTGCCTGGCTGTCCGGCGCTGGCAGGTCGACCGCTGCCGAAACGTTGCCAGTGGGGTCGCGCTGCTCCACGGTCAATGCCTGGCCATTGGTTTGCGCTGGGCTCAGGGTGATCTCGAAGGTGCCGTTGCCGGCCACCACGGCGCTGCCCAGCACACTGCCGTCCGGGCCGCGCACGGTGACGGTGGCGCCTGCTTCGCCGGTACCGGTGACGGTGGTGCCGGTGGCATCGATGCTCGGCGTGCCGACCACTTGCGGTGGTGTGCTGTCGGGCGCGGTGAAGCCGACCGGGCCGGCGCTGTTGCCAAAGCTGTCGGTGGCCTCGACGGTCAGGCTTTCGCCATTGCGCTGGGGTTGGTTGAGGGTGACGTCGAAACGGCCGTCGGCGCCTACCGTGGCAAAACCGAGCACGGTGCCGTCGGCCGCACGCACGGTGACGGTCGAGCCGACCTGGCCCTGGCCGGTGAGGTGCAGGCCGGCGGTATCGATGGCCAACCCGGAAGGTTGCAGCGGGCCGTCCAGGTCGGGGGCGGTGAGCGTTGCTGTGGAGCTGTTGCCAGCAGCGTCACGCAACACCACGTCGATCTCCTGACCATCGGTCTGGGCCGGCGTGAGGGTGACGGTGAACACGCCATTCGGCCCGACCACGGCAGTGCCCAGCACGGTGCCTTCGGCATTGCTGACCTGCACGCTGGTGCCGGGCTCGCCGAGGCCAGTGAGGGTCACGCCATCGGCGCTGAGCTCCAGTTGGCTGGCTTCGTTCGGCGGGGTGATGTCCGGAGCGCCGATCTGGGTCGGCAACGAGCTGTTGCCGTCGGCGTCGATGGCCACCACATCGAGCAGCTCGCCGTTGGCCTGGGCAGGCGTGAGGCCGAGGGTGAAGGTGCCATCGTTGCCTACCTGCACACTGCCCAGCACATTGCCCTGGGCATCGCGCACTTCCACCAGGCTGCCCGCCGGTGCGGTGCCGCTGACGGACGAACCATCGGCAGCCACCACCAACCCGGCCGGGCTTTCCGGTACCGGCGTTTGCGGCACGATGAGGTTGAGGCCGACCGACGGGTTGCCCGCGGCATCGGTCTGCACCAGCACGATGGACTCGCCGGCGGTTACCGGCGCATCCAGTTCGACCCGGAAGGTGCCATTGGCGGCCACCGTACCGGTACCGATGACGGTACCGTTGGCATCGCGTATTTCAACTGTGGCCCCAGGTTCACCACGGCCGGCGATCTCCACGCTGCCAGCGCCTACTACGACATTGGAGATGATGCCCGGCGGGGTGATGTCCGGGGCGGTATAGCTCAGCGGCGCGGAGCTGTTGCCGGCGGCATCGATGACCCGGATGGCCAGCGCTTCGCCATTGGCCTGCAACGGGTCGAGGGTGAGGCTGAAGCTGCCGTCGGGCGCCACAATGCCGCTGCCGATCAGGGCGCCGTTGGCGTCACGCACCTCTACCCGGGCGCCAGGCTCGGCGCTGCCGGCCAGGGTTTCGCCATCGGTCAGGGTAAGCCCGGTCGGTTGCCCGGGGGCTAGCAGATCGGGAGAGGTGAGTGGGCTCGGGGTGGAGATGTTGCCTGCGGCATCGGTGAGGGTCACTTGCAGGGACGAGCCGTCGACCACCGCTGCGTTCAGTTGCAGGGTGAAGCTGCCATCGGGCTGCACGGTACCGGTGCCGACAACCTGGCCCTGATCGTTCAGCACGTTAACGGTTGCGCCGGCTTCGCCACGGCCGGAAACGGTGCGGCCATCGGCGCTGATGACCAGGTCGCTGGCTGGCGCGGGTGGGGTGGTGTCGCCACCGCCGTCGATGTCCGGTGCCGTGATGTTGCCGGCCGTGGAGGCGTTGCCGGCGGCATCGGTGGCGGTGACCTGCAGTTGTTCGCCGTCGACCTGAGGTGGCGCGAGGGTGATGCTGAAGGCGCCGTTGGCGCCCACCACTGCACTGCCCAGCACGGTGATGCCATCGGCGGCGAGCACGCGCACGGTGCTGCCCGGTTCGGCGCGCCCGCTGACCACGCTGCCATCGGCGCTGACCGCGAGGTCGGCGGGGGTGGCGGGTGGCGTGATGTCGGGTGCGTTCACCTGGGCTGGCAGGGAGGACGCGCCGCTGCTGTCTACGGCGGTCACGTCCAGCAACTCGCCATTGGCTTGCGCGGGGTTGAGCACCAGGGTGAAGGTGCCTTCGGCGCCGACCACCACACTGCCGATCAGCGAGCCGTTGGCGTCATGCACTTCGACGCGGCTGCCGACCGGGGCACTGCCGCTGATGCTGCTGCCGTCGGCGGCGATGGCCAGGTTGCTAGGGCTGTCGGGGGCAGGGGTCAGCGGTACCTCGAACTGCAGGGGCGGGGAGGCGTTGCCGGCAGGGTCGGTCTGCACCAGGTTCAGTTGCGCGCCGGGTTGCGCGGCCGGGTCGAGGTTGATGAGGAAGGTGCCATTGGCGGTGACCACGCCGCTACCGATCAGGTTGCCATTGGCATCGCGCACCTGGACGGTGGCGCCGGCTTCGCCACGGCCACTGAGCACCGCGCCGCCTGCGCCGACCACGACATTGCCTACCGCTGCGGGTGGGGTGATGTCCGGGGCGTCAAATTCGAGAGGGGCCGAGCTGTTGCCGGCGGTATCGACCAGGCGCACATCCAGTGCCTGGCCGTTGGCCTGGGCGGGTGAGAGGCTCAGGCTGAAGTTGCCGTCCACGCCAACCAGGCCGGTACCGATCACGGTGCCATTGGCGTCGCGTACCTGGACCGTGGCGCCGGGCTCGCCGCGGCCGCTCAGCGTGACGCCCTCGGCCAGCGCCAGGTCGGTTGGCTGGGCAGGAGGTTGCAGGTCGGCCGAGGTCACCGAGCCCGGTTGCGAGACATTGCCAGCCGCGTCGGTGAGCACCACTTGCAGGGTACTGCCATCTTTCACGGGTGGGTCGAGGGTGAGCTGGAAGGTGCCATCGGGGCCGACCGTGCCGGCGGCCAGAACGTTGCCGTCGGCATCGCGTACCTGCACGGTGGTGCCCGCTTCGCCACGGCCGCTGAGTTGCTGGCCAGCCAGCCCGATGACCAGATTGGTCGGGGCATCGGGCGGCGTGGTGTCGCCGCCGTCGATGTCCGGGGCGGTGACATTACCTGCCGTCGACGTGTTGCCCGTGGCATCGCTGGCAGTCACCTGCAAGGGCTCGCCGTCGACCTGCGGTGGGTCGAGGGTGATGCTGAACGCGCCGGTTGCGCCAACCACGGTGCTGCCCAGCACGGTGCCATCGGCGGCGAGAATGCGCACGGTGCTGCCAGGCTCGGCACGCCCGCTGAGCACGCTGCCATCCGCGCTGATGGCCAGCTCGCTTGGGGTGGCCGGCGCGGTGATGTCCGGTGCGCCGACTTGCGCAGGCAGTGACGATGCACCGCTGCTATCGATCGCTACCACATCGAGCAGTTGGCCATTGGCCTGAGGTGGCGCAAGCGGGATGCTGAAGGTGCCGTCCGGGCTGGCTACCACGGTACCGATCAGGGTGCCGTTGGCGTCGCGTACTTCGACCCGGCTGCCGGCAGGCGCATTACCGCTCAGGGTGCTGCCGTCGGCGGCGATGACCAGGTTGCTCGGCGTGTCGGGGGCCGGGGTCAGCGGTACCTCGAACTGCAGGGGCGGGGAGGCGTTGCCGCTGGGGTCGGTCTGCAGCAGGTTCAGTTGGGCGCCGGGTTGCGCGGCCGGGTCGAGGTTGATGAAGAAGGTGCCGTTGGCCGTGACCACGCCGCTGCCGATCAGGTTGCCATTGGCATCGCGCACCTCGACGGTGGCGCCGGCTTCACCACGGCCACTGAGCACCGAGCCGCCTGCGCCGACCACGACATTGCCCACCGCGCCGGGTGGGGTGATATCGGGCGCATCGAACTGGAAGGGGGCGGAGGTGTTGCCGTCGGCATCGACCAGGCGCACGTCGAGCGGCTGGCCGTTGGCCTGGGCGGGTGAGAGGCTCAGGCTGAAGTTGCCGTCTGCGCCTACCAGGCCGGTACCGATCACGGTACCCGAGGCATTGCGCACCTGCACGGTGGCGCCAGGCTCGCCGCGGCCGGTCAGGGTGACCCCGTCAGCCAGGGCCAGGTCGGTGGGTTGCGCAGGGCCCTGCAGGTCGGGCGCAGTGACCGAGCCGGGTTGTGAGGCGTTGCCGGCCGCGTCGGTAAGGACCACTTGCAGGGTGCTGCCATCATTGACGGGGGGGGCAAGCGTCAGCTGGAAAGTGCCGTCCGCGCCCACTGTACCGGTAGCCAGGACGTTGCCGTCGGCATCGCGTACCTGCACGCTGGTGCCTGCTTCGCCACGGCCACTGAGTTGTCGCCCGGCCAGGCTGATCGCCAGGTTGGTCGGGGCATCGGGCGGCGTGGTGTCGGGTGGGGTGACAACGCCGTCATCCGGTGCGGTGACAGCGGCTGCGGACGAGGTGTTGCCGGCCGCGTCCTGGGCCGTGACCTGCAGGGCCTGCCCATCGGTTTGCGGGGGTTGCAGGGTGATGCTGAACAGCCCGTCGGCACCCGCCACAGCCGTG
Source organism: Pseudomonas sp. NPDC087185 (assembly GCF_044744955.1). NCBI lineage: Bacteria > Pseudomonadati > Pseudomonadota > Gammaproteobacteria > Pseudomonadales > Pseudomonadaceae > Pseudomonas > Pseudomonas sp. NPDC087185. The sequence goes on along the minus strand of NZ_JBIUZK010000001.1, from coordinate 888,485 downwards.
CCCAGCAGGCTACCGTCGGCGCCCCGTACTTGCACGGTGGCACCTGGCTCGGCACGGCCGGTCAGGCGCACGCCGTCGGGCGATACCAGCAGGTCGGTTGGGGCGTCTGGTGGGGTGGTGTCGCCGGGTTCGGTGCCGTTCGGCGCCGTCACGTTGCCAGGCTGCGAGGTGTTGCCTGCGGCATCGGTGAGGGTGACACCGAGGTTCTCGCCGTTGACCTGAGGCGTATTGAGCGTGATGGTGAACGTGCCGTCGGCACCCACCGTACCGCTGCCGATCAGGTTGCCGGCGGCATCGCGCACGTTCACCGTGGCGCCCGCTTCGCCGCGGCCGCTCAGGCGCAGGCCATCGGGCGAGACCAGCAGGTCGATGGGCGTAGCCGGGGGCGTGGTATCGCCCGGCTCGGCGCCGCCGCCGCCGCTGCTACCGCCACCGCTGCTGTTGTCTGCGGCGGCGGCTGCACCGCCAACACCCAGCAGGCTGAGGCCGGCAATCGCCCAGGTCGGGGTGGCGCTGCCGGCAACGCCGATGCCGGCGACCAGCTCATCGAGCGAGGCGACTTCTTCGAAGGTAAAACCGGTGAAGGCTGCCGCATCGTAGTTCGCGTGCCACAGGGTGCCGTCTTCACCGACGAAGACCATGTCACTGCCGACGCCGGCCTGGTCCACGGCAAAGAAGTTGCCGACGGTGACCTTTTCCCCCGACTTCAGCGTGACGATCAGGTCTTGGCCACGCCGGGTGACGGTGGCCACCTGGTCAGGGGCCACCGGCATCTGCACGACACCTGGGCTGTTGAGCGTAATATTGCCGAAGGCGCTTTGGGTGGCGACTGCGGTTTGCTTGTCGGCGACGACGATGTTGTCCATGCATGCTCCCTGCTGGTGTGCGGTACACAGGATCGGTGTCTGCGATCCTTGGCTGGCGCTACCTGCCCGGCTTGCGGAATCGGTTGCGCGCAGCTTGGCCGTGAACGGCGCTGTTACCGGTGGTAAGGGAGATATAGCAGCCCAACGGGAAGCAACCAGAGGCTTTCTGGGTTAATCCTTTGGTAGGGACGTGTCTAGCGCAGGCCCAAGCGGCGCGCCAGGCGGCTCAGGTTGGCGCGGTCAAGCCCCAGTTCGCGCGCGGCGGCTGCCCAGTTGTCCTGATGACGCTGCAGGCAGGCATCGATCATCTGACGCTGGTAGCCATCCAAGGCTTCGCGCAGGCCGCCCTCGGGCAGTGATGGCGCCGACGGTGGGGCCGTGGAGGGAGCCAAGGGCTCGGCCGGTACCGCGCGCAGGTCCAGGTCGCTGGCTTGCAGGGTGAGGATGCGCGGCCGGTCCGGGTGCTGGCCCATGGCTTTGAGGGCCGAACGGCCGATCAGGTGTTCCAGTTCGCGCACGTTGCCCGGCCAGTCGTAGGCCAACAGCGCGGTCTGGGCTTCGGGGCTCAGGCGCAGGCTGTTCAGCCCCAGGCGCGACCGGTTCTGCTCGAGGAAATAGCCCGCCAATAGCAGCACATCGCGACCACGTTCACGCAGCGGCGGGACTTGCAGCGGGTACACGCTGAGGCGGTGGTAGAAGTCGGCGCGGTAGTTGCCGTTGCGCACTTCGGCGGCCAGGTCGCGGTTGGTGGCGGCGATCAGGCGCACATCGACCCGATGCTCGCGGTCCGAGCCCAGGCGCTGCAGTTGCCCGCTCTGCAGTACGCGTAGGAGCTTGGCCTGAATGGCCAGCGGCAGTTCGCCGACTTCATCGAGAAACAGCGTGCCGCCGTTGGCCAGCTCGAACTTGCCACGGCGTTCGCCGTGGGCGCCGGTGAAGGCCCCGCGCACGTGGCCGAACAGTTCGCTTTCAACCAGGGTATCGGGCAGTGCGGCACAGTTGAGGCTGATCAGGGGTTTGTCGGCGCGGGTGCTGGCCTGGTGCAGGGCCTGGGCTACCAGCTCCTTGCCGACGCCGGTTTCGCCCGTGATCAGCACGGTCAGGTCACTGCTGCCGACCAGGCGGATCTCTTCCAGCAGGCGCTTGTGCGCCGGGCTCTGGCCGATGAGTTCCTTACCCTGGCCGCTGGCCTGGCGATAGACCTCGGCGCGTTGGTGCTCGTCCTCTGCACGCAGTGCCAGGTGCTCGATGCGCTCGGCCACCGTCACGGTGGCGGCAGCCAGGCTGGCGAAGGCCTGCAGGGCATCCAGTTCCAGGCTCTGGAATTGCCCTGGTGTAAGGGCGTCGAGGGTCAACAGCCCCCACGGGCGTTCGTCGACCAGCAGCGGGCAGCCCATGCAGTCGTGCACTTCAAGGTCCGCGTCGGGGGCGTTGACCAGGCCGTCATAAGGGTCGGGCAGCTCGGAGTCACTGGCAAAGCGGGTGGGCTCGGCGCGGCTGAGCAGGATCTGGAAGCGTGGGTGTTCGCTGACCTTGAAGCGCCGGCCGAGGGTGTCCGGCGACAGCCCGTCGACCGCCAGCGGCACCAGCCATTCGCCGTCCAGGCGCAGCAGCGCGGCAGCGTCGCACGGCAGCAGGCCGCGCATGGCCTGCAGCAGGCGGCGGTAGCGCTCCTGGTCGGGCAGGTCGCGGGACAGGTCGCTGACCAGAGGAAGCAGTGCGGTGAGCAGCGGTTTGGCGGTCATGAAAGGTCCAGGAGGGCAGGTTCAAAGGCGGCCGGACCTAGTAAATATGCCAGGTTACGATTTGCTCGGCCTTGGATAGTGTGGGGGCAGGCCCTGAGGTTCGAGGATTTTACTGCGCTTCAGGCGTCGATGCCGCACGCAGGTGCAGTGTGGTTGATTACCCATTCACTGAAGAATCCTCCTTATGAGCGCAGATCTGTTAATCCAAGAAATCTTGAAGCAATTCTACTCAAGGCCCGGTGGCATGCCGCAGGCTAGCGGTTTGTACCCGCTGTTCATTGCTGACATGGATTCGGTCGGCCGCGAGAGCGCGGGCCTTGGCTGGAACGAACTCGGTGATCCAAGAAGACAGGTTCCGCTGGTGGCGAGCCTGCCAGAGTCAATTGCCTTGGGTGACACTGTCAGGCTGTACTGGACCACCACCCAGCCGACTTCGCAGCCCCCACTTTCTGCCCCGGTAGACCCCGGTGCATTGGTGGATGAATTCACGCTTACCCAAGATGTTATCGACAAGAGGGTCTTGAGTTTTTCTGTCGTGCAGACGGATTTCAACCTACCGCCGGATCACTTGCAGCGACCTGACTACAGCGGCTTCTTTTACTATTCGATTCAAGATGCCCTTAACCTTACTTTCAATTATTCGCCTTATCGCGAGGTTCTGATCGACCTGTCCGTTCCTGGTGGATTGGTTGAGGATCCGAGCCAGCCGACTAATCCAAACCTGACCGCCCCTGAGGTTGCCCCACGCGTGATCGACCCGTCGTCGACCACAGTGACGATGACTATCCAGCCCTGGACTAATCAGCAGGTGGGTGATCAAGTCACAGTGATCTGGAACGGTGTGCGATATGTTGATCCGTCCCGCCTTGAGGCAGGCGATATCGGCGAACCCTTTGTAATCGACGTGCCCATCGATGTGCTCGAGCAAGGGGGCGACGGCCTCGATCTTGCGGTGCAGTACGAGATTCGTGATCGGGTACAGAACTACTCACGGCCTTCGCTTGCTGCCCTTGTGGACGTTGCGATCGACCCGGATGCCCTGCCCGAGCCTGAAGTGCAGGATACTCTAGAACCGAATTTTGAGTTTGATCTGGGTTCGCACATTGGGCAGACCGTCAGGGTCTCCACAGTCTACATTCCACCGCAATTCCAAAGGGGTGACAGGGTTCAACTTTTCATGTTCGCCACTACGTCCGATGGCGTCGAAGTACAATACCAATCTGCAGTCAAGACGGTAAATACTATAGCTAACTTGTTCTTTGATGTACCCCGTGTGTATTTTGCTTTCGCGGCCAGTGGAGCCGCCCGTCTCTTATACGAGTCCACACCTGCCGCTGCTGGCAGTGCGACCAGGATTTCGCGTACGCGGCGCATCCGTGTCACCAGCGCTGTCAACACATTGCTCCCACCCGACCTCGTCGAAGCGAATGGCACCGAAACCGTCGACCTCGCTGATGTGACCGCAGGCTTCTTCCGTGTGCGCATTCCAGTTTACCCAGGGCAGATGCAGGGCGATCAAATCCGCGTAACCTTGACCGGACGGCCTGGCAATGGCTTGCCGTTGGTTTCCTTTGTCGACGGCACGGTCCCCGTGGGTGGCGAGCAGGCCCCGCTGGAAATACCCGTCACCGCCCTGTTACTGCGAGCGCTGCTGAATGGCTCGCTTTCCATGGGTTATACGGTGACCAACACCGCTTTAAACCTCCCTCCCCGCACATCGACGAACGACCCGACCTTCTTTGTCGTGGACCGCAACGTGCCGGAGTTACCGGCGCTGACCTGCGTTCAGGTACAGGGCACTGGCACCGGCGCAGTCCTGCCGAGCGATACACCCTTTGCAGAATTTGTCGTACCTCAAACAGCAAATCTGCGCCAGGGCGAACTGGTCACGTTCAGGTTTGGGTTGTTGAACAGCGAAACGCCACCGTCTGTAACTCGGACCGCTAGCTTTAACGGCCACCCGTTCTCGTTCTTCTTGAGCAATGCCCAAATCCAGCCCTTCGATGAGCTTGACGTGCAGGCGACTTACTCGGCCCCGCGGTAGGCCGCACTTGTTTGAGTTACTTGGTCTTAATGACCATAAAAAGTCTAAATGACACCCGTCTAAATGGTGTCATTTAGACTCTCATGGCCCCAGGTAGCTGTTTTACCTGGGCTTTTTCTTTGGCATGCTTATTGAAATCCAGCACGCAACTATTCAAAGCCCCAGGCTCAGGAGTCGTTGCAATGCTCAATGCCGAACAACGTGCAATCATCAAGGCCACCGTCCCCCTGCTTGAAACCGGCGGTGAAACACTGACCACCCACTTCTATACAATGATGCTCAGCGAGTACCCCGAGGTACGCCCGCTGTTCAACCAGGCCCACCAGGCCAGCGGCGATCAGCCGCGCGCATTGGCCAATGGCGTGCTGATGTACGCCCGGCACATCGACCAGCTGGAACAGCTCGGTGGCCTGGTCGGGCAGATCATCAACAAGCATGTCGCCCTGCAGATTCTGCCGGAGCACTACCCGATCGTGGGCACCTGCCTGCTGCGCGCCATCGAAGAAGTGCTTGGCAAGGAGATCGCTACCCCTGAAGTGATCGCTGCCTGGGGAGCGGCTTACGGGCAACTGGCCGATATCCTCATCGGTGCAGAAGAAGGCCTTTATAAACAGAAGGAAGAGGCTGCGGGCGGTTGGCGCGGTAACCGTGAGTTCCGCCTGGTGCGCCGCGAGCGTGAAAGCAGCGAGATTGTCTCCTTCTATTTCGCGCCGGTGGATGGCAAGCCGGTGCTCAAGGCCGAACCCGGTCAGTACATCGGTTTGCAACTGCTCATCGACGGTGCCGAGCAGCGCCGCAACTATTCGCTGTCGGCGCTGTGCGATGGCAAGGAATACCGCATCAGCGTCAAGCGTGAGGCGGGTGGCAAGGTCTCCAGCTACTTGCATGACGAACTCGTCGTCGGCGATACGCTGCAACTGTTCCCGCCGTCTGGCGACTTCACCTTGGCCGCCAGTGACAAGCCGTTGGTACTGATCAGTGGGGGCGTGGGCATCACCCCGACGCTGGCCATGCTTGAAGCTGCATTGCAGACCGAGCGGCCGGTGCACTTCATTCACTGTGCGCGTAACGGTTCGGTGCATGCCTTCCGTGACTGGGTCGATGGCTTGGCCGCGCGGTATCCGCAGCTCAAGCGCTTTTATTGCTATGCCGAAGGGGAGGGCGCGCAAGGGGACGCTGCGGTGGGCTTGTTGAGCCAGGAGCTGCTGGGTGAGTGGCTACCGTGTGAGCGGGATGTGGATGCCTACTTCCTCGGGCCAAAGGGCTTCATGGCGACGGTCAAGCGCCAGTTGAAGGGCCTGGGTGTGCCAGAGCAGCAGAGCCGTTATGAGTTCTTCGGGCCGGCGGCTGCATTGGAGTGATGTATTGCCTGTGCCGGCCTCATCGCCGGCTTGCCCGCGAAGAGGCCGGCACAGGCGAATCTCTATATAAGGAAGGATGAACGGCGCCCCCGCAGCTTTCATCTTTAATCCTCCTTTAATCACTGTATCCTTCACTCCCGGGTGTCGAGGGGCTGCTCCCTGCGCGACACCCGGGCAGTCGCTTTTTACCGGTCGGCGTTGAACCGACGCCGGCAACGCCGGTCTCAGCATCTCCGGATAGCCCTGCGCAGTGCTGTCTCGCCGCTTCCTCGACACGCTAAAAGGCCAGCCCTGCGTGTAGACTTGCGCCCAGGCAGGCGGAACACGCTGCCCCCTATCCATCGAAGGAATCGGCAATGAACGAACAAACCTCGCGCCTGAATCGGGAACGGCGCTTTCTGGTGCTGCTGGGGGTGATCTGCCTCGCCCTGATCGGTGGCGCGCTGTACATGCAGGTGGTTCTGGGCGAGGCGCCTTGCCCGCTGTGCATCCTGCAACGCTATGCCTTGCTCTTTATCGCCGTGTTCGCCTTCCTCGCCGCCGCCATGCCGGGCAAGCGCAGCCTGACCGTCTTCGAGGGGCTGGTCGTGCTCAGTGCAATCGGCGGAATCGTTGCGGCCGGCAACCATGTGTATATACTCGCCAACCCCATGGTCAGTTGCGGCATCGATACCCTGCAGCCGATCGTGGACGACCTGCCGCTGGCCAAGCTGTGGCCGCTGGCATTCCAGGTCGACGGCTTCTGCAGCACGCCTTACCCGCCGATCCTCGGCTTGTCGCTGGCGCAATGGGCACTGGTGGCCTTCGTGCTCACCGCCCTCCTGGTTCCGCTGGGCATCTACCGCAACCGGCGCCAGCCTTAGACATAAGTCCCGAATTCGCTGTGGTCTTTTGCACCCACAGCGAGAAGGGAAAAGTCGCTTCCCGCTTGATTCAGATCAACCACAAAGCCTTGCGTGACGCGGGTTTCAGGGCTATCAAGCGGGGTGCGACAAACTGTCGCGAAGTTGAATTATTGGCCTTCATTGTTACGCATTCTGTAAAAGACTGTTGCTCAATAAGTCATAGTCAAGGGTTGGCGACCTCACTACAATCGCCCCCAATTTCCGTTCGGCACTGCTTGCGAGTCGCAGGATTGAAGGAAGCCTTCAGCGCTTTCTTTTGCTGACTTCGTCAAGTTTCGCCCAGCGGCGATACCGGGCGGATACCCCTCCGCGTTTTCCCGCACCAAATGGACTTGGTCTGAAGTACAGGCCTGTTGCCTACGAAACCATAAGCACCGCTAACACGCTTGAGCCAAGGTCCTGCAGTCGGACCCCAGGCAGGAGCGTATTCGGGCGCGAAATGCCTCACTTGGCAGGACGAAGTGTTGGCTACCAAAACACAAATTGCATTGAAGCAAGCTGATCTAGAGGTCGTGAGATGAGTAAAAAGCGTTACCCCAGACTGTTTGGCATATTGCCCTTTTTAGGCATGCTTTTACTCAGTGGGTGCAACTGGACCCTGCTCGACCCGAAAGGTCAGGTCGGCATTGAGCAAAAGAACCTCATCCTCATCGCTACCGGCCTGATGCTGCTGGTGGTGATCCCGGTCATCATCATGACCGTGGCGTTCGCCTGGAAGTACCGTGCTTCCAACAAGGCGGCCACCTACACCCCCGACTGGTCGCACTCGACCAAAATCGAGGCCGCGGTGTGGATCATCCCGATCCTGATCATCATCGCCCTGGGTTATGTCACCTACAAGTCCACCCACAAGCTGGACCCGTACCGTCCGCTGGACTCGGACGTCAAGCCGATCCAGATCGACGTGGTCGCACTGGACTGGAAGTGGCTGTTCATCTACCCGGAGCAGGGCATCGCGACGGTCAACAAGATCAACTTCCCGGCTAACACCCCGGTCAACTTCCGCGTCACCTCCGACGCCGTGATGAACTCGTTCTTCATCCCGGGCCTGGGCGGCCAGATCTACGCCATGGCCGGCATGACCACCAAGCTGCACCTGATCGCCAACGAAAACGGCGAGTTCGACGGTATCAGCGCCAACTACAGCGGCGCTGGCTTCACCGGCATGAAATTCAAGGCAACTGCCACTTCCCAGGAAGACTTCGACAAGTGGGTCGCCGAAGTGAAGCAGTCGCCGCTGAAACTGGGCAAAGCCGAGTACGAAGCTCTGGCCAAACCTAGCGAATACAACCCAGTCGCGCTGTACAGCGAGGCGCCAGCGGAGCTGTTCCAGACCATCGTCGACAAGTACGAAGGCATGAACCGCGGCAAGCCGGTCCACGAAGAAGCAGGCAGCAAAGATCTGGCCACCACCACGGGTGTGGAATCGAGTACGCAACCAGCTGCCGGTGCAGAGGAGTAAGAGATGTTCGGTAAATTAAGCCTGGAGGCGATACCCTATCACGAGCCGATAGTCATGGTGACGCTTGCCATGATCGCGCTCGGCGGTATCGCTGTCGTCGGCCTTATCACCTATTTCCGCAAGTGGACCTACTTGTGGACCGAGTGGCTGACCACGGTCGACCACAAGAAAATCGGGGTGATGTACATCATCGTCGCGATGGTCATGCTGCTGCGCGGCTTCGCCGACGCCATCATGATGCGTACCCAGCTGGCTGCTGCCACCGGCGGCTCCGAAGGCTACCTGCCGCCTGAACACTATGACCAGATCTTCACCGCTCACGGTGTGATCATGATCATCTTCATGGCGATGCCGTTCTTCACCGGCCTGATGAACCTGGCGGTTCCTCTGCAGATCGGTGCACGTGACGTTGCCTTCCCGTTCCTGAACTCCCTGAGCTTCTACCTGCTGCTGGCAGGCGTGCTGCTGGTCAACATCTCCCTGGGCGTCGGCGAATTCGCCAAGACCGGTTGGGTTGCCTATCCGCCGCTCGCGGGCATCCAGTACAGCCCTGGGGTGGGTGTCGACTACTACATCTGGGCGCTACAGCTATCCGGATTGGGTACGACACTGACCGGTGTGAACTTCCTCGTCACCGTGATGAAGATGCGCGCACCTGGCATGAAACTGATGGACATGCCGATCTTCACCTGGACCTGCACCTGGGCCAACGTGCTGATCGTCGCTTCCTTCCCGATCCTGACCGCTGCACTCGCACTGCTGACTGTTGACCGTTATCTGGACTTCCACATTTTCACCAACGAGCTTGGTGGGAACCCGATGATGTACGTCAACCTGTTCTGGGCGTGGGGTCACCCTGAGGTTTACATCCTGATCCTGCCGGCCTTCGGCGTGTTCTCGGAAGTGACTTCGACCTTCTCCGGCAAGCGTCTGTTTGGCCACCACTCGATGATCTACGCATCGGGCGCTATCGCCATCCTGGGCTTCGCGGTCTGGCTGCACCACTTCTTCACCATGGGTGCCGGCGCCAGCGTCAACACCTTCTTCGGCCTGGCGACGATGCTGATCTCCATTCCGACGGGTGTGAAGCTGTTCAACTGGCTGTTCACCATGTACCAGGGCCGTGTGCGTTTCACCGCACCGATGATGTGGACCCTGGGCTTCATGATCACCTTCTCCATCGGTGGCATGACTGGCGTCCTGCTGGCTGTTCCAGGTGCTGACTTCGTTCTGCACAACAGCCTGTTCGTAATTGCTCACTTCCACAACGTGATCATCGGTGGTGCGGTATTCGGCTACATTGCCGGCTTCGCCTTCTGGTTCCCGAAAGCCTTTGGTTTCACCCTGAACGAGAAGTGGGGCAAAGCTGCCTTCTGGTTCTGGATCTCGGGCTTCTACGTTGCGTTCATGCCGCTGTACGCCCTGGGCTTCATGGGCATGACCCGTCGTCTGAACCACTCCGACAACCCGCTGTGGGAACCCTACCTGTACGTTGCCGTCGTCGGCGCCGTGCTGATCCTGTTCGGTATCGCTTGCCAGCTGATCCAGATCTACGTTTCGGTCCGCGACCGCAACCAGAACCTGGACGTGACCGGCGACCCATGGGGCGGCCGTACCCTGGAATGGTCGACTTCGTCGCCACCTCCGTTCTACAACTTCGCTCACATGCCTGAGAAAGTTGGCCTGGACTGCTGGCACGAAGCCAAGGAAGCCGGTGTGGCTTACAAGGCACCGGGCAAGTACGAGCCGATCCACATGCCGAGCAACACTGCTACCGGCTTGTTCATGGGCCTGTTCCTGACCGTCTTCGGCTTCGCTTTCATCTGGCACATCTGGTGGCTGGTGGGCGCGAGCCTGGTTGCAACCATCGCTGTCTTCGTTCGCCACGCTGCTCGTGACGACCAGGGCTACATGGTTCCGGCCGAAGAAGTGGCGCGCATCGAAGGCGAGCGCATGAAAGCGCTGGCCAAAGCAGGTGCTCTGCCTGCCGGCGCACGTGTCGAATCGTTTGAGCGGGTGTAATCAATGTCCAGTCAAGTAATCCACGGTGCTGCTCATGGTCACGACCATGGGCATGACGACCACCACCACGACTCGGGCCAGATGACCGTACTCGGTTTCTGGCTGTACCTGATGACCGACTGCATCTTGTTTGCGTCGCTCTTCGCCACCTACGCGGTGCTGTCCGGCAGTTTTGCCGGCGGCCCGTCGGGTCATGACATCTTCCAGCTCGACTTCGTGCTGGTTGAAACCGCGTTCCTGCTGCTGTCCTCGATCACCTTCGGCTTCGCCATGCTGAAGATGTTCGATGGCAAGAAAGCAGGCGTGCTGGGCTGGTTGGCAGTGACCTTCCTGTTCGGCGCAGGCTTCATCGCGATGGAAATCTACGAGTTCCATCACCTGATCGCCGAGGGCTTCGGCCCGCAGCGCAGTGGCTTCCTGTCGGCGTTCTTCGCCCTGGTAGGCACCCACGGTCTGCACGTGACTGCCGGCCTGATCTGGATGGCAATCATGATGTACCAGATCAGCAAGCACGGCATCACGCCGACCGCCAAGACCCGCATGAGCTGCCTGAGCCTGTTCTGGCACTTCCTGGACGTGGTCTGGATCTGCGTATTCACCGTCGTCTACCTGCTGGGGGTTCTGTAATGGCTAACGCACACGACACTCATCACGAAGGTAACCACGGTAGCGTCAAGTCCTACATGGTCGGCTTTGTACTGTCGATCATCCTGACCGCAATCCCGTTCGGCCTGGTGATGTTCCCAAGCCTGCCGAAGAACCTGACCGTCCTGGTCGTGGTGGCCATGGCCGTCATCCAGGTGGTGGTACACCTCGTGTACTTCCTGCACATGGACCGCTCGAAAGAGCAGCGTTCCAACGTGTCGACGTTCCTGTTCACCACCATGGTGATTGCACTGCTGGTCGGCCTGTCGCTGTGGATCATGTTCAGCATCCACTACGAAATGATGGCCAAGTGAGGTAAGACTGCATGTCCGTTAAGCACTTTATCCAAATCACCAAACCGGGGATCATTTTCGGTAACGTGCTTTCCGTGGCAGGCGGTTTCTTCCTTGCCGCGAAGGGCCATGTGGACTTCGCCCTGTTCCTGGCGGTGGTGGTAGGGACTTCCCTGGTGGTTGCGTCCGGTTGCGTGTTCAACAACTGCATCGACCGCGACATCGACATCAAGATGGAACGTACCAAGAACCGCGTCATGGTCCAGGGCGGCATGTCGCTGACCCTCGCGCTGGTCTACGCCACCCTCCTCGGGGTGGCCGGCTTCAGCCTGCTGTATGTCCAGGCCAACCCGCTGTCGGCGTTCTGCGCACTCATCGGGTTCATCGTCTACGTCGGTTTCTACAGCCTCTGGCTGAAGCGCAAATCGGTGCACGGCACCTTGGTTGGCAGCCTGTCCGGTGCCATGCCTCCGGTGATCGGCTACTGCGCCGTGAGCAACAGCTTCGACCTGGCTGCCGTGACCCTGCTGGTGATGTTCAGCCTGTGGCAGATGCCGCACAGCTTCGCGATCGCGATCTTCCGCTTCAAGGATTACAGTGCTGCCAACATTCCGGTCCTGCCGGTGGCGCGCGGCATCCTCGCGGCGAAGAAGCAGATCGTGCTCTACGTGCTGGCCTTCGTGCTCGCCACCCTGATGCTTACCCTCGGCGGTTACGCCGGCCTCGGCTACATGGCCGTGGCAGCTGCCATGGGCCTGTACTGGCTGTACATGGCCTGGGGTGGTTACAAGGCCGAGGACGACAGCAAGTGGGCCCGCAAGGTATTCGGCTTTTCCATCCTCACCGTCACTGCCTTGAGCGTGATGATGTCGGTGGACAGCCAGACTGCCGCGGACGTGCTGATGACCTACGCGCGCTGATACAGTCGCCTGTTACACGAAAAACCCGGCCTTGGTGCCGGGTTTTTTTATGGGTGTTTTCCCATGCCGGCCTCTTCACGGGTAAACCCTCGAAAGTGCCGCCCTGAAAGCATAAATCGCTAGTTTTCAAAATATACGTCTGAAAAATTATAATAAAACAGGAAATTGTCCTTTACACGCATCATCTTTCGGCACTATCTTCTGATGCAGGCCGCCGCTGTGGCCTACGTCGCTCGGACGGTTCCGGGCGCTTACGTCTTGTAGAGGAAACCATGGCCAACCCAGGTTCGCCGCGCCGCTTTGCGCGCATTGATCGTCTCCCACCTTATGTGTTCAACATCACTGCCGAGCTCAAGATGGCTGCCCGCCGCCGTGGCGAGGACATCATCGACCTGAGCATGGGCAACCCCGACGGTGCCACGCCGCCGCACATCGTCGAGAAGCTGGTGCAGGTTGCCCAGCGTGAAGACACCCATGGCTACTCCACCTCCCGCGGCATCCCGCGCCTGCGCCGGGCAATCTCCAACTGGTACAAGGAACGTTACGAGGTCGACATCGACCCGGAAAACGAAGCCATCGTCACCATCGGTTCCAAAGAAGGCCTGGCGCACCTGATGCTCGCCACCCTCGACCAGGGTGACACCGTGCTGGTGCCCAACCCGAGCTACCCGATCCACATCTACGGCGCTGTCATCGCAGGTGCGCAGGTGCGATCGGTGCCGCTGGTGCCGGGTGTGGACTTCTTCAACGAGCTGGAGCGGGCGATCCGCGAATCGATCCCCAAGCCGAAGATGATGATCCTGGGCTTCCCGTCCAACCCGACCGCGCAATGCGTGGAGCTGGACTTCTTCGAGCGCGTGGTGGCCTTGGCCAAGCAGTATGACGTCCTGGTGGTGCACGACCTGGCCTACGCCGACATCGTCTACGACGGCTGGAAAGCCCCCTCGATCATGCAGGTACCGGGCGCCAAGGACATCGCCGTGGAGTTCTTCACGCTGTCCAAGAGCTATAACATGGCCGGCTGGCGGATCGGCTTCATGGTCGGCAACCCCGAGCTGGTCAGCGCCCTGGCGCGCATCAAGAGCTACCACGACTACGGCACCTTCACCCCGCTGCAAGTCGCGGCCATCGCCGCCCTGGAAGGCGACCAGCAGTGCGTGCGCGACATCGCGGAGCAGTATCGCCAACGGCGCAACTTGCTGGTCAAAGGCCTGCACGAGCTGGGCTGGATGGTGGAGAACCCCAAGGCATCCATGTATGTCTGGGCCAAGATCCCTGAGCAGTACGCTCACTTGGGGTCGTTGGAGTTTGCCAAGAAGCTGCTGGCCGAGGCCAAGGTCTGTGTCTCACCGGGAATCGGCTTTGGTGAGTACGGTGACGACCACGTGCGCTTTGCCTTGATTGAAAACCAGGACCGGATTCGCCAGGCCATTCGCGGTATCCGCCAGATGTTCCGGGCCGACGGGTTGGCCATCAAGTAAGTCAGCGCTTCAGAAATGCCGCAGGTGGGGTCTCGACTCTTGCCAGCAACCATCCGGGGCGTGAGTTCAGCGACTGGATCGTCGTCGATGGCCCCGGTAGCGGCAACTGGCAGGCGGACGAACTGGTCGTAAGGCCTGGCGGCTAGTCCAAGCCTATGGGCAAGATCTTCGGATTTGGCTGGAAAGAGAACGTTGCCCACGCGCTGCAGATGATCAAAGGCTCCAGTGAGTGGCAACGTGAAAACCGCAGCGAGGTTGAGTACAACCTGCTGAACAGGGCTGGCATACCTACCCCCCAAGCAACCAGAAACGGTTTGCGGGGTAGGCTTGATAGCATCGAATTCAATCACATGCTCGATCAGCGCTTGCCGCTGGGCAGGGCTCATCGTCGAACCTGGGGCGCATGAGCAGTAGGCCTTGCGATTTTCAGCGGGTGAGGTTTCCCGCGGGTAGTGAGGGGTGTTTCTGCACCCCACCGCCTAATCAAGGCGCGCAAAGCAAATGGGGGGCGGCGAAGGCTGGCCTTAGCCTGCTGGGTTGTCACGTGACAGGGGCGGATCAACGGTAATCTTTTTTGCACTTCCCCTCTTCTCAGGCGCCCCGGCTTCGATTACAAATGGCGCCGCGGGCCAGCCCCGATAACAATAACCTTCCCTCCGTGCCATCATGTCCGAATATAACCCTTGCCTTGACTGCGGCGCGTGCTGCGGGTATTTCCGTGTGTCTTTCTTCTGGGGCGAATGCCAGTCCGCCGGTGGCGTAGTGCCGGATGACCTGGTGGTACAGATCAACCCGACCCGGGTCGCGATGATCGGCACCGATGCCAAGCCTTGCCGGTGTGTCAGCCTGCAGGGCGAGATCGGTACCGAGGTGGCGTGCACCATCTACGCCAACCGTTCCAGCCCATGCCGCGAGTTCGATGCGTCATGGGAAGGCGGTGTGCATAACCCCAGCTGCGACGATGCGCGAGCGGCCTATGGCCTGCCACCGCTGACGCCACCGGGTGCGAACGAACCGCATTGGCCGGATGACGGCGCCGAGGTGGCCTGAGCCCCTCTCGGGGTGGCGGCCGCGCAGTCGCGAGGTGCTTGAACACGCCGCATGACGTTAGACTGTCATCTCCCCAGCAATGGACAGGAGATCCGGCGTGACCCCACCCCGCAGTTTCCCTAGCGACCTCTGCCTCGACAGCCCGCGTCTGCAGTTGCGCCCGATGCGCCACGCCGATGCCGAACAATGGCTGACGATCATGGCCGACCCCGAGGTCATGCGTTATTGGCACCATGCCCCTTGGCAAAACCTGGCAGAGGCCGAGAGTGCCCTGGCCGCCGACCGTGAAGCCTATGCCAACGGTGACCAGCTCAAGCTGGGCATGTACCGCCGCGACAACGGCGAGCTGATCGGCATGGTTCAGTTGTTCAATATCGACGATGTGTCCCGCCGTGGCGAGATCGGCTACTGCCTGGCCAGCGCGGTGCAGGGCAGGGGTTACATGGACGAGGCATTGACCTGCTTCATCGACTACCTCGCCCACACCTTGCACATGCGCCGCCTGGAAGGCGAGATCGACCCGCGCAACCAGGGTTCGGCACGTACCCTCGAACGCCAGGGCTTTGTGCTGGAAGGCACGCTGCGCGCTCGCTGGTGCGTTGCAGGTGAACTGTCCGATTCGGGTATCTACGGGTTGCTGCTAGAGCCACCGGTTGCATGACGGCTTTCTACCTCACCTTCAGCCTCGCCCTGTACCTGCTCGGCCTCTGTTTCGATGGCGCGCTGATGAGCGCCGGCAGGCACATGCCGGCGCTGCAAATGCTGCTGTACGGGCCGTGGGGCATCCCATTCGGCTTGTTTCAGTGGTTTGCCAACCCGTTGTTGGCGGTGGCGATCCTGGCCCATCGGCGTTTCCGGCGCCTTGCCCTGGTGGCCGGGTTGGCGGCGCTGTACCTGGCGGCCAGCAGCTTCGGCATTGAACGTTTGCCGGACAACATCAGCTACGACTTCCAGGACCGCACAGGCTTTGGTGCCGGTTTCTACCTGTGGTTGGCCTCCATCGTGGTGTTTTGTGCAGGGCAGGCCTGGCATGTGTGGAAGGCGCGCACTGCCGAAGACGTGCCAGGTTGGCGCTGGATCGACGTGGCGCTGATAGCAGCGCTTGCCCTGGCTGTGTACGCCGCCACCCAAATGCCGTCGCTGCGCTTCGAGCCGGGCAAGGTGCTGATGCCGCCGCAGCAGCCGCAAGCGTTTTGATCTTCACCAGGAGGGTTACGATGAAAAAGCAGTATCTGATGGGGTTGGCCTTGGTGTTTGGCATGCCGATGGCGATGGCTGAGGATAACTCGCCCAGCTACACCCAGTGCATGGACAAGGCCTCCAGTACGGTGGCCATGAGCAGCTGCATTGGCGCCGAAACCACGCTGCAGGACGAGCGTTTGAATCGGGCTTACAAGCAGCTGCTGGCCAAGCTCGAAGCGTCGCCGCAGAAGAACCTGCGCGACGTGCAGCGACAGTGGATCGCCTACCGCGATGGCAACTGCAAATTCCACGTGCAGGCGAGCGGGGGAACGATGGCGCAGCTTGAAGGCGCCCTGTGTCTGATGGACATGACCCGCGAGCGGGCGGCGGAGCTGGAGCGGGTGCTCAGCCCAGGGCAGTGATGTTGCCGGTGCGGGCCTCTTCGCGGGTAAACCCGCTCCTACAAGGGCTGCGCTGCACCTGAGGGCTGTGCAATACCTGTAGGTGCTGGCTTGCCGGCGATGGGGGCGAGAAACGGCCCTGTTTTTTATATGTGAGCACCGCGCAGCGCCCGGGCCTTGAGGTATTCGCGCACCTCCAGCGCATCCCCGGCAAACTCGATCCGGTCAGCTTTGGCGCTACGCTGATAGGCGTACATCGGGTCGTAATACTCCTTCAGCAATCCCTCGATCCATCCGCGGTGCAGGTCTATCGCACCGCACTGCTGCTGCTCATGCAGCGCTTGGCGCAGTCTCTCGGACAGCCGCTGGAAACGCTCGCCACCCAAGCGTTTCTGGATATTGGCCATGCTCTGCAGCATACGCTCGGCGAATAGCCGATGGCCGAGTTGCTCGCCATGCAGCGCCACGAACTCGGCGCTCAGGTTGATTACGTAGTCGCGCAGGATGCGCTCCACACGGTTCTGGAAGCTGTCCTCCAGCCACACCATCGGGTACTGCTGCATACCCTGGTACAGCGCCAATGGCACCGTGCAGCTGCCGACGATGCGGCCTTCATCTTCCAGCACGAACTGCCCGATGCCGCGGGCACGTTTTTTCAGTACATCGATCGCCAGCGTGTTCTCGAAGTCGATTTGCGCCGGCTGCGCGGTGGCGCGCTTGCCGAAGCTGGAACCGCGGTGGTTGGCATGGCCTTCGAGGTCGAGCACGTTGTTCAACTGGTGCAGCACATCGGTCTTGCCAGTGCCGGTGAGGCCACCCAGCAGTACGAATTCGCACTGTTCGACAGCCTGTTCGGTGGTCTCCAGCAGGAAGGTGCGCAGCGCCTTGTAACCGCCTCTGATCCGCGGGTAATCGATTCCCGCCTCATCGCGTAGCCACTGCTGGACGATCAGCGAACGCAAGCCGCCGCGAAAGCAGTAGAGGTAGCCGTTGGGGTTGGCCCTGGCGAAGTTGGCCCAGGCCTGCAGGCGCTCACGCTTGGTGGTGCCGCTGACCAGTTGATGGCCGAGGGTGATGGCCGCGGCCTGGCCCTGCTGCTTGTAGCAGGTGCCAACCTTCTGCCGTTCCTGGTCAGTCATCAGCGGCAGGTTGACGACGCCGGGGAAGGCGCCCTTGGCAAATTCGATTGGCGCGCGCATGTCCATCATCGGCGCGTCGTCGAGGAACAGCTGGCGAAAGTCGGTGCAGTCGGGACGCATCAGAGCACCTCGACTGCGTGGCTCTGTCGCGCGGTCAATGTGCCGATTGGCAAGAGCGAGAGCCCCAGTTCGGCCGCCGCGGCGAGGAATGCCTCCTCACCTTCAGGGTTGACCGCCACCAGCAAGCCGCCGCTGGTCTGCGGATCGCACAGCAGGTGCTTCTGATCATCGCTGAGCGGGCCGATCTTGTGCCCGTAGCTTTCGAAGTTGCGCAGGGTGCCGCCAGGGATGCAGCCTTCGGCCAGATAGTGTTCGACGCTCGGCAGCCGAGGCACGGCGGCGTAGTTCAGGTGCGCGGTGAGCCCGCTGCCCTCGGCCAGTTCGACCAGGTGGCCCAGCAGGCCGAAACCGGTCACATCGGTCATTGCCTTCACGCCGTCGAGCTTGCCGAAGCGGCTGCCGGGGGTGTTGAGGGTGCACATCCAGTCACGGGCCAGGCCCTGGTCCTGTTCGCGCAGCTTGGCCTTTTTCTCGGCGGTGGTAAGGATGCCGATGCCCAGGGGTTTGGTCAGGTACAGACGGCAGCCCGCTGTGGCGGTGTCGTTACGCTTGAGGTGGCGTTTGCTGACCACGCCGGTCACGGCCAGGCCAAAGATCGGCTCGGGGGCGTCGATGGAGTGGCCGCCCGCCAAGGGAATACCGGCTTCAGCGCACACGGCGCGGCCACCGCGGATTACTTCGCGGGCGACCTCCGGCGGCAGCACGTTGACCGGCCAGCCGAGGATGGCGATGGCCATCAGTGGGTCGCCGCCCATGGCGTAGATGTCGCTGATGGCGTTGGTGGCGGCGATGCGGCCGAAATCGTAGGGGTCATCGACGATCGGCATGAAGAAGTCGGTTGTAGAGACAACCCCGCGCTCGTCGTCCAGAGCGTATACGGCGGCATCATCACGCGAAGCGTTGCCGACCCACAGGTTCGGGTCCAAGGCCTGTGTACCACTCTCGGCCAGGATCACGTCCAGTACCTTGGGGGAGATCTTGCAGCCACAGCCTGCACCATGGCTGTACTGGGTCAGGCGAATCGGCTCGCTCATACGCACCTCAGGGAATCAAATTGTTGCGCGATTGTAGCAAAGCTGGCCTTTGTGCCATGCGCCCTTATACTTTCCACGCGCGGCGCGGATCGCCGCCTATTCCCCGCTATTGAACCGGAGTCTTCCCATGCTCAAACGCCCAATGGCGCTCGCCGCCGGCCTAGTCCTGTCCTGCTGTGCCGTTGTCGCGCAGGCCGCTGATACCTTGCGGGTCAGCGCCATCCCCGACGAAGCGCCAACCGAGTTGCTGCGCAAGTTCGAGCCGCTGGGCAAGTACCTGTCTCAGCAATTGGGGATGGAGGTGAAGTTCGTGCCGGTGGCCGACTATCCCGCAGTGGTCGAATCGCTGGCCAGTGACCGGCTGGACCTGGCATGGCTGGGGGGCTTCACTTTCGTCCAGGTGCATCTGAAAGACCCGACAGCCACGCCATTGGTGCAGCGTGAGCAGGACGCCAAGTTCACCTCCAAGTTCATCACCGCCAACCCGGATGTGAAGAGCCTGGCCGACCTCAAGGGCAAATCGTTTGCCTTCGGCTCCATCTCCTCTACCTCTGGCAGCCTGATGCCGCGCTACTTCATGCTCAAGGAAGACAACATCAAGCCTGAGAGCTATTTCAGCCGCGTAGCCTACTCTGGCGCCCACGACGCCACCGTGGCCTGGGTGCAGGCGGGCAAGGTCGATGGTGGTGTGCTCAATGCCAGTGTGTGGCAGAAGCTGGTCGATGCCGGCAAGGTCGACACCAGCAAGGTCAAGGTGTTCGCCACCACGCCGGAGTACTTCGACTACAACTGGACCGTGCGCGGCAACATGGCCCCGGCGCTGAAGGAGAAGATCAAGCAGGCCTTCCTCGCGCTGGACCCGGCCAACCCGGAGCACAAGGCGATTCTCGACCTGCAGGCCGCCAGCCGTTTCATCGAGACCAAGCCTGAGAACTATGCGGGCACCGAGCAAGCTGCACGCGAGGCCGGCCTGCTCAAGTGACTATCAACCTGCATGGCGCAGGCCTGCGCCACGGTACTGTGCGCGCGCTTGAGGCGGTGTCCCTGCACATTGCCCAAGGCGAGCGGGTAGCGATCATCGGCCCCTCGGGCGCCGGCAAGTCCAGCCTGCTACACCTGATGGCTTCCGCGCTGCAACCCAGTGGCGGGCGCCTGGAACTGTTTGGCGAGCAGCCCTGGGCATTGTCTGCCAGGGCACGCCAGCGCCTGCGTGCGAGGATCGGCCTGGTGCACCAGACGCCCCCCTTGCCGCCCCGCCAGCGGGTGGTCACGGCGGTGCTGGCCGGCCGCCTGGGGCAGTGGAGCACACTGCAAGGCTTGCTTAACCTGCTGTATCCCACCGACGTTAGGGGCGCACGGGAAGTATTGGCCGAACTGGGCCTGGCGGAAAAACTGTTCGTTCAGTGCGGGCAACTGTCGGGTGGGCAGTTGCAGCGGGTCGGCATTGCCAGGGTGTTGTATCAGCGGCCCGAAGTGCTACTGACTGACGAACCCGTGTCGGCGATGGACCCGGTGCTTGCCGAGCACAGCCTGGCACTGCTCAACCGCCATGCCCAGGCCAATGGCGTCACCCTGGTGGCCAGCCTGCATGCCGTTGAACTGGCCTTGGCGCACTTCCCGCGGGTGATCGGTATTCGTGAGGGGCGGGTGATGTTCGACTGCCCGGCCGAGGCGGTGAGCGAACAGATGCTGGACGCTTTGTACGCCAACGAGCAGCTTGCTTCACAACCGGCGCAAGCGCCGAGCCTGGCCGTGCAGATACCGCGATGCTGAAGGCCCACGCCAGCGACCCTGCAGCATTGCCTCGGCTATTGCTCACCGTGTTTGCCCTGGCCGTGTTATGGCCAGGTTTGCAGTTGAGCGAGTTGAACCCCGGTGTGCTGCTGCACGCCGAAAACCGCCAACAGATTGCCGCCTTTACCAGCGCCTTCTGGCCGCCGGCGCATGATGCCGAGTTTCTCAAGCTGCTCTACCAGGCCACGCTGCAGACCTTGGCCGTTGCCACAGCCGGCATGGCCTTTGCGTTGCTGTTGGCCATACCGGCAAGCCTGATGGCCAGCCGCGCCTTGTCGCTGCGAGCGGCATCGCGCGGTGGCCGTGGCGGCGTGATGTCGCGCCTGCTGCGGATGCCGGTGCGCGGTGTGCTGATCTTCCTGCGCAGCGTGCCGGAAATCGTCTGGGCATTGCTGTTCGTACGCGCTGTGGGCCTGGGGCCGACCGCCGGGGTGTTGGCCATCGCCATCACTTACAGCGGCATGCTTGGCAAGGTCTATGCGGAAATTTTCGAATCGGTCGACCAGCGCCCAGCGCATGCCTTGCTGCAAGCGGGCAGTGGCCGGCTGACCGCGTTTTTCTACGGCATCCTGCCAAGCGCGATGGCGGAGGTGGTGTCGTACACCGTGTACCGCTGGGAATGCGCGATACGTGCATCAGTGGTAATGGGCTTCGTCGGAGCGGGTGGTCTGGGGCAACAGATCGACCTGTCCATGCGCATGTTCGCCGGCGGCGAAGTGGCAAGTATCCTGCTGGCCTTCTTCGCCCTGGTGCTGATAGCTGACCTGCTTAGCCGCTTCCTGCGGGGGAGGCTGGCATGAACCGAATGATCAATCTTTTGCTGGTGGGCGCCATTGTCGCAGCAGTGGCCGCTTCGTTCAGCTATCTGGAACTGGACCTGCAGGCGTTGATCGGTGATGGCGGGCCAGGGCAGATGGGGGCCTACGCCAAACGCTTTCTGCACCCGGATTTATCTGCCGAGCATTTGCAGTCAGTGGCACGCGGTGCTTTGGAAACCTTGGCCATGTCGGGCTTGGGCACGTTGTTGGCCGTGGTCTTGGGCATGCTCTTGGCACTGCCTGCGGCGGGGCGTTTCGGCTGGCCGCTGCAATCGGCGGCGCGCCTGCTGCTCAATGCCTTGCGCGCCATCCCTGAACTGGTGTGGGCGGCGCTGACGGTGCTGGCTGCCGGGCTCGGGCCGAATGCCGGCACGCTGGCGCTGGCATTGCACACCTCTGGCGTGTTGGGGCGGCTGTTCGCCGAAGCGCTGGAGAACGCCCCGGCAGCGCCGGCAGCGGCGATCCGTTTGCAAGGCGGCGGGCAGCTCGCCGCGTTCTGTTTCGGCACATTACCCAACCTGTGGCCGCAACTGCTGGCCTACAGCCTGTACCGTTGGGAAAACAACATCCGCATGGCCAGCGTGCTGGGCTTTGTGGGTGCTGGCGGCCTGGGGCAAATGCTGTACACCACCCTGAGCCTGTTCCAGGAGCGGCAAGCCAGCACTGTGATCATCGCGATGCTGGTGCTGGTGCTGCTGGTGGATGCGTTCAGTGATGCGATGCGCCAGCGTTATGTGCGGGCATGACAACGTCTGCCATCAATTCCCCACATTGTGCTTCGCGCTGCATCGACTCCAGGTTGCGCTCAATGGTCTCGCAAATCGTATCCATCTGGATCTGGTGCTCACTGAAGCGGAACGGGCTCTGCAGGTCGGTGCCGATCCGTTCGATGGCCAGCAGCATGAACCCCACCACGGTCGAAGCCAGTGGGGTGAACCAGCCCAGCGACTCGACCAGCCCGATCGGTACGATCAGGCAGAACAACGAGATGAACAGCCGAGGGAAGTACACGTAAGGGTAGGGCAGTGGCGTGTTGGCGATACGCTCCATGCCGCCCTGGGCATTGGACAGGTCCACCAGCGTCGACTCCAGCCGCGCCAGGCGAATGCTGTCCAGCCGCCCGGCCTTGTATTCGCGCGCCAGCAGGGCCGCAGAGCCGCTGAGGATATCGTTGGCAAAGTTGTTCGAACGGTTGCGCCGCTCGAACTCCCCCGGCGGGATGAATGCCATCAGCTCATCCGGGCATTTCTCGCCCTTCAGGTGCGCTGCCAGGCAGTTCACGTAAGCGATATGGCGGCGCAGCAAGGTGGCCTTGGTCGGGTTCAGTCCCTCATCCGGGTCGTCGATCAGCGTCAGCGTCTGGCGTGCGAAGCTGCGCGAACTGTTCACCAGCGCGCCCCACAACGTGCGCGCCTCCCACCAACGGTTATAGGCGCTGCTGTTACGAAAGCTCACCAGCACTACCAATGCCGAACCCAGCAGCGTCAGCGGCATGAGTGGCAAGGTGAACTTGCTGTTGAAGAACAGCATGAAATCGATGGTGACCAGTACATCCCAGATCAGCAGCCAGAACAGCGACCAGCCGATGTAGCCGACTGTCTTCACCACCAGGCGGTACTTGCGGGCGATGATCTCTTTCACGCGGGGGGACCTCGAATGGGTGGGCATGAAGGATCGGACGCTGAGGCACTGGCAAGGTTCTGTGCTGTTCGTCGTAGGGTGTAACTGGAAGTGTGTGGTCAGCTCAATGCTACTGAGGCTCTTCGCGTGCGTCACCGCGAAGAGCCCTAAGACAACATCCTATGCCAGGAGCAGTAGTGCACCTCCTGGCATATCCGGATTCAAGGCTTGGCAGCGACCGCCACATAGCCCTTGATCGCGGCAGGCACGGCATTGGGCCTGGTTTTGTGAGCCAGGTACTGGAAGCGGCGCCATTCCTTGTCGATTTCGCTGAAGGACATGAACACGCTGATTCGCTCCTTATCAGCCAGGTCGGGACGGTTGCGCGCATCGATCCCGTCCTTGGCGATAAACGCGACATTGATCCCGACCACCTTGCCATCATCAGCGAACACCGGCCCGCCGGACATGCCTTTGATCATCGGGCCGTCGTGCACCGAGTAGAAAACGCTACCCGGCGTGCCCTCCAGGCGTACCAGCGAGTCCAGGGTATGGCCCTTGCCCTGCACCGGCATCATCAGGCTGTTGAAACCGACCGCAGTCACCGACTCGCCCGGCACATACTGGCGCCAGAGCGGTACCTGCGTGGCCTTGTGCTTGAAGAACACCACATCACCGAGGCCCTCATGGACCACATTGCGCAGGAACGGGGTGTGTTTGGCGGTTACTGCGTAGTCTTCGTTCCACTGAATGGCAGTGGCCATCAGCAGCATTGGCAACGGCGCGCCTGAGGTGACTACGAAAGCCTGGTCGTAGACCGGGTTTGAAACGTATGACGTTGGCATTCCATTGCACCCACTCAGCAGCATCATAGCCGCCAGACAGGGCACAGTCGTTTTCATGATTTGCACATGGGTTTAAAAATGGGAGCGCCACTATGGCTAAGTGCCATTATCGTGGCAATACTTTCTGCATATACCTGACGAATGACATCTTAGGTAGGGGTAGGGATGATGGCCAATAGATTCCAGGCATGGCTGTAGGGCCCGTGGTCGTTGGGATGGCGTCAAAGTTGGCGGAGTGGGACGTGCTTGCAATGATGCCCTGGCGATGATGGGCGTTTACGAGCAGCGTGACATGGCAATGGCAGCGGATCTGTTTGCCTGGATCTATCGCAGGTCAATCAGCAAGTATGGCGTGATGCGCGAAGCAATGGGGGTCGGCCCCTGTTCGCCTGCGGTCCCCGGCACCTTCTGGGGCGACGGCAACATGCTCGATGCCCCGGGTTCGGACTGACCTTGAGGCAGGTAACGGATTGGATCAACGCGGGGCGCACCTTGTGATGCGTCGGGGGTGGCTATTCTGGCCCCCGTCGCATCGCGGCCTATAGCCAAACGCCGGCCAAAAAAAAACCGACCATAAGGTCGGTTTTTCCGGATTTTGGTGCCCCGAGGGAGACTCGAACTCCCACTCCTTTCGAAAACGGATTTTGAATCCGCCGCGTCTACCAATTCCGCCATCAGGGCGTGTGGCGCGCAGTATAGAGAGGTGCTTCAGGTCGGTCAATCGGCTTTCATGGTCAATTTTCACGCATTGGGCTAAACTTCCCGGCCCTGTCGAACCCGAACATCATCATGCGCGTCGCCGATTTTTCCTTCGAACTCCCCGATTCCCTGATCGCCCGCCACCCTCTGGCCGAGCGCCATGGCAGCCGTCTGCTGGTCCTCGATGGGCCGAGCGGGGCGCTGGCGCACAAGCGGTTTACCGACTTGCTCGACTACCTGCGCCCCGGCGACCTGATGGTGTTCAACAACACCCGGGTGATCCCGGCGCGGCTGTTTGGCCAGAAAGCCTCCGGCGGCAAGCTCGAAGTGCTGGTCGAGCGCGTACTCGACAGCCACCGCGTGCTGGCCCATGTGCGTGCCAGCAAGGCGCCCAAGGAAGGCGCGGTGATCCTCATCGACGGTGGTGGGGAGGCCGAAATGGTCGCGCGCCACGAAACGCTGTTCGAGCTGCGCTTCACCGAAGAGGTGCTGCCACTGCTTGAACGCGTCGGCCATATGCCGCTGCCACCCTACATCGACCGCCCCGACGAGGGCGCCGACCGGGAGCGCTACCAGACCGTGTACGCCGAGCGCGCCGGTGCCGTGGCCGCGCCGACTGCGGGCCTGCACTTCGATGAAGCGTTGCTGGCGCAGATCGCGGCCAAGGGCGTCGAACGCGCCTTCGTCACCCTGCACGTGGGTGCGGGTACCTTCCAGCCGGTGCGCGTCGACAAGATCGAAGACCACCACATGCATAAAGAGTGGCTCGAAGTGAGCCAGGATGTGGTCGATGCCATCGAGGCCTGCCGGGCCCGTGGTGGCCGCGTAGTCGCGGTCGGCACCACCAGCGTGCGCTCGCTGGAGAGCGCGGCGCGTGATGGCGTGCTCAAGGCCTTCAGCGGCGACACCGATATCTTCATCTACCCGGGCCGGCCGTTCCACGTGGTCGATGCCCTGGTCACCAACTTCCACCTGCCGGAGTCCACGCTGCTGATGCTGGTCTCGGCATTCGCCGGTTACCCGCAGACCATGGCTGCCTACGCGGCGGCGGTCGAGAACGGTTACCGCTTCTTCAGTTACGGTGATGCCATGTTCATCACCCGCAATCCGGCGCCACGCGGCCCAGAGGATCAAGCATGAGTCGCACCTGTCGAATGTCCTTCGAACTGCTGGCCACTGACGGCAAAGCCCGTCGTGGCCGCCTGACCTTCCCCCGTGGCACGGTCGAAACCCCGGCGTTCATGCCGGTGGGCACCTATGGCACGGTCAAGGGCATGCTGCCGCGTGACATCGAAGCCACCGGCGCCGAGATCATCCTCGGCAACACCTTCCACCTGTGGCTGCGCCCCGGCACGGAAGTGGTCAAGAAGCACAACGGTCTGCACGATTTCATGCAGTGGAAAGGCCCGATCCTCACCGATTCTGGTGGTTTCCAGGTGTTCAGCCTGGGCGCCATGCGCAAAATCAAGGAGGAAGGCGTGACCTTCGCCTCGCCGGTCGACGGCTCCAAGGTGTTCATGGGGCCTGAAGAGTCCATGCAGGTGCAGCGCGACCTGGGTTCGGACATCGTCATGATCTTCGACGAATGCACCCCGTACCCGGCCGAGCACGACGTGGCGCGCACCTCCATGGAACTGTCCCTGCGCTGGGCCCAGCGCTCGAAGAACGCCCACGGCGACAACACCGCGGCGTTGTTCGGTATCGTTCAGGGTGGCATGTACGAAGACCTGCGCATGCGCTCGCTGGAAGCGCTGGTCAACATCGACTTCGACGGCCTGGCCATCGGCGGCCTGTCGGTGGGCGAGCCCAAGCACGAAATGATCAAGGTGCTGAACTACCTGCCGGCACAAATGCCTGCTGACAAACCTCGTTACCTTATGGGGGTAGGCAAACCGGAAGATCTCGTTGAGGGTGTGCGCCGCGGCGTCGACATGTTCGACTGCGTGATGCCGACGCGTAACGCACGCAACGGCCATCTGTTCGTCGATACAGGGGTGATC
Organism: Pseudomonas sp. NPDC087185; assembly: GCF_044744955.1. Taxonomy (NCBI): domain Bacteria; kingdom Pseudomonadati; phylum Pseudomonadota; class Gammaproteobacteria; order Pseudomonadales; family Pseudomonadaceae; genus Pseudomonas; species Pseudomonas sp. NPDC087185. The sequence goes on along the minus strand of NZ_JBIUZK010000001.1, from coordinate 862,039 downwards.
AAGATCCGCAACGCGTTCCATCGCCACGATGATTCGCCGCTGGATCCGACCTGTGATTGCTACACCTGCAGCAACTTCTCCCGCGCTTATCTGCATCACTTGGACAAATGCGGCGAAATGCTGAGCAGCATGCTGAATACCATCCACAACTTGCGCCATTACCAGCGCTTGATGGCCGGTTTACGCGAGGCTATTCAACAGGGTAAATTGGCCGCCTTTGTCGACGCCTTCTATGCCAAGCGCGGGCTGCCTGTGCCGCCTTTGGACTGACTGTTCGCAGCAAACTAATTAAAACTTAAGCAACTGGAGTGCCCAATGAGCTTCTTGATCCCCGCCGCCTATGCGGACGCTGCAGCACCCGCCGCTGGCCCAGCTGGCACCGGCTTCGAGTGGATTTTCCTGGTCGGTTTCCTGGTCATCTTCTACCTGATGATCTGGCGCCCGCAGGCCAAACGCGCCAAAGAGCAGAAGAACCTGCTGGGCAACTTGCAGAAAGGTGACGAAGTTGTCACCAACGGCGGCATCGCTGGCAAGATCGTCAAGGTTTCCGACGATTTCGTGGTCCTGGAAGTGTCCGACACCGTCGAGCTGAAGTTCCAGAAGGGCGCCATTGCCGCGACCCTGCCAAAAGGTACGCTCAAGGCTATCTGAGTTACCGGTTTTTTTTTCCAGTCGGGGCGCGCAACGCGCCCCGCGTCTTGAACGGGCGGCGTGATGCTGAACAAATACCCTCTGTGGAAATACGCACTGATCGTGTTGGTACTGGCGATCGGTTTTATTTATTCCGCTCCCAACCTCTACCCGGATGATCCGGCGGTGCAGATCAGCGGTGCCAGCTCGGCGCTGCAGGTAAACCAGGCCGACCTCGACCGCGTCAGCAAGGCGCTGACCGAAGCCGGTATCACCGTCAAGGGCGCGAGCCTGGGTGAGAAGGGCAGCGGGCTGGTGCGCCTGACCAACCAGGAAGACCAACTGCCAGCCAAGGATGTAGTGCGCAAGGCACTGGGCGATGATTACGTCGTGGCCCTGAACCTGGCCCAGACCACTCCGCAATGGCTGCGTAACCTGGGCGCAAGCCCGATGAAGCTGGGCCTGGACCTGTCCGGTGGTGTGCACTTCCTGCTGGAAGTGGACATGGACAAGGCCATGAGCGCCCGCATGAAAGTCTACGAAGGCGAGGTCAAGACCTTGCTGCGTAAAGAGCGCGTCCGCTACCGCAGCCTGCCTCAGCAGGATGGCGGCATCATGCTGGGCTTCGCTGACGATGCTACCCGCGAACAGGCACGTGCCCTGATCCGCAAGAATTTCAGTGATTTCGACCTGACCACCACCGAGCGCAACGAGCTCGCCGTGCTGCGTCTGGCGCTGACTCAGGCGAAAGTCGCCGAGATCCGCGAATACTCGATCAAGCAGAACCTCACCACCGTCCGCAACCGTGTCAACGAGCTGGGCGTGGCCGAGCCGCTGGTGCAGCGCCAGGGCGCCAACCGCATCGTGGTCGAGCTGCCAGGCGTGCAGGACACTGCCGAAGCCAAGCGTATCCTCGGCAAGACCGCCAACCTGGAGTTCCGCTTCGGTGCCGAGCCGGGCGCGTCCAAGGCCACTACCGAGGTCTTCGAGTTCCGTGAGGGCGGCCGTTCCGCCCCGGTCGAGCGCGGCCTGATCATCACCGGTGACCAGGTCACCGACGCCCAGGCCAGCTTCGACGAGCACGGTCGCCCGCAGGTGAACATTCGCCTGGATGGCCACGGTGGCGAGCTGATGAGCCGCGCTACCCGCAGCAACGTCGGCCGCAGCATGGCGGTGATCTTCATCGAGCAGAAGCCGGTCACCCGCTACGTCAAGCAGACCGTCGACGGCGTCGAGAAGGAAGTGCCGGTACAGAGCTTCCAGGAAGAGAAGAAGATCATCAGCCTGGCGACCATCCAGTCGCCGCTGGGCAGCCAGTTCCGCATCACCGGCCTCAACGGCCAGGGCGAATCGTCCGAACTGGCCCTGCTGCTGCGTGCCGGTGGCCTGGCCGCGCCGATGTACTTCGCTGAAGAACGTACCATCGGCCCAAGCCTGGGCGCCGACAACATCACCAAGGGTATCGATGCATCGCTGTGGGGCATGCTGTTCGTCTCGCTGTTCATCATCGCCATCTACCGCGGCTTCGGCGTAATCGCCACCATCGCCCTGACCGGCAACATGATCCTGCTGCTGGCCTTGATGTCGCTGCTCGGCGCCACCCTGACCCTGCCGGGTATTGCCGGTATCGTGCTGACCATGGGTATGGCGGTCGACGCCAACGTGCTGATCTTCTCGCGGATCCGCGAGGAGCTGAAAAACGGCATGTCGGTGCAGCGCGCCATCCATGAAGGCTTCAGCCGTGCCTACACCGCGATCATCGACGCCAACCTGACCAGCCTGCTGGTCGGCGGTATCCTGTTCGCCATGGGTACCGGCCCGGTCAAGGGCTTCGCGGTTACCATGTCCCTCGGGATTTTCACCTCGATGTTCACCGCCGTCATGGTGACCCGTGCAATGGTCAACCTGACCTGCGGCGGGCGTGACATCAAGAAGCTGTGGGTTTGAGGGAATAGCCATGAAAACCATCAACTTCATGGGCGTGCGCAACGTTGCGTTCGCCATCACTGTCCTGCTGACCGTTCTGGCGTTGTTCAGCTGGTGGCAGAAGGGCCTGAACTTTGGCCTGGACTTCACCGGCGGTACGCTGATCGAGCTGACCTACGAGCGTCCGGCTGATCTCAAGGCGGTACGCGCTGAGCTGGTCGAGTCGGGCTTCCACGAAGCCGTCGTGCAGAGCTTCGGTGCGACCACCGACCTGCTGGTGCGCATGCCAGGCGACGACCCGCAGCTGGGTAGCAAGGTCGCTGCGGCCCTGCAACAGGCTGGCGGTGACAACCCGGCCACCCTCAAGCGCGTCGAATTCGTCGGCCCGCAGGTGGGTGAGGAGCTGCGTGATCAGGGTGGCCTGGGCATGCTCCTGGCACTGGGCGGCGTGTTGCTTTACCTGGCCTTCCGCTTCCAGTGGAAATTCGCCGTGGGTGCGATCGTTTCGCTGGTCCACGACGTGGTCGTGACCGTGGGTATCCTGTCGTTCTTCCAGATCACGTTCGACCTGACGGTGCTGGCAGCGGTGCTGGCAATCATCGGTTACTCGCTCAACGACACCATCGTCGTGTTCGACCGGGTGCGTGAGAACTTCCGCGTCATGCGCAAGGCGTCGCTGATCGAGAACATCAACGTCTCGACCACCCAGACCCTGCTGCGCACCATCGCCACTTCGGTGTCAACCCTGCTTGCGATCGCGGCGCTGCTGATCTTTGGTGGCGACAACCTGTTCGGCTTCTCGCTGGCGCTGTTCATCGGCGTCATGGCGGGTACCTACTCGTCGATCTACATCGCCAACGTGGTGCTGATCTGGCTGAACCTGAGCAGCGAAGACCTGATCCCACCGGTCAAGGCTGAGGGTGTGGACGAACGGCCGTAAGGCATAACCCTGCGCCGTTCGGCGACACGAAGCCGCGAGTGTTGAACTCGCGGCTTTTTTTTTGCTCCAAGGCTGGGAGAAGCGCGGGTTGATACCCGCCGGTACGATCAGGAGGTTCACGTGAATAAATCAATGCTGGTGGGTGCGGTTCTGGGTGCTGTCGGTGTAACTGCCGGAGGTGCTGTGGCGACCTACAGCTTGGTGAACAAAGGCCCTGAAGTCGCCCAGGTGACTGACGTGCAGCCGATCAAGCAGCAGGTTAAAACCCCGCGTGAAGTCTGCAAGGACGTGACCGTGACGCGTCAGGCGCCGGTCAAGGACCAGCACCAGATCGCCGGTACCGTGGTCGGTGCCTTGGCGGGTGGCTTGTTGGGTAACCAGATCGGCGGCGGCACTGGCAAGAAGATTGCCACCGTGGCCGGTGCGGTCGGCGGTGGTTATGCCGGTAACAAGGTGCAAGAGGGCATGCAGGAGCGTGACACCTATACCACCACGCAAACCCGCTGCAATACGGTCAATGACCTCAGCGAGAAGGTCGTTGGCTATAACGTCACCTATACCATCGGTGATCAGGTGGGCAAGGTGAAGATGGACCGCGAGCCAGGCTCGACCATTCCGTTGGACAAGAATGGCAAGCTGATCCTTAGCGAAGCTGGCCAGTGATCTGAATACGGCAGCCACAAAAAAAGCACCCGCGGGTGCTTTTTTTGTGGCTGCAATCGGCGCTTAGCGCTTCATGCTTTCTGGCAGGTGTGGCTGGATTGCAGTCAACACGGCCTTGAAGCACTTGATGTTGCCGGCAACGATGTGGCCTTTGTCGAGGAAGTCGTGGCCACCGTTGAAGTCGCTCACCAGGCCACCTGCTTCCTGGATCAACAGCACGCCGGCTGCCATGTCCCACTCGGACAGGCCCGACTCCCAGAAGGCATCGAAACGGCCAGCGGCCACGTAGGCCAGGTCCAGGCTGGCGGAGCCGGCACGGCGGATGCCGGCGGTCTGGCCAGTCAGGGCGCGGAACATGCCCAGGTAGTTGTCCAGGTCGGCCATCTGGCTATCGCGGAACGGGAAGCCGGTCCCCAGCAGGGCGCCATCCAGGCTGGTGCGCGAACTGACGCGCAGGCGGCGGCCATTGAGCTGGGCGCCACGGCCACGGCTGGCGGTGAATTCTTCCTGGCGAACCGGGTCGAGCACGACGGCGTGCTCAAGGCGGCCGCGGTATTTGCAGGCGATGCTGACGGCGAAGTGCGGGATGCCGCGCAGGAAGTTGGTGGTGCCGTCCAGCGGATCGATGATCCACAGGTAGTCCTTGCCTTCTTCGCCGCTGCCCGCGTGCATGCCCGTCTCTTCACCCTGGATGGAGTGGTTCGGGTAGGCCTTGCGCAGTGCGTCGACGATCTTCTGCTCGGCGGCGCGATCAACCTCGGAAACGTAGTCCTTAGCCTCTTTCTCGTCCACCTTGATGCTATCCAGGCGTTCGATGGAGCGGAAAATCAGTTCACTGGCGCTGCGAGCGGCGCGCAGGGCGATATTCAGCATAGGCTGCATGGGCGGGTCACCTGGAGATGTTAAAGAAGAAAGCCGAACATTCTAGCAGAAAAGTTTGGCGGAAGAAGTGTCACATTTGCTTTCATAGCGTTACGCTGGTCGGTTCTGTAAGATCGAAACCTCTAAAACCCGCATCTGTGAGCACAACACCTTGCTGCAAAATATTCGTGTTGTTCTGGTCAATACCAGCCACCCCGGCAACATCGGCGGCGCTGCGCGTGCCATGAAAAACATGGGCTTGTCGCGTCTGGTGCTGGTGCAGCCAAAAGAATTTCCGGCTGCCGACGCCAGTGCGCGCGCCTCGGGTGCCGACGATGTGCTGGCCAATGCCCGGGTGGTCGACAGCCTTGAGCAGGCGCTGGTCGGCTGCAGCCTGGTCATGGGCACCAGCGCCCGTGAGCGCAGCATCCCCTGGCCGCTGATCGACCCCCGTGAGTGTGGGGCCAAGGCCGTGGAGCACGCCCTGGGCGGTGATGAAATCGCCCTGGTATTCGGGCGCGAGCACGCTGGCCTGACCAACGACGAACTGCAGCGATGTCACTTCCACGTGCACATTCCCTCGAACCCCGACTTCAGTTCGCTGAACTTGGCTGCCGCCGTCCAGGTGCTCTCCTACGAGGTGCGCATGGCCTGGCTGGCAGCGGAAGGTTCGGCGCTGCAAGCCGAGAAGGTCGACGCCAGCGAGCTGGCGACCATGGACGAAATGGAGCGGTTCTATGACCACCTGGAAAAAACCCTGGTGGACATCGGCTTCCTTGACCCCGAAAAACCCAAACACCTGATGGCGCGCCTGCGCCGGTTGTATGGGCGAAGCTCGGTCGAGCGTCCGGAAATGAGCATTTTGCGCGGCATCCTCACCGAGACCCAGAAGGTCGCCCGGGGCGAGCCGCATAAAAGGAAGGACTGACAGATGTTCGAGCGTCTGCGTGAAGATATCCAGAGCGTTTTCCATCGTGACCCGGCGGCGCGCAATGCCTTCGAGGTGCTGACCTGCTACCCGGGCATGCACGCCATCTGGCTGCACCGCCTGGGCAATGCCCTGTGGAGGCGCGATTTCAAGTGGCTGGCCCGCCTGGTGTCGAACTTCGGTCGCTGGATGACCGGGATCGAGATCCACCCTGGTGCAACCATCGGCCGGCGCTTCTTCATCGACCACGGTATGGGCATCGTCATCGGTGAAACCGCCGAAATCGGCGACGACGTCACGCTTTACCAAGGTGTGACCCTCGGCGGCACCAGCTGGAACAAAGGCAAGCGCCACCCGACCCTGGAAAACGGTGTGGTGGTAGGGGCGGGGGCCAAGGTGCTCGGCCCGTTCACCGTCGGTGCCGGCGCCAAGATCGGCTCCAATGCGGTGGTCACCAAGGCGGTGCCGGCAGGCGCCACAGCGGTCGGCATCCCGGGGCGGATCATCGTCAAGAGCGAAGACAGCGAGCTCGAAGCCAGGCGCAAGGCGATGGCTGAGAAGATCGGCTTTGATGCCTACGGCGTCAGTGGCGACATGCCGGACCCGGTGGCGCGCGCCATCGGCCAGATGCTTGACCATCTGCAGGCGGTCGACGAGCGCCTGGAAGGTATGTGCGGGGCGCTGACCAAGATGGGCAGCGACTACTGTGCCAAGGAGCTGCCGGCCCTGCCGGAGGATGACTTCAGCGAAGTCGCCCAGGCGCAGCAGCGCGACACTCAGTCGCATTGATTGCGGCGCGGTGAAGTCATACTGACATATGGGGCGTGTGCTCACGCCCCTATGCTGCTACAATCGCGCCCGCCTCCCAGATGCCAAACCCGACTAAAGCAGTAGGTCTAATAGTTGACTTAAATGCTCGGGAATCGCATACTCGCACATATTCTGTAACTCCCGTGGTACCCATTAGCCATGCGACTGACTACCAAAGGCCGATACGCTGTGACAGCCATGCTTGACCTGGCGTTGCACGCGCAGCATGGGCCGGTGTCTTTGGCCGACATTTCCGAGCGCCAGGGCATTTCCCTCTCTTATCTGGAACAGCTGTTCGCCAAGCTGCGCCGCAGCAGCCTGGTTTCCAGTGTGCGCGGTCCGGGTGGTGGCTACCAGCTGTCGCGCGGCATGGAAACCATCCAGGTAGCCCAGGTCATCGATGCGGTCAACGAATCGGTCGATGCCACTCGCTGCCAGGGCCTTGGGGATTGCCATGCCGGTGATACCTGCCTGACCCACCACCTGTGGTGCGACCTCAGCCAGCAGATCCACGAATTCCTCAGCGGCATCAGCCTGGCCGACCTCGTCATGCGCCGTGAGGTGCAGGAAGTCGCCCAGCGCCAGGACCTGCGTCGTGTCGCAGGCCGTTCTGCCCAGCTGGACAAGATTGAGACGTCCGCCGTCGACTGACCTTAATTAACAGTGACGACGAGCGACGCCACCGCCTGATAGGAGATACTCAATGAAGTTGCCGATCTACCTCGATTACTCCGCGACCACGCCGGTCGATCCCCGTGTTGCCCAGAAGATGGCCGACTGCCTGCTGGTCGACGGTAACTTCGGTAACCCGGCCTCGCGCTCCCACGTGTTCGGCTGGAAAGCCGAAGAAGCGGTCGAGAATGGCCGTCGCCAGGTGGCCGAGCTGATCAACGCCGACCCGCGCGAGATCGTCTGGACCAGCGGTGCCACCGAGTCCGACAACCTCGCCCTGAAAGGCGTGGCGCACTTCTATCAGACCAAGGGCAAGCACATCATCACCTCCAAGATCGAGCATAAGGCGGTCCTGGACACCGCTCGCCAGCTCGAGCGTGAAGGTTTCGAAGTCACCTACCTCGAGCCAGGTGCGGACGGCATCGTCACCCCGGCCCAGGTCGAAGCCGTGCTGCGCGACGACACCATTCTGGTCTCGCTGATGCACGTCAACAACGAAGTCGGTTCGATCAACGACATCGCCGCCATCGGTGAACTGACCCGTTCGCGCGGCGTACTCTTCCACGTCGACGCCGCCCAGTCGGCCGGCAAGGTCGACATCGACCTGCAAAAGCTCAAAGTCGACCTGATGTCGTTCTCGGCGCACAAGGTCTACGGCCCGAAAGGTATCGGCGCGCTGTACGTCGGCCGCAAGCCGCGTGTACGCCTGGAAGCGATCATCCACGGCGGTGGTCATGAGCGCGGCATGCGTTCGGGTACCCTGCCGACCCACCAGATCGTCGGCATGGGCGAAGCGTTCGCCATTGCCAAGCAGGAAATGGCCGCGGAAAACGTACGCATCAAGGCCCTGAGCGACCGCTTCTTCAAGCAGGTCTCGGACCTCGAAGAGCTGTACGTCAACGGCAGCAGCACTGCTCGCGTGCCGCACAACCTGAACCTGAGCTTCAACTACGTCGAAGGCGAGTCGCTGCTGATGTCGCTGAAAGACATCGCGGTATCGTCCGGTTCGGCCTGCACCTCCGCTTCGCTCGAGCCGTCGTACGTACTGCGCGCTCTGGGCCGTAACGACGAGCTGGCGCACAGCTCGATCCGCTTCTCCTTCGGCCGCTTCACCACTGAAGAAGAAGTCGACTACGCCGCGCAGAAAGTCTGCGAGGCGGTGAACAAACTGCGTGAATTGTCGCCGCTGTGGGACATGTACAAAGACGGCGTCGACATCTCCAAGATCGAGTGGGCCGCCCACTAAGCAGTCGCCGGCAAGAGCGGCTCCCTGATGAGGAAGGAATTGCACCATGGCATACAGTGAAAAGGTCATCGACCACTACGAAAACCCACGCAACGTCGGCAAGATGAATGCCGAGGACCCGGATGTCGGTACCGGCATGGTCGGCGCCCCTGCGTGCGGTGACGTGATGCGTCTGCAGATCAAGGTCAACGAGCAAGGCATCATCGAAGACGCCAAGTTCAAGACCTACGGCTGCGGTTCGGCCATCGCTTCCAGCTCCCTCGCCACCGAGTGGATGAAGGGCAAGACCCTGGACGAAGCCGAAACCATCAAGAACACCCAACTGGCGGAAGAACTGGCGTTGCCGCCGGTGAAGATCCACTGCTCGGTACTCGCCGAAGATGCCATCAAGGCAGCCGTTCGCGATTACAAGCAGAAAAAAGGCTTGATCTAAGTCGCCTGTTGCGAAGTAAGGAGTTCCGATGGCTATCAGCATGACAGAAGCCGCCGCCAACCACGTGCGGCGTTCCCTCGACGGGCGCGGCAAGGGCGAGGGCATCCGCCTGGCCGTGCGCACCACCGGCTGCTCGGGCCTGGCCTACGTGCTGGAGTTCGTCGACGAAGTGGCGGGCGAAGACCAAGTGTTCGAGAACCATGGCGTGAAGGTCATCATCGACCCGAAAAGCCTGGTCTACCTCGATGGCACCGAGCTCGACTTCGTCAAGGAAGGGTTGAACGAAGGTTTCAAGTTCAACAACCCCAACGTGCGCGGTGAATGTGGCTGCGGCGAAAGCTTCAATGTCTGAGGCTTGACGTGGGTACTCCTTGCCATTTCGCGCTATTTGACCTGCAGCCGGGTTTTCGCCTGGACCTCGACAAGCTGGCCGTTCGTTACCGCGAACTGGCCCGCGAGGTCCATCCCGACCGTTTCGCCGATGCCTCCGAGCGCGAGCAGCGTGTTGCCCTGGAAAACTCGGCGGCGTTGAACGACGCCTACCAGACCTTGCGCAGCCCGCCGCGGCGTGCCCGGTATCTGCTGGCCATCAGTGGCCACGAAGTGCCGCAGGAAATCACCGTGCATGACCCGGCGTTCCTGTTGCAGCAGATGGAGTTGCGCGAAGAGCTCGAAGAGCTAGCCGATCTCGACGCCGTCGCCGTATTCAAGAAGCGTCTGAAGGTTGCCCAGGACACGCTGAGCGAGGCATTCGCCGCCTGCTGGAACGATGCAGCCCAGCGTGAGCAGGCCGAACGCCTGATGCGCCGCATGCAGTTCCTCGACAAGCTCGCCCAAGAAGTGCGCCAACTGGAAGAGCGCCTCGACGATTAACCCGGCGTTGCCGTGACGACGCCTAAGGTATTCAGATAAGCATGGCCCTACTGCAGATCGCCGAACCCGGTCAAAGCCCCCAACCGCATCAGCGCCGTCTGGCGGTGGGCATTGACCTAGGTACCACCAATTCCCTGGTTGCCGCCTTGCGCAGCGGCCGCAGCGAGCCGCTGCCCGACATTCACGGCAAGGTTATCCTGCCGTCAGCCGTGCGCTACCTGGAAGATCGCATCGAGGTCGGCCAGGCTGCCCGCGAAGCGGCGCCGCGCGACCCGTTCAACACCATTCTCTCGGTCAAACGCCTGATGGGCCGTGGCCTGGCGGACGTCAAGCAGCTCGGAGAACAGCTGCCTTACCGCTTTGTCGGTGGTGAGTCGCACATGCCGTTCATCGACACCGTGCAGGGCCCGAAGAGCCCGGTGGAAGTGTCTGCCGACATCCTCAAGGTGCTGCGCCAGCGCGCCGAGGACACCCTTGGGGGCGATCTGGTTGGCGCGGTGATTACCGTTCCGGCTTATTTCGATGACGCCCAGCGCCAGGCCACCAAAGACGCCGCCAAACTGGCCGGGCTCAACGTCCTGCGCCTGCTCAACGAGCCGACCGCAGCTGCCGTGGCCTATGGCCTGGACCAGAACGCCGAAGGCGTGGTGGCGATCTTCGATCTCGGCGGTGGCACCTTCGATATCTCGATTCTGCGCCTGACTGCGGGCGTCTTCGAAGTGCTGGCTACCGGTGGCGATACTGCCCTGGGCGGCGACGACTTCGATCACGCGATTGCGGGCTGGATCATCGAGCAGGCAGGGTTGTCTGCCGACCTCGACCCTGCCACCCAACGCCTGCTGCTGCAGACCGCTTGCGCCGCCAAGGAAGCCTTGACCGACGCCGAGCGGGTCAGCGTTGCCCATGGCGCCTGGCAGGGTGAGCTGAGCCGCGCTGCCTTCGACGCCCTGATCGAACCGATGATTGCCCGCAGCCTGAAGGCTTGTCGGCGCGCAGTGCGCGACAGCGGCATCGAGTTGGACGATGTCGGTGCCGTGGTCATGGTCGGCGGCTCGACCCGCGTGCCACGTGTGCGCGAAGCAGTCGGTACGCTGTTCGGCCGTACGCCGCTGACTTCGATCGACCCCGATCAGGTGGTCGCCATCGGCGCCGCCATCCAGGCCGATACCCTGGCCGGCAATCGCCGCGAAGGTGGCGAGCTGCTGCTGCTCGACGTCATCCCGCTTTCCCTGGGCCTTGAGACCATGGGCGGGCTGATGGAGAAGGTGATCCCGCGCAACACCACCATTCCGGTGGCCCGCGCCCAGGAATTCACCACCTATAAAGATGGCCAGTCGGCCATGATGATTCACGTCCTGCAGGGCGAGCGCGAGCTGATCAGCGACTGCCGTTCGCTGGCGCGCTTCGAGCTGCGCGGCATTCCGGCGATGGTTGCCGGTGCGGCGAAGATCCGCGTGACCTTCCAGGTCGACGCCGACGGCCTGCTCAGCGTCGCTGCCCGCGAACTGGGCTCGGGCGTGGAAGCGAGCATCCAGGTCAAGCCATCGTACGGCCTGACCGACGGTGAGATTGCCCGCATGCTCAAGGATTCCTTCGAGCACGCAGGCTCCGACAAGCAGGCGCGGCAGTTGCGCGAGCACCAGGTCGACGGCGAACGCCTGCTCGAAGCGGTGCAAGGCGCGCTCGATGCCGATGGCGAGCGCCTGCTGAGCGCCGAAGAGCGCGAGGCGATTGCCTTCCAGATGCAAGAACTACGTGATTTGCTGACTGGCACTGATGGCTACGCCATCGAGCAACAGACCAAGCGTCTGTCGCAGGTGACCGATGCATTTGCCGCCCGTCGCCTTGATTCGACGGTCAAAGCCGCACTGGCCGGGCGCAACCTGAATGAGATCGAGGAGTAACCGATGCCGCTGGTGACATTCCTGCCGCACGAGAAGTTCTGCCCGGAAGGGTTGGCCGTGGAGGTTCCGTCCGGTACCAATATCCTGGAGCTTGCCCACGACCATCACATCGAGATGGAAAGTGCCTGCGGTGGCGTCAAGGCCTGCACCACCTGCCACTGTATCGTTCGTAAAGGTTTCGACTCGCTGGAAGAAGCGGACGAGCTGGAAGAGGACATGCTGGACAAGGCCTGGGGCCTGGAGGCCCAGTCGCGCCTCGGCTGCCAGGTGGTCGTGGGTGATGAAGACCTGACCATCGAGATCCCCAAGTATTCGCTCAACCACGCTGCCGAAGCGCCGCACTGAGGTTTGCCGCATGAGCCTGAAATGGATTGATGTACTTGAGATCGCCATCCAACTTGCGGAAAGCAAGCCGGACGTAGATCCTCGTTATGTGAATTTCGTCGATCTGCACCGTTGGGTGCTGGCTTTGCCAGAGTTCAGCGACGATCCGTCACGCGGCGGTGAGAAAGTGCTCGAGGCCATCCAGGCGGCCTGGATTGACGAAGCCGACTAAGCGCGACGCTGCAGGTTAGGCAATCCCCTGGAACCCGCGTATAATTCGCGGGTTTAATTTTTCGCAACACTCATATTCTGGAGTTTTCCATGGCTGTTCAACGTACTTTCTCGATCATCAAGCCTGACGCCGTTGCCAAAAACGTCATTGGCAAGATCACCACTCGCTTCGAAGAAGCCGGCCTGAAAATCGTTGCTTCGAAAATCAAGCAACTGTCCAAAGCCGAAGCCGAAGGCTTCTACGCTGAGCACAGCGAGCGCGGCTTCTTCGGCGACCTGGTTGCCTTCATGACTTCCGGTCCGGTTGTCGTTCAGGTTCTGGAAGGCGAAAACGCCATCGCTCTGAACCGTGAGCTGATGGGCGCTACCAACCCTAAAGAAGCTGCTGCCGGCACCATCCGTGCTGACTTCGCCGAGTCGATCGACGCCAACGCCGTTCACGGTTCGGACTCCGAAGCTGCTGCTGCTCGCGAAATCGCTTACTTCTTCGCTGCTACCGAGGTAACCACTCGCTAAGCGAAAGCTTACGGGTGAGGGTGAATCCATGACGACATCTACTGGCAAAATCAACCTGTTGGGCCTGACCCAGCCGGAAATGGAACAATTCTTCGACTCTATCGGGGAGAAGCGCTTCCGTGCCGGCCAGGTGATGAAATGGATTCACCATTTTGGCGTCGATGATTTCGCCGCCATGACGAACGTCGGCAAGGCCTTGCGCGAAAAGCTCGAGGCTGTTGCCGAAATTCGCCCACCGGAAGTGGTCAGTGAAGACATTTCCGCAGACGGCACCCGTAAATGGGTGATCCGCGTTGCCTCCGGCAGCTGCGTCGAGACCGTCTATATCCCTACCGACGACCGCGGCACCCTGTGCGTCTCGTCGCAAGCCGGCTGCGCCCTGGACTGCAGTTTCTGCTCCACCGGCAAGCAAGGCTTCAACAGCAACCTCACCGCCGCCGAAGTGATCGGCCAGGTGTGGCTTGCCAACAAATCCTTCGGGACCGTTCCTGCCAAAGTCGACCGCGCGATTACCAACGTGGTGATGATGGGCATGGGCGAGCCTCTGCTGAATTTCGACAATGTCATCGCCGCCATGAAGATCATGATGGATGACCTGGGTTATGGCATTTCCAAGCGTCGCGTTACCTTGTCCACCTCGGGCGTGGTGCCGATGATCGACGAACTGGCCAAGCACATCGACGTGTCGCTGGCCCTGTCGCTGCACGCGCCAAACGACGAACTGCGCAACCAGTTGGTGCCGATCAACAAGAAGTACCCGCTCAAGGTGCTGCTGGAATCGTGCATGGGCTACATGGCTACCCTGGGTGGCAAGCGCGTGCTGACGGTCGAGTACACCCTGCTCAAGGACGTCAACGACCAGCCGGAACATGCTGCGCAGATGATCGAGCTGCTGCGCGACGTGCCGTGCAAGATCAACCTGATCCCGTTCAACCCGTTCCCGCATTCCGGTTACGAGCGCCCTAGCAACAATGCTATCCGCCGCTTCCAGGACATGCTGCACCACGGTGGTTTCAACGTCACTACCCGTACCACCCGTGGTGAGGACATCGATGCGGCCTGCGGTCAGCTGGTTGGCCAGGTCAATGACCGTACCCGCCGCAGCGAGCGCTACATCGCCGTACGCCAGCTCTCTGCCGACGCCGAGCTGCAAGACAGCGCCGTGCGCCACTGAGCCCGGCCCACCATGAGCCTGCGCACCGCGCTGTCGATCCTTGCGCTAACGCTGCTGGCCGGCTGCGTGTCGGGCGGCGCAAGCGACCCACTGGCCAATCGCCAGGGGCGCGTGGAGGCCGGGCGGGCATACGTGCAGCTTGGGCTTGGCTATTTGCAACAAGGTTTGACCGAGCAGGCCAAGGCGCCGCTGGGCAAGGCCCTGGCGCTGGACGCCACCGATGCCGACGCCCATGCCGCCCTGGCCTTGGTGTTCCAGGCCGAAGGTGAACCGCTGCTGGCTGAGGAACACTTCAAAAAAGCGCTGTCAGCTCGCCCGGGCGACACGCGAATTCGCAACAATTACGGCAGTTTCCTATATGCTCAGCAGCGTTTCGCCGAAGCCGAGCAGATGTTTCGCCAGGCCAGCGCCGATACCCTGTATCCTGAACGTTCGCGGGTGTACGAGAACCTTGGCCTGACGGCCTTGCAGCTCGACAACCGCGACCAGGCGCAGGCGTACCTGACCAAGGCCCTGCAACTCAACCGGCGGCAACCCAGGGCGTTGCTGGAAATGGCTGAGTTGTCCTACGAAAACAGGCATTATGTGCCGGCCCGGGACTACTACGATCGTTTCAGCCAGTTGGGCGATCACAGTGCCCGCAGCCTCCTGCTGGGCAGTCGTCTTGCCCGGGTGTTCGACGAGCAGGGCACCCTGGCCGAACTGGGCCAGCAATTACAACGACTTTATCCCGGTACGCCGGAATATCAGCAATACCTGTCGGAGCAACGATGAAAGCCGCGCATCCCGAAGTAGCAGCAGCGACTGGCCAGAACCCCGGTGAGCTGTTGCGCCAGGCCCGCGAAAAACGGGAGTGGACGCAAGCCGAGGTGGCCCGCAAGCTCAACCTCACCGTAAGTTCGCTGAACCACGTGGAAACCGGCGCCTTCGACAAGCTGCCAGGGCATACGTTCGCCCGTGGCTATATCCGTGCCTACGCCAAACTCATGGACCTGGACCAGGCGCCCCTGGTCGAGGCCTTCGACCAGTACACCGGGACCCATGCCAAGGGCAGTGAAGTGCATTCGCTGGGCCGTATCGAAGAGCCGGTGCGCCTTTCGCACAACATCCTGCGCGGTGTCAGCCTGCTGCTGCTGGTCGCCGTGGTCGGCGGCAGCTTCATCTGGTGGCAGGACCAGGGTAGCCTGCGCGGCAAGGACCTGGCCAAGATTGCCCTGGAGCACGTCGAGGTCGAAAGCGCCGACGGCACCACCCAGATCCACCCGCTGGACGAACCTGAAGACCAGGCCGTGAGCGTTGGGCAGCAGGGCGAGAGCGCGCCGCTGCCGCTGGAGCAGACCCCAGCCGAGCCGGTTGCCGAAGCTGGCAACGAGGCAGCGCCAGCCGCTGCTACGCCCGCGCCCGTGCAACAGCCACCCGTACACACCGCAGCACCGGCTCCAGCCCCAGCCCCCGTTGCGCCTGCCGCCCCTGTAGCCCAGGCTGCCCCCGTGGCACCCGCTGCCAGCGTGCCGGCCATCGCCGCCGCCGAGCCTGCCGCCGTACCGGCTGGCAGTGCCAAGGTCGCGATCCAGTTCACCGCCGATTGCTGGACCCAGGTGTCCGATGGCAACGGCAAGGTGCTGTTCAGCGCCATCAAGCGCAAGGGCGATAACCTGGAGCTGACCGGCAAGCCGCCGTTCGCGGTGCGCCTGGGCTTTGCCCGCGGCGCGCAGGTCAGCTACAACGGCCAGGCCGTCGATGTTGCCCCGTTCACCAGTGGCGAGACTGCTCGCCTGAAGTTGGGACAGTAAGTCATGCACGGCGAATCTCCGATCAAACGTCGCGAATCCCGCAAAATCTGGGTTGGCAATGTGCCGGTGGGTGGTGATGCGCCCATCGCGGTGCAGAGCATGACCAACACCGACACCAACGATGTCGCCGCCACCGTGGGGCAGATCCAGCGCCTGGTCGATGCCGGCGTCGACATCGTCCGCGTTTCGGTGCCGGACATGGACGCCGCCGAGGCGTTCGGCAAAATCAAGCAACTCGTCAGTGTGCCGCTGGTCGCCGATATCCACTTCGACTACAAGATCGCCTTGCGCGTGGCCGAACTGGGCGTCGATTGCCTGCGTATCAACCCAGGCAACATCGGCCGCGAAGACCGTGTGCGCGCTGTGGTCGATGCCGCCCGCGACCGCGGTATCCCGATCCGCATTGGGGTCAACGCCGGGTCGCTGGAAAAGGACCTGCAGAAGAAGTACGGCGAACCGACCCCAGCCGCGCTGGTCGAGTCGGCCCTGCGCCACGTCGAACACCTTGACCGCCTGGACTTCCAGGACTTCAAGGTCAGCGTCAAGGCCTCCGATGTGTTCATGGCCGTCGAAGCCTACCGCCTGCTGGCCAAGCAGATCATCCAGCCGCTGCACCTGGGCATCACCGAAGCCGGTGGCCTGCGCTCGGGCACGGTGAAATCTGCCGTCGGCCTCGGTATGCTGCTGGCCGAAGGCATTGGCGATACCATCCGTATTTCGCTGGCCGCCGACCCGGTCGAAGAAGTGAAGGTCGGCTACGACATCCTCAAGTCGCTGCACCTGCGTTCGCGTGGCATCAACTTCATCGCCTGCCCGAGCTGCTCGCGGCAGAACTTCGATGTGGTCAAGACCATGAACGAGCTGGAAGGCCGCCTGGAAGACCTGCTGGTACCGCTGGACGTGGCGGTGATCGGTTGCGTGGTCAACGGCCCCGGCGAAGCCAAGGAAGCCCACGTCGGGCTGACCGGTGGCACGCCGAACCTGATCTACATCGACGGCAAGCCGGCGCAGAAGCTGACCAATGACAACCTGGTCGATGAGCTGGAAAAGCTCATCCGCCAGAAAGCGGCCGAAAAGGTCGAGGCCGACGCGGCGCTGATCGCTCGCGGCTGACACACAGATTCGTAAGGACTTTTCGTGAGCAAATCGCTGCAAGCCATCCGTGGCATGAACGACATCCTGCCAGAGCAGTCGCCGCTGTGGCGCTACTTCGAAAGCACCGTGGCCGGCCTGCTGGACACCTACGGGTATAGCCAGATCCGCACGCCGATCGTCGAGTTCACCGAGCTGTTCAAGCGCTCCATCGGTGAAGTCACCGACATCGTCGAAAAAGAGATGTACACCTTCGAGGACCGCAACGGCGATTCGTTGACCCTGCGCCCTGAAGGCACAGCTGCGTGCGTGCGTGCGGTGCTTGAGCACGGCATCACTGGCAACGGCCAGGTGCAGAAACTGTGGTACATCGGCCAGATGTTCCGCCACGAGCGCCCGCAGAAAGGCCGCTACCGCCAGTTCCACCAGATCGGTGTGGAAGTGTTCAACCTGGACGGCCCGGACATCGACGCCGAACTGATCATGCTGACCTGGCGCCTGTGGGGGCTGCTGGGCATCCAGGATGCGGTCAAGCTCGAACTGAACAGCCTGGGCACCAGCGAAGCCCGTGCCCGCTACCGTGACGCGCTGGTCGAGTTTCTCTCGGCGCGCCTGGAGCAGCTCGACGAAGACAGCCAGCGCCGCCTCAAGAGCAACCCGCTGCGCATCCTCGACAGCAAGGACCAGGGCACCCAGGCGGTGCTGGTCGGTGCGCCGAAGCTGGAAGACTACCTCGACGACGATTCCCGCGTGCACTTCGAGGGCCTAAAGGCCCGCCTGGACGCTGCCGGTATTCCGTTCGTGATCAACACCAAGCTGGTGCGTGGCCTGGACTACTACAGCAAGACCGTGTTCGAGTGGGTCACCGACAAGCTCGGTGCCCAGGGCACCGTCTGCGCCGGTGGCCGCTACGATGGCCTGGTCGAGCAGATGGGCGGCAAGCCGACCCCGGGCGTGGGCTTCGCCATGGGTATCGAGCGCTTGATCCTGCTGCTGGAAACCCTCGGCAAAGTACCGGAGTCGATCAACCGTCAAATCGATGTCTACCTGTGCGCCTTTGGCGAGCAGGCTGAGATAGCGGGCCTGCGTCTTTCCGAAGGCTTGCGTGATCGCTTGCCGGGCCTGCGCCTGGCGGTCAACGCCGGTGGTGGCAGCTTCAAGAGCCAGTTCAAGAAGGCCGACAAGAGCGGCGCGCTGTTCGCCCTGATCCTGGGTGACGACGAGCTGGCCAAGCAAGAGATCGGCCTGAAGCCCCTGCGTGGTCAGGGCGAACAACAGAATATTGCCTGGGATGCTCTGGCTGAGCACCTGGAAACCGCGATCGCACAGGCGTAACGCGGTTCAACAAGCGAATAGGCGAAAAGGAGTATTGGGGTGTCGAGTACCGATGATGATGACCTGGCAGGGGTCAAGGACTGGTGGAACCGTAACGGCAAGCCGCTGCTGACCGGCGCGCTGCTGGCCGGTGTGGTGGTGCTGGGCTGGAACACCTGGCACAAGTACCAGAACAACCAGTCGCAAGGCGCCTCGCAGCTGTATCAGGCCCTGCTGGAAACCAGCCTGACGCCGAGCGGCCAGCCAGACGCGACCAAGGTCGCCGAACTGTCCGGCAAGCTCAAGAGCGAGTTTGGCGGTACCGCCTACGCCCAGTACGGCAGCCTGTTCGTGGCCAAGGTCGCGGTCGAGAGCGGCAAGCTCGACGACGCTGCTGCCGAGCTCAAAGCTGTGCTGGACAAGCCGGCCGACGTTACCCTGGGCGAAATTTCGCGCCAGCGCCTGGCCCGCGTGCTCGCGGCCCAGGGCAAGGCCGAGGATGCACTCAAGCTGCTCGACGGCGACGCCGACAAGGCGTTCCTGGCCAGCCGTGAAGAATTGAAGGGTGACCTGCTGGTGCAGCTGGGTCGCGCCGACGATGCCCACAGTGCTTATGAAAAAGCCAAGGCTGCGCTTTCTGATGAAGCAGCGGTCGGTGGCCTGCAACTGAAGCTGGATGACCTGGCCAAAGGGGACGCGTGACGTGATCGGTTGGAAACAAGCAGCAGTGCTGACCCTGGCCGTACTGGCCGCAGGTTGCAGCAGCAACAGCAAGAAGGAACTGCCTCCGGCCGAGCTCACCAAGTTCACCGAAGAAGTGGTGCTGAAGAAACAGTGGAGCCGTTCGATCGGTGACGGCCAGGGCGAGACATACAACACCCTGGTACCGGCGATCGAAAACGACCGCATCTACGCCTCCGACGTCAACGGCGAAGTCTTCGCCCTCGACCGCATTACCGGTGACGTGGTGTGGAAGAAGGACCTGGAGCTGCCGGTTTCCGGCGCAGTCGGTGTTGGCTATGGCCTGGTCATGCTCGGCACCCTCAAGGGTGAAGTGATTGCCCTGGACTCCAGCACCGGTGAAGAGCGCTGGCGCTCGCGCGTTACCAGCGAAGTGCTGGCGCCGCCTGCCAACAACGGTGACGTTGTGGTGGTGCAGACCCAGGACGACCGCCTGATCGGCCTCGATGCTGCAACCGGCGACCGTCGCTGGATCTATGAAAACACCCCGGCCGTACTGACCCTGCGTGGTACCGGTGCACCCATCGCTACCAACCGACTGGCCGTTGCTGGCCTGTCCACCGGCAAGGTGGTGGCGGTAGACATCAACAATGGCGTGCCAGTGTGGGAAAGCCGTGTGGCGATCCCGCAGGGCCGTTCCGAGTTGGACCGTGTGGTCGATATCGACGGCGGCCTGCTGCTGTCCGGTGGTACCCTGTACGTCAGCACCTACCAGGGCCGCGTCGCGGGCCTGGACCTGGAAAGCGGCCGTGTGGTCTGGCAGCGTGATGCTTCCAGCTACGTGGGTGTCGCCCAGGGTTATGGCAACGTCTATGTCAGCGAAGCCTCGGGTACTGTGGAGAGCGTCGATGAGCGCTCTTCCAGCGCCTTGTGGACCAACGACTCGATGGCGCGCCGTCAGTTGTCGGCCCCGGAAGTGTTCTCCAGCTACGTGGCTGTCGGTGACTTCGAGGGTTACCTGCACCTGCTCAGCCAGGTCGACGGCCGTTTCGTCGGCCGTGAGCGTATCGACAGCGATGGCCTGCGCGCCCGGCCCCTGGTGGTCGGCGACACCATTTACGTCTTTGGCAACAGCGGCAAGCTCGAGGCACTGACCATCCGCTGAGGCTATGCTCAAGACCGCTACAGGTCTTGAGTTGCGGCGTAGGACACGCCGCCCGAACTCCGGCCGCTGCCTTGCAGCGGCCTTTGCATTTTCAAGAATTCAAGAATGGAGAGCCGCATGGTTCCCGTAATCGCCCTGGTGGGACGGCCGAACGTCGGCAAATCCACCATGTTCAACCGCCTGACCAAAACCCGCGATGCCATCGTAGGTGACCTGTCGGGTCTGACCCGTGACCGCCAATATGGTGATGCCAGCTGGCAGGGTCGCTCCTTCATCCTGATCGACACCGGTGGTATCACCGGCGACGAAGTGGGCATGGATGAGAAGATGGCCGAGCAATCGCTGATGGCCATCGAAGAAGCCGACTACGTGCTGTTCCTGGTCGATGCCCGTGCGGGCATGACCGCAGCAGACCAGATGATTGCCGAGCACCTGCGCAAGCGTAACAAGTCGGCGATTCTGGTTGCCAACAAGATCGACAACATCGACCCCGATGTCGCGCGCGCCGAGTTCTCGCCGATGGGCATGGGCAACGCCATCCCGGTTGCGGGTTCGCAGGGCCGTGGTATCAACGCGCTGATGGAGGCCGTACTCGGCCACCTGCCACGCGATGCCGAGGAAGAAGCCCTCGATCAGGATGTCGCCGAAGGCGAGGAAGCTGTGCGCATTCCTGGCCCGAGCGAGAAAGATGGCATCAAGATCGCCATTATCGGCCGCCCGAATGTTGGCAAGTCGACACTGGTCAACCGCATGCTCGGCGAAGAGCGCGTGGTGGTCTACGACGAGCCGGGCACGACCCGTGACAGTATCTACATCCCGTTCGAGCGCGATGGCGAGAAGTACACCTTCATCGACACCGCCGGGGTGCGCAAGCGCGGCAAGATCCACGAGGAAGTCGAGAAGTTCTCGGTGGTCAAGACGCTGCAGGCCATCAAGGACGCCAACGTGGTGATCTTCGTGATGGACGCCCGTGAAGGTGTGGTCGACCACGACCTCAACCTGCTGGGCTTTGCCCTCGAAGCTGGCCGCGCCATCGTTATCGCCCTGAACAAGTGGGATGGCATGGAGCCGGGTGAGCGCGCCTACGTGAAGACCGAGCTGGAGCGCCGGCTGTTCTTCGTCGACTTCGCCGACATCCACTTCATTTCCGCGCTGCACGGCACGGGCGTGGGCAACCTGTACAAGTCGGTGCAGGCCGCGTTCAAGTCGGCGGTCACCCGCTGGCCGACCAGCCGCCTGACGCAGATCCTCGAAGATGCCGTGAGCGAGCACCAGCCGCCGTTGGTCAACGGCCGCCGCATCAAGCTGCGCTATGCCCACCTGGGCGGTGCCAACCCGCCGTTGATCGTGATTCACGGCAACCAGACCGAGAGCATTCCCAAGTCGTACTCGCGTTACCTGGAAAACACCTACCGCCGTGTGCTGAAGCTGGTCGGTACGCCGATCCGCATCGAGTACAAGGGCGGTGAGAACCCGTACGAGGGCAAAAAGAACACCCTTACCGATCGCCAGGTCAACAAGAAGCGCCGCTTGATGTCGCACCACAAGAAGGCCGAGAAGAAGCGTCGCGACAAGCGCTGATTAACTCCATGTGGGAGCGGGCTTGCCCCGCGATGCAGGCAACGCGATGAATGGCACGGGCTTTGCCCGTGTTCGCGGGTCAAGCCCGCTCCCACAGGGGCCCTTTGATACAACGCAATCCTCCTATTGTTTCAACCTTTTTCCTGACTGCTTGATCCGCTATGCTCGGACTCCACCCCGTGCCGGATAAACCCCAGGAAAGAGGGCTCCATGATCCGCAGCAAACTGCCGAATGTCGGCACGACCATCTTCACCACCATGTCCCAGCTCGCCGTGCAAACCGGTGCGCTCAACCTTTCCCAGGGTTTCCCTGACTTCAGTGGCCCGCAGGCACTGCTCGATGCGGTCGGCCGCCATGTGTCCGCCGGGCATAACCAGTATGCGCCGATGACCGGCTTGCCGGCGCTGCGCCAGCAGGTGGCGGCCAAGGTCGAGCGCCTGTACGGGGCCAAGGTCGATGCCGACCAGGAAGTGACCATTACCCCGGGCGCCACCGAGGCTATCTTCTGCGCCATTCAGGCGGTGATCCATGCTGGCGACGAGGTGATCGTCTTCGACCCGTGCTACGACAGCTACGAGCCCTCCGTGGAGCTGGCCGGTGGCCGTTGCGTGCATGTGCAGCTCCGGGATGGCGATTTCCGCATCGATTGGCAGCAGTTCAGCGATGCGTTGGGCCCGCGCACGCGCATGGTCATCCTCAACTCGCCGCACAACCCCAGTGGCGCGCTGATCACCCGTGAAGACCTTGACCAGCTGGCGCGTTTGATTGCGGACCGCGACATCTATCTGATCAGTGACGAGGTGTACGAGCACCTGGTCTTTGATGGCGTACGCCACGCCAGCGTGCTGGCCCATGCCGAGCTCTACAGCCGGGCCTTCGTGGTCAGCTCGTTCGGCAAGACTTACCATGTGACGGGGTGGAAGACCGGCTACGTGATTGCGCCCCCGGCCCTGAGTGCCGAGCTGCGCAAGGTGCACCAGTACGTCAACTTCTGCGGCGTGACGCCCCTGCAGTGCGCATTGGCCGACTTCATGGCCGAGCACCCAGAGCACATCGATGAGCTACCGGCGTTCTACCAGGTCAAGCGCGACCTGTTCTGCGACCTGCTCGAAGGCTCACGCTTCAGCTTTACCCGCACAGCGGGCACCTATTTCCAGCTGGTGGACTATTCGCAGATCCGCCCGGACCTGAACGACGTCGACATGGCCCTGTGGCTGACCCGCGAGCACGGCGTGGCGACCATTCCGGTATCGGTGTTCTACCAGCAACCCATCCCCGAGCAACGCCTGGTGCGCCTGTGCTTTGCCAAACGTGAGGAGACGCTGCGCCAGGCAGCGGAAAAACTATGCGCGATCTGAGTGCACTGCCCAACCTGAAAATCGCCCTGGTGCAGACCACCCTGGCCTGGCACGACCGCGAGGCCAACTATGCACATTTCGAGGTGTTGCTCGACCAGGCGGGTGATGCCGACCTGGTGATCCTGCCCGAAATGTTCACCACCGGGTTTTCCATGGAGTCGGAAACCCTGGCCGAGCCTGAGAACGGCCCCACCTACAAATGGCTCAAGGCTCAGGCCAAGCGGATCAACGCGGTGGTCACCGGCAGCGTGATCATCCAGGCCGCCGATGGCAGCCACCGCAACCGCCTGCTGTGGGCGCGCCCGGACGGCGAAATCCTGCACTACGACAAGCGCCACCTGTTCCGCATGGCCGGCGAGCACAAGCATTACACCCCTGGCGAGCGCCAGGTGCAGTTCGAAATCAAGGGATGGCGCGTGCGCCCGTTGATCTGCTATGACCTGCGCTTCCCGGTGTGGAGCCGCGATTCGCAAGACACTGACCTGCTGCTGTACACCGCCAACTGGCCGGCGGCGCGCCGCCAGCACTGGAACCGCCTGCTGCCGGCGCGGGGGATCGAGAACCTGTGCTTTGTGGCGGCGGTGAACCGGGTGGGCACTGATGGCAAGGGCTTCGCGTATTCGGGCGACAGCCAGGTACTGGACTTCCAGGGTGAAAGCCTGCTGAGCGCCGGTGAAGCGGACGGGGTGTTCACGGTGGTGCTGCGGGCCGCTGAATTGGCGGCTTACCGGACCCGGTTCCCAGCCAATCTGGATGCCGATACCTTCGAGCTGCATTGAGCCGGTACCGGCCCGTTCGCGGGGCAAGCCCGCTCCCACAGGTTCACCGCTAAAGCTGAGTGCTGCGGTGAGTCTGTGGGAGCGGGCTTGTCCCGCGAAGGGGCCGATCCTGACTACATCAATGTCTAATCAATAGACGTCTCGCCGATATCGCCCATCTTCGATCAGTTGCTCGACCACTGCCTCACCGAGCATGCCCTTCAGCGCTGCATCCACGCCCGCCGCCATCCCCTGCAAGCTGCCGCAGACATACACACAGGCCCCTTCAGCCACCCAGCGCTTGAATTCCTCGGCCTGCTGCAGCAGCACATCCTGCACATACACCTTCTCGGCCTGATCCCGCGAGAACGCAAGGTCCAGCCGCGCCAGGTCGCCGTTGTCCAGCCAGCCGTGCAGTTCATCGCCACACAACAGGTCATGCGCCCGAGTGCGCTCACCGAACAGCAGCCAGTTACGTTGCTCGCCGGCATTGACCCGCGCCCGGAGCAAGCTGCGCAGGCCCGCCAGGCCAGTGCCGTTGCCGATCAGGATCATCGGCGCAGCGCTTTCGGGCAGATGGAAACTGCTGTTACGCCGTAGCCGCAGGCTCAGGGTGCCATTGACCGGCAGGTACTCGGTTAGCCAGCCAGAGCCCAGGCCAAGGTTGCCGTCGGGGTGGCGCTCCTGGCGCACGATCAACTCCAGCACGCCATCGCTGGCGATCGAAGCGATGGAGTATTCGCGGCTGCCGATCGGCACCAGCGCATCGACCAGCGCCTGTGGCTGCAAGCCGATCAGGTGGTCGCGGCGCGTTGGAAGCAGGCGGCCTGCCAGAGCCTGGCCGAGGGTTTCGTTCAGGCCGTCCAGTTGCACCGTCGCGTTGGCGTCCAGCGCCATGCCGTTCAGGAATGCGTCAACGTGAGGCTGGCTGTTGAGCGGCAGGATCTCCACCAGGTCACCGGCCTCCCAGCTGGCAGGCGCTTCGGCGCGCAGGCCGATCAGGTAGACCGGCTGGCCCTGGCTGCCCGGGTTGAGCAGCACGCGGCTGACCAGGCTCCAGTTGCCGAAGCTTGGCGGCTGCCAAGCGGCTACTGGCTGGGCGCCAGTGAGCTGCGCGAGTTCCTGCTGCCATTGCTGCAGCGCAGCCTGGTCGGCGTTGTCGACTTCCACCGGGCTGAACGCTGTGCTGGCGCCACGCTCGCCGAGCCATGCCTGCAGGCGGCGGGCAAAGCCGCAGAAGTGCGGGTACTGGCGGTCACCGAGGGCCAGCACGGCGTAGCTGAGGCCGTTGAGGGCCCAGGGCTGGCCCAGCACTTTGCGCTCGAAGGCGCGGGCGCTGTCAGGGGCTTCGCCATCGCCGAAGGTGCTGACCACAAACAACGCGCGGCGGGTCTGTCGCAGCTCCTTTTCGCCCAGGTCGGCCAGGGCGCGTACGTGCACCGGCAAACCGGCGGCCTGCAACTGGCCGGCACTTTGCCAGGCCAGTTGCTCGGCGAAACCGCTCTGGCTGGCAAAGCCGATCAGCCAGCTGTCGCTGCTGTCGTTGGCGCTGGCGACGCCGCCGCGGGCGGCGCGGACTTGGCGTTTCTTGCGGCGGCGGTCGAGGTACAGCAGCCAGCCGGTGACGAAGAACAGCGGCATGGTCAGGCTGGCAATGGTGACGATGATGCGCCCTGGCAAGCCGAAGTATTCGCCTACGTGCAAGGCGTAGACACTCTGCAGCAACTGCGCCTTGAAGGATTTGTCGGTGTAGCGGTCGTGGCTTTTTACCTGGCCGGTGGCCGGGTCCAGCACCAGTGTGTTGAAGGCGCGCGGGTGCGCGGCGTTGTCGAGCAGGTAGAACACGTTGGCCGGCTGCCCGCCCGCAGGAGGCAGGCGCAGGTTGTACATGGCCAGGCCCGGGCCCGCCGCATCCTTGAGGTTGGCCCAGATGGCGTCGTAATCGACCACCAGCGGCGGTGCGTTCTTGTCGACCTTTTGCGGCCCATGGCGGCCACGGCCCTCGCCACGCTTTTGCTGCTGGCCAGCGGCGGGCGCATCGGCCAGCAGTTTGTTGAGGCCTTCGCGGTACCACTCATAGGACCAGAACAGGCCGGTCAGCGCGAACAAGAGGTAGAACAGCAGGCACCAGGTGCCTGCCACGGCGTGCAGGTCCCAGTTGAAGGCACGGCCTTTCTTGGCCCAGTCGAAGGTCAGCCAGGTACGCCAGTTCAGCGCCTTGCGCGGCCAGCGCAGGTACAGGCCGGACAGGCAGAAGAACACCAGCATCAAGGTACAGGCGCCGGTGATTTGCCGGCCGGTATCACCCATCGCCAGGAAGCGGTGCAGGGTGAGCATCAGGTTGAAGAAGCCTTGCCCGGATGCCTGGCCCTTGAGCTCACCGGTATAGGGGTCGGCGTAGCGCAATTCGCCCCGGCGTTCGCCCGGCGCCGGGGTGAAGAACACCCGGGCGGCGTTGCCTTGACGCACATCGACCCACAGCATCGACACCTTGTCGCCTTGTTCGGCCTCGACCCGGCGCACCAGCTCGGCCGGCGGCAGCACGCCCTCGGCGCGCACCTCGACTTTCAGCACATCGGCGTTGAACGCGCGCAGTAGCTCTTCCTGGAACGAGTACAGCGCCCCGGTGATCCCCATCAAGGCCAGCACCAGGCCAGCGGTGATGCCAAAGAACCAGTGCAATTGGAACAGCGTCTTCTTCACCACATCGATCACCTTGTCTAGCTGCCGCAACCTGCGCGGCGTGCATTATGCCTTGATACGCA
Organism: Pseudomonas sp. NPDC087185; assembly: GCF_044744955.1. Classification (NCBI taxonomy): domain Bacteria; kingdom Pseudomonadati; phylum Pseudomonadota; class Gammaproteobacteria; order Pseudomonadales; family Pseudomonadaceae; genus Pseudomonas; species Pseudomonas sp. NPDC087185. The sequence continues at coordinate 835,400 of NZ_JBIUZK010000001.1, read as the reverse complement.
AAAGCCCCGCTCACTGGCATGAACGGGGCTCTGGGTTGCTGCTTTAGAAGTGGACGCTGGTGGTCAGCAGGGCGGTCCGGCCCGCCGCCTGGTTGGCGAAGTGGGTGGAGAATGCCTTGTCGTAGTAGACCTCGTTGGTCAGGTTCTGCACGTTCAGCTGCAGGTCGACGTTCTTGGTCAGCTTGTAGGCGGCCATGGCGTCGTAGCGCACGTAGCTGTCGACCATGGTGGTGTTGGCCACGCTGCCGTAGACGTCATCCACGTAGAAGGCGCCGCCACCGACGGTCAGCTTCGGCGTGATCGCGTACGTGGTCCAGAGGCTTGCGCTGTTGTTCGGCGTGTTCGGCAACTGGTTGCCGTCGTTGGCCTTGCCCAATGGGCCGCCGTCGATCTGGCGGGCCTGCATGTAGGTGTAGCCGGCGAAGACTTGCCACTTGTCGGTGAGCTTGCCGCTGGCCGACAGCTCGATGCCCTGCACGCGGGTTTCGCCGACGTTTTCGTAGGTGGTGGTGTCCACCTGGACGCGGGCGTTTTCCTTCTCGGTGCGGAACAGCGCGGCGGCCAGGGACAGGCGCTGGTCGAGCAGGTCCCACTTGGTGCCGATTTCGTAGTTGGTGGTTTCCTCAGGCTCCATGTCGCTGCTCAGCAGGTTGCCGGCGCGGTCGCTGGTGTTGCCCAGCGGGTTGCCTTCGGTACCTTCACCCAGCATTGCACCGGGTGGTGTTGCGGAGGTGGCGTAAGAGACGTAGATGCTGCCGTTTTCGGCCGGTTTCCACACCAGGCCCAGCTGGCCGGTGATGAATTCGCTGGTGTCGCGGCCCTTGGAGGCAACGCCCTTGCTGTTGACCACGGTGGCGCCAGCGGCGTCATAGGTGCGGTATTGGGTGTCGAAGTGGTCGTAGCGCAGGCCCATGTTCAACAGCCAGTCCGGCGTCAGCTCAAGGGTGTCGAAGACGTAGAGGGCGCGAGTGTTGCTCTTGGTATCGGTGCCCGCGTAGTTGCGGGCAATGTTACCGTTCCACGGATCGTCCGGGTTCGGGTTGCTCAGCGAGGTGCAGTTGTAGCCGCTGTTCGCGCCGATCAGGCTAGGGTTGCACGTCGATGCCGTCGAGCCTCCCGTATTGGTATCGACGGTGTAAGACGAACGCTTGCTCTCCTCGCGGCTCAGCTCGATACCGGTGGAGAAGCTGTTCTTCAACCCGCCCAGGTAAAACTCGCCGAACAGGTCGGTCTGGTTGGTGGTGGTGGCCGTGTTGCCAACACGGGTGTTGGCGCGGCGCCAGACGCTGCCGTTGTTGACGTTGCCCTTGCTGTCGTCAGGCTGGGTCAGGATGTAGTCCTGCATGCTGTTGCCGTGACGCAGGGTGTTTTTGACGGTCAGCGAGTCGGTCAGGTCGTGCTCGATGGCGAAGGTCGCGATGTCGACGCGGCTCTTGCGGAAATCGCGGCCGGTCAGGCCATAGAAGTTGTCACTGTCGCCGCCATCGTTCGGCTTGCTCGGGTGCGCTGAGGTGCGCGCGCCGCTGCCACCGGTCGGGATGGTGTACGGGATGCCCGAGTCCGGCAGGTCGTCGCTTTCCAGGTGGTAGTAGTCGAGGTTGACGCGGGTCGGCGTGCCCAGGCCGAAGGCCAGCGACGGGGCGATGCCCCAACGGTCGTAGTTGACCTTGTCACGGCCGGCAACGTTGCTTTCGTGGGTCATCAGGTTGAGACGACCGGCAACGGTGTCGCTGAACTGGTAGTTGCCATCGAAGGTGTAACGCTGGGTCTGGTCGCTGCCCCAGGTCCAGGCGCCGTCCAGCGAGTTGCCCAGGTGCGCGCGCTTGCTCACCAGGTTGATGGTGCCGCCGGCTGCACCGCGGCCGCCAATGGCTGAGTTCGGGCCTTTGGCCACTTCAACCGATTCGATGGCAAAGATTTCGCGGGTTTGCGCGCCGGTATCGCGCACGCCGTCCAGGTAGGTATCGCCTTGGGCGTCGAAGCCGCGGATGAACGGGCGGTCGCCTTGTGGGTTGCCGCCTTCGCCAGCGCCAAAGGTGATGCCTGGCACAGTGCGCAGTGCATCCTGCAGGCTCAGAGCGTTGGTGTCCTTGATCACTTGCTGCGGGATCACGGTGACCGAGCGCGGGGTGTCCACCAACGGTGCGGTGTACTTCTGCGACGAGGCCTTCTCGACCTTGTAATCGGTGCTGGCCTGTTCAGCCTTGCCATTGACGCTGGTCGCATCGAGGGTAACGGCGTTATTGGCGGCTGGATCGGCGGCGTAAGCGGACGAAGCGCTGAGGGCGACGCCGATGGCAGTCACGATCAAGCGGGGTGAAGACACTGCAGCGGGCACGAATTGACGCATTGTTATGGACCTTCCCCAAGGTGTGAAGGCCGCGGATCATAGTGTAAGCGATTGTAACTAACAATTGAGACTCGTTACCATTCGCGATAAATTTACAATCTTTACAAATTCTCTTTACGGTTCAGGTGAGCTGAAACGTCTTAGGCGCCGAAAGGGCTTGTACACCCTAAAAGGGAATCAATATCATTGGCGCCTTTACATTTCTTGACGGTGCCGCCGCCATGCTGCTTCACATTCCCGGCTTGTTCGACGCCGACGAGCTCGCCCGCATCCGCGAGGCCCTGGAGCAGGCTGACTGGGCCGATGGCAAGGTCACGGCCGGCTACCAGTCGGCGAAGGCCAAGCACAATCTGCAGCTGCCTGAGGGGCATGCACTGGCCAAGGAAATCGGCAGCGCGCTGATCGACCGCCTGTGGAAAACCCCGCGCTTCCTGTCGGCGGCCCTGCCGCACAAGGTATTCCCGCCGCTGATCAACTGTTACCGCGAGGGTGGCAACTTCGGTTTCCACATCGACAATGCCTTGCGCCAGCCCACAGGCAGCCCGGAGCGGGTGCGTACCGACTTGTCCTCGACGCTGTTCCTCAGCGACCCCGACCGTTACGACGGTGGCGAACTGGTGATCCAGGACACCTACGGCGTACAGCAAATCAAGCTGGCCGCCGGCGACCTGGTGCTGTACCCCGGCACCAGCCTGCACAAGGTCAACCCTGTGACCCGTGGCGTGCGCTATGCGGCGTTCTTCTGGACCCAGAGCCTGGTGCGTGAAGACAGCCAGAGGGCCTTGCTGTTCGAGTTGGACAATGCCATCCAGCAACTCACTGCCGATGTGCCCGAGCACCCCTCGCTGCTGCAACTGACCGGCACCTACCACAACCTGCTGCGCCGCTGGGCCGAGGTCTGAACCGTGTCTTACCAGCTGCGTCGTGAAGAAGTGGTGGATGTCGCAGGCCTCAAGGCCAAGCTGGAAGAAAGCCCCGGCAAGGCCGCCCAGGCGATCCTGGCGGCGGCGGGGCAGGGCGTGGTCGAGGCGCAGTTGCTGTTGGGGCAGATCCTGCTCGACGGCCGTGGTATCGAAGCGGATGCCGGCGTGGCCCGGCGCTGGTTCGGCATTGCCGCGCAGGCTGGCAGTGCCATGGCGCACAACATGCTCGGGCGTTGCCTGGAGCATGGTTGGGGCGGCGAGGCGAGTGTGACGCAGGCTGCGGTTCACTATGCCCGCGCGGCGGATGCCGGGTTGGATTGGGGCCTGTATAACCTTGGCAACCTGCTGGCCACCGGGCGTGGGGTGCCGGCCAATCAGGCGCAGGCCCTGATGTGCTATGAGAAGGCTGCGCAGCAGGGGCATGCCAAGTCGATGAACCTGTATGGGCGATATCTTGAGCAGGGCATCGCGACGGCGCCCAGTCCGGCGCGGGCCGTGCGCTGGTATCGGCGTTCGGCCGAGGCGGGGGATTTTCGTGGGATGTTCAGCCTGGCGCTGGTATTGGTCGAACGCGGGCAGGTGGCCGAGGCAGGGCAGTGGCTGGAGCAGGCGCGGGTTGAGGGGAACCTGAATTTCCTGCGCAGTGCTTTGGTCACCTTGCAGGGGGCGGGGCCAGTGATGATGGCCTTTGCGGCGCAGTATGCCGAAGAGATAGCACAGCGCGAAGTGTGATGGCGTCGGTACTGGCCCTGTCGCCGGCAAGCCAGCTCCCACAGGGGCCAGCACAGGCCTCGAGCCTTGTGCAGTACCTGTGGGAGCCGACTTGCCGGCGATAGGGCCGGTTCAGGCAAAACGAAACGGGGCCTTGCGGCCCCGTTCTGCTTACAGGTAGTAAGCCTTCAGCGGCGGGAAGCCGTTGAATTCCACCGCGCTGTAGCTGGTGGTGTAGGCACCGGTCGACAGCCAGTACAGGCGGTCGCCGATTGCCAGGTTCAGCGGCAGGCCATACTTGTAGTGCTCGTACATGATGTCGGCGCTGTCGCAGGTCGGGCCGGCGATCACCACTTCCTCCATCTCGCCTTTCTTCTCGGTCCAGATCGGGAACTTGATGGACTCGTCCATGGTTTCGATCAGGCCGGAGAACTTGCCCACGTCGGTGTACACCCAACGCTCGACGGCGGTGCGCGACTTACGTGCCACCAGCACCACTTCGCTGACCAGGATGCCGGCGTTGGCGATCAGCGAACGGCCTGGTTCGAGGATGATTTCCGGCAGGTCATCACCGAAGTCTTCCTTCAGGAAGCGGATGATCTCTTCGGCGTAGGTTTCGAGGCTGTTGGTACGGGTGATGTAGTTGGCCGGGAAGCCGCCACCCATGTTGATCAGCTTCAGTTCGATGCCGTCTTCTTCTTTCAGGCGCTCGAAGATCACCTTGACCTTGGCGATGGCAGCATCCCACACGCTGATGTCACGCTGCTGCGAACCCACGTGGAAGGAGATGCCATAAGGCACCAGGCCCAAGTCGCGGGCAAGGATCAGCAGGTCCATGGCCATGTCGGTCTGGCAGCCGAATTTGCGCGACAGCGGCCAGTCGGCAGTGGTCGAGCCTTCGGTGAGGATACGTACGTAAACCTTGGAGCCCGGCGCGGCCTTGGCGATGTTGCGCAGGTCGGCTTCGGAGTCGGTGGCAAACAGGCGCACGCCCTTCTCGTAGAAGTAGCGGATGTCCTTGGACTTCTTGATGGTGTTGCCGTAGCTGATGCGGTCGGCGCTGACGCCGCGGCCCATCACCTTGTCCAGCTCGTAGATCGAGGCTATGTCGAAGCTCGAACCTTTTTCTTTCAGCAGGTCGATGATCTCGACCGCCGGGTTGGCCTTGACGGCGTAGTACACCTTGGCGAACTCGAAACCGGCGCGCAGGTCGTCATAAGCCTGGCTGATCATCTGGGTATCGATGAGTACGAACGGGGTTTCCTGCTTGTCGGCGAACGCCTTCATTTTCTGGAAGGTGTCACGCGCGAAATAGTCTTCGACCTGGATCGACATGCTCAGGGACTCCATGGGCAAACTGAAAAGATAAGTGGCTGCAAACTGAACGTCCTCCGTATCCCCACTTTGGTTCGCCTACTCAGTACTTGAGCCGGATGGATCGTTTCCAGCATGGACGTTCGGCGCGCACTTTAGGGCGTGAAGAAAGCAAGATCAACAGGCAATCCGGGGCTGTTCGTCGTGGATTGAGGCCCCATCGTTTGAATAACCGACTCGTGTGACCGGCAGATGTTCCCTGTGATGTTTCAAGCGTTAAATATTGTGGAATAGACCGCGTTGCCCCCTTCGCGGGCAAGCCCGCTTCCATAGGGATCGCACCGTTCAGGCAGGCGTGGGCACAACCGCGAAAAGGCCTGGGGTGTTCATATTTATGGCCACATTTCCTTGGCACTGCCGTGCATGAAATCACCCATAAATTTTTTGTTACCGACTGGCGGATTTGCCGATTTTTATGAGAACCATTACTATTCGCACCCTTTTCTGGCTCTTTGCTGGCGACCCCGACCGTGTCCGGACCCAAAGGCTTCCTCGACCACTACCATGAGCTGATCGGCACCTGGACGCGCAAGCTGCGCAGTCGTCAGCAGGCCGAGGACCTCACCCACGATGCCTTCGTCAGGGTGCTGGAAAACCCGCGCGAGGAGGTCGAGCAGCCACGCGCCTACCTTCACCAGACTGCCCGCAACATTGCCGTGGATGGTTTCCGCCGTGAAGACCGGCGCCAAGTGCTGGAGTTGGAGGCGTTCCATGAAAGCCCCAGCACTAGCGGCGACCCTGAAGCCTACGTGCACGCCCTGCAGCTGGCCGATAGCGTCGAGCGCGCGCTGGCCGAGCTGCCCCTCAACTGCCGGCGGGTGTTCATCTGGCAGAAGCTCGAAGGCCTGACCCAGGCCGAGATCGCCGAGCGCATGGGTTTGACCAAGAACATGGTCGAAAAGTATATGATTCGCACGCTGCGACATCTGCGCGAGCACCTGGATGTGTCGGCACGATGAGTCAGGAGACCCTACCCATGAAACAGCACGGTACCGCTACCGTCCGTGAGCAGGCGGCCGAATGGTTTGCCCGCGTGCAGGATGCGCCTCGCGATGCCGGGCTGCAGGTACAGCTGCGCGCCTGGTTGGCGAGCGACCCGCAACACCGCGAAGAGTACGAGCAGCTTGCCAGCCTGTGGCGCGCCACCGACTTTATCCCGCGTCAGCGCCTCGAAGCGCTATGCCAGCCAGAGCCCGTGCAGCAATTGCCCCGGCGGCGCTTCGTGCGCCAGGCTTTGGCGGCCGGTATCGCAGCGGTTGCCCTGGGGCTTGGCTGGGGTGGCTGGCAACACCAGCGGCTCAATCACCAGGCCCATGTGCAGACCGCCTTTGGCGAGCGCCGCCAGGTCGAATTGCCGGACGGCTCGCAGTTGGAGCTCAACGGCGGTACGCGTTTGCGAGTCGATTTCAGCGCCGGGAGTCGGCACATTCTGCTGGATGCCGGCGAAGCGATGTTCATCGTCGCCCACGACAGCGGCCGGCCGTTCGTGGTCGATACCGCCCAGGGCAGCGTGACCGTCACTGGCACCCGCTTCGATGTGCGCCTTGACCCGGGCGCCACCCGCGTGGCGGTGGAGCAGGGTTCGGTGCGCGTGCAGGGCAGGGACGCGTCGCTGGCGCAACTCACGGCCGGGCTGGGCGCCTCTATAGATGCACAAGGCAACGTGGCGGCGCCCTACGCGGTCAATGCTGCAGCGCTGACCGCCTGGCGCCAGGGCAAGCTGGTGTTCGACAACGCGACCCTGGCCGAGGTGGTGGCGCAAGCGTCGCGTTACCGCACCCAGCCGCTGCGCGTTGCCCCCGGCAAAGTGGCGCAGCTGCGGCTGTCCAGCACGTTCAGCACCGACGATACCGATGCCCTGCTGCGCGCCCTGCCGAGCATCCTGCCAGTGGCCATCAAAACCCATGAAGACGGCTCTCGCGAAATAATCGCGAAATAGATTCAGGTTTTTTTCAGCTCGTTCGTCTTCCTCGCCAGCTGCAACTGCCAAGCATTTTCATTTGCATGCGGTTGGCGTTTATCCCGAACTTCAGGATGTCTTGACGACGTGAACAACAAAAAACCTCTGCCACGCTTGCGCGCCCTGGCGCTGGCCCTCGCGGTCAGTGCCGTGGCCGTCGACGGCCACGCCGAACAGGCTGGCGCCGCCATCCATATCCAGGCACAACCCTTGGCTTCGGCGCTGAGCCAGCTGGGCCAGCAGACCAACCTGCAGCTGTTCTACAGCCCAGAGGTTGTGGCCGGCAAACAGGCCCCGGCGGTGTCCGGCAACCTGGCGCCGGTGCAGGCGTTGCAACAGTTGCTGCAAGGCAGCGGGTTGACCTTCGAAATGTCCCAGGACACCGTGGTGGTAAAGCCGCTGCCGACCACCCTCGACTTGGGCAGCGGTAGCCTGGAGCTGGCGCCCACCGACATCAAGGTGGTCGGAGACTGGCTTGGCGATGCCGACCAGGCCGTGGTGCAGAACCACCCAGGCGCACGCACCGTGGTGCGTCGTGAGGCGATGGTGGAAAAGGGCGCAATGAACGTGCGTGATGTCCTGCGTGGTATCCCAGGGGTACAGGTGCAGGACTCCAACGGCACCGGTGGCAGTGACTTGTCGTTGAACGTTGGCGTGCGCGGGCTGACTTCGCGCCTGTCGCCGCGCTCGACCGTGCTGATCGATGGCATCCCGGCCGCCTTCGCCCCTTATGGCCAGCCGCAGTTGTCGATGGCGCCGATTTCCTCGGGTAACCTCGACAGCATCGACGTAGTGCGCGGTGCAGGCTCAGTGCGCTATGGCCCGCAGAACGTCGGTGGGGTGATCAACTTCGTTACCCGGGCAATCCCGGAGAAGGCCTCGGCGGAGCTGTCCACCACCCTGGAAACCTCACAGCACGGTGGCTGGAAGCACACCGAGTCGGCCTTCGTCGGCGGCACCGCCGACAACGGCATGGGCGTGGCGTTGCTGTACACCGGCGTGAACGGCAACGGCTACCGCGAGAGCAACAACGGCAACGATATCGACGACGTTATTCTCAAGACCCACTGGGCACCGACCGACGTCGATGAATTCTGGCTCAACTTCCATTACTACGATGGCCGCGCCGACATGCCCGGCGGCCTGACCCAGGCGCAGTACGACAGCAACCCGTACCAGTCGCTGCGCGACTACGACTACTTCGCCGGCCGGCGCAAGGATGTGTCGTTCAAGTGGCAGCGCCAGCTCGACGAGGCCACCCAGTTCGAAGTGCTGACCTACTACACCGACAGCTTCCGCGGCAGCGCCATCGCCTCGCGGGACATGAAGACCTTGTCGTCGTACCCGCGCAACTACCACACCTTCGCCATCGAGCCACGTGTGTCGCGGATCTTCTTCGCCGGCCCGACCACCCAGGAAGTGAGCGTCGGCTACCGCTACCTGAAAGAGGCCATGCGCGAACAGTCGACCCGCCTGGCGCTGATCGACAACGTGCCGACCGTGACCCCGACGTCCGACGGCCATGTGTTCCAGGACCGCAGCGGCGGCACCGAGGCCAGTGCCTACTACATCGACGACAAGATCGACGTCGGCAACTGGACCATCACTCCGGGCATTCGCTTCGAGCACATCAATACCGACTGGCGCGACCGCCCGGTGCTGGACGCCAACAATCGCCCAGTGGCGGAAAAGAAGCGCAGTATCACCAGCAACGAGCCGCTGCCGGCGCTGAGCGTGATGTACCACATCTCCGATGCCTGGAAGGTGTTCGCCAACTACGAGACCTCGTTCGGCAGCCTGCAGTACTTCCAGCTGGGCCAGGGCGGCACCGGCAACAGCACGGCCAATGGCCTGGAGCCGGAAAAGGCCAAGACCTACGAGGTGGGCACGCGCTATGACAACGGCGGCTTCGCCGGTGAGCTGACGGCGTTCTACATCGACTTCGATGACGAGTTGCAGTACATCAGCAACGAGGTGGGCTGGACCAACCTGGGCGCCACCAAGCACCAGGGTATCGAAGCATCGGTGCGCTATGACCTGGCCGGGCTGGATCCGCGTCTGGAAGGCCTGTCGGTGAACGGCGGCTACACCTACACCCGCGCCACGTACGAAGGTGAGATTCCCGGCTTCAAGGGCCGTGACCTGCCGTTCTACTCACGCCAGGTGGCCACTGCCGGCGTGCGTTACGAGGTCAACCGCTGGACCTGGAACCTGGATGCCTATGCCCAATCCAAGCAGCGTGCACCGGGCACCGGGATCAACGCCGATGGCAGCTTCAACGGTGACTACATCACCGAGCCGAGCGCCGATGGGCAGTATGGCGACATCCCGGGTTACGTGACCTGGCATGCGCGTGGCGGGTATGACTTCGGGCCGAAGATGTCCAACCTCAAGGTGGCGGCAGGCGTGAAGAACCTGTTCGACAAGCAGTACTTCACGCGCTCCAGCGACAACAACGCCGGCCTTTATGTGGGTGAGCCACGGACCTTCTATGTGCAGGCCAGTGTAGGGTTCTGACCTGCAGTGCTCCAATCGCCGGCTTGCCGGCGATTGGAGCGCAATGCGCTCCCCGTAATCAGGAAACCGCCGCCTCGGCCGGCGAAACGATACTGGTCTTCGCCCCGCGCGATCGCCCCGAGCTCAGGTAAGCCGCAATCGACTCCTGCGTCACCTCGCCCAGGAACACCTGCTCGGCATCCAGCACCGGCAACCACGCCCGGTTGAACTCGTACATCCGCGACAACAGGATGCGCAGATGCTCATCGTGCGAAGCCGTGGCATTGAACTGTCTCAGGAACTCCCCGCAGGTGCCTTGCTGGCGGTGCATGTCACGCCGGCGCACATAGCCCAGCGCCTTGTTCTGTGCATCGGTCACCACCACGTAGCGGCGGTCGTGCTCGTCCAGCAACTCCAGCGCATCGCTGACCGGCGTCTGCGGGCTGACCGACGGTGCGTTGTCTGCAGCATCCTCGGCCCGCACCAGCAGCAGGCGTTTCAGCGTGCTGTCCTGGCCGACGAAGTTGCTGACGAAGTCATCCACCGGGTGCGCCAGCAGGGTGTCCGGGTGGTCGAGCTGCAGCAGCTTGCCGGCGCGGAAGATGGCGATCTTGTCGCCCAGCTTGATCGCTTCGTCGATGTCGTGGCTGACCATGATCACGGTCTTGTTCAGCGCCCGCTGCATCTCGAAGAACTCGTTCTGGATCATCTCGCGGTTGATCGGGTCAACCGCGCCGAACGGCTCGTCCATCAACAGTACCGGGGCCTCGGCCGCCAGCGCACGGATCACGCCGATACGCTGCTGCTGACCGCCAGACAGTTCCCGCGGATAACGTTGCAGGTACTGCTTGGGTTCGAGCTTGATCATGCTCATCAGCTCGCGCGCGCGGTCGTGGCACTTCTGCTTGTCCCAGCCGAGCAGGCGCGGCACCACGGTGATGTTCTCCTCGATGGTCATGTTGGGGAACAGGCCGATCTGCTGGATCACGTAGCCGATGTGCCGGCGCAAGGTAACTTCGTCCAGGCCGGTGGTGTCCTCGCCGTTGATGAACACCTGGCCGGAAGTCGGCGTGATCAGGCGGTTGATCATCTTTAGCGTGGTGCTCTTGCCGCAGCCCGAGGGGCCGAGGAACACGCAGATTTCGCCTTCGTTGACGGTCAGGCTGACCGAGTCGACGGCTTTGACGTCCTTGCCGTTGACGTTGAAGGTCTTGCTGAGGTTCTTGAGTTCGATCATGAGCGCAGTCCTTCTGGAGTCAGGGCACGTTGCAGGGTTTGCAGGAGCAGGTCGGCGATGATCGCCAGCAGGCTGACCAGCACGGCGCCGACCAGCAGCATCGACATGTCGCTGCGGCTGATGGAGGTGAGGATGAGCACGCCCAGGCCACCCGCACCGATGGTTGCGGCAATGGTCATTACGCCGATGTTCATCACCACGGCGGTGCGCACGCCGGCGAGAATCACCGGCACGGCGATGGGCAGCTCGACCATGCGCAGGCGCTGGCCGAAGGTCATGCCGATGCCGCGTGCGGCTTCACGGATGCCGGGCTCGACGTTGGTCAGGGCCAGGTAGGTGTTGCGCAGGATCGGCAGCAGCGAGTACAGGAACACGGCAGTGATCGCCGGCAGGGGGCCCAGCCCCTGGCCGAACTTGGAATAGAACGGCAGCAGCAAGCCGAACAGGGCGATCGACGGGATGGTCAGCAGCACCGTGGCACTGGCCTGCAGTGGCCCGGCGACGGCCGGGAAGCGGGTCATCAGGATGCCTAGCGGCACGCCGACGAGGATCGCCAGGCTGACGGCGATGCCGACCAGCATGATGTGCTGCCAGGTCAGTTGCAGTACCTGGGCCCAGTCGAGGTGGGCGAACGTGTCGAGCAGGCTCATGGCTGGACCTCCTTGAGGGGGTGCTCACGCAGGAACGCGGCGGCAACGGCGGTCGGGTTCTGGTGCTCGACATCGACCTTGGCGTTGAGCTGGCGCATGGTCTCGTCATCAAGCTGCTCGGCCAGAGGCTTGAGCAGGCCGACCAGTTGCGGGTTGGCGTCGAGCACGGCCCTGCGCACCACCGGCGCCGCGGTGTAGTCGGGGAAGTAGTGCTTGTCGTCTTCGAGCAGCTTGAGGTTGAACGCGCTCAGGCGCCCGTCAGTGGTGTAGACCAGGCCTGCGAACACCTGGTTGTTGTGCATGGCGGTGTAGACCAGGCCCGCGTCCATCTGGCGGATGTTGGCGCGGCCGACTTGCAGGTCGTACAGGTCCTTCAAGCCGACCAGGCCGTCCGGGCGGTTGGCGAACTCGGTGTCCAGCGCCACCAGGTGATTGCGCTTGCTTTCGTCACGCAGCACCTGGTTGAGGTCGCTGATCGAGTTGATCTGCGGGTAGGCCTCGGCGACCTGTTTGGGCAGGCCCAATGCATAGGTATTGCTGAATTTTGACGGGGTCAGCCAGATCAGGTCTTTCTTCGCGTCCAGTTCCTTGACCTTGGCATAGGTGGCCTCGGCGCTTGGCATGCGCTCGTCGATGTGGTTGTAGGACACCAGTGACACGCCGGTGTACTCCCACATCAGGTCGAGCTGGCCGGTTTCCTGGGCCTGGCGGGCGATGCTGCTGCCAAGGCCGGTGGTTACGCGCACGTCAAAGCCATTGGCGCGCAGGTATTGGGCGGTGATTTCGGCGAGCACGGTCTGTTCGGTGAACACCCGCGCGCCGATGCGCACCAGTGGTTTGTCCGCCGCCTGGGCAAATCCTGCGAACAACAGGGCCGCGCCCAGCAGCAAGGCGATTCTCTTCTTCATACGTTCCCTCTTCTTATTGGGCCAGGCCACGTTCCAGCCAGCGCTTGCTGGAGAAACTCACCACGGCATCCAGCAGCAGTGCCAGCAGCGCGGTACAGGCAGCGCCCAGCAGCAGCTGTGGCTGGTTGTTCAAGGCAATGCCGGGGAAGATCAGGCTGCCCAGGCTGTTGGCGCCGATCAGGAACGCCAGTGGCGCGGTACCCACGTTGAGCGCCAGGGCCACGCGCACACCGCCGACGATGATCGGCACGGCATTGGGCAGTTCCACCTGCCACAGTTGCTGGCGCGGGGTCATGCCGATGCCGGTGGCGGCTTCCTTGAGCGAGGCGGGGACGTTTTTCAGGCCTTCGTAGGTGTTGCGCACGATGGGCAGGAGGGAGGCGAGGAACAACGCGAAGATCGCGGGCCCGGCGCCGATGCCCAGGACACTCAGGGCGATGGCCAGAACGGCCAGAGGGGGGATGGTGTTGCCAACGTTGAAGAACTGCATGAAGCGCTCGGCTTTGTCGACCCTGTGCGGTCGACTCAAGGCAATGCCGGCGGGAATGCCCACGGCCAGCGCCGCCGCCATCGAAGCCAGCACCAGTACCAGGTGCGCTTGCAGGTAGAACCCAAGATCTTCGCGGTAACGCGCGATCGTGTCGATGCCGATCCAGTGGATCAGCAGGGCCAGGATGACGAGCACGGTGGCGCATCCCAACAGCCCTTTTCCGTAGCGTGTAGCCACAGGCGGACTCCTTGTGTTGTCGGCGAGCACACTCTTTTTTTGGCCGGCCATACCTGGCAGCGAGTGGTGTGTTCGCGAGTAGCAGCGTGAAGCAACCGAAGGCTGCGATCAGGCCATGAGCCGAACCCCGTCGGGCCCGAAAAAGCTGATGAAACCAGTCCCCAACCGAAGCGGGTTGCAGGGGAGTGGACGTCTCCGAGGGCGTAAAGGTTCCCATCTGAGGCGGCATTTGGCCAGTGTTAATCACTGGGTGGGTGGAAATTTGGCGAGAGAAAACAGCGACTTAATGCGCTGAAGGCGTTGAAATAACTGGCCTGTGGCCTTTTGTCAGTGCTGGCCTCTTCGCGGGTAAGCCCGTTCCTACAGGGACGGTGCTGTTTGCAAGGGCGCCACCGTTGCTGTGCTAGCGGGTTTACCCGCCAAGAGCCCGATACAGGCAACCGATGACTTGGGCTTTGGCCGAATGCCCCACTTCAGGTATGATATCGCCCCTTTTTGAATCCCCCAGTCAGGCGATTTCCCATGACCAAACAGGCCGCCGAAGTCGCGAAGCGCCGCACTTTCGCCATTATTTCCCACCCCGACGCCGGTAAGACCACCATCACCGAGAAGCTCCTGCTGATGGGCAAGGCCATTGCCGTCGCCGGTACCGTGAAGTCGCGCAAGTCCGACCGCCACGCCACCTCCGACTGGATGGAAATGGAGAAGCAGCGCGGCATCTCCATCACCACTTCGGTGATGCAGTTCCCGTACCGCGAGCACATGATCAACCTGCTCGACACCCCCGGCCACGAAGACTTTTCGGAAGACACCTACCGCACCCTGACCGCGGTGGACTCGGCGCTGATGGTGCTCGACGGCGGTAAAGGTGTAGAGCCGCGGACCATCGCCCTGATGGACGTCTGCCGCCTGCGCGACACGCCGATCGTCAGCTTCATCAACAAACTCGACCGTGACATCCGCGACCCGATCGAACTGCTCGACGAAATCGAAGCGGTACTGAAGATCAAGGCTGCGCCGATCACCTGGCCGATTGGTTGCTACCGTGACTTCAAGGGCGTGTACCACCTGGCTGGCGATTACATCATCGTCTACACCCCGGGCCACGGCCATGAGCGTACCGAGGTAAAGATCATCGAGAAGCTCGACTCCGATGAAGCCCGCGCGCACCTGGGTGACGAGTACGATCGCTTCATCGAGCAGCTCGAGCTGGTACAGGGCGCCTGCCATGAATTCGACCAGGACGAGTTCATCAACGGCCAGCTGACCCCGGTGTTCTTCGGTACCGCACTGGGTAACTTCGGTGTCGACCATGTGCTCGATGCCGTTGTCGACTGGGCACCTCGCCCGCTGGCCCGTGTGGCCCATGAGCGCACCGTGGAGCCGGTTGAAGAGAAGTTCTCGGGCTTCGTATTCAAGATCCAGGCGAACATGGACCCGAAACACCGCGACCGTATCGCCTTCATGCGCATCTGCTCGGGCAAGTACGAGAAGGGCATGAAGATGCGCCACGTGCGTACTGGCAAGGACCTGCGCATCGGTGACGCCTTGACGTTCTTCTCGTCCGAGCGTGAGCAGCTGGAAGAAGCCTTTGCCGGCGATATCATCGGCCTGCACAACCACGGCACCATCCAGATCGGCGACACCTTCACCGAAGGCGAAGCGCTGGGCTTTACCGGTATTCCGCACTTCGCGCCGGAACTGTTCCGCCGCGTGCGCCTGAAGGATCCGCTCAAGTCCAAGCAGCTGCGCCAGGGCCTGCAGCAGTTGGCCGAAGAGGGCGCCACCCAGGTGTTCTTCCCGGAGCGCAGCAATGACATCATCCTGGGTGCGGTCGGTGTGCTGCAGTTCGACGTGGTCGCCAGCCGCCTGAAGGAAGAGTACAAGGTGGAATGTGCCTACGAGCCGATCACCGTCTGGTCGGCACGCTGGATCAGCTGCGACGACAAGAAGAAGCTCGAGGAATTCCAGGTCAAGGCCATGGAAAACCTGGCCATCGACGGTGGCGGTCACCTGACCTACCTGGCCCCGACCCGGGTCAACCTGGCGCTGATGGAAGAGCGCTGGCCGGACGTCAAGTTCCGCGCGACCCGCGAGCACCACTGATCCTCAGAAGCCAGATCAGGCAGTTGTGTTGTCTGATCTGGCCTCATCGCCGGCAAGCCCCGTGAAAACTACACGGGGCTCAGTTCCCGGCTTTGATACTGGTCCAGATCCGGGTGCGAATACGGTCGATCTTGGCCGGCATCGCCTCCAGTGCATACAGCTTGCCCATCACCTCGCCGCTGGGGTAGATCATCGTATTGCCCTTCATCGCCGGGTCCACCAGGCCGTCAGCCTTGAGGTTGCCGTTGGCGTACTGCACATGGTTGCTGATGTTGGCCATCACCTCTGGCTGCAGCAGGTAGTTCATGTATGCGTACCCCGCCTTCTCATCCGGCGCATCGGCCGGCATGGCGACCATGTCGAACCACATCGGCGCGCCTTCTTTCGGGATCGAATACCCCACCTTCACGCCATTGTTCGCCTCATCGGCGCGGTTTTTCGCCTGCAGCACATCACCCGAGAAGCCGACCACCACGCAGATATCGCCATTGGCCAAGTCGCCGGTGTACTTGGATGAATGGAAGTAGCTGATATACGGCCGCACCTTCATCAGCAGGTCCTTGGCCTTCTCGTAGTCCTTCGGGTCCTGGCTGTGATGCGGCAAGCCGAGGTAGTGCAAGGCGATCGGCAATAGCTCGGGGCCGTTGTCCAGCACCGCTACACCACAGCTTTTCAGCTTGCTCATGTACTCCGGCTTGAAGATCAGGTCCCACGAGTCCACCGGGGCATTGTCGCCGAGCACCGCCTTGACCTTGTCGATGTTGTAGCCGATGCCGGTGCTGCCCCACAGGTAGGGGAAACCGTACTGGTTGCCTGGGTCGTTCACTTCCAGCGCCTTGAGCAGCACCGGGTTGAGGTTGTGCCAGTTGGGCAGCTGCGACTTGTCCAGGCGTTTCAGGGCCTTGCCTTGCACCTGCCGGGCCATGAAGTGGTTGGAGGGGAACACCACGTCGTAGCCGGAGTTTCCGGTCATCAACTTGCCGTCGAGGGTTTCGTTGCTGTCGTACACGTCGTAGGTCGGCACGATGCCAGTGGCTTGCTGAAAGTTCTTCAGGGTGTCGGGTGCGACGTAGCTGGACCAGTTGTAGATTTTCACCGTGTCGGCGGCGCTGGCCACGCTGGCGGCCAGCATCAGGGGTGCGAGGAGGAGGGTGCGCATGTCGGGTTTACCTTGCGTTGTCTGTTGTTATCGAAGGCAGGCGATCAGCGGATCAGAAAATCAGTACATAGGTCTTGCGCACGGTCTCCAGGATGTCCCAGATACCCATGCTGTTGGCCGGTAGCATCAGTGCGTCTCCGGCTTCTATGGAGAGGGGCTCGCCGCCGTCGGGGGTGAACGTGCAACGGCCCTTGATGATGTGGCAGAACTCCTGTTGCACGATCTGCCGCCGCCAGCGCCCGGGCGTGCATTCCCAGATGCCTGTTTCGACGCCATCATTACGCTCCACGCAGGTGACCGAGGCCACTGCAACGGGCTCGCCGAGCGGTACTGCGACCGGGTTGGAACTGTCCAGCACGGCGCTGTCGGTGTGTTTGAACTGGGTAATGCTCATGACCGGTGGATCCTGTGTAGGTGAAATTGAGTCAGTGCATGAAGCCTTCCATGAAGTCCGCAAGGGAGCTGGCCAGGCGCCGCCTCCACGGCGCGCTGGCGGGGTTGGCGAGGGTCCGGTCCTCGTGGACGAAGCTCTGGATGATCGCGTTGTAGCCCAGCCAGCGGCAGGGTTCGGGTGGCCAGGCGGCGAGGCTCGACACGGGGCGGTTGTCGAGCACCCAGGGTTGTGCGGTGAGTTCGTTGTGCTGGCCCAGCATCAGCGCCGCCAGGGTGCGCCCGCCGAGGTTGGTGGCACCGACGCCCTCGCCGCCGTAACCGCCAGCCAAGGCAATGCCGCGCTGGCGGTCACACAGCATGTGCGGGCGGAAACGCCGCGCCATGCCCAGGTTGCCGCCCCAGGAATGGGTGATGCGCACGTGCTTGAGCTGCGGGAACAGCTCGCTGAACAGGTAACGGCGCAGTTCGACTTCAGCCTCGTTCAGGGTGAAGTCTTCGCGTAGCCGTCCCCCGAAGCGGTAGCCGCCGCGGGCGCCGAACACCAGGCGGTTGTCGGCGGTGCGTTGGCCGTAGGTGACCTGGCGGCTGCTTTCACTGAAGGCCTGGCCCTGAGCAAGGCCGATCTGCTCCCAGGTCGATTCGGGGAGCGGTTCGGTCGCCACCAGCAAGCTCTGCACCGGCAACTGATGTTTGCCCAGCGGCGGCAGGCTGGCGGCGTAGCCCTCCACGGCAGGCACCATCCACTGGCAGCGGACGCGCGCCAGCGGCGCACGCACTTCCCCGGGCTGCCAGTCGACGGCGGGGGTGTTCTCGTAGATCGGCACGCCCAGCGCCTCCACCGCTCTGGCCAGGCCACGCACCAGCTTGGCCGGCTGGATGGTCGCGGTGTGTGGGCTGTAGATCGCGCCGTAGGCGTTACTCACGCGCAACTGCGCATCCAGCTGTTCGGGGCGCAGCCAGCGGTAGTCATCCTCGGTCATGCCTTGGCGGTACAGGTCGTCGAGGTAGGCGCGCAGGCTGCGCTCCTGTTCCGGGTAGCGGGCAGCGCAGTACAACACCCCGCCTTTGCGGTAGTCGCAGTCGATGGCTTCACGTTGCAGCACGGCGTGCACTTCATCGGGGATGCCGTGCAGCAGGTCGATGCTGGCGCGGCGTTGCTGTGGCGACAGCGTGGCGAGCAGGCGGTCTTCGCCGAGCAGGTTGCCCATCAGCCAGCCGCCATTGCGCCCGGAGGCGCCGAAGCCGGCGATGTTGGCTTCGATCACCACGATGTTCAGGTGAGGCGCCTGGCGCTTGAGGTAATACGCGGTCCAAAGGCCCGTGTAGCCAGCGCCGATGATGCATACGTCGACCTCGAGGTCTTCGCGCAGCGCCGGGCGGGCACACAGCGGCTCGTCGAGCTGGTCCATCCACAGGCTGAGTGTGCGCAGGGGTTGCATCGGGTTTGGCTCCACAATCCGTCAAGGTCTGTGGGCGATGCTAGTGGCGTTGGGGGAGGGCTGTCCTACGTGCGTGCACGCAGGGAAATTTGCTTGAGGTAGGCCTTGGGCGTAAGCCCGGTGTGTTCGCGGAAGCACTTGTAGAACGCCGACAGGGAATTGAAGCCGGCGCTGAACGCCAGGTCGTCGATGGTCGCTTCGACGCGGTCATCGTCCAGGCTGGCCATCAAGTGCTGCAGGCGGGCCTGGTTGACGTAGCGGTAGAAGCTTTGCCCGAGCACCTGGTTGAGCAGGTATGAGATCTGGTTGCGGCTGTAGCCACTGGCATCGGCAACTTGCTGCAGGTCCAGTTCCGGGTCCAGATAGGGGCGCTGGCGCTGGAAGTAGTGCTCCAGGTCCTGGGCCATGGTCGACAGCTGCCGCGGCGACAGGCCCAGGCGGCTGGTGGCCGGGCGTGGGCCGTTGCTGGCCAGGCCCCGGCTGTTCTGGCGGACCAGCGTGGCGTACTCGTTGACCCGCCAGATCAGGCCGTCCTTGACCGTGATTGCCTCGCTGGACTGGAACGCCACCAGGCCCTCGCCGCCTTGCACCGTGACCTGGTACTGGATGAACGCCGTGCAGCCGTCGACGCGGATGCGATCGCTGTGGACGATATCCTCGCCAGCTTCATGGGGCAGGCAGGCGCGCACGTAGTCGCGCAGCTCGCGGTAGCCGAGCACGCGGTTCTGGAAGAAGTCGTGGTACTGGACCTCGGGGTGATAAAGGGCGATCACGCCGTCGAGGTCGCGGTGCTTCCAGCACAAGTGGTAGCGCAGCACGGTGTCGGCGGTGATTGGCGTCTGCTCGGGGCCGTCGGGGAGGGGGGCTGGAGTCATTCGGAGATAGTGCCGGGAGCCAGGATTGCAGGCAAGTGAGTACTGGCCTCTTCGCGGGCTTGTTCCGCGAGGAGGCCGATACTCATTGCATAAACCCTGAACGATTAGCCGCAATCCGGGTGTTTTGCACGATCCTTGAGTATTGCGCTTAGCTAACCCGTTGATTCGCTTGAATGTCATTTTTTGACACAAGTGGCACAGCCCCTGCACCGGTTACAGGGCGACCAGGACCTGTTGCTCACAACAAAGGCGAACACATCATGATTCCTTCTGCCGATTACCCGTATGCCGATACCCAGTCACGCTCAGGCGTGTCCTGGGCAGCGATCTTTGCCGGTGCCGCTGCTGCGGCGTCCCTTTCCTTGATCCTCGTGGTGCTCGGTGCAGGTCTGGGCTTTGCCGCCACCTCGCCTTGGGCCAATGAAGGTGCCAGCGCCAAGGCGTTGGGCATTTCAACGATCATCTGGTTGCTGTTGACCCAGATTCTCGCCTCCGGTCTTGGCGGCTACATTGCCGGTCGGCTGCGGGTGAAGTGGGCGAACTTGCACGGTGATGAGGTGTACTTCCGCGACACGGCCCATGGCTTCCTGTCCTGGGCGGTGGCCACACTGGTGGCGGCGATGTTGATCGTTGGCACAGTCGGTGGCCTGGCCGGCGCCGGCGTGCAGGCCGGGGCAACTGCGGTAGGGGCTGCCGCCAGCATGGCACCCAAGCCTGATCCCAATGGTTATTTCGTCGACAGCCTGTTCCGTAGCGACGGCCCGGCTGCGGTAAGTGATGACGCCGCCAACGGCGTTGCGGCGCGGATCATCGCCAGGTCGATTACCGAAGGCACCCTTGCCGAAGGCGATCGCGCTTATCTCGCGCAACTGGTGGCGCAACGGACTCGCCTGAGCCAGGCCGAGGCAGAGGCGCGCGTCGACCAGGTGTTCGCTCAAGTTCAACAAGCCAAAGTGCAGGCGAAACAAGCTGCGGATACGGCTGCCAAGGTAGCGGCATGGACCGCCCTTTGGACATTTGTTGCGCTGTTGTGTGGCGCGTTCTTTGCCAGCCTTGCGGCGCTGTACGGTGGCCGTCAGCGTGATCATGTGCAGTGGCTGGAAGGGGATGAAATGGGTTACACCGCGCGTCGTACCGTTCAACGTTGAGTAAGGAGAAACATCATGCGCTCATTACTGCTGTGGATGCTTGGGGTACCGATTCCGGTGATCATCCTGATTGCGATATTCATGCATTGAGTATTGGGGCCGCTTTGCGGCCCATCGCCGGCAAGCCGGCTCCTTCAGGCACTTCACTAGAATAGTGAATGATCTGTGGGAGCCGGCTTGCCGGCGAAGAAGGCTATGCCGATCTACAGAAACTGCTCGGCATAATGACAGGCAACTTGCCTGGTCCCCACCTGCCTGAACGCCGGCACTTCAACACCACACCGCTCCGTCGCATACGGGCAACGCTTGTGAAACGCGCACCCATCCGGCGGGTTCAGCGGGTTGGGCAATTCCCCCACAATGCGAATCTTCGGCTTCAACGGGTCCGGGTGAATCGCCGGTGTCGCCGACAGCAATGCCTGGGTATACGGATGCAACGGCTTCTCGTAGATATCCGCCTTCGGCCCCATCTCCGCTGGCCGCCCCAGGTACATCACCAGCACCTGGTCCGCCACATGCCGCACCACCGCGAGGTTGTGCGAGATGAACACATAGGCCGTGTTGAACTCCTTCTGCAGGTCCATGAACAGGTTCAGTACCTGCGCCTGGATCGACACGTCCAGCGCTGACGTCGGCTCGTCCGCCACCAGCACTTTCGGTTGCAACATCATCGCCCGGGCCAAGGCGATACGTTGGCGCTGGCCGCCCGAGAACATGTGCGGGTAACGCTGGTAGTGTTCCGGGCGCAGGCCGACCTGCTCCATCATCTTCTGCACTTTCTCGCGCCGCTCGGCCTTGCTCAGCGACGTGTTGATCAGCAACGGCTCGGCCAACTGGTCGCCGATTTTCTGCCGGGGGTTGAGCGAGGCATAGGGGCTCTGGAACACCATCTGCACATCACGGCGCAACTGCTTGCGCTCGCTTTTGCTGGCGCCCTTGACCTCGGTGCCGTCGATCTGCAACGAGCCGGAGGACGGCTCTTCGATCAAGGTCAGGGCGCGTGCCAAGGTCGACTTGCCGCAGCCGGATTCACCGACCACTGCCAGGGTCTTGCCGGCCTCCAGTTCGAACGACACACCGTTGAGCGCGCGCACCAGGGCGTGGCCTTTGAACAGCCCACGTGAAACTTCGTAATGCCGGGTCAGCTCCCGAGCGGTAAGTACGACGGCCATCACGCCACCTCCTGGTTCAGCGGGTAGAAGCAACGCACCAGGCTGTGGGCCTGTGGGTCAAGGGGCGGGCGCTGGCGCCGGCAGTTGTCCTGCACATACGGGCAACGAGGCGACAGCAGGCAGCCGTCAGGGCGGTCGTAGCGGCCGGGGACAATGCCGGGCAGGGTCGCCAGGCGTTCGGCACCAATGCTGTGTTCGGGGATCGCCGCCAGCAGCGCCTCGCTGTAAGGGTGTGCCGGCACGTCGAACAGCTCCGGCACCTGGCCCACTTCCACCGCTTGGCCGGCGTACATCACGCACACGCGCTTGGCGGTTTCGGCAACCACGGCAAGGTCATGGGTGATCAGGATGAGCGCCATGTTGCGCTCTTTCTGCAGGTTGACCAGCAGCTCCATGATCTGCGCCTGGATGGTCACATCGAGGGCCGTGGTCGGCTCGTCGGCGATCAGCAGCTTGGGCTCGCCAGCAATGGCCATGGCGATTGCCACGCGCTGGCTCATGCCGCCGGACAACTGGTGCGGGTAGGCGTCCAGGCGGCTTTCGGCGGCCGGGATCTCGACCTTTTTCAGCAGCTCCAGCGCCCGCTGGCGCGCAGCCTTGCCTTTCAGGCCCAGGTGCTGGCGCAGCACTTCTTCGATCTGGTAACCCACGGTGTAGCTGGGGTTGAGCGCGGTCATCGGGTCCTGGAATACCATGGCGATGTCCTTGCCCACCACCTTGCGGCGCTGACGGCCGCTGAGCTTGAGCATGTCGGTGCCGTCGAAGGTGAGCGCGTCGGCGGTGATGCGCCCGGGTGCGTCGATCAGGCCCATCAGGGCCATCATGGTCACCGACTTGCCGGAGCCGGACTCGCCGACGATGGCCAGGATTTCACCGGCGTCCACCGCCAGGTCCAGGCCGTCCACCACGGGTACCGCATGGGCGTCGCCGAAGCGCACGTTCAGGTTGTTGATCTGCAACAGTGACATGGCGCTCTCCTCAGGCGGCGTTCTTGAGTTTAGGGTCCAGCGCATCGCGCAGGCCGTCGCCCATCAGGTTGATGGCCAGCACACTGAGCAGAATGGTCAGCCCCGGCAGGCTCACTACCCACCAGGCACGCTCGATGTAGTCACGGGCCGAGGCCAGCATGGTGCCCCACTCGGGGGTTGGTGGTTGCACGCCCAAGCCCAGGAAGCCCAGCGCAGCGGCGTCGAGGATGGCCGAGGAAAAGCTCAAGGTCGCCTGTACGATCAGCGGTGCCATGCAGTTGGGCAGCACGGTGACGAACATCAGCCGTGGCAGGCTGGCACCCGCCAGGCGTGCGGCGGTGACGTAGTCGCGGTTGAGTTCGCCCATCACGGCGGCGCGGGTCAGGCGCACGTAGGAGGGCAACGAGACGATGGCGATGGCGATCACCGTGTTGATCAGGCCAGGGCCGAGGATGGCGACGATCGCCACGGCCAGCAGCAGCGAGGGCAGCGCCAGCATCACATCCATCAGGCGCATCACCGAGGGGCCGATGAAGTGCGGGAAGAAGCCGGCCAGCAGGCCCAGCAGAATGCCCGGGATCAGCGACATCACCACCGACGACAGGCCGATCAGCAACGACAGCCGCGCGCCCTGGATCAGGCGCGAGAGCAGGTCGCGGCCGAGTTCGTCGGTGCCGAGGATGAACTGCCAGGTGCCGCCTTCGAGCCACACCGGCGGCGTCAGCAGAAAGTCGCGGTACTGCTCGCTCGGGTCATGCGGGGCAACCCACGGCGCGAACAGCGCGCAGAACACCACCAGGCACATGAAGGCCAGGCCCATCACCGCGCCCTTGTTCTGCGCGAAGGCATGCCAGAACTCTTTGTACGGTGAGGGGTACAGCAGGCTTTGGTCCACCGGGCTGGCCGGTGCGACGGATTTCGGAATCGGGCTAGTCATGGCTATGGCCTCAGCGCTGATGACGGATGCGTGGGTTGGCCAGGCCGTAGAGGATGTCCACGACGAAGTTGACCAGGATCACCAGGCAGGCGATCAACAGGATGCCGTTCTGGACCACGGGGTAGTCACGGGCACCGATGGCTTCGATCAGCCATTTGCCGATGCCCGGCCAGGAAAAGATGGTTTCGGTGAGCACGGCACCGGCCAGCAGCGTGCCGACCTGCAGGCCGAACACCGTCAGCACCGGGATCAGCGCGTTGCGCAAGCCGTGCACGAAGACCACGCGGGCCGGCGACAGGCCTTTGGCGCGGGCGGTGCGGATGTAGTCCTCGCGCAGTACTTCGAGCATCGACGAGCGGGTCATGCGGGCGATCACCGCCAGCGGGATGGTGCCGAGCACGATGGCCGGCAGGATCAGGTGCATCACCGCATCCTTGAACGCGCCTTCCTCGTCGCTGAGCAGGGTGTCGATGAGCATGAAGCCGGTTTTCGGCTCGATGTCGTACAGCAGGTCGATGCGCCCGGACACCGGCGTCCAGCCCAGGCTGACGGAGAAGAACATGATCAGGATCAGGCCCCACCAGAAGATCGGCATCGAGTAGCCGGCCAGGGAGATGCCCATCACCCCGTGGTCGAACAATGAGCCGCGCTTGAGGGCCGCGATCACCCCGGCCAACAGCCCGACGATGCCGGCGAACACCAGTGCGGCGAAGGCCAGTTCCAGGGTGGCCGGGAACAGGGTGAGGAACTCGGTCCACACGCTTTCGCGGGTGCGCAGCGACTCGCCCAGGTCGCCCTGGGCCAGCTTGCCGACGTAGTCCAGGTACTGGACCGGCAGCGGCTTGTTCAGGCCCAGGCGCTCCATGGCCTGGGCGTGCATTTCGGGGTCGACCCTGCGCTCGCCCATCATCACTTCCACCGGGTCGCCGGGGATCAGGCGTATGAGCGCGAAAGTCAGCAAGGTGATGCCGAAGAAAGTCGGTATCAGCAGGCCCAGGCGCCGGGCAATAAAACTCAACATTGTCGGGGTTACCTCATCAGCCGTTGTACGGCGGTGCCGCCGGTGCCCGTGTGGGTTGCCGGCGATCGTTGTTGTTCTACTTCACCTTGGTGGTGGCGAAGTTGTTGTTGGTCAGAGGGTTGATCACATAACCCTCCACGTTGTCACGCATGGCAGTGAACATCTTCGGATGTGCCATGCTGATCCAGGGCTGATCGTCATCGTACACCTTCAATGCCTCGGCATAGAGCCTTGCACGCGCGTCGTTGTCGATCACCTCGCGGGCACGGGTGATCAGTTCCTGGAATTTCGAGTTGCACCAGCGCGCATAGTTCTCGCCGGTCTTGGCGGCGTCGCAGCTGAGCAGGGGGCTGAGGAAGTTGTCCGGGTCGCCGTTGTCGCCGGCCCAGCCGGTGGACACCAGGTCGGCCTCGCCTTTCTTGGCGCGGCGCAGCATCTCGGCCCATTCCATCACGCGGATATCCAGCTTGAGGCCGATCTGTTTCAGGTCGGCCTGGAGCATTTCGGCGGACAGCCGCGGGTTGGGGTTGGTCGGGCCGCCGCCGTTGCGGGTGAACAGGGTGATCACCGTGCCGTCTGGCACACCGGCCTGCTTGAGCAGTTCACGGGCCTTGGCCAAGTCGTGGGGCGGGTTCTGGTTGTCGTTGTTGTAGCCGATCATGGTCGGCGGGTAAGGGTTGACCCCGACCAGCGCATTGCCTTTGCCGAAGAGCTGGTCGACGTGGGTCTGGCGGTCGAAGGCCATGTTGATGGCTTTGCGCACGCGCACGTCGCTGAGGTACTTGTGTTCGGTGTTCATGGCGATATAGCCGGTGACCAGGGCTTCGATCTCGGCGACCTTCAGCCTGGAGTCGGCCTTGATCGAGGGCACGTCATCCGGCTTGGGGTACAACGCGACCTGGCATTCGTTGGCGCGCAGCTTCTGCAGGCGCACGTTGCTGTCGGTGGCGATGGCGAAGACCAGGGTGTCGGCCGGTGGCTTGCCGCGGAAGTACTCCGGGTTGGCCTTGAAGCGCACTTGGGCGTCCTTGTTGTAGCGCTGGAAGATGAACGCGCCAGTGCCGATCGGTTTGCTGTTGAGGTCGCCGGTTTTGCCGGCCTTGAGCAACTGGTCGCCATATTCGGCAGAGTAGATCGAGGTAAAGGCCATGGCCATGTCACGCAGGAATGGCGCTTCCGGGCGGGTGAGGGTGATGACCACGGTGTGGTCGTCGGTCTTGTCCACCGACTTGAGCAGGTCCTTGAAGGCCATGCTCTCGAAATACGGGTAGCCGACGCTGGTCTTGTCGTGCCACGGGTGTTGCGGGTCGAGCTGGCGGCGCAGGCTCCACAGCACGTCATCGGCGTTGAAGTCGCGGGTCGGCGTGAAGTAGTCGGTGGTATGGAACTTCACCCCTTCGCGCAGGTGAAACGTGTAGGTCAGGCCATCGGCAGAGATGTCCCAGCGCTCGGCCAGGGCCGGCTGGATGTCGGTGGTGCCGGGCTTGAAGTCGATCAGGCGGTTGAACACTGTTTCGGCCGAGGCATCGGCAGTGACCGCCGTGGTGTACTGGACGATGTCGAAGCCTTCCGGGCTGGCTTCGGTGCACACCACCAGCGGCTTGGCCGCGAGGTTGCCGGCGGCACTGAGAATGACCGCTGCCAGGGCAGCGCGCAGTGGTAGCGATGTCATGGGGACTCCTTGCTCGCAATGATTCCAGCGTAGCCGCCACGGCCCAGGTGTAGATGAGCCGTGGCGCCAGTGGTCAGAGAATGTTGAATGGAATGGTGGTGACGATGCGCAGTTCGTCCAGGCTGCCATCGGCCTGGGCCTTGCTGGCACGGTGCGCCGTGTAGGTGGCACGGATGCTGGTGTCCTTGAACGCACCACTCTGCACGGCATAGCTGGTGCCGATGCCCCACTCGTAGTGGGTTTCGCCGTCCATGCCGGCGACTGCATAGGCGGTGCCACGGTAATGGGTGCCGTCGATGCCCCAGCCGCGCGCGTTGTACAGGTTGAACTTCAGGCCCGGTACGCCGTACGGGGCCATGTTCAGCACGTACGAAATCTGCAGGGACTTCTCGTTCGGGCCGTTGAAGTCCGAGAGCAGCGAGTTGGCCAGGTAGATGCCGTTGGTTTCGTGCAGGTAGTCGAAGTATTCATTGCCGTTGACCTGCTGCCACGACGCGCTGAGGGTGTGGGCCTGGTGGGTCAGGCCGAACGACAGGCTGTAGGTGTCGTTGTCGATCTCGCCCATCTTCTTGCTGCCTTCGTCCACCGTCTTGTAGTAGTTCAGGCCGGTGGTCAGGCTCAGCAGCGCGCTGTCGCCGAGCACGTGGTTGGCGCCGAAGTAGTACTGGTTCCAGAAGTCGTCGACCTTGGTGGCATACAGGCTGGTGGTCAGGCTTTTGAACGGCTGGTAGTTGACCCCGGCGGTGCTCGCACGGTCGGTCTCCACGCCGGCGGCGCCGTATTCGGTGCGGAACTTGCTCAGGCTCTGTTCGGTACGCGGCGAGACGCGGTCGAAGGTGCCCAGGTCGAACGACAGGTTGTCGAACTCGGCGCTGTGCAGGAAAGCGCCCTGGAAGCTCGAAGGCAAGGCGCGGTTGCCGATGTAGGCGATCATCGGCGTGTCCACCGATTGGCGGCCGACGGTCAGCGTGGTGTTGGACACCCGCGCCTTGACGTTGGCCAGGCCCATCTTGCTCCACTGGCCGATGGGGTCGCCATCGCTGTGGGTGAGGGTGCGGTTGTTGGGGCCGGCGACGGCGGCGCGGCCTTGCTCCAGGGCGATGGCGTTGTAGCCGGCGGCCTCGACGGCAAAGCCCACGGTGCCTTGGGTGAAACCTGAGCTGTAATTGAGGATGGTGCCTTGCAGCCAGTTGTCGCGGCTGTGTGTGTCGTGGCGGCTGCCGTCGCCTTTGGTGTACTCCCACAACGGGGCGCGGGTGGCGCGTTCGCGGGCGTACCAGTTGCGGGTGCTGCCGGACAGGCTTTGGCCGTCGATGAAGCCTTTGGCGTCGCCCTGTTCGCTGCTGGATTTCAGGCTGAACGGGACGTAGTCCTGGCTTTGGGTGTCGGCCTGGGCCATGGCGCAGCATGCGCTGATGGATAACGCCAATGCGGTGAGCGTGAATGGTCTCAAGGTTAAAGCTCCCTTTCTGTTCTTTTAGTTATTGCCTGGCCTTGTGGGCCGGGGTTTAGCGGTGTTGCCAGGGTTGCCTGGGGTTGCCGGGCTAATCAGGGGAGGGGGCAGTGTTGGCCTAATCAACACTCACACCGGAAAAGTCATTGCGGCCAAAGGGGCTTACCTTGAAATCGGCCACCTTGACGCTGAGCGGCTGGTTCACCGTGGAATGCGCCACCGGGGTGATCGGCACCTGCTGTTTGAGGCGCTGCTGGGCTTGCTGGTACAGCGCGGTGCGTTGCTCTTGGTTGGTGACCTGCTTGGCCCGCTTGACCAGGCTGTCGTACTGCGGGTCGCACCACAGCGAGTAGTTGTTGCTGCCGATGGCGTCGCAGTTGTAGAGGGTGCCGAGCCAGTTGTCCGGGTCACCGTTGTCACCGGTCCAGCCAATCAGGGCGATGTCGTGCTCGCCGCTCTTCATGCGCTTGAGGTACTCGCCCCATTCGTAACTGACGATGCGCACCTTGAAGCCGAGCTTGTGCCAGTCGGCCTGGAGCATCTCGGCCATGAGCTTGGCATTTGGGTTGTACGGACGCTGCACGGGCATGGCCCACAGGGTGACTTCGGTGCCGGGCTTGACCCCGGCCTGTTCGAGCAGCTGCTTGGCCTTTTCCGGGTCGAACGGTGCGTCCTTGAGGCTGTTGTCATAGGACCACTGCGTCGGCGGCATGGCGTTGACCGCCAGTTGGCCGGAGTCCTGATACACCGCTTGCAGAATCGCCTGCTTGTTCACCGCCATGTCCATGGCCTGGCGCACTTCCAGGCGGTCGAACGGCGGGTGCTGGGTGTTGTAGGCGATGTAGCCGAGGTTGAAGCCGGGTTGCTGCAGCACCTGCAGCTTGCCGTCGGCCTTGAGCGCCGGCAGGTCGGCCGGGCGCGGGTGCAGGGTGACCTGGCATTCGTTGCGGCGCAGCTTCTGGATGCGCACCGAAGGGTCGGTGTTGATCGAGAACACCAGGTTGTCGATCTTCACCTCATCGGGCGCCCAATAGTCCTTGTTGCCCTTGAAGCGGATCTGCGAATCCTTCTGGTAACGCTGGAACACGAACGGGCCAGTGCCGATGGGTTGCTGGTTGATGTCGCTGGGGCGGCCGCTGGCCATCAGTTGCTCGGCGTACTCGGCGGACAGGATCGAGGCGAAACTCATGGCGATGTTCTGAATAAATGCGGCGTCGACCTTGTTCAGGGTGAACACCACGGTCAACGGCCCGGCTTTTTCGACCCGGGCGATGTTCTTGTCCAGGCCCATGCTGACGAAGTAGGGGAACTCGGTGGGGTACGCCTGGCGGAACGGGTGACCCTTGTCGAGCATGCGGTTGAAGGTGAACAGCACGTCGTCGGCGTTGAAGTCGCGGCTGGGCGTGAAGGCCTTGTTGGCGTGGAACTTCACCCCTTCGCGCAAGTGGAAGGTGTAACGCAGGCCATCTTCGGACACCTCCCATGTGCTCGCCAGCGCAGGTTGCACGGCCGTGCCGCCGCGTTCGAATTCCACCAGGCGGTTGTAGATAGGCTCCGCCGCATCATTGTCGGTGGCGCTGGTGAATTGGGCGGTGTCGAAGCCGGCCGGGCTGCCCTCGGAGCAGAACACCAGGTTATTGGCCTGGGCGGCGCAGGCTGGGGCCAGCAGGCCCAGGGCGAGCAGGGTCGAAAACAGGTTGATATGGCGCATGGCAAATCCTTTTTCCGTCTGTTTTGCCGCGTCGGGGTACGAATGGCGGCAACAGGGGCCCCAACCCCGGCGCGGTAGCGTCGGGGTGGGTTTCATTTACGGGAATGGGGAAGGGTGGCCCGGTGTTATTTTTCCACGCTGACGCCGTAGAAGGCGTTCAGTGCAAACGGGCTGATCTTGAAGTCCTTCACCTTGGCGTTCATCGGCTGGTAGACGGTGGAGTGGGCGATCGGGGTGATCGGCACCTGTTCCTTGAGGATGTGCTGCGCCTTCTGATAAAGCTCGGTGCGCTTGGCCTGGTCAGAGGTGGCCTTGGCCTGCTTGATCAGGTCGTCGTAGGGCTTGTAGCACCACTTGGAGAAGTTGTTGCCATCGATGGCGTCGCAGCCGTACAGGGTACCCAGCCAGTTGTCCGGGTCACCGTTGTCGCCACTCCAGCCGATCAGCATGGCGCCTTGTTCGCCGCCTTTGGAGCGCTTGATGTATTCGCCCCACTCGTAACTGACGATCTTCGCCTTGATGCCGATCTTGGCCCAGTCGGATTGCAGCATCTCGGCCATCAGCTTGGCATTGGGGTTGTACGGGCGTTGCACCGGCATGGCCCACAGGGTGATCTCGGTGCCTTCCTTGATGCCGGCTTGCTTGAGCAGTTGCTTGGCCTTTTCCGGGTCGTAGGCTGCATCCTTGATGCTGTCGTCATAGGACCACTGGGTCGGCGGCATGCCGTTGACCGCCAACTGACCGGCCCCCTGGTAGACCGACTCGATGATCCTTTTCTTGTCCACCGCCATGTCCAGCGCCTGGCGCACTTCGAGCTTGGCCATGGGGTTGGGCGCGTTGCTGCCCTTGATCTTGTCCATCACGTTGTAGGCGATGTAGCCGAGATTGAAGCCGGCCTGATTCGGCATCTGCAGGTTCTTGTCGGCCTTGAGCGGCTCGATGTCGGCGGGGCGCGGGAACAGGGTGACCTGGCACTCGTTCTTCTTCAGCTTTTGCATGCGCACCGAGGCATCGGTGGTGATGGCGAAGATCAGGTTGTCGATCTTCACGTCCTCGGGCTTCCAGTAGTCCTTGTTGCCCTTGAAACGGATCTGAGCGTCCTTCTGGTACTTGCTGAACACGAACGGGCCGGTACCGATCGGCTTCTGGTTGATATCGGCAGCCTTGCCGTCCTTGAGCAACTGGTCGGCGTACTCGGCCGATTGGATGGAGGCGAAGCTCATCGCCAGGTTCTGGATGAACGCGGCGTCCACTTCGTTGAGGGTGAACTTGACGGTGTGTTCGTCGACCTTCTCCACCTTGGCGATGTTCTTGTCCATGCCCATGTCGGTGAAGTAGGGGAATTCGGTGGGGTAGGCCTTCCGGAACGGGTGGTTCTTGTCGAGCATGCGGTTGAAGGTGAACAGCACGTCGTCGGCGTTGAATGCACGCGTGGGCTTGAAGTAGTCGGTGGTGTGGAATTTCACGCCTTCACGCAGGTGGAAGGTGTAGGCCTTGCCGTCGTCGGACACGTCCCACTGGGTGGCCAGGCCCGGGATGACGGCGGTGCCGCCCCGTTCGAACTGGGTCAGGCGGTTGAACACGGTCTCGGCCGAGGCGTCGAAGTCGGTTCCGGTGGTGTATTGCCCGGGGTCGAAACCGGCCGGGCTGCCTTCGGAGCAGAACACCAGGTTGGACGCCGCGTGGGCAATCGGGGCGCCGCTTAGCAAACCTGCGCCGAGCAGAAACGGAATGACTGCGTGTTTGAGCATGGTGGCCTCATTGTTGTCATTTTTGATTTGAGGTGGCCTCGTGAGCCGACCTGCGGATACTTATGCAGGGGGTGTACCCAATGCAACACTCAGAAGGATAGTTGGCGTCAGAAAAGTAGTACGGGCGTACATGGATGTCGCATCGGTGTAACTTTCGATGAAGTTGAACGTTTGCGCAGGCGAAATGATGGCTTTTTGCAGAATATTTCGAGGCTGGGTTTATGTAGGATGCACCGTTGCGATGTGTAGGAAAGGTCTGAAACTGCGTTAAAAAGGGGCGCTTGGCGCCCCCTGTTCGTTCAGGGCATCTGCACTTCGATCAGCCCATCGGCGTTCATGCTGACTTCACTGGTACCTGCTTCGATATCCGGCGCCGGTGCGGCTTCATCAGCCCCCATGGCTTTCATCATCATCGGCGCGCTGCGCAGGTAGGGGCGCGGGTAACCGCTGCTGTTGAGGTTCAGGCTGACCACTTTATAGCCCTTGCCGCCCAGCGCTTCGGTGGCCAGTTGTGCACGGGCCTTGAAAGCGTTGACCGCCTCCTTGAGCAGTTCGTCCTCGCTGGTTTTGCGCGTGGCCGGGGCGATGGAGAAGTCCATGCCGCCCATCTTCAGCGCTTGCAGCAGGTCGGCGCTGAGCTGTGACAGGGCCGGGAAGTCGGCGCTTTCCAGGCGCAGTTCGGCACGTTCGCGCCAGCCGGTAATCTTCTGGCCCTTGCTGTCGTAAATCGGGTAGCTGTTGCGGCTGCCCTGGCTGATTTTCACGTCCTTGACCTGGCGCGCCTGCTGCACGGCCTTGTTCATGGTGTCGGTGATTTCCTTGGCGAGCTTGCCCGGGTCGGTGTTCTGCGCTTCGCTGTACAGGGTCACGACCATCAGGTCGCGTGGCACTTCCTTGCTGACTTCGGCGCGCAACGACACCTGGTTGTAGCGCGGCTCATCAGCCGCCAGCGCCGGCAGGCTGGCGAGCAGGCCGCAGGAGATGATCAGGGCAGCGCCGCGACGAGGGATAGGCATGGGAAACTCCTTGGCAATAAAAAGGCGTGGGTTCTGGCCATCCATTCCACGCATGGCCCATCAGACCGGGAACAGTGTAGTGGGTTCAAAAGTGCCATCATGAACCTGTGACAACGTGTGGCGCTTTGCCGCATCGCTGCAGCTGGCCGCCCGGCTTCGGTATACTCCAGCCGATTTTCCTGGAGCACTCATCAGGAGAGCGCATGCTCGCCGCCGCACAACCGCTGTCCGCTACACGCCAGAACCTCTGGCGCCTGACTGTCATTCGCGTTCTGGTCCTGGCCGCCCAGGCTGGCTCCGTGGGCGTCGCCTACTGGACCGAACTGTTGCCACTGCCGTGGTTCTCGCTGGCTGCGACCCTGGCCCTTTCGTCCCTGCTGTGTGCCTTCACCGCCCTGCGCCTGCGCCTGTCGTTGCCGGTCACCGAGCTTGAATATGCGTTGCAGCTGGCCTGCGACCTGCTGATCCACAGTGCCCTGCTTTATTACTCGGGCGGTTCGACCAACCCGTTCGTCTCTTATTACCTGGTGCCGCTGGCGATCGCCGCAGTGACCTTGCCCTGGCTCTACTCGCTGATCCTCTCGGGTATCGCCCTGACCGCCTACAGCCTGCTGCTGGTACAGTTCTACCCGCTCGAAGGGCTGCCGATGGCGCGGGACAAGATGCAGGTCTACGGCATGTGGCTGAGCATCGCGCTGGCTGCTGCGGTGATCACCTTCTTTGCCGCACGCATGGCCGAAGAGTTGCGCCGCCAGGAGCAGTTGCGCTCGGAGCGCCGTGAAGAGAGCCTGCGCGATGAGCAACTGCTGGCCGTGGCCACCCAGGCCGCAGGTGCAGCCCACGAACTGGGTACGCCGCTGGCGACCATGAGTGTGCTGCTCAATGAAATGCGCCAGGACCACAAGGACCCGCTGTTGCAGGAAGACCTGCAGATCCTTCAGGACCAGGTCAAACTGTGCAAGGAGACCCTGCAGCAACTGGTGCGCGCCGCCGAAGCCAATCGCCGCCTGGCGGTGGTCGAGCAGGACGTGACCGAGTGGCTCGACGAGGCCCTCAACCGTTGGCACTTGATGCGCCCGGAAGCCAGCTACCGCTTCCAGCGCCTGCGCGACGGCCAGGTACCTCGCCTGACCCCGCCGCCGGACCTGACCCAGGCGCTGTTGAACCTGTTGAACAATGCCGCCGATGCCTGCCCTGATGACCTGCAAGTGCAGCTGGACTGGGATGCCCAGGACATTGTCATCAGCATCCGTGACCATGGCCCTGGCGTACCGCCGGCCATTGCCGAAGCCATCGGCAAACCCTTCATTACCACCAAGGGCAAAGGCTTCGGCCTGGGCCTGTTCCTGAGCAAAGCCAGCGTGACCCGTGCGGGCGGCTCGGTGAAACTCTATAGTCATGAGCAGGGTGGCACCCTCACCGAACTGCGCCTGCCCCATGGCACGCGAGGAGATCAATGATGAGCGAAGAAAACCAGGTCGAAAGCGAAGAGCTGCCGCACCTGCTGCTGGTGGACGACGATGCCACCTTCACCCGGGTCATGGCCCGTGCCATGAGCCGTCGGGGCTTTCGCGTAAGCACTGCGAGCTCCGCCGAAGAGGGCTTGGTCCTGGCCCAGAACGACCTGCCGGACTACGCCACGCTGGACCTGAAAATGGAAGGCGACTCGGGCCTGGTGCTGCTGCCCAAGCTGCTGGAGCTGGACCCGGAAATGCGCGTGGTGATCCTCACCGGTTACTCGAGCATCGCCACTGCGGTCGAGGCGGTCAAGCGCGGGGCCTGCAACTACCTGTGCAAACCGGCCGATGCCGATGATGTGCTGGCGGCGCTGCTCTCGGAGCACACCGACCTGGACACGCTGGTACCGGAAAACCCGATGTCGGTGGACCGCCTGCAGTGGGAGCACATCCAGCGCGTGCTGGGCGAGCACGAAGGCAATATCTCCGCCACCGCGCGGGCGCTGGGCATGCACCGGCGGACCTTGCAGCGCAAGCTGCAGAAGCGGCCCGTCCGGCGCTGAACCTATCCTGGCAGTACCGGCCCTATCGCCGGCAAGCTGGCGATAGGGCCGGTACTGCCAGAAATTTCATTATATTGCAGCTGATCCCCGTAACTCCTGGCCTGTTGACGTATCATTAGCGCCCTAACGGCAACCCCCTTCAGGATCGCTTGCGCATGCTCGCCCTTCTTATCCAGACGCTGAACATCACGGCACCGGTCTTCGCCATGCTGTTCATGGGCATCTTCCTCAAACGCATCCACCTGATCGACGACAACTTCAACCGGGTCGCCTCGCAGTTGGTGTTCAACGTCTGCATGCCCGCGCTGCTGTTCCTCGGCATCTACCACGCAGACCTTGCGTCGGCGGTCAAACCGGGTGTCATCCTGTATTTCGTCGCCGCCACCCTGGTCGGTTTCGCCGTTGCCTGGGGCCTGGCGATCTGGCGCAGCCCGCTGGCCGACCGTGGCATCTACACCCAGGGTGCGTTCCGTGGCAACAACGGCGTCATCGGCCTGGCCCTGGCGGCTAGCCTGTACGGCGACTACGGCATTTCGCTCGGCGCGGTGCTCGCCGGCCTGGTGATCCTCATGTACAACTCGCTGTCGGCGGTGGTGCTGGCGGTGTACAGCCCGAACCTCAAGTCCGACCCCTGGAGCATCTGCAAGAGCATTTTCAGCAACCCGCTGATCATCAGCGTGCTGGTGGCTACGCCCATGGCCTACGGCCAGGTGCCGCTGCCCAACTGGCTGCTCACCTCGGGCGACTACCTGGCGCAGATGACCCTGCCGCTGGCGCTGATCTGCATTGGCGGCACCCTGTCACTGGCGGCGCTGCGTGACAGCGGCAAGCTGGCCATCGATGCCAGCCTGGTGAAAATGGTCTGGTTGCCAGTGATCGGCACCTTCGGGGCCTGGCTTTGCGGTTTTCGCGGGGCGGAGCTTGGCATCCTGTTTCTGTACATCGGCAGCCCGACGGCGGCAGCCAGTTACGTCATGGCCCGTGCGGCCAACGGCAACCATGAACTGGCGGCCTCGATCATCGTGATTACTACGCTAATGGCGGCGATTACCACCAATATTGGTATTTTCATCTTGCAGTGGGGCGGATGGATCTAGATCCTTGGCTGCAAACAACACAAAAATCCTGCCTCACTGACCTAAAGGACACTTCATGCAAGACCAGAGCACGCCCGAGCGGTTGCAGCGCGGGCTGAAGAATCGCCATATCCAGCTGATCGCGCTGGGCGGTGCCATCGGTACCGGGTTGTTCCTGGGCATTGCCCAGACCATCCAGCTGGCAGGCCCGTCCGTTTTGCTGGGCTATGCCATTGCTGGCCTGATGGCCTTCTTCATCATGCGCCAGCTCGGCGAAATGGTGGTCGAAGAACCGGTTGCCGGCAGTTTCAGCCACTTCGCGCACCAATACTGGAGCGAGTTCGCAGGCTTTGTCTCGGGGTGGAACTACTGGGTGGTGTATGTGCTGGTGGGCATGGCCGAGCTGACCGCCGTGGGCATCTATGTGCAGTACTGGTGGCCGGAGTTTCCCACCTGGGCAACGGCGGCGATCTTCTTCGTGGTGATCAACCTCATCAACCTGACACAGGTGAAGGTCTACGGTGAGATGGAGTTCTGGTTCGCCCTGATCAAGGTGGTGGCCATTGTCAGCATGATCGGCTTCGGTGCCTGGCTGCTGAGCAGCGGCCACGGCGGCCCGGATGCCAGCGTGGCCAACCTGTGGCAGTACGGCGGGTTCTTCCCCAATGGCGTCACCGGGCTGGTGATGGCGCTGGCGGTGATCATGTTCTCCTTTGGTGGCCTGGAACTGGTCGGTATCACTGCCGCCGAAGCGGACAACCCGCGCCAGAGCATCCCCAAGGCGACCAACCAGGTCGTATACCGCATCCTGATCTTCTATATCGGTGCACTGGCCGTGCTGCTGTCGCTGTACCCGTGGCAGAAGGTGGTGCAAGGGGGCAGCCCGTTCGTGATGATCTTCCACGAACTGGACAGCGACCTGGTCGCTACCATCCTCAACATTGTCGTGCTGACCGCCGCGCTGTCGGTCTATAACAGCTGCGTGTATGCCAACAGCCGTATGCTCTTCGGCCTGGCCAGCCAGGGCGATGCGCCGCGCCAGTTGCTCAAGGTCAGCCGCAGCGGCGTGCCGCTGACAGCGCTGGGGGTGTCGGCGTTCGCCACCGGCATGTGCGTGCTGATCAACTACCTGATGCCTGGTGAGGCCTTCGGCCTGCTGATGGCGCTGGCGGTGTCCGCGCTGGTGATCAACTGGGCCAGCATCAGCATCACCCACCTGAAGTTCCGCAAGGCCAAGCTGGCGGCGGGCATCCAGCCGTTCTACCAGAGCTGGGGGCACCCAATTACCAACTACCTGTGCCTGGCGTTCATCGTGCTGATTCTGGTGGTGATGTACCTGACCCCGCCGATTCGCATTTCGGTGATGTTGATCCCGGGTTGGAT
Source organism: Pseudomonas sp. NPDC087185 (assembly GCF_044744955.1). Lineage (NCBI taxonomy): Bacteria > Pseudomonadati > Pseudomonadota > Gammaproteobacteria > Pseudomonadales > Pseudomonadaceae > Pseudomonas > Pseudomonas sp. NPDC087185. Next base: position 798,764 of record NZ_JBIUZK010000001.1, on the reverse strand, counting down.
TGCCGTGCTTTGGGTGGCCTTCAAGCTGAAGAAGGCTCGCCAGGGCAAATAGGTAGGGCAGTCCTCTACGCGGGCTTGCCCGCGAAGAGGACTGGCTGAAAAAGCAGAATCAGCCTTGATAGCTGTCGATGACTTCCTGCGCCGCCCGGAAGGCATCGATCGCAGCCGGCACCCCGGCATACACCGCGCAATGCAGCAACGCCTCGCGAATCTCTTCCACCGTACAGCCGTTGTTCAGCGCCCCGCGCACATGCCCCTTGAGCTCCTGCGGGCATTTGAGTGCTGTCAGCGCGGCCAGGGTGATCAGGCTGCGGGTCTTCAGCGGTAACCCGTCACGCGCCCAAACACTGCCCCAGGCGTGTTCATTGACGAAGTCCTGAAGCGGTTGAGTGAAATCGGTGGCATTGCCCAGGGCGCGATCGACGAACGCATCACCCATCACCTGACGGCGAATCTGCTCGCCGGTCTTGTTTTCAGCCATGTTGTTTTCCTTAGTGTTGGCGGCGCCAGGCGCGAACGGTGGTGTACAACAGCACCACGCCGAGCACCGGCAGAACGTAGAACAGCATCAACCTCTCCAGGCGGCCAGCCAGCGGCATGCCCATGGTAAAGGCCGCCACGTGCAGGCCGTAGGCCAGGTACAGGCAGAGGAATACCAACCCTTCGGCGCGGGTGATCCGGTAGCCGGAATAGAAAACAGGCAGGCTCAACGCCGCGACGCCAAGCATCACCGGCAGGTCGAAGCCCAGCGCGTTGGGGGATATGGTCAGTGGCTCAGGGGTTGTCAGCGCGGTCAGGCCAAGCACCGCCAGCAGGTTGAACAGGTTGCTGCCGATCACCGTGCCCACGGCGATCTCGCGCTCGCCCCGCAAGGCGGCGATCAACGCTGCGGCCAACTCCGGCAGGGAGGTGCAGACGGCGACCACGGTCAGGCCGATGATGCGTTCGGACAGGCCCAGGTCAGTCGCCACTTCGACCGCCGCTTCCAGCAGCAGATGGCCGGCCAGGCTCAACAGGCCAAGGCCGAAGGCGATCTGCAGCAGGGTGCTGGTCCAGAAGCGCCCGGTGCTGCTGGCGAGTGCCTGTGGTGCAGGGTAGGTGCGGGCATAGTGGCGGGACTGGTGCCAGAGCATGGCCAGGTAGCCTGCCAGGGCGAGCAGCAACACCAAGCCTTCTACCCGGCCAAGGTGGCCGTTGGCTGCCAGTGCATAGACCAGCCCACTGGCGAGGATCATCAGCGGAATGTCCAGGCGCACCAATTGGCGTGATACCCGCAGTGGGATGATCAGCGCAGCCAGGCCAAGGATCACCAGCACATTGAAAATGTTGCTGCCGATCACGCTGCCCACGGCGACGTCGGGCGCACCCTGATAGGCGGCCTGCAGGCTCACGGTGAGCTGCGGCGCGGTGCTTCCGAATGCCACCAGGCTCAGGCCGATGATCAGCGGCCGCACGTGCAGGCGCTGGGCCAGGCGCAGGGCGGCGCGCACCATCAGTTCGGCGCCGGCCACCAGCAGCAGCAGAGCTACGCTCAGTTGCAGGAGGCTGAAGGTGGGGAGGGTGGCCAAGTCGAAAATGGTCGGGGCTCCAGTTGAGTCAGTCGCTCAAACCTTGTACCCGGACGCGCGCCGTTCCGCTACGGAGCATGCCGATTTTTTCTGCTGCTGCGCGTGACAGGTCGATCAACCGGCCGCGCGTGTGCGGGCCGCGGTCGTTGATGCGGACCACCACACTGCGCTGGTTGGCGAGGTTGGTGACCAGCACCTTGCTGCCGAACGGCAGGCTGCGGTGGGCGGCGCTGAGGCCATGCTGGTTGAAAGGTTCGCCGCTGGCGGTGCGTTTACCGTGGTGGCGCGAGCCGTAATAGGAGGCAGTACCGGTCTGGTTGTAGCCGCGGGGGTCGATGTCGTGGCTGGCACAGCCGGCCAGCAGGGAGAACAAGGCGAGGGTGCTGAGGGATCGTTTTAGCAAGTCGGGAGCTCCGGTGCTGCCATTGGGGCCGCTGTGCGGCCCATCGCGGATGAATCGGCTCCTACAGGTACCGCGTAGCGTTTGTAGGAGCCGATTCACCCGCGATCGAGGGCGAGGCCCTCGCCGCTTTTTTCAGCTCACCCTTCGAGCTTGGCCTTGAGCAATTGGTTCACTTGCCCAGGGTTGGCCTTGCCCTTCGATGCCTTCATCGCCTGGCCGACGAAGAAGCCGAACATCTTGCCGCGCTTGGCCTCGTCGGCGGCGCGGTACTGTTCGACCTGGTCGGCGTTGGCGGCGAGCATCTCGTCGAGCATCTTGTCGATCGCGCCGGTGTCGGTCACCTGCTTCAAGCCTTTGCTCTCGATGATGCTGTCGGCATCGCCTTCACCGGCAGCCATGGCCTCGAACACGGTCTTGGCGATCTTGCCGCTGATGGTGTTGTCGCGAATACGCAGCAACATGCCACCCAGCTGCTCGGCGCTGACCGGCGCCTGGTCGATCTCGATGCCCAGCTTGTTCAGCAGGCTGCCCAGCTCGACCATGACCCAGTTGGCGGCCAGCTTGGCGTCGCCGCCAATCTTCACCACCTGCTCGAAGTAGTCCGCCTGTTCGCGGCTGGACGCCAGCACGTTGGCGTCGTAGGCCGACAGGCCGTACTGGCTCTGGAAGCGCTCGACCTTTTGCGGCGGCAGCTCCGGCAGGCCGGCGCGGATGGTTTCGAGGAAGCTGTCCTCGATGACCACCGGCAGCAGGTCCGGGTCGGGGAAGTAACGGTAATCGTTGGCTTCCTCCTTGCTGCGCATGGAACGGGTCTCGTCCTTGTTCGGGTCGTACAGGCGGGTTTCCTGGATGACCTTGCCACCGTCTTCGATCAGGTCGATCTGGCGCTGGATCTCGCTGTTGATGGCGCGCTCGATGAAGCGGAACGAGTTGACGTTCTTGATCTCGCAGCGGGTGCCGAATTCGGCCTGGCCCTTCGGCCGGATCGAGACGTTGCAGTCGCAGCGCAGCGAGCCTTCAGCCATGTTGCCGTCGCAGATGCCCAGGTAGCGCACCAGTGCGTGGATCGCCTTGACGTAGGCCACGGCTTCCTTGGCGCTGCGCATGTCCGGCTCGGAGACGATTTCCAGCAGCGGGGTGCCGGCACGGTTCAGGTCGATGCCGGTAGAGCCGCTGAAGTCTTCGTGCAGGCTCTTGCCGGCGTCTTCTTCCAGGTGCGCGCGGGTAACGCCGATGCGCTTGATGGTGCCGTCTTCAAGGGCGATGTCCAGGTGGCCCTTGCCGACGATCGGCAGGTCCATCTGGCTGATCTGGTAGCCCTTGGGCAGGTCGGGGTAGAAGTAGTTCTTGCGCGCGAACACGTTGCGCTTGCCGATTTCGGCGTCGATCGCCAGGCCGAACATGCAGGCCATGCGCACGGCTTCCTGGTTCAGCACCGGCAGTACGCCGGGCATGCCGAGGTCAACCAGGCTGGCCTGGGTGTTCGGCTCGGAGCCGAAGGTGGTGGCGCTGCCGGAGAAGATCTTCGACTGGGTGGCCAGCTGGGTATGAATCTCCAGCCCGATCACAACTTCCCATTGCATGTGTGAATTCCTCAGAAGCCGTTGGGGGCGCGGGTGTGCCAGTCGGTGACTTGCTGGTAACGGTGCGCGACGTTGAGCAGGCGGCCTTCCTGGAAGTACGGAGCCAGCAGCTGCACGCCGACCGGCAGGCCATCGACGAAGCCGGCTGGCATCGACAGGCCCGGCAGGCCCGCCAGGTTGGCGGTGATGGTGTAGACGTCTTCCAGGTACGCGGCGACCGGGTCGCTGCTCTTGGCGCCAAGCTTCCAGGCCGGGTTTGGCGTGGTCGGGCCGAGGATCAGGTCGACGCCTTCGAAGGCGGCCATGAAGTCGTTCTTGATCAGGCGGCGGATCTGCTGCGCCTTGACGTAGTAAGCATCGTAGTAGCCGGCCGACAGGGCGTAGGTGCCGACCATGATGCGGCGCTGCACTTCGGCGCCGAAGCCTTCGCCACGGGAGCGTTTGTACAGGTCGGTCAGGTCTTTCGGCTCTTCGCAGCGGTAGCCGAAGCGCACGCCGTCGAAACGCGACAGGTTGGAGGAGGCTTCGGCAGGCGCGATCACGTAATACGCCGGGATGGCGTGTTGCATGTTCGGCAGGCTGATTTCCTTGACCACCGCGCCGAGCTTTTCCAGCTCCTTGACGCTGGCCTGCACGAGTTCGGCGATGCGCGGGTCGAGGCCGGCACCGAAGTACTCCTTCGGCAGGCCGATGCGCAAGCCTTGCAGCGAGGCGTTGAGGTTGGCGCTGTAGTCCGGCACCGGCTCATCGATGCTGGTGGAGTCCTTGGCGTCGAAACCGGCCATGCCTTGCAGCAGCAGCGCGCAGTCTTCGGCCGTGCGTGCCAGCGGGCCCCCCTGGTCGAGGCTGGAGGCGTAGGCAATCATGCCCCAGCGCGAAACTCGACCGTACGTCGGTTTCAGGCCGGTGAGGTTGGTCAGCGCTGCCGGCTGTCGGATCGAACCGCCGGTGTCGGTGCCGGTGGTGGCTGGCAGCAGGCGCGCGGCGACTGCCGCAGCCGAGCCACCGGACGAGCCGCCGGGCACGTGCTCAAGGTTCCACGGGTTCTTCACCGCGCCATAGTGGCTGGATTCGTTGGCCGAACCCATGGCGAATTCGTCCATGTTGGTCTTGCCCAGGGTGACCATGCCGGCTTCGGCCAGCTTGGCGACCACGGTTGCGTCATACGGCGCCTTGAAGTTGTCGAGCATCTTCGAGCCGCAGCTGGTACGTACGCCGTTGGTGCAGAACAGGTCCTTGTGGGCAATGGGCGCGCCCAGCAGTGCGCCGGTCTCGCCTGCGGCGCGACGGGCGTCGGCGGCACGGGCCTGGCCCAGGGCCAGCTCCTCGGTGACGCTGATGAAGCTGTTGAGTTGCGGGTCGAGTTGCTGAATGCGCGCCAGCAAGGCGCCGGTCAGCTCTTCGGAGGAAAACGACTTGTCGGCGAGTCCGCGGGCGATCTCGGCCAGGGTCAATTGATGCATGGCAGGCTCTATCCCTTACTCGATGACTTTGGGAACCAGGTACAGACCGCTTTCGGTCGAGGGTGCGATGGCCTGGTAGGCATCGCGCTGGTTGCGTTCGGTGACCTGGTCGGGACGCAGGCGCTGGCTGGCCTCCAGGGGGTGGGCCAGGGGCTCGATGCCAGTGGTGTCGACCGCTTGCATTTGGTCGACCAGCCCGAGAATGCTGTTCAGTGCATCGGTAATGCGTGGCAGTTCGCCTTCATTCAGGCCCAGGCGGGCCAGATGGGCGATCTTTTCCACGTCGCAGCGTTCAAGCGCCATGGGGATCTCCAGAGGATACAAAGAACGGAATAGGGTCCGTGATGAGGAACATGTCGGCATTTTGGCGGTCATACGGCCGCGATCATCTGCTGGCATGCTCGGAAAAACGACCAATTTAACATATTGGCTCCTTGCCCAAAATCCCCGCCGTTGTTAGAGTTTGCCGCACTTTTTTACCCACGCTTTCCCCAGGGTCACTTTCCCATGTTCAAGAAACTGCGTGGCATGTTTTCCAGCGATCTTTCCATCGACCTGGGTACTGCCAACACCCTAATTTACGTGCGTGAGCGCGGTATCGTCCTGAATGAGCCCTCGGTTGTTGCCATCCGTACCCACGGCAACCAGAAAAGCGTCGTTGCCGTCGGTACCGAAGCCAAGCGCATGCTGGGCCGTACGCCTGGCAACATTGCTGCCATTCGTCCGATGAAAGACGGCGTCATCGCCGACTTCAGCGTTTGTGAAAAAATGTTGCAGTATTTCATCAACAAGGTTCACGAAAACAGCTTCCTGCAGCCCAGCCCTCGCGTGCTGATCTGCGTGCCGTGCAAGTCGACCCAGGTAGAGCGCCGCGCCATTCGCGAGTCGGCCCTGGGTGCCGGTGCCCGTGAAGTGTTCCTCATCGAAGAACCCATGGCCGCTGCCATCGGTGCAGGCCTGCCGGTCGAAGAAGCGCGTGGCTCGATGGTCGTCGATATCGGTGGTGGTACCACTGAAATCGCCCTGATCTCGCTGAACGGCGTGGTCTATGCCGAATCCGTGCGTGTTGGCGGCGACCGTTTCGACGAAGCCATCGTCACCTATGTGCGCCGTAACTACGGCAGCCTGATCGGCGAATCCACCGCCGAGCGCATCAAGCAGGAAATCGGCACTGCCTACCCGGGCGGCGAAGTGCGCGAAGTCGACGTGCGCGGCCGCAACCTGGCCGAAGGCGTGCCACGTGCCTTCACCCTGAACTCCAGCGAGGTCCTGGAAGCCCTGCAGGAGTCCTTGGCGACCATCGTCCAGGCGGTCAAGAGCGCTCTGGAGCAATCGCCGCCGGAGCTGGCTTCCGACATCGCCGAGCGTGGCCTGGTGCTGACCGGTGGTGGCGCGCTGCTGCGTGACCTCGACAAGCTGCTGGCCCAGGAAACCGGCCTGCCGGTAATCGTCGCCGAAGACCCGCTGACCTGTGTCGCCCGTGGCGGCGGTCGCGCCCTGGAGATGATGGACAAGCACGCGATGGACCTGCTCTCCAGCGAGTGATAACCGCTGCATCTGAGCGCCCGGTTTACAGGTAGCACGCGCAGTGCTACCTGTATGCGCTGGGCTGGCGTCCGTTGGGGCGTCGTTTCCGTCAACCCGCAACCAGGCTGGTGCGTTGTCCCATGTCCAATGACCTCCTGAGTCGTCCACGAGGAACGGCCCATTAAACCGCTTTTCTCCAAGGGCCCTTCGCTGGGCGTTCGCCTGCTGGTATTGGTGGTGCTGTCGGTCGCGCTGATGGTGGTCGACGCACGTTTTGACGTGCTCAAGCCCGTGCGCAGCCAGATGGGCCTGGTGCTGATGGAGTCGTACTGGATCACTGACCTGCCGCAACGCATGTGGCAAGGTGTGGCCGGCCAGTTCGGCAGCCGTACCGAGCTGATCGCGGAAAACGAGAAACTCAAGACCGAGGCCCTGCTGTTGCAGGGGCGCCTGCAAAAGCTGGCGGCCCTGACCGAACAGAACGTGCGCCTGCGCGAGTTGCTCAACTCCTCGGCGCTGGTCAACGAAAAGGTCGAGGTGGCCGAACTGATCGGCGTTGACCCCAACCCGTTCACCCATCGCATCCTGATCAACAAGGGTGAGCGCGACGGCGTGTTCCTGGGCCAGCCGGTGCTCGATGCCCGCGGCCTGATGGGCCAGGTGGTCGAGCTGATGCCCTATACCTCGCGTGTGCTGCTGCTGACCGATACCACCCACAGCATCCCGGTGCAGGTCAACCGCAACGGCCTGCGCGCGATCGCCAGCGGTACCGGTAACCCGGAACGCCTGGAACTGCGCCACGTGGCCGACACGGCCGACATCAAGGAAGGCGACTTGCTGGTGAGCTCCGGCATGGGCCAGCGCTTCCCGGCCGGCTACCCGGTGGCCACCGTCAACGAGGTTATCCACGACTCCGGCCAGCCATTCGCCATCGTGCGCGCCATTCCGACTGCCGCGCTCAACCGCAGCCGCTACATGCTGCTGGTGTTCAGCGATCGGCGCTCGCCCGAACAGCGCGCCACCGACGCGGCGCTTGCCCAGGAAGAGGCTGACCGCAAGGGTGCCGCCAACCCTGCGCAGCCTGCTGCCAACGGCGAGCCCGCCGCACCTGCCGCGCCCGCAACACCCGCAGCGCCGGCTCCGCCCGCTGTTGCTCCGGCGGCAGCGCCCGCCAGCCCTGCCGCAGCGCCTGCGGCACCCGCGCAACCCCGGAGGCAATGATGGCCAAAGCGCGCCGTAATCACGGTTGGGTCATCTGGCTGACGTTCGCCATCGGCCTGCTGCTCAGCGTTTCGCCCATGCCGCAGTTTCTTGAGGTGTTCCGGCCCATGTGGTTGGCAATGCTGGTGTCGTTCTGGACGCTTGCGGTACCGAACAAGGTCGGCATGACCACCGCGTTCGTGCTGGGGCTGGCCGAAGACGTGCTATACGGCACCCTGCTCGGGCAGAACGCCTTGATCCTAACCCTCATCACCTTCCTGGTGCTGTCCCTGCAGCAGCGCCTGCGCATGTTCCCCATGTGGCAGCAGAGCCTGGTGATCCTGGTGATCTTCGGTATCGCCCAGCTGATCCAGCTGTGGCTCAGCGCACTCACCGGCAATCGCTTGCCGACCCTGGCCCTGGTCTGGTCGGCGGTCATCAGTGCGTTGCTCTGGCCTTGGATCAGTTTCGCCCTGCGCGATCTGCGCCGGCGCTTGCATATCAACTGACGGCGCCGCCACCACTGACAGGGAGATGTCTGCATGAAACCACTTTACCTGGCCTCTGGCTCACCCCGTCGTCGTGAACTGCTGACGCAGATCGGCGTGCCATTCACCGTCACCAGTGCCCCTATCGATGAAACCCCGCTGCCCGATGAAAGCGCGGTGGCGTACGTCGAGCGCCTGGCCCGGGCCAAGGCCGAAGCGGGCCTGGCCACGCTCGACGGCGCCGCGGTGGTGCTCGGCGCAGACACGGTGGTGGTGCTCGATGGTCGTATTCTCGGCAAACCGGAAAACCGCGAAGATGCCGTGGCCATGTTGGCCGACCTGGCGGGTCGTGAGCACCAGGTGCTCACGGCCGTGGCGCTCAGCGATGGCCAGTGCTGCCTGAGCGTCTGCGTCAGCAGCAACGTGCGCTTTCGCCCCATCAGCCCGGATGAGGCCCGGCGCTACTGGGCCAGTGGCGAACCGGCGGATAAAGCCGGTGGCTATGCCATCCAGGGGCTGGGCGCGGTATTCGTGACTGGCCTTCAAGGCAGCTATTCGGCGGTGGTCGGCCTGCCCCTGAGCGAAACGGCCGAGTTGCTCGCCCAATTCGGTATTGCCTGCTGGCAAGTGCCGGCAATTTCGCCAGAGGTAGCAAAGCAGCAGTAGCCAGCCCGGCACCCGCGATCCATCATTACCGAATACCTTTGACGAGAGCCTGCCATGAGTGAAGAGATCCTGATCAACATCACCCCGATGGAGTCACGTGTGGCGGTGGTGGAAAACGGGGTGTTGCAGGAAGTGCACGTCGAGCGCACCCAGCGCCGCGGCATCGTCGGCAATATCTACAAGGGCAAGGTGGTGCGCGTGCTGCCGGGCATGCAGGCCGCGTTCGTCGACATTGGCCTTGAGCGTGCCGCGTTCATCCATGCCTCGGAAATTTCCCAGCGCGAGGGCTCGGCTGTGGAGACCATCACCGCACTGGTGCACGAGGGCCAGGCCCTGGTGGTGCAGGTGACCAAGGACCCGATCGGCACCAAGGGCGCGCGCCTGACCACCCAGCTGTCGATTCCGTCGCGCTACCTGGTGTACATGCCGCGCAGCAGCCATGTTGGCATCTCCCTGAAGATCGAAGACGAAGCCGAGCGTGACCGCCTCAAGCAGGTGGTCAGCGACTGCATGGACAGCGAGGACATCAAGAACGCCGGTGGCTTCATCCTGCGCACCGCTGCCGAGGGCGCGCGTGCCGAAGAGATCCTGCAGGACATCCGCTACCTGCGCCGCCTGTGGGAGCAGATCGGCAGCCAGATTCAAACCTGCGGGGCGCCCACGGTCATCTACGAAGACCTCGGCCTGGCCCTGCGCACCCTGCGCGACCTGGTCAACCCGAAGATTGAGAAAATCCGCATCGACTCGCGGGAAACCTTCCAGAAAACCACGCAGTTCGTCGTTGAATTGATGCCGGAAATTGCCGACCGCCTCGAGCACTACCCAGGCGAACGTCCGATTTTCGACCTGTACGGCGTCGAGGACGAAATCCAGCGGGCGCTGGAGCGCAAGGTGCCGCTCAAGTCCGGTGGGTACCTGGTGGTCGACCCGGCCGAGGCGATGACCACCATCGACGTCAACACCGGCGCCTTCGTCGGCCACCGCAACCTCGAAGAAACCATCTTCAAGACCAACCTCGAAGCGGCCACCGCGATTGCCCGGCAGCTGCGCCTGCGCAACATCGGCGGCATCATCATCATCGACTTCATCGACATGGAGGACGAGGAGCATCAGCGCCAGGTGCTGCGTACCCTGGAGAAGCAGCTCGAGCGCGATCACGCCAAGACCAATATCATTGGCATCACCGAACTGGGCCTGGTGCAGATGACCCGCAAGCGCACCCGCGAGAGCCTCGAACAGGTGCTGTGCGAGCCGTGCGTCGCCTGCCAGGGCCGGGGCAAGCTTAAAACCCCGGAAACCATCTGTTATGAAATCTTCCGCGAGATCCTGCGTGAAGCCCGTGCTTATCAGGCCGAAGGCTACCGCGTGCTGGCCAACCAGAAGGTGGTCGACCGCCTGCTCGACGAAGAGTCTGGCAACGTCGCCGAGCTGGAGGCCTTCATCGGCCGAACCATTCGCTTCCAGGTCGAGTCGATGTACTCGCAGGAACAATACGATGTGGTGTTGCTCTGAGGCTTATCGACAAACGCCATAGGTTGGCCTGGCTGGCAAAACCGGCACTACAAGCCATCATGGATAAACGACCTGGAGGGCCATGGCCATGGGACGTCTGAACCGCGTTCTGGTCGCCTTGACCCGTTGGGGGCTGGGCATCTGCGCCCTGCTGGCGGTGTTGGTGGCGCTGTATGTCAGCCTGGGCCGCGAGTTGGTGCCGCTGGTAGCCGAGTACCGCGCCGACCTCGAAAGCAAAGCCGAACAAGCGCTGGGCCTGCCGGTGCATGTGGGGGCGCTCGAAGGGCGCTGGAGCGGTTTGGCGCCAGTGCTGCGCGTGCGTGACCTGCAGCTGGGCGAGGGCGCCTCGGCGCTGCGCCTGGATGACGTCAAACTGGTGCCTGACCTGTGGGCTAGCCTGACATCCCGCGAAGTGCGCCTGGCCCATATCCAGCTGGGTGGCCTGCAGTTGATCCTGCGCGAAGACGAGCAGGGCAACTGGGCCCTCGAAGGGCTGCCGAAGAAGGATGACGCACCGCTCGACCCTGCAGAAGTGTTGCAGCGTTTGCGCCAGCTGGGGCGTATCGACGTGTTCGACAGCCAGGTCACCCTGCAGCCCTGGCAGCGTGATCCATTGACCCTTACCTATGTCAGCCTCGGCCTGCAGGCCGGTGCCTCGCGCCAGGCGCTGGACCTGCGTGCGACCCTGCCCGATGGCCAGCCACTGGCACTGAACCTGCGCAGCCGCGCTACGGCCAAGGCCTGGCGGGACGGCCAGGCCGAGGTGTACCTGAGCTTGCCGCAAAGCGACTGGTCGCGCTGGCTGCCACCCCGGGTGCTGGGCCAGTGGCAGGCCGAGGCGCTGCGCGCCGGTGGCGAGTTCTGGGTCGACTGGCGTAAAGGGCAGTTGGAGCAAGCGGTGGTCCGGCTCAATGCCCCGCAACTGCAGGGGGCCTATGCTGAGCGCAAGGCCGTCACACTGGATAACCTGGCTGTTCAGGCCTGGTTCCAGCGCCGCGAGCAAGGCTTCGATGTGGTCGTCGACTCCCTGGCTGCAAGCATCGGCAAGGCCCGTTGGGAGTCGCACCTGCAACTTCGCCAGCGCCCTGGTGAGGGCCCGGCCGGGGAAACCTGGCAGGTACAGGCAGACCGTCTCGACCTCACCCCGCTGACGCCGTTGGTCGAGGCCCTGGCGCCGCTGCCGGAAAAACTCATGACCGTGGTCGACGCGCTGAAGGTTACCGGTACCTTGCGCAACGTACGCCTGGACGTGCGCCCCAAGGCAGAAGGCAACCAGCGCCTGCAATTTGCCGCCAACCTGGAGAAGGTCGGTTTTGACGCCTATCACGGAGCCCCTGCGGCGGGTAACGTCAGCGGCAGCATCAGCGGCGACCTGGGGCAGGGGGAGCTGCGCCTGGATACCGACGCGTTCATGCTGCACCTGTACCCGATTTTCGCCAAACCCTGGCATTACCAGAAAGCCAACGCCCGCTTGACCTATGCCCTCGACAAAGACGGCTTCACCCTGACGGCCCCTTACCTGAAGGTGTTGGGCGAGGAGGGCAAGATTGCTGGTGATTTCCTGATTCGCCTGCTGTTCAAAGAGGGCAGCGAAAGCTACATGGACTTGCGCGTCGGCCTGACCGAAGGCGACGGCCGCTATACCGCCAAATACTTGCCCGAGGTACTCAGCCCGGCCCTCGACGAGTGGCTGCGCAGTGCCATCGTCAAAGGCAACGTCGATCAGGGCTACTTCCAGTACCAGGGTTCACTGAACCACGGCGCCAGCCCCGAATCCCGCAGTATCAGCCTGTTCTTCAAGGTGCATGACGCTGCACTGGACTTCCAGCCCGGCTGGCCACAGGTGCAGCATGTCGATGGTGATGTGCTGATCGAGGACAGCGGCGTGCGCATCAAGGCCAGCAAAGGCCTGCTGCTCGATACCCAGGTCAGCGACGTGAGCGTCAACATTCCCCATGTGGACAGCGGCCAGCACAGCCACCTGTACCTCGATGGCGACTTCGACGGCAGCCTGGGCGATGGCCTGAAGATTCTCAAGGAAGCGCCAATCGGCACCGGCGAGATCTTTGCCGGTTGGGAAGGCGAGGGGCCGCTCAAGGGCAAGGTCAAGCTCGACATCCCCTTGGCTCATGGTGAGCGGCCGAAGGTGCTGGTGAACTTCGCCACCCAAGATGCCCGCCTCAAGGTAGCACCGCCGAGCCTGGAGCTCAGCCGCCTGAAAGGCGACTTCAGTTTTGATTTCGACAAGGGCCTGAGCGGCAAGAACATCGCCCTGCAAGCGTTCGGCAAACCGGTCACCGCACAAATAACCGCCGAGGGCCAGCCCGGGCAGATGCAGACACGCATCAACGCCAATGGCCAGGTATCGCTGCAGGCCCTGACCGACTGGCTGCAGTTCAAGCAGACCTTGCCCGCGTCGGGCGATCTGCCCTACCAGCTGCAGGTCAACCTGGGCAGCCGCGACAACAGCCTGAGCGTCAACTCGTCGCTCAAAGGCCTGGCCATCGACCTGCCGGCACCGTTCGGCAAGGCGGCCGCCGATACTCGCGACAGCCGTTTCAGCATGAACCTGCAGGGCGCGGAGCGGCGATTCGATGGCGCCTATGACGGCCTTGCCCGTTTTGCCTATGCCGCATCCAGCGACAAGCTGGGCCAGGGCCGTGGCGAGTTGCTGCTGGGTGCAGGCGAAGCGCAGGTGCCTGCTGGCCAGGGCCTGCGTGTGCGCGGGCGGCTCGAGAGCCTGGACCTGGCTCCGTGGCAGGCGCAGATGGAACGTTTTGCCGGTGACGACCCTGGCGGCAATGCCCGACAGAACCTGCAAAGCGTCGACCTCAGCATCGGCCAGCTGAAAGCCTTAGGCATGGACCTCAACCAGGCCGTCGTGCGGCTGGCCCGTGGTGGCCCCGCCTGGGATCTGCGCCTGGACAGCAAGGAGGTCATCGGCAATGCGCGGCTGCCCGATGCCAAGGGCGCTGCGATGACCGTGCGCCTGCAAACCCTGCGCCTGCCTGCGGCCGATCCGGCCGAAGTGCAGGCCGAGGAGGGCCCCGACCCTTTGGCCTCGTTCGACCCGCGCAAGGTGCCGGCGCTGGACCTGGCCATCGACAAGCTGTACCGCGGCGACGACCTGTACGGCAACGTCGCGTTGAAACTGCGCCCGACCGCGCGGGGTGTGGCGGCGCAGGATATCGACCTGGACTTCAAAGGCCTGCACATCGACGGCAGTGGCGGTTGGGAAGGCGACACCGGCGCCACCAGCAGTTGGTACAAGGGGCGCCTGGACGGCAAGAACCTCGCCGACGTGCTCAAGGCCTGGGGTTTCGCGCCGACCGTGACCAGCCGCGATTTCCGCCTGGACGTGGATGGCCGTTGGCCGGGATCGCCGGCCTGGGTTGGCCTGAAGCGCTTCTCGGGTAGCATGGATGCGGCTTTGCGCACCGGCCAGTTCGTCGAAGTGGAGGGCGGTGCGCAAGCCTTGCGCGTGTTCGGCCTGCTCAACTTCAACTCCATCGGCCGGCGCCTGCGCCTGGACTTCTCCGACTTGTTCGACAAAGGTCTGGCGTATGACCGGGTCAAGGGCTTGCTGGTGGCCAGTGACGGTGTCTACGTGACCCGCGAGCCGATCAGCGTAACCGGGCCGTCGAGCAACTTCGAACTCGAGGGTACCCTGGACATGGTGCGCGACAGGGTCGACGCCAACCTTCAAGTATCCCTGCCGGTAACCAACAACTTGCCGCTGGCCGCGCTGATTGTCGGCGCGCCAGCGGTGGGTGGTGCGCTGTTCCTGGTCGATCGTCTGATCGGTGACCGGGTCTCGCGCTTCGCCAGTGTGCACTATCGCGTCGAAGGGCCGTGGAAAGAGCCTAGAATCACCTTTGTGAAACCCTTCAACAAGTAGTCAGGAGTGTCCATGAAGGTAGCGGTCATCCAGATGGTCAGCCAAGGCGATGTGCTGGCCAACCTGCAGCGTGCGGGCGCCCTGCTGGAGCAGGCGGCACGCGGCGGCGCGCGGCTGGCGGTGCTGCCGGAGAACTTCGCGGCCATGGGCCGAAAGGACGCTGCCGCAATCGGCCGTGCCGAAGCGCTGGGCGACGGCCCGATCCTGCCATGGTTGAAACGCACGGCCCGTGACCTTAGGTTATGGATAGTCGCCGGCACTTTGCCGTTGCCGCCTGTTGGCCAGCCCGATGCCAAGGCCCATGCCTGCTCGCTGCTGATCGACGAGCACGGTGACGTGGTTGCGCGCTACGACAAGCTGCACCTCTTTGACGTGGATGTGGCCGATAACCGTGGCCGCTACCGCGAGTCCGACGATTATGCCCACGGCGCCCAGGTGGTGGTGGCCGACACACCGGTGGGGCGCCTGGGGCTGAGCGTATGCTATGACTTGCGCTTCCCTGAGTTGTACAGCGCCTTGCGTGCTGCCGGCGCGGAGCTGATCACGGCACCGGCGGCGTTCACCGCGGTCACAGGGGCAGCGCATTGGGAAGTGCTGATTCGCGCCCGGGCCATCGAGACCCAGTGCTATGTACTGGCCGCAGCCCAGGGCGGCACCCATCCAGGCCCGCGGGACACCCATGGGCACGCAGCGATCGTCGACCCCTGGGGGCGGATCGTCGCCGAACAGGCGCAAGGTGAAGCGGTATTGCTTGCCGAGCGCGACACTGATGAACAAGCGTCCATCCGGGCGCGCATGCCGGTTGCCTCGCACCGGCGCTTTTTCTCGCAGGGCGCTTTGCGACCTGCGCACACCTCGGAGTGACTATGAGCCAGATGTTATCCACCGTCAGCGAGCAGCTCCTGGCCCCAGGCGGACTGTGCCTGGACAGCCTGCAGGCCGTGCTGGGCGAGTTGGCAGGCCCCGGCATCGATGCCGCCGACCTGTATTTCCAGGGCCAGATCTCGGAAACCTGGGCGCTGGAGGACGGCATTGTCAAAGAGGGCAGCTTCAACCTCGACCAGGGCGTGGGCGTGCGTGCCCAGTCTGGCGAAAAAACCGGTTTTGCCTACAGCAACGCGATCAACCTCGAGGCGCTGACCTCGGCAGCCCGCGCCGCCCGTTCCATTTCCCGCGCAGGCCAGAATGGCACGGTGCAGGCCTTCCGCAGCCAGGACGTGACGGCCCTGTATGCCGCGGACAACCCCTTGGACGTGCTGAGCCGCGCTGAAAAGGTCGAGTTGCTCAAGCGTGTCGACGTCGCCACCCGGGCGTTGGACCCGCGCATTCAGCAGGTCAGCGTGAGCATGGCCGGAGTCTGGGAACGCATCCTGATCGCTGCCGCCGACGGTAGCCTGGCGGCAGACGTACGGCCGTTGGTGCGTTTCAATGTGAGCGTCATCGTCGAGCAGAATGGCCGCCGTGAACGTGGCGGGCAGGGGGGGGGCGGGCGTACCGACTACCGTTTCTTCACCGAAGAGCGGGTCATGGGTTATGCCCGTGAAGCGCTGCGCCAGGCCCTGGTTAACCTGGAAGCCATACCCGCGCCGGCCGGCACCTTGCCAGTCGTATTGGGTTCGGGTTGGTCGGGCGTGCTGCTGCATGAGGCGGTCGGCCATGGCCTGGAAGGCGACTTCAACCGCAAAGGCAGCTCGGCATTCAGTGGCCGGATTGGCGAGAAAGTTGCGTCGAGCCTGTGCACCATCGTCGACGATGGCACCCTGGAAGGCCGTCGAGGCTCGCTGAGTGTCGACGACGAAGGCACTCCCACCGAATGCACCACACTGATTGAAAACGGTGTACTCAAGGGCTACATGCAGGACAAGCTCAATGCCCGCCTGATGGGCATGGCCGTGACTGGCAACGGCCGCCGTGAATCCTATGCCCACCTGCCGATGCCACGCATGACCAACACCTACATGCGTGCCGGCGAAAGCGACCCGCAGGAAATCATCGCTTCGGTGAAGAAGGGCATCTACTGCGCCAATCTGGGCGGCGGTCAAGTGGACATCACCAGCGGCAAGTTCGTGTTCTCGACCAGCGAAGCTTATCTGATCGAAGACGGCAAGATCACGGCTCCAGTCAAGGGCGCGACGCTGATCGGTAACGGGCCTGAGGCCATGAGCCGGGTGTCGATGGTCGGTAACGACCTGGCGCTGGACAGTGGCGTGGGTACGTGCGGGAAAGATGGGCAGTCGGTGCCGGTGGGCGTTGGCCAGCCGACCTTGAAGCTGGACGCGATCACCGTCGGTGGTACCGGCGCGTGATGCAGGCCCCGGGGCTGCAGGGCAGCCCCAGGCGCCGGGGTTCAGCGCAGGCCGCGCTGAAGCTCGTCGAGGTCGCGGATGTACTTGAAGACCTTGCGCGCAGCGGCAGGCGGTTTGTTCCGTGCCTTTTCGTGCTGGGCGTGACGGATCAGCGAGCGCAGCTGCTGACGGTCGGTGTCGGGGTACTCGTTGACGAAGCGCTCAAGGTCTTCGTCGTTACCGTCGATCAGGCGGTCGCGCCAGCGTTCCAGGCCGTGGAAGCGCTCGTTGTACTGGCGGCTGGAGCTGTCGATCTGATCGAGCACCGCGTGGATGGCGTCCAGGTCCTGGTCGCGCATCAGCTTGCCGACGAACGACATGTGCCGTTTACGTGCGCCATGGGCGGTGTGCTTGCAGGCTTCGGCCAGGGCTTTGCGCAGCTCGTCGGTCAACGGCAGGCGTGCCAGGGTATCGGCCTTGACCGTGGTCAGGCGTTCGCCGAGTTCGACCAGCGCATGCAGTTCGCGCTTGATCTGGGTTTTGCTTTTTTCGCCGTCGAAGGCGTCGTCGTATGAATCAACCATGGTGGCAGTCCGCTAGAAATCGCCGCCATGATAACCAGTCGGGGGCCGCTTGTCCGGCCCGGTCGTAGAATGACCCTCGCCGAACGCAGAATTTGAGTGGAGAAAACCATGAGTGCAGTCCAGAGCGTAGGCCCCAAGGACCTGCCAGCGTTGCAGGAGCAGGTCGAAGCGATCATCGCCGAGGCGCGCCGGCAAGGTGCCAGTGCCTGCGAAGTGGCGGTGTCGCTGGAGCAGGGCCTGTCCACCAGCGTGCGTCAGCGTGAGGTCGAGACGGTCGAGTTCAACCGCGACCAGGGCTTTGGCATCACCCTCTATGTCGGCCAGCGCAAGGGCTCGGCCAGCACCTCTGCCAGTGGCCCCGAGGCGATTCGCGAAACCGTTGCTGCCGCCTTGGCGATTGCCAAGCACACGTCCGAAGACGAGTGCTCGGGCTTGGCCGACGCGGCGCTGATGGCCCGCGAAATCCCGGACCTCGACCTTTACCATGACTGGGATATCGAACCCGAGAACGCGATCGAGATGGCGCTGGCGTGCGAGGCTGCGGCATTTGACGCCGACAAGCGCATCCTCAACGCCGATGGCACCACCCTCAATACCCACCAGGGCTGCCGCGTGTACGGCAACAGCCATGGCTTCATCGGTGGCTACGCATCGACCCGTCACAGCCTGAGCTGCGTGATGATCGCCGAAGGCGAAGGGCAGATGCAGCGTGATTATTGGTATGACGTCAATCGCCAGGGCAACCTGCTGGCCGACCCGCGCAGCATCGGCCAGCGCGCCGCCCAGCGCGCCGCCAGCCGCCTCGGCGCGCGCCCGGTGAAAACCTGCGAAGTACCGGTGCTGTTCTCTGCCGAGCTGGCCGGTGGCCTGTTCGGCAGCTTCCTGTCGGCGATTTCCGGTGGCAACCTGTACCGCAAGTCATCGTTCCTTGAGGGCACCCTGGGGCAGCGCCTGTTCCCGACCTGGCTGACCCTCGATGAACGCCCGCACATTCCGCGTGCCTTGGGCAGCGCGGCGTTCGACGGTGATGGCCTGGCGACCTACGCCAAACCGTTCGTCGACAAAGGCGAGCTGGTTTCGTACCTGCTGGGTACCTATTCCGGCCGCAAGCTGGGCCTGCCGAGCACGGCCAACTCGGGCGGGGTGCATAACCTGTATGTCACCCATGGTGTCGAGGACCAGGCAGCGCTGATCCGCCGAATGGGCCGCGGCTTGCTGGTAACCGAGTTGATGGGCCATGGCCTGAACATGGTGACGGGTGATTATTCACGCGGTGCGGCGGGTTTCTGGGTTGAGAACGGCGAGATCCAGCACGCGGTGCAGGAAGTGACCATCGCCGGCAACATGAAGGACATGTTCCAGCAGATTGTCGCAATTGGCAGCGATCTTGAAACTCGTAGCAATATCCATACGGGCTCGGTATTGATCGAGCGGATGACCGTGGCAGGTAGCTGAATCGGCGAAGCCCGTCCGTGAAAAAAGAGACCCGGCCATTGTGCCGGGTTTTTCTTTCGTCACATCACGCTTGAAGTGATTCTATTTATCACTTAATAATGAATATCATTATCCAGTAACTCCGGCGATGATGTTCATGAAAACCGTCCTCCACGAACTGCCCTACCTGGAAAACTGGCGCTGGCTCAGCCGGCGCATCCGCTGTGCGCTCGAACCCGACGAGCCGCGCCTGATCGAGCACTACCTGGCCGAAGGCCGTTACCTGGTGTGCTGCACCGAGACCTCGCCATGGACGGTGGCGCTGACCTCCTTCCGCCTGCTGCTGGATACCGCCTGCGACCGCATGCTGCCGTGGCATTGGCGCTGCCTGTGCCTGGACCAGGCCTGGCGCCCGCTGCTCGACCTGCGCAACCTCGACCGCCGCGAACAGAACCAGCGCTGGCAAACCTACGCCCTGCAACTGGCCAACTGCCGGTTGCTGCCATCGATTTCTCCCGATGAACTGATGCAAGGATTTGATGATGAGTGATACCCGTATCGAGCGTGACAGCATGGGTGAGCTGCAGGTACCGGCCCAGGCCCTGTACGGCGCTCAGACCCAGCGCGCGGTCGACAACTTCCCGATCAGCGGCCAGCGCATGCCGGCCCAGTTCATTCGTGCCCTGCTGCTGGCCAAGGCTGCGGCAGCCAAGGCCAACATCGAACTGCAGCAGATTTCCGCCGCCCAGGGCCAGGCCATCGTCAAGGCGGTCGAGCAACTGCTCGCCGACGACTTTATCCAGCACTTCCCGGTGGACGTGTACCAGACGGGCTCCGGCACCAGCTCGAACATGAACGCCAACGAGGTGATCGCCACCCTGGCCAGCCGCGTGCTCGGTGAGCCGGTCAATGCCAACGACCACGTCAACTGCGGCCAGAGCAGCAACGACATCATCCCGACCACCATCCACGTCAGTGCTGCGCTGGCGCTGCATGAGCAGTTGCTGCCCGCCCTCGCTCACCTGGCTCAGGTGATCGAAGCCAAATCGGTGCACGTGCATCAATACGTGAAGACCGGCCGTACCCATCTGATGGATGCCATGCCGGTGCGCATGAGCCAGGTGCTCGATGGCTGGGCGGCACAGATCAATGGCGCCAAGGCGCATATCGAAGCGACACTGCCGAGCCTGCAGGCCCTGGCCCAGGGGGGGACTGCCGTGGGCACCGGGATCAACGCCCACCCGCAGTTCGCCGCAGGCTTTGCCCGCCAGCTGAGCAGCCTCACCCAGGTCGAGTTCACCCCCGGCCAGAACCTGTTTGCCCTGATTGGCTCGCAGGACACCGCCGTGGCATTGTCCGGCCAGCTCAAGACCACTGCCGTGGCACTGATGAAAATCGCCAACGACCTGCGCTGGATGAACTCCGGCCCGCTCGCCGGCCTTGGCGAAATCGAATTGCAAGGCCTGCAGCCGGGTTCCTCGATCATGCCGGGCAAGGTCAACCCGGTGATCCCGGAAGCCACCGCCATGGTCGCCGCCCAGGTGATCGGCAACGACGCGACCATCGCCGTGGCCGGGCAGTCGGGCAACTTCGAGCTCAACGTGATGCTCCCGGTGATCGCCCGCAACCTGCTGGAGAGCATCGAGCTGATGGCCAATGCCAGCCGCCTGTTGGCCGACAAGGCCATCGCCAGCTTCAAGGTCAACGAGGGCAAGCTCAAGGAAGCCCTGGCGCGCAACCCGATCCTGGTTACCGCGCTGAACCCGATCATCGGCTACCTCAAGGCCGCCGAGATCGCCAAGACCGCCTACAAGCAGGGCCGGCCGATCATTGACGTGGCGCTGGAGCATACCGACCTGTCGCGCGATCAGTTGGAGGCGTTGCTGGACCCGGAAAAACTCACCGCTGGGGGCATCTGACCCGCGTCAGCGCCCAGGAGACGTGTCATGCAGCACTGGAAACGCACCACCGAGGCCGCCAACCGCCTGTTCGAACAGGGCGAGCTGGTCGATGCCCGGGAACTCTACCTGCAAGCCCTGGCCCTGGCCCAGGTGCTGTTCGAGCGCTGGCATGACGTCGACGAAGCGGTGGCGGCGTTCGTCGTCGCCCATCACAACCTGGCCGACCTGCACCTGCGCCTGAACCAGCCGCAGGAGAGCGCCGACTACTTGTGCGCCGCTCACCAGCGCCTGCTCCAGGCCAGCCAGGAAGCGCGCTTGCCGCAGGCGCTGCGTGATGCCGCGCTGCGCCACAGCGGGCGCACTTACACCCAATTGCTGAGCTTCATTGCCGAGTACGGGCAGTATCCGCGCACCGAGCGTCTGCTCAATCGCCAGGCGCCCGTGGCCAGTGAACTGGCTGCGCAGCCGGACCTGCCGCCCACAACCCAAGCTTACGGAATCCATTGATATGCCTCATACCTTGCCTGCGTTGCCTTATGCCTACGATGCGCTGGAACCGCACATCGATACCCAAACCATGGAGATCCACCACACCAAGCACCACCAGACCTACGTCAACGGCCTCAATGCCGCGGTCGAAGGCACCGAGTGGGCGCAATGGCCGGTTGAAAAGCTGGTCGCTGCGGTCACGCAGTTGCCCGAGAACCTGCGTGGCGCGGTGACCAATCATGGAGGTGGTCATGCAAACCATTCACTGTTCTGGAAAGTCATGTCGCCCAAAGGCGGCGGCCAGCCACAGGGCCTGGTGGCCAAGGCCATCGAGGCTGAGCTGGGTGGTTTCGAGGCCTTCAAGGACGCTTTCACCAAAGCTGCGCTGACCCGCTTCGGCAGCGGCTGGGCCTGGCTCAGCGTGACACCTGAGCGGAAACTCGTGGTGGAGAGCAGCGGCAACCAGGACAGCCCGCTGATGCACGGCAACACACCGATCCTCGGCCTGGACGTGTGGGAGCATGCCTACTACTTGAAGTACCAGAACCGTCGTCCGGAATACATCGGTGCCTTCTACAACGTCATCGACTGGGCGCAAGTGGAACGTCGCTATCTCGAAGCCAGCCAATGAGTCGAACCGGTATGCGCTCTGAGGTGATGTCTGTCAGCAGTGTGCGCCTGTTCCGGCTGGCGGTGGGTACGTTGCTGCTCTTGGTCGGCACGGCCTTGCTGGTGGCGCGCGGCATCGCCTGGCTGGACCTGGAACCGCGCATGCTGCGCGCCCTGGAGGGTGGCGCACTGTGCGCGCTGGGTACGGCGCTGGGCGCAGTACCGGTGCTGGTGATTCGCAACATGCCGGTGGCTCTTGCCGATACATTGCTGGGCTTTGGCGCCGGCGTGATGCTGGCGGCCACGGCCTTCTCGTTGATCATACCGGGCCTGGAGGCCGCGCAATCCATTGGCTTCAGCCCTTGGGGGGCGGGTGGCCTGATCAGTTTTGGTCTTCTGTTCGGTGCGATGTGCCTGTTTGTTGTCGACCTGAAAGTGTCAGGTGCCTCGCCCGAGGCCTTGGTCGGCAACGAAAAGCAGCCGGTGATCGCGGCGCGAATCTGGCTGTTCGTGATCGCCATCATCGCTCACAACATTCCCGAAGGCATGGCCATCGGCGTGTCGGCGGGCGGTGGCATGGCCGATGCTGACAGCCTGGCCATGGGCATTGCCTTGCAGGACGTACCTGAAGGGTTGGTCATTGCCTTAGTGCTGGCAGGGGCGGGGATGCCGCGGTTCAAGGCGTTTCTGATCGGTGCGGCATCGGGGCTGGTGGAGCCGCTGGCGGCAGTGATCTGTGCCTGGCTGGTGAATGTCGCCGAATTGCTGCTACCGCTGGGCCTGGCCTGCGCGGCAGGGGCGATGTTGCTGGTGGTGACTCAGGAAATCATCCCCGAGTCGCGCAGCAATGGGCATCACCGCTTGGCCAGCCTGGGGCTGTGCGTCGGCTTCTGCCTGATGATGGTGATGGATACGGCGATGTCGTGAACGCCCTGGGGTAGGGGTCGCATTGTTGTGTTGCTTGGAAGGGCTTACTCGCCTTCGTCGAAATAGTTGTTGATCAAGGCCACCAGTGCATCCAGCGCATCGCTGTCCTGCTCTCCCTCGGTGAGCAGGTGCACCTGGGTGCCTTTGCCTGCTGCCAGCATCATCACCGCCATGATGCTCTTGCCGTCCACCAGCTTGTCTGGTGCGCGGCCCACCCGCACCTGGCAGGGGAAGCGCCCGGCCACGCCGACGAATTTGGCGGCCGCCCGGGCATGCAGGCCCAGCTTATTGATGATGGTGATTTCGCGGGCGGGCATCGGGGCGTGGATCCTGTGGGCTAGAGGTCGCGGTGGCGGACCTGGACGTTTTTCAGTGACTGTTGCAGCAATTGGCCAAGGCGCTCGGTGATGTACACCGAACGGTGGTGACCACCGGTGCAGCCAATGGCGATGGTGACGTAGGCACGGTTGCTGGCAGCGAAGCGTGGCAGCCATTTCAGCAGGTAGCTGGAAATGTCGGTGAACATCTCTTCGACATCCGATTGCGCTGCCAGGTAATCGATGACCGGCTGTTCGAGGCCGGAATGCTCACGCAGCTCAGGCTTCCAGTAAGGATTAGGCAGGCAGCGCACGTCGAACACCAGGTCGGCATCGACCGGCATGCCGCGCTTGAAGCCGAACGATTCGACCAAAAATGCGGTGCCAGGTTCAGGCTGGTTGAGCAAGCGCAGCTTGATCGAGTCGCGTAACTGATAGAGGTTGAGGTTGGTGGTGTCGATCTTCAGGTCGGCGAGGTCGGCGATCGGGCCGAGCAGCTCGCTCTCCACGCGGATGGCTTCGGCCAGCGAGCGGTCGGCGTTGGTCAGCGGGTGGCGACGACGGGTCTCCGAGAAACGCTTGAGCAGCGTGTCTTCGTCAGCGTCGAGAAACAGCACATCACACTGGATATGGCGGCCACGTGCTTCCGCGAGCAGGTCGGGGAAGCGCGACAAGTGGCTAGGAAGGTTGCGCGCATCGATGGACACCGCCACCTTCGGTTGCTGCAACTCGGTATTGATCAGCGCGTTTTCCGCCAGTTGTGGCAGCAACCCGGCGGGCAGGTTATCGATGCAGTAGTAGCCGTTGTCTTCCAGTACATCGAGGGCGGTACTTTTGCCGGAGCCGGACCGGCCGCTGACGATGATCAGGCGCATGTTCAGTGCTCGTTCTGTACGTCCAGGACAACCTGGTACAGGGCCTCGCTGCTGGCGGCGCCACGCAGCCGATCGCGAACCTCCTTGCGATCGAGCATGCTGGCAATTTGGCGCAGCAATTCGAGATGGGCGTCGGTGGCGGCCTCTGGCACCAGCAGGACGAACAGCAGGTCGACCGGCGCGCCATCGATGGCGTCATAGTCGATCGGGGCGTCCAGGTGCAGGAGGGCGCTGACAGGTGCAGTACATCCTTCGATCCGGCAATGGGGAATGGCAATGCCATTGCCGAAACCGGTGGAGCCGAGCTTTTCACGAGCGATCAGCTTTTCGAAGACGTCTTGCATCGCAAGCTCAGGTACTTGCTCGGCAATGAGGTTGGCGACCTTTTCGAGGGCGCGCTTCTTACTGCCGCCCGGCACGTTCACCAAGGAACGGCCGGGGGTCAGGATGGTTTCAAGTCGGATCATGGATGAGGGGGATCAGCGGGCTGCTGCACCTTGCAGCAGACTTTGCTGTTTTTCCTTGTGTTTTTTCAGTTGGCGGTCGAGCTTGTCGGCCAAGGCGTCGATCGCTGCATACATGTCTTCGTGTTCGGCGTTGGCAACCACTTCTCCGCCAGGAATCTGCACGGTCGCTTCGACCTTCTGCTGCAGCTTCTCGACTTTCATGATGACCTGCACGTTGGTGATCTTGTCGAAGTGACTCTCCACGCGGGCCAGCTTTTCAAGCACATAATCGCGCAGCGGTTGGGTGACTTCTACATGCTGTCCACTGATATTGACTTGCATACAGCTTCTCCTTTGTTGCCCGTGCATAAAGAGGCAGGTCTTGCACCTGCCCCACAAACGCTGTGGCACATCTCAGGCGCTACATCAGTCGCTTGCGCTCGCTCGACGGTGCGATGCCGAGGGACTCGCGGTACTTGGCGACGGTGCGACGGGCTACCTGGATGCCTTGTGCCTCCAGTAAACCAGCGATCTTGCTGTCACTCAATGGCTTTTTCTGATTTTCCGCCGCAACCAGTTTCTTGATGATCGCGCGGATCGCCGTGGACGAGCATTCTCCGCCTTCGGCGGTGCTGACGTGGCTCGAGAAAAAGTATTTCAGTTCGTAGATGCCGCGGGGCGTGTGCATGAATTTCTGCGTGGTCACCCGCGAAATGGTCGACTCGTGCATGCCCACCGCCTCGGCGATGTCGTGCAGCACCAGGGGTTTCATCGCCTCGTCACCGTGGTCGAGGAAGCCGCGCTGATGCTCGACGATTTGCGTGGCCACCTTCATCAGGGTTTCGTTGCGGCTTTGCAGGCTCTTGATGAACCAGCGCGCTTCCTGCAGCTGGTTGCGCATGAAGGTGTTGTCGGCGCTGGTATCGGCGCGACGGACGAAGCCTGCGTACTGCGGGTTGACCCGTAGGCGCGGGATCGCTTCCTGGTTGAGCTCGACCAGCCAGCGCTCGCTGTCCTTGCGCACGATGACGTCTGGCACTACGTATTCAGGCTCGCTGGACTCGATCTGCGAGCCCGGGCGGGGGTTGAGGCTCTGTACCAGTTCGATGACCTGGCGCAGTTCGTCTTCCTTGAGCTTCATGCGGCGCATCAGCTGGCTGTAGTCGCGCCCACCCAGCAGGTCGATGAAGTCGCTGACCAGGCGCTTGGCCTCGGCCATCCAGGGGGTGCTGGCCGGCAGCTGGCGCAGCTGCAGCATCAGGCATTCGCCCAGGTTGCGCGCGGCAATGCCGGCCGGCTCGAACTGCTGGATGCGGTGCAGCACCGCTTCGACTTCGTCGAGCTCGATATCCAGCTCCGGGTCAAAGCCTGCGCAGATTTCTTCGAGGGTATCTTCCAGGTAGCCCTGGCCGTTGATGCTGTCGATCAGGGTGACGGCGATCAGGCGGTCGGTATCGGACATCGGCGCCAGGTTCAGCTGCCACAGCAGGTGGCTTTGCAGGCTCTCACCGGCCGATGTGCGGGTGGTGAAGTCCCACTCGTCGTCATCATTGCTCGGCAGGCTGCTGGCGCTGGTCTGGTAGATGTCTTCCCAGGCCGTGTCGACCGGAAGCTCATTGGGAATTCGCTCGCTCCACTCACCGTCTTCCAGGTTATCAGCACTGGCGGTGCTTTCCTGGAAGCTGTTGTCCTGCACTTCGGCGGCCGGCTTGTTCTCGGCGTTGTCCGCCATCGGGTCGCTGTTGTCGAAGTCGTCGCCGTCTTCCTGACGTTCGAGCATCGGATTGGACTCCAGCGCTTCCTGGATTTCCTGCTGAAGGTCCAGGGTGGAGAGCTGAAGTAGGCGGATGGCCTGTTGCAACTGAGGGGTCATCGTCAGTTGCTGGCCCATTTTTAGGACGAGCGATGGTTTCATGGCTGGGGCTTAATACCTTGTTCGCCGGCGCGCATGCGCCATCCACTACACGAGGGCGCCGGAGCGCCAAATTCAAGCAAGTTTTATGCCTTAAATTGTAGCGTTTGCCTAGAGCGCTGTAACAACTTAAGCCCCTTCAAGGCGGCAAAACAGTGCTCCAGGCACGTCCCAGGATCAGAGTCGGAACTCGTGGCCCAGGTAAACTTCCTTGACCAACTCATTGGCCAGGATGGTCTGTGCATCGCCTTCGGCGATCAGCTGGCCATCGTTGACGATGTAGGCGGTTTCGCAGATATCCAAGGTCTCGCGGACGTTGTGGTCGGTGATCAGTACACCGATGCCCTTGGCCTTGAGGTGGTGGATGATCTGCTTGATGTCGCCGACCGAAATCGGGTCGACACCGGCAAAGGGTTCGTCCAGCAGGATGAACTTCGGTGCGGTTGCCAAGGCACGCGCGATCTCGACGCGGCGGCGCTCGCCACCGGACAGGCTCATGCCGAGGTTGTCGCGGATGTGGCTGATGTGGAATTCCTGCAGCAGGCTTTCCAGTTCCTTGCGACGGCCTTCACGGTCGAGTTCCTTGCGGGTCTCGAGGATGGCCATGATGTTGTCGGCCACCGACAGCTTGCGGAAGATCGAGGCTTCCTGCGGCAGGTAGCCGATACCGGCGCGTGCACGGCCGTGCATGGGCTGGTGGCTGACATCGAGGTTGTCGATGCGCACGCGGCCCTGGTCAGCCTGGACCAGCCCGACGATCATGTAGAAGCAGGTGGTCTTGCCGGCGCCGTTGGGGCCAAGCAGGCCGACGATCTGGCCGCTGTCGATCGACAGGCTGACGTCACGCACGACCTGCCGCCCTTTGTAGCTCTTGGCCAGGTGCTGGGCTTTGAGGGTTGCCATTTACTCGGCCTTCTTCTTCGGCTGGATCACCATGTCGATGCGCTGACGCGGTGCGGTGACGTTGCCGCCACGACCGGCGGTCGCTACCTGGGACTTGGTGTTGTAGACGATCTTCTCGCCTTCGGTGGTGTTGCCTTCGTTCTCGACCTTGGCACGGTCAGTGAGGATCACCGTGTCTTTCTGCGCCTGGTACTGGATGGTCACGGCCCAGCCTTTCATCTTGTCGGGCTTGGCAGTGCTCTGCTGTTGCTCGAAATAGGCCAGGTTGCCCACCGAGGTGACCACGTCGATGTCGCCATTGGCGGCGCGGGTCATGGTCACGGTGTTGCCTTTGATCATCATCGAACCTTGGGTGATGATCACGTCACCGGTGTAGGTGGCCACGCCTTGCTTGTCGTCCAGGTGCGCGTTGTCGGCCTGGATGCGGATAGGCTGGTCACGGTCGGTCGGCAGTGCGAAGGCGCTCGCGCTTCCCAGTGCTGCGCTCAGGCTGAGCAAAAGGGGGAGGGTTTTAACGAGCCTCATACTGTCCTCTTACGTTAGAGAGCAGGTCCATCCTGCCTTCTTTCAAATACGCTTTCATTCCTTTGCCCGTAGTTGTGCCACCGGCGCCGTCGATTCTAACGGCTTGCTCGGTCTGCGCATATTGCTTCTGCGGGAACACGGTCATGCGTGAGCTGGTAATGATGGTTTCACGCTGTTTTTCGTCGGTACGGGCGACGCGAACCTGGTCGATCAGTTCGACCTCGGTGCCGTCGGGGTTGACCTCGGCGCGTACGCTCTGCACGTGCCAGGGGTATTCAGTGCCCCGGTACATGTGCAGGTCGGGCGTGGTCACCAGTGTGACCTCGGTGGCCTTGAGGTGTTCGACCTTGTCGGCGGTCATTTCGTACTGCAGCTTGCCATCCGGCAGGTACTGCACGCTGTGGGCGTTGATCGCGTAATAGTCGATGGCGCTTTCGTCCACCTGCGCCACCGGCTTGTCCATGAAGCTCTCGGGGCTGACATTCCAATAGCCAATGGCTACCAGCAGGGCGGCGATCACCGCGAGCAGCGCAAAATTGCGGGCTTTCTTGCTGAACATGGGCAGCCTTACAGGTAGTGGGCGTTGGCAGCGTCCAGGGTGCCCTGGGCCTGCATGATAAGTTCACAAAACTCGCGCGCCGCACCTTCGCCGCCGCGGGCCTGCGTCACCCCGTGGGCGTGCTGGCGAACGAACGGCGCGGCGCTGGCCACAGCCATGCCCAGGCCGACCCGGCGAATCACCGGCAGGTCGGGCAGGTCGTCACCCAGATAGGCGACTTGTTCATAGCTTAGGCCCAGTTCGGCGAGCAGGCCGTCGAGCACCACCAATTTGTCTTCTCGCCCCTGAAACAGGTGCGGGATGCCGAGGTTTTTCGCGCGGCGCTCGACCACCGGGGTCTTGCGCCCGCTGATGATCGCCGTGGTCACGCCCGAGGCCATGAGCATCTTGATGCCCTGGCCGTCGAGGGTGTTGAAGGTCTTGAATTCGCTGCCGTCCTCGAGAAAGTACAGGCGGCCGTCGGTAAGCACGCCGTCGACATCGAATACGGCGAGCTTGATGGCCTTGCCGCGTTGCATCAGGTCCTGGGTCATTTGCACGGTTCTCCTCTACATCACGCCGGCGCGCAGCAAGTCATGCATGTTCAGGGCGCCCGTCGGGCGCTCGTCCTTGTCCACCACCACCAGGGCGCTGATCTTGTGGTCTTCCATGATCTTCAGGGCTTCGGCGGCGAGCATCTCGGCGCGGGCGGTCTTGCCGTGAACGGTCATGACCTGGTCGATCAGGGTGGTGTGCACGTCGATGCTGCGATCCAGGGCACGGCGCAGGTCGCCGTCCGTGAAGATCCCCGCCAGCTTGCCGTCCGCCTCGATGACCACGGTCATGCCCAGGCCTTTGCGAGACATTTCCAGCAGCGCGTCTTTGAGCAGCGTGCCGCGTTGCACGTGCGGCAGTTCGTCGCCGGCGTGCATGACGTTTTCGACCTTGAGAAGCAAGCGCCGGCCCAAGGCGCCACCGGGGTGCGAGAAGGCAAAGTCTTCGGCGGTGAAGCCGCGCGCCTCGAGCAGGGCGATGGCCAGGGCGTCGCCCAGCACCAGTGCCGCGGTGGTCGAGGAGGTGGGCGCCAGGTTCAGCGGGCAGGCCTCCTGGGCGACGCGGGCGTCAAGGTTGGCTTCAGCGGCCTGGGCCAGCGGCGAGTCGGGGTTGCCGGTCAGGCTGATCAGCTGGATGCCGAGGCGCTTGATCAGCGGCAGCAAGGTGACGATTTCGGCAGTGCTGCCGGAGTTGGACAGGGCCAGGATGACATCGTCACGGGTGATCATGCCCATGTCGCCGTGGCTGGCTTCGGCCGGGTGCACGAAAAACGCCGGCGTGCCGGTGCTGGCCAGGGTGGCGGCGATCTTGTTGCCGATATGCCCCGACTTGCCCATGCCGACCACCACGACCCGGCCCTTGCTTGCCAGGATCAGCTCGCAGGCTTTGACGAAGTTGGCATCGATACTGGCCGCCAGGCCCTGTACGGCCTCGATTTCAAGGCGCAGGGTGCGCTGGGCGGACTGGATCAGCTCACTGGATTGGCTCATGTCGAAAAGCAATGCCTGATGAAAAGGCGGCGATTATAGCCGCAATGGAAGAAAGCCTCACCCTTTCGATGCTGTAGCAAATG
Source organism: Pseudomonas sp. NPDC087185 (assembly GCF_044744955.1). Classification (NCBI taxonomy): domain Bacteria; kingdom Pseudomonadati; phylum Pseudomonadota; class Gammaproteobacteria; order Pseudomonadales; family Pseudomonadaceae; genus Pseudomonas; species Pseudomonas sp. NPDC087185. The sequence goes on along the minus strand of NZ_JBIUZK010000001.1, from coordinate 769,084 downwards.
TCATCAAAGCCTGTCGTTGCCCTGAACGACTCGTTCCATGGCCTTGGGGCCGCCCGCTCAGCGGTGCTATAGTTCGCCGCTATTCGGCCCGCCAGGGGCGTGTGTGCCTTCAAGATGAGGGCCGGCGTCAACTAGGACGAGGCTGCACTAGCAAGGAGTCTAGATGAGTGTGGATAGCGCCTACGCGGTCGAGTTGAAGGGCGTCACCTTCAAGCGCGGTTCGCGCAGCATTTTCAGCAATGTCGACATACGCATTCCGCGAGGCAAGGTCACCGGCATCATGGGGCCGTCGGGTTGCGGCAAGACCACGCTGCTGCGCCTGATGGGCGCGCAGCTGCGCCCGTCCGGTGGCGAAGTGTGGGTGGCCGGGCAGAACCTGCCAAGCCTGTCGCGCAGCGACCTGTTCGATGCGCGCAAGCAGATGGGTGTGCTGTTCCAGAGCGGCGCCCTGTTCACCGACCTCGATGTGTTCGAGAACGTTGCCTTCCCGCTGCGCGTGCACACGCAGCTGTCGGAAGAGATGATCCGTGACATCGTGTTGATGAAGCTGCAGGCCGTGGGCCTGCGCGGTGCTATCGACCTGATGCCCGACGAGCTGTCGGGTGGCATGAAGCGCCGGGTGGCGCTGGCCCGGGCAATCGCACTGGACCCGCAGATCCTCATGTACGATGAGCCGTTCGTCGGCCAGGACCCGATCGCCATGGGCGTACTGGTGCGCCTGATCCGTCTGCTCAACGACGCGCTGGGCATCACCAGCATCGTGGTGTCCCACGACCTGGCGGAAACCGCCAGCATCGCCGACTACATCTACGTGGTCGGTGATGGCCAGGTGCTGGGCCAGGGCACGCCCGACGAGCTGATGGGCTCGGACAATCCGCGCATTCGCCAGTTCATGAAGGGCGACCCGGACGGCCCGGTGCCATTCCACTTTCCTGCGCCTGACTACCGCGCCGACCTGCTGGGGGCGCGTTGATGCGCAGAAAATCCTTACTCGAACGAATCCGCCTGTTCGGCCGCTCGGCGATCGACGTGCTGGCCGTGCTGGGGCGTTCCTGCCTGTTCCTGTTCCATGCACTGGTCGGCCGAGGCGGCATCGGCGGCGGCTTCCAGCTGCTGACCAAGCAGCTGTATTCGGTGGGCGTGCTGTCGCTGGCGATCGTCGCCGTATCCGGTGTGTTCATCGGCATGGTGCTGGCGCTGCAGGGCTACAGCATCCTGACCAAGTACGGCTCCGAGCAGGCGGTCGGGCAAATGGTCGCCCTCACCCTGCTGCGCGAACTAGGACCGGTGGTTACCGCGTTGCTGTTCGCCGGCCGCGCAGGCTCGGCGCTGACCGCCGAAATCGGCAACATGAAGTCCACCGAACAGCTGTCGAGCCTCGAGATGATCGGCGTCGACCCGCTCAAGTACATCGTTGCACCGCGGCTGTGGGCCGGTTTCATTTCGCTGCCGCTGCTGGCGCTGATCTTCAGCGTGGTCGGCATCTGGGGTGGCTCGTGGGTCGCGGTCGACTGGCTGGGCGTCTACGAAGGCTCGTTCTGGGCCAACATGCAGAACAGCGTTTCCTTTACCGACGACGTGCTCAACGGCCTGGTCAAGAGCCTGGTGTTCGCCTTCGTCACCACCTGGATCGCCGTATTCCAGGGGTATGACTGCGAGCCCACCTCAGAGGGGATCAGCCGTGCCACCACCAAGACCGTGGTCTATGCCTCGTTGGCAGTACTGGGTCTGGACTTTATTCTGACCGCCTTGATGTTTGGAGATTTCTGATGCAAAACCGCACCCTGGAAATCGGTGTCGGCCTGTTCCTGCTGGCCGGGATCCTGGCTTTGCTGCTGCTGGCCCTGCGTGTCAGCGGCCTGTCGGCCAGCCCGAGCAGCGATACCTATAAAGTTTACGCGTACTTCGACAATATCGCCGGTTTGACGGTCAGAGCTAAAGTGACCATGGCCGGTGTAACGATCGGCAAGGTCACCGCCATCGATCTGGACCGTGATTCCTACACCGGTCGGGTGACGCTGCAGCTGGACAGCAAGGTCGACAACCTGCCGACCGACTCCACTGCTTCGATCCTGACCGCTGGTCTGCTTGGCGAGAAATACATCGGCATCAGCGTGGGCGGTGAAGACCAGGTACTCAAGGATGGCGCGACCATCCACGACACCCAGTCGGCACTGGTGCTGGAAGATCTGATCGGCAAGTTCCTGCTCAACACCGTTGGCAAGGAACCGAAAGAAGCGCAACCGGCTAATTAAGGAGTTTCCATGATTTCGATCCTGCGACGTGGTCTGCTGGTCCTGCTGGCGGCTTTCCCCCTGCTGGCGATGGCTGCCCAGACGCCTCACGATGTGGTGCAGGGCACCACCACCGAGCTGCTGGGTGACCTCAAGGCCAACAAGGACCAGTACAAGTCCAACCCCAATGCCTTCTACGAAGCGCTCAACCGCATCCTTGGGCCGGTGGTGGATGCTGACGGCATCTCGAAGAGCATCATGACCGTCAAGTACTCGCGCAAGGCCACGCCTGAGCAGATGCAGCGCTTCCAGGAAAACTTCAAGCGCAGCCTGATGCAGTTCTATGGCAATGCCCTGCTGGAGTACAACAACCAGGGTATCGTCGTCGACCCGGCCAAGGCCGATGACGGCAAGCGTGCCAGTGTCGGCATGAAGGTGACCGGCAACAACGGCGCCGTCTACCCGGTGCAGTACACCCTGGAAAACCTCGGTGGCGAGTGGAAGGTGCGTAACGTCATCGTCAACGGCATCAACATCGGCAAGTTGTTCCGCGACCAGTTCGCCGATGCCATGCAGCGCAATGGTAACGACCTGGACAAGACCATCGATGGTTGGGCCGGCGAAGTGGCCAAGGCCAAGCAGGCCGCCGACAGCTCGCCTGAGAAGGAAGTGAAATGAGTGAGGCTGGCGTGAGCATGGCCGAGCCGGGCGTGCTGCGCCTGGCCGGTGTGCTGGATTACCGCAGCGGCCCGGCTTTGCGCAAGCAGGGCAAGGCGCTGATCGACGCCGCCCGCGAGCCCCGCCTGGTGCTCGATTGCTCGGCCGTCGAGAAATCGTCGAGTGTCGGCCTGTCGTTGCTGCTGGCGTTCATCCGCGACGGCCAAGCCACTGGCAAGGCCTGCGAGGTGCGCGGCATGCCCGACGACATGCGGGAAATCGCCGAGGTCTATGACCTTGATGAAGTGCTGGCGAGCTGATGGCTCGCTACTGATGGAAGCCCCTCGGTCAGCGTACGCCCTCGGTGGGCTTCGCAGGCGAGGGGCTTTTTTGTATGATGGCCGACCCGTGCGCATCGGGCGCCGATTGAGGTTGAGCATGCAGGCTGTAGAAGTTAAGAGCTTCCTTGAAGAAAAATTGCCGGGATCCCGGGTCGAAGTTGAAGGCGAAGGCTGCAACTTCCAGTTGAACGTGATCAGCGACGAGTTGGCTGGCCTGAGCCCGGTCAAGCGTCAGCAGGCGATCTATGCTCACCTTAATCCCTGGATTGCCAATGGCAGCATCCATGCGGTAACCATGAAATTTTTCAGCAGCGCAGCCTGGGCTGAGCGCACCTGAGCCAACTTGGCGGCGAGACTCCAATGGACAAACTGATTATTACTGGCGGCGCGCGCCTTGACGGCGAGATCCGCATTTCGGGCGCGAAGAACGCAGCCCTGCCGATTCTGGCGGCGACCCTGCTGGCCGACGGCCCGGTCACCGTGGGTAACCTGCCACACCTGCACGACATCACCACCATGATCGAGCTGTTCGGGCGCATGGGCATCGAGCCTGTGATCGACGAAAAGCTGGCGGTGGAAATCGACCCGCGCACCATCAAGACCCTGGTTGCACCGTACGAGCTGGTCAAGACCATGCGCGCCTCGATTCTGGTGCTTGGCCCGATGGTTGCCCGTTTCGGTGAGGCAGAAGTGGCCCTGCCAGGCGGTTGCGCCATTGGTTCGCGCCCTGTCGACCTGCACATCCGTGGCCTCGAGGCCATGGGTGCGAAGATCGAAGTCGAAGGCGGTTACATCAAGGCCAAGGCCCCGGAAGGCGGCCTGCGTGGGGCGCATTTCTTCTTCGATACCGTCAGTGTGACCGGTACCGAGAACATCATGATGGCCGCTGCCCTGGCCAAGGGCCGCAGTGTGCTGCAGAACGCCGCGCGTGAGCCCGAAGTGGTCGACCTGGCCAACTTCATCAACGCCATGGGCGGCAAGGTTCAAGGTGCCGGTACCGACACCATCACCATCGATGGCGTCGAGCGCCTGCACTCGGCCACCTACCGCGTCATGCCCGACCGTATCGAGACCGGTACCTACCTGGTCGCCGCTGCCGTGACCGGTGGCCGCGTCAAGGTCAAGGACACCGACCCGACCATCCTTGAAGCCGTGCTGGAAAAGCTCAAGGAAGCGGGTGCTGACCTGACCACCGGTGAAGACTGGATCGAGCTGGACATGCATGGCAAGCGGCCGAAAGCCGTCAACCTGCGTACCGCCCCGTACCCGGCGTTCCCGACCGACATGCAGGCGCAGTTCATTTCGCTCAACGCCATTGCCGAAGGCACTGGCGCCGTGATCGAGACGATCTTCGAAAACCGCTTCATGCACGTGTACGAAATGCACCGCATGGGCGCGCAGATTCAGGTCGAGGGCAACACGGCCATCGTCACGGGCGTGCCAGCGCTCAAGGGTGCCCCGGTCATGGCCACCGACCTGCGTGCGTCCGCCAGCCTGGTGCTGTCGGCGCTGGTTGCCGAAGGCGATACCCTGATCGATCGCATCTACCACATCGACCGTGGTTACGAGTGCATCGAAGAGAAACTGCAGATGCTCGGCGCGAAAATCCGTCGCGTACCGGGCTAAGAGTCTGCATGGCGCAGGGACGCGCCTCACGAATTGAATGCGGTCGGGCCCAGGCCCGGCCGGCAGTAGCCGCTTAAGGACCGACGTTCCAATGTTGACCATCGCGCTTTCCAAAGGCCGCATCCTCGACGATACCCTGCCATTGCTGGCCGAGGCCGGCATCGTGCCGACCGAGAATCCGGACAAGAGCCGCAAGCTGATCATCCCCACCACGCAGGACGATGTGCGCCTGCTGATCGTGCGTGCCACCGACGTGCCGACCTATGTCGAACATGGTGCCGCCGACCTCGGTGTGGCGGGCAAGGACGTGCTGATGGAGTACGGCGGCCAGGGCCTGTACGAGCCACTGGACCTGCAGATTGCCCAGTGCAAGCTGATGACCGCAGGTGTCACCGGTGCGCCCGAGCCCAAGGGCCGCCTGCGTGTGGCCACCAAGTTCGTCAACGTAGCCAAGCGTTATTACGCCGAGCAGGGCCGCCAGGTCGATATCATCAAGCTCTACGGCTCGATGGAGCTGGCGCCCCTGATCAACCTCGCCGACAAGATCATCGACGTGGTCGACACCGGCAACACCCTGCGCGCCAACGGCCTGGAGCCCCAGGACCTGATCGCCACGATCAGCTCGCGCCTGGTGGTCAACAAGGCTTCGATGAAGATGCAGCACGCGCGCATCCAGAGCCTGATCGACACCCTGCGCGGTGCTGTCGAATCGCGACACCGCGGCTAAGACTCTCTACCTCCTGCGCGCGGCCTTCGCTGTCGCGCCCGTCTATCCGCGTCATAGCCACTTTTCTCGGGTGCCCGCGCGGATGGACTGGTAGCCTAGGGCGCCTGAGCATTCGCTAATAATCGAGGCCCTCGCCATGACCGTGTCCACTGCAATTGCCCGTCTCAACGCCGCTGATCCGGATTTCGCCCGACATCTGGATCATCTGCTGAGCTGGGAAAGTGTGTCCGATGATGCGGTCAACCAGCGCGTACTCGACATCATCAAGGCCGTGCGCGAGCGCGGCGATGCGGCGCTGGTGGAGTTCACCCAGCGTTTCGATGGCGTCGACGCCACCTCCATCGAGGACCTGATTCTCGGCCGTGAGCGCCTGGAATTGGCCCTGACGCGGATCACCGACACCCAGCGTGCCGCCCTGGAAAAGGCCGCCGAGCGTGTGCGCATCTACCACGAGCGGCAGAAGCAGGACTCCTGGCAGTACACCGAGGCCGACGGCACTGTGCTGGGCCAGAAGGTCACCCCGCTGGACCGTGCTGGCTTGTATGTGCCGGGCGGCAAGGCGTCCTACCCGTCTTCGGTGCTGATGAACGCCATCCCGGCCAAGGTCGCGGGTGTGACCGAAGTGGTCATGGTTGTGCCGACCCCGCGCGGTGAGGTCAACGAACTGGTCCTGGCTGCAGCCTGCATCGCCGGTGTCGACCGCGTGTTCACCGTGGGGGGCGCGCAGGCCGTCGCGGCCCTGGCCTATGGCACCGAAAGCGTGCCGCAGGTCGACAAGATCGTCGGCCCGGGCAACATCTATGTGGCCACCGCCAAACGCCACGTGTTCGGCCAGGTCGGTATCGACATGATCGCCGGCCCGTCGGAAATCCTCGTGGTGTGCGACGGCCAGACCGATCCAGACTGGATCGCCATGGACCTGTTCTCACAGGCCGAGCACGACGAAGATGCGCAGGCCATCCTGGTCAGCCCGGATGCCGAGTTCCTCGACCGCGTCGCCGCCAGCATCGACAAGCTGATGCCGACCATGGAGCGTGCCGAGATCATCGAAAAATCCATCAACGGCCGTGGCGCGCTAATCCAGGTGCGCGACATGCAGCAAGCCATCGAGGTGGCCAACCGCATTGCCCCTGAGCACCTTGAGCTGTCGGTCGCCGACCCGCAGGCCTGGCTGCCGCAGATCCGCCATGCCGGCGCGATCTTCATGGGCCGCCACACCAGTGAAGCGCTTGGCGATTATTGCGCCGGCCCCAACCACGTGCTGCCGACCTCCGGTACCGCACGCTTTTCGTCGCCACTGGGGGTGTATGACTTCCAGAAGCGTTCGTCGATCATTTTCTGCTCCGAGCAGGGCGCATCCGAGCTGGGCCACACCGCCTCGGTGCTGGCCCGTGGCGAATCGCTGACCGCCCACGCCCGCAGCGCCGAATACCGTATCCTGACCCAAGACAAGGGGAACTGAGCATGAGTCGATTCTGGAGCCCCTTCGTCAAGGACCTGGTGCCTTATGTGCCGGGTGAGCAGCCCAAGCTGGCGCGGCTGGTCAAGCTGAACACCAACGAGAACCCCTATGGCCCGTCGCCCAAGGCGCTGGAGGCCATGCGCGGTGAACTCAACGACAACCTGCGGCTGTACCCGGACCCGAATGCCGACCGGCTCAAGCAGGCAGTGGCTGAGTACTACGGTGTAACCCCAGGCCAGGTATTCGTCGGCAACGGTTCGGACGAAGTGCTGGCGCACATCTTCCACGGCCTGTTCCAGCACGGCGGCCCGCTGCTGTTCCCGGATGTCAGCTACAGCTTCTACCCGGTGTACTGCGGCCTGTACGGCATTCCATTCGAGCAGGTGGCGCTGGACGAGCAGTTCCAGATCCGCGTCGAGGACTACGCCAAGCCCAACGCCGGGATCATCTTCCCCAACCCCAATGCGCCGACGGGCTGCCTGTTGCCGCTGCAGGCGATCGAGCAGCTGCTGCAAGCCAACCGCGACTCGGTGGTGGTAGTGGATGAAGCCTACATCGACTTTGGCGGTGAGACGGCGATCAGCCTGGTGGGCCGCTACGACAACCTGCTAGTGACCCAGACCTTGTCCAAGTCGCGCTCGCTGGCGGGCCTGCGGGTTGGCCTGGCGGTCGGTCACCCGGACCTGATCGAAGCGCTGGAGCGGATCAAGAACAGCTTCAACTCCTACCCACTGGACCGCATGGCGATCGTCGGCGCGGCGGTGGCTTTCGAAGACCAGGCCTACTTCGAAGAGACCTGCCGCAAGGTGATCGACAGCCGCGAGGCGTTGGTCGAGCAGCTGACCGCCAAGGGTTTCGAAGTGCTGCCCTCGGCCGCCAACTTCATCTTCGCCCGCCATCCGCAGGAAGATGCGGCGCAATTGGCTGCGCGGCTGCGCGAACAGGGCGTGATCGTGCGCCACTTCAAGCAGCAACGTATCGCCCAGTTCCTGCGCATCACCATCGGCACGCCGGACATGAACCAGGCGCTGATCGACGCATTGGGCTGATGTCCAACAGGGGCCGCACAGCGGCCCCTATGTTCAGTCGCTGCCTTCTGCGATGACCCGCGGCTTGCGAGCCGGCAGGTTGCGCACTGCTACGGGCGTCTCATCGAGCACCAGCACATAGTCATTGGCCTGCAGCATGCCTTGCGGGTCGGTCCACGCCTGCACATAAGCCGGCACGTTCGCCATCACCTGCCCGTTCCTGTGAATGCTCACGCTCCCCTGTGCAGCGCTGTTCCACAGCAACCGAGCGTTGGCCTCATCGGCGCGGACCTTACGCACGCCCGTATCGCCCAACAGCGGTGTGCCGTCCAATCGCCATTCAGGCCGCAACGCCACGCCCATGTGGCGCAGCACGGTGGGTGCTATCGAAGCCTGGGCCGCGAAGCTGTACAGGTTGTTAGGGCCAGGGTTGTCTTCGGGAATGCTCGGTTGCGTCAGCTCTTCGTTCAATGCCTGGTTGCTGGCGATGAAGAGGGTCTTTTCCTGTTCGGATGTGCCGCCGTGCCCCACACCTCGTATGTCACGGCCATGGTCGGTGCTGACGATCACCAGCCAGTTTTCTTGCGGATTCTGCGCGCGGCGCTCTTTAACCTTGTCCAGCAGGCGTCCCAAGCGCGCGTCGACATCACGCAGGGCTTGCTGATAGGCGGCGCCAAAGCCGCTGGCATGGCCGACGGCGTCGGGCTCGTCCAGTTGAATGAAGGTGAAGTCGGCAGGCGAGCTACTGAGAATCTGCAGGGTGCGCACGGTGACTTGCTCATCGGACAAGCCGCTTTCGCGCACGTTGTTGCCCTGGGCATCCTCCAGCAGGAATGCGGTGTTGATCGGTGACCAGTGCACCACGCTTGAGAGGTAGGCATTTGGCATTGCCTGGCGCAGGCGTTTGAACAGGCTGGGGAAGGCCGGGTCTACGCGAAGTGACAGCGCGTTGGAGGTAACCCCGTGCTTGTTGGCCCATACGCCCGTCAGCATCGTCATCCATCCAGGCCCGCTGACCGTCTCCTGTTCACTTGCCCTGCCGGTTATCCCACCGGTGTAGGCCTTGCCATACAGGAGCTCGGTCTTGAGGTTGGAGTCCTGCAGCTTTTCGTATTCGCTCAACTGAACGCCATCCATGCCTACGATCAATGTCTTGGGCTGCAAGGGCTGCGGTGTCGGGTCGCAACCCGCCAACAGTAGGCAGAGCAGCAGGAGCAGCCTGGAAAATGACATTGTTTCACGTCCTTCAGGGAGAGCTCAAAGCGTTGCAGCAAGGGGGCGCGTGCACAACTGATAGAAATGCCAGGTGATTTGATCTGCGAGCTATGCTCCTTTAAGCTGTGCCAATTCATCGGATGATTGGTTGAGTAGACATGAGCAGCGAATTGACCAAGCGATCTTTGGTCGAACTCGCCGTGGAGCGTATGCGTGAACGCATCCTTCAAGGCGACTGGCAGGTTGGGCAGCGTATGCCGACAGAGCCCGAACTGGCCCTGGAACTTGGCATCAGCCGCAATACCGTGCGCGAAGCGATGCGCGTGCTGGCCTTCAGCGGCCTGGTGGAAATCCGTCAGGGCGACGGCAGCTACCTGCGTACCTGCCAGGACCCGCTCCAGGCCGTGCAGGCGATGTCCCGCTGTACGCTGGAGCAGGCGCGCGAGACGCGGCACATCCTTGAAACCGAGGCAATCGGCCTGGCCGCGCTGCGGCGCACCGATGCCGACCTGCAAGGCCTGCGCGCGGCGCTGGCGGGAAGCGCGGAACATTTCCATGGTGATGTCGATGCTTATGTCTGCTGCGACATGGTGTTTCACCAGCGCCTGATCGACGCCGCTCACAACCCTGCCTTGAGTGAGCTGTACCGCTATTTCTCGGGTGTAGTGGCTGCCGCGCTGCAGCACAACATGACCAGCGTGCCGCGCTGCCAGGCGACCTTTGACCTGCACGGGCAGATCCTCGACGCCATCGAACAACGTGATCCGGAGCAGGCCAAGCGCTTGAGCCGGACCCTCATCGAATCCTGAGAACGAGAAGGCCATGGCCGAACCAATGACCCGCGAAACACCCGCGCGCAAGCGCGAGCTCGATGAACTGCTGATCGATGCCGAAGCCGACGATGCGCAGGTGCAGCACTCACCTGTGCTGCTGAAGCGGCCCTGGCTGCTGTTGCTGGGCTTGGTGCTGGTGGCGCTGAACCTGCGCCCGGCGCTGTCGAGCATGGCCCCGGTGCTCGGCCTAGTCAGTGAAGGGCTGGGCCTGAGTGCGTCGCAGGCGGGGCTGCTGACGACTCTGCCGGTGTTGTGCCTGGGCCTGTTCGCGCCGCTGGCGCCGGTCCTCGCGCGGCGTTTTGGCAGTGAGCGGGTGATCCTCGGCATTCTGCTGGCCCTGGCGCTGGGTATCGTGGTGCGCAGCGCGTTCGGCGAGGTCGGGGTGTTTCTTGGGAGTGTGATGGCCGGTGCCAGCATTGGCATCATCGGCGTGCTGTTGCCGGGCATCGTCAAGCGTGACTTCCCCAAACACGCCGGCACCTTGACCGGCGTCTACACCATGGCCCTGTGCCTGGGCGCCGCCATGGCAGCAGGTGCCACGGTGCCGTTGACCGAACGCTTCGATGGCAGTTGGGCCCTGGGCCTGGGCTTCTGGATGATCCCGGCGCTGCTGGCGATGCTGGTGTGGCTACCGCAGGCGCGCCAGGGCCATGGTCTGCACAAAGTGGCTTACCGGGTGCGTGGGTTGTGGCGTGATCCGCTGGCCTGGCAGGTGACCCTGTACATGGGGTTGCAGTCGTCGCTGGCGTATATCGTGTTTGGCTGGTTGCCGTCGATACTCATCGGCCGTGGCCTGAGCCCGACCGAAGCGGGGCTGGTGCTGTCCGGCTCGGTGATCGTGCAGTTGGTCAGCTCGCTCAGCGCGCCCTGGCTGGCGACTCGCGGCAAGGATCAACGGTTGGCGATCGTGGTGGTCATGCTGATCACCCTGGCCGGCCTGTTCGGATGCCTGTATGCGCCGCTTTCCGGGCTATGGGGGTGGGCGGTGCTGCTGGGGTTGGGGCAGGGCGGGACGTTTGCCCTGGCGCTGACGCTGATCGTGTTGCGTTCGAAGGATGCCCATGTGGCGGCCAACCTGTCGAGCATGGCGCAGGGCGTGGGTTACACCCTCGCGTCCATGGGGCCGTTTGCGGTGGGGTTGGTGCATGACTTGACTGGTGGTTGGGCAGCGGTGGGCTGGATTTTCGCCGTACTGGGCGTGGGTGCCATCGTGTTCGGGCTTGGTGCCGGGCGGGCGCTGCACGTGCAGGTGAGCAGCGAGAAGGCCTGAAGCTGATCCAGCAAGTATTCATGGCGCTAATGGGCATGGCATTGGGGCGTTCCACGGATTATCGTGCAGCTTTCGATTCCCTGGACGGACCTGCCCCATGAGCGATGCCAACCGCGACCTGATCACCCGCTTCTACCAGGCCTTCCAGCGGCTGGACGCCGAGGCGATGGTGGCCTGTTACAGCGACGACATCGTCTTCAGCGACCCGGTGTTCGGCACCCTGCGTGGCCGTGATGCGGGCGACATGTGGCGCATGCTCACCACCCGCGCCAAGGATTTCTCCCTGACCTTCGACCAGGTCCGCGCGGACGAGCGCGGCGCCGGCGCGCATTGGGTGGCGACCTATCTGTTCAGCCAGACGGGGCGCGTGGTGGTCAATGATATCCAGGCGCGCTTTGTCATCCGCGACGGGTTGATCTGCCAGCATGACGACAGCTTCGACCTGTGGCGCTGGGCGCGGCAGGCGTTGGGCATGCCGGGCGTACTGCTGGGTTGGTCGCCGATGTTGCAGAACAAGGTAAGCCAGCAGGCGTTCAAGGGGCTGCGTGCGTTCCAGCAGGGGCGCTGAGCGGTTAAGCTGTCGGTTTCCGGTCAGCCAGACGCATCGTGAACGAAGTAGCCGAAACCAAGCCGTGGTACGTGTACCTGGTGCGTGCCGCCAATGGTTCGCTGTACTGCGGCATCAGTGACGACCCGCAGCGGCGTTTCATCGCACATCAGAAGGGGCAGGGGGCCCGCTACTTCAAGACCAGCCCGGCGCAGGCACTGGTATATGTCGAACAGTGGCCGGACAAGGGCGAGGCGTTGCGCCAGGAGCGCCTGGTGAAAAAATTGCGCAAGTCGGCCAAGGAGGCGCTGGTGGCCTCCTATGCCAGCAGCTGATCAGTCCTTGCGGCGCTTGAGCTGATCCACCAGCTGCGTCGGCAGGCCCTTGATGATCAGGGTACCGGCCACCTCGTCGTACTCCACCTTGTCCCCCAGCAGGTGCGCCTCGAAGCTGATCGACAGGCCTTCGGCACGCCCGGTGAAGCGCCGGAACTGGTTGAGGGTGCGCTTGTCCGCCGGGATCTCCGGCGACAGGCCATAGTCCTTGTTGCGGATGTGGTCGTAGAAGGCCTTGGGGCGGTCTTCGTCGATCAGGCTGGACAGCTCATCGAGAGCCACCGGCTCACCCAGTTTGGTCTGGGTGGTGGCGTAGTCGACCAGGGTCTGGGTCTTCTCGCGGGCAGCTTCCTCGGGCAGGTCCTCGCTTTCGACGAAATCGCTGAAGGCCTTGAGCAGGGTGCGGGTTTCGCCCGGCCCGTCGACGCCTTCCTGGCAGCCGATGAAATCACGGAAGTAGTCCGAGACCTTCTTGCCGTTCTTGCCCTTGATGAACGAGATGTACTGCTTGGAGTTCTGGTTGTTCTTCCACTCCGACAGGTTGATGCGCGCCGCCAGGTGCAGCTGGCCAAGGTCCAGGTGGCGCGACGGGGTCACGTCCAGTTCGGCGTTCACCGCCACGCCTTCACTGTGGTGCAGCAGGGCGATGGCCAGGTAGTCGGTCATGCCTTGCTGGTAGTGGGCGAACAGGATGTGGCCGCCAGTGGAGAGGTTGGATTCTTCCATCAGCTTCTGCAGGTGCTCGACGGCCACCCGGCTGAAGGCGGCGAAGTCCTTCTCGTCTTCCAGGTACTGCTTCAGCCAGCCGCTCAGCGGGTAGGCGCCGGATTCGCCGTGGAAGAAGCCCCAGGCTTTGCCTTGCTTGGCGTTGTAGCTGTCGTTGAGGTCGGCGAGCAGGTTTTCGATAGCATCCGATGCGCCCAGCTCGGTATCCCGTGCATGGAGCACGGCGGGGCTGCCATCGGGCTTCTTGTCGATCAGGTGAACGATGCAATGACGGATTGGCATGGAATTCTCGGTGAGTCGGGGGCGGCCAGGCGCCGCGCTGCAAAAGTCGTCAAGTTTAACCTAGACAACAGGTGATGCAGTGGCCGGATGTTGGCAGAAATGCCGGTTGTTGATTTTTTGTTCAATTTTTTGCGTTTTCGGCTAAAACCCCCGAAAAACCTGCACTAAATTGAAGCGGGCAGCGGATATTTATCCATTCCTGTGGTAGCTTTGCGCGGTCTTGCGCACCTCGGGTGGCGCATTGCTGGCAGCGTGCTTGCGCCGTGTCGAACCAAACGCCGATTTGCGCATCTACATGCCGGATTGGCGCGGCCCTCCAGAATTCAGGGGCTGGCCCGATAACGTCGTAGAACGCTGCATAACCACTGAATTTGATAGGGAAGGAACACCACCATGGCATTGACCAAAGACCAACTGATTGCCGATATCGCCGAGTCGATCGCTCAGCCGAAAGCCACCGCCAAAAACGCTCTGGAGCAACTGGGCCAGATCGTTGCCGACCAACTGGAAAACGGCGCTGAAATCACCCTGCCAGGCATCGGCAAGCTGAAAGTCTCCGAGCGTCCTGCCCGTACCGGCCGCAACCCTTCGACTGGCGCTGCCATCGAAATCGCTGCCAAGAAAGTCGTCAAGTTCGTCCCAGCCAAGTCGCTGACCGACGCCATCAACAAGTAATTGTTGACGCTTTGACGAAACCGCGCCCGGCTTGCCCGGGCGCGGTTTTTTCATGCCTGCGATTTACGCCCGGCGTGCCAGGCTTGGCGCGCGGCAGCATCAATGAAGCTCCAGGCGACCATGCGGCTCTGCTTCTGCCCCTGGCCCATCTCGATGATGCGCACGGCCTTGGCGTCGGCTTTTTTCAGCGCGGCTTCGATACCGGGCAGGTTGCTGGCCTTGGATACCAGGCTGGTAAACCACAGCACCTGCTGCGCGTACTGCACGCTTTCGCCGACCAGTTGGCTGACGAAGCGGATCTCGCCACCTTCGCACCATAGCTCGTTATTTTGCCCGCCGAAGTTGAGCACTGGCAGCTTGCGCTTGGGGTCCTGCTTGCCGAGGTTCTTCCACTTGCGCTGGCTGCCACGGGTGGCTTCCTCGCGTGAGGCATGGAAGGGCGGGTTGCACAGGGTCAGGTCGAAGCGCTCGTCCGCCTGCAGCAGGCCGCTGAGGATATGCTTGGGGTTGCCTTGCTGGCGCAGGCCGATGCTTTTACCCAGGCCGTTGGCCTGGACGATCGCTTTGGCCGAAGCCAGTGCGACCGGGTCTATGTCCGACCCTAAGAAGCGCCAGCGGTAGTCGCTGTGGCCGAGCAGTGGGTAGATGCAGTTGGCGCCCACGCCGATGTCCAGGGCGCGTACCTGGGCGCCCCTGGGCACCTCACCGGCGTTGTCCTCGGCCAGCAGGTCGGCGGCAACATGCAGGTAATCGGCGCGGCCGGGGATGGGCGGGCACAGGTAGTCGGCGGGAATGTCCCAATGCTGGATGCCGTACTGGGCCTTGAGCAGCGCACGGTTGAACACCCGAACAGCTTCGGGGTTGGCGAAATCGATGCTGGGCTTGCCGTGGGGGTTGGTGATGGTGAACCGGGCCAGGTCAGGGTGGGCCTTGATCAGGCTGGGGAAGTCGTAGCGGCCCTGGTGGCGGTTGCGCGGGTGCAGGGTGGGTTTCTGGGTCATTGTTCAGGTCCTGAAAAAGCATCGCCGGCAAGCCGGCTCCTACAGGTACGGCGCGGTACCTGCGGGAGCCGGCTTGCCGGCGATTGGGCTGCAGGGCAGCCCGCTGTGGCTTCACTTTAGATTACAGCGCCGCAATCCGCGCATGCTGCTCGGTGAAGTTGGCCAGGGCCTGCTCGGACTCGGCCAGCTTGGCGCGCTCCTTCTCGATCACCGCAGGCGGCGCCTTGTCGACGAAGGCTGCGTTGGACAGCTTGCCGCCGACGCGTTGCACTTCACCTTGCAGGCGCTGGATTTCCTTGTTCAGGCGAGCCAGTTCGGCGTCCTTGTCGATCAGGCCGGCCATCGGCACCAGCACCTGCAGGTCGCCAACCAGAGCGGTCGCCGACAGCGGGGCTTCGTCCGTTTCGCCCAGTACGGTGAACGACTCGACTTTGGCCAGCTTCTTCAGCAGGGCTTCGTTTTCCTGCAGGCGACGCTGATCGTCGGCGTTGGCGTTCTTCAGGAACAGCGGCAGCGGCTTGCCTGGGCCGATGTTCATTTCGGCGCGAATGTTGCGCAGGCCAACCATCAGCTCCTTGAGCCACTCGATGTCGCCTTCGGCGGCGGCGTCGATGCGGGCCTCAACGGCCACCGGCCACGGCTGCAGCATGATGGTCTTGCCGTCGATGCCGGCCAGCGGCGCGATGCGCTGCCAGATTTCTTCAGTGATGAACGGCATGAACGGATGGGCCAGACGCAGCGCCACTTCCAGCACGCGCACCAGGGTGCGACGGGTGCCGCGGGCGCGCTCGACCGGGGCGTTCTCGTCCCACAATACCGGCTTGGACAGCTCCAGGTACCAGTCGCAGTACTGGTTCCAGATGAACTCGTACAGAGCCTGGCTGGCCAGGTCGAAGCGGAACTGTTCGAGCTGGCGGGTCACTTCGGCTTCGGTACGCTGCAACTGCGAGATGATCCAGCGGTCGGCCAGCGACAGCTCGTAGGCTTCGCCGTTCTGGCCGCAGTCTTCGCCCTTGTCCAGCACGTAGCGGGCGGCGTTCCAGATCTTGTTGCAGAAGTTGCGGTAGCCTTCGACACGGCCCATGTCGAACTTGATGTCACGGCCGGTGGAGGCCAGCGAGCAGAAGGTGAAGCGCAGGGCGTCGGTACCGTAGCTGGCGATGCCTTCCGGGAACTCGGCCTTGGTCTGCTTGGCGATCTTCTCTGCAAGCTTTGGCTGCATCATGCCGCTGGTGCGTTTTTCCAGCAGGGCGTCCAGGGTGATGCCGTCGACGATGTCCAGCGGGTCCAGCACGTTGCCCTTGGACTTGGACATCTTCTGGCCCTGGCCATCACGCACCAGGCCGTGCACGTACACGGTCTTGAACGGGACCTGCGGGGTGCCATCCTCGTTCTTGATCAGGTGCATGGTCAGCATGATCATCCGGGCAACCCAGAAGAAGATGATGTCGAAGCCCGTCACCAGCACGTCGGTGGAGTGGAATTTCTTGAGGAATTCGGTCTGCTCCGGCCAGCCGAGGGTGGAGAAGGTCCACAGCCCCGAGCTGAACCAGGTGTCGAGCACGTCGTCGTCCTGGCGCAGTGCCACGTCGGCGCCGAGGTTGTGCTTGGCACGTACTTCGGCTTCGTCGCGGCCGACATAGACCTGGCCGGCCTCGTCGTACCACGCCGGGATGCGGTGGCCCCACCACAGCTGACGGCTGATGCACCAGTCCTGGATGTCACGCATCCACGAGAAGTACATGTTTTCGTACTGCTTGGGCACGAACTGGATGCGACCGTCTTCCACGGCAGCAATGGCAGGTTCTGCCAGCGGCTTGGTGGACACGTACCACTGGTCGGTCAGCCACGGCTCGATGATGGTGCCGGAGCGGTCGCCTTTTGGCACTTTCAGCGCGTGGTCGTCGATGCTGACCAGCAGGCCCTGGGCGTCCAGGTCGGCGACGATCTGCTTGCGCGCGACGAAACGGTCAAGGCCGGCGTACTGGGCGGGCAGGCGGGTGTCGGCCTGCTCGTTGACGCTGCCGTCGAGGTTGAAGGCCTGGGCGGCGGGCAGCACCAGCGCGTTCTTGTCGAAGATGTTCAGCAGCGGCAGGTTGTGGCGCTTGCCGACTTCATAGTCGTTGAAGTCGTGCGCCGGGGTGATCTTGACGCAGCCGGTGCCGAACTCAGGGTCGCAGTAATCATCGGCGATGATCGGGATCAGTCGGCCGACCAGTGGCAGTTCCACGAACTTGCCGATCAACGCCTGGTAGCGCTCGTCGTTCGGGTTGACGGCAACGGCGGCGTCACCCAGCAGGGTTTCCGGACGGGTGGTGGCGACCACCAGGTAGTCCTTGCCATCGGCGGTCTTGGCGCCGTCGGCGAGTGGGTAGCGCAGGTTCCACAGGTGGCCCTTCTCGTCGTGGTTTTCCACTTCGAGGTCGGAGATGGCCGTGTGCAGCTTGGTGTCCCAGTTGACCAGGCGCTTACCGCGGTAGATCAGGCCGTCTTCATGCAGGCGCACGAAGGCTTCCTTGACCGCATCGGACAGGCCGTCGTCCATGGTAAAGCGTTCGCGGCTCCAGTCCACCGACGAGCCCAGGCGACGGATCTGACGGCTGATGTTGCCGCCGGATTGCTCCTTCCACTCCCAGACCTTGTCCAGGAAGGCTTCACGGCCGAGGTCGTGACGGTTCTGGCCTTTGGCCTCGAGCTGGCGCTCGACCAGCATCTGGGTGGCGATACCGGCGTGGTCGGTACCGGGCTGCCACAGGGTGTCGCGGCCTTGCATGCGACGGAAACGGATCAGGGCGTCCATGATCGCGTTGTTGAAACCGTGGCCCATGTGCAGGCTGCCCGTCACGTTCGGTGGCGGGATCATGATGGTGTAGGACTCGCCTGCACCTTGTGGAGCGAAATAGTTCTCGGACTCCCAGGTGTTGTACCAGGAAGTTTCGATGGCGTGCGGCTGGTAGGTCTTATCCATGCGCGGCGGGACCCTGTGCATTTATTCGGGAAAGCCGGGAAGTATAACCAAGGTGGGGGTTTGAGGCGACACGCGGCTGACATCTGTTGGAGCGGCGGCGCCCTGTTCGCGGGTAAACCCGCGAACAGGGCGCCGCAAGAACACTGGCCTACTCGGAACGCTTGATCAACCGCTCGATACGCGCATCGAGCCTGCGCTTGATCTCGGTCTCGATATGCGGGGTGAAGTCGTTGATCACGTCCTGCATGATCAGCTGCGCCGCAGCGCGCAGCTCGGCTTCCAGGTGCAGCAGGGTGTCCTGGCGGCGGGTTTGCGGGTCTTCTTCGGGTTCTGCGGCGGCGGGCGTGGCAACCGGCTCAGGCGCGGGTGCGGCATAGCCGGCCGGGGTGTCGAGCAACAGCGGAATCTGTTCCACCGTCTCGGTGAGCAGCGGCGGCTGCAGGTCGGCATCGCCCAACAGCTGGCGAATGGACTCCAGGTCGTCGAGCAGATGGGCGGAATCGGGTAGGGCGGAAGGCTTGTCCATCGTCGTTAAAGTCGCTGTAAGCGGTGGTCTTGCAGAGCATAGCCCTGTTCGCGGTAGAAACGGAATCGCTCGCGAGCGGATTGGCGGATGGTGGCCTCTTCGACAACGATCTCGGCCACCCGCTCGAACTGCCCGACAAACCCCGGCACATCGGCGCCCAGGTTGATCAGCAGGTCACGGTGTGCGCCGGCACTCTCGGCGCCCAGGCCTAGCGCAACCTGGGAATCAGCATGCAACTCGGCCAGGTCATGCGGCACAAAGGCTTCGCCCTTGAAGCGCCACAGGCGCAGGTTTAGCTCGCTGCGTTGCTCGGCGTCCTGGCAGTGCAGGTAGACCCGGTGGCCGAGGCGCCAGGCCTTTTCGCACAGCTTGCAGGCGAAATCCAGCCGCGCCGACAGCGAGTCGGTGGGCAGAATGTAGAAATCGACTTTGCTCATGGTTGGCTCTGCCGACCGGTGGCGCCGGGGCGCCACCGGTCTCTTGGCATCAGACGCTGGCGCGGTCGAGCAGGTACTGGGTCAGCAGTGGCACCGGGCGCCCCGTGGCGCCCTTGTCCTTGCCGCCGCTGATCCAGGCGGTGCCGGCGATGTCCAGGTGCGCCCAGTTGTAAGCCTTGGCAAAGCGCGACAGGAAGCAGCCTGCCGTGATGGTGCCGGCTTTCGGGCCGCCGATGTTGCCCATGTCGGCGAACGGGCTGTCCAGCTGTTCCTGGTATTCGTCGAACAGCGGCAGTTGCCAGGCACGGTCGTCGGCGCGTTTGCCGGCGTCGAGCAGTTGGCTCACCATGTCGTCGTTGTTGCCCATCAGGCCCGAGGTGTGGCTGCCCAGCGCGACGATGCAGGCGCCGGTCAGGGTGGCGATGTCGATGACAGCCTGCGGCTTGAAACGCTCGGCGTAGGTCAAGGTATCGCACAGCACCAGGCGGCCTTCGGCGTCGGTGTTGAGGATTTCGACGGTCTGCCCGCTCATGGTCGTGACGATGTCGCCTGGGCGGGTGGCGCCGCCGCTCGGCATGTTTTCGGCGCAGGCCAGCAGGCAGACCAGGTTGATTGGCAGCTGCAGTTCGAGGACTGCGCGCAGGGTACCGAACACGCTGGCAGCGCCGCACATGTCGTATTTCATTTCATCCATGCCGGCGCCAGGCTTGAGGCTGATGCCGCCGGTGTCGAAGGTGATGCCCTTGCCCACCAGCACGAAGGGCTTTTCGGCCTTCTTGCCGCCCTGGTAGTTGAGCACGATCAGCCGTGGCGGCTGGTCGCTGCCCTGGCCCACGGCGTAGAACGCGCCCATGCCCAGGTCCTTGATCTTCTTGTCGTCCAGCACTTCGACCTTCAGACCTTTGTGGGCCTTGCCCAGCTCCTTGGCCTGGTCGGCGAGGAAGCTTGGGTGGCACAGGTTAGGGGGCAGGTTGCCCAGGTCGCGGGTGAAGGCCATGCCGGTAGCAATGGCGCTGGCATGCTTGACCGCACGTTCGACCTCGGCCAGGCCGGCTTTTTCAGCCAGCAGGGTGACCTTTTTCAGGGCGCGCGGCTCGGCTTTCTGGCTCTTGAACCGGTCGAACACGTATTCGCCGTCGAGCAGGGTTTCGGCCAGCAGGCGGTATTTGCCGTAATGGGCATCACGGTTGTTGACGGCGATATCGTCCAGCGCCAGTACTGCGTCGCCGCCGTTGAGGCCTTTCAGTACACCGGCAACGCTGACCACCAGTTTACGCCAGGCGCGGTCGCCGAGTGCTTCATCCTTGCCGCTGCCCACCAGCAGCACGCGCTCGGCCTTGAGGCCCTGCAGGCTGTGCAGCAGCAGGGTCTGGCCAGGCTTGCCGGCCAGGTCGCCACGCTTGAGCACGGCGCTGATCGCACCGTCTGTAGCCTGGTCGACAGCCTTGGCAACGGCGCCGAGCTTGCGCCCTTCACCAACCGGTACGACCAGGGTGGCGGTTTTTACCGATGCAGCAGCTACGCTTTTTACAACCAGTTCCATGTCAGGGTCCCCGAATGATCTGTGCAGTTGGCGCTTTGAAATCTCGCGCTCTGGGCGGGCCTGGCCGCGTGGTCGCGTACCAGTGGAAAAGCTGCCAGTTTGAGCCTCCGGCAAGCGTGCTGACAACCCCGTTGTCAGCGTTCATGCGTGGCCAAGTGACAGGCGCGGTCAATCACAGGATAATGCGCGCACTTTTCATGGAGGTTCGCCCCTGGCGAACCGGCATTGGTCTTGGCTGTCGTAAGCCTTTGTTTGGCAGTCCGCCCCTGACAACCCAGGAGTGTCTGGTTTGATCGTCTTTCGTTATTTGTCCCGCGAGGTCCTGGTGACCTTGAGCGCCGTCAGCGCCGTGCTGCTGGTGATCATCATGAGTGGGCGCTTCATCAAGTACCTGGCCCAGGCGGCTCAGGGCGTGCTCGACCCGAGCGTGCTGTTCCTGATCATGGGCTTCCGCCTGCCTGGTTTCTTGCAACTTATCCTCCCATTGGGGCTGTTCCTCGGGATCCTGCTGGCCTACGGCCGGTTGTATCTGGAAAGCGAAATGACCGTGCTCTCCGCCACCGGCATGAGCCAGCAACGCCTGCTCGGCATGACCATGGCCCCCGCGGCGCTGGTCGCGCTGCTGGTGGCCTGGCTGAGCCTGAGCCTGGCGCCCCTGGGCGTTGCCCAGGTGCAGCAGATCATTGGCCAGCAGGATGCCCTGACCGAGTTCGACACCCTGGTGCCGGGCCGCTTCCAGACCCTGCGCGACGGCTCGCGGGTGACCTACACCGAGGAGCTGACCGATGACCGCAGCAACCTCACCGGTGTGTTCATTTCCGAGAAGCGCTTCAACCAGGACAAGACCAAGGACCGTGCACCGTCCGTGCTGGTCGCCGAAAAGGGTCACCAGGAAGTGCAGGCCGACGGCAACCGCTACCTGGTGCTGCAGAACGGCTACCGCTATGACGGCAACCCTGGCCAGGCGGACTACCGCGCGATCAAGTACGACACCTACGGCGTGCTGCTGCCCAAGCCGGAAGTCAGTGAGGAAGTGACCGAGCGCGAAGCCATTCCGACCTCGCAACTGATTGGCCAGGACGGCCTGCGCGAGCGTGCCGAGCTGCAATGGCGCATCTCGTTGCCGATCCTGGTGTTCATCGTGACCTTGCTGGCGGTGCCGCTGGCCAGGGTCAACCCACGCCAGGGGCGCTTCCTCAAGCTGCTGCCGGCGATTCTTCTGTACATGGCCTACCTGACGATGCTGATTTCCGTACGTGGCGCCCTGGAGAAAGGCAAGCTGCCGATCGCCCTGGGCATGTGGTGGGTCCATGGCCTGTTCCTGCTCATCGGCCTCGGGCTGATGTACTGGGAGCCGCTGCGCCTCAAGCGCGCCGCCCGTCGTGCGGAGGTGGCCCATGGCTAAACTCGACCGTTACATCGGCATGAGCGTGCTGCTGGCCATCCTGGCCGTGCTGGGCATCATTCTCGGCCTGGCTTCGCTCTTTGCCTTCATTGATGAAATGAGCGACCTGAGCGACACCTACACCGTGCTGGATGCCGGCTGGTTCACGCTGCTCACCGCACCGCGTCGGCTGTATGACATGTTGCCAATGGCCGCCTTGATCGGCTGCCTGATCGGCCTGGGCAGCCTGGCCAGCAGCAGTGAACTGACCATCATGCGCGCCGCCGGCGTCTCCATTGGCCGCATCGTCTGGGCGGTGATGAAGCCGATGCTGGTGCTGATGCTGGTCGGCCTGCTGATCGGTGAATACGTGGCCCCGGTCAGCGAGAACAAGGCTCAGGCCGACCGTTCCCTGGCCCAAGGTGGTGGCGAGGCGCAAAGCTCCAAGCGCGGCATGTGGCACCGCCAGGGCGAGGAATTCGTGCACATCAACTCGGTGCAGCCCAACGGCCTGCTGCTGGGTGTGACCCGCTACCGCTTCGATGACGAACGCAAGATCGTCACGTCGAGCTTCGCCCGCCGGGCGCGCTACCAGAACGATCACTGGGTGCTCAGTGATGTCAGCACCACCTACTTCCGTGGCGACCACACCGAAGTGGTCAAGAGCACGGAAGAGCAGTGGGATGTCTCGGTAACCCCGCAGCTGCTCAATACCGTGGTGCTGGCGCCGGAGTCGCTGTCGATCACCGGCCTGTGGGACTACATCCACTACCTGTCCGACCAGGGCCTGAACAATGCCCGTTACTGGCTGGCATTCTGGACCAAGGTCCTGCAGCCGGCGGTGACTGCAGCGTTGGTGCTGATGGCGATTTCCTTCATCTTCGGCCCGCTGCGTTCGGTAACGCTCGGCCAGCGTGTGTTCACCGGCGTGCTGGTGGGCTTCGTGTTCCGCATCGCAGGCGACCTGCTTGGCCCTTCGAGCCAGGTGTTCGGCTTCCCGCCCCTGTTGGCGGTAGTGATCCCGGCGGGTGTGTGCGCCCTGGCAGGTATCTGGTTGCTACGCCGAGCGGGATGATGGCCTGACTGTTACAAGAAGCCGACCCTGAGGTCGGCTTTTTTGTGGGTGTCATTTTTTTTGCTTCGGCAGCCGCACCAGTTGCGTTTCCGAGTAGATGTCATGCCAGCCGCGCTTGCGCTTGTCGATCAACGACCAGAAGAACCCCAAACCCAGGCACAGCCACGAAGCGACCGACACCACAAAGCGCAACAGCGCCTGCCACAGGCTGATTGCACTGCCATCGGCGTTTTGCACACGCACGCCCCACACCTGCATGCCCAGTGTCTGCCCGCCGTGGGTCCAGAACTTGGCAAAGAAGCCGAACAAGGTAAACAGCAGGACAGTGGACAGCAGCGGGTCGCCATCCAGTGCGCCGGCCTCGGTCAATTCACGCATGCGCGCTTCGCCGATGATTGCCATCTGGATCAGCTTGTAGGCGCCAGCGGTAACGATCAACAGCGCCGTGCACAGCAGAAAGTCGTAGAACATCGCCGCCAGGCGCCGGCCAAGGCCGACCGGTGGGAAATCACCCTGGGGTGAAAGCAGAGGCTTGGACATGCAGGACGGCTCCGAATGGCGAAGCGGGTATTCTACGGGCAAAAAAAAGCCCCTGCACAGGGCAGGGGCTTTCTTCGAAGTCGTGCGGCTTAGCCGAGGACTTGAACCTTGTCAGCCTGCAGGCCTTTTTGGCCCTGGACTGCTTCGAAGGAGACCTTCTGGCCTTCTTTCAGGCTCTTGAAGCCGTTACCTTCGATAGCACGGAAGTGCACGAACAGATCAGCACCGCTTTCTGGGGTGATGAAGCCGTAACCTTTCTCGTCATTGAACCACTTGACGGTACCGTTCTGACGCTCAGCCATTGTCTTATTTCCTATGAAGCTTAAATTTTAATGACAGTTTCTTTCGCACTTGTTTGTAAGCGAAAGATTACTGGGCTGGGTTGCAGGAAAGTAAGTCACGTCGAACGGGTTGTAGCGGATCGCGGCTACTGGCCCAGGTCACGAACTGTTGCGACCCATGCAAACACAGTGCAGTGACTCTACGCCAACTCTCAAGAAAAAAACAAGCCCTTGGTCGACTGGAAAATCGGGCTTTTTTCGATTACCGAACAACTCCCCGGAAACGGCATGGCGCCTGGCCTGGCGCCATGTTCAAAAGTTATTGGGCAGGTTCGAAAACGAATAAGAGGAACCTGCCCGACAACCTCATGTTAAGCGTTCAACCGCGGTAGTAACGTTGCGCCACGAAAGGCATTTTGCTGACTTTCAATGCGACCTTCTTGCCGCGCACGAGTGCAAACAGTGGCGTATCCAGCGCGCCATGTTCGATATCGACATAACCCATGGCAACGGGCGCGCCAAGTGTTGGGCCGAAGCCACCGCTGCAGACTTTACCCACCGTCTTGTCCGACGCATCGACGATCTCTGCCCCTTCACGTACTGGCGTACGCTCTTGTGGCAGCAGGCCTACACGTTTGCGCGCTACACCGGCTTGCTGCTGGGCAAAAATCGCCTCGGCACCGGGGAAGCCGCCAGCGCGAGCGCCGTCGGCACGGCGCACCTTGGACACGGCCCATAGCAGGCTGGCCTCGATCGGCGTGGTGGCGGTATCCATGTCATGGCCATACAGGCACAGGCCGGCTTCCAGGCGCAGCGAATCGCGCGCACCCAGGCCGATCGGCTGCACTTCAGGCTCGGCCAACAGACGGCGGGCCAGGGCTTCGGCGGCATTGGCCGGTACCGAGATTTCGTAACCGTCCTCGCCGGTGTAGCCCGAACGGCTGACGAAGCAATCTTTACCTAGCAGGTTTACCGGGCGGAACTGCATGAAGGTCATGCCGGCCACTTCCGGGGCCAGGCGCTCCAGCACCTTGACCGCAGCCGGGCCTTGCAGGGCGAGCAGGGCACGCTCCTCGAACAGTGGCTGGATCTCGCAACGGGCACCGATGTGCTGCTGCAGGTGAGCCAGGTCCTGGTCCTTGCAGGCGGCGTTGACCACCAGGAACAGCGTGTCGTCACCCAGGTTGGCGACCATCAGGTCGTCGAGGATACCGCCTTGCTCGTTGGTGAACATGGCATAGCGCTGCAGGCCCACCGGCAGGTCGACGATATCCACCGGCACCAGGCTTTCCAGGGCCAGGGCTGCGTCCTTGCCGCGCAGGATGATCTGGCCCATGTGCGAGACATCGAACAGGCCGGCTTGCTCACGGGTGTGCAGGTGTTCCTTGAGCACGCCCAGCGGGTACTGCACCGGCATGTCGAAGCCGGCGAATGGCACCATGCGCGCGCCCAGTTCCAGGTGCAGGGCGTGCAGCGGGGTCTTGTGCAGTGTTTCGGACATCGGTGACTCCTCAGGTTTAGTGTCGGGTCAACATTCGATGATGTTGACGGCCAGACCGCCGCGGGCGGTCTCCTTGTATTTGCTTTTCATGTCGGCGCCGGTCTGGCGCATGGTGCGGATGACCTTGTCGAGCGACACGTAGTGCTGCCCATCGCCGCGCAGGGCCATGCGTACCGCATTGATGGCTTTCACCGAGCCCATGGCGTTGCGCTCGATGCAGGGCACCTGGACCAGCCCACCAATCGGGTCGCAGGTCAGGCCCAGGTTGTGTTCCATGCCAATTTCAGCGGCGTTTTCCACTTGCTGGACGCTGCCGCCCATCACTTCGCACAAAGCCCCGGCGGCCATCGAGCAGGCCACGCCGACCTCGCCCTGGCAGCCGACCTCGGCCCCGGAAATCGAGGCGTTTTCCTTGTACAAGATGCCGATGGCCGCAGCGGTAAGCAGAAAGCGCACCACGCCGTCCTCACTGGCACCCGGGACGAAGCGCATGTAGTAGTGCAGCACTGCCGGGACGATGCCCGCCGCCCCATTGGTCGGGGCGGTGACCACGCGCCCGCCGTAGGCGTTTTCCTCGTTCACCGCCAAGGCATACAGGTTGACCCAGTCGAGCACCGACAGCGCATCGCGCAGGTTGGCTTCCGGGTGCTGGCTGAGTTGGCGGTACAGGGCCGGCGCGCGGCGCTTGACCTTGAGCCCGCCGGGTAGGATGCCCTCATGCCGGTAGCCGGCCTCGACGCAATCCTGCATGACCTGCCAGATGCGCAGCAGGCCCGCGCGGGTCTCGGCTTCCGGGCGCCAGGCCGCCTCGTTGGCCAGCATCACCTGGCTTACCGACAGGTGTTGCGCAGTGCAATGCGCAAGCAGAGCCTTTGCGGTGGTGAACGGGTAAGCCAGCGCGGTGCTGTCTTCGACGATACGGTCCTTGCCGGCAGCCTCTTCGTCAACCACGAAACCGCCGCCGACCGAGTAGTACTCGCGGCTGCGGATTTGCAATCCGGCAGCATCGAAGGCGCGGAAGATCATGCCGTTGGGGTGGTAGGCCAGCGGTTTGCGGATCATCGCCAGGTGCTGCTTTTCGATGAAGGCGATGTCGTGTTCGCCCAGCAGGCGCAGGTGGCCGCTGCTACGGATCGCCTGCAGTCGGGCGGGGATGGATTCGGTATCGACGGTGTCGGGGTGCTCGCCTTCAAGGCCGAGCAACACCGCCTTGTCACTGCCGTGGCCCTTGCCGGTGGCGCCCAACGAGCCATACAGCTCGGCCTTGACGCTGGCAGTGCTGGCCAGCAGGCCGTCGCGGCGCAGGCCTTCAGCAAAACGCGCGGCGGCGCGCATCGGGCCGACCGTGTGGGAACTGGAGGGGCCGATGCCGATCTTGAACAGGTCGAAGACGCTCAGGGACATGGTGACCTCCTGCCAGGTTCGTCAGCTTGACGGTGAACCTGTGGGAGCGGGCTTGCCCGCGAAAGCGGCAGCGAAGTCACTATCGCGTTCGCGGGCAAGCCCGCTCCCACAGGGAACGAGCTGCTCTTGAGAGCTATCAGGCGTCCTGATAGCTCTCGATGGACGGGCAGGCGCACACCAAGTTGCGGTCACCAAACACGTTGTCGACCCGACCTACAGGCGGCCAGTACTTGCTTTCCACCAGGCTCGCCAGCGGGTACACCGCCTGCTCGCGGCTGTAGCCATGGGCCCACTCGCCAACCAGCTCGGCCGCAGTGTGCGGGGCGTTCTTCAGCGGGTTGTCGTCCTTGTCCAGGCTGCCGGTCTCCACGGCGCGGATCTCGTCGCGGATCTGGATCATCGCGTCGCAGAAGCGGTCCAGCTCTTCCTTG
This sequence comes from Pseudomonas sp. NPDC087185, assembly GCF_044744955.1. Taxonomy (NCBI): domain Bacteria; kingdom Pseudomonadati; phylum Pseudomonadota; class Gammaproteobacteria; order Pseudomonadales; family Pseudomonadaceae; genus Pseudomonas; species Pseudomonas sp. NPDC087185. The sequence continues at coordinate 742,035 of NZ_JBIUZK010000001.1, read as the reverse complement.
GCCTCGCTTTCGGTCGGTTCGATCATCAGCGTGCCGGCCACCGGGAAGGACATGGTCGGGGCGTGGAAACCGAAGTCGATCAGGCGCTTGGCCACGTCGTCGACACTGATGCCGCTGGTGTCCTTGAGTGGGCGCAGGTCGAGGATGCACTCGTGGGCGACCAGCCCATTGCCGCCCGTATACAGAACAGGATAGTGCTCTTCGAGGCGACGGGCGATGTAGTTGGCATTGAGGATCGCCATCTGCGACGCGCGCTTAAGGCCAGCACCGCCCATCATGCGGATGTACATCCAGGTGATCGGCAGGATGCTGGCGCTGCCGAACGGCGCAGCGCACACGGCGCCTTCGCGGTTCTCCAGCTGTGCGTGGCCCGGCAGGAACGGCGCCAGGTGCGACTTGACGCCGATCGGGCCGACGCCCGGGCCGCCACCGCCGTGCGGGATGCAGAAGGTCTTGTGCAGGTTAAGGTGGGAAACGTCGCCGCCGAACTTGCCCGGGGCGCACAGGCCGACCATGGCGTTCATGTTGGCGCCGTCGATATACACCTGGCCACCGTTGTCGTGGATGATCGCGCAGATCTCGCCGATCGCTTCCTCGAACACGCCGTGGGTCGACGGGTAGGTGATCATGATCGCGGCCAGGCGTTCGCGGTGTTCGATGGCCTTGGCGCGCAGGTCTTCGACATCGACGTTGCCACGTGCGTCACAGGCGGTGACCACCACGCGCATGCCGGCCATGTGCGCGGTCGCCGGGTTGGTGCCGTGGGCCGAGGAGGGGATCAAGCAGATGTCGCGGTGGCTGTCGCCGCGGCTGCGGTGGTAGGCGCGGATGGCCAAGAGGCCTGCGTACTCGCCCTGGGAGCCGGCGTTGGGTTGCAGCGACACGGCGTCGTAGCCGGTGGCGGCGCAGAGCATGGCTTCCAGCTCGGTGGTCATCTGCTGGTAGCCCTGGCTTTGCTCGGCCGGGGCGAACGGGTGCAGGTTGCCGAACTCGGCCCAGGTGACCGGGATCATTTCGCTGGCGGCGTTGAGCTTCATGGTGCACGAGCCCAGCGGGATCATGCTGCGGTCCAGCGCCAGGTCCTTGTCGGCCAGGCGGCGCAGGTAGCGCATCAGCTCGGTTTCACTGTGGTAGCGGTTGAACACCGGGTGTTCGAGGATGGCCGACTGGCGCAGCAGGGCGGCTGGCAGGCGCGAGCCGGTGCTGGCGGCCAGGGCGGCGAAGTCCGGTTGCGCTTGTGCGCCACCGAACAGCTGCCACAGCGCCTCGACGTCAGCCTGGGTGCTGGTCTCGTCGAGCGACAGGCCCAGATGGCCGGCATCGATCTGGCGCAGGTTGATACGTTGCGCGCGGGCCTTGTCGTGCAGGGCTGCAGTGGCGCTGCCGGTGGCCAGCGTCAGGGTGTCGAAGGCGGTTTCGCCAACCACTTCCAGCCCCAGAGCTTTCAGGCCAGCGGCGAGAACTGCGGTCAGCGCGTGGGTGCGTTCGGCGATGCGCTTGAGGCCTGCCGGGCCGTGGTAAACGGCGAACATGCTGGCGATGTTGGCCAGCAGCACCTGGGCGGTGCAGATGTTGCTGGTGGCCTTCTCGCGGCGGATGTGCTGTTCGCGGGTCTGCATGGCCAGGCGCAGGGCTGTCTTGCCGAAGCGGTCGATCGACACGCCGACCAGGCGCCCTGGCATGTCGCGCTTGTATGCATCACGGGTGGCGAAGTAGGCCGCGTGCGGGCCACCGAAGCCCAGTGGCACGCCAAAGCGCTGAGCGCTACCGATGGCTACATCGGCCTCGAACTCGCCCGGCGGGGTCAGCAGGGTCAGGGCCAGCAGGTCGGCAGCAACCGCCACCAGGGCGTTGGCGCCGTGCAGGCGCTGCACCAGCTCGCGGTAATCGAACACCTCGCCATTGCTGGCCGGGTATTGCAGCAGCGCACCGAAGAAGGCGCTGACATCGCCCAGCTCACGCTCGTCGCCGACCACGATCTCGATGCCCAGCGGCTCGGCACGGGTGCGCAGTACGTCGAGGGTCTGCGGGTGGCAGTGCACGGAGGCGAAGAAGGCGTGGCTGGCCTTGTTCTTCGACAGGCGCTTGCAGAAGGTCATGGCCTCGGCTGCGGCAGTGGCTTCGTCGAGCAGGGAGGCGTTGGCGATCGGCAGGCCGGTCAGGTCGCTGATCAGGGTCTGGAAGTTCAGCAGCGCTTCCAGGCGGCCCTGGGAAATCTCAGGCTGATAAGGGGTGTAGGCGGTGTACCAGGCCGGGTTTTCCAGCAGGTTGCGCAGGATCGGTGCCGGGGTGTGGGTGTTGTAGTAGCCCTGGCCGATGTAGTTCTTGAACAGCTGGTTGCGGCTGGCGATGGCCTTCAGTGCGGCGAGGGCATCGGCTTCGCTTTGGCCGTCTTCCGAGCCCAGTACGCTGGTGCCCTTGATGGTGTCGGGGATGACGGCGGCGGTCATCGCCTCCAGTGAGTCGAAGCCCAGGGTGGCTAGCATGGCCTGCTCGTCAGCGGCGCGTGGGCCGATGTGGCGGGCGATGAATTCGTTGGCGGTGCTGAGGTTGATGGTCATGGGCGGATTCCTCAGGCGTCGTCGTTGGCTTTGATCAGGCGGTCGTAGGCGTCCTGGTCGAGCAGGGCCGCTACTTCGTTCATGTCCGCCGGGGTGAAGCGGAAGAACCAGCCTTCGCCCAGCGGGTCTTCGTTGACCAGTTCCGGGCTGTCGTTCAGGCCTTCGTTCACGGCAACCACTTCACCGCTCAGGGGCATGTAGACGCCGCTGGCGGCCTTGACCGATTCGACGGTGGAGGCTTCGGCACCTTTTTCGTAGTGCTGCAGCTCCGGCAGTTGCACGTAGACCACATCGCCGAGGGCGTTCTGGGCGTAGGCGGTGATGCCTACGGTGACGCTACCGTCGGCTTCGACGCGCAGCCATTCGTGATCTTCAGTGAAACGCAACTCGCTCATGGGGAATCCTCGGGAAGCAGGGCGTTGGGCGCGGTGTGTCCGCGCTCTTGGGTTAAATATCCCTAAGCAAGAATGTGGCCATGAGAAGAAATAACTTATAAATCAATAACTTAAGAAATTTATAAAACGGCTTTGCGGATTTTTTGGAATGATATCGTTACAGATTGGCGGGAGAGCAAAAGGGTTTGAGGATCAAACCCTTGCGTGGAGGCTATGGCGTGCTTTTGTATCGAAATCGGTACGAAGTACTGATTTCGATACAGGCGAGGCCGTGGACGTCAAAGCGCTGCGAAAAACGGCAAGGCCAGGTACAGCTTGATCACGATGACGTTGATGATGTCGATGAAGAACGCTCCAACCATCGGCACCACCAGGAAGGCAATCTGCGAAGGCCCGAAGCGGTGCGTGACCGCTTGCATGTTGGCAATGGCCGTTGGCGTTGCGCCCAGCCCGAAACCGCAATGCCCTGCCGCCAGTACGGCTGCATCGTAGTTGCTGCCCATGATCCGGAATGTCACGAAGATGGCAAAAAGCGCCATTACCAAGGTCTGTGCCGCCAGCAGAGCGAAGAATGGCAAAGCCAGTGCAGCCAGATCCCAGAGTTTCAACGACATCAGCGCGATCGCCAGAAACAGCGACAAGCTGACATTGCCCAGTACCGATACTTCGCGCTCGAGTACCTGATAGCGGCCGAATGCTGAAAGCCCATTGCGCAGCATGACACCGACGAACAAGACACAAACGAATGTCGGCAATTCGAATGCGGTCTCATGCAGCTGCTTGTTCAACAAGGTGCCCGCCATCAAGCTGATGGCGATCAGCGCAAGGGTTTCGATCATTGAGAATGGCGTGATCAAGCGCTCTTGGTTCGGTTGCTCGAAACCTTTGGGCGCACGGGGTACTTCCTGTTCCAACCCCGGTGTCTGCACACGGTTGATGAGCAGGCGGGCGACAGGCCCGCCAATCAGCCCGCCCAGCACCAGGCCAAACGTGGCAGCGGCCAGGGCCAGCTCGGTGGCGGAGGCCAGGCCGTATTTCTCGCTGAAGGTGGCGCCCCAGGCTGCGCCCGTGCCGTGGCCGCCTGAGAGGGAAATTGAGCCGGACAGCAAACCCATCAGCGGGTCGAGCCCCAACACCGTGGCCAGGCCGATGCCCAGGGTATTCTGCACCACCAGCAGCCCGGTGACCGCCATCAGAAATACACCGACAATTCGCCCGCCTTTTTTCAGGCTGGCGATGTCGGCACTCAAACCGATGGTGGCAAAAAATGCCAGCATCAAGGGCGTTTGCAGGGAGGTATCGAACTGCACCTGCATGTCCATGGCGCGCAGGCCCAGAAGCAGCAGGGCAACCAGCAAACCGCCGGCTACCGGCTCGGGAATATTGTAAGTGCGCAGAAAACCGACGCGGTTCACCAGGCCGCGCCCCACTAGGAGCACCAGCGAAGAGGCCACCAGTGTGCCGTAGAAATCGAGTGCAAGCATTCAAGGTACTCTCTGCTCTGTTTAGCGGCGAACAGTCCTTGGTGCGCCTGAGGGGGAGCGAGTGTAGGTGCAGCGCCTGCGTTCTACGGGTAGGAAAAACCTGATAAACAATCGGAACTTACGTCAAAAATACTGGGGCGGATGGCGAACCCTTCAGCCTTTGCCTGGAATGCCGTACTTACGCAACCGAACAGCGATCGCGGTGTGCGATGTCTGCAGGCGCCCGGCCAGTTGCCGGGTGGAGGGGTAACTCGCATACAGGCGCTGCAACAGCTCGCGTTCAAAATCGCCCACCGCCTGCTCCAGGCTCGCCACTTCACCATCCTGCCCACGCGCCACCGAGGTGCCGGCGATGTCCAGGTCGCCGATGTCCACCAGGTTGCTTTCACAGATGGCCGCCGCGCGGAAAATCACGTTCTGCAGTTGGCGCACGTTGCCCGGCCAAGGATTGGCCAGCAGGGCCGAGTGAGTGGCCGGGGTCAGGCGGCAGGCCGGGCGCTGGATCTGCGTGCAGGCCTGCTGCATGAAGTAGTGCGCGAGCATGAGGATGTCCTGGCCACGGTCACGCAGCGGCGGCACCTGCAGGTTGAGCACGTTGAGGCGGTAGAACAGGTCTTCACGGAACGTGCCCTCGGCGACCATGCGTTCCAGGTCGCGGTGGGTGGCGCTGATGATGCGCACGTCCACCTTCACCTCACGGTCGCCGCCCACGCGGCGGAAGCTGCCGTCGCTGAGAAAACGCAGCAGTTTGGCCTGCAGGTACGGCGACATCTCGCCAATCTCGTCGAGAAACACCGTGCCCTGGTTGGCCAGCTCCATCAGCCCCGGCTTGCCACCGCGTTGTGCGCCGGTGAAGGCGCCGGGGGCGTAACCGAACAGTTCGCTCTCGGCCAGGCTTTCGGGCAGTGCAGCGCAGTTGAGGGCGAGGAACGGCGCCGCGTGGCGGCTGCTGATGGCATGGCAGGCGCGGGCCACCAGCTCCTTGCCGGTGCCAGTTTCGCCATGCACCAGCAGCGGCGCGTCGAGGGCTGCCACGCGCAAGGCGCGGGCCTTGAGGGTGCGGATCGCTGGGGACTCCCCCAGCAGCGCATCAAAGCCTTCGGCATGGTCGTGGTGCAGGGCCGAAAGGCGTTCGCCCATGCGGTTGGGCGGGTACAGGGTCAACAGGCCGCCGGCGTTGGTGATGGGCGTGGCATCCAGCAGCAGGCTCTGGCCGTTGAGCTGCATCTCGCGCATCGGCAGATGGAAGTTGTTGTCCAGCAGCGCCTGCAGCAGGGCCGGGTCACCGAACAGCTCGCCCACCGAACGGCCGGCCGACTCGCGGCCGCACAGGGCGATCAGCGCGGGGTTGGCCAGCAGCACCTGGCCGGCGCTGTCCACGGCCAGCACCGGGTCGCTCATGGCGGCCAGCAGGGCATCTAGCTGCAGGTGGCGGCGCTGGCCGGGGAGGATGTCGACCACGTCCACCGACTGTACGCCCCGCACTTCGAACAATGCATCGTGCAGCTCTTCGAGCACGGCGGGGCTAAGGGTCGGGGCATCGATGTAGACGTTCGGCGGGACCATCTCCACGGCGTCCAGGTTGAGGTTGCGGGCACCGAGCAGGGCAAGGACTTCCTGGGTGATGCCGACGCGGTCGATGAAGCTGACGTGGATGCGCATGGGGGAGGCGGGTGGTCATGGCCGGGGAGGCCAGTAGTATGCCTTGGGAGCGGTGTTAAACCCAATCGCCGGCAAGCCGGCTCCCACAGGTACCCCGCTGGGCCCAGGGTAGCGGAGTACCTGTGGGGCCGGCTTGCCGGCGATTGGGTCACTCCAGGTGTTCTGGCTTGATCGCGTCGCCCGATTTCACATCCAGCTTGGCGCGGATGTCTTCGAACATCGCGTCGTAGATCTTGTGCGGCGAGCTGAGGGTTTCGAACTTCTTGGGGGGGGCAAGATGGGCCTGGGCCTTGCGGCTCATTACCATCAGAAAACTAGGCAGTACCTGATCCTTGGGCAGAAAGAACTTTTCATCGACCGGCTTGCCCTCGATGCTGCCATGCATGTGGAACTGTATGCCTCGGCCTTCCTTGGGGTCCTGCGTCGTCGCCTCATATTCGATGTTGAGGTCGTAACTGTGGTCGGCGCTGTTCAGCGCAGTGCGTTCGATGTGCACGTGACCGGGTTGGAACTGGGCCATGGCGAAATCCTCCGGAAGGTCGAAAAAGGCGGGCGGCCAACGCCCGCCTACTGCATTCAACGGTAGCTGATACCCGGCTTGGCCGTGGAAACGCGGGTGCCGGCCGTGCCTTTGACGATGTCCTCGATGTTTTCCAGCGAGCTGATCACCGCCACTTTGCCGGTGTTGCGCGCGAAGTCACAGGCAGCCTGCACCTTCGGCCCCATGGAGCCGGCGGCAAAACCCAGCCGTTCGAGTTCGTCGGGGTGGGCCTGGGCAATGGCCTTTTGCGTGGGTTTGCCCCAGTCAATGTAAGCCGCATCGACGTCGGTGGCGATAATCAGAAGGTCGGCTTCCAATTGCTCGGCCAGCAGCGCCGAGCACAGGTCCTTGTCGATGACCGCCTCGATGCCTTTGAGCTTGCGGTTTTCATCGTACAGGGTGGGGATGCCGCCACCGCCTGCGCAGATTACGATGCTGTTTTTCTCCAGCAGCCACTTGATCGGGCGGATCTCGAAGATGCGCTTGGGTTTGGGGCTGGCCACCACGCGGCGGTACTTGTCACCGTCGGGCTTGACCACCCAGCCCTTTTCCTTGGCCAGGCGTTCGGCTTCTTCCTTGCTGTAGACCGGGCCGATGAACTTGGTCGGGTCCTTGAAAGCCGGGTCGTTGGCGTCGACCTCAACCTGGGTCAGCAGGGTGGCGAACGGCACTTCGAACGCCAGCAGGTTGCCCAGTTCCTGTTCGATCATGTAGCCGATCATGCCCTCGGTTTCGGCACCGAGCACATCCAGCGGGTAAGCTTCGTCGGGCTTGTAGGACAGCGCCTGGAGCGACAGCAGGCCAACCTGTGGGCCGTTGCCGTGGGCGATGACCAGCTCGTTGCCGGGGTGAATCTTGGCGATCTGCTCGGCGGCGGTGCGGATATTGGCGCGCTGATTGTCAGCGGTCATGGGCTCGCCGCGGCGCAGCAGGGCGTTGCCGCCCAATGCAACAACGATACGCATGGGAATGTCCTTTGCGAAGAGGGGGGGAGCGCCTCGTTCCTATGGGGGAGCCGGCTTGCCGGCGATCACAGGCGAAGCCGGTGCCATGCACTGTGTTGCCTGCATCGCCGGCAAGCCAGCTCCCACACTGTCGAGGTGGTTATCAGAGATCAGCCAGTGTCGAAACCAGGATCGCCTTGATGGTGTGCATGCGGTTTTCTGCCTGCTCGAAGGCGATGCACGCCGGCGATTCGAACACGTCATCGGTCACTTCGATGCCGTTGGCCAGGTCCGGATACTGCTCGGCGATCTGCTTGCCGACCTTGGTCTCGGAGTTGTGGAACGCCGGCAGGCAGTGCATGAACTTGGTCCGTGGGTTGCCGGTGGATTTCATGAGTTCGGCATTCACCTGGTAAGGCTTGAGCTGCTTGATGCGCTCGCCCCAGGCTTCGATTGGCTCACCCATCGACACCCAGACGTCGGTGTGCACGAAGTCCACGCCCTTGACCGCAGCTTTCGGGTCTTCGGTCAGGGTAATGCGTGCACCGCTTTCTTCAGCATACTGCTTGCAGCGCTCGACCAGGTCATCGTGCGGCCACAGCGCCTTGGGGGCGGCGATCCGTACGTCCATACCGAGCTTGGCGCCGATCAGCAGCAGCGAGTTCCCCATGTTGTTGCGCGCGTCACCCAGGTAGGCGTAGCTGATGTCGTGCAGCGGTTTGTCGCTGTGCTCACGCATGGTCAGCACGTCGGCGATCATCTGGGTCGGGTGGTATTCGTCGGTCAGGCCGTTGAACACGGGTACGCCGGCAAACTTGGCCAGTTCTTCGACGATTTCCTGCTTGAAGCCGCGGTACTCGATGGCATCGTACATGCGCCCGAGCACGCGGGCGGTATCCTTCATGCTCTCCTTGTGGCCGATCTGCGAGGAGTTGGGGTCGATGTAGGTGACGTTGGCGCCCTGATCATAGGCGGCGACCTCGAAGGCGCAGCGGGTGCGGGTGGAGGTCTTTTCGAAGATCAGGGCGATGTTGTTGCCCTTGAGGTGCTGCTGCTCGGTGCCGGTGTATTTGGCGCGCTTGAGGTCGCGGGACAGGTCCAGCAGGTACCTCAGCTCGCGGGTGGTGTGATGTTCGAGGCTGAGCAGGTTGCGGTTGTGGATGTTGAACGCCATGGTGATTCTCCTTGGATTCGGTAATCGGCCCGGCCACCGCCTTGTGGGGGCAGCCGGAGTAATGGTCGTTAGTAGTCGATTGGGTCGCGCACGATCGGGCAGGTCATGCAGTGGCCGCCGCCACGGCCCCGGCCAAGCTCGCCGGCGCTGATGGTGATGACCTCGATCCCGGCCTTGCGCAGCAGGGTGTTGGTGTAGGTGTTGCGGTCGTAGCCGATGACCACGCCTGGCTCCATCGCCACCACGTTGTTGCCGTCATCCCACTGCTCGCGCTCGGCGGCGAAGCTGTTGCCGCCGGTCTCGACCACACGCAGCTTGACGCCCAATTGCTCGCCCACCACTTCGATGAACGATTTGTTGATGCGGCGTACATCCATGCCGTAGGGCTTGCTTTCGTCCGGGCGGATGATGAACGGCACAATCTCTTTCACCACTTCCGGGAAGACCGTGACTAGGTCGCGGTCGCAGAAGCTGAACACGGTGTCCAGGTGCATGGCCGCGCGGGACTTTGGCAGGCCGGCGACGATCACTTCCTTGACGGCGCCCTTGGCGAACAGGTTCTGCGCCAGCTGGCCGATGGCCTGGCGCGAGGTGCGCTCGCCCATGCCGATGAGCACGATGCCATTGCCGATCGGCATCACGTCACCGCCTTCGAGGGTAGCGTTGCCGTGTTCCTTGTCCGGGTCGCCGTACCAGACCTGGAAGTCGGCGTTGGTGAACTCCTTGTGGAACTTGTAGATGGCAGTGGTCAGCAGGGTTTCCTGGCGTCGAGCCGGCCAGTACATCGGGTTGAGGGTGACGCCGCCATAGATCCAGCAGGTGGTGTCGCGGGTGAATTGGGTGTTCGGCAGCGGTGGCAGGATGAAGCTGGAGTGGCCCAGGTAGTCGTTGTACATCTTGACCACGTCGGCGCCTTCGCTCTGCGGCAGGTCCTGGCCGGCCACGCCGCCGATCAGAAACTCGGCCAGATGGCGTGGTTCGAGGCCTTCGAGCCAGCTTCGCACTTCGTTGGTCAGGCCGACCCCGACGGTATCAGGGGTGATCTTGCGGTCAAGGATCCACTTCAATGCTTCTTTGTCCTGCACGATGTCGGTCAGCAGGTTGTGCATCTCCAGCACATCCACGCCGCGCTCGCGCATCTTGGTGACGAAGTCGAAATGGTCACGCTTGGCCTGGTCCACCCAGATCACGTCATCGAACAGCAGCTCGTCGCAGTTGCTCGGGGTCAGGCGCTTGTGCGCCAGGCCTGGGGAGCAGACCATCACTTTGCGCAGCTTGCCGGCTTCGGAATGGACACCGTACTTCTGTTTTTCAGCGGACATTGTTCAATCCTCCATGTGGTGCAATGACGTGGGTCACAGGGTCAGGAAACCGTCGTACAGACCATAGGCTGCCACCAGGGCGCCGATGACCACGGCTGCGAAGATCAGTTTTTCCACGTTGGTAAAGATCGGTTGGCCAATTTCACGCTTGGCCTTGGCGAACAGAATGGCCCCCGGGGCGTACAGCAGGGCCGAGAGCAGCAGGTATTTCACGCCGCCGGCGTACAGCAGCCAGACGGCATACAGCAGGGCGACGGCGCCGATGAACAAGTCTTTCTTGCGCTCGGCCAGGGCCTGCTCGTAGGTTTCACCGCGCAGCGCCAGCAGGAAGCCATAGGCCGCCGACCACAGGTAAGGCACCAGGATCATCGAGGTGGCGAGGTAGATCAGCGACAGGTAGGTGCTGGCGGAGAACAGCGTGATCACCAGGAAGATCTGCACCATGGCGTTGGTCAGCCACAGCGCGTTGGCCGGCACCTGGTTGGCGTTCTCGCGGCGCAGGAACTCCGGCATGGTGTGGTCCTTGGCGGCGGCGAACATGATCTCGGCGCACAACAGCACCCATGACAGCAGGGCACCGAGCAGCGAGATGATCAGGCCGACGCTGATCAGCACCGCGCCCCAGTGGCCCACCACGTGTTCAAGCACTGCGGCCATCGAGGGGTTCTGCAGTTTGGCCAGTTCTGGTTGGGTCATGATGCCCAGCGACAGTACGTTGACCAGCACCAGGAACAGCAGCACGGTGACGAAACCGATGACCGTGGCCTTGCCCACGTCGGCGCGTTTTTCCGCTCGCGAGGAGAAGATGCTCGCACCCTCGATGCCGATGAACACCCAGACGGTGACCAGCATCATGTTGCGCACCTGGTTCATCACGCTGCCCAGCTCCGGTGTACCGGTGCCCCAGATGTCGGCGGTGAAGATGTCGAGCCGGAAGGCGAACAGGCAGATCAGGGCGAACAGCACCAGCGGCACGACCTTGGCCACGGTGGTGACCAGGTTGATGAACGCCGCTTCCTTGATGCCGCGCAGCACCAGGAAGTGCACCGCCCACAGCAGGATCGACGCGCCGATGATGGCGGCCGGGGTGTTGCCTTCACCGAAGATCGGGAAAAAGTAGCCGAGCGTGCTGAACAGCAGCACGAAGTAACCAACGTTGCCCAGCCAGGCACTGATCCAGTAGCCCCAGGCTGACGAGAAGCCCATGTAGTCGCCGAAGCCAGCCTTGGCATAGGCGTACACACCACCGTCAAGGTCAGGCTTGCGGTTGGCCAGGGTCTGGAACACGAACGCGAGGGTCAGCATGCCCACTGCAGTAATTGCCCAGCCAATCAATACCGCACCGACACCTGCACTGGCCGCCATGTTCTGTGGCAACGAGAAGATCCCGCCGCCAATCATCGAACCGACGACAAGCGCAACAAGTGCACCGAGTTTTAGTTTTCCGGAAGAATCAGACATTTAACAACTCCGTACCAGGAGAAAGTTGACGACAGAATAAATCCGTCGCCGGAGCCATGACCTGACGTGGATCAGTTCATGGCGTTGTGAAGTAGGAAAATGCCTTCACATGACTCCTGGAGAGTGCCGACAGCCTGGCTGCAGGCCACGTGCGCTGGCACCTCCATGTACATCTAGAGCAAACGCTCTGTTCAGCCTGCGAGCTTAGAAGCTAGTCGCTTTTGCCGTTTTCGCAAATATTTCTCAACAAATTCCAGGCGTAATAGGCTTCTTTAAAGTTGCCTAAGGGACAGGCGTTTATGTCAGGGCGCTGGTATAGACAAAGGCGTTATGAGTGCTATAGCTTTAATGGCTTTGCGTCTTATAAGTACGTGCTTTTATATGCAAATAAAGCTGTTTCAGGCGTGTGACAATGCACACAAAAGATGGGGATTCGCATGAGCGAACCAGGACAGAAACTGCGCCTTGGCGCGTTGATCGCACTGGTGGTCGGTTCGATGATTGGCGGCGGGATCTTCTCGTTGCCGCAAAACATGGCGGCACGCGCCGACGTTGGGGCTGTGCTGATCGGCTGGGGCATAACGGCAGTGGGCATGCTGGCGCTGGCCTTCGTGTTCCAGACCCTGGCCAACCGCAAGCCGGAGCTGGACTCGGGTGTGTATGCCTATGCCAAGGCCGGCTTCGGCGACTACATGGGCTTCTCGTCGGCCTGGGGCTACTGGATCAGTGCCTGGCTGGGCAACGTCGGCTACTTCGTGCTGCTGTTCAGTACCCTGGGTTTCTATTTCCCGGTGTTCGGCGAGGGCAATACGCCAATCGCCATCGGCTGTGCCTCGCTGCTGTTGTGGTCGGTGCACTTCCTGGTGCTGCGCGGCATCAAGGAAGCGGCGTTCATCAACCAGGTGACCACCGTGGCCAAGGTGGTGCCGCTGCTGATCTTCATCGTCATCGCCGCGTTCGCCTTCCGTGCCGACATCTTCACCCGCGATATCTGGGGCCTGAGCAACCCGCAGTTCGGCAATGTGCTGGACCAGGTGCGCAACATGATGCTGGTCACCGTGTTCGTGTTCATCGGCATTGAAGGCGCCAGCGTCTACTCGGGAAGGGCGCAGCGCCGTTCGGATGTCGGCAAGGCCACGGTGATCGGCTTTCTTGGCGTGCTGGCGCTGCTGGTGCTGGTCAACGTGTTGTCGCTGGGGGTGATGACCCAGCCGGAGCTGGCCGGTTTGCAGAACCCGTCGCTGGCGTCGGTGCTCGAGCATATTGTCGGGCCGTGGGGCGCATTGCTGATCAGTATCGGCCTGGCGATCTCGCTGCTGGGCGCCTTGCTGTCGTGGGCGCTGCTGTGCGCCGAGATTCTCTTTGCCACGGCGCGGGACAAGACCATGCCGCGCTTCCTGGCCAAGGAAAACGCCAACCACGTGCCAGCCAACGCGCTGTGGTTGACCAACTGCATGATCCAGGGCTTCTTGCTGATCACACTGGTGTCGGCGGGCACGTATACCAGCCTGATCTACCTGGCGTCGTCGATGATTCTGGTGCCTTACCTGTGGTCGGCCGCCTATGCGGTGCTGCTGGCCCTGCGCGGCGAGAGTTACGCAGGGCAGGAGGGGCTGCGGCGCAAGGACCTCTTGGTGGCGGCAGTGGCGTTGGTGTATGCGGTGTGGCTGCTGTACGCCGGCGGGCTCAAGTACCTGCTGCTGTCGGCGTTGCTGTATGCGCCAGGGGTGATCCTGTTCGCCCGGGCCAAGCGCGAGCAAGGCCAGGTGCTGTTCACCCCCTGGGAGAAGCTGATTTTCGCGGCGGTACTGGTGGGCGCGGCACTGGCGGCCTATGCGCTCTATTCAGGGTTGCTGAGCCTGTGAAGCCGGCCTGCAGGCGCGCTCTGGCCGGGACCAGATCCACAGGTTGCCCAGGCTCATGCCGGCGATGGCCAGGAATACCGGCCAATGGTGTTCGAGGAAGGTCAGCATCAGGCCGGCGCACACCAGCATGCTGATGGTCGCACTCACCTTTGCCCGGCGCTGGATCACCTTGCCATTGCGCCAGTTGTAGAGGATGGGCCCGAACAACCGGTGGTTCTCCAGCCATGCTGACAGGCGCGGCGAACTGCGGGTCGCCGCCCAGGCGGCCAGCAGGATGAATTCAGTGGTCGGCAGGCCTGGGATGACAATGGCGATCAGGCCGATACCCAAGCTCACGTAAGCCAGGATGCCATACAGCAGGCGCGACAGTTTCGAGCGGGCAGGTGGGGTCATGGTCTCACTGCGAAAAACGGTCCGGCCACCGGAGAGGTGGCCGGGTAAAGCGTATCAGGCCAGCGCACTGTCGGCAGCGTAGGCATGCTTGAGCAGTTCGGTGAAGCGCTCGAAGGCGGCGACTGCACCACGCTCGGCGGCAGCGTCGTCCTCGGCCGACAGCTCCAGGCCATCGAGAATACGGGTGAACTGCTTCCAGCCTTCAGCGCGGCCGCCGGCCGGTTCGCCCAGGTGACGAGCACCGAAGCTGTCGGACAGTTCCAGGGCCACGGCACGCTTGATCAGAAACGCAGCGCCCAGTTTGGAGCCTTCGGAGACGAAGATCCAGCCCAATGCCTCGGCCAGGCTCGGGTTCTGCAGTGCGCCGGGCACACTGGCTGGCACTTGCGTGTCGAGGTCGGCGAGGTCCAGGCGGGCTTGCTCTGCGCGGCAGCGCGCGGCCAGGTCGGGGACGATGGCGATCAGTTGCGGGTCGTTGTACAGGGCCTGCAGCTCGGACTGGAACAGGTACTGGGCGACGACGAAACGGGCGAAGCTTTCCCGGCTGTCGAACGGCGCGTGGGATTTGACCAAGGCGTCGAGTTCGGTGTGCGGGGCGTGGGTGACCTGGTTGAGGCGTTGCGAGCGCAGGGCTGGGCGGTCGGTCATGGGGGTGTCCTTGGAAAATGGGGGCGTCTAGTGACAAGACGAAACAGCGGGGTGGGGACAGTAAAAAAACTGGTTGTTTGTGTTGTCAGTTCTGGCCCCATCGCCAGCAAGCCGGCGATGGGGCCAGTGCCGATCAGCTCAGGTCAGATATCCCACACCACATTGATGGCGAAGTTGCGGCCCGGCATGGTCAGGCGGTCCAGGTTGGCCGGCTGGGTCACACCCGCTTCACCCTGGCCGTCGTAACCGCGCACCGAATCCCACTGCCAGTATTTCTTGTCGGTCAGGTTGTACAGCCCGGCGTTGACGGTGACGTCGTCGGTCACTTTGTAGAAGCCGCTCAGGTCCAGCACGCCGTAGCCAGGGGTGCGGAACTGCGAGCTCTGGCCGTCCGGTGCGAAGAAGGTGGTGTCGTCGACACGGGTCTTGCGCTTGACCAGGGTCCAGCTCAGCAGGCCGCCGTAGTTTGGCTGCTCGTAACCCAGGCCGAACACGCCGGTCAGCGGGTTGACGCTGTTCAGCGGCTGGCCGTTGTCATCGTTGCGGCCGTAGGCGTAAGCGATCGAACCTTGGGTGTAGAGGCCCTCTGGCGCACCGAAGTGGTCGAGGTTGAGGCGGCCCTTGACCTCGGCGCCCTTGATGGTGGCGTGCTTGATGTTGTTGGCCTGGAAGGTGGTTTCCAGGTTCGCCGACTGCACCGCATCTTCGTCGATGAAGTCGCGGTACTTGTTGTAGAACACGGCGGCGCTGAAATTGCCGGCATCGAAGTTGCCACGCAGGCCGGTCTCGTAGCTTTTGCTCTTCTCCGGTTCAAGCCCCGGGTTGCCCTGCACGCTGTAGCCCAAGGTCGGGTTCTCGAAGCGGCCGTACATCGACTTGGCCGTCGGCGTGCGGAAGCCTTCGGCGTACTGGCCGTACCAGGTGTAGTTGTCGTTGAAGGCGTAGGTCAGGCCGAACTTGGGCGACACGCGGTGCCACTTCTTGTCCGAGTCGTCCAGGGCGCCTGGCGCCGCGCCCGAGCCCTGGATACCGCGCAGGAACGCGTCGGTGAACTTCGGTTCCATACGCGTGTAGTCGTAGCGGGCACCGGGCATGAAGGTCCAGTTGTTCCAGCGGATTTCATCCTGCACGAACAGGCTGTAGGTGTTGATGGTCGGGTCCGGGAAGTCGCTGACCAGGGCCTGGGCATCGCCGGTGCTGACCTGGCCGATGGCGCGGCAGGTGCCGCCGACGGCCAGGCAGGTGCCGGTGCCGCTGCGCGAGCCGGTGACCTTCTCGTGCTTGAGGGTGGTGCCGTAGGTCAGCAGGTGGTCGGTGGCGCCGATGCTGAAGGCTTTGTCCAGCTGGGCGTCGAAGACCCACTGACGGTCCTTGTAGGTGGTGTCGCGGGTACGCAAGACCGTGCGGCTGAACGGGAAATAGACCTCCTCGGTGTGCTGGTCGGTCTTGGCGATCTGGTAGTTGAGGCTCCACTTCATGTGGTCGGCCACCAGAGAATCCAGGCCGAACTCATGGTTGATGCCAAAGCGTTCGCGGGTCACGGTGTCGTTGCCGTTGCGGCTGCGGTACATGCCCAGGCCTGAGCCGCTGGTGAACGGGCCGCCCACGGCGCTGAGGATGTTCTGGTCGCGGTCATCCTTGTAACGCTCGTAAGTGAAGCCCAGGCGCGCGTCGTCGGCGTAGTTCCAACCAAGCTTGGCCAGCACGTTGGTGGTGCGCACGTCTTCCGGGTTGGCTTCGGTGCGCGACAGCCCGCTGCCGCCGTGCTCGCCGTAGGATTCGGTTTCGTGGCCATTGCGCTGGCTGACGTGCAAAAGGCCGTCGAAGTCGCCCTGGCGGCCGGCCACGGTGGCCGACGTCAGCCAGCTTTCGTCAGCCGAGCTGTAGCCGGTCTTCAGGCGCGCGCCAACATCCTTGCCGGGCTTGATGATGTCGTCAGGGTCGAGGGTGAAGTAGCTGACCGCACCGCCGATGGCATTGCTGCCGTACAGCACCGAGGCCGGGCCCCGGAGGATTTCCACGCGCTTGACGATCTCGGGGTCGACGTAGTTGCGCTGGGTCTGGGCGTAGGGGCCGTAAAAGAAGCTGTCGGGGATCGACACACCGTCGATCTGGGTCAGGACGCGCTCACCGTCGATGCCGCGGATGTTGTACCCGTTCAGGCCACTGCGCTGGCCGGTGCCGCCGACCGACACACCCGGCTCATAGCGCACCAGTTCCTGGATGTTATTGACGTTCTGCCGGTCCAGTTGCTCGCGTGTCTGCACACTCACGGTGCTGGGCACCTGGCTGACGTCCTGAGCGCTGCGGGTGGCGCTGACGGTCATCTGCTGCAGGGCGATGGCATTGCCCGCCGACTGGCGTTCGAGCACCACATTGCCGTTGCCGATCTTGCGATAGCCCAGGCCGGTACCTTGCAGCAGTTGTTTCAGTGCCGCTTCAGGAGGCAGCGAGCCGCGTACACCTGGCGAAGCCACACCGTCGGCCAGTTCGGCGCTGAAGCCCACCTGCCAGCCGGTCACCTGGCTGAAGGCGTTGATGGCCTCGACCAGGGGCTGCTGGGCGATGCTGAAGCGGTAGTCACCCATGCGTGGGCTTGTCGCCTGCGCAGGTTCTGCGGCCAGCGCCGGCAGGCCGCAGGCGCCACTGGCGAGCAGGGCCAGGGTCAGCAGGGACAATTGGCCGGTACGGCGGGGAAGGGGGGACGGGCGAGTTGGACCTGTGGACATCGAAAGCGCTCCCTGACGCGCGAACTGTTATAGGTGATTACCGTTCCTGTTTTCAAACAAGAATCAGTTGCATTGGCTATAACGAGACGGGCGGGCCAGGGTGATCGCGTAAAAATAATTTTCAGGTCAGTTGAGGATGACCACGGCGGGGTATTCGTGCAGTTGCGCAGAGGTGATGTGGGCCAGTGCGCGCAGGGTTTCCAGCGGCTGGTCGAGGCGGTAGTTGCCGGTCACCGCCATGTCGTCGAGGTGGGCGTTGCGGCTGATGATCCAGCCCGGGTAGTAGCGCCGCACTTCGGCCAGAACCTGGCTCAGCGGGCAGTTTTCGAAGACCAGGCGGCCGTCGATCCAGGCCAGGTCCTTGTGCATGTCCGGGCGCTGGCGTTGGCCGAAGCCTTTGGGGCCGACGCTGATGCTGTCGCCGGCGCTGAGGCGGATACGCTGGTCGCTGGCAGCCTGCAGGTCAACGTCGCCGCGTTGCACGCGGACCTGCGCCTCGCCATCGAGGTAGCGCACGGCAAAATCGGTGTCGCGCACCTGCGCCCGTAGCGGGCCGGCCTGTACTTCCAAGGGCAGCTGGGCGCCACCCGGCACCTGGAAATACGCCTCGCCTTGCAGCAGGCGCGCCACCTGGCGGCCTTCGCGCAGGTCGCTGGCGAACGCCGAATTGGTGTTGAGCAGCACCTTGGCCCCGTCATCCAGTTGCAGGCGCTGACGCTCGCCCACCACGGTCAGGTGGTCGGCCTGCAGGCGCACTGGCAGGTTGCCGACGGTGAACAGCCCGACCAACAGCACGGCGGCAGTCGCCAGCGGTTTCCAGTGGCTGCGCAGGCGCCCACGGATGGAGCGGCGCCGGCCCTGGTGCATCTGTGTGGCGGCCTGGCGCAGAGGGGTGCCGTTCCACACGGCTTCGGCTTCGACGTAGGCCTCGGCGTTTTCCGGCGCGGCGCTGAGCCATTGCTCGAAGGCCAGGGTGTCGGCTTCGCTGGCGCATTGCAGGCGTACGAGCCAGTCCAGCGCCTCGTCCATCGCACGGGCGCGGGCGTCGGGCCCGGCGGTTGGCGGGCGAGGGACGGGGCTGTCGGTCACGGTGAATCCTTGAAATGATTTTCCCGAATGATCACGGCTAAGGCGGAACGTGGCAAGCGCTTCGCCTCGTTCGACTGGCCAGCGGTCGTCTCACTTGAGGCGATCGGCCACACCCATGCAGATGGCCATGATCAGTTTCAGTTCCTTCTGTACCGTGCTGGCCGAGACGTTCAGTTGCTCGGCGATTTCCAGGTAGCTGGCACCGTGCAGGCGGCTGAGGATGAAGATGCGCTGCTGGCGCTCGCTCAGCTGGTTGAGGCTGACGCTCAGGTGTTTGAGCAGTTGCTCGGCGTGTGCGGCATCTTCGCTGCTGCTCAGTGGTGCGGCGACGTTGTGGAGGATTTCGTCGGGCACGTCGTCGACCAGCATGCGCGATTGCACCCGGCGTGTGCGCAGATGGTCCAGGGCCAGGTTGCGGGCGGTCTGGAACACAAAGGGCTCGAGGTGCTCGATAGGCCGTTCGCCCAGGGCACGGGACACCCGCAGGTAGGTTTCCTGCAGCAGGTCCTCGGCGGTGTTGGGGTTGCCGACCATGCGCTGCAGGGTGCGCAGCAGGGAAAGGCGCTGGACGAGGAAGATGGAGTTGAACCGGGACTGACTCACGGGGTGACCTGGCCGACGAAAGGTTAATGATAATGCTTATCATCTGCCCTGTTGGTCAAGCATGGAAGTGTTAGGAAAAGGTAAAGATTGTGGTTTGAAGGCCCGGCCCAACTGCCGGTTCACCGGCAATCGGGCCATCGCGCGTCAGCGGGCGCTGCACAACGCCAGGCAGTTATCCAGCATGCGGTTGGAGAACCCCCACTCGTTGTCGTACCAGGCCATCACCTTGAGCATCTTGCCGTTGGCACGGGTGTGGTTGGCATCGAAGATCGACGACAGCGGGTTGTGGTTGAAGTCGCACGACACCAGCGGCAGGGCGTTGTAGCCCAGCACCTTGGAGTGCCGGCTGGCTTCGAGGAACAGTTGGTTGACCTGCTCGGCGGTCGCTTCACGCTTGAGGTTGACGGTCAGGTCGACCAGCGACACGTTGATCACCGGCACGCGCACCGCCAGCCCTGTCAGCTTGCCGGCCAGTTCCGGCAATACCAGGCCCACGGCTTCGGCGGCGCCGGTCTTGCTCGGGATCATCGACTGGGTGGCCGAGCGGGCGCGGTACGGGTCGCTGTGGTAGACGTCGGTCAGCACCTGGTCGTTGGTGTAGGCGTGGATGGTGGTCATCAAGCCCTGCTCGATGCCGAACTCGCGGTGCAGCACCTGGGCGATCGGCGCCAGGCAGTTGGTGGTGCAGGAGGCGTTGGAAATGACCTGGTGCGAGGCGCGCAGGATGTCGTGGTTGACCCCATACACCACCGTGGCATCGGCGCCTTTGGCCGGGGCCGAGACGATCACCTTGCCTGCGCCCGCTGCCAGGTGCGCGGCGGCCTTGGCGCGGTCGGTGAACAGCCCGGTGCACTCGAACACCACGTCGATCGCTTCGGCCTTCCAGGGCAGCTCGGCCGGATTGCGGATGGCGCTGACCGCGATACGGTCACCGTTGACCGTCAAGCTCTCGTGATCGGCCTCGACCGATGCATCGAATGTACCGTGCACGCTGTCGTATTTGAGCAAGTGGGCGTTCATCGCGCTGTCGCCCAGGTCGTTGATGGCGACGACCTGCAGGTCCTGGCGGTAGCCTTGGGTATACAGTGCGCGCAGGACATTGCGCCCGATGCGGCCGAATCCGTTGATGGCGATGCGTAGGGTCATGGCAGTACCTCTGGCAGTCCGAGTGAAACCTGTGGCACAAAGAAGCTTCACTGAAACGGTTTTGTTGTTGGAATTACAAGATTATTCACTGAGCGATAGAAAACAAGCCTTTTTACTGGCAGTATTTTGTTTAAATATACAACGAGTGGTCGGGTGAGCCGCCTCCTCGATGCGCAGGGCCCCTTACACTGGAGCCTAGGCCGCAATCGTTTGGAGGGGAAATGCCCGGTAAACCGCCCTTACCGTTAGCCTGGAGTCCCGTACATGCACCCGCGCATCCTTGAGGTCACCCAACGGCTGGTTGAACGCAGCCGTGCCACCCGTGAACGCTACCTGCAGCTGATTCGCGGCGCGGCCAGTGACGGACCCATGCGGGCCAGCCTGCAGTGCGCCAACTTCGCCCACGGCGTGGCCGGGTGTGGCGCCGAAGACAAGCAGAGCCTGCGGCTGATGAACGCCGCCAACGTGGCCATCGTCTCGGCTTACAACGACATGCTTTCGGCGCACCAGCCCTACGTGCACTTCCCTGATCAGATCAAGCAGGCCCTGCGCGAAGTCGGCTCGGTCGGCCAGTTCGCCGGCGGCGTGCCGGCCATGTGCGATGGTGTGACTCAGGGCGAGCCCGGCATGGAACTGGCCATCGCCAGCCGTGAAGTGATTGCCATGTCCACTGCGGTAGCGCTGTCACACAACATGTTCGACGCCGCGCTGATGCTCGGCATCTGCGACAAGATTGTCCCCGGCCTGATGATGGGCGCGCTGCGCTTCGGTCACCTGCCGACCATTTTCGTGCCGGGCGGCCCGATGGTGTCCGGCATCTCCAACAAGCAGAAAGCCGATGTGCGCCAGCGCTATGCCGAAGGCAAGGCCAGCCGCGAGGAACTGCTGGAGTCGGAGATGAAGTCCTACCACAGCCCGGGTACCTGCACCTTCTATGGCACGGCCAACACCAACCAGCTGGTAATGGAAGTGATGGGCCTGCACTTGCCGGGTGCCTCGTTCGTCAACCCCTACACGCCGCTGCGCGACGCGCTCACCGCCGAGGCCGCGCAGCAGGTCACGCGCATGACCAAGGCCAGCGGCAGCTTCATGCCTCTGGGCGAGATCGTCGACGAAAAAGCGCTGGTCAACTCCATCGTCGCCCTGCATGCCACGGGCGGTTCGACCAACCACACCTTGCACATCCCGGCGATTGCCCAGGCGGCGGGCATCCAGCTGACCTGGCAGGACATGGCCGACCTGTCCGAGGTGGTGCCGACCCTGTCCCACGTCTACCCCAACGGCAAAGCCGACATCAACCACTTCCAGGCCGCCGGTGGCATGGCCTTCCTGATCCGCGAGCTGCTCGACGCCGGCTTGCTGCATGAAGACGTCAACACCGTGGCCGGCTACGGACTTCGCCGCTACACCCAGGAACCGTTCCTCGACAACGGCAAGCTGGTCTGGCGCGAGGGCCCGCAAGACAGCCTCGACGAAACCATCCTGCGCCCGGTGGCGCGGCCATTCTCCGCCGAGGGCGGCCTGCGGGTGATGGAAGGCAACCTCGGCCGTGGGGTGATGAAAGTGTCTGCGGTCGCCCCCGAGCACCGCGTGGTGGAAGCCCCGGCACGGGTGTTCCAGGACCAGCAGTCACTGGCCGATGCATTCAAGGCCGGCGAGCTGGAATGTGATTTCGTGGCCGTGGTGCGCTTCCAGGGGCCACGTTGCAACGGCATGCCCGAGCTGCACAAGCTGACGCCATTCCTCGGTGTACTGCAGGACCGCGGCTACAAAGTCGCGCTGGTCACCGACGGGCGCATGTCGGGCGCGTCGGGCAAGATCCCGGCCGCCATTCATGTTTGCCCCGAAGCGTTTGACGGCGGCCCGCTGGCGCGGGTGCGCGATGGTGATATCGTGCGCGTCGATGGTGTCGAAGGCACGCTGCGGGTCATGGTGTCGGCCGAGGAGTTGGCCAGCCGCGACCTGCCGCCAGCCCCCCAGGGCAATGACCTGGGCTGCGGGCGCGAGCTGTTCGGCTTCATGCGCATGGCGTTCAGCCCGGCCGAACAGGGCGCGAGCGCCTTCACCTCGGCTTTGGAGAACCTCAAATGAAGGACCTGCTGGTTGGCGACATCGGTGGCACCAATGCCCGTTTTGCGTTGTGGCGTGACAACCAGCTGTACCAGGTGAAGGTCTTCGCCACTGCCGACTACACAAGCCCCGAGCAGGCCATCGAGGCCTACCTTGACGATCACGGCATCGCCCGTGGTGGTTTGTCAGCGGTGTGCCTGGCGGTCGCCGGGCCGGTCGATGGCGACGAGTTTCGCTTCACCAACAACCATTGGCGGCTGAGCCGCAGCGCATTCTGCAAGACCTTGCAGGTCGAGCGGCTGCTGCTGATCAACGACTTCTCGGCCATGGCCCTGGGCATGACCCGCCTGCAACAGGGCGAGTACCGCGAAGTCTGCCCCGGCCAGGCCGACCCGTTGCGGCCCGCACTGGTGATCGGGCCTGGCACCGGCCTGGGTGTCGGCAGCCTGCTGCGCCTTGGCGAGCAGCATTGGCAGGCGTTGCCGGGCGAGGGCGGGCATGTCGACCTGCCGGTCGGCAATGCCCGTGAAGCGGCGATCCACCAACAGATTCACAGCCAGATCGGCCATGTAAGTGCCGAAACCGTACTCAGCGGTGGTGGCCTGGTGCGCTTGTACCAGGCCATCTGCGTGCTGGACGGCGCCACACCGCGGCACAAGACCCCTGCAGACATCACCGACGCGGCCCTGGGCGGCGAGCCACAGGCGTTGGCGGTGGTCGAGCAGTTCTGCCGCTTCCTGGGCCGCGTGGCCGGTAACAATGTGCTGACCCTGGGGGCGCGTGGCGGAGTTTTTATTGTCGGCGGCGTGATCCCGCGCTTCGCCGAGCTGTTTATGCGCAGTGGTTTTGCTGCGAGTTTTGCCGACAAGGGTTGCATGAGTGGCTACTTTGCCGGCGTGCCGGTGTGGCTGGTGACGGCGGAATTCTCTGGACTGCTGGGCGCCGGGGTGGCATTACAGCAAGCGCTGGATCACTGAATTGTGAACGGGGCGCGAAGTGGCCCGTGCAGCAGGCACTGAAGACCTGCGACAAACAAGAGGGCGGGACACCTTGAGCACTGCCGGAAAATCGATCCTGATGGTCGACGACGATCAGGAAATCCGCGAATTGTTGCAAACCTACCTGAGCCGCGCCGGCTTCCAGGTGCATGCCGCAGCCGATGGCCAGGGCTTTCGCCGCGCCCTGGAAACCACCCCCTGCGACCTGGTAATCCTCGACGTGATGCTGCCTGACGAAGACGGCTTCAGCCTGTGCCGCTGGGTGCGCCAGCACCCGCGCCAGTCGCGGGTACCGATCATCATGCTGACCGCCAGCTCCGACGAGGCTGATCGGGTCATCGGCCTGGAGCTGGGCGCTGACGACTACCTGGGCAAACCGTTCAGCCCGCGGGAGTTGCAGGCGCGGATCAAGGCCCTGTTACGGCGCGCAGAGTTCGGCCAGGCAGCACCGGCCAGCGCCGTACTGGCTTTCGATGACTGGCGCCTGGACACGGTCAGCCACCGGCTGTTCCACCGCGATGGCGAAGAGGTGATCCTGTCCGGTGCCGACTTTGCCCTGCTCAAGCTGTTTCTCGACCACCCCCAACAAATCCTCGACCGCGACACCATCGGCAACGCTACCCGTGGCCGTGAGCCGATGCCCCTGGACCGTATCGTCGACATGGCGGTCAGCCGCCTGCGTCAGCGTCTGCGCGACACCGACAAACCGCCGCGGCTGATCCGCACCGTGCGCGGCAGTGGTTACCTGTTGGCCGCCCATGTCTGCTGCGCTTCCTGAGCGCCGCTGGCGCCTGCTGCCACGTTCGCTGCTGGGGCGCATGCTGCTGCTGACCTTGTTGGTGGTGCTGCTCGCGCAAGGGTTGTCGAGCGTGATATGGGTCGCCCAGCTGCGCGCCAGCCAGTTGCAGGGCTTGCGTGCCAGTGCCGGCAGCCTGGCGCATTCGATGAGTGCCAGCGTCAGCTACTTCCGTTCGTTACCGGTGGCCTATCGGCCGATGGTGCTGGACCAATTGCGCAGCATGGGCGGCACGCGTTTCTTCGTGTCGCTGAACGATAAACCGCTGGACATGCCGGTGTTGCCCATCACGCCGCGCAAGCAGGCAGTCATCGAGGTATTCCAGCAGGTGCTGCACGAGCGGCTCGGCGCACAGATGGAGATTTCCGTGGCGTTCGTCGGGCCTGATGACCTGCGCATCTTCAACAGCGGCTTGAAGCTCGATGAGCTGCCGCGCTCCTGGGCCCATTACTCGCTGACCCTGGAGCCGCTGAACCCGCCGGTGCTGGTCACACAAATACGCCTGGGCGAAGGCGAGTGGCTGTATATCGCCTCGCTGCTGCCCGAGCCCTACACGAGCCTGGAAGCCGAGCGCCTTCCACGGCAGCAGATCGGCTTCATCGTCCTGACCACCGCCATGCTGCTGCTGTTCATCGGCCTGCTGGTGCACTGGCAGAGCTGGCCGCTCAAACGCCTGGCGCGGGCCGCGCGCGAGCTGTCGCTGGGTGCTGATGTGGCGCCGGTGGCCGAAGGCGGCGGCAGTGAGGTGGTCGAGGTCGGGCGGGCATTCAACAGCATGCGCGAGCGCATCAGCCGCTACCTCACCGAGCGCAGCCAGCTGTTCAGTGCCATTTCCCACGACTTGCGCACGCCCATCACCCGCTTGCGCCTGCGCGTTGAACTGCTGGAGGACGAGCGCATGCAGGCCAAGTTCAGCCAGGACCTGGATGAGCTGGAGTTGTTGGTCAAAGGCGCCTTGCAGTGCGTGAAAGACACCGATATTCACGAAAATATCGAGCCGGTCGACCTTAACCAGGTGCTGGAAATCCTCGCCGAACCCTACGTGCGCGACGGCCGCATCACCGTCGAAGGCCAGGCCCTGGCGCCGTACCCGGGCAAGCCGCTGGCATTGCGGCGTTGCATCGGCAACCTGATCGACAACGCCATCAAGTATGGCGAGCGGGCCCACTTGCGCATCATCGACAGCGCCGAAGGCTTTGTCCTGCAGGTGGATGACCAGGGGCCCGGCGTGCCGCAACAGCAACAGGAGCAGGTGTTCGAGCCGCACTTCAGGCTGGCCGGGCAACAGCAGGGGTATGGGCTGGGTTTGGGGATTGCGCGCAACATCGCCCATAGCCACGGCGGCGAGGTGAGCCTGCTGAACTTGCGCGAGGGTGGGCTGCGGGTGACCTTGTACTTGCCACGCGGCATTGACTGATGCCGTGTCACCAAACGGTGACATTGGTGCGGGCCTTCGTGACATCCCAGCCAGGACGGCTGGCTAGAATCTGCAAACCTCAGACATGGAAGAAACGGGTGCATGGACTACATCGATTCCCCGCAACATCGCCAGTGGCTCAGCGCTGAAGGCCTGCGCCTGCTGTCGTTCGCCAAGGCCGCGCAAGTACCCGACGGCTTCGCCTGCCTTGACGCGCACGGCGCGCTGCCGCCCACGGCTGTCGCCGATACCCTTGTCACTGCCCGCATGACCCACAGCTTTGCCCTGGCCCACCTGCAAGGGGTGCCCGGCTGTCTGGCGCGGGTGGAGCACGGCGTGCGGGCCTTGCGCGGGCCGTTGCGCGATGCCAGGCACGGTGGCTGGTTCGCGCGACCGCGTGGGCACGGTGATGACGGCAAGGCGGCTTACCTGCATGCCTTCGTCGCGCTGGCCGCCAGCTCCGCCGTGGCAGCGGGTGCTGGCGGTGCGCAGGGCTTGCTGGTGGACGCGACCCGGGTGATCGAGGATCGGTTCTGGAGCGAGGAAGAGGGCGCGTTGCGTGAATCCTTTTCCCGCGACTGGCTGCAGCCGCAAGCCTACCGCGGCGCCAACAGCAACATGCACGCTACCGAGGCCTTTCTCGCGTTGGCGGATGTCACGGGCGATGTGCTCTGGCTGGAGCGCGCCCTGCGCATCGCCCTGCGCATCATCCACGGCCATGCTGCGGCCAACGACTACCGGGTCGTCGAGCATTTTGACGCGCATTGGCAAGCCTTGCCCGACTACAACCGCGATAACCCCGCCGATCACTTCCGCCCATATGGCAGCACGCCTGGGCACGCTTTCGAATGGTCACGGCTGGTGCTGCACCTTGAGGCGGCGCGCCGCCTGGCGGGGCTGCATACGCCGGATTGGCTGCTGGCCAGCGCCCGTGGGCTGTTCAGCAGCGCCTGCCGCCATGCCTGGAATGTCGACGGCGCCGAGGGCATTGTCTACACGCTGGATTGGGACAACCAACCGAGGGTGCGTGAGCGTCTGCATTGGGTGCACGCCGAAGCGTGCGCTAGCGCCGCAGCGTTGCTGCAACGTACCGGCGAGCCTCGATACGCACGCTGGTACCGCTGCTTCTGGGCGTTCATCGACACCCACTTCATCGACCGCGCAGCCGGCAGCTGGCATCACGAACTCGACCCTGCCAACCGACCTGCCGCGACCATCTGGGCCGGTAAACCCGACCTCTATCACGCCTACCAGGCGGTGCTGCTGCCCACCCAGCCGTTGGCGCCAAGCCTGGCAACCGGGCTCGCACGCAATGTAACCAAACGATGACATTCACGCATCGCTTCGTTACCTGGCGCAGCGAGCACTCTGATTAGACTCCATGCAATGCAAGCGACCGACTTGCCCTGCATAACAACAAGAAAGGTACTCCGATGAATTCGACGCTCCGTCTCGCTGCCGCGATCTCTCTCGCCTCTCTGTTCCCGCTCAGTGCCTTCGCCGCCGATTCCAAAGGCAGTGTCGAGGTAGTGCATTGGTGGACCTCCGGGGGTGAAAAAGCGGCGGTCGATGTACTCAAGGCCCAGGTCGAGAAAGACGGCTTCACCTGGAAGGACGGCGCGGTCGCCGGCGGTGGTGGCGCCACCGCCATGACCGTGCTCAAGAGCCGCGCGGTGGCCGGCAACCCGCCGGGCGTTGCCCAGATCAAGGGCCCGGATATCCAGGACTGGGCCGCCACCGGCCTGCTCGACCCGGAAGTGCTCAAGGACGTCGCCAAGGAAGAAAAGTGGGACGCGCTGCTCGACAAGAAAGTCGCCGACACCGTGAAGTACGAAGGCGAATACGTGGCCGTGCCGGTGAACATCCACCGCATCAACTGGCTGTGGATCAACCCTGAAGTGTTCAAGAAGGCCGGCATCGACAAGGCGCCGACCACCCTCGACGACTTCTACGCCGCCGCCGACAAGCTCAAGGCTGCCGGCTTCATCCCGCTCGCCCATGGCGGCCAGCCGTGGCAGGACAGCACCGTGTTCGAGAGCGTGGTGCTGTCGGTGATGGGGGCGGACGGTTACAAGAAAGCGCTGGTCGACCTGGACGAAGCGACGCTGACCGGCCCGCAGATGGTCAAGTCGCTGACCGAGCTGAAAAAGGTCGCCACCTACATGGACCCGGACGGCAAAGGCCAGGACTGGAACCTAGAAGCGGCCAAGGTCATCAACGGCAAGGCCGGCATGCAGATCATGGGCGACTGGGCCAAGAGCGAATGGACCCTGGCCAACAAGACCGCCGGCAAGGACTACCAGTGCGTCGCGTTCCCTGGCACCGACAAGGCGTTCCTGTACAACATTGACTCGCTGGTGGTGTTCAAGCAGAACGACAAGGGCACTGCCGCTGGCCAGCAGGACATCGCCAGGAAGGTGCTCGGCCAGGACTTCCAGAAAGTCTTCAGCACCAACAAGGGGTCCATTCCGGTGCGTAACGACATGCTCGCCGACATGGCCGCGAACGGCTTCGATGCCTGCGCCCAGACCTCTGCCAAGGACTTCCTGGCTGACGCCAAGACGGGCGGCTTGCAGCCGAGCATGGCGCACAACATGGCTACCACGCTGGCCGTGCAGGGCGCGTTCTTCGATGTAGTGACCAACTACATCAACGACCCCAAGGCAGACCCTGCCGATGCGGCGAAGAAGCTGGCGGCGGCGATCAAGGCGGCCAAGTGAAACCCTGATGGCCTCATCACCGGCAAGCCGGCTCCCACAGGTCTTTCACTGCCCTTGAAACTGTGGGGTGTAGGTGGGAGCCGGCGTGCCTCCGATGAGGCCAGAATTGACACCACAAGGGGCTGCCTAGGCTCCCGGTAATCACACCATGACTACAGCAACCGCTCAACTGCGGGCCTCACCCCTGGACGCTCTGCAGCGCTGTCTACCGAAACTGGTGCTGGCGCCCAGCATGTTCATCGTCCTGGTAGGCTTCTACGGCTACATCCTGTGGACCTTCGTCCTCTCCTTCACCACCTCGACCTTCCTGCCGACTTACAAATGGGCAGGCCTGGCGCAATACGCGCGGCTGTTCGACAACGACCGCTGGTGGGTGGCCAGCAAGAACCTGCTGGTGTTTGGTGGCCTGTTCATCGCCATCAGCCTGGCCATCGGTGTGCTGCTTGCCGTACTGCTCGACCAGCGCATCCGCCGCGAAGGCTTCATCCGCACCGTCTACCTGTACCCCATGGCGCTGTCGATGATCGTCACGGGCACCGCCTGGAAGTGGCTGCTCAACCCCGGCATGGGCCTGGACAAGCTGCTGCGCGACTGGGGGTGGGAAGGCTTTCGCCTGGACTGGCTGATCGACCCTGATCGCGTGGTGTATTGCCTGGTGATCGCCGCCGTGTGGCAGGCCTCGGGCTTCATCATGGCGATGTTCCTCGCCGGCCTGCGTGGCGTCGACCAGTCGATCATCCGCGCTGCGCAAATGGACGGTGCAAGCCTGCCGCGCATCTACTGGACCGTGGTGCTGCCCAGCCTGCGCCCGGTGTTCTTCAGCTCGCTGATGATCCTTTCGCACATCGCCATCAAGAGCTTCGATCTGGTGGCGGCGATGACCGCCGGTGGCCCGGGGTACTCGTCCGACCTGCCGGCGATGTTCATGTACTCGTTCACCTTCAGCCGCGGCCAGATGGGCATGGGCTCGGCCAGCGCCATCCTCATGCTCGGGGCGATCCTGGCGATCCTCGTGCCTTACCTGTACTCGGAGCTGCGGAGCAAACGCCATGCATAGCCCTGCCGACAAACCGGCGCTGAGCCTCAGCCGCATCGCCATCCACGCTGTGCTGCTGATTGCAGTGCTGCTGTACCTGGTGCCGCTGGTGGTGATGTTGCTGACCAGCTTCAAGACCCCCGAAGACATCAGTACCGGCAACCTGCTGAGCTGGCCGACCGTGGTCAGCGGCATTGGCTGGGTCAAGGCCTGGGGCACCGTCAACGGTTACTTCTGGAACTCGATCCTGATCACCGTGCCGGCGGTGCTGATTTCCACCGCCATCGGCGCGCTCAACGGCTATGTGCTGTCGATGTGGCGGTTCCGTGGTTCGCAGCTGTTCTTCGGCCTGTTGCTGTTCGGTTGCTTTCTGCCGTTCCAGACCGTGCTGCTGCCCGCCTCGTTCACCCTCGGCAAACTCGGCCTGGCCAGCACCACCAGCGGCCTGGTGCTGGTGCATGTGGTCTATGGCCTGGCCTTTACCACACTGTTTTTCCGCAACTTCTACGTGAGCATCCCCGATGCGCTGGTCAAGGCCGCGCGGCTGGACGGTGCCGGGTTCTTCACCATCTTCCGCCGCATCATCCTGCCGATGTCGACGCCGATCATCATGGTCTGCCTGATTTGGCAGTTCACCCAGATCTGGAACGACTTCCTGTTCGGTGTGGTGTTCTCCAGCGGCGACTCGCAACCGATCACCGTGGCCCTGAACAACCTGGTCAACACCAGCACCGGGGCCAAGGAATATAACGTCGACATGGCGGCGGCGATGATCGCCGGCCTGCCAACCCTGCTGGTCTACGTGGTGGCAGGCAAGTATTTCGTCCGCGGCCTCACGGCCGGCGCCGTCAAGGGGTAAGTCATGGCAACGCTTGAAATCCGCAATGTGAACAAGACCTACGGCAGTGGCCTGCCAGATACCCTCAAGGCCATCCAGCTGTCGATCAAGGACGGCGAATTCCTGATCCTGGTTGGCCCCTCGGGTTGTGGCAAATCGACCTTGATGAACTGCATCGCCGGCCTTGAAAACATCACCGGCGGTGCGATCCTGATCGATGACCAGGATGTCAGCGGCATGAGCCCCAAGGATCGCGACATCGCCATGGTGTTCCAGTCTTACGCGCTGTACCCGACCATGAGCGTGCGCGAGAACATCGAATTCGGCCTGAAGATCCGCAAGATGCCGCAGGCGGCCATCGACGAGGAAGTGGCGCGGGTGGCCAAGCTGCTGCAGATCGAGCACCTGCTGGCGCGCAAGCCGGCGCAGTTGTCCGGTGGCCAGCAGCAGCGCGTGGCCATGGGCCGGGCACTGGCGCGGCGGCCGAAGATCTACCTGTTCGACGAGCCGCTGTCCAACCTCGACGCCAAACTGCGCGTCGAAATGCGTACCGAAATGAAGCTGATGCACCAGCGCCTGAAGACCACCACGGTGTACGTCACCCATGACCAGATCGAGGCCATGACCCTGGGCGACAAGGTGGCGGTGATGAAGGACGGCATCATCCAGCAGTTCGGCACCCCGCAGCAGATCTACAACGATCCGGCCAACCAGTTCGTCGCCAGTTTCATCGGCTCGCCACCGATGAACTTCATTCCGGTGCGCCTGGCCAAGCAGGAGGGGCGCCTGCTGGCGCTGCTCGACAGCGGCCAGGCGCGTTGCGAGCTGCCGCTGGGCGTGGCCAGCGACGAACTGGACGGGCGCGAGATCATCCTCGGCATCCGCCCCGAGCAGATCGCCCTGGGCACGGGCGAGGCCAATGGCCTGCCGGGTATTCGCGCCGAAGTGCAGGTGACCGAGCCGACCGGGCCTGACCTGCTGGTGTTCGTCACCCTCAACCAGACCAAAGTGTGCTGCCGCCTGGCGCCGGACGTGGCGTGCCGGGTGGGTGACAGCCTGAACCTGCAATTCGACCCGGCGCGGGTGCTGCTGTTCGACGCGGCCAGCGGCGAGCGCCTGGACATGAACACTGCCAACGCTTCAGTGAAGGACAACGTCACCCGTCTCAAGGGCCGTTGAATCGTCTACACCATCAATAAGAAAAAAGAGGACGCAAAGGGATGGAACAGCGCAATCGCATCAGGACCTTGGGCTCACTGGCCTTGCTTGCCGTAATGGGTAGCAGCGGGGCTCAGGCCGCCGAGGCCTTCTCCAGCGAGTCGAAATGGATGACCGGCGACTGGGGCGGCACCCGCACCGAACTGCTGGAAAAAGGCTACGACTTCACCCTCGACTATGTGGGCGAGGTGGCCGGTAACCTCAACGGTGGTTACAACGACGACAAGACCGCACGCTACAGTGACCAGTTCGCCCTCGGCGCGCACCTGGACCTGCAGAAGATCTTCGGCTGGCACGACGCCGAATTCAAACTGGCGATCACCGAGCGCAGCGGCCGCAACCTGTCCAACGACCGCATCAGCGACCCGCGTGCCGGCCAGTTCAGTTCGGTGCAGGAAGTGTGGGGCCGCGGCCAGACTTGGCGGCTGACCCAGATGTGGGTCAAGCAGAAGTACTTCGACGGTGCCCTGGATGTGAAATTCGGCCGCTTCGGCGAAGGCGAGGACTTCAACAGCTTCCCGTGCGACTTCCAGAACCTGGCCTTCTGCGGCTCGCAGGTGGGCAACTGGGTGGGTGGCATCTGGTACAACTGGCCAGTCAGCCAGTGGGCGCTGCGGGTCAAGTACAACATCACGCCCGAGTTCTTCGTCCAGGTCGGCGCCTTTGAGCAGAACCCCTCGAACCTGGAAACCGGCAACGGCTTCAAACTCAGCGGCAGCGGCACCAAGGGTGCAATCTTGCCGGTGGAAGCGGTGTGGTCACCACAGGTCAACGGCCTGCCGGGCGAGTACCGCCTGGGCTACTACTACAGCACGGCCAAGGCCGACGATGTGTACGACGACATCAATGGCAATCCGCAAGCGCTGACCGGTGCAGCCTTCAAGTCGCATTCGAGCAAGCACGGCTGGTGGGTAGTGGCGCAGCAGCAAGTCACCGCCCATGGCGGCGATGCCAGCCGTGGCCTCAGCCTGTTCGCCAACTTCACCGTGCACGACAAGGCCACCAACGTGGTCGACAACTACCAGCAGGTCGGCCTGGTGTACAAGGGCGCCTTCGACGCCCGGCCCAAGGATGACATCGGCTTCGGCGTGGCCCGCATTCACGTGAACGACGACGTGAAAAAGCGCGCCGAACTGCTCAATGCCCAAAGCGGCATCGACGACTACGACAACCCGGGCTTCGTGCCGCTGCAGCGCACCGAGTACAACGCCGAACTGTATTACGGCTTCCACGTTACCAACTGGCTGACCGTGCGCCCCAACCTGCAGTACATAAAAAGCCCTGGCGGGGTGGATGAGGTGGACAACGCGCTGGTCGCGGGGTTGAAGATTCAGTCGTCATTCTGAGGCTAATTGTTGTAAATTTACGCCAATCCAATTTCGGCTCCCGGCACCCACTGGCTTGCAGTGGTTGTCGGGAATAGACCGAGACAGCGCTATCTCAAACAACAAGAGCTTGGAACCATGCCTGAACATCCGCTACATCGCTTCTTTTCCTCGCAGAGGCCCAGGCCGACATTCGAGTGGGAGCGTTACCAGCAGCGCGATGTGCTGATCATCGATCACCCCTGCTGCCAGGCGGTGTTCAGCCGTCAGGGCGCGCAGTTGCTGCACTTCCAGCCGGCCGGCGAGCGGCCCTGGCTGTGGTGCGCCGAACAGTGGCCGCAGGTGGGGGCGATCCGGGGAGGTGTGCCGGTGTGCTGGCCGTGGTATGGCCGCCACCCCAGCGAGGACCTGTGGCCGGCCCATGGCTGGGCGCGGCTGCTGGACTGGAAGCTGGTCGACAGCCGCGAAGACGAGGAGGGCGTGAGCCTGAAATGGCGGCTGGACCTGTGCGACTGGCAGGTCGACCTGCATGCCCGGCTGGGCAGTCGCATGGAGCTGAGCCTGAGCACCGAGCACCAGGACAGCGAACCTTGCCAGCTGAGCCATGCGCTGCTGGCCTATTGGCGTATCAGCGACGTTTCCGAGATAGCGCTGTCTGGGCTAGAAGACATCGAGGGTTACGACCGCCTCAACCGGCAAGCCTGTCGCGAGGATGGCGCCCTGAAACTCAAGGGAGGCTGCCAGAAGGTCTACCCCGGTACGCCGCGGGTGCAATTGCAGGACCCGGCCTGGCAGCGTGAACTGTGCATCGATACTGGTGACAGCGACGACACCGTCGTCTGGCACCCCGGCAACCGGCCACTGATGGGCGTGAGCGGGCGTGAGTGCCAGGGTTTTGTCTGCGTCGAGGCGGCCAGCGGCAGTGGCGAGGGCCTGAGCCTGGCGCCTGGGCAACGCGCTCACCTGCGGCTGCAGGCGCACCGGCTCAGTTGAGTTCGTCGTCCTCGACCGGGTAGCGGCTGGCGTTGAGGCTTTCCTTGATCTTGCGCAAGTGCGGCTGGAAGTCCACGCCCCGACGCAAGGTCATGCCGGTGGCCAATACGTCGAGCACGGTCAGCTGGATGATCCGCGAGGTCATCGGCATGTAGATGTCGGTGTCTTCCGGCAACGGGATGTGCAGGCTCAGGCTGCAAGCCTGGGCCAGCGGCGAACCCGCTGCGGTCAGGCCGAGCACCGAGGCGCCGTTTTCACGGGCCACGCGCGCCACTTCGACCAGTTCGCGGGTGCGCCCGGTGTAGGAGATGATCACGAACAGGTCGCCGGTGTGCGCCACCGAGGCCAGCATGCGCTGCATCAGCACGTCGGCATGGGCCGACACCGCCAAGTTGAAGCGGAAGAACTTGTGCTGCGCATCGAGGGCCACCGGTGCAGAAGCACCGAGGCCGAAGAAGTGGATCTGCCGGGCCTGGATCATCATGTCCACGGCGCGGCTGACCTGCTGCGGGTCGAGCTGTTGGCAGGCACTGTCGAGCGATGCGATGGCGCTGGCGAAGATCTTCTGGGTGTAGGCCGCCGGGTCATCGTCGGCTTCCACCGCGCGGCTGACATAGGCTGCGCCACTGGCCAGGCTCTGCGCCAGCTGCAGCTTGAGCTCTGGGTAGCCGCTGACGCCGAACGAGCGGCAGAAGCGGTTGACGGTCGGTTCGCTGACCTTGGCCGCCTGGGCCAGCGCCGCAATACTGAAGCGGGTGGCTTGTTGCGGGTTGAGCAGGATGACTTCGGCGACTTTGCGTTCGGCCTTGTTCAGCTCGTCGAGGCGTCCCTGGATCTGCTCCAGGAGGTTTCGCACGCGGTCCATGGGTGTGTCCTTGGGTCGAGAAGACAGCCGGCTGCCACAGCAGCAGGCTTTTTGCACGGTCGTCTATCGTACTGGCGGTACGGGTGGCGCACCACTTGTCTGTAACACTCGTGTGTAATGTTGTGGTTTTTACTACATTATCCCTTGAAAACCGTATGTGAAAGCGGTATTCCTAGACCAACTTTAGGAAAGAACCAACATCATGGCAGCGATCAGTGTCGAACCTTGCACCTTTGCCCTGTTTGGCGCCCTCGGCGACCTGGCATTGCGCAAGCTGTTTCCTGCGCTCTATCAGTTAGACCGCGCCAATTTGTTGCACGCGGATACCCGCCTGCTGGCGCTGGCCCGCGAGGTGGGTAGCGCACAGGAGCACTTGAATACCATCGAGGCCCACCTGCGCAAGCACGTGGCCCAGGCCGACCTGGAGCCTGCGGCGCTGGGGCGTTTTCTCGGGCGGCTAAGCTACCAGCACCTGGACTTCCTGCAGCCGGAGGGCTACCAGGCCCTGGCCGAGCAGGCACCTGGCGAGCTGCCATTGATTGCCTATTTTGCTACTGCGGCGGCCGTGTACGGCGCGATCTGCGAAAACCTCGACAAGGCAGGCCTGGCCTCGCGCACCCGGGTGGTGCTGGAAAAACCCATTGGCCACGACCTGGAGTCGTCGCGCCGGGTCAACGATGCCGTGGCACGCTTCTTCCCGGAAAGCCGGGTTTACCGCATCGACCATTACCTGGGCAAGGAGACGGTGCAGAACCTGATCGCCCTGCGCTTTGCCAACAGCCTGTTCGAAACCCAGTGGAACCAGAATTCCATCTCCCACGTGGAGATCACCGTCGCCGAAAAGGTCGGCATCGAAGGCCGCTGGGGTTATTTCGACAAAGCCGGCCAGCTGCGCGACATGATCCAGAACCACCTGTTGCAGCTGCTCTGCCTGATCGCCATGGACCCGCCCAGCGAGCTGTCGGCCGACAGCATCCGCGACGAGAAGGTCAAGGTGCTCAAGGCGCTGGCGCCGATCACCGGCGAGGGGCTGAGCACCCGCGTGGTGCGCGGCCAGTACATCGCCGGTTACAGCGAGGGCAAGCCGGTGCCTGGCTACCTGGAAGAAGACAACGCCAACGCCCAGAGCGACACCGAAACCTTCGTCGCCCTGCGCGCCGACATCCGCAACTGGCGCTGGTCGGGGGTGCCGTTCTACCTGCGTACCGGTAAGCGCATGCCGCAGAAACTGTCGCAGATCGTCATCCACTTCAAGGAAACGCCGCACTACATCTTCGCCCCGGAGCAGCGCTTGCAGGTTGGCAACAAGCTGATCATCCGCCTGCAACCGAGCGAGGGTATTTCCTTGCGGGTGATGACCAAGGAGCAGGGCCTGGACAAGGGCATGCAACTGCGCAGCGGCCCGTTGCAGCTGAATTTTTCCGACACCTGGCGCACCGCGCGCATCCCGGATGCCTACGAACGCTTGCTGCTTGAAGTGATGCGCGGCAACCAGAACCTGTTCGTGCGCAAAGATGAAATCGAATACGCCTGGAAATGGTGCGACCAGCTGATCGCTGGCTGGCAAAGCGCCGGTGATGCGCCCAAGCCCTATGCGGCTGGGTCCTGGGGGCCGATGAGCTCGATTGCACTGATCACACGTGATGGGAGGGCGTGGTATGGGGATATCTGAACTGCAATTGCCGGCAACGGTAAAGGCGCATCAACTGGATGATGCCAAGGTGCTGTCGTCGACGCTGGCCGTTGATGTAGCCGAACGCCTGCGTGCAGCCATTACCGCCAAAGGGCAGGCGTGCCTGGTGCTGTCCGGTGGCCGCAGCCCGGTGCCATTCCTTGAGAAGCTGGCGGCCGAAGTGCTGGACTGGTCGAAGGTGACCATCAGCCTGGCCGACGAACGCTGGGTGCCGGTGGAACACGCCGACAGCAATGCCGGTTTGTTGGCCCGCCACCTGTTCCAGAAGGCTGCTGCCAAGGCCCGCTTTATCGGTTTGTACCAACGGGCTGAAAACCTCGACGCGGCAGCGCTGAAGGCCGACCAGGTTTTGGCCGATTTGCCGGCAATCGATGTGTTAGTGCTGGGCATGGGCGACGATGGCCACACGGCCTCGCTGTTCCCCGGCAGTCCCAATTTGGCCGAGGGCCTTGACCTGACCAGCAAACGCCGCTGCCTGCCATTGCTGGCGCCGAGCGTGCCGCACCAGCGCCTATCGCTGACCCGTTCGCTGCTTGCCAGCGCCGCGTTCATCGCGCTGTCCGTGCAGGGCCCGGGCAAACTCGCTACCCTGCGCGCCGCGCTGGCGGGCAACGACCTTAACGAAATGCCGATTCGCGCCTTTCTTCACGACCCCCTGGACATCTACTGGTGCCCATGAGCAAAGGATCCACTGTCATGACCACCCTTGAACGCCCACAGCCGCTGCTTTCGATGGCCGAGAAAGCCGCCCGGATCGATGCGATCTGCGGCGCTGCGCGCATCCTGCCGGTGATCACCATCGCCCGTGAGGAAGACATCCTGCCCCTGGCCGATGCCCTGGCCGCGGGTGGCATCCGTACCCTGGAAGTGACCTTGCGCTCGCAGTATGGCCTCAAGGCCATTCAGGTGCTGCGCGAACAGCGTCCGGAGCTGTGCGTCGGTGCAGGTACCGTGCTTGATCGCGGCATGTATGCAGCGGTCGAGGCCGCTGGCGCGCAGTTCGTGGTAACCCCGGGCATCACCCAGGACATTCTCGACGCCGGTGTGGACAGCGATATCCCGCTGCTGCCAGGCATTAGTACACCGTCCGAAATCATGATGGGTTACGCCCTGGGCTATCGCCGCTTCAAGCTGTTCCCCGCAGAAATCAGCGGCGGCGTGGCAGCGATCAAGGCCTTTGGCGGCCCGTTCGGCGATATCCGCTTCTGCCCAACTGGTGGGGTCAACCCGGCCAACGTGCGCAACTACATGGCGCTGCCCAATGTGATGTGCGTGGGCGGCACCTGGATGCTCGACAGCAGCTGGATCAAGAATGGCGACTGGGCGCGGATCGAAGCGTGCAGTGCCGAGGCGATGGCGCTGTTGGACTGATACTGAATTTGTTGTGTGCTTTACGGCTTATGGGGCGCTTGGTCGGCGCCCCTTTTTTTTGCCTGCAGATTTTGTGCTGCCTGTGCTGGCCCTGCTTTTTTGTGGGGGGGCGGCTTGCCGGCCACTCGGCCAGTACCGGCAATAAAAAAGCCCGCATCATGGATGCGGGCTTCTGATGATCAACTCACGGCTTATGCCGCTTTGGCCTCTTGCTGGCTCAGCGAGCGGTTCAGCGCGCTGAACAGCGCCTTGAAGCTGGCAGTGGTGATGTTCTCGTCGATACCCACGCCGTGTACTGGGCGACCGCCGGCCACACGCAGTTCGATGTAGGCCGCCGCCTTGGCGTTGGTGCCGGCACCGATGGCGTGCTCGTTGTAGTCCATGATCTCGACGGCGATCGGCAGGCCGGCGACCAAGGCTTCCAGGGCGCCATTGCCCTTGCCGCGCCAGTGCAGGGTGGTTTCGCCCTCACCGGCGACTTCCACTTCCACGGCGCTGTGGCCGTTTTCTTCCTGCAGGCGGTGGCTGACCAAGGCGTACGGGCTGTTGGCCTGAAGGTATTCTTTATGCAGCAGGCTGTAGATCTGCTGGGCAGTCATTTCCAAGCCCAGGCGGTCGGTTTCACCCTGAACCACCTGGCTGAACTCGATCTGCATGCGGCGCGGCAGGCTGATGCCGTACTCCTGCTCAAGCAGGTAGGTGATGCCGCCTTTGCCCGACTGGCTGTTGACGCGGATCACCGCCTCGTAGCTGCGGCCGATGTCGGCCGGGTCGATCGGCAGGTACGGCACTTCCCACAGTTCGCCTTCCTGCTGCTTGGCGAAGCCCTTGCGGATGGCGTCCTGGTGCGAGCCAGAGAACGCGGTGTGGACCAGGTCGCCGACGTACGGGTGGCGTGGGTGCACCGGCAGCTGGTTGCACTCTTCGACCACCTTGCGCACGCCGTCGATGTCGGAGAAGTCCAGTTGCGGGTCGATACCCTGGGTGTAGAGGTTCAGCGCCAGGGTCACCAGGTCGACGTTGCCGGTACGCTCGCCGTTGCCGAACAGGCAGCCTTCGGCACGGTCGGCGCCGGCCATCAGGCCCAGCTCGGTGGCGGCGATGCCGGTGCCACGGTCGTTGTGGCAGTGCAGGCTGATGATCACGCTGTCACGGCGGCTGACATTGCGGCAGAACCACTCGATCTGGTCGGCGTAGATGTTCGGCGTGGCAACTTCCACAGTGGCCGGCAGGTTGAGGATGACCTTGTGCTCAGGGGTCGGGTTCCACACTTCAATGACTGCGTCGCAGACTTCCTTGGCGAACTCAAGCTCGGTGGCGCTGAAGGTTTCTGGCGAGTACTGGAAGGTCCACTGGGTTTCCGGCTGCTGGGCGGCGTATTTGACGAACAGCTTGGCCGCGTTCACCGCGATGTCCTTCACGCCTTGCTTGTCCTGGTTGAAGACGATGCGGCGGAACGACGGGCTGGTGGCGTTGTACAGGTGGACGATGGCCTTCTTCGCACCGCGCAGCGATTCGAAGGTGCGCGCGATCAGGTCTTCACGGGCCTGGGTCAGTACCTGGATGGTGGTGTCGTCCGGGATGTGGCCGTCTTCGATCAGGCTGCGCACGAAGTCGAAGTCGGTCTGCGAAGCGGACGGGAACGAGGCCTCGATTTCTTTCACGCCAACCTGCACCAGGGTCTTCCAGAAACGCAGCTTCTTCTCGGTGTCCATCGGCTCGATCAGCGACTGGTTGCCATCACGCAGGTCCGAGCTGCACCAGATCGGCGCTTCGGTGATGGTCTTCGACGGCCAGGTGCGGTCAGGCAGGTCGATGGTCGGGAAAGCGCGGTATTTCTTCGATGGGTCTTTGAGCATGGTCATGGAAGCAATCCTTTTGTGTGCGGCCGAGATCGGGCCTGCCGAGCAGTAACGAGATGAAAGGGCGAGGCGACGCGATTCAGCCTGGTAGTCGGGCGCTGACCAGGCAGAGGCTGCGATGTTGTCGGAGCAGGATGAGGGTGCTGAAGGTTTTCATGCCCTCAACCCTAACCAGAGCGGTAAGGGATGGCAAGGGGTCGCGGAAAATTGAGAGGAATGCTTAAAAAAAGCTTAATGGCGAGATTTTATAGCGCCTGATCTTTTAACGCTTTGAGGTTTTTGCGCTGTATTTTTTGATGGCGCAAGAGAAGGGAAGTGATGATGGATGTCTCGGCCTCTTCGCGGGCAGGCCCGTTCCCACAAGGCCGGCGGCGCCCCAGAACCTTGTGGGAGCGAGCTTGCCCGCGAAAAGGTTGGCGTCGATTTCAGGGCTGGAAAGCACCAATGAAGATGGCCGGGTCCACCCGCGCATCATTGAGGCTGACGTTCCAGTGCATGTGCGGCCCGGTCGCCCGCCCCGTCGAGCCTACCCGGCCTACCACATCGCCACGACGCAACTGCTGCCCCACCTGCACGTCAATCTTCGACATGTGGCAGAACATGCTGATGAAGCCCTGGCCATGGTCGACGAACACCGTACGCCCGTTGAAGAAGTAGTCACCCACCAGGATCACCTTGCCATTGGCCGGCGTCTTGATAGGCGTGCCCGCAGGCACTGCGAAGTCCAGCCCTGCATGCGGGTTGCGCTCCTCGCCATTGAAGAAGCGGCGCACGCCGAACTTGCTCGACAGCGGGCCGCTGACCGGCTTGTCGAGGACCAGGTTGCTTGGCAGGTTCGGGCTGAAGCTGCGGTAGGCCTTGATCTGCTCGGCCAGTTCGCGGTCGATGCGCTTGAGGTCGGCCGGGTCGGGGTTGACCTGGCGCTTGTTCTTCAGGGTGATGTGCTGCTCGGGGTACTGCTTGCTGCCCACGCTGAACGGCAGGTTGCGATCACCTTCGCTCAGGACCGCAGTGCCTGGCTTTTGCGTCAGCGGGATGCCGACGATGGCCAGCCAGTTGTCCTGCTCTTTCACCACCAGCACCGGCTTGCCGTCAAAGCGCGCATTCGGCGCCGTGGCTGCAGGGCCCAGGTCGACCACGGCGACGCCGCCGGGTACTGGCTTGTTCAGGGTGCGGGTGATGTAGCTGGCCTGGGCGCCGCCGGCCAGCAACAGCAGGGAAAGGGCAAGCAGGGGGGCGAACAGGCGGGGCATGGCTTAATCCAGTAGCGAAAGGGTGACCGGAGTCAGGTGGTTGTCCTCGACCCGCACCAGCAGCTCGCCTTCATTCAGGCGGGCGGTCAGGCGCTGGCCGTTGCGGGTCTGCTCGGCGCTGCGGATGGCCTGGCCACGCTCGTCGAGGAGGATGCTGTAGCCGCGCGCCAGGGTCGCCAGCGGGCTGACCACTTGCAGGGTCTGCAATTGGGCCTGGAATCGTTGGCGGCGATCCTTGAGCACCTCGCGCATGGCCCGTGGCAGGCGCTCGGCGAGGCTGTCCAGGCGCTGGCCGAGCAGTTTCAGCGTGCGGCCTGGATGTTGCGCCGCCAGGCGCGTGTCCAGGCGTGCCAGGCGCTCGCGGCGCTGGTTGAGGTTGAGCATGAACGCCCGGCGCAGGCGCATGTCCAGGTCATCCAGGCGTTGGGCCTGCTGGCGCAGGCGTTCGCCGGGGTGGCGCAGGCGCCGGGTCAGCGAGTCCAGGCGCAGGCGGTCGTGGGCCAGGCGGTTCTGCATGCGCAGCAGCAGGCGCCGCTGCAGGCCTTCGAGGCGCTGCTGCAGGCCGCTGCTGTCAGGGGCCAGCAACTCGGCGGCGGCGGATGGCGTGGGGGCGCGGACGTCGGCCACGAAATCGCTGATCGACACATCGGTCTCATGCCCCACGGCGCTGACGATCGGCGTGACGCAGGCCGCGACGGCGCGGGCCACGGCCTCTTCGTTGAAGCTCCACAGGTCTTCCAGCGAGCCACCGCCACGGGCCAGGATCAGCGCATCGAAGCCTCGACTGTCGGCCAGTTGCAGGGCGCGGACGATCTGGTTGATGGATTCGCGGCCTTGCACGGCGGTGGGGATGAGGTTCAGCTCGACCTGCGGCGCACGGCGGCGGAACACGCTGATGATGTCGCGGATCACCGCGCCGGTGGGCGAGGTGATGATGCCGATGCGCTGCGGGTGGGCCGGCAGCGGCCGCTTGCGTTCGGCACTGAACAGGCCTTCAGCGCCGAGCTTTTCTTTCAGCGCCTCGAAAGCCAGGCGCAGGGCGCCGTCACCGGCGGGTTCGACGGTGTCGAGGATCAACTGGTAGTCGCCACGCCCTTCGAACAGCGAGACTTTGCCGCGCACCCGCACCGCCAGGCCGTCACGTAGCGCCTGGCGCACCCGCGTGGCGTTCTGCCGGAACAGCGCGCAGCGCACCTGGGCGCCGCTGTCCTTGAGGGTGAAGTACATGTGGCCGGAGGCCGGGCGGGCGAGGTTGGATATCTCGCCTTCCACCCAGACGCTGCGGAACACGTCTTCCAGCAGCACCCGGGCGCGGCCGTTGAGCTGGCTGACGGTGAGGACCTCGCGGTCCAGGCCGAGTCGTTCGAAGGGGTCTTTGATCATGCTAGGCATCATAAAGGACACGGCGCGTGGATGCACTGTGCTCGGCTTTGCAAGAAGATTCTGCCTGCGAGCTCGTGGCTGGCTACTCTATCCTCCTGTCTTGTCTGGAATGCACCGCATGCTTGCGCAACTGTCTTTTTCCACCCTCGACTGGCTCCCCATCCTGCTCGCCATCGCCGCTGCCTACATCGTCTTCGGCATCGCCGGCTTCGGCACCGCACTGGTCGCCGGCCCGGTGCTCATCCATTTCATGCCGCTGTCGCGGATCATCCCGCTGCTGGTACTGCTGGATTTCGTCGCCGCCTTCGGCAACCTGCTGCCGTCGCGCCGCGACGTGGTGCGTGGCGAACTGCTGCGCCTGCTGCCATGCATGGCTGTAGGGTGCGCCCTGGGCGTGGTGTTCCTGCTGCACCTGAAGTCCGACCTATTGCTGTTGCTGATGGGCCTGTTCGTCACTGCCTATGCAATCTATGGCCTGGCCGTGAAGGTGAGGCCTGCCAAGCTCTCCGGCTACTGGGCACTACCAATGGGCACCCTCGGCGGCCTGTTCGGCGCATTGTTCGGCAGCGGAGGGTTCCTCTATGCCATCTACCTGAGTGCACGGCTGGAGGCCAAGGAGCAGGTGCGCGCGACGCAGAGCGCACTGATCAGTTGCAGCACGGTGGTGCGTCTGTCGTTGTTCCTGATTGCGGGTGTCTACGCCGACAACAGCCTGCTGCTGCTCGCCGCCTGCCTGCTGCCGGTGATGTTCATCGGGCTATGGGCGGGCCGTCGGCTGACCCTCAAACTGTCGCGCGAAGCCTTCGTGCGCCTGGTCACCTGGCTGGTGCTGGCCAGCGGCCTGGCGCTGATTGGTCGCTACCTGAGCGCGTGAGCGGTAGAATTAGCCGATTA
Source organism: Pseudomonas sp. NPDC087185 (assembly GCF_044744955.1). Lineage (NCBI taxonomy): Bacteria > Pseudomonadati > Pseudomonadota > Gammaproteobacteria > Pseudomonadales > Pseudomonadaceae > Pseudomonas > Pseudomonas sp. NPDC087185. The sequence goes on along the minus strand of NZ_JBIUZK010000001.1, from coordinate 699,286 downwards.
CCGCTGTTGGCAGGCCTGTTTGACCCATGAACACCCAGAGCATCATTGTCCCGAAACTCTCCACCGTGCCGGTGCACGAGGCCCGCGCCCGCGCCATCCTGCGCTGGCTGGTGCGCGAAAAAGTGGTCGAGGAGCAGCTGACCACCTGCGGGCGTACTGGCAACCGCATGGGCCATGCCCTGGCTGAAGGCGCGCGCAAGGTCGCGCTGCACCCGGAAAAGCTGCCGCTCGGCGAGGCGGTCAATGGCCTGGAAGTGATGCTCAAGCGCTGCATCTACACCCCCAGTCATGGTTTTCTCGAAGAAGCCGGTTGCCCGGAGTGCCGACGCGAGGTGGGCGAGCCCTTGTTCGAAAGCCTGGAAGAGTGGATGCCGGGGGTGAGCGACAACTTCACCTGCCCGCTGTGCGGCTTCGAAGATGACATCAATGGCTTCATTTACCTTCAGCCATGTGCCTTTTCCAACCTGGGGTTCATCTTCAACAACTGGGGCGAGGCCGGGTTTACCCAGGCCTTTCTCGACAGCTTCGCCGACTGGCTGGACCAGCCCGTGGCGGTTGTGCAGGTAAAACTGCCAGAACGCTGACCGAAGGCCCTTATTTTGCATTGAGCGGCGCGCCGTGGATGAGTATAATGGCGCGCTTCCATTTTTCCCGCCCGGGAGCCCCCGCGATGCTGCGTATCAGCCAAGAAGCCCTGACTTTCGACGATATCCTCCTTGTACCTGGCTACTCCGAGGTACTGCCCAATGAAGTCAGTCTCAAGACCCGTTTGACTCGTGGCATCGAGCTGAACATCCCTCTGGTTTCCGCCGCCATGGACACCGTGACCGAAGCGCGTCTGGCCATTGCCATGGCTCAGGAAGGCGGCATCGGCATCATCCACAAGAACATGACCATCGAACAGCAGGCCGGCGAAGTACGCAAGGTCAAGAAGTTCGAGGCTGGCGTGGTCAAGGACCCGATCACCATCGAAGCCGACGCCACCGTGCGCGACCTGTTCGACCTGACCCGCCTGAACAACATCTCGGGTGTTCCGGTGCTGGAGAACGGTGACCTGGTCGGTATCGTCACGTCCCGTGACGTGCGCTTCGAAACCCGCCTGGATGCCAAGGTGCGCGATGTGATGACGCCCAAAGAGCGCCTGGTCACCGTGCGCGAAGGCGCCGACAAGAACGAAGTCCGCGAGCTGCTGCACAAGCACCGCCTGGAAAAAGTCCTGATCGTCGACGACAAGTTCAGCCTCAAGGGCATGATGACCGTCAAGGACATCGAAAAAGCCAAGGCCTACCCGCTGGCCAGCAAGGACGACCAGGGTCGCCTGCGCGTCGGCGCTGCAGTTGGCACTGGCAAGGACACCGGCGAGCGCGTTGCCGCCCTGGTTGCCGCCGGCGTTGACGTGGTGGTGGTCGATACCGCCCACGGTCACTCCAAAGGTGTGATCGACCGCGTTCGCTGGGTCAAGGAAACCTACCCGCAAGTGCAGGTGATCGGCGGCAACATCGCCACTGGCGCTGCGGCCAAGGCCCTGGCTGAAGCCGGCGCCGACGCCGTCAAGGTCGGCATCGGCCCAGGCTCGATCTGCACCACCCGTATCGTCGCCGGTGTCGGCGTGCCGCAGATCAGCGCCATCGCCAACGTCGCCGCGGCACTGGAAGGCACCGGTGTGCCACTGATCGCCGACGGCGGCATCCGCTTCTCGGGTGACCTGTCCAAGGCCATCGTCGCCGGTGCTTCCTGCGTGATGATGGGTTCGATGTTCGCCGGTACCGAAGAAGCGCCGGGTGAAGTCGAGCTGTTCCAGGGCCGCTCCTACAAGGCTTACCGCGGCATGGGCTCGCTGGGTGCCATGGCGCAGGCGCAAGGTTCGTCCGACCGTTACTTCCAGGATTCCTCGGCCGGTGCCGAGAAGCTTGTTCCTGAGGGGATCGAAGGCCGTGTGCCGTACAAAGGCGCCCTGGCCGCGATCATCCACCAGCTGATGGGCGGCCTGCGTTCGTCCATGGGCTACACCGGCAGCGCGACCATCGAAGAGATGCGCACCAAGCCGGAGTTCGTACGCATCACCGGTGCCGGCATGGCCGAGTCCCACGTGCATGACGTGCAGATCACCAAAGAAGCCCCTAACTACCGCGTAGGCTGAGGCTTCCAGTAACATCAGCATGCGGGGCTGTCACGACAGCCCCGCGTCGTTTCCGATTTCCACTGACGAGATTGAGTCATGGCCCTCGACATTCACGCTCACCGCATCCTGATCCTCGATTTCGGTTCCCAGTACACCCAGCTGATCGCCCGCCGCGTGCGCGAGATCGGCGTGTACTGCGAACTGCATCCGTTCGACATGGACGATGAAGCGATCCGCGAATTCAACCCGCGCGGCATCATCCTCGCCGGCGGCCCCGAGTCGGTCCACGAAGCCAACAGCCCGCGTGCACCGCAGGCGGTGTTCGACTTGAACGTACCGCTGCTGGGTATCTGCTACGGCATGCAGACCATGGCCGAGCAGCTGGGCGGCAAGGTCACCGGTTCCGACCTGCGCGAATTCGGCTACGCCCGCGTTGACGTGGTCGGCAAGAGCCGCCTGCTCGACGGCATCGAAGACCACGTCGACGGTGACGGCGTACTCGGCCTGGACGTGTGGATGAGCCACGGCGACAAGGTTACCCAGATGCCGGGCGACTTCCACGTGCTGGCCAGCACCCCGAGCTGCCCGATTGCCGGCATGTTCGACGATGCACGCGGCTATTACGGCGTGCAGTTCCACCCGGAAGTGACCCACACCAAGCAGGGCGGCCGCATCCTTTCGCGCTTCGTGCAGGACATCTGTGGCTGCGAAGCCCTGTGGACCCCGTCCAACATCGTCGAAGACGCCATCGCCCAGGTGCGTGAGCAAGTCGGTTCGGCCAACGTCCTGCTGGGCCTGTCTGGCGGCGTCGACTCGTCCGTGGTTGCCGCGCTGCTGCACCGCGCCATCGGCGACCAGCTGACTTGCGTCTTCGTCGACAACGGCCTGCTGCGCCTGCACGAGGGTGATCAGGTGATGGCCATGTTCAAGGAGAACATGGGCGTCAAGGTGATCCGTGCCGATGCCGAGGCTCAGTTCCTGGGCAACCTGGAAGGCGAAGCCGACCCGGAGAAGAAGCGCAAGATCATCGGCCGCACCTTCATCGACATCTTCGATGCCGAAGCCAGCAAGCTGGACAACATCCAGTTCCTCGCCCAGGGCACCATCTACCCGGACGTGATCGAGTCGGCTGGCGCCAAGAGCGGCAAGGCCCACGTGATCAAGTCGCACCACAACGTGGGTGGCCTGCCGGAGGAAATGAACCTCAAGCTGGTCGAGCCGCTGCGTGAACTGTTCAAGGACGAAGTGCGCAAGATCGGCCTGGAGCTGGGCCTGCCGTACGACATGGTCTACCGTCACCCGTTCCCAGGCCCAGGCCTGGGCGTGCGTATCCTCGGTGAAGTGAAGAAAGAGTACGCCGACATCCTGCGTCGCGCCGACCACATCTTCATCGAAGAGCTGCGCAAAGCCGACTGGTACCACAAGACCAGCCAGGCGTTCGTGGTGTTCCAGCCGGTGAAGTCGGTTGGCGTCGTGGGCGACGGGCGTCGCTACGCCTGGGTCGTGGCCCTGCGTGCCGTCGAAACCGTGGACTTCATGACCGCGCGCTGGGCGCACCTGCCGTACGAGCTGCTGGAAACCGTCAGCGGCCGTATCATCAACGAAATCGAAGGCATTTCGCGCGTTACCTACGATGTTTCGAGCAAGCCGCCAGCCACCATCGAGTGGGAATGATCGGCCTAGCCGCTCAGGTATGAAAAAGGTGAGGCCACATGGCCTCACCTTTTTTTTGGCAAGCCGTTACCAGACGGGCACGAAGTGCATGCCCGAGTGGGTCAGTGCCAGCCTCAGCAGCCACAAGCTCTCCTGGCGCCGCCCATTCAGGCGCGGCCAGCTGGCATTCTCGATGTACAGCTGTTTGCCGTCGCGAAGAATGGGCGTGTACTTTAGCCCGCCATCGCGGCTGCGGTGGACCAGCTTCGGTTGGTCGTCCTCGATGACGAAGCTGAAATCACCTTTGGCCTTCAGTTTTTGCGCGATGTCGCCTGTGCCGGGCGGGGGTAATTCGACCTCCGACCGCAGACGCAGATCGGCCTTCACGTGCTGCAGCGATACGTCTTGGGTGATCGCCGAGAGCCCTGGGTCCGTGCTGATGCCGCCGCCTTTGCCAAGGCCGACATCCTCCACCCGTATGCTGATGGCGCCCTGCATCTCGCTCACCCCCGGTACGCCTTCAAACGTGCTGGCGTGGGTGTTGCCCATCAACGCGATCCATTTGCTCGCCCCGCGCACCGTTTGGTCTGCATCGATGATCAGGTGAGCGTAGAAGTTCATCATCTGTTGGCGTATGACCGCCGACGGCGCCTGCCGCCAAGCCTGGATGTAGCTGACGTAGCAGTCGATTGCCTGGAGACGGATGCCATTTTTCTGCGCGCTCAGCAGAACGTGTTCAAAGGTATAGCGCCCTGAACGGTCTGTGCCGTGACCAAAATCCTGTTCTTGGACATAACGTTGAAGCCCGTCCGGCATTTCGCCAGTGCGGTTGAAGTGGTCCAGGTCTGCCTGTTCGAAGTCGGTGGTGAAATGTTCCAAGTAGAGCACCTTCACCTGCTGTTTTTTCAACTGCGCCATGTTGTCGATCAACAGGCGCTTGCTGCCGATGCCCGAGTGAGACTCGCCGATGACCACCCCGTTGGCCTTCTCATACAAGCTGCGAAACAGCTGTTTCGGGCTGGTTTCAGGCGGGAGGTGGGGGATATCCGGGCGCGGCGGCTGGGCGGCGGTTTGCAGATATTCAGTTGCATCCGTCACCAGTTGATCACGCCGTACTCTGAATTCCTCAGCCACTTGCGACGTGTCGAGATCGGTCGTGAAGTAGTCGCCAGACAGGGTTCGCTTGACGCTCGTCATATCGACGGATTTGAACTGTTGACGCAATGACACGGGTATTTCATAGGGTTGCGCTGGAAGCTCAGCCACCGTTGTGCCTGCACCTGGCCGTCCCCACAGGCTCAACAGGCGCCTGGGTAGCCCGCCCGCTTTCAAACCTGTGTGTGCCATGGTTTCCCACACGCCTTCAGGAGTCATCCTGATGGGCACATTCCGATAAAAGGAAAACGGGTTTTCAGGGTCGATGATTGCCCATGTGTCAGTCTCTGCGATGTGGCGCACTTGATAGGGTTGGTCATCGATCAACGCATAGAAACGGCCCTCATCCAGATAGATGCCCGCCAAGGGGCCGCTTCCCGGCTCGCCGGCCAGGATGACGTTGGTTTCGAACGGGGCCAGCAGCGCTTGATTGTCCGGCTTGGGTTGAAAAGGCTCGGGCACCCAGGCTTCCAGCTCCGCCTGGCTGGCGGGTTGCTCGCTGTCGACATCGTGCCCTGGATCCCCTGTGTTAGAGCCTTCGGCCTCGGCGAGGTCGGTCAGTTCCTGGCTGGCTTTGGGGAAAGCACTGGCGAGCATGGCGGCGTTGAACAGAACATTGATCGAGGCGAACACTGCGCCGATCACCCCGGCCTTGCGCTGTGCGGTCGTGTGCCCGTTGATCGCCTGCTCAATGTTCAGCCCGGTTTCGGCAAGCCCTGCACCCACCGCCGCCAAGGCAACAGGCCAATCCAGGGCAGCCAGGGCGCCCGACACCTGCCCAAAGGCTTTCAGGTAACCGATCCACAGCTGTTTGCGCAGGTCTGCATTGGAGCGTAGGGCAAAGTGCGCATCCTCTGACATGCGCTGGCGTGTCGCATCCCGCAGGTGGCTGAAAGCGTCACCCTGCAGTGTCTGGTCCAGCTGGTTGAGGCTGTGGTGGTCATCGCCTCCCCAGTTGAAGTACAGCAGGTCGATGAGGTGGTTGAGCCCTGCGGCGCTGTTCGTCTCGGCATGGCTGGAGAGCGCGAAGTGGCTCATGAACGCTGGGCGGTTTTCAGCGGTATTGGCATGGGTCAGTACCCACCAGTACAGCTCGCTGCGGTTGGCAAACAGGTGCAAGGCATCGTTTTCACCAGGGGTGTAGAGCAGTTCGGCGCCATCGTCCAGCTGGATGCGCAGGATGTCACTGGCGATGTAGCCGCCGATGTCGAATGTGCACAAGCGAACGCCCTCGGCAGGCGTCACTGTTTGTTCAAGGGCTTGCAGTGTTGGTGGCCACGACGTAATGCCGGTCAGCGCTACAGCGGCTTCGCGCGCCCGCTTGGCCAGTTCGCTGTTGCTGCTCTGCGCGCACACTTCCATGACCTTGGCAATGAAATGGGCTTTCGCCAGGGTGCGGTAATGGTCGGCGTGTGTATGCCAGAAGGCCGTCAGCTGCTGGTGAAAGTGCGTGCTGAAATCAACGTTCCAGAACTCGCCAAGGACCTCCTGTGGGGACAACTGGATCTCGTTGCGCTCATCGAAAACCGATTGTTCCGGACCGTCCTTGTAGAAGCCCGATGCGGCATCCAGCAGGTCCGCATTGACCTGGTCGTTGACGTCGAAGCGCTGCATGACCAACTGCGGCAAGGTGAGCGACTGGTACGGCGGATCATAGTGTGCCCACCCGAAGTGCGCGTTCGGGCTGCTGACGCGGGTATGAAAACGATGGAAATAGACCTGGTCGGGGTCAAGTGCATTCAAACCATGCCTGTTCAGCAGCGATTGTGCAGTGTCGCGTGCCATCTGGCGCATGTCAGGGCAGGCGGGAACCATTTGTTCAGCCAGTTGTTGCAGCAATTGTTGATCGGATTGCCGCGGTGTCGACAGGGGCATGAGCATTACTCGCGAGGGGGCTGGAACGCTCAGGGTGGCTGCGGCGCAAGAAGGGCTGGCAGTACATATGTGCTGCAGGGGAGGGGCTGACCCCAGACTTCACTTAATCTTTCGCATTTGCAGGTGTATCGTATTCGCCCTTCATCGCCAGCCACTGCTGGCAGACTGATTGCGCAGAACACGAGGTACCCGCACCGATGTCCTTCACCCGTCGACAAATGCTCAAAGGCCTCACCGGCCTGGTTGTGGTAGGCCTGGGCGCCGGAGGCGCGGCGCGGTACTGGCTGGGCAAGGTCGAGGACGAGAACGCCGGGCACGACTACGAGCTGATCGCAGCCCCGCTGGAGGTCGAACTGGTGCCGGGCTTCAAGACCGAGGCCTGGGCGTTCGGCCCCACGGCGCCGGGCACCGAGCTGCGGGTGCGCCAGGGCACCTGGTTGCGGGTGCGCTTCATCAACCACCTGCCGGTCGAGACCACCATCCATTGGCATGGTATCCGCCTGCCGCTGGAGATGGACGGTGTGCCGTACGTGTCGCAGTTGCCGGTCAAGCCGGGCGAGTACTTCGACTACAAATTCCGTGTGCCAGACGCCGGCAGCTACTGGTATCACCCACATGTCAGCAGCTCCGAAGAGCTCGGCCGCGGGCTGGTCGGCCCGCTGATCGTCGAGGAGCGCGAGCCCACCGGCTTCCTGCATGAGCGCACCCTGAGCCTGAAAAACTGGCACGTGGACGAGCAGGGCGCCTGGCTGCCGTTCAGCATCCCCCGCGAGGCGGCGCGCAACGGCACGGCGGGGCGGTTGATCACCATCAATGGCCAGGCCGAATCGGTGACCGAACTGCCGGCCGGGCAGGTGGTGCGCCTGCGCCTGCTCAACCTGGACAACACCTGGACCTACCGCCTCAACCTCAAGGGCAACTACGAGGCGAAGATCTACGCCCTCGATGGCAACCCGATTACCCCGCGTGACCTGGAAGACGAGTATTGGCTGGGCCCTGGCATGCGCATCTGCCTGGCGATCCGCATTCCCGAGGCGGGTGAAGAGATTTCCCTGCGCGACGGCTTCGTGCGCCTGGGCACTTTGCGTTCAGTGGCCAGCAACGACACGCCAAGCGACTGGCCGCCCGCCCTGCCGCCTAACCCGGTGGCCGAGCCGGACCTGGAGAATGCCGAGAAGCTGAACTTCAATTTCGAGTGGGTCGGCAAGGTTTCGGTCAACACCGAGAATGGCAGGCCGCCCAGCCTGTGGCAGATCAACGGCCAGGCCTGGGACATCACCGACAAGACCTGCGCCGACCGGCCGATCGCCACGCTGCAGAAGGGTAAGAGCTACATCTTCGAGCTGAAGAACATGACCCAGTACCAGCACCCTATCCACCTGCATGGGATGAGTTTCAAGGTGATCGCCTCCAACCGTCGCGACATCGTCGAACCCTGGTTCACCGACACCTACCTGCTGGGCAAGAACGAGCGCGCCCAGGTGGCGCTGGTGGCGGATAACCCGGGGACCTGGATGTTCCACTGCCATGTCATCGACCACATGGAAACCGGCCTGATGGCCGCGATAGCGGTGGTCTGATGCGCCCGCAGATCATCGATCGCAGTCGCGATCAGGAATTCATGCGCCTGGCCCTGGCTTTGGCTGCCGAAGGGGCGGCCATGGGCGAGGTGCCGGTGGGGGCGGTGCTGGTGCAGCACGGTCAGGTCATCGGGCAGGGCTTCAACCGGCCGATCTTCGACAGCGACCCCAGCGCCCATGCCGAAATGGTCGCGATCCGTGCGGCGGCGAAATCCGCCAGCAACTACCGGCTGCCGGGCAGCACGCTGTACGTCACGCTGGAACCTTGCAGCATGTGTGCGGGCCTGATTGTGCACTCACGGGTGGCGCGGGTGGTGTATGGGGCGCTGGAGCCCAAGGCGGGGATCGTGCAGAGCCAGGGGCAGTTCTTCAGCCAAGGGTTTCTGAACCACCGGGTGGTGTTCGAAGGAGGGGTGCTGGCCGAAGAATGCGGTGCGATCCTCAGCGAATTTTTCAAGGCGCGACGGGCTAAAGGCTAGCCTGCGCCTGCATCACATCGGCGGTGACTGCTCCGCCGGCTTGTCCTTGTTGACCCCCGGCACATGCAGGTTGCCCTCGGCCACCTGGCCTTCGAGCTGCGGCTGGGTCACCCAGGTGAGGATGTCGTAGTAGCGGCGGATGTTGGCCACGAAGTGCACCGGCTCGCCACCGCGGGCATAGCCGTACTTGGTCTGGCGGAACCACTGCTTCTGCGACAGGCGCGGCAGCATCTTCTTCACGTCCAGCCACTTGTTCGGGTTGAGCTTCTCGCGCTTGGCCAGGGTGCGGGCGTCTTCCAGGTGGCCGCTGCCGACGTTGTAGGCGGCCAGGGCGAACCAGGTGCGGTCCGGTTCCTTGATGCTGTCGTCTAGCTGTTCCTTGATCAGCATGAAGTACTTGGCGCCGCCCTGGATGCTCTGTTTCGGGTCCAGCCGGTTGGACACGCCCATGGCCTGGGCGGTGCGCTGGGTCAGCATCATCAGGCCGCGCACGCCGGTCTTGGAGGTGACTTCCGGCTGCCACATGGACTCCTGGTAACCGATTGCCGCCAACAGGCGCCAGTCGACCTGCTCCACCTTGGCATAGCTCTTGAAGTGCTTTTCGTATTTGGGCAGGCGCTGCTGCAGGTGCTGGGCGAAGGTGTAGGCACCCACGTAGCCAAGCACGTCCACATGGCCGTAATAGCGGTCTTTCAGGCGCTGGAGGGTGCCGTTCTTCTGCGATTTGTCGAGGAATTCGTTGACTTCGTTGAGCAGGCTGTTGTCTTCGCCGGGGGCTACTGCCCAACGCTGGTCACGGGTGTCGCCCAGGTCGAACGCCACCCGCACGTTGGGGAAGTACACCTGGTTCATCGCCAACTCGTTGGAATCGACCAACGTCAGGTCGATCTGCCCTTCATCGACCATACGCAGCAGATCGACCACTTCAACGGCGTCGGACTCTTCGTATTGCAGCCCCGGGTATTGGCGTTTCAGATCGGCCAGTTGGTCGGCATGGCTGCTGCCTTTGAGCACCATGATCTTCTTGCCGACCAGGCCTTTGGGGTCGGTGGGGCGCGAACGGCCATTGCGGTAGATGACCTGCGGGGTCACCTCCAGGTACGGGTGGGAGAACTTCGCCTGGGTCTTGCGCCGCTCGCTGCTGACCAAGCCGGCTGCCGCCAGCACCGGGCCGGACGGTTTGCCCAGGTCGGCGAAAATTTCGTCGAGGTTGTCGGCGGTCTCGATCTCCAGCTTGACGCCCAGATCATCGGCGAAACGCTTGACCAGCTCGTATTCGAAGCCGGTTTCGCCATTGCGGTCCTGGAAGTAGGTGGCCGGGCTGTTGCGGGTGATGACGCGCAGCACGCCATCCTCCTTCACGCGCTCGAGGGTGCTGGGTTTTTCAACGCAGGCACCGAGCAGCAGAAAGAGTCCGGTTGCGAAAAGCCATTTGGCGCAACGCTGGCGCAAAGCAGTGTGGGCGAACATAGCTTGCAGTATACGCAAAGGATGGGGCCCGCCATATCTCGACAATGTACGGGTTGTCTGGTAGCAGGCCTTGTGCTCTTCCGGCCTGTCGCCGGCAGGCCGCCAGCCACAGGCAATTGAAGCTAAAAAAACGGCCTATTTTTTTGACCCCGAAGTCCGGTTCCGCCGCCCGGCAGCATTGCCCTGTGCCGGGTGCCGAAAGCCGTTTAATTAGGCTAGAATGCACGGCCTCTAAGCACACCCCTTCCTGAGGCTGTCCCGACGATGTTGATCCTGCGCGGCGCTCCTGCCCTTTCTGCCTTTCGCCACGGTAAATTACTCGAGCAACTGAGCCAGAAAGTCCCCGCTGTTACTGGTTTGTATGCCGAATTTGCCCACTTCGCCGATGTTGACGGCGAGCTGACCGCCGACCAGCAGCAGGTGCTGGGCCGTCTGCTCAAGTACGGCCCGAGCGTGCCGGTGCAGGAGCCAAGTGGCCGCCTGTTCCTGGTCGTGCCGCGCCTGGGCACCATTTCGCCGTGGGCCAGCAAGGCCAGCGACATCGCCCACAACTGCGGCCTGCAGTCGATCCAGCGCCTGGAGCGCGGCATCGCCTACTACGTCGCCGGTGACCTGAGCGACGCCGACGCCGCGGTTGTAGCCGCCGAGCTGCATGACCGCATGACCCAGCGCGTGCTGGCCCAGCTGGAGCAGGCGTCCGACCTGTTCAGCCACGCCCAGCCCAAGCCGATGACCTCGGTCGACATCCTGGCCGGTGGCCGCGATGCGCTGGCCCAGGCCAACATCGACCTGGGCCTGGCCCTGGCCGAAGACGAAATCGACTACCTGGTCAATGCGTTCCAGGGGCTCAAGCGCAACCCGAACGACATCGAGCTGATGATGTTCGCCCAGGCCAACTCCGAGCACTGCCGCCACAAGATCTTCAACGCCAGTTGGGATATCGATGGCGAGGAGCAGGAAAAAAGCCTGTTCGGCATGATCAAGAACACCTACCAGATGCACAGCGAAGGCGTGCTGTCTGCGTACAAGGACAACGCCTCGGTGATCGTCGGCAACGTTGCCGGCCGCTTCTTCCCGAACCCTGAAACCCGCCAGTACGGCGCGGTGCAGGAGCCGGTGCACATCCTGATGAAGGTCGAGACGCACAACCACCCGACCGCCATCGCGCCGTTCTCCGGCGCCTCCACCGGCTCCGGCGGCGAGATCCGCGACGAAGGTGCCACCGGCCGTGGCGCCAAGCCCAAGGCTGGCCTGACCGGTTTCACCGTGTCCAACCTGCGTATTCCAGGCTTCGAGCAGCCTTGGGAACAGGCATACGGCAAGCCTGAGCGTATCGTCGACGCCCTCGATATCATGATCGAAGGCCCGCTCGGTGGCGCGGCGTTCAACAACGAATTCGGTCGCCCGGCCCTGACCGGCTACTTCCGTACCTTCGAGCAGTCCATCAACACCCCGCACGGCGAAGAAGTGCGCGGCTACCACAAGCCGATCATGCTTGCCGGCGGCATGGGCAACATCCGTGAAGACCACGTGCAGAAGGCTGAAATCACCGTCGGCGCCAAGCTGATCGTGCTTGGCGGCCCGGCCATGCTGATCGGCCTGGGCGGCGGCGCCGCTTCGTCGGTGGCCACCGGCGCCAGCTCCGCTGACCTGGACTTCGCCTCGGTACAGCGCGAAAACCCGGAAATGGAGCGCCGTTGCCAGGAGGTCATCGACCGTTGCTGGCAGCTGGGCGACGAGAACCCGATCGCCTTCATCCACGACGTCGGCGCCGGTGGTATCTCCAACGCCTTCCCTGAGCTGGTCAACGACGGTGGCCGTGGTGGCCGCTTCGAACTGCGCAACGTGCCCAACGACGAGCCGGGCATGGCCCCGCATGAAATCTGGAGCAACGAGTCGCAGGAACGTTACGTACTGGCCGTCAGCGCTAAAGACTTCGAGCGTTTCCAGGCCATCTGCGAACGTGAGCGCTGCCCGTTCGCCGTGGTTGGCGAGGCCACCGAAGAGCCGCACCTGACCGTCACCGACAGCCACTTCGGCAACACCCCTGTGGACATGCCGCTCGACGTGCTGCTGGGCAAACCGCCGCGCATGCACCGTTCGGTTGCGCGTGAAGCCGAACTGGGCGATGACTTCGACCCGAGCGAGCTGGACCTGGACAACGCCGTTCAGCGCGTCCTGAACCACCCGGCAGTGGCCAGCAAGAGCTTCCTGATCACCATCGGCGACCGCACCATCACCGGCCTGGTTGCCCGCGACCAGATGGTCGGCCCGTGGCAGGTTCCGGTGGCCGACTGCGCTGTCACCGCCACCAGCTTCGATGTGTACACCGGTGAAGCCATGGCCATGGGTGAGCGTACCCCGCTGGCCCTGCTCGACGCCCCGGCGTCCGGCCGCATGGCAATCGGCGAAACGCTGACCAACCTGGCGGCCGCGCAGATCGACAAACTGTCCGACATCAAACTGTCGGCCAACTGGATGTCCGCTGCTGGCCACCCGGGTGAAGACGCCCGCCTGTACGACACCGTCAAGGCTGTCGGCATGGAGCTGTGCCCGGAGCTGGGCATCACCATTCCGGTCGGCAAAGACTCGATGTCGATGAAGACCCAGTGGAGCGAAGAGGGCGTCGAGAAGAGCGTCACTTCGCCGATGTCGCTGATCATTACCGGCTTTGCCCCGGTCACCGACATTCGCAACACCCTGACCCCGCAACTGCGCATGGACAAGGGCGAAACCGACCTGATCCTGATCGACCTGGGTCGTGGCAAGAACCGCATGGGCGCCTCGATCCTGGCGCAGACCTACGGCAAGATCGCGGCCCAGGCACCCGACGTCGACGACGCCGAAGACCTCAAGGCCTTCTTCGCGGTGATCCAGGGCCTGAACGCCGACGGCCACCTGCTGGCCTACCACGACCGTTCCGACGGCGGCCTGCTGACCACCGTGGTGGAAATGGCCTTCGCCGGCCACTGTGGCCTCGACCTGCAACTCGACCCGCTGACCGACAACCGCAAGGACGTCCCGGCGATCCTCTTCAACGAAGAGCTGGGCGCGGTCATCCAGGTTCGCCAGGATGCGACCCCGGACGTGCTGGCGCAGTTCAGCGCAGCTGGCCTGGGTGAAGAGTGCGTGGCGGTGATCGGCAAGCCGGTCAACAACGCCGAAGTGTCCATCAGCCTGAACGGCGAAGTGCTGTTCGACGACGACCGTCGCATGCTGCAGCGCCAGTGGGCTGAGACCAGCTACCAGGTCCAGCGCCTGCGTGACAACGCCGACTGCGCCGACCAGGAATTCGACGCCCTGCTCGAAGAAGACAACCCGGGCCTGTCGGTCAAGCTCGGCTTCGACGTCAACGACGACATCGCCGCGCCGTACATCAAGAAAGGCGTGCGCCCGCAAGTGGCGATCCTGCGTGAGCAGGGCGTCAACGGCCAGGTCGAGATGGCAGCCGCCTTCGACCGGGCAGGCTTCGCCGCCATCGACGTGCACATGAGCGACATCCTCGCCGGCCGTGTCGACTTCGAAGCCTTCAAGGGCCTCGTGGCCTGCGGTGGCTTCTCCTACGGCGACGTGCTGGGTGCCGGTGAGGGCTGGGCCAAATCGGCACTGTTCAATGCCCGTGCCCGCGACGCCTTCCAGGCCTTCTTCGAGCGTACCGACAGCTTCGCCCTGGGCGTGTGCAACGGTTGCCAGATGATGTCCAACCTGCACGAGCTGATCCCGGGCACCGAGTACTGGCCGCACTTCGTGCGCAACCGCTCGGAGCAGTTCGAGGCCCGTGTGGCCATGGTCGAGGTGCAGAAGTCCAACTCGATCTTCCTGCAGGGCATGGCCGGTTCGCGCATGCCGATCGCCATCGCCCACGGCGAAGGCCATGCCGAGTTCGCCAGCGAAGAGGCACTGCTCGAAGCCGATCTCTCCGGTTGCGTGGCCCTGCGCTACGTCGACAACCACGGCAAGGTCACCGAAGCCTACCCAGCCAACCCGAACGGCTCGCCGCGTGGTATCACCGGCCTGACCAGCCGCGACGGCCGCGTGACCATCATGATGCCGCACCCGGAGCGTGTGTTCCGCGCTGTGCAGAACTCCTGGCGCCCGGATGAGTGGCAGGAAGACGCCGCGCTGATGCGTATGTTCCGCAATGCGCGTGTCTGGGTGAACTAAGGCGTGTACAAGCTCGCCTTCTTCGTCCCGGCCAGCCACGTCGACGTGGTCAAGGCCGCCGTATTCGCTGCCGGTGGCGGGCGAATTGGCGACTACGACCACTGCGCCTGGCAAACCCTGGGCCAGGGCCAGTTCCGCCCGTTGGACGGCAGCCAGCCGTACCTCGGGCAAACCGGCCAGGTCGAAGTGGTCGAAGAGTGGAAGGTGGAGCTGGTGGTGGCTGACGAGCTGATTGTTCAGGTCGTCGCTGCGCTCAAGCAGAGCCACCCGTACGAGACGCCGGCCTATGACGTCTGGCGCCTCGCCGAGTTCTGAACCGCATCAGGCTTTTCGCGGCGTCGAACGCCGCGAAAGGGCCTTACAATCCAGCCACAATCGCTTTGCTTTGCTCAGGCCGCCTTAACCAGGCACACGCCAACAATCCCACTTCAAACAGCACCCACATTGGCACCGCCAGCATCGTCTGCGAAAACACGTCCGGCGGTGTAAGGAGCATCCCCACCACAAAGCAGCCGACGATTACGTAGGGCCTGCTGCGCCGCAACGTGGCCACATCGGCCAGCCCCACCCAGACCACGATGAAGGTCGCCACCGGTATCTCGAACGCCAGGCCGAATGCCAGAAACAGCGCCATGATGAAGTCCAGGTACTGGCTGATGTCGGTCATCATCGCCACGCCATCGGGCGTCACGCTGGCAAAGAAGCCGAACATCATCGGGAACACCAGGTAGAACGCGAAGGCCATGCCGGCATAGAACAGCACGATGCTCGACACCAGCAGTGGCAGCGCAATGCGCCGTTCGCGGCGGTACAGCCCTGGGGCGAGGAAGCCCCAGGCCTGGTGCAGCAGCAGCGGCATGGCCACGAACAGCGCGCACATTGCAGTCAGCTTGAACGGTGTGAGAAAGGGCGACGTGACGCTGGTGGCGATCATGCTGGCGCCTTCCGGCAGAAAGCGGCGCAGCGGTTCCGAGACCTGCGTGTAGAGCTGCTGGGCGAAAGGGAACAGGCCGGCGAACACCACGGCCACCAGGAGCAGGCAGCGCACCAGGCGCTTGCGCAGATCGCGCAGGTGATCGGTCAATGGCATGCGTGCCGCCGGGTCCAAGGCAATGCTCATGAGGCGTTCTCCCGCGTTACGTTGACCGGTGCGGCATCATTGGCCGGTTCTGCGTTGAGGCTGATGCCCTGGCGGATTTCCTGCTCGAGGCGCTGCAATGGCGCGCTGTCGAAGTGAGGCATGTCGATTTCGCGTTCCATCTGCATGCGCAAACCCTGCATCGCCCGGCGCGCCTGGCCCAGGCCGCGACCCAGGGTGCGCGCCGCCACGGGCAGGCGCTCCGGCCCCAGCACCAGCAGGGCGACGATGCTGACCAGCAGCAGCTCGCTGAAGCCAACCTCGAACATCAGGCCTGCCGATCCGTTTGCGGCTGGGGTTGCGGCTGCGGCGCCGCCTGGTTGGTCAGCGGCGGCTGCTGCACAGGCGTCGTGGCGGGTGCTTCGCTGTCGCCGCCCATGGACTTGCGAAAGCCCTGGATGGCTTCGCCCACGTCACTGCCCAAGCCTTTGAGCCGCTTGGTGCCAAACAGCAGAAACACGATCAGCAGTACGATCACCAGTTGCCAGATTCCGATGCCACCCATTCCGAATACTCCTGTAAGGTCATGAAAAGAAAGGCCAATCCTGCATCGCGCAGATGACGCGAAGATGACGGCAAGGCGATTGCCATCTACCTGCAACATCTCGTGTGTTGACTGGCGCCCTGATTGATCAAAAGGGTGAATGTGCAATGGGCGGCAAGCGACAGCGGGGCGCGGCACTGCTGATGGTGATGGTGGTGTTGGCGATGCTCGCCGCAGGCATGGCCTGGCTGGTGGAAGATGGCCGGCGGCAGGTCGATGACGTGCAGCTGTTGCGCCAGCGGGTGCAAGTGCGGGCCATGGAGCAAGCGGGCCTGGCTTACGCTGAACAGGCCCTGCGCGACCCCGCCTGGCGGCTCAGCCCGCTGTTCTGGCAGGCGTTGCGTGGGCAGCCACTGAGCTACGACTTTGGCGCCGGCCAGGCGCAACTTCGGGTGCGCGACCAGCACACCTGCTTCAACGTCAATGCGCTGCTGGGTGCCGATGGCGAACGAGCCGAGCGCCAGCTGCGGCGCCTGCTGGGCGACGACATGGCCGCTGAGCGCCTGGTCGATGCGTTGGCCGACTGGCTCGACAGCGACAGCGACGTGCGCCTGCAGGGCGCCGAAAGTGCCCAGTACCTGCGCCAGCAACCGCCGCGCCTGGCTGCCAACCAGCCGATGCTCGATACCAGTGAGCTCAACTTGCTGCTTGAGCCAGATGTCACGCGCCAACGTCGCTATCCCATGCTGTGCGCATTGCCACAGACCACGGGCTGGCGCCTGAATGCCAATGCGCTGGGCCTGGAGCATCTGCCCTTGCTCGATGCGCTTTATGAAGGGCGATATTCGCGGTCGCTGCTGAGCCGGATCATCAGTGGCCGACCGGCGTCGGGGTATGAGGATGCCTCGGCGCTGCGTCAGGCGCTGGGCGCGCTGGATGACGAGACGTTCGAACGATTGAGCGAAGGGTTGTTGCTCAACAGCGGGCATTTTCTGTTGCAGTTGTCGTTCGAGGAGCAGGGGCGGACGATGCGCAGCGAGTTCGAGGTGGAAGCGCTGGGTGTGGTGCAGTGGCATGCCCGGGTGCCGGCGCAGCAGGTGCGGGTGAAGAGTCGTGAGCCCATGCTCTGGTAAACCTGGCCCCGCGAAGAGCCCGGTACCGCCAGCGCAAGGCTGGCTGTACCGGGCTTGGATCAGACTGTCCCGATCTCTCCCCCATCATTACGCTGGATCACCACCGTCGAAGCCCTCGGCCGCACCGTGGCCCCTGCAGGGGTGGCATCGGTGGCCTTGTCGGTATACGGCCAGTTCTCCGGATGCTGGATGTTGACGAACATCGACTTGTTGTCCGGGCTGAAGGCAATGCCGGTCACTTCGCAGCCGTTCGGCCCGACGAAGAAGCGGCGCAGGTCGACCTGGTTCTGCGCGTTGATCGGCACCTGCTTGCCCGTGCCATCCACCAGGTCGGTGGGGATCACCGCCAGCAGTTGGTCGTTGGTGTAGTCGGTGAGGGTGGTCTCGCCGTTGTCGGTCTCGAACCACAGCACGCCACGGCTATCGAAACTCATGCCGTCGGGGCTGGCGAACTGGTTGAGTTCGGTCAAGCCCGAGCGGTTGATGTCGGCGGTACCGGCGGCGTTGGCGCCGAACACGAAGATGTCCCAGGTGAAGCTCAGCTGGTCGTCGCTGTCGTGCCAGCGAATGATGTGGCCGTGGCGGTTGGGGCCACGCGGGTTGGCTGCGTCGACCTTTTCCGGGGTGCGCGCGCTGTTGTTGGTCAGGGTCAGGTAGACATCGCCATTGAGCGGGTTGACCGCGGTCCATTCCGGGCGGTCCATCGGCGTTGCGCCCACGGCATCGCCCGCGCCACGGGTGTTGAGGATGATGCCCGGCAGGTCACCGTACAGCGCGCCCAGGGTACTGCCGGCGGTGGTTGCGGTGGTCACGTCGAGCAGCAGCCACACACCCGTGCCGTCGGCATTGAAGCGCGCCACGTAGAGCTTGCCTTGGTCCATGTACTTGGCGCCGGTGGCCAGGCGGTCGGCGGGGCTGGCGTCGGCGGCATCCCACACGGCGGTGGAGACGAACTTGTACAGGTATTCGTTGTTGGAGTCGTCACCCATGTACCAGACCAGCGGCTTGCCGGCCACCGGCAGGCCTGGGCAGCAGCCTTCGTGGCGGAAGCGGCCGAGGGCGGTGCGCTTGGTGGCCAGGGTGCTGCTGTTGTACGGGTCGATCTCGACGATGTAGCCATAGGTGCTGGCTTCGTTGCGGTAGTCGTTGGTGGCGCTGGCGCCTTTTACGGTCACGTCGAAGCGGGCGAACTCATCATTCACTTCGCTGCTGTCACCGGCAGCGCTCTCCCACTTGTACTGGCCGCTGGAGGTGCCGACACCAATGCGGCGCTGGTCTTCCGGGCGGGTGCCTTTGTTGACGAAAATACCCGGCCAGTTCTCTTCGCAGGTCAGGTAGGTGCCCCACGGGGTGTAGCCGTTGCCGCAGTTGTTGTTGGTGCCGCGGCAGTGGGTGCCGGCTGCCGAGTACTTGGTCTTGACGTGGTCGGTGCCACGCAGCGGGCCGGTGATTTCCATGCGCGAGGCGGTGGTGAAGCGGCGGTTAAGCGGGTCGTTGTCGACCACCTGCCAGCGCCCGTTGAGCTTCTGCAGGCGCACCACACCAGCACCGTGGGCGTTGATTTCCTTGCGCGCTTCCTCGGCCGGGCGTTTGCCGCTGGCATCAAGGGTCGGGCCGTTGGGGTGCAGGGCGGCGGCGTCGATGTATTCGAAATTGATCGCCAGTAGGCCGTCTTCGGAGCTGCCATTGATGGGGAAGAAATGCATGCCGTCATGGTGCATGCCCATGGCGTTGGCCTGGTCGGTCGAGGTGTTGCTGCCGTCCGATTTCCATGGGTTGCCGTTGCTGTTGATCGGCGTGCCCCACGGCGCCAGCACGTAGGCGCTGTAGCCGGCTGCGACCACGCAGGCGTCGGTGCGCGAACCCGGGATGGACTGGAAGCCCAGGGCCATTTTCGGCTCGGGTTCCGGCTCGGTGACCGGTGGCTCGGTCACAGGCGGTTCGGTGACCGGGTCGTCGTTGTCGGAACCGCCACCACTGTCGAAGCAGCCGGTCAGGCCGGTACCGGCAATCATGGCGATCGCGGCGCCAAGGCTGCCGCGCATCACGCTGCGACGGCTCAGGTAAGCGTCCATGACGCTGGCCATCGGCAGGTTGCCGCTCAGGTTGCGGTCCAGGTTGTCGCCGGATTCTCGACTCATCAGGGTGTCCTTATAGTGGCTGAGTTGAAAGAAACCGCGACTTTAGAGCGCAAGTGTGATGATTCCTTGGCAGAAATGTTAACAGCGCTTTAAAACTGTAAGTTCTTACTTCTGTGTGAGACAGATCAATTTGGAATGGCTGTCGGATTTCTGCCATCAAACTGTCATGCCAACGCCGCAACATCCGGGGCCCAAAGAGAACTCGGATAAGGATGGCGGGCCCGATGGCAAGCAGTGTGCACAGGCGCAAAGTGATCAGCTGGATGGGTGTCGGTGCCCTGGCACCGTTGCTCGGTGCCTGTTCTGCGTTCCCAGGCCCGCGTGGCGGCAACGCCAGCGTGGACCTGCTGTACGTCGCCGACACCCTGGATGCGCGACAACCCGGCCAGCCCGTGGTGCCGGCGACCCGCCTGGGCCCGGTCAGCCACTTGGGGCGTGCGCCGTGGATGACGGGCAGCAATGCCAGCCTCGCTCACCCGCAACTGGCCCCTTTGCTCGATGCCAGCCAGGCGGCCAGTGTGCAGCTGGGCGGTTACGCGGTACTCGCGGCCCTGCTGGAGCAGCTGCGCGGCGAGGCCGGTGCAGGCAACAGCCTCACCCTGGAGAACGGCCAAGGTTGGAATGGCAGCGGCCTGGCCTACCTGACCCAGGGCGAGAGCGGCGTGCAGGGCAGCCAACTGCTGGGCAGCGAGGCGCGGGTCAGCAGCGATGAACGCGTGCTTTGGCCACAGCGCAGCGCCGGCCTGTATCGCCAGTCTTCCACGACCACGCTCGGCGCCGGCCTTGCTGAGCAACAGCGCACAAGCCTTGGGCTGGAGCCGCTGCATGTCTTCGAGCGTGGCGGCGCGCGCATCGCCGTGGTCGGTGTCACCGACCCTTACGCACAGGACCAGAAAGCCTCCCTCAAACAGTGGTACCAATCGCTGCTGCCCACCTTCGAACAAGCCCGTCGCCAAGCGGATCTAGTGGTGGCGCTGGCGGATGTCGGGACCGGGCCGGGCTTGTGGCTGGCCGAACGGGTGCCAGACATCGACGTGCTGCTCTGCGCGCGTGGGCAGGACCTGTGGCCAGCGCCCGTGCAGGCGACCCAGGCCAGCGGCCGGCGCATACCGGTGCTGTTCGCCGGCTGCAGGGGCAGTGGCGCATTCCGCCTGCGCTGCCAGCAGGTGGCGGGCCAATGGCAATTCGACGGGCGCTTCTTCCCGGCGTTCGCTCAACAACTCTCACCTGCGGCACAGTTGCGCGCCAGCCAGTTGCACGCCGAGTTGCGCCAGCAGCGCGCCGGCCACGCCGCCTGGCTCGACCAACCGCTGGCCCGCGCGCCACAGGCGTTGTGGCGTCGCGACACGCGTGGCGGCAGCTGGGACCGCCTGCTCCATCAGGCCCTGGCCGATGACAGCCGCCTGCCGGTGCTGTTGCCGGGCCTGCGCTATGACTACCCCTTGGCTACCGGTGAGCCGATCACCCGCGAACACCTGATCAGCCTCACCGGGGGTTACCCGGCACCGGTGGTCGAAGCCCCGGCCCGGCAGGTTGAACAGGTACTGGAAAACGCCGCCGAGCAACTGTTCGGCGACCCGCTGCTGCTGGACAACAGCCAGGACCTGCCGCGCTGGCAGGGCCAGGCCTGGCGCGTCAGTTACAGCCCGCAAGGCAAGCGCATCACTGGCCTGGACCCTGTACAAGGCCAGTGCCGCACCTTTGGCCTGCAGTTCGAGACCCAAGCCGGCGAGCCGCTGTGGCAGCGGGTCGAGGCCTGGCTTGGGCGGCAGCAGCCGGGCTGGCAGTTGGCGGCCCTGCAACTGCCCGAGGTGCGCTACGTGCAAGGTCACCCGGGCTGGCATCCCCGCCAGGCAATGTCGTGAGCCTTGCCTCGCGCCTGCTGACCGGCGGCCTGCTGACCTTGGCCGGCTGGCTGGCGGCCCAATGTGTGCTGCAACTGGCGCGCCAGCCGCAACTGGCCAGCCCTGCGCTCGCCGTCGAGGCCCCGCTGCCGGGGCTGCTGGTCGGCGCCTGGCAACCCTTGAGTGACGACGGCGCAATCGCGCTGACCCGCTTGCCATTGCAATACCTCGGCGGCCTCAAGGCCAAGCCATTGTCGGCCAGCGTGGTGGTGCTGCGCTACGGCCAGCAGGTGCGCACCCTCGGCCGTGGCCAACGCCTGGCGCCGGGGATCGTGTTGCAGGACATCGACGCCGATGGCCTGATTTTCGACAACCAGGGGCGGCGCGAACGCCTGCCCTGGCCGCCACGCCCTGCCGTGACCGGCTTCAAGCGGCAAGGATGAACGATGCTGGTGAAATTCTGCATGGCTGCAGCCATGAGCCTGGCCCTTACCCTGGCCTGGGCCGAAGAGCCGGAAACCTTCGGTGACGACGGCACCCCGCTGTACGAGGTGAACTTCGTCGACACCGAACTGGGCGAATTCATCGACAGCGTGTCGCGCATCACCGGCACCACGTTCATCGTCGACCCACGGGTGAAGGGCAAGGTCACCGTGCGCACCGTCGACCGCCACGATGCCGATGCCATCTACGACATTTTCCTCGCCCAACTACGGGCACAGGGCTACGCCGCAGTGGACCTGCCCAATGGCAGCGTGAAGATTGTCCCCGACCAGGCTGCACGCCTGGAACCGGTACCGGTGGAAACCGCCGGCAAGCAATCCGAAGGCAGCGATGGTGTGGCCACTCGCGTGTTCAATGTGCGCAACGCTGCCAGCGAGCAAATGCTCGGCATTCTCAAGCCATTGATCGACCCCCGCGTCGGCGTCATTACCCCTTACCCCGCCGCGAACCTGCTGGTGGTCACCGACTGGCGCAGCAACCTCGAACGCATCGACAGCCTGTTGCGCCAGCTCGACCAGGTCAGCGACGAGCCGCTGCAGGTGATGCCGCTGCGCCACGCCAGTGCTGCCGACACCGCGCAGTTGCTGACCCGCCTGCTGGCCCGTGAGCAGGGCGCCGACAGCACCCAGGTGGTCGCCGACCCGCGCAGCAATGCCTTGCTGGTGCGGGGCAGCACCGACCGCGTGCGGGCGCTGTTGCGCCAGCTCGACCAGCCCAGCGAAAACCGGCAAAGCAGCAACACCCAGGTGATCTACCTGCGCCATGCCAATGCCGGCGAGGTGGTCAAGGTGCTGCGTGGCCTGAGCCAGGAAGGCGCAGCGCCCAGCGAAGGGGCTGGCGAAGGCGAGGGCAAGGACAAGCCGGTGATGGCTGCCGCCAGTGATTCGGGCATCCGCCTGGAGTACGAGGAGGGCACCAACGCCGTGGTCATGGTCGGCCCGGATAGCGAGCTGGCCGCCTACCGCTCCATCGTCGAGCAACTGGACATCCGCCGCGCCCAGGTGGTGGTCGAGGCGATCATCGCCGAAGTCTCCGACAGCCGCGCCCAAGAGCTTGGCGTGCAGTGGCTGTTCGCCGACGAAAAGTTCGGCGCCGGTATCGTCAACTTCGGCAGCAACGGGGTGAATATCGCCAATATCGCGGGCGCCGCCGCCAGTGGTGACAACGAAGCGCTCGGCGACCTGCTGTCGGCCACCACGGGCGTCACTGCTGGCATCGGCCATTTCGGCGGCGGTTTCAATTTCGCCATGCTGATCAACGCACTGAAGGGCAAGAGCGGCTTCAACCTGCTGTCCACGCCAACCCTGCTGACCCTGGACAACGCCGAGGCGTCGATCCTGGTCGGCCAGGAAGTGCCCTTCGTTACTGGCTCCGTCACGCAGAACAACGCCAACCCGTACCAGACCATCGAGCGCAAGGAAGTCGGGGTCAAGCTGCGCATCAAGCCGCAGATCAACATCGACAACAGCGTGCGCCTGGACATCGTCCAGGAAGTGTCGTCGATCGCCGACTCCAGTGCCGCCAGTGACGTCATTACCAACAAGCGCGAGATCAAGACCAAGGTCATGGTCGAAGACAACGGCCTGGTGATCCTCGGCGGGCTCATCAGCGACGAGCTGAGCACCAGCGACCAGCGCGTGCCGTTCCTCGGTGACATCCCTGGGCTGGGAAGGCTGTTCCGCTCCGACGCCAGCAAGAACACCAAGCAGAACCTGATGGTCTTCATTCGCCCGCGCATCTTGCGTGACGGGCCGAGCCTGGCCGGTTTGAGCGAAGACAAGTACCGCACCTTGCAGCAGACCACACCGCTGCAGTTGCCCGACCTTGCGCAGGACGGCCAGCTGCTGCGGGCGTTCCCGGCCAGCCGTGCGCGCCTTGAAGGCGGCAGCTGGTGATGCTGCCCTATCGCCTGGCGCGCCAGGCCGGCCTGGCCATGGCCGCAGCGGACGCTGGCTGGCAGTTGTGGCTGCGCCACGATGCCTGCAGTGATCAGTTGCAAGAGCTGCTGCGTGTGCACGGCCGGCCCGTGGCGCTGGAATACCTGGAGCCCGCTGCGTTCGACGAGCGCCTTGGCCAGCTGTACCAGGCCGGTGATGCCGCCACCGAAGCGCTGATCGAAGGCATCGGCGAGCAGGTCGACCTCGACAGCCTGATGAGCGAAATGCCGCGCATCGAGGACCTGCTCGAAAGCGACGACGAAGCCCCGGTGATCCGCCTGATCAATGGCCTGTTCGGCCAGGCACTGCGCCTGCGCGCCTCGGACATCCACATCGAGACCTTCGAACAGAGCCTGGTGGTGCGCCTGCGCGTCGATGGCCACCTGCGCGAAGTGCTGCGCCCGCCGCGGGCGCTGTCGGCGATGCTGGTGTCACGGATCAAGGTCATGGCGCGGCTGGACATCGCCGAGAAGCGCCAGCCCCAGGACGGCCGCATCACCTTGCGCGCCGCTGGTCGTGAAGTGGACGTGCGCGTCTCGACCTTGCCTGGCATTCACGGCGAGCGCGTGGTGATGCGTGTGCTCGACAAGCAGGCCAGCCTGCTGGCGCTGGGCAACTTGGGCATGCCCTCAGCGGTGCTGCAGGGCCTGCGCAGTTGCCTGGCGCGGCCCAACGGTATCGTCCTGTCGACCGGCCCGACCGGCTCGGGCAAGACCACCACGCTGTACGCCAGCCTCAACAGCCTCAACGACGGCAGCCGCAATATCCTGACCGTCGAGGACCCGGTGGAATATGCCATCGCCGGCATCGGCCAGACCGCCATCAACCCGCGTGCCGGGCTGACCTTCGCCAGTGGCCTGCGCGCCATCCTGCGGCAAGACCCGGACGTGATCATGCTGGGTGAAATCCGCGACCAGGAAACCGCGCAGATTGCCGTGCAGGCCAGTCTCACCGGCCACCTGGTGCTGTCGACCCTGCACACCAACAGCGCGGTCGGCGCGGTCACCCGCCTGCGCGACATGGGCATCGAGCCGTTCCTGATCGCCTCGTGCCTGCGCGGCGTGCTCGCTCAACGCCTGGTGCGGCGCCTGTGCAATTGCGCCGTGGCGCAGCCGCTGCAGCCGGCCGAACGTGCACTGTGGCCGGAGCTGGCGGCGCTGGGCAGCAGCCATCACCCGGTGGGTTGCGAGCAGTGCCAGGGCAGCGGCTACGTCGGCCGCCTGGGCCTTTATGAGTTCATCGAGCTGGACGCCGGCCTGATCGCGCTGTTGTACGACGGCGCCAGCGAGCTGGCCATGCAGGGCTACCTGGCCGATCGTCGGCAGAGCCTGGTGGCGATGGCCAGTGACTGCCTGGCCCGCGGTGAAACCAGCCTGGCCGAAGTGCTGCGCGTGGTCGAGGGCTGAGCCATGCCGACCTTCCGCTATCAGGCCGTCGACCTCGCCGGCAAGCCGCACAAGGCCAGCCTGCAGGCCGACACCGCGCGCCATGCGCGCCAGCTGCTGCGCGAGCAAGGCCTGTTCCCACGGCAGTTGCAGCGCGTCGAGGCCAGCACCCGGCAGCCCCGCCGCCAGCGCCTGAACCGCGCCCAGTTGTGCGAGCTGACACGCCAGCTGGCAACCTTGACCGGTGCCGGCGTCCCACTGGTCGATGCCTTGGCAACGCTCGAACGCCAGCTGCGTCAGCCGGCGCTGCACGGGGTGTTGGTGGCGCTGCGTGGCTCGCTCGCCGAAGGCCTGGGGCTGGCGCGCAGCCTGGCCCGACAGGGCGCGCCGTTTACCGGGTTGTATTGCGCACTGGTCGAGGCCGGCGAGCGTTCCGGGCGCCTGGCCCAGGTGCTGACACGGCTGGCCGACCACCTGGAACAGGTGCAGCGCCAACAGCACAAGGCGCGTACTGCCTTGATCTACCCCTGTGTGCTGATGGGCGTGTCGCTGGCGGTGGTGGTTGGCCTGATGACCTTCGTCGTGCCCAAGCTCACCGAACAATTCGCCCATGCCGGGCAGAGCCTGCCGCTGATCACGTCATTATTGATCGGCCTCAGCCAGGGCCTGGTGCACGCAGGGCCCTGGCTGCTGGGGGGGGCGACCCTCGCCACGCTGCTGGCCAGCTGGCTGCTGCGCAAGCCGCACTGGTGCCTGCGCCGCGACGACCTGCTGCTGCGCCTGCCACGTGTAGGCGGGCTGTTGCAGGTACTGGAGAGCGCTCGCCTGGCGCGCAGCCTGGCAATCCTCACCAGCAGTGGCGTGGCCCTGCTCGAAGCGCTGCAGGTGGCCACCGAAACCGTCGGCAACCGGCGCATCCGCCTGGCCATGCAGCAGGTGCGCCAGCAGGTGCAGGGTGGCACCAGCCTGCACCGGGCGCTGGATGCCTGCCAGCAATTCCCGCCGCTGCTGGTGAACATGGTCGGCAGCGGCGAGGCCAGCGGCACCCTGGCCGACATGCTCGAACGCGTGGCCGATGACCAGGAACGCGGCTTTGCCCGCCAGGTGGACACCGCCATGGCGCTTTTCGAACCCCTGATGATCCTGGTGATGGGCGCCGTGGTGCTGTTCATCGTGCTGGCGGTGCTGCTGCCGATCATGCAACTCAACCAGGGCCTGCAACTGTAGATGACAAGGAGTAACCCCATGCAGCATCGACGCAACCGCCAACGCGGCTTCACCCTGATGGAAATCATGGTGGTGATCTTCATCATCGGCCTGCTGATCGCGGTGGTCGCGCCCAGTGTGCTCGGCAACCAGGACAAGGCCATGCGGCAGAAGGTCATGGCCGACCTGGCCACGCTGGAACAGGCGCTGGACATGTACCGCCTGGACAACCTGCGGTTCCCGAGCAATGAGCAGGGCCTGGCCGCACTGGTGAAAAAACCGGCGCAGCAACCGCTGCCGCGTTCGTGGCGCAGCGATGGCTATGTGCGCAGGCTGCCGGAAGACCCGTGGGGCACCCCGTACCAGTACCGCATGCCGGGCGAGCATGGCCGGGTCGATGTGTATTCCCTGGGCGCTGATGGCGTGCCAGGCGGCGAGGGCCAGGATGCCGACCTGGGCAACTGGGCGCTGTGAACGATGCGTGCTCAGCGGGGTTTCAGCCTGCTCGAGTTGCTGGTGGTATTGGCCATCGCCGGGCTCATGACCGGGCTCGCCGTGGCCTGGCTCGACAGCGGCAAGGCCAGCGTCGACCAAGCGCTGCAGCGCCTGGCCGCGCATGTCCACACGCAGGCTGCGCTGGCCCGGCATGCCGGGCAACTGCGTGGGCTGCGCTGGACCGGCGAGCAGCCGGAGTTCGTGCGCCGTGAGCGCGAGGGCTGGGTGGTCGAACCGGTCAGCCTCGGCGACTGGCCCAAAGGCTTGCGCCCGGACTGGCCGGCCAGTGCCCTGCCACGCTTGCTGTTCACGCCACAGGGGTGGGCGCAGCCGGGCTCGGTGCGCTGGCGCTGGGCCGAGGGCAGCCAGCGCTGGGCCTGGGGGCGCGACGGTTTACTGCGCATGGAGCTGTCACCATGAAGCGCCAACAGTACGGTTTCACCTTGCTGGAAGTGACCGTGGCGTTGGCGATTGCCGCCGTGCTGGCGGTGATCACCAGCCAGGTGCTACGCCAGCGCCTGGCGGTGCAGGACAGCGTGCAACAGCATCGGTTGGGCGTGCTGTGCGCCCGCGAGCTGCAGGCGCGCTTTGCCGTCGAACAGTATTGGCCGGCCAGCAACCAGGCCAGCGGCGTGCTCGACCAAGGTGGCCAGCGGTGTCACTGGCAGTTGCAGTTACGCCGCACCGGTGTGCGCAACTTGCGCCGTGGCGAGATGCAGTTGTACGCCGACCGCGACCAGCGCCTGCCGCTGGGCCAGTACACGGTCTTTCTGGAGCGGCCATGAAGCAGCGCCAGGCGGGCTTGACCCTGATCGAACTGATGGTGGCCATGGCCTTGACCGCGTTGCTCGGGGTGATGCTCGCCGCCCTGGTCAATGGCTGGCTCAAGGTCCGCGAGCGGCTGCAGGCGCCCCGCGAAGAAACCGGCGTGCTGGAGTTCTGCCTGGCCCTGGAGCGGCGCTTCGACAGCCCGGTGTTGCGCCGGGTGTACGAGCAGCGCCTGCCACTGGCCAGCCATTGGCTCGACTGGCAGGCCGACCGCCAGCAGTTGCTGTGGGTGGCCGCTGCCGCGTTGCCCGAGGCCGAAGGCGGCTCGCGGCTGCAGCGCCAGCGCCTGCGTTTCGATGCCCGCGAGCAACGCTTGTTGCTGGAGACCTCGGCCGACCTGTATGCCGCCAGCGAACCACGCTGGGTCTTGCGTGAGCAACTGCAGCAGGTCAGTGCGTTCACGGTTCTTTATCACCAGGGCGGCCGCTGGCTGCCCTGGCCTTCCGATCAACCCGCGCATCCCGGCCGTGGCGTGCGTGTGCAATTGCAGCGTGATGGAGCACCTTATGTCTGCACGTTCATCCTCCCTTGGGGGCGCTCATGAAGCTTGAGTGGCGCCGACGTGCGCCGGCCCGATCCTGGCTGCTGCTACGCCCGGGTGACACCTGGGACTGGCTGCTGGTCGAAAACGGCGTCGCGCAGCGTGAAGGGCAGGGCCAGCCTCCGGCGGACCTGCAGGCTCAGGTCGTACTGATCGTCCCTGGCGAGCGGTGCAGCCAGTTCCAGCTTGCCGCTCCGCCTGGGCTCAGGCGTGACGAGTGGCCGTTGCTGCTGGAAGACCAATTGCTGCAGAGCGCGGACGAGGTGTATTGCGCCTGCCTGTCACGCCGAGAAGGGCAGTTGCACCTGTTGGTGGTGGCCCGACAGCCTCTGGATGACTGGCGCAGGCAGTGTGCCGAATGGGGGCTGCAGATCGAACGCTGCTGGGCCGAGTTCCAATTGTTGCCAACGCCCGAACCGGGTACGGCCTGGGAATGGCTGCGGTCATCGGGCCTGCGCCTGTACCTGGGGTTGAGTGAGGAGGGCCACGCGCACTGGCTGGCATGGCCCGAGGCATTGGGCGACGCACCGCAACAGCCCTGGCGTACGCTGAGCACGGCAACCTTGACCGGTAGCTGGCCGAGCAGGCTGGCCCCGCTCGACCAGCTGCCAAGCCTGTTCGAACGACCGCGTCAGGTGCGCGCGCTACCCGGCGTGCCGACAGCGCAGCGACGCCTCATTGCCGCGTGCCTGGGGCTGGCCGTGGTGTGCAGTGGGCTATGGTTGAGCCAACAATGGCGCCAGGTCCAGGCCTGGCGTGCGCAGGTGCTGGCAGTGACCGGTGCCCAGCCCAGCCCACGGCATGCGGCGCAGGCGCTCAAGCGCCTGCGTGAAGGTGAACTGCAACAGCACCTGCGCGCGCGCCAGCTGGAAGACCTGCAGGCGCGTTTGCACGCCTGGTTGCATGATCACCCACACTGGCGCCTGCAGGCGGTGCGCTTCGATGGCCAGCGCTGGCACGTTCGCCTGGAGGGCGACGCCAGCTCACCGCCATGGGGCGAGATGGCCACTGCCGCTGGGGCTACGGTGCAGGTGGAAAGCACTGAGCCGTCGACGCACGTGGTATTCGATCTGGGGGCAGCAACATGACCCAGGCGTGGATCCAACGCCATCGCTTGTTGCTCGCCGGGTGCCTGATTGGCGCTTTACTGGCTTTCCTGGCAATGCGCGAAGGGCTGTCGCTATGGCGCGAGCTCAGCCAATGGCGAGGGCTGGCGGAGCAGGCAAGTGCGTTGCACAGCGGTCCGGCCGTGAGCCTGGAACGGCTGCGCCAGTCCGCTCAGGCGCGGCGGATCGAACTTGTCGAGGTCGAGGCCCAAGGCAAGCACTGGCAACTGCGCGGCCAGGTGGCTGATGAGCGTGTTCTGCAAGGTTGGATGCAAGCTTTGCAGGCAGAGGGGGCGCAGCCTCTGCAGTGGGCCCTGGAGCGGGATGCCAAGGGGCTGCACTTTGACCTGGTGGTGCAACCATGAGGTGGCGGGGGCTGCTGTGGGGCGGGTTGATATTCAGCCTGACCTTGCTGGTGGAGTTGCCGGCCGCCTGGTTGGCGCCCTTCGTTGGCCTGCCCATGCACGGTGTCAGTGGCAGCCTGTGGCGCGGCCAGGCCCGCCAGGTCGGGCCTGTCGGGCCCGTGCATTGGGAGGTGCTGCCTTGGCGCTTGCAGGCCAATGCCCTGCTGGGCTTCCAAGGACAAGGCTGGCAGTTGCGTGGTGAAGGCTGGCCTTGGCGCTGGCGGCTCGAAGCGACGGCGTCCGGTGCCCAGGCGACCGCGCAGCAGGGTTATCGGCTGGCCGGGCAGTGGCAGGGCGTGTTGAGCGTGCAGGGTTCGGGGCGCCAGTGCCGCGCCAGCGAAGGGCGTATGACGGTCACCGACCTGGCCTTGAGCCAGCCCTGGTCGCTGGGCTTGGGCCAAGGCTGGCTGGAGTTGAACTGCCGCACCGGCTGGCGTCTGCAGGGGCAGTTGGCGCAGCCAGGGCAGCATCAGCTGACGGTCGATGCCGACCTGGTGGCGCGTCGGGCGCAGGTGGCATTTGAACTGCAGCCGGATGCTGCATTGATGCCGGTGCTGCGCGGTGCTCAATGGCTGAAGCCGCAGGCACTGACGGGGAAGCGGGATGTGCACTGGTAGCCAGGCGGGCGAGCGGCAGTTCGCTTGGCTGAGCAAAGCCGCGGCGCTGGTTTTCCAGGTGCTTGAGATGCTCCACGGTGATGTCCATGCTGACACTGGGCGTGTCCAGTGCTGGTGCGGTCGAAGCCTTTTCCAGCCGGGCCTGCGCCGTTGCGGTGACAAGGCCGAGCCGCGCGTGGCACATGGCCCAGCGCAAGGCATCGAGGCAAAGGGAGGGTAACGGCGAACGTCTCTGCATGTGCTTGTTCTCATAGTTGTGGGCGGGACAGAGGGGTAGCGCCCACTCCAGCCCAGAAGCCGGATTCAGGGCGTGGGCGATGCGGGGCGCTGTCGTAGGCGACGCGCGGGCGGGGGAGGGGCAGTTGGCGGGCGTAGACGTCGGCCAGCGCTTGGGGCTGCGCCGGCAAACCTGGCATGCAGCAGGCAAGAAGCCGGCTGGCGGTGTGTTGGAATCGACAAGGCATTGAACCATCCCGCAAATGGCGTACGGCGTACGTACTCGTTTGCGTGGATGCTAAGAGCTGTTCAGTTCGGTTGGATGCAGTCTGCTGCTTGAGCGGGTGTAGGACAGTTGTTTAACTACAGTATGAAAGCTCCTACATCTTAATGATGCAGGAGGGTGGTCAAGGTCGAATCTCGATCAGCGTGCCGTCGCGCACCAGCTCCCAGACCTCACGCATGTCGGCGTTGCGCATGGCGATGCAGCCATCTGTCCAGTCGAGCGTGTGGAAGTACCACTCGGGGTACTCATCGTTGATCGGTGTGCCATGGATCATGATCATGCTGCCGGCGCTGACACCGTCACGGGTGGCGCGGGCTGCGTCGCTGATGTTGGGGTAGGTGATGTGCATGGACAGGTTGAAGCGGTCGCTTTCCTTGCGCCAGTCCAGCCAATAGAGGCCTTCCGGGGTCTTCTTGTCGCCCTCGCGCTCCTTGGCTCCCTTGGGCTGCTTGCCCAGCGAGATGCGGTAGGTTTTCAGCGGCTCGCCGCGGCTGATCAGTTGCAGCCGGCGCTGGGACTTGATCACCAGCACCTTGTCGATCAGCGGCTGCATGGCCGCCTGCGATTGCGATTGTGCCGGCACCGGGGGTTGTGGCTTGCGAATGATGGTTTCGGTGAAGGCCGCCTGGGACACCGAGCTAACGCAAAAGCAGAAAAGGGCGAACAACCAGCGCATGAAGCAGCACCTGCAAACTTAAGTAGTGGGCGAAACGCTCATCGGTGGCAGGTACTCATGGCCTAGCGGATAGTGCTGCCCGATGCGGTCGCGATAATAGCATTCTAGTGTGCGCGTGACGGTGCGGAAAGCCAGCTCGTCCCAAGGTACTTCGTGCTCTTCAAACAACTTCACTTCCAGGCTTTCGATACCGATGGCGAAATCCAGGTCTGCCAGCTCTGCGCGGAAGAACACATGCACCTGGTTGATGTGCGGCAAGTCGAACAGCTGGTACAGCGTCATGGTGCCGACCCGGGCGCAGGCTTCTTCCACGGTTTCGCGACGGGCGGCTTGGTCCAGGGTTTCGCCGTTCTCCATGAACCCGGCAGGCAGGGTCCAGAAGCCACGGCGCGGCTCGATGGCGCGGCGGCACAGCAGCACCTGGCTGCCCCAGGTCGGCAGCACCCCGGCCACGATGTTGGGGTTCTGGTAGTGGATGGTCTGGCAATGCTCGCACACATACCGCAGGCGGCTGTCGCCCTCGGGGATCCGCTGAATGACCGGCTGGCCGCACGCGCTGCAAAATTTCATGCTGTTCTTCCCTTTTGACCGGCTTATCTTGGCGCGACACACAGGCCCGCCGCAAGCGCACAGGGCTTGGGTGCTTCGCGGCTTTGGTGCATCATGCAGGGCAGGCCTTGGAAACGAGAGTGCGCAATGCTGGACGAGCTACTTCGCCGAATGAGCAACCACCAACCTGCTTCACTGGAAACCGACCGACGGTTCCCCGAGGCCGCGGTACTCTTGCCCATTACCCGCAGCGAAGCGCCCGAACTGGTCTTGACCCTGCGTGCCAAGGGCTTGTCGACCCATGGTGGCGAAGTCGCCTTCCCCGGTGGCCGGCGCGACCCTGAAGACCCTGACCTGGTGTTCACCGCACTGCGCGAGGCCGAGGAAGAAATCGGCCTGCCGCCTGGCCTGGTCGAAGTGATCGGCCCGCTCAGCCCGCTGATTTCCCTGCATGGCCTGAAAGTAACGCCATTCGTCGGGCTTATCCCCGATTTCGTCGAATACCGCGCCAACGATGCGGAGATCGCGGCAGTATTCAGCGTGCCGCTGGAATTCTTCCGCCAGGACCCGCGCGACCACACCCACCGTATCGATTACCAGGGCCGCAGTTGGTACGTGCCCAGCTATCGCTATGGCGAATACAAGATCTGGGGGCTTTCGGCGATCATGATCGTCGAGTTGGTCAACCTGTTGTACGACGCTGGGATCAGCCTGCATCACCCCCCCGAGCGCTACATCGAAATCTGAGCGGGGCCCACCCCGCCGCCGTTGCTACCCTGAGGAGCGAACATGAAATACCGCCTGGGCGACCTGCGGGTCGAATGCCATCCCACCAGTTGGGCTGCCCCCAACGCCATGCTGATTGGCAAAGTGCGCCTGCAGGCGCGCGCCAGCGTGTGGTTCGGCGCGGTGCTGCGCGGCGACAACGAGCTGATCGACATCGGCGAGGACAGCAATGTCCAGGACGGTACCGTCATGCACACCGACATGGGCGCGCCGCTGACCCTGGGCAAGGGCGTGACCATCGGCCACAACGCCATGCTGCATGGTTGCACGGTCGGCGATTACAGCCTGGTTGGCATCAATGCGGTGATTCTCAACGGCGCGCACATTGGCAAGCACTGCATCATCGGTGCCAATGCGCTGATTCCCGAGGGGAAGGAAATTCCTGATGGTTCGCTGGTGATGGGCTCGCCCGGCAAGGTGGTGCGCGAGCTGACCGAGCAGCAAAAACGCATGCTCGAGGCCAGCGCCGCACACTATGTGCACAACGCCCAGCGTTATGCGCGGGAGCTGGTGGTGGACGATGAGTGAGGTCATTGCCACTGAACGCCCGGTCGCTTCGCCGTGCGTGAGCATCTGTGCGCTGGACGAGCAGGATATCTGCACCGGCTGCCAGCGCACCGTGGCCGAAATCGGCCGCTGGGGGCGGATGGACAATACTGAGCGCCGGGCGGTGTTGAAGCTATGCCATGAGCGGGCGGTGGCTGCCGGGTTGATCATGTAGGGGCTGCGACTGACCCGAAAATCAAGTAATCTGCCCGGCTTGCCCGACGGTCACCGCCCATGTTCTTTCTCATCGCCTACATCAGCAGCGTTGTACTGATCAACTTCGCCTTTTCCAGCGCTCCGCACCTGGACGTGATCTGGTCCGCCTGGGGTGGGCTGGTGTTCATCCTGCGCGACATGGTGCAGACCCGCTACGGCCATGGCGCGCTGATCGCCATGCTGATGGCCCTGGTGCTGTCGTACGTCACCTCGGAGCCGGCCATCGCCCTGGCCAGCGCCACGGCGTTCTTCATCTCCGAGCTGATCGACTGGCTGGTGTTCAGCGTCACCCGCCGGCCCCTGCGTGACCGCCTGTGGCTAAGCTCGGCGCTGAGCATCCCCGTGGACACGTTCATCTTCTTCGGCATGATCGGCGCCCTGACCCCGGCGGTGATCGGC
Source organism: Pseudomonas sp. NPDC087185 (assembly GCF_044744955.1). Classification (NCBI taxonomy): domain Bacteria; kingdom Pseudomonadati; phylum Pseudomonadota; class Gammaproteobacteria; order Pseudomonadales; family Pseudomonadaceae; genus Pseudomonas; species Pseudomonas sp. NPDC087185. The sequence goes on along the minus strand of NZ_JBIUZK010000001.1, from coordinate 665,351 downwards.
ACCGCCATGGCCTCGAAATTCGCCGGCGTGACGGCGGTTTGGCTGGCCATGGCATTTCGCGCTCGGCGGGCTGCCGTTACCAGCTGATGGTGTAGAATACGGGTCCTTTTTCAGCGGGCGGCGCTAAGCCTGGCGCGGCCCCGGACGCCTTCGAGGACCTGAAATGACCCGTATCGGAACCCCCTTGTCGCCTACCGCGACCCGTGTACTGCTCTGTGGCTGTGGCGAGCTGGGCAAGGAAGTGGTGATCGAGCTGCAGCGCCTGGGCGTCGAAGTGATTGCCGTGGACCGCTACGCCAATGCCCCGGCCATGCAGGTCGCGCACCGTAGCCACGTGGTGAACATGCTCGATGGCGTGGCCCTGCGCGCGGTGATCGAGGCTGAAAAGCCCCATTACATCGTCCCTGAAATCGAAGCGATCGCCACTGCCACCCTGGTCGAGCTGGAAAGCGAAGGCTTCACCGTGGTGCCGACAGCCCGCGCCACCCAGCTCACCATGAACCGCGAAGGCATCCGCCGCCTGGCCGCCGAAGAGCTGGACCTGCCGACCTCGCCGTACCACTTTGCCGACACCTATGAAGACTACGCCAAAGCCGTGGCCGACGTGGGCTATCCGTGTGTGGTCAAGCCGGTGATGAGCTCGTCGGGCAAGGGCCAGAGCCTGCTGCGCAGCGACGCCGACCTGCAGACGTCGTGGGACTATGCCCAGGAGGGCGGGCGTGCCGGCAAAGGCCGGGTGATCATCGAAGGCTTCATCGATTTCGACTATGAAATCACCCTGCTGACCGTGCGCCATGTGGGTGGTACCACGTTCCTGGAACCGGTCGGCCACCGTCAGGAAAAGGGCGACTACCAGGAATCCTGGCAGCCCCAGGCCATGAGCGCGAAAGCGCTGGCCGAATCGCAGCGCGTGGCCAAGGCGGTCACCGATGCACTGGGCGGGCGTGGCCTGTTCGGTGTCGAATTGTTCGTCAAGGGCGACCAGGTGTGGTTCAGCGAAGTGTCGCCGCGCCCGCATGACACCGGCCTGGTCACGCTGATTTCCCAGGACCTGTCGCAGTTCGCGCTGCACGCGCGCGCCATTCTCGGCCTGCCGATCCCGGTGGTACGCCAGTTCGGCCCATCGGCCTCGGCGGTGATCCTGCCGGAAGGCCAGTCGCAGCAAGCCAGCTTCGCCAACCTTGGCGCGGCGTTGAGCGAGCCGGATACCGCGATCCGCCTGTTCGGCAAGCCGGAAATCAACGGCCAGCGCCGCATGGGCGTGTGCTTGGCGCGTGACGAGTCGATCGAAGCGGCGCGGGCCAAGGCAACCCGTGCATCGCAGGCAGTCAAGGTCGAGTTCTGATTCAACGTGGGGCCGCTCTGCGGCCCCCGTTCATTAAAGCTCGGTGTTGCGGGTCTCTTTCAGGCACAACACAGCAATCAAGCTGATCACCGCTGCCACCGACACATAACCACCCACCCAGCTCAACCCGCCCATGCTCACCAGTTTCTGAGCAAAGAACGGCGCCGCCGAAGCCCCCACGATGCCACCCAGGTTGTACGCCGCCGATGCGCCGGTATACCGCACATGGGTCGGGAACAACTCGGGCAGCAACGCCCCCATCGGCGCGAAGGTCACGCCCATCAAAAACAGTTCGATGGCCAGGAACAGCGCCACACCCGTGGTCGAGCCCGAGGTCAGCAACGGCTCCATGGTAAAGCCCGAAGCCACCGCCAGCAGGCCGCCGACGATCAGCACCGGTTTGCGCCCGTAGCGGTCGCTGAGCCATGCCGAAAGCGGTGTGGCCAGGGCCATGAAGACCACGGCGAAGCACAGCAGGCCCAGGAAGGTTTCACGGCTGTAGCCCAGGGTCGTAACCCCGTAGCTCAGCGAGAACACCGTGGAGATGTAGAACAGTGCATAGCACACCACCATTGCCGCAGCGCCCAGCAGGGTCGGCAGCCAGTACTTGCTGAACAGGTCGACCACCGGCATTTTCACCCGTTCATGGCGCGCGACGGCTTTGGCGAACACCGGGCTTTCTTCCAGTTTCAGGCGCACGTACAGGCCTACCAGCACCAGCGCGGCGCTGAGCAGGAACGGAATTCGCCAGCCCCATTCACGGAACTGCTCGTCACTCAGCGTCAGGGCCAAGCTGAGGAACAGGCCGTTGGCGGCCAGGAAGCCGATCGACGGGCCAAGCTGCGGGAACATGCCGAACCAGGCGCGTTTGCCGGGTGGGGCGTTTTCGGTGGCCAGCAACGCCGCACCTCCCCATTCACCGCCCAGGCCCAGGCCTTGGCCAAAGCGCAGCAGGCAAAGAATGATCGGCGCCCACACGCCGATGCTGTCGTAGCCCGGGAGCACGCCGATCAACGTGGTGGACACCCCCATCAGCAGCAGCGAGGCAACCAGGGTCGATTTGCGCCCGATGCGATCGCCGAAGTGGCCGAACAGCGCCGAGCCCAGGGGCCGGGCGAGGAAGGCGATACCGAAGGTAAGAAAGGCCGCGAGCATCTGCGCGGTGCCCGACCCGGACGGGAAGAACACCGGGCCTATCACCAGGGCGGCGGCAGTGGCGTAAACGTAGAAGTCGTAGAACTCGATGGCAGTGCCGATGAAGCTGGCGGTGGCCACCCGCGCAGGCGAGTTGACCGGCGCGGCAGGCGCTTCGGCATAGGTGCTGGTGGTCATTAAGTAGGTCCCTGACAGTCTGGTCGTGCTCCATGGGCCTGATCCGCGTAGGCGCGCGCTGACAAGGGCAGGCACGGTTGCGCGGACGCCGGAGCGTATTGTTCTTTTGCTCGCCCGACTGACGATAGCCCAAGGGGGATAGGGGCGGGAGCGGGCACTGTTCGGGGTGTTGAAGCAGGACCGCGGGGCGTGTCAGTGGAGCGGACTGGCCGTGGGGCGCCGGGTGCGGGTAGCAGGCGGGACGGCGGGGCTGGGTAAGCGTGACCCGAGTATAGCTAGCGGGTCACGGTCCACACCAGTACCTTGCTGGCGCAATTGTCCTCTGTTTCGAGGATTTCCAGGCGATAGCGGCCGATCTTCAGGCAAACAGCGCTTTCCGGGATGCTCTCCAACGCTTCGGTCACCAGCCCGTTGAGGGTTTTCGGGCCGCCGTCACAGGGCAGGTGCCAGCCGAGGGTACGGTTGATCTCACGCAGCGAGGCAGTGCCCTCGATGACAAACGTGCCATCGGGCTGCGGATGCACGTGGGGGTTGTCGAGGCTGTGTTCTTCCTCGAACTCGCCGACGATCTCTTCGAGGATGTCTTCCAGGGTGACGATGCCCTGCACCTCGCCGTATTCGTCCACCACCACGCCCAGGCGCCGTTGCTGCTTGTGGAAATTCAGCAGTTGCAGCTGCAATGGGGTGCTCTCGGGCACGAAGTAGGGCTCGTAACACGCGCCGTGTAGCTTCTCCAGGGTCAGTTCGGCCTTGGGCAGCAGGTGGCTGATCAGCTTGGTGTTGAGGATCGCTTCGACCTGGTTGATGTCGTTGTGGTAAACCGGCAAGCGCGTGTGGCGGCTGACGATCAACTGTTCGATGATCCGCTCGATCGGCTCGTCCAGGTTGATACCGTCGACTTCGTTGCGCGGCACCAGGATGTCGTTGACGGTGACCTTGTCCAGCGACTGCAGGCCATCGAGCAAGCCATGGCGCGGCATCTCGTGGTCTTCATCTTCGGCGAAATCATCATCGGCCTGCGGGTGCAGGGCGACGGCCAGGGGTTGCGCGCGGAAAGGCCGAAGGATCAGTTTGGCGCAGCCGTCCAGCAGGCAGGCGAAAGGTTGCACAACGGCAAGCGGAAACTTCAGCAGGCTGGCGCCCAGGCTGATGAAGGCCAGCGGGTTGCGCCGCGCCAGGCGCCGTGGCAGGTATTCGGCAAAAATCAGCAAGGCCACGGTGGCGACCAGGCCCGCCAGCCAGAACCCGTGCTCGCCGCTGTAGCGCTGGCCGATCAGGCAGGCCAGCCCCAGCACCAGCAGCTTGCCCAGGCTGGCGCACAGCACCAGGGCCTGGGCCGGCAGGGGCGGCTGGCCATCATCGCCTGGGCGTAGCGAGCCATTGAGCTGCAGGCGGGCGGCATCCACCGCGCTGAAGAGCGCCGACCACAGCAGCGCCAGTGCCAGAGTGCCGAGTAGCGGTGCGTACGGCAGGGTGTCCATGGGCGACCGTCAGATATGCAGGATGAATTCGCGAACCAGCTTGCTGCCGAAATAGGCCAGCATCAGCAGGCAGAAACCGGCCAGCGTCCAGCGGATCGCCTTGTGCCCACGCCAGCCCAGGCGGGTGCGGCCCCACAGCAGAACGCTGAAGACGACCCAGGCCACGCAGGCCAGCAAGGTTTTGTGCACCAGGTGCTGGGCGAACAGGTTATCGAGGAACAGCCAGCCGGAAATCAACGACAGCGACAACAGGCACCAGCCGGCCCAGAGGAAGCCAAACAGCAGGCTTTCCATGGTTTGCAGCGGCGGGAAGTTACGGATCAGGCCGGACGGGTGCTTGTTTTTCAACTGGCGGTCCTGCAGCAACAGCAGCAGCGACTGGAACACCGCGATGGTGAACAGGCCGTAGGCCAGGATCGATAGCAGGATGTGCGCAAGGATTCCCGGTTGCTCATTGATCAGCGGCACCGTGCCGGGAGGCGCGAACTGGGCCAGCAGGGCCGTCACCGCGCCGAGCGGGAACAGCAGCACCAGCAGGTTTTCCACCGGTATGCGCAGGCAGGCGAGCAGGGTCAGGCTGATGACCGCCACGGCGATCAGGCTGGCAGCGCTGAAAAAATCGAGGCTCAGGCCCAGCGGGGTGATCAGCTGGAAGAACAGCGCGCCGCCTTGCGCGATCACGGCGAGTGCGCCGAGCAGTCCGAGCAGCCGTTTGTCGGCTTTGCTCGACTGGGCCAGGCGCGAACCCTGATAAACGGTCGCTGCTATATAAAGGCCGGCGGCGATCAGGTTGGGGATGAGGCTGGGTGAGGAGAACATAAGTCCTGGTGGGCAAGCCTTAAAGAGACGGAGTTTGGCATAGATCGCGCTGGTCTAGGAAGACTGATGCTTGCCGCTGGGAAGCCGAGGTGTGCGCCGCCGCCGCTCTTCGCTATAATCGCCGCCTTGCTGTGCCCAGCGCGTGTGCATTTTCACCTGGGCGCCTGACAAACCTCGGCTTTTACTGGGCCTGAAAGGATCACCATGTTCGAAAACCTGACCGACCGCCTGTCACAGACGCTGCGCCATGTCACCGGCAAGGCCAAGCTGACTGAAGACAACATCAAGGACACGTTGCGCGAAGTGCGCATGGCCCTGCTCGAGGCCGACGTTGCCCTGCCGGTGGTCAAGGATTTCGTCAACAGCGTCAAGGAGCGTGCGGTCGGCACCGAAGTGTCGCGCAGCCTGACGCCCGGCCAGGCGTTCGTGAAGATTGTCCAGGCTGAGCTTGAAAGCCTGATGGGCGCGGCCAATGAAGACCTCGCGCTGAATGCCGCACCGCCCGCCGTGGTGCTGATGGCCGGCTTGCAGGGCGCGGGTAAAACCACCACCGCCGGCAAACTGGCGCGCTTCCTCAAAGAGCGCAAGAAGAAAAGCGTGATGGTGGTGTCGGCCGACGTCTACCGCCCGGCGGCGATCAAGCAGCTGGAAACCCTGGCCAACGACATCGGCGTGACCTTCTTCCCGTCTGACATCAGCCAGAAGCCTGTGGCCATCGCCGAAGCGGCCATCCGCGAAGCCAAGCTCAAGTTCATCGACGTGGTCATCGTCGACACCGCCGGCCGTCTGCACATCGACACCGACATGATGGACGAGATCAAGGCGCTGCATGCCGCGGTCAAGCCCATCGAAACGCTGTTCGTGGTCGACGCCATGACCGGCCAGGACGCCGCCAACACCGCCAAGGCCTTTGGCGAAGCCCTGCCGCTGACCGGTGTGGTGCTGACCAAGGTCGACGGCGACGCCCGTGGTGGTGCCGCGCTGTCGGTACGTGCCATCACCGGCAAACCGATCAAGTTCATCGGTATGGGTGAAAAGACCGAGGCCCTCGAGCCATTCCACCCGGACCGTGTCGCCTCGCGCATCCTCGGCATGGGCGACGTGCTCAGCCTGATCGAGCAGGCCGAGCAGACCATCGACAAGGCCAAGGCCGACAAGCTGGCCAAGAAGCTGAAGAAGGGCAAGGGCTTCGACCTCGAAGACTTCCGCGACCAGCTACAACAGATGAAGAACATGGGCGGCCTGGGCGGCCTGATGGACAAGCTGCCGAGCATCGGCGGGGTCAACCTGTCGCAGATGGGCAATGCCCAGGGCGCGGCCGAGAAACAGTTCAAGCAGATGGAAGCGATCATCAACTCCATGACCCCGGCCGAGCGCCGTGACCCGGAGCTGATCAGCGGTTCGCGCAAGCGCCGCATCGCCCTCGGCTCCGGCACCCAGGTGCAGGATATCGGCCGGCTGATCAAGCAGCACAAGCAGATGCAGAAGATGATGAAGAAATTCTCCGCCAAGGGCGGCATGGCCAAGATGATGCGCGGCCTGGGCGGGATGCTGCCTGGCGGCGGCATGCCGAAGCTGTAACCCCTATTCCGAGTGCTTGTCTTTTACCGGACGAGCGCTCTGAACCCCCGCTGCGGCGGGGCAACGGCCGCATAATCTGCGGCTTAACCGGCAGATCTGGACGGCGTGGCGAGGCCTTGCCGAAAAAGTCATTTGCAAATGTCCGTGTATTCCCCGAGAATATGCGGCCTTTTGGGCACGCGTGTGCCTATTTGGCATTCAGATTTGCAGCACCGACTATAGGAACGATGTTCACATGGTAACCATTCGTCTTGCCCGTGGCGGCTCGAAAAAGCGCCCTTTCTACCACCTGACCGTGACCAACTCGCGTAACGCCCGTGACGGCCGTTTCGTTGAGCGCGTTGGCTTCTTCAACCCGATCGCATCGGGCGCCGAAGTCAAGCTGTCGGTCAACCAGGAACGCGTCACCTACTGGCTGAGCCAGGGCGCGCAGCCGTCTGAGCGTGTTGCTCAGCTGCTGAAGGACGCTGCCAAGGCCGCTGCCTAAGAAATATGAACGCGACGCCAGAAAAGGCTGACGACCTCATCGTCGTTGGCAAGATTTTTTCGGTTCACGGCGTTCGCGGCGAGGTGAAGGTGTATTCCTTTACCGATCCGATTGAAAACCTGTTGGATTATCCACGCTGGACGCTTCGGCACGAAGGCAAGGTAAAGCAGGTCGAGCTGGTCAGCGGTCGTGGCTCCCAAAAGGGCCTGGTCGTGAAACTGAAAGGCCTCGAAGATCGTGATGAAGCCCGTCTTCTGAGCGGCTTTGAAATCTGCATACCGCGGAGCCTTTTGCCCAACCTGGCCGCAGACGAGTACTACTGGTACCAGCTGCAGGGCCTGAAGGTCATCAACCAGGACGAACAGCTGTTCGGCAAGGTCGATCACCTGTTGGAGACCGGTGCGAACGATGTAATGGTGGTCAAGCCCTGCGCAGGCAGCCTGGATGATCGCGAGCGTCTGTTGCCCTATACGGCGCAATGCGTGCTGGCAATCGACCTGGAAGCAGGCGTGATGCAGGTTGAATGGGACGCGGACTTCTAAACGATGGGTAACCTTCGCGTAGACGTCATCACGTTGTTCCCCGAGATGTTCTCGGCCATCACGGAGTACGGCATTACCAGCCGCGCGGTGAAACAGGGGTTGCTTCAGGTGACTTGCTGGAACCCGCGGGACTACACCACAGATCGCCACCATACCGTGGATGATCGGCCGTTTGGCGGTGGTCCGGGCATGGTGATGAAAATCAAGCCTCTGGAAGACGCACTGGTTAGCGCCAGGCAAGCGACCGGAGCATCGGCAAAGGTTATCTACCTTTCGCCGCAAGGCCGCAAGCTGGATCAGCAAGCGGTCAAAGGCTTGGCCGAACAGGAATCTTTGATCCTGATCGCCGGCCGTTATGAAGGCATTGACGAGCGTTTTATTGATGCTTATGTCGATGAAGAGTGGTCGATTGGCGACTATGTGCTTTCCGGTGGCGAGCTGCCGGCCATGGTACTGATCGATGCGGTTACACGGCTGCTGCCCGGAGCTTTAGGGCATGTAGGCTCGGCGGAGGAAGACTCCTTCACCGATGGCTTGCTGGATTGCCCGCACTACACCCGACCTGAGGTGTATGCGGATCAGCGTGTACCCGACGTGTTGCTAAGTGGCAACCATGCACATATCCGGCGTTGGAGGATGAAGCAGTCCCTTGGTAGGACCTTCGAACGACGCGCCGATCTTCTGGAAAGTCGCTCGCTTTCTGGAGAAGAGAAGAAGCTGCTCGAGGAATATCTCCGCGAGCGGGACGATAGATAAACGTATCGATGGTGGATCAAGTATCCATCTTAGGAGCACAGCATGACCAACAAGATCATCCAGCAGCTCGAAGCAGAGCAGATGAGCAAGGAAATCCCGACCTTCGCACCAGGCGACACCATCGTCGTTCAGGTTAAAGTGAAGGAAGGTGAGCGTTCCCGTCTGCAGGCGTTCGAAGGCGTCGTTATCGCCAAGCGTAACCGTGGTCTGAACAGCGCCTTCACCGTGCGCAAGATCTCGAGCGGCGTTGGTGTAGAGCGTACCTTCCAGACCTACAGCCCGCAGATCGACAGCCTGGCCGTGAAACGTCGTGGTGACGTGCGTAAAGCCAAGCTGTACTACCTGCGTGACCTGTCCGGCAAAGCCGCTCGCATCAAGGAAAAACTGTCCTGAGTACAGTTTGCCCGGTGGCCAAGGCCGCCTAGCGAGAAAAAAGCAGCCTTCGGGCTGCTTTTTTGCGTTTTGAAAGCCGAGAAAGTGACGGACATGACCAGCCGAGACCAGGAAATCCAGCGCCGCACCGAGTTGTCGGTGACCCGCGTGACCAAAGCGGTGTTCCCCAACACCACCAACCACCACAACACCCTGTTCGGCGGCACCGCGCTGGCCTGGATGGACGAAGTGTCGTTCATCGCCGCCACGCGCTTCTGCCGCCTGCCGCTGGTGACCGTGTCCACCGACCGTATCGATTTCAAGCACCCGATCCCGGCGGGCTCGATTGTCGAACTGGTGGGCACGGTGACCAAGGTGGGCAACACCAGCCTGCAGGTGCAGGTGGATGTGTTTGTCGAAAACATGTACCTGGACGGGCGCGAGCGCGCTATCCATGGCGTGTTCAGCTTCGTTGCCATCGATGAGGACAAGCGCCCGGTGCCGGTGCTGTCGCAGGATTGAGGCCTCAACCTGGCGTGCCTGGCGTGCCGGTAACGGGTGCTGGCACGATCAGCGCCACCAAGGTCCCAGCCGGGCTGCGGTGTGAGCGGGTTGTGGTGGCTCGCTACGTGCACCCAGCCGCAGAAGGGGCTGCTGTTCGTTCATGCAGGCTCCCTATGCCAGCGTTGTTATGAAAGACTAAGCGCCAATTCGTCGTTTGCCACCGAGTTTCCATGCCAGCCCTCGACCACCCTCTGATCGACCAGTTTCTTGACGCCCTGTGGCTGGAAAAAGGCCTGTCCGACAATACCCGCGTCTCCTATCGCAGCGACCTCGCCCTGTTCAACGGCTGGCTGCAGGCGCGCGGCATGACCTTGCCCGACGTCGGTCGCGAGCTGATATTCGATCACTTGGCCTGGCGCCTCGACCAGGGTTACAAGCCGCGTTCCACCGCGCGTTTTCTCTCAGGTCTGCGGGGGTTTTTCCGCTACTTGCTGCGGGAAAAGCTGATTGGTGTCGACCCGACCCTGCAGGTCGAGATGCCGCAGTTGGGCAAGCCCTTGCCCAAGACCCTGTCGGAGGCCGATGTCGAGGCGCTGCTGCAGGCCCCGGACCTTGGCGAAGCCATCGGTCAGCGCGATCGCGCCATGCTTGAGGTCCTGTACGCCTGCGGCCTGCGCGTTACCGAGCTGGTCAGCCTGACCTTGGACCAGGTCAATCTGCGCCAGGGTGTGCTGCGGGTGATGGGCAAGGGCAGCAAGGAGCGCCTGGTGCCGATGGGCGAGGAGGCGGTGTTGTGGCTGGAACGCTACCTGCGCGATGGCCGCGCCGAGCTGCTCAACGGTCGACCAAGCGACGTGCTGTTCCCTAGCCAGCGCGGCGAGCAGATGACCCGCCAGACCTTCTGGCACCGCATCAAGCATCAGGCGCAGGTGGCCGGGATCGACAAGTCGCTGTCGCCGCACACCCTGCGCCACGCCTTTGCCACCCACCTGCTCAACCACGGCGCCGACCTGCGCGTGGTGCAGATGCTGCTGGGCCACAGCGACTTGTCGACCACGCAGATCTACACCCATGTGGCCAAGGCGCGCCTGCAGCAACTGCACGCCCAGCACCACCCCCGTGGATGAATGATTTTCATGTTCCGCCGACCGGTACTCGCAAGCCCCTTACTGGCTAGCGTGTTGTGGTAGGCTTGGGCGGTTTGCACCAAGGGCCGCACGGTCGCCGCGTTATTTACGCAGGTGACGCCTTCCGGCCCCTGTCCGCCTTCAGGAGTTCCCATGCGCGTGACCCAGTTTTTCGCCGCCGCCGCGTTGGCGCTGGCCAGTACCTTTGCCGTTGCCGCGGCAACCGACAGCAATGCCGGGGCCGAGCAGGCCATTCGCAAGTCGTTGCAGAACCTCGAGCTGGAAGTGCCGGTAGAAAGCGTTGCCAGCAGCCCGCTCAACGGCCTTTATGAAGTCAAGCTGCAAGGCGGCCGCGTGCTGTACGCCAGCGCCGATGGCCAGTTCGTCATGCAGGGCTACCTCTACCAGATCCAGGACGGCAAGCCGGTCAACCTGACCGAAAAGACCGAGCGCCAAGGCGTTGCCAAGCTCATCAACGGCATTCCAGCCGCCGAGATGGTGGTTTATCCTGCCAAGGGCGAAACCAAGTCGCACATCACCGTCTTCACCGACACCACCTGCCCTTACTGCCACAAGCTGCACGCCGAAGTGCCAGAGCTGAACCGCCGCGGTATCGAAGTGCGCTATGTCGCCTTCCCCCGCCAGGGCCTCGGCTCGCCGGGTGACCAGCAGTTGCAGGCCGTGTGGTGTTCCAGCGACCGCCGCGCGGCGCTGGACAAGATGGTCGAGGGTAAGGAAATCAAGGCCGCCAAGTGCGCCAACCCGGTCAGCAAGCAGTTCCAGCTGGGCCAGTCGATCGGCGTCAACGGCACGCCGGCGATCGTGCTCGAAAGCGGCCAGGTGATCCCGGGCTATCAGCCGGCGCCGCAGGTAGCGAAGCTGGCCCTGGCCGGCCAGCAGCAAGCAGCCAAGTAATTCATTCAGTACGCCGTCGTCATGGGGTGACGGCATGTTTCACGGTCGGCGCAGGTGCCGGCCGTTCAATGGGGAGTTCACTGTGAAACCGGTCAAAGTAGGCATCTGTGGGTTGGGGACCGTCGGTGGCGGAACCTTCAATGTACTTCAGCGCAACGCCGAGGAGATTGCCCGCCGTGCCGGGCGCGGTATTGAAGTGGCACAGATCGCCATGCGCTCGCAGAACCCGAACTGCCAGATTACCGGTACCCCCATTACCGCTGATGTGTTCGACGTTGCGAGCAACCCGGAGATCGACATTGTCATCGAGCTGATCGGTGGCTACACCATCGCTCGCGACCTGGTGCTCAAGGCCATCGAAAACGGCAAGCATGTCGTTACCGCCAACAAGGCGCTGATTGCCGTGCACGGCAACGAAATTTTCGCCAAGGCCCGCGAGAAGGGCGTCATCGTCGCCTTTGAAGCCGCAGTGGCCGGCGGCATCCCGGTGATCAAGGCCATTCGCGAAGGCCTGTCGGCCAACCGCATCAATTGGCTGGCCGGCATCATCAACGGCACCGGCAACTTCATCCTCACCGAGATGCGTGAAAAAGGCCGCGCCTTCCCCGACGTGCTGGCCGAAGCCCAGGCGCTGGGTTATGCCGAAGCCGACCCGACCTTCGACGTCGAAGGCATCGATGCCGCACACAAGCTGACCATCCTGGCGTCCATCGCCTTTGGCATTCCGCTGCAGTTCGACAAGGCCTACACCGAGGGCATCACCCAGCTGACTACCGCTGACGTGAACTATGCCGAAGCCCTGGGTTACCGCATCAAGCACCTGGGCGTGGCCCGCCGTACGGCCGAAGGCATCGAGCTGCGCGTACACCCGACGCTGATCCCGAGCGACCGCCTGATCGCCAACGTTAATGGCGTGATGAACGCTGTGATGGTCAATGGTGACGCTGCCGGGTCCACCTTGTACTACGGCGCGGGTGCCGGCATGGAGCCGACCGCTTCGTCGGTCGTTGCCGACCTGGTCGACGTGGTCCGCGCCATGACTTCCGACCCGGAAAACCGCGTGCCGCACCTGGCCTTCCAGCCGGACTCGCTGTCGGCTCACCCGATCCTGCCGATCGAAGCCTGCCAGAGTGCCTACTACCTGCGCATCCAGGCCAAGGATCATCCGGGCGTGCTGGCCCAGGTGGCGAGCATCCTTTCGGAGCGGGGTATCAACATAGAGTCGATCATGCAGAAGGAAGCCGAGGAGCAGGATGGCCTGGTGCCGATGATCCTGCTGACCCACGGTGTGGTCGAGCAGCGCATCAACGACGCCATCGTCGCCCTGGAAGCCCTGCAGGACGTGGTTGGCAAGGTCGTGCGGATCCGCGTAGAACAGCTTAACTAATATCGCCGTCGGGCCGCTCGGGCGGCCCGGGCCCCCAGTATCGAAGGTTTGAAGCCATGCGTTATATCAGTACCCGCGGCCAGGCACCGGCCCTGAATTTCGAAGACGTCCTGCTGGCCGGCCTCGCCACCGATGGCGGCCTGTACGTGCCAGAAAACCTGCCACGCTTCACCCAGGAAGAAATTGCCTCCTGGGCCGGCCTGCCTTACCACGAGCTGGCCTTCCGCGTGATGCGCCCGTTCGTCGAGGGCAGCATCGCCGACGCCGACTTCAAGAAGATCCTCGAAGAGACCTACGGTGAGTTCGCCCACGCTGCGGTGGCTCCGCTGCGTCAGTTGAACAGTAACGAGTGGGTCCTGGAGCTGTTCCACGGCCCGACCCTGGCCTTCAAGGATTTCGCCCTGCAACTGCTCGGGCGCCTGCTCGACCACGTGCTCGCCAAGCGCAACGAGCGTGTGGTGATCGTCGGTGCCACCAGTGGCGATACCGGCTCAGCCGCCATCGAAGGCTGCCGCCGTTGCGACAACGTCGATATCTTCATCCTGCACCCACACCAACGTGTGTCGGAAGTGCAGCGCCGGCAGATGACCACCATCTTCGGTGACAACATCCACAACATCGCGGTCGAAGGCAACTTCGACGACTGCCAGGAGATGGTGAAGGCCAGCTTCGCCGACCAGTCGTTCCTCAAGGGCACGCGCCTGGTGGCGGTCAACTCGATCAACTGGGCGCGGATCATGGCCCAGATCGTCTACTACTTCCACGCAGCCCTGCAGTTGGGTGGCCCGGCGCGTTCGGTGGCGTTCTCGGTACCGACCGGCAACTTTGGCGACATTTTTGCCGGCTACCTGGCGCGCAACATGGGCCTGCCGATCAGCCAGCTGGTGGTCGCGACCAACCGCAACGACATCCTGCACCGCTTCATGAGCGGCAACCAGTACGTCAAGGACACCCTGCACGCGACCCTTTCGCCGTCGATGGACATCATGGTTTCGTCCAACTTCGAGCGCCTGCTGTTCGACCTGCACGGGCGCAACGGCGCCGCTATTGCCGAACTGATGGCCAACTTCAAGCAGGGCGGCGGCTTCAGCGTCGACCAGGACCGCTGGACCGAGGCCCGCAAGCTGTTCGACTCGCTGGCAGTCAGCGATGAGCAGACCTGCGAGACCATCGCCGAAGTCTTCGCCAGCACCGGTGAAGTGCTCGACCCGCACACTGCGATCGGCGTCAAGGCCGCCCGTGAGTGCCGCCGCAGCCTGGACACACCGATGGTGGTGCTGGGCACTGCGCACCCGGTCAAGTTCCCGGAAGCGGTGGAGAAGGCAGGTGTCGGCAAGGCGCTTGAGCTGCCTGCGCACCTGAGCGACCTGTTCAGCCGCGAAGAGCGTTGCACGGTGCTGCCCAACGACCTCAAGGCGATCCAGGCCTTCGTCAGCCAGCACGGTAATCGCGGCAAGCCGCTTTAACTGACTCAAGAAGGGCCGCATAGCGGCCCTTTTTAGTGGTTTCCTTCAGCTGATTCAGAATTTTCCTATTTAGGGTGCTCAGCGCCTTACTTAAATTGGCCGGTCCTTCCTCCAGGAGCGGCTCATGCATCAGCCCTACGTGTTGATTCACCAGGCACTGCCTTCCCATCAGGTCCTCCTGCACCAGGCGTGTAACGCCCAGGGCATTTTCCGCGTGCGCGTTACTCTCGACCTTGCCGACCTCGATGCCTGCCTGGCGCGTCAGCGTAAAGCCGACCTGCTGATCCTCGACCATGCGCTGGCCCTGGCCGGCGGGGTTGCCTTGCTCGAACGCATCAAGCGCAACGAAGCTTCGCGCGCACTGCTGTTTACCGGCCAAGCCAACGCGAGCCGCCCGAACCTGGCCAAAGAAGCACGGCGGCGCGGGCTCTGGGTACTCGCCGATCTACCGTGGCCCTTGCCGGTGTTGCAGTGGCAGCAGGCCTTGCGGCGTATTCAAACGGTCACATCGCCCACGCATGCTCACTGAAACAGCCGCGGCGTAACGAACTTTCCGCTGCGCTTGCTGGTCAGTTCCTTCATGTCCCACCACGCAGCGAGTGATCCGGATGGAAAGAATCTGCAGACTGCTTAATGACGCCCTGAGCCCCTACCAGACCCAGCTCGGCACCGCGGATGCCAACGGCAATCGCCAATTGACCATATTCGACAGCCTCGGCGGCACCACCTTGCGCCGCACGGTCAGCCTGCGCCAGTTGCAGGAGCAGAGCCTGCTCATCGACCTGGTCGACGGCTTGCACCGTGACTTGCAGATTGCCGAAGGGCGCCTGCAACCCTGTGTCATCGCCGCGCTGCAGCAACGACAGCAGCCCCAGGGAACCTTTGCTTAGCTGGCTAATCATAGACAGTACGCGTAGCCCGCCAGCACACAGCTCCGGTGATGGCAGGCTGTCGCGGGAAGCCCGACAGGGCTTGCGATTGGCCCCGGGCGTCCTCCCCAGCGTCCGGGGTTTCTTTTTTTACGGCGCTTCGAAGAAGTGTTTGCTCTGTTCCAGGTAATCCGCCTGCAGCTCCGGGTCCAGCCACCGTGCATAAAGCGCTGGCAGGGTGCCTTGGCGTAGCGCAGGCAACAGCTGGTCGATGTGCGCGACGGCTTCGCGCCCCAACGGCGAGTCGGAGCAACCTACATGCAGGAACTGGTAGCGGTTCACCCCTTGTATCGGGTGAAACTGGTACTCATCCAGCGATCCACCTTGCTGCTGGATCAGGTAACGCACTTCCGGCCAGTAGCCCAGCACCAGTTGCAGGCGCCCCAGGCGCTGCATCTGCAGCAGGCTGGCAGTGGCATCGTTGCCGTAGTGGCGGTTGAACACGGTATCGGGCAGTTGCCGCAGGATGTCGTCAATCTGTGTGCTGTAGCTGCGTTCGGCGACGATGCCGAGCTTCAGTTGGGTGGCGCTCAGCAAACCCTTGAGGTCGATCTGCTGGCCATCCAGAAAGGGTGCCAGCCTTGCCTCGCCTTGCTTGTGTATTACCAACCCACCGCTCATCACACCCAGTGTCGGTTCGGAGAAATGCACGAATTTGGCACGTTCCGGTGTCCACAGCAGGGTTGGGTCGCAGGTGAAACTGTTTGGGTCTTGCAGCATCTGGATGCCGCGTGCCCGGTTGACCCGCACAATGGCGTGGTCGTACTCGGGCATCTGCTGGATCAACAGCGGCAACATCTGGTCGATCACGCCCTGGCCTTTTTCCGCACCCTCGAAGATGGTGAAAGGCGGCAGGTCACGGACCAGCCACAGCAGGCGTTCCTTGGCCTGCGCCGGTGCGCCGACGATGCCGAACAGCAGCCCGCACAGCAAGGCCAGCATGCGCATGGGTGAAGGCAATCTCAGACCGTGCCTGCCTGGCGCAAGGCGGCAATGGCGGCGGTGCCATAACCCAGGGTGGTGAGCAGGGCATCGGTATGTTCACCCAGTGCCGGGCCTACCCATTCGGTGGAGCCGGGCGTCTCCGACAGCTTGGGCACGATGCCCGGCATCTTGAACGGTTTGCCATCTGGCAGACGGGCCTGCAGGAACATCTCGCGGGCCAGGTATTGCGGGTCGTTGAACATGTCTTCTGCCGAATAGATGCGGCTGGCCGGCACTTCGGCCGCGGTCAGTGTCTGCATCAATGGCTCCAGGGGCAGGCTGTTGGCCCAGCGGTCGATCACCCCGTACAGCTCGTCACGCCGCGCGTCGCGGCCATCATTGCTGGCCAGCGTGGGGTCATCGGCCAGATCGTCTCGGCCGATGGCCTGCATGAAGCGCTTGAAGATCGCATCGCCATTGGCGCCGATTTGCACGTGCTTGCCGTCGGCGCTGGTGTGGATGGAGGAGGGCGTGATGCCCGGCATGATGTTGCCGGTGCGCTCGCGGATGAAGCCGAACACATCGAACTCCGGGACCATGCTTTCCATCATGGCGAAGATCGCCTCGTACAGTGCCACATCCACCACCTGGCCGTGGCCGCCGTTGACTTCGCGGTGACGCAGCGCCATCAGCGCGCCGATCACGCCCCACAGCGCCGCGATCGAGTCGCCGATGGAAATGCCGGTGCGCACCGGTGGGCGGTCGTCGAAGCCGGTGATGTAGCGCAGGCCGCCCATCGACTCCCCCACGGCGCCGAAGCCTGGCTGATCCTTCATCGGCCCGGTCTGGCCGAAGCCCGACAGGCGCACCATCACCAGTTTCGGGTTGAGGGCGTGCAGGACGTCCCAGCCCAAGCCGAGTTTTTCCAGCACGCCGGGGCGGAAGTTCTCGATGAGAATGTCGGCCTGGGCCAGCAGCTTTTTGAGGATCTCACGGCCTTCCGGGTGCTTGAGGTTCAGCGTCAGCGATTGCTTGTTGCGCGCCTGCACGAACCACCACAGCGACGTGCCCTCGTACAGCTTGCGCCATTTGCGCAGCGGGTCGCCGCCGTCAGGTGACTCGACCTTGACCACCTCGGCACCGAATTCGGCGCAGATGCGTGAGGCGAACGGGCCGGCGATCAGGGTGCCAAGCTCGATGACTTTCAGGCCGGCGAGGGGTTTGCTGGGCGTAGACATGAGGCATCCGTGGCATCAGGGCAGAGCCGTGGTTTTATCATAGGTCGGTAACGGCAGATACTGCTGCGGGGCAACGAAGATCAGGATCGGTTAGACTGTGTGACTTTTCTTTGCGCAAGAAGCCCGTCGACCATGGCCCAGCCGTCCACCACCTACAAATTCGAACTGAACCTGACCGATCTCGATCGCGGCGTGTACGAAAGCGTCAAGCAGACCATTGCACGTCATCCTTCGGAAACTGAAGAGCGTATGGCGGTTCGTCTGTTGGCTTATGCGCTGTGGTACAACGAGAATCTGTCATTTGGCCGCGGTTTGTCGGATGTCGATGAGCCGGCATTGTGGGAAAAGAGCCTGGACGACCGCGTTCTGCACTGGATCGAAGTCGGCCAACCGGACGCTGACCGCCTGACCTGGTGTTCCCGTCGCACCGAGCGCACCAGCTTGCTGGCTTACGGCAGCCTGCGGGTTTGGGAGAGCAAGGTGGTGGGTGCGGTCAAGAACCTGAAGAACCTGAACATCGCCGCGGTGCCTCAGGAAGTGCTTGAAACCCTGGCTACCGAGATGCCACGCAGCATCAAGTGGGACGTGATGATCAGCGAAGGCACGGTGTTCGTCACCGACGACCGTGGCCAGCACGAAGTGCAGCTGCAGTGGCTGCTCGGCGAGCGCGGCTGAGCCGACAGACCCCATGCGTATCGAACCTCGCCCGCTGCCACCGACCCTGCCATTTCTGGGTAACCTGCCACCCTTGCTGACCCGCCTGTACGCTGCCCGTGGCGTGCAGTCCGAGGCCGAGCTGGACAAGAGCCTGGCACGGCTGCTGCCGTATCAGCAGTTGAAGGGCATCGATGCGGCGGTGGACCTGCTGATCGAAGCCCTCGACCAGCGCCAGCGCATCCTCATCGTCGGCGACTTCGATGCCGACGGCGCCACCGCCAGTACCGTGGGTATGCTCGGCCTGCGCCTGCTGGGTGCCGCCCATGTCGATTACCTGGTGCCCAATCGTTTCGAGTATGGCTACGGCCTGACCCCGGAGATCGTCGAAGTGGCGCTGCAGCGCCAGCCGCATTTGCTGGTTACTGTCGATAACGGCATCTCCAGCGTCGAAGGTGTCGCGGCGGCCAAGGCGGCTGGGCTCAAGGTGCTGGTCACCGACCACCACCTCCCGGGCCAGCAGCTGCCGGATGCCGATGCCATCGTCAACCCGAACCAGCCGGGCTGCGACTTCCCGAGCAAGTCGCTGGCCGGTGTCGGGGTGATTTTCTACGTGCTCATGGCCTTGCGCGCGCGCCTGCGCAGCCAGGGGCGCTATGCAACCCAGGCCCAACCGAATATCGGTGAACTGCTCGACCTGGTAGCCCTGGGCAGCGTTGCTGACGTGGTGCCGCTGGATGCCAACAACCGCATTCTCGTGCACCAGGGCCTGGAGCGCATCCGCGCTGGCCGCGCACGGCCGGGGCTGAAGGCGATTCTGGAAGTGGCGCGCCGCGATCATCGGCGCATCACCTCCACCGACCTCGGCTTTATTCTCGGCCCACGGCTCAACGCCGCCGGGCGCCTGGACGACATGAGCCTGGGCATCGAGTGCCTGCTGTGCGAAGACGCGGCCCAGGCCCAGGACATGGCCCAACAGCTGGATGATTTGAACCAGGACCGCAAGTCGATCGAGCAGGGCATGCAGCGCGAGGCGCTGGCCCAGCTCAAGGACCTGCCGGTCGAGTCCATGCCCTATGGCCTGTGCCTGTTCGATGCCGACTGGCACCAGGGCGTGATCGGCATTCTTGCCTCACGCCTGAAGGAGCGTTACCACCGCCCGACCATCGCCTTTGCCGATGCCGGCGAAGGCATGCTCAAAGGCTCGGCGCGCTCGGTGCCGGGGTTCCATATCCGCGATGCGCTGGATGCAGTGGCGGCGCGTCATCCGCAGTTGATCAGCAAGTTCGGCGGGCATGCCATGGCGGCGGGGCTGTCGCTGCCTGAGGGCAACTTCCCGGCGTTTGCCGAGGCGTTCGACGAAGAAGTCCGGCGCCAGTTGCGCGAAGAAGACCTCACCGGGCGCCTTCTGTCCGATGGCAGCCTGGCGGTGGAGGAGTTTCACCTCGACTTGGCCAAAGCCCTGCGCCACGCCGGGCCTTGGGGGCAGCACTTCCCCGAGCCGTTGTTCCATGGCGTGTTCCAGTTGGTCGAGCAACGCGTGGTCGGTGAGCGGCACCTGAAGGTGGTGCTCAAGAGCGAATGCGGCTCGGTACGCCTGGACGGCATTGCCTTCGGTATCGACCGCGAGGTGTGGCCCAACCCCACCGTGCGCTGGGTGGAGCTGGCGTACAAGTTGGATGTGAACGAGTTCCGCGGTAATGAAAGTGTGCAGCTGATGATCGCTCACATCGAGCCGCGCTGAAGGCGGTGCAAACCCCAGGGACCTTCCCGGCTACCAATCTGGTCTAGTCTGAAGAATGACCGATACCGGGCCAGCGTCGTGCATGAGTGTCCGGGCCGGATCACCATTGGAGTCTTTGGGAGGTGCCCTCATGAGCCTGCTGCTCGAGCCTTACACCCTGCGTCAGCTGACGTTGCCCAACCGCATCGCGGTCTCGCCGATGTGCCAGTATTCCGCCATCGATGGCCTGGCCAACGATTGGCACCTCGTCCATTTAGGCAGCCGCGCCGTGGGCGGGGCGGGGCTGGTCATCAGCGAAGCGGTGGCGGTAACTGCTGAAGGTCGCATCACCGCTGAAGACCTTGGCCTGTGGACCGATGAACAGATCGCCCCCCTGCAACGCATCACCCGCTTCATTACTGCGCAAGGCGCCGTGCCGGGTATTCAGCTGGCCCACGCCGGGCGTAAGGCCAGCACCCATCGCCCATGGCTGGGCAAGCATGGCAGCGTCAAACTTGAAGACGGTGGCTGGCAGCCGGTGGGGCCGTCGAAGATTGCCTTCGACCCTGAACACACGGCACCGCGTGAGTTGAGCCAGGACGAAATTCAGGATGTAGTCGCCGCGTTCGTCAAAGCGACCGAACGGGCATTGGAGGCAGGTTTCAAGGTGGTGGAAATCCACGCCGCCCATGGCTACCTGCTGCACCAGTTCCTCTCGCCGCTGAGCAACCAGCGCCGCGACGAATACGGCAGTTGCTTCGAAAACCGCATTCGCCTGACCCTGCAGGTAACCGAAGCGGTGCGCAAGGTCTGGCCGCAAGAGCTACCGGTGTTCGTTCGCGTTTCGGCCACCGATTGGGTGGAAGATGGCTGGAACCCGGACGAAACCGTGGAACTGGCGCGCCGGCTGCGTGCGTTGGGGGTCGACCTGATCGACGTGTCCTCCGGCGGTACTTCGGTGAATGCAGAGATCCCCACCGGCCCCGGCTACCAGACCCGCTTCGCCGAGCGCGTACGCAAGGAATCGGAAATCGCCACCGGCACGGTGGGCATGATCACCGAACCCGCCCAGGCCGAACACATCCTGCGCACCGGGCAGGCCGACCTGATCTTCCTGGCTCGCGAACTGCTGCGCGACCCCTACTGGCCGTTGCATGCCGATGACGACCTGGGTGGCAACAGGGCGACTTGGCCGGCGCAGTATCAACGGGCGACCAGCCGGGCGAACCCGATCCATGAGTCGGATCTGCGGGATTAGCTTTAGCCTGTTCCGGCCTCTTCGCCGGCTTGCCGGCGAAGAGGCCGGGTGATGTCACTTCGGGCTCAATGCTTGATCATCACATGCCGCACACAGGTGTAATCCTCCAGTCCATACATCGACAGGTCCTTCCCGTACCCTGAATGCTTCTGCCCGCCATGGGGCATTTCGCTGACCAGCATGAAGTGGGTGTTGACCCAGGTGCAGCCGTATTGCAGCCGCGCCGCCAGGCGGTGGGCACGGCCGGTGTCGCGGGTCCACACCGATGAGGCCAGGCCGTATTCCGAGTCGTTGGCCCATTCCAGCGCCTGGGCTTCGTCGGTAAAACGCGTTACCGACACCACCGGGCCGAACACTTCGTGGCGGACGATCTCGTCATCCTGCAAGGTATCGGCCAGCACCGTGGGCTCGAAGAAGAAGCCATCCCCGGCCACCGCCTTGCCCCCGGTGACCAGCCGTATGTGCGGCTGGGCAATGGCGCGGCCGACCAGGCCGGCCACCTTGTCTCGGTGCTGGGCGCTGATCAATGGGCCGAGCTCGGTGTCTTCGGCGTCCTGCAGGCCGGTTTTCAGGCTGGCCACGGCCTTGCCAAGGCGCTCGACGAAGCGCTCGTAGATGCCTGCCTGCACATACAGGCGGCAGGCGGCGGTGCAGTCCTGGCCTGCGTTGTAGAAGCCGAAAGTACGGATGCCGTCGATGGCGGCATCGATGTCGGCATCATCGAACACCAGCACCGGCGCCTTGCCACCCAGCTCCATGTGCATGCGCTTCACACTGTCGGCGGTGGCGCCGATAATGTGCGCGCCGGTGGGGATCGAGCCGGTCAGCGAGACCATGCGCACTTTGGGGTGGGTGACCAGCGGGTTGCCGACGGTCTGGCCGCGGCCGAAGAGGATGTTCAGCACGCCGGCCGGCAACACGCTCTTGGCAAGATCGCCCAGGCGCAGGGCGGTCAGCGGGGTCAGCTCGGACGGCTTGATGACCACGGTATTGCCGGCGGCCAGGGCCGGGGCGATCTTCCACGCCAGCATCATCAGCGGGTAATTCCACGGTGCGATCGATGCAACCACGCCCAGCGGGTCACGACGGATCATCGAAGTGTGGCCGGGCAAGTATTCACCCGCCGCCGAGCCACCCAGGCAGCGGGTGGCGCCGGCAAAGTAGCGGAAGACGTCGGCGATGGCTGGTAACTCGTCGTTGAGGGCCGCGCTGAACGGTTTGCCGCAGTTCTGCGACTCCAGCCGGGCCAGTTCATCGGCGTGCGCCTCGATGATCTCGGCCAGCGCCAGCAGTGCCAGCGAGCGTTCCTTGGGGCTGGTCTGCGACCAGCTGTCAAAGGCCTGGTCGGCGGCGCGTACGGCGGTATCGACCTGGGCCTCGGTGGCCTCGTTGATCTGCGCCAAAGCGCTGCCATCGGCCGGGTTGAGTACCGTCCAGACCGGGCCTTCGCCTGCGACCAGGCGACCATTGATCAGCATGTGCGTTTGCATCGGGGGCTCCTTGTGGGTCATTTGCCGCTGCCGGCGACGCTTTCACCGCTGCGGGTCAGGTAATAGGCGCCGAGGATCGGCAGCATGGTCACCAGCATCACCAGCATGGCGACCACGTTGGTCACAGGCACGTCGCGTGGGCGGCTGAGCTGGTTGAGCAGCCAGATTGGCAAGGTGCGTTCGTGGCCGGCGGTGAAGGTGGTGACGATGATTTCGTCGAACGACAGGGCGAAGGCCAGCATGCCACCGGCCAGCAGCGCCGAGCCGAGGTTGGGCAGGATGATGTAGCGAAAGGTCTGCCAGCCATCGGCGCCCAGGTCCATCGACGCTTCGATCAGGCTCTGCGAAGTGCGCCGCAGGCGGGCGATCACGTTGTTGTAGACGATCACCACACAGAAGGTGGCATGGCCGACCACGATGGTGAGCAAGCCGGGCTCGATGCCCAGTGCCTTGAACGCCGACAGCAGGGCGAGTCCGGTGATGATGCCGGGCAGGGCGATCGGCAGGATGAGCATCAGCGAGATGCTCTCCTTGCCGAAAAAGCTGCGCCGGTACAATGCCGCCGAGGCCAGGGTGCCGAGCACCAGGGCGATCAGCGTGGCCAGGCAAGCCACTTGCAGCGACAGCTTGATCGCTTCGAGCACGTCCGGGCGGGCGAAGGCCACGGCGAACCATTTGAGGGTGAAACCCTTGGGCGGGAAACTGAACGCCGCGTCTTCGGTGTTGAAGGCATAGAGGAAGATGATCAGGATCGGGAAGTGCAGGAACAGCAACCCGCCCCAGGCCGCCAGGCGCAGGCCTGTCGAAGCTTTTTCAGAGTGCATCGAAGGCCCCCAGGCGCTTGACGATGGCCAGGTACACCGCGATCAGCACGATCGGCACCAGGGTAAAGGCTGCGGCCATCGGCATGTTGCCAATCGCGCCTTGCTGGGCGTAGACCATGCTGCCGATGAAGTAGCCCGGCGGGCCGACCAGCTGCGGCACGATGAAGTCGCCCAGGGTCAGCGAGAAGGTGAAGATCGAACCGGCAGCGATGCCCGGTATCGACAGTGGCAGGATCACTTGCAGGAAAGTTTGCCCGGGCCGGGCGCCGAGGTCTGCCGAGGCCTGCAGCAATGACGGCGGCAGGCGCTCCAGCGAGGCTTGCACCGGCAGGATCATGAACGGCAGCCAGATGTACACGAACACCAGGAAGCGCCCCAGGTGCGAGGTCGACAGCGTGCTGCCGCCCACCCCAGGCACGCTCAGCAGCGCCTGCAGCAGGCTTTCCAGGTGCAGTTGCTGGACGAACCACTGGGCCACGCCGCCCTTGGCCAGCAGCAGGGTCCAGGCGTAGGTCTTGACGATGTAGCTGGCCCACATCGGCATCATCACCGCGATGTAGAAGAACGCCTTGGTCTTGCCGCGGGTGTAGCGCGCCATGTAGTAGGCGATGGGGAAGGCCAGCACGGCGCTGGCCAGCGATACCGCCACGGCCATGGTCAGGGTGCGCAGGATGATGTCGAAGTTCGCCGGGTTGAACAGCGCGGCGAAGTTGCTCAGGGTCAGCGTCGGGGTGACCGCCATGGTGAAGTCGTCGAAGGTGTAGAAGCCTTGCCACAGCAGGTTGAGCAACGAGCCCAGGTAAATAGCGCCGAACCAGGTCAGAGGGGGGATCAGCAGCAACAGCAGGTACAGGTTGGGGCGGCGGTAGAGCAGGGTGGCGAAGCTGCGCAACGGGCTCATGTCACAGGCCCTCGGTCATGACGGTTTCCTGCAGTGCCGTCATTGCCTCGCGCGGCCAATGCGCTTGCAGCCGTTGGCCGGGCTGCCAGTCACAGGGCTGCTCGTGCCAGCGGTCGTTGGCCTGGCTGACTGCCAGCAGCTGGCCACTGTCCAGCTGCAGTTCATAGCGGGTGGCGCTGCCCTGGTACTGGATATCGCGCAGCAGGCCGCTGATCTGCACACCGTCGCCGGCCCCAGGTTGGCTCAGTAGGCGGATATGCTCGGGGCGAATGGAGAAGGGTGCCCGGCTGCCGCTGAGTTGCTCGGCCAGATCGCCGCGCACCACGTTGGAAGTGCCGACGAATTCGGCGACGAAAGTCGTGGCGGGCTTCATGTAGAGGTTGCGCGGTGTATCGACCTGTTCGATGCGGCCGCGGTTGAATACCGCTACTCGGTCCGACATCGATAATGCCTCGGTCTGGTCATGGGTGACGAAGATGAACGTGATGCCCAGCTGGCGCTGCAGCTTTTTCAGCTCGCCCTGCATCTGTTCGCGCAGTTTCAGGTCGAGGGCGCCGAGTGGTTCGTCGAGCAGCAGCACCCGTGGCCGATTGACCAAGGCGCGCGCCAGGGCCACGCGTTGGCGCTGGCCACCGGACAGCTGTGCCGGTTTGCGCTCGCCATAACCCGCCAGGGCCACCATGGCCAGGGCCTCCTCGGCGCGTGCATGTCGCTCGGCCTTGGCCACACCTCTGACCTTGAGGCCGTAGGCGATGTTGTCGCGCACATTCATGTGCGGGAACAGCGCGTAGTCCTGGAATACGGTGTTGACGTCGCGTTGGTAAGGCGGCACGCCGGCGGCCTCGACACCATGGATGCGGATAGAGCCGCTGTTGGGTTGCTCAAAGCCGGCGATCAGGCGCAGGCAGGTGGTCTTGCCCGAGCCGGATGGGCCGAGCATGGAGAAGAACTCGCCGTCGATGATGTCGATGCTGACTTGGTCGACGGCCTTGACCTCGCCGAAGGCGCGCGATACCTGGGTGAACTGGACGGCTAGGGGCATGGGTGGTACTCAGCTGTGCTTGTGTTGCCAACACCGGCCTCATCGCCGGCAAGCCGGCTCCCACTGGGATTGACGACACCGCTGTCAGTGTGGGGGCGGGCTTGTCCTGCGAAGCGGGAGGTTCAGGCTAAGTCGAACTTAGCGCCCGCCCATGATTGCAATGTAATCCTGCGTCCAGCGGCTGTACGGAACAAACTTGCCACCCTGGGCCTGCGGGGTTTTCCAGAAAGCGATCTTGTCGAAGTTGTCGAAGCCGTTGGTCTTGCAGCCCTCGGCCCCCAGCAGCTCACTGCCGGTGCAGGCTGCCGGCACCGCCGGCAGCGAGCCGAACCAGGCCGCTACGTCACCCTGTACCTTGGGCTGCAGCGACCAGTCCATCCATTTATAGGCACAGTTGGGGTGCTTGGCCTCGCTGTGCAGCATGGTGGTGTCGGCCCAGCCAGTGGCGCCTTCCTTCGGTATGGTCGAGGCCACCGGCTGGTTCTCGGCCTTCAGGCCATTGACCATGTAGCCCCAGGAGCTGGAGGCGACCACGCCTTCGTTCTTCACATCGCTCATCTGCACCGTGGCGTCATGCCAGTAGCGGTGGATCAACGGCTGCTGCTGGCGCAGCAGGTCGAGCACGGCCTTGTACTGGGTTTCATTCAGCTCGTACGGGTCCTGGATGCCCAGCTCGGGCTTGGCCGACTTCAGGTACAAGGCCGCGTCGGCGATGTAGATCGGCCCGTCATACGCCTGCACGCGGCCTTTGTTGGGTTTGCCATCGGGCAGGTCCTGCGGTTCGAACACCACGCTCCAGCTGTTCGGCGCCTGCTTGAAGGTCTTGGTGCTGTACAGCAGCACGTTCGGCCCCCACTGGTATGGGGTGCCAAAAACTTGTTTGTCGACCACGTACCAGCCACCGTTCTGCAGGCGCGGGTCGAGGTTTTTCCAGTTGGGGATCAGCGCGGTGTTGATGGGCTGCACCTTCTTGCCGACGATCAGGCGCAGCGAGGCATCGCCGGAGGCGGTGACCAGGTCGTAGCCGCCCTTGTTCATCAGGCTGACCATTTCGTCGGAGGTGGCAGCGGTCTTGACGCTGACCTTGCAGCCGGTGTCTTTCTCGAAGCCGGTGACCCAGTCATAGGCCTTGTCGCTCTCGCCGCGTTCGATGTAGCCGGGCCAGGCGACGATATCCAGGCGGCCTTCGCCGGCGCCCAGGGCCTTGGGCAGCTCGGCGGCCTGCAGGCCGGCGCTGGCCAGCCGTGCGCCGGTCAAGGCGCCGAGCAATGCGGTCTTGTGCACTGACATGGTGTTCCCTCTTTTGGAGATCTTGGTCGGGGCAGTCATCAAGAAAGCCGTGGAGCGGTTGTCATAAGCGTAGTGCGCTTGTGCAGCTTGTTGGCGAAGACGAGTCTAGTTGGCTTTTTGCCCGCCAACGCAACATCCGGAAGCAAATCCAGGAGTGGCCTCCGACCTGGCAACGCTTACTCTGCGGGTTACCTTCCAAACCGTGGAGACGCACGCATGAACACCCGTGGCCTGCTCGATCAATTGCTCAAATCCGGCCAGGAACTGCTGAACAAACAGGCGGGTGCAGGCAAGCCCGCTGCCGGCTCGGGAGGCCTCGGCAGCCTGCTCTCCGGGGCCGGTGGCGGGGCGCTGGGCGCAGGTGCCCTGGGCTTGCTGCTGGGCAGCAAGAAAGTACGCAGTTACGGTGGCAAGGTCATCACCTACGGCGGCCTGGCGGCGCTCGGTGTGCTGGCCTACAAGGCCTACGGCAACTGGCAGGCGCGCCAGGGGGCAGGGCAGGCGGGCGAACCGCAAACCCTCGACCGCCTACCGCCGGCCCAGGCTGAACAGCATAGCCAGGCGGTGTTGCGTGCGCTGGTGGCGGCGGCCAAGTCCGATGGCCATATCGACGAGCGCGAGCGCGCGTTGATCGAAGGCGAATTCACCCGCCTGGACAGCGACCGCGAGCTGCAGCACTGGCTGCACGCCGAACTGAACAAACCGCTCGACCCGGCCGAAGTGGCCCGCGCCGCGCAAACGCCGGAGATGGCCGCCGAGATGTACCTGGCCAGCCTGATGATGGTTGATCAGGAGAATTTCATGGAGCGCGCCTACCTGGATGAGCTGGCCCGCCAGTTGCGGCTGGACCCGGCGCTGCGCCAGGAACTGGAGAGCCAGGCCCGCCTTGCCGTGGCGCAATAACCCGCCAATGGCCTCTCCATCGGGCATGGATGCCTGATTTACCCCGCATATTCAGCCATATAAACGTAGGACGCCTGGGCTATACTTCGGCGATTTTTCCCGCTCGTTGAGAATTCCTGAGGGCTGAACGTGAAGAACTGGACCTTGCGCCAACGGATCCTGGCAAGTTTCGCCGTGATCATCGCCATCATGCTGCTGATGATCGTGGCCGCCTACTCGCGGCTGGTGGCGATCGAAAGTGCCGAGGAGGCAGTGGGTACCGACAGCATCCCCGGGGTTTACTACAGCTCGATGATCCGCAGCGCCTGGGTCGACAGCTACGTCACCAGCCAGCAGCTGGTGGGGTTGTCCGACCACCGCGAAATCACCGCCGCCGACCTCGAGCTGTTCAAGAGCTTCGAGGACCGCCTCAAGCAACACATGGCCAGCTACCAAGGCACCATTCAGGACAAAGACGACCAGGCCCGCTTCGACACCTTCACCCAGATGGAGGACAACTACACCCATATCGTCGGCCAGGTGCTCGACGCCTATCGCCGTCACGACTACACCGAAGCCGAGCGGTTGATCAAGGACGTCCTCACCCCCGCCTGGGTGGAGGGCCGCAAACACCTCAATACGGTGATCGAACATAACCGCGAAGCCGCAGATGCTGCCACCCACGAGATCGTCAGTGCCGTCAGCACTGCCAAGGGCAGCATGATTGTCTCGCTGCTGCTGGCGATCGTTGCCGCCGGTATCTGCGGCCTGTTGCTGATGCGCGCCATCACCGCCCCCGTTCAGCGCGTGGTGCACGCCCTCGACAAACTGCGTTCGGGCGACTTGAGCATGCGCCTGAGCCTGGACCGCAAGGATGAATTCGGCGCCATCGAAAGCGGCTTCAACGAAATGGCCGAGGCGCTGGCCAACCTGGTGTCGCAGGCCCAGCGTTCGTCGGTGCAGGTGACCACCTCGGTCACCGAAATTGCCGCTACCTCCAAGCAGCAGCAGGCCACCGCCACCGAAACCGCGGCAACCACCACCGAGATTGGCGCCACCTCGCGCGAAATTGCCGCCACCTCGCGCGACCTGGTGCGCACCATGACCGAAGTCACCAGCGCCGCCGACCAGGCTTCGAGCCTGGCTGGCTCCGGCCAGCAGGGCCTGGCGCGCATGGAAGACACCATGCACCAGGTCATGGGCGCCGCCGACCTGGTCAACGCCAAGCTGGCAATCCTCAACGAGAAGGCCAGCAACATCACCCAGGTGGTGGTGACCATCGTCAAGGTCGCCGACCAGACCAACCTGCTGTCGCTCAATGCCGCCATCGAGGCGGAAAAGGCCGGTGAATACGGCCGCGGCTTTGCCGTGGTGGCCACCGAGGTGCGCCGCCTGGCCGACCAGACGGCCGTGGCCACCTACGACATCGAGCAGATGGTGCGGGAAATCCAGTCGGCAGTCTCGGCCGGAGTCATGGGCATGGACAAGTTCTCCGAAGAAGTGCGCCGCGGCATGTTCGAGGTGCAGCAGGTGGGTGAGCAGCTCACCCAGATCATCCATCAGGTCCAGGCGCTGGCGCCGCGGGTGCTGATGGTCAACGAAGGCATGCAGGCCCAGGCCACCGGTGCCGAACAGATCAACCAGGCGCTGGCCCAGCTCAGTGATGCCAGCACCCAGACGGTGGAGTCGTTGCGCCAGGCCAGCTTCGCCATCGACGAGTTGAGCCAGGTGGCCGCGGGCTTGCGCGGCGGTGTGTCGCGTTTCAAAGTCTGACCGCCATGACCGACCTGCATCCCCATGCGGCAGCAGCGGCCAGCGCCAAGGGCACGCTGTACCTGCAGTTTCGTCTCAACGACCAGCGCTTTGCCCTGGATGTGCGCGAAGTGATCGAGGTGCTGCCGCGCCGGCCGCTCAAACCGATCGCCCAGGCGCCGGCCTGGGTCGCCGGTATTGTCGCCCACCGTGGCGTGCTGGTGCCGGTGGTCGACCTGTCGGCCCTGACCTTTGCCCAGCCGGCGGCCGAACGCACCAGCACCCGCCTGGTGCTGGTGCGTTACCGTGGCGAGCATCAGCTGGGGCTGATCCTCGAACAGGCTACCGAGACCTTGCGTTGCCCCGCCGAGCAGTTCCAGCCTTATGGCCTGGACAACGCTGACGCGCGTTACCTGGGCCCGGTTCGCCAGGATGCCAACGGCTTGCTGCAGCGCATCGAGGTCGATGACCTGCTGCCCGATGCCGTGCGCGAGCTGCTGTTCCCCCGTGAGCCTGGGCAGGTGCCGGCATGAGCGAACAACGCTTCTTCCGCTTCCTGCAGGAACGCATCGGCCTGGATGTCGACTCGGTCGGCGTGCCGATGGTCGAGCGCGCCCTGCAGCAGCGCTGTGTCGCGGTCAATGCCGTCGACCTGCACGACTACTGGGTGCGCCTGCAGCAGTCGGCAGATGAACAACAAGCGTTGATCGAAGCGGTGATCGTTCCGGAAACCTGGTTTTTCCGTTATCCGGAATCGTTCACCGCGCTGGTCGGGCTGGCCCATAAACGCCTGGCGGAGCTTGCCGGCGAGCGGCCGTTGCGCTTGCTGAGCCTGCCGTGCTCGACCGGTGAGGAACCTTATTCCCTGGCCATGGCCCTGCTCGACTCAGGGATGAACCCGTGCGCTTTCCACATCGACGGTATCGATATCAGCCCCAACTCGGTGGCCAAGGGCGTGCAGGCCGTGTACGGGCGCAACTCATTCCGTGGCAGCGAGCTGGCCTTTCGCGAGCGCCACTTCCACGCACTCGACGACAGCCATGTGCTGGATGAGCGGGTACGTGAACAGGTGAGCCTGGCAGTGGGCAACGTGCTCGACCCTGCGTTGGGCGGCCGCAACGGTTACTACGACTTCGTGTTCTGCCGCAATTTGCTGATCTATTTCGATGTGCCGACCCAACAACGGGTCTTCGAGGTGCTCAAGCGGCTCACCCATGCACACGGCGTGCTGTTCATCGGGCCTGCCGAGGGCAGCTTGCTGGCGCGGCTGGGCATGCGGCCGCTGGGGATTGCCCAGGCGTTTGCCTATGTCCGTCAGCCGGTAGATGAGCCTTCAGCGGCTGTACCCGCTCGGCGCAGCCCGCCGGTGCCCGCCGTGCCGAACCGGCCGATGCCAGCGCCCGTGCCGGTTGCGAGGCCACTGCGCGCCAGTTCCGTTGCCGCGCCTGCCGCTACGCAGCGCGAGAGCGAAAGTGAGTTGCTGGCCAGCATCGCGCGGCAGGCCAACGCGGGCGACAGCGTACAAGCGCGCGCCAGTTGCCAGCGCTACCTGCAGCAGTTCGAGCCCAAGGCCCAGGTGTATTACTGGCTGGGATTGCTCTGCGATACCGAAGGCGATGCCCGGCAGGCGCTGACCCATTACCGCAAGGCCTTGTACCTGGAGCCTCAACACCCTGAAGCACTGTTGCACCTGGCCATGCTGCTGGCGGCCCAGGGCGACGAAGCCGGCGCCCGGCGCTTGCAGGAACGCGCGGCACGCGCCGGTCGGGAGGCTGAACGATGAACGTCGAACACGCGATCGAGTTGCTCGCTCAAGACGATGAGCGCATTGACGACTGCTGGAACCGCATCGGCGTTCACGGCGACAAGCAGTGCCCGCTGCTGGAGCGGCATATCCATTGCCGCA
Organism: Pseudomonas sp. NPDC087185; assembly: GCF_044744955.1. Lineage (NCBI taxonomy): Bacteria > Pseudomonadati > Pseudomonadota > Gammaproteobacteria > Pseudomonadales > Pseudomonadaceae > Pseudomonas > Pseudomonas sp. NPDC087185. The sequence continues at coordinate 634,424 of NZ_JBIUZK010000001.1, read as the reverse complement.
ACTGTGAGGTCTACGCTGCGGCAGCCACCCGCCTGCTCGACCGCTATGCGCTGGTCCAGGACGAGCAGGTGCATGAAGCCGAAGTCGTGGAGACGCGCGCAGGGCGATCGCTGCTGCTGTTTCGCCTGGGCGAGGAGTGGCTGGCCCTGGCGACCGCTTGCCTGGCCGAAATCGCCCCGGTGCAGCCGGTGCATTCCTTGCCCCATCAGCGCTCGCGGGTGTTGCAAGGGGTGGCCAATGTGCGTGGCGCACTGGTGCCGTGCCTGTCGTTGAGCGAGCTGTTGGGGCTGACGGCTGGTGCCGAGCAGGCGCGTAGCGGCCGCAGCATGCCACGCCTGCTGATCCTCGCGGCGGCGGGTGGGCCGGTGGTGCTGGCGGTGGACGAGATCGACGGCATTCATCGCCTCGACACCGCGCAGTTGGGCGCATGTGAAGAGCGCGCGCCGTTCACCGCTGCCGTGCTGCAGTGGCGCGGGCGCAGCGTGCGCGTGCTGGACGATCAACAACTACTGTCTGCCGTGCAGCGGAGCCTGTCATGACCCCTGAGCAAATGCGCGACGCATCGTTGCTCGAACTGTTCAGCCTGGAGGCTGAAGCCCAGACCCAGGTGCTCAGCACCGGGCTGATGGCGCTGGAACGCAACCCGACCCAGGCCGACCAGCTGGAAGCCTGCATGCGTGCCGCACACTCGCTGAAGGGCGCCGCGCGCATCGTCGGTATCGATGCCGGTGTCAGCGTTGCCCATGTGATGGAAGATTGCCTGGTAGCGGCCCAGGAAGGCCGCTTGTTGCTGCGCGCCGAGCATATCGATGCGCTGCTGCGCGGCACCGACCTGCTGCTGCATATCGCCACGCCAGGGGATCCGGCGGGTGAGGCAGCGGTACCCGCGTTCCTGGCGCAGATGGCTGGCCTGCTCGACCCCAGTGCCGCGCCCGTACCTGCTGCGCTGCTGCTCGAGCCCTTCACGCACGTGGTTGCGCCGCCACCGGGCGAACCGGTGGTCAGCGAGCCTGAGCTGGAGGCCGAACCGCAACTGCGGCGCAAGGCCGGCAAGCGCGGCGGGGAAGGCGGCGAGCGGGTATTGCGGGTGACCGCCGACCGCCTCAACAGCCTGCTCGACCTGTCGAGCAAGTCGCTGGTCGAGACACAGCGCCTCAAGCCTTACCTGGCCACCTTGCAGCGCCTCAAACGGATGCACGGCCAGGGCATGCGGGCCCTCGATGGCCTGAAAACCCAGCTGGAAGACAGTGGCCAGAGCGTTGAAGTGCTCGACGCCCTGGCCCAGACCCAGCGCCTGCTGGTCGAGACCCAGCAGATTTTGCAACAGCAGGCCGCCGACCTCGACGAGTTCGGCTGGCAGGCCAGCCAGCGTGCGCAGTTGCTTTACGACACGGCGCTGGCCTGCCGGATGCGCCCGTTTGCCGATGTGCTCGCCGGGCAGAGCCGCATGGTCCGTGACCTGGGGCGCTCACTGGGCAAGCAGGTACGCCTGCAGATCGACGGCGACAAGACCCAGGTCGACCGCGATGTGCTGGAAAAGCTTGAAGCACCCCTGACCCACCTGTTACGCAACGCGGTCGACCATGGCATCGAATTGCCCGAGCAGCGGCTGTTGGCGGGCAAACCGGAGGAGGGCGCGATTCGGCTGCGTGCCTCGCATCAGGCTGGCATGTTGATCCTCGAGCTCAGCGATGACGGCGCAGGCATCGACCTGCAACGGCTGCGCCGCAGCATCGTCCAGCGTGGCCTGTCACCGGCTGAAACCGTGGCGCAGATGAGCGAGGCCGAGCTGCTGACCTTCCTGTTCCTGCCAGGCTTCAGCATGCGCGACAAGGTGACCGAAGTGTCCGGCCGCGGTGTTGGCCTGGACGCGGTGCAGCATATGGTGCGTGACTTGCGCGGTGCGATCGAGCTGACCCAGCAGGCCGGCCAGGGCTGCCGCTTCCACCTGGAGGTGCCGCTGACCTTGTCGGTCGTGCGCAGCCTGGTGGTGGAGGTGGGCGGGGAAGCCTATGCATTCCCGCTGGCGCATATCGAGCGCACCCTGACGGTGGAGGCCGAGCAGATCGTGCAGATCGAAGGGCGTCAGCATTTCTGGCATGAAGGCCGGCATATCGGCCTAGTCGCGGCCAGCCAATTGCTCAACCGCCCGAGCGCGCCGGGTGATGAAAACAACTTGCGGGTGGTGGTCATTCGCGAGCGTGAACAGCTGTATGGCGTGGCCGTGGAGCGCCTGGTCGGCGAGCGCGTGCTGGTGGTGATGCCGCTCGACCCGCGCCTGGGCAAGGTCCAGGACATTTCCGCGGGGGCGTTGCTGGACGACGGTTCGGTGGTGCTGATCGTCGATGTCGAAGACCTGCTGCGTTCGGTCGAGAAGCTGCTCAGCACCGGCCGCCTGGAGCGTATCGAGCGCGGCGTGCAGGGCGGCCGAGGTGCCAGCTGCAAGCGCATCCTGGTGGTCGACGATTCGCTCACCGTGCGCGAGCTGCAACGCAAGCTGCTGAGCAACCGCGGCTTCGAGGTGGCCGTGGCGGTCGATGGCATGGACGGCTGGAACGCACTGCGCAGCGAGGACTTCGACATGCTGATCACCGACATCGACATGCCGCGCATGGACGGTATCGAACTGGTCACTCTGGTGCGCCGCGACCAGCGCCTGCAGTCACTGCCGGTGATGGTGGTGTCGTACAAGGACCGCGAGGAAGATCGACGGCGTGGTCTGGATGCGGGCGCCGACTACTATTTGGCAAAGGCCAGCTTCCATGATGATGCGTTGCTGGATGCCGTGGTAGAACTGATCGGAGATGCTCAAGGATGAAGATCGCCATCGTCAACGATATGCCCATGGCGGTAGAGGCGTTGCGTCGGGCCCTGGCCTTCGAGCCCGCGCACGAGGTGATCTGGGTGGCCGCCAATGGCGCCGAGGCCGTGCGCCTGTGTGCCGAGGCGACGCCCGACCTGATTCTGATGGACCTGATCATGCCTGTGATGGATGGCGTCGAGGCGACCCGGCGGATCATGGCCGAGACCCCCTGCGCGATCGTCATCGTCACCGTCGATCGCAAGCAGAACGTGCACCGGGTGTTCGAGGCCATGGGCCACGGCGCGCTGGATGTGGTCGACACCCCGGCGCTCGGTGCCGGTGATGCGCGTGAGGCGGCGGCGCCGCTGCTGCGCAAGATCCTCAACATCAGCTGGCTGATCGGCCAGCAGCGGCCCAGCGCCACCAAACCGGTCGCGGCGCCCTTGCGCGATGCCGCGCAGCGCCGAGGCCTGGTGGCGATTGGCTCATCGGCTGGCGGGCCGGCCGCGCTGGAGGTCTTGCTCAAGGGGCTGCCCAAGGCGTTTGGGGCGTCCATCGTGCTGGTCCAGCACGTCGACCAGGTGTTTGCCGCCGGCATGGCCGAGTGGCTCGGCAGCGCCTGCGGCCTGCCAGTGCGCCTGGCCCGCGAGGGCGAGCCGCCACAGCCGGGGCAGGTCTTGCTGGCGGGCACCAACCACCATATCCGCCTGCTGCAGAACGGCCAGTTGGCCTACACTGCCGAACCTGTCAACGAAATCTACCGGCCCTCGATCGATGTGTTCTTCGAGAGCGTGGCGCGCTATTGGCGCGGTGATGCCGTGGGCGTGCTGCTCACGGGCATGGGCCGCGATGGCGCCGAGGGCCTGAAACTCATGCGCCAGCAAGGCTTCCTGACCATTGCTCAGGACCAGTCCAGCAGCGCAGTCTATGGCATGCCCAAGGCCGCAGCGGCCATCAATGCAGCGGTGGAAATCCGCCCGTTGGAGCGAATCGCCGGGCGCTTGATGGAAATCTTTGCAAAATGACGATATGTATTGAATCACCCCGCGCGCGCGGCAGTGATCAGGTGAAAACGGATGACTGATCTACCGATCGAAGGTTTTGCGACCGCCAACGAAAATTCGGCGATGGTCTTGCTGGTCGACGATCAGGCGATGATCGGCGAAGCGGTGCGTCGTGGCCTGGCCCATGAGGAGAACATTGACTTCCACTTCTGCGCCGACCCGCATCAGGCGGTGGCGCAGGCCATGCGCATCAAGCCCACGGTGATCCTCCAGGACCTGATCATGCCGGGCCTCGACGGCCTGACCCTGGTGCGCGAGTACCGCAACAACCCGGCCACCCAGGACATCCCGATCATCGTCCTGTCGACCAAGGAAGACCCGCTGGTCAAGAGCGCGGCCTTTGCCGCCGGGGCCAACGACTACCTGGTCAAGCTGCCGGACACCATCGAGCTGGTGGCGCGCATCCGCTACCACTCGCGGTCGTACCTGACCCTGCTGCAGCGCGACGAGGCCTACCGCGCGCTGCGCGTGAGCCAGCAGCAGCTGCTTGACACCAACCTGATGCTGCAGCGGCTGATGAATTCCGACGGCCTCACCGGGCTGTCCAACCGCCGCCATTTCGACGAGTACCTGGAACTGGAGTGGCGCCGGGCCATGCGTGAACAGCAGCAGTTGTCGCTGCTGATGATCGATGTCGACTACTTCAAGGTCTATAACGACAGTTTCGGCCACCTGGCCGGCGACGAAGCCCTGCGCCAGGTCGCCGAGTCCATCCGCGGCTCCTGCTCGCGGCCCACCGACCTGCCGGCACGCTACGGTGGCGAGGAGTTCGCCCTGGTGCTGCCCAACACCTCGCCAGGTGGCGCGCGCCTGGTGGCCGAAAAACTGCGCCAGACCGTGCATGGCCTGAATATCCCGCACACCGCGCCGCAAGCCGATTCACGCCTGACCGTGAGCATTGGCCTGGCCACCCAGACACCGGCGGTCGGCAGCCATTGCCGGCAACTGATTTCGGCGGCGGACAAGGGCTTGTACCTGGCCAAGAACAGCGGGCGTAATCAGGTCGGCATCGCCTGAGGCGCACGCGGCTGCCCAACGGGCTGCCGCAGCTCCCTGGATCAGTTATACTCGCGGGCTTTTCACCGAATTCGTACGAGAGCCGCGCGCCATGGAAATCCAACCGATCCTGAACACCATCAAGGACCTCACCGAGCGTTCCCAGTCCATTCGGGGGTATCTTTGACTACGATCAAAAGCATGACCGCCTGATCGAAGTCAACCGCGAGCTGGAAGACCCCAACGTCTGGAACAAGCCCGAGTACGCTCAGGCCCTGGGCCGAGAACGTGCCATGCTGGCGCAGGTCGTCGAGACCCTGGACAAGATGTCCGGTGGCCTGGCCGACTGCCAGGACCTGCTGGACATGGCCGTGGAGGAAAATGACGAAGGCGCCGTGAGCGACGTCGTGACCGAGCTGCGAGGCCTGGAAGAAAGCCTGGCACAGCTTGAGTTCCGTCGCATGTTCAGCGGCGAGATGGACATGAACAACGCCTACCTGGACATCCAGGCCGGCTCGGGTGGTACCGAAGCGCAGGACTGGGCCAACATCCTGCTGCGCATGTACCTGCGCTGGGCCGACAAGCGCGGTTTCGACGCCACTATCATCGAGCTTTCCGAAGGTGAAGTCGCCGGCATCAAGGGCGCCACCGTGCACATCAAGGGCGAGTACGCCTTCGGCTGGCTGCGCACCGAGATCGGCGTGCACCGTCTGGTGCGCAAGAGCCCGTTCGACTCCGGCGCCCGTCGTCACACCTCGTTCTCGGCAGTGTTCGTGTCGCCCGAGATCGACGACAAGGTCGAGATCGACATCAACCCGTCCGACCTGCGTATCGACACCTACCGCTCCTCGGGCGCCGGTGGTCAGCACGTGAACACCACCGACTCGGCAGTACGTATCACCCACGTACCGACCAACACCGTGGTGGCCTGCCAGAACGAGCGCTCCCAGCACGCCAACAAGGACACCGCCATGAAAATGCTGCGGGCCAAGTTGTACGAGCTGGAAATGCAGAAGCGCAACGCCGCGTCCCAGGCGCTGGAAGACAGCAAGTCGGACATCGGCTGGGGCCACCAGATCCGCTCCTACGTGCTGGACGACTCGCGTATCAAGGACCTGCGTACCGGCGTCGAGCGCAGCGACTGCCAGAAGGTCCTGGACGGCGACCTCGACCAGTACCTGGAAGCGAGCCTCAAGCAGGGGCTGTAAGCCGCACACCACTGCCGCGATGCCCGGCCGCCCGCCGGCATCGCGTGCCCTGCCCGAAAAGGGCAACGAATACCTGATGGAAAGAATGACGACATGAGCGACCTCAAGACCGAATCGCAAGACCTGCAACAGGAAGAAAACACCCTGATCGCCCTGCGCAAGGAAAAACTTGCCGCCGAGCGCGAGAAGGGTCAGGCCTTCCCCAACGACTTCCGCCGCGACAGCTACTGCAACGACCTGCAGAAGCAATACGTCGACAAGACCAAGGAAGAGCTGGAAGCTGCAGCGATCCCGGTCAAGGTTGCCGGTCGCATCATGCTCAACCGTGGCTCGTTCATGGTCATCCAGGACATGACCGGTCGCATCCAGGTCTACGTCAACCGCAAGACCCTGCCGGAAGAAACCCTGGCCGCGGTCAAGACCTGGGACCTGGGCGACATCATCGCCGCCGAAGGCACCCTGGCCCGCTCCGGCAAGGGCGACCTGTATGTCGAAATGACCAACGTGCGCCTGCTGACCAAGTCGCTGCGCCCGCTGCCGGACAAGCACCACGGCCTGACCGACACCGAGCAACGCTACCGCCAGCGCTACGTCGACCTGATGGTCAACGAAGAAACCCGCCACACCTTCCGTGTGCGTTCGCAGGTGATCTCGCACATCCGCAAGTTCCTCATCGAGCGCGACTTCCTCGAAGTTGAAACGCCGATGCTGCAGACCATCCCGGGCGGTGCCGCGGCCAAGCCGTTCGAAACCCACCACAATGCCCTGGACATGGCCATGTTCCTGCGCATCGCGCCGGAGCTGTACCTCAAGCGTCTGGTGGTCGGTGGCTTCGAGAAGGTCTTCGAGATCAACCGCAACTTCCGTAACGAAGGCGTTTCGACCCGGCACAACCCCGAGTTCACCATGCTCGAGTTCTACCAGGCCTACGCCGACTACAACGACAACATGGACCTCACCGAAGAACTGTTCCGCGAGCTGGCGCAGCTGGTGCTGGGGACCACCGATGTGCCGTACGGCGACAAGGTGTTCCACTTCGGTGAGCCGTTCGTGCGCCTGTCGGTGTTCGACTCGATCCTCAAGTACAACCCGGACCTCACCGCTGCCGACCTGCAGGACGTCGACAAGGCCCGCGCCATCGCCAAGAAAGCCGGCGCCAAGGTGCTTGGCCATGAAGGCCTGGGCAAGCTGCAGGTGATGATTTTCGAAGAGCTGGTCGAGCACAAGCTGGAGCAGCCGCACTTCATCACCGAATACCCGTTCGAAGTCTCGCCGCTGGCCCGCCGCAACGACGAAAACCCGGCCGTGACCGACCGTTTCGAGCTGTTCATCGGTGGCCGCGAGATTGCCAACGCCTACTCCGAGCTCAACGATGCCGAAGACCAGGCCGAACGCTTCCTGGCCCAGGTGGCCGAGAAGGACGCCGGTGACGACGAAGCCATGCACTACGACGCCGACTTCGTTCGCGCCCTGGAATACGGCATGCCGCCGACCGCCGGTGAAGGCATCGGCATCGACCGTCTGGTGATGCTGCTGACCAACTCACCGTCGATTCGCGACGTGATCCTGTTCCCGCACATGCGTCCGCAGGCCTGAGTGAAGTGAACAAGCCGCCTTTCGGGGCGGCTTTTTCTTGCCTGTACACTTGTAGTGTCGGTACCGGCCTCTTCGCGGGGTTACCCGCGAAGAGGCCGGTACCGACAAACCACTGTCTGTGAGGTACCCCCGTGACACCCGCAATGGCCCAGCAAGGCGCCGCCGGCATCGCCACCGCCGTCGCCGAAAGCGTGCAATACCAGGGGCGCAAGACCGCCCGCCAAGGCAGCGAACAGCGCCGTCAGCTGATCCTCGACGCCGCCATGCGTATCGTCGTGCGTGATGGCGTGCGCGGCGTGCGCCACCGCGCGGTGGCTGCAGAGGCCGGCGTCCCGCTTTCGGCCACCACTTACTACTTCAAGGATATCGAGGACCTGCTCACCGATACCTTCGCCCAGTACGTCGAACGCAGTGCCGCCTACATGGCCAAACTCTGGGCCAACACCGAGGTGGTGCTGCGCCAGTTGCTCGCCCAGGGTGACGGCAGCGCGCAGTCGCGGGCGCGCCTGGCCGACGAAGTGGCGCGCATGACCGCCGATTACGTTTCCCGTCAATTGTTGAATCGCCGCGACTTCCTGATGGCCGAGCAGGCCTTCCGCCAGGAGGCATTGCTGTGCCCGCGCCTGGCCGAGCTGGTGTGCGCCCACGAGCAGATTCTGCTGCATGGCACGCGGCAACTGTTGCAGGTGGTTGGTTCGCAACAACCGGAACAGGACGCCCAGATGTTGACGGCGATTATCGAGCAGATGGAATATCAGGGCCTGCTCAAGGATGCCGATGCGCAAGCCGACGGGCAGATGCTCGCTATGCTTACCCGTTACCTGCACCTGGTGTTGGCATCGGCCTGAGCACAGTCCGAACTTTCAAGGAGAACCTGATGAAAGCCTGGCGTGTGGTGTTGTTGACGTTGTCATTCCTGCTGCTGGGCGGTTGTCTGGTGACCTTCCACGAGCCGCTGCCGAGCAACCAGGCGGCGCCCAAGGCCCTGCTCGGCAAGTGGAGCAGCAAGGATGCCTGGGGCGAACCGCTGAAGCTGGTAATCAGCCGCAGCGGCGCCGATGCCTACAAGGCGGTCGCCACGGCCAAGGGCAAGAAAGCCGAAGAATACGTGTTCACCGTGTCGCGCCATGGCAACCGTTGGTACCTCTCGGCCGGCGTGCCCAAGCGCCTGGGCGGTAATTTCCTGATCGGCGGTTTCGACATCGTCGATGGCAAGGAGCTGGTGCTCTACACCCTCGATGTCGAGCAGGTGCAGCAGGCCGTCGAGAAGAAGGAACTGACCGGGCGCGGCACCGAAGTGCCTGAGGACAACGGTGCCGGCGTACTGATCGACAGCCCGTCGGCGCGGGTGCTGGCCTACCTGGATGACCCGGCCAACTCCGACCTGTTCGTCGAAGTGGCACGCTTCCAGCGCAGCAGTAAATAGCCAGGATCTGATTTTCAAGGAGTCCCCGGTGGACGAGTACCAGCAGACCATACGCGCACTGTCCGATCGCATCGTCACGGCGCAGACCCCAATCCGCGTGCTCGACGCGGTGAAGTGGGATGACAACGTCCGCCACGGCTTTCTCAAGGCCAAGGGCAAGGAGCCGCCCGCCGTGGACCGCGCCTATTACCAGTCGCGTCCGTTGTCGTTCGACTCCAGCGCGGTCAAGGCCGAGTTCCAGAGCATCGAACGCGACATCACCCGCCAGCTGGGCCAGTTCAACCCGGTCGGGCAGATCATGCGGCGCATGTGCAAGGAATACCGCATGGTGGTGCGCATGCTTGAGGCCCGCGGCACCGAAGACTTTGGGCTGATCTCCCAGGAACTGTATGGCGCGGCGTCGGACGCCTTCCACGCCGGCGACCCGACCCTGGCCGACCTGGGCCTGATGCTGTCGGATTACCTGAACAACATCGATGGCCGCGGCGACCTCAAGGACGAGCCGAAGAACCTCACCGCCAAGGAGGCCGTGGACATTCTCCAGCGCCGCTTGAACAAGGTGTTCGGCGAAGCCGAGGAAACCATCCGGGTGTTCGAGTCCGACGGTATCGTCGCCGATGCGGCGGCGGGCGCCGATTACATCAAGGTGCGCGCCGACGCGATGTTCAACAGCCGCGACGTGCGCGCGCTGGAGGTGCACGAGGGGTTGGTGCATGTGGGCACCACGCTCAATGGCCTCAACCAGCCGATCTGCACCTTCCTGGCCAAGGGCCCACCTTCGTCGACGGTGACCCAGGAAGGCCTGGCGATCCTCATGGAGGTGATCGCCTTCGCCTCGTACCCCAGCCGCCTGCGCAAGCTCACCAACCGCACCCGCGCCATCCACATGGTCGAGGAGGGCGCCGACTTCCTTCAGGTGTTCGAGTTTTTCCGCGCCCAGGGTTTTGAAATGGCGCAGAGCTACAGCAATGCCAGCCGGGTGTTCCGCGGCTCAGTGCCCAATGGCCTGCCGTTTACCAAGGACTTGTCCTACCTCAAGGGTTTCATCATGGTTTACAACTACATTCAGTTGGCCGTGAAGAAGGGCAAGCTGGAGCAGATTCCGCTGCTGTTCTGCGGCAAGACCACCCTCGAAGACATGCGCACCCTGCGTCAGCTGGTCGAAGAAGGCCTGGTGGAGCCGCCCAAGTACCTGCCGGAGCAGTTTCGCGACCTCAACGCGCTGTCGGCCTGGATGTGCTTCTCCAACTTCCTCAACCACCTGAGCCTGGATCGCATTGAAGCCGATTACGCAAATATTCTCTGAGCGCTGCCGCTGGCTGGCACTGGGCCTGCTGCTAGGGCTGGGCGGTTGCAGCAGCCTGCTGTTCTACCCGGAGCCGGGCCAGCCGTTCACCCCGGAGCGGGCCAAGCTGCAGTACCGCGATGTCACCCTGACCACCGCCGACGGCATTCGCCTGCATGGCTGGTGGCTGCCGGCCAAGGCCGGCGTGGCGGTCAAGGGCACGGTCCTGCACCTGCACGGCAATGGCGGCAACCTGGCCGGGCATCTTGGCGGCAGCTACTGGCTGCCGGAGCAGGGCTATCAGGTGCTGATGATCGACTATCGCGGCTATGGCTTGTCGCAGGGCAAACCCAGCCTGCCTGAGGTCTACGAAGACATCGCCGCCGCCATGGCCTGGCTCGACCAGGCCCCAGAGGCCAAGGGCAAACCCTTGGTGTTGCTGGGCCAGAGCCTCGGCGGTGCGATGGCCATCCATTACCTGGCCGACCACCCGGACCAGCGCCAGCGCTTCAGTGCATTGGTGTTCGATGGTGTGCCGGCCAGTTACCGCGATGTCGGGCGTTTTGCCTTGAGCACGTCATGGATGACCTGGCCGCTGCAGGTGCCGTTGTCCTGGCTGGTGCCTGATGGCGACAGTGCCATCCGCTCGGTCGAACGCCTGAGCAGCCCGCCGAAGCTGTTCTTCCACAGCATCGACGACAACCTGGTACCGATGAACAACGGCATCCGCCTGTACCAGCACGCACCACCGCCGCGAGTGCTGCAACTGACCCGTGGCGGCCATGTGCAGACCTTCGCCGATCCGGTGTGGCGCCAGGTGATGCTGCGTTTCCTCGATGACCCCAGCCATTTCAACGGCCTGCGGCGGCTGGCCGAAGTGCCCAACTACCCTGACGAGAAGAACAAGCAATGAGTGAAGAACGCAACGCCATCCCGCTGATCCTGACCGGTGTCGGCAGCATCATCGTGACGGTAGGGGCCCTCTGGTATTACGGCTACCTGCATTTTGCCAAGCCGGAAGATGCGCTGCTGCTGCAGGACTTCACGATGCTCAAGACCCTGCCGGGCGAGGATTACAAGGTATCCCTCGACCCCGCGCCGCAGGTTGCGCAGTGTTTGGATGGCGTGCTGGTATTGTTCGATACCCAGCAGAAAGGCCTGACCGGCGTGCTGGTGGACAACCGCAAGCGTGCGGTGCGGTGCATGGGCGAAGAGACGCCGCAGCAGGTGCAGTGATTGCGTTGGGGCGGCGGGGTGGATGGCGTGAGAGTGATGCATCCTGGAAACAACAAAAAACCCCGCCATCACGGCGGGGTTTCTGCTTTGGGCCAATGAGCCTTACTGCACCTGGCTCACCGAACGCGGCGCTACCGGTTGGTTGTCGTTGGAGATGGTCACCTCCACCCGACGGTTCTGCGCCCGGCCCGAGTTGCTGCCGTTGTCAGCCACCGGGTACTCCTTGCCGTAGCCCTGGGCGACGATACGCGCCGGGTCCACGCCTGCGCGTACCAGCGCCATGCGCACGGCACCTGCGCGTCGCTCGGACAGGCTCTGGTTGTAGTTGGCCGAGCCGACGGCGTCGGTGTAGCCCTCGACGATCACCTTGCGCTCAGGGTTTTCCTGAAGGAACTGCGCCAGCTTGGTGACATTGGGCAAGGCGCTGCTCTTGAGCTCGGCCTTGTTGAAGTCAAACAGCACGTCGCCGAAGGTCACCAGCGTGCCGCGGTCGGTCTGCTTGGCGTTGAGGCTGTCCTGCAGCTTGGCGATCTGCGCGTCGCGGGCATCCAGCTTGGCCTGGGCACGTTGCGCGGAGGCGTTTTTCAGCTCGGCTTCGGCGGTACGCAGGGCGATGGTCTGCTTGGCCACTTCGACGCGCTGGTTGGTCAGGTAGGCCAGTTGGTCGACCTGCTTGCTGTCCTCACGGTCCATGTAGGCCTTGTCGGCCTTGTTCAGCCAGTCCTGCGCGTCCTTGGTTTCAAGGGCCGCGACCTTGCTCGACTGCGGGTCGCTCTGCAGCGCGGAGAAGTTGGTGCGGGCCGACTCCAGGTTGGCATTCGGGTCGTGCGAGCACGCAGCGAGACCGACGCTCAGGGCCAGCAGGGCGGGAATCATGACGTAATTGCGCATAGTGTTCATCCTTTGATCGAGTGCGAAGGCTAAAGGCGGCGGGGCAGGGCTCACTGAGCGCTGCGCAGGCCTTCCTCACGTACGTCCTGAACGCCCTGGCGGGCATCCTGCACGGCCTTCTGGGCCTTTGCCGCCTGGGCCTTGCGTTCGGCGAGGCGTGCGTCCCATTCGGCCTGCTGGGCCAGGCGCTTGGCGTCGTCGTACTTTTTGTCATGCATGGCGATTTCGGCCTGCTTGAACTTGTCCTGCGCCGCTTTCATCTCCACGGCGGCGAACTCGGTGCCACCTGCACTGACGGCGGAGTTCACGGCGGACTGGGTGACGGCATACTGCTCGGTGGGCGGGTTGCCTGCACAGCCGGCCAGGACCAGGCTACTGCCCAGGGCCAGCGCGGCCAGCTTGAACCCGCGCAGGTGAGTGGATGAAAGTTTCGAAGTGCGGGTCTTCATGGTGGTCAGTTCCATTGGATCACTCCTGATAACGACGATGTCCGTAGCAGTCCATCGCTCAATCCCTGGCATCGCCTCGCGTGTCGGCTTAACGGTGCACAACGGCAGGTGTGCAGGGTTTTAGCGTGATGGCTATTGGCTCTGACTGAGGCGTTTTTTGAATAGTTCAGAAAAAAATACGAAGTTTTTCTGACTGATTGGTCAGTGGTTTTTGTGTGGAACTTCCACTGCCGGAAGGGGTATTCCGGGCTGGCACGCAGCCCGGAACAGAAGGCGGCTAGTCAGTTGCCGCTGTCGTCGCCGGTGTTGCTGAGGGTGTGCAAATGACGCCGAGACAGGGCCAGAAAGCGCGGGGTAGAGCCGATGTCTTCGTACAGCGGGTCGCCTTCCTCGTCAGTGGAAATGACCTTGTGACCCTGCACGTAAGGGAAGCTGGCCTCCAACTCCTCAAGCGCGGCAGCGACCAGTTCGCCGAGCAGCTCCTCGGCGGTACGCTTGGGGTACATGTCGATCAATGCCGCCAGGCGCGCCTCGGACTCCAGGTCCAGGTGCAAGGTATGGCCGGTCGGGCTGAGGGTGCCGGCGGCATTCTGTTCCCAGTGCTGGGCGAGTTCGCGGATTTTCATGATGACCTCTGTCAACGCCTTGAAAGGCTGCATTGCATCGGACTGCAGTGATCTAACTTTAGTTTGCTTTGCCCTTCGCGGCTTGCCATCGGCTCCCGGCTGTGGGCACTCTTGGGTCAGTGCTGTTTCCGGAGCAGAGCGCGTGCGAAGCGCGCCGAAGAGAGGGCCAATGACCGATATCGATGTGCGCTTGCGTGAAGATGTCCATGTGTTGGGCGAGTTGCTCGGCGAAACCATTCGCCAGCAGCACGGAGAGGCGTTCCTGCAGAAGATCGAGGACATACGCCACAGTGCCAAGGCCGACCGCCGCAGCGCCGGCGAGCAGCTTAGGTCGACCCTGGCGGACCTCGCCGAGGAAGACCTGCTGCCGGTGGCACGGGCGTTCAACCAGTTCCTCAACCTGGCCAACATGGCTGAGCAGTATCAGTTGATCCGCCGCCGTGATGCCGACCAATCCGAACCTTTTGAAGCGCGGGTGTTGCCCGAATTACTGGCGCGCCTCAAGCAGGCCGGGCACAAGGACGATGCCTTGGCCAGGCAGCTGGCCAAACTCGATATCCAGCTGGTGCTGACGGCGCACCCCACTGAAGTAGCACGCCGCACGCTGATCCAGAAATACGATGCCATCGCCGGCCAGTTGGCCGCCCAGGACCATCGCGACCTCACACCCAGCGAGCGCCAGGATGTGCGCGAGCGCCTGCGCCGGCTGATCGCCGAGGCCTGGCACACCGAAGAAATCCGCCGCACCCGGCCAACGCCGGTAGACGAAGCCAAGTGGGGCTTCGCGGTGATCGAGCATTCCCTATGGCATGCCATCCCCAGCCACCTGCGCAAGGTCGACAAGGCGTTGTTCGAGGCCACTGGTCTGCGCCTGCCGCTGGAAGCCGCGCCCATTCGCTTCGCGTCGTGGATGGGCGGCGACCGTGACGGCAACCCCAACGTCACCGCTGCGGTTACCCGTGAGGTGCTGCTGCTGGCGCGCTGGATGGCCGCCGACCTGTTCCTGCGTGACATCGATGCGCTGGCCGCGGAGCTGTCCATGCAACAGGCCAGCAGTGCGCTGCGCGAGCGTGTGGGGGAAAGCGCTGAACCCTACCGCGCCGTGCTCAAGCAACTGCGTGACCGCTTGAGGGCGACACGCGCCTGGGCCCATGCATCGCTGGCCAGCACCCAGCCGGCCAGTGCCGATGTACTGGTGGACAACCGTGAGCTGATCGCGCCGCTGGAGCTGTGCTACCACTCCCTGCATGAATGCGGGATGGGCGTGATTGCCGATGGCCCGTTGCTCGACACCTTGCGCCGTGCCGTGACCTTCGGCCTGTTCCTCGGGCGCCTGGACGTGCGCCAGGATGCCGCCCGGCACCGCGATGCGCTGGCCGAGATCACCGATTACCTGGGGCTGGGCAGCTATGCCGAGTGGGATGAAGACAAGCGCATCGAGTTTCTGCAGGCCGAACTGAAAAACCGTCGGCCATTGCTGCCGGCGCATTTCAAACCGCAGGCCGACACCGCCGAGGTGCTCGCCACCTGCCGTGAAATCGCCGCAGCGCCAGGGGCGTCGCTGGGGTCATACGTCATCTCCATGGCCGGCGCGGCGTCTGACGTGCTGGCCGTGCAGCTGCTGCTCAAGGAAGCGGGCCTGACCCGGCCCATGCGCGTGGTACCGCTGTTCGAGACCTTGGCCGACCTGGACAACGCCGGGCCGGTGATGGAGCGTTTGCTCGGTTTGCCAGGCTATCGCGCCGGCCTGCGCGGGCCGCAGGAAGTGATGATCGGGTATTCCGACTCGGCCAAGGACGCGGGCACCACGGCAGCGGCCTGGGCCCAGTACCGCGCGCAGGAAAACCTGGTGCGCATCTGCCGTGAACACCAGGTCGAACTGCTGCTGTTCCATGGCCGTGGCGGCACGGTCGGCCGTGGCGGCGGCCCGGCCCATGCGGCGATCCTGTCGCAGCCGCCGGGCTCGGTGGCGGGGCGTTTCCGTACCACCGAGCAGGGCGAGATGATCCGCTTCAAGTTCGGCTTGCCGGGCATCGCCGAGCAGAACCTCAACCTTTATCTGGCTGCGGTGCTGGAGGCGACCTTGCTGCCACCACCACCACCAGAGCCGGCTTGGCGCGCAGTGATGGATCAGTTGGCTGCCGATGGGGTCAGGGCCTACCGCGGTGTGGTAAGGGAGAACCCGGATTTCGTCGAGTACTTCCGCCAGTCTACCCCTGAGCAGGAACTGGGACGCCTGCCGCTGGGCAGCCGCCCGGCCAAGCGCCGCGCCGGCGGTATCGAAAGCCTGCGGGCGATCCCGTGGATCTTCGGCTGGACCCAGACCCGCCTGATGCTGCCGGCCTGGCTGGGCTGGGAAACCGCCTTGAGCAATGCCCTGGCGCGGGGGCAGGGTGAGCTGTTGGCACAGATGCGCGAGCAGTGGCCGTTCTTCCGTACCCGCATCGACATGCTGGAGATGGTCCTGGCCAAAGCCGACGCGCAAATTGCCGAGGCCTACGACGAACGTCTGGTGCAACCGCACTTGCTTCCTTTAGGTGCGCATCTGCGCGACCTATTGTCGCAGTCGTGCCAGGTGGTGCTGGGCCTGACCGGGCAGCCGGTGCTACTGGCGCACAGCCCGGAAACCTTGGAATTCATCAGCCTGCGCAACACCTACCTGGACCCGCTGCATCGTCTGCAGGCCGAGCTGCTGGCGCGTTCGCGCAGCCGCGAAGCCGCTCTGGACAGCCCATTGGAGCAGGCCTTGCTGGTGACCGTGGCCGGCATTGCCGCAGGCCTGCGCAATACCGGCTGAGGCCAGGCCACGGTGCCCGCCCCCGGGGGCACTGCACTGGCCAGGGCAGGGCGCAGTGGGTGGTTGCGCTGGGCGCAACCACCTGCAACCCAGGTCGCGAACGGCACATTCCTGTAACTTTGGGACGCTTGTCTGGCTGACGGGCGCTGTGTATCTTGAGCAGCCTTCTGACCGATTTATGGTCATACCCGATATTCCGGACTTGGCCCTGGTTGCCGAATCCATTGAATTTCATAAAAAAATTTGAGGAGCACGAGATGCGCGTAATTCTGCTGGGAGCTCCCGGGGCCGGTAAAGGTACTCAGGCAAAGTTCATCACCGAAAAGTTCGGTATTCCACAGATCTCCACCGGTGACATGCTGCGTGCCGCCGTTAAAGCCGGTACCCCGCTGGGCCTGGAGCTCAAGAAAGTCATGGATGCCGGCCAGCTGGTTTCCGACGAGCTGATCATCGGCCTGGTCAAGGAGCGCATCGCCCAGCCAGATTGCGCCAACGGCTGCCTGTTCGACGGTTTCCCGCGTACCATCCCGCAAGCTGAAGCCATGGTCGCTGCCGGTGTCGACATCGATGCCGTGGTCGAAATCGCCGTCGACGACGAAGAGATCGTCGGCCGCATGGCTGGCCGCCGCGTGCACCTGGCCTCGGGCCGCACCTACCACATTCAGTACAACCCGCCGAAAGTGGAAGGTAAGGACGACGTCACTGGCGAAGACTTGATCCAGCGCGACGACGACAAGGAAGAAACCGTGCGTCATCGCCTGTCGGTCTACCACACCCAGACCAAGCCGCTGGTGGACTTCTACCAGAAGCTGTCGGCCGCCAACGCTGGCAAACCGAAGTACAGCCACATCGAAGGTGTCGGTTCGGTCGATGCCATCACCGCCAAGGTGCTGGCAGCCTTGAGCTGATCCATCACCGTGCGTCACGACGGCCCGCTTGCGGGCCGTTGTCGTTTATACTGCCGCTCTTTTCACTTGCACCTGGATACCCGTTCGATGACCACCCTGCTGGCCCTGGATACCGCCACCGAAGCCTGTTCCGTCGCGCTGCTGCATGATGGCAAGGTAACCAGCCATTACGAGGTGATCCCGCGCATGCACGCGCAGAAGCTGCTGCCGATGATCAAGCAGCTGCTGGGCGATTCCGGTGTGGCCCTGAACGCCCTCGATGCCATCGCCTTCGGCCGTGGCCCGGGCGCCTTCACCGGTGTGCGCATTGCCATCGGCGTGGTGCAGGGGCTGGCGTTTGCCTTGGAGCGCCCGGTGCTGCCGGTGTCCAACCTGGCTGCCCTGGCACAGGGCGCGTTGCGCGAACATGGCACCGAGCAAGTGGCGGCTGCCATCGATGCGCGCATGGATGAGGTGTACTGGGGTTGCTACAAAGCGGTAGAGGGCGAGATGCGCCTGCAAGGCCTGGAAGCGGTGCTGCCACCCGAGCGTGTGGCATTGCCTGACGGCAGCAGCGGCGACTGGTACGGCGCGGGTACCGGCTGGGGTTACGCCGAGCGTTTGGCGGTGCAAGCCAGTGCCTGCAACCCGGCGGCGCTGCCGAATGCGCTGGATATCCTCAGCCTGGCCCGCTTCGCCTGGGCACGCGGCGAGGCGATCGTCGCCGAACAGGCGCAACCGGTTTACTTGCGCGATAATGTAGCGACGCCCAAGGCGCGCTGACCGCTGTTCGTCGGTTATCGCGGTTGTCGATAAAACCTTTCGCGCAAACTGTGGTCCAGTTATCACTCGAGCATTAGCGACGGAACTCTGATGCTGCTAAATTGCCATCATTGGTCCTGAGTGCTCATCATGCGTATCGACGGTTTCTCACCGCAGTCCTACCCGGTCAAGCGCACATCGCGCAAAGCGGCGGTGCGCGATGAAGCCATCGACGATGCCGAGCTGGTCGAAGAGGGCGAGGTTGCCCAGGAAGCGGCACCACGGCGCCGCCCCGGTGGCCTGCCGGCCCGCCAGCAGGACCTGGTCTTCCCCCGTGCCCGCGACCGGCGCACCGCAACCGCGCTGGCCAGTTACCTCAGCACCGCCGGTTTTACCGAATGGGACATGGAAGTACTGGGGCTCGACCTGTACATTTGAGGGATGAGCCCATCCCCCCTGCCTTATTTTCTCGGCTGTCCGTCGTGGAGCGAAAACGCCTGGCGCGACTACCTGTACCCCGCTGATGCCACGACCCGCGACTACCTGGGGCTGTACAGCCAGGTGTTCAACGCGGTCGAGGGCAATACCACGTTCTATGCACGCCCCGCGCCCAGCACGGTCGGGCGCTGGGCGCAGGTGATGCCTGCGCACTTTCGCTTCACCGCCAAGTTTCCTGGTGATGTCAGCCACGAGGGTGATTTACGTGAGCGATTCGAAGCGGCCTGCGACTTTACGCGGTTGATGGCGCCGCTTGGCCAGCGCGTCTCGCCTTACTGGCTGCAACTGCCGGCCCAGTTCGGCCCGTCACGCTTGGCGGAGTTGGGCCAGTTTCTCGATGAGGTCGGCGTGCCGGTGGCCGTCGAAGTGCGCAACCAGGCGTTCTTCGCCAAGGGCGAGGAAGAGCGCCTGCTCAACCGCCTGTTGCGTGAGCGCGGTGTGGAGCGCATCTGCCTGGACCCGCGTGCGCTGTTCAGCTGCACCTCGCGCGATGCCGCGGTGCTCGACGCTCAGGCCAAGAAACCCAAGGTGCCGCCGCGCCCCGCAGCCTTCAGTCAGCACCCGCAGGTGCGGTTTATCGGCCACCCCGTGCTCGATGCCAACGAACCCTTCCTCTCGCCCTGGGTGGAAAAGGTCGCCAGCTGGATCGAGGAAGGGCGTAGTCCCTACGTGTTCCTGCACACTTCGGACAACCGCCTGGCCGCCGCGCTGGCCCAGCGCTTTCACCAGCGGCTGATGGCGCGCCTGCCAGGCTTGCCAGCTTTGCCGGAATTGCCACGCGCCCCTGAGGTCGAACAACTGGGACTACTCTGACCATTCCCCGACCATCCGGAGGTTGTGACCATGGATGTACAAACCCTGCGTGCCGAAGCGTTCAAGGCGCTGCACGAGCGCGATGGCGCCTTCGTCATCCCCAACCCCTGGGATGCCGGCTCCGCCAAGCTGTTGGCCAGCCTGGGCTTCGAGGCGCTGGCCACCACCAGTGCAGGCCTGGCCTTCAGCCTGGGGCGGCCGGATGCCGAAGGGGCCTTGAGCCTGGACGAGACCCTGGACAACGCCGGGTTGATCGTGGATGCCACGGCCTTGCCGGTCGCTGCCGACCTGGAAAACGGCTTTGGCGACCTGCCCGATGACTGTGCGCAGACCATTCTGCGTGCCGCCGAGGCGGGGCTGGTGGGCGGCTCGATCGAGGATGCCAGCGGCCGCAGCGATGCGCCGATCTATGACTTCGGCCTGGCCGTGGAGCGTGTAAGGGCTGCGGTGCAGGCGGCGCGCAGCCTGCCATTCCCCTTCACCCTCTGCGCCCGCGCGGAGAACCTGCTGCACGGGCGCATGGACCTGGATGACACCATCCTGCGGCTGCAGGCTTACGCCGAGGCGGGCGCCGATGTGCTTTACGCGCCGGGCTTGCGCAGCGTCGACGAGGTTCGCGCGGTCGTGCAGGCCGTGGCGCCGAAACCGGTCAATGTGCTGATGGGGCTGGCAGGCGTGCCGTTGAGCGTGAACCAGCTGCAGGACCTGGGCGTGCGCCGCATCAGCGTGGGCTCTTCGTTGGCCCGTGCGGCGCTGGGGGCGCTTCAGCACGCGGCGCTGGAGATTCGCGACCAGGGCACGTTCAGCTACGGCGAGCAGGCCTTGCCGTTTGCCCAGCTCAACGACCTGTTCCGCCGCTGAGGCCCTGTGCGCGCACTGGCGCTGCTGTGCGGCCTGCTGTTGGTCGCGGGCCTGGTGTGGCAGCTGGGCTGGCGCCTGCCGGCCGCCTGGAACCCATGGGCCGTGTTGGATGTGCGCCAGCCGCCGAACTGGCTGACCCCTTATAAACTGGCGCGTCTGCGCGATGACCCCGCTTTGTGTCGACAGGCGCTGGCGGCCAGCCAGTTGCGTTTCAGGGCACAAGCCGACAGCCCCGCGTCGGCCCTATGCCCATTGCAAAACGTGTGGCGCATCGAGCGAGGTGATGCGCGCTTGAGCAGCAGCTTCCTGGCCAGCTGCCCGTTGGCGGTCGCTTACGCGCTGTTCGAGCAGCATGGGCTGCAACCGGCGGCGCAGCGGGTGTTTGGCCAGCCCGTGGCGCAGGTCGAGCACCTGGGCAGTTTCGCCTGCCGCAACGTCTATCACCGCAAGCAGGGCCGGCTGAGCCAGCATGCCACGGCCAACGCACTGGACATCAGTGGCTTTCGCCTGCAGGACGGCCAGCGCATCGTGCTGGCGCGGGACTGGCAGGCGGGCGGGCAGAAGGCGGCGTTCCTGCGCGAAGTCCAGCAGGCTGCCTGCGAAAGTTTCAGTACAGTATTGGGCCCGGATTACAATGCGGCGCACCGCAACCACTTTCACCTGGACATGGGGCTGTGGCAGATCTGCCGCTGACCTCAGGCGTGGACGCGGACGTTGTTCAATACCACCGGGCGCGCCCAGTGCATGTCGAATTCCAGGTCGTTCTGTTGCTTGGCCAGGGTCGCGTCGTCGAATGGCTCTGGCGCGGGGTCGAGCAGGTTCATGTCAAATTCGGCGATGGGCAGGTGCAGCGGGCGCGGGGAGGGTGCCGGGCCAGGTTCGCCCAGGGCCTGGCCCTGGCTCATGACCACCGGGCGCAGCCAGGTGTTGCTGATGTCGAGCTGGCGCTGTTGCTGAATCATCTCGGCTGTGCTGAAAGGCTCGGCGGCCGGTTCCAGCAAGCTGGCTTCAAGTTCGGCCTTGGGCAGGAACAAGGGCTCTGGCGGGGCGACAATGGTGTCATGTACAGGGCAGGCACGCTGGGCATCGATCAGCGCCAGGGCCTTGGCCCCGCCAATCGGCTCGCCGCTGTCCGGGTCGTACTGCACCAGCGCCTGGCTGACACTGTCGGGCGCTTCTGCTTGCTGCTCGGCCATGGCGCGGGCGAAGAAATCCTGCCACAGGTGGCTGACGCCCCCGAGTGCCTGGGTATTCTGCCGACCGTAGTTGCCGACAGGCGACAGGTAGGTCAAGCCGATGGGAAGAGTATCTGTCATGGCAGTCGCGCGCGTTGTGCTCTGGCAGAATAGCGGGATATTGCCTATATCGGCCGTGGCCGGTGATTCATTAGGCTCTGTACGAAAAGCCTTGATACTCGGTGATGCTGCGTTGAAAAACAGCCTCGGAATGCTCATTTACAACCCGTAAACTCTGCTTCCTCGGCTGTTTTCGCCTTGCCTGACCTTCGTCTCAAGGCTTTTCATACAGAGCCTAAGGGCGTCTTCAATTTTTTCGAGTGCGGGTTGTGATGGAAGAGCAAGAGCTGGGCGCAGGTCTGAGAGTCGAGGCGCTGGCGCCGGAATATGCGGCGCAGGCTGCCGTCTGGGCCGAGCGCCTGGGATTGCCGTTGGAAGATGAAGCCGCCGCATTTGCCGTGCAGGTCGGCGCCGACGGCTTGCAGATCCAGCAGCTCGGGCCGCAGGCGCCGGGGCCGGTGCGGGTCGACTTCGTCGAGGGCCAGGCGGCGCATCGGCGCCAGTTTGGTGGCGGCAACGGGCAGATGATCGCCAAGGCGGTGGGCATTGCTCAGGGCGTGCGGCCGCAAGTGCTGGATGCCACGGCAGGTCTGGGCAAGGACGCGTTCGTGCTGGCCAGCCTGGGTTGCCAGATGACCCTGATCGAGCGCCAGCCGCTGATTGCGGCGTTGCTTGAGGATGGCCTGACACGGGCCAGCGCTGACCAAGAGGTGGGGCCGATTGTCGGCCGCATGCGCCTGCTCAATGGCAACGCCATCGAATGCATGCGCGCCTGGGAAGGCGAGCCGCCACAGGTGATCTACCTCGACCCGATGTTCCCTCATCGCGACAAGAGCGCATTGGTGAAGAAGGAAATGCGCGTGTTCCGCCCGTTGGTCGGTGATGACCTGGACGCGCCGGCATTGCTGGAAGCCGCATTGGCGCTGGCCAGTCACCGGGTCGTGGTGAAACGGCCGCGCAAGGCGCCGATCATCGAGGGGCCCAAGCCCAGCCATAGCCTGGAAGGCAAATCGAGCCGCTATGACATTTACCCGAAAAAAGCCTTGAAGGCCTGATTCAACCTGTATTGGGCTCTTCGCGGGCTTGCCCGCGAAGAGCCCATGGCAGGCGATATCAAGTCTCAGGGCTTGAACGCCCGAATGAACACCCCCACCACCTCGCGCACGTGCGCCTCGGCCTCATCCCCCTCCAGCGGCCCCGCACACCCCAGCAGCAAGCGATAATCCGGCGCCCCTTTGACCAGGCAGAAGAAGTGCTCGGCCGCGTGCAGCGGGTTGTCGATGCGCAGCAAGCCGCGTTCGGCCACCCCGCGCAGCAGCGCTTCCATGCCCGCCAGCACCCGCTTGGGCCCTGCCTCGTAGAAGAACTCGCCAAAGCCCGGGTCCTGGCTGCCCAGCGCCATGATCAGGCGGCTCAACTTGACGGCTTCATCACTGCTGATCAGCGCCTGGAACCCGCGGGCGATATTCAGCAGCACGTCTTCGACGGGCGCGCCCTCGGGGTACTCGAACATCAGGTCGGGCAACTGGTTCTGGCAGGTCGCCATGACCGCCGAGCCGAACAGCGTCTGCTTGTCGGTGAAGTGGCTGTACACCGTCAGTTTTGAAACACCTGCCGCCGCAGCGACCGCATCCATGCTGGTGTTGGCATAGCCAAGGCTAAGGAACAGCGTCTTGGCCGCTTCGAGGATCGCCTCGCGCTTGGCCAGGTCCTTGGGGCGACCTGGGCCGATGGGTGCGTCGTTGGGCATTGGAGTCCGCATCTGGTTCAAGGGGCGCCCATCTTACCGGCTCGGCTGCCATCCGGCTTCAGGGAATGCCCCATCGTTAATATTGATTTTCTTTCCGACGCTGGCTTCCCGGCTTCGGTTCCCTGACTTAATATACTCGCCAGTATAAATATTCGATGCGCTCGTCGCGAAAGGATTCATCATGTTGCGTCATGCCTTGTCCCTCGCCCTGCCTGCCGCCGCCGTGCTGTTCCTGGTGGCCTGCGGTCAGGAAGCCACCGCCCCGGCGGCGCCTCGCCCGGCGCTGGTGATTCAGCCGCAGCCGGCCGCCGCCGCCGCCGACAGCTACCCGGGCGAGGTGCGCGCGCGCCTGGAGCCGGAGCTGGCGTTCCGCATCGCTGGCAAAGTCAGCAAGCGCCTGGTCGAGGAAGGGCAGCGGGTCAAGGCCGAACAGCCGCTGGCCGAACTCGACCCCCAGGACGTGCGCCTGCAACTGGAGGCCAATCGGGCGCAACTGGCTGCCGCCGAGGCCAACCTGGCGCTGGTGCGCGCCGAGCGTGACCGCTACCAGAAGCTGCTAGACCGGCAAATGGTAAGCCACTCCCTCTACGACAATGCCGAGAACCTCTACCGTGCCGGGCTGGCGCGCCTGAAGCAGGCCAAGGCCGAATTCGACGTGGCCGGCAACCAGGCCGATTACGCGGTGCTGCGAGCGCCGCAGGCCGGGGTCATCGCCAAGCGCCAGGTCGAAGTCGGCCAGGTGGTGGCTGCCGGGCAGACGGTGTTCACCCTGGCCGCCGACGGTGAGCGGGAAGTCGTGATCGGCCTGCCGGAGCAGCAATTCGCCCGCTTCGCCGTGGGCCAGGAGGTCAGCGTCGAGCTGTGGTCGCATGGCAACGAGCGCTTCCCGGGCCGCATCCGCGAGCTGTCGCCGGCTGCCGACCCGCGCTCGCGCACCTTCGCCGCGCGCATCGCCTTCACGTCGGCCAAGGTGCCGGCAGACATCGGCCAGAGCGCACGGGTGTTCATCGCCCATGATGGGTTGATCCCGCTGGCAGTGCCGCTGTCGGCAGTCACCGCGGAGAACGGCCAGGCTTATGTCTGGCGGGTGAACCAGGACCGTCGCCTGGAGCGGGCGGCGGTGCGCCTGGGGCCTTATGGCACCGACAGCGTGCCCGTGCTCGAGGGCCTCGACCCTGGCGACTGGGTGGTCGCTGCCGGCGGCCATGTGCTGCGCGAAGGGCAGGAGGTGCGGCCTGTGGATCGCACCAACCGTGTGGTGAACCTGACGGCCAAGGAGTAAGTCCCGATGGGTTTCAACCTTTCCGCCTGGGCGCTGCGCAATCGCCAGATCGTACTGTTCCTGATGATCCTGCTGGCTGCCATTGGCGCCATGTCCTACACCAAGCTCGGCCAGAGCGAAGACCCGCCCTTTACCTTCAAGGCCATGGTCATCCGCACCCTGTGGCCGGGGGCCACGGCCGAGGAAGTGTCGCGCCAGGTCACCGAACGCATCGAGAAGAAGCTGATGGAAACCGGCGAGTACGAGAAGATCGTCTCGTTCTCGCGCCCCGGCGAATCGCAGGTCACCTTCATGGCCCGCGACTCCCTGCACTCCAAGGACATCCCCGAACTGTGGTACCAGATCCGCAAGAAGGTCGCGGACATTCGCCACACCTTGCCACCGGAGATCCAGGGCCCGTTCTTCAACGATGAGTTCGGTACCACCTTCGGCAATATCTATGCACTCACCGGCGCCGGCTTCGACTACGCGGTCCTCAAGGACTACGCCGACCGTATCCAGATCCAGCTGCAACGGGTCAAGGACGTGGGCAAGGTCGAACTGGTCGGCCTGCAGGACGAGAAAATCTGGATCGAGCTGTCCAACCTCAAGCTGGCCACGCTGGGTGTGCCGCTGCAGGCCGTGCAACAAGCCCTGAGTGAGCAGAACGCGGTGAGCACCGCCGGCTTCTTCGAAACCCCCAGCGAGCGCCTGCAACTGCGGGTCAGCGGGCAGTTCGACAGTGTCGAGCAGATCCGCCAGTTCCCCATCCGGGTCGGTGACCGTACCTTCCGTATCGGTGATGTCGCCGAGGTGCACCGTGGCTTTAACGACCCACCCGCGCCGCGCATGCGCTTCATGGGCGAGGACGCCATCGGCCTGGCGGTTTCGATGAAAGACGGCGGCGATATCCTGGTGCTGGGCAAGGCCCTGGAAGGCGAGTTCGAGCGCCTGGCGCACAACCTTCCAGCCGGTATGGAGTTGCGCAAGGTCTCCGACCAGCCGGCAGCGGTAAAGGCGGGGGTTGGTGAGTTCGTCCAGGTGCTGGTCGAAGCGCTGATCATCGTGCTGCTGGTGAGTTTCTTCACGCTGGGCCTGCGCACTGGCCTGGTGGTGGCGCTGGCCATCCCGCTGGTGTTGGCCATGACCTTCGCCGCCATGCACTACTTCGGCATCGGCCTGCACAAGATCTCGCTCGGTGCACTGGTGCTGGCCCTGGGCCTGCTGGTGGACGACGCAATCATTGCCGTGGAAATGATGGCGATCAAGATGGAGCAGGGTTTCGACCGACTCAAGGCGGCAAGCTACGCCTGGACCAGCACGGCGTTCCCGATGCTCACCGGCACCTTGATCACGGCTGCCGGCTTCCTGCCGATTGCCACGGCGGCGTCGAGCACGGGGGAGTACACCCGTTCGATTTTCCAGGTTGTGACCATCGCGCTGCTGACCTCGTGGGTCGCGGCGGTGGTGTTCGTCCCTTATCTGGGGGAGCGACTGCTGCCGGACCTGGCCAAGCTGCATGCGGCCCGTCACGGCAGCGACGGGCAGGCGCCCGACCCGTATGCCACGCCGTTCTACCAACGTGTGCGACGCGTGGTGGAGTGGTGCGTGCGGCGGCGCAAGACGGTTATCCTGCTGACCATCGCCGCCTTCGTCGGCAGCATCCTGCTGTTCCGCTTCGTGCCCCAGCAGTTCTTCCCAGCCTCTGGGCGCCCGGAGCTGATGGTCGACCTGAAATTGGCCGAAGGCGCATCGCTGGCCAACACCGCCGAGCGGGTCAAGCAATTGGAGGCACTGCTCAAGCAGCAGGACGGCATCGACAACTACGTGGCCTATGTTGGCACCGGCTCGCCCCGCTTCTATTTGCCCCTGGACCAGCAGTTGCCTGCCGCCAGCTTTGCCCAGTTCGTGGTGCTGGCCAAGTCGATGGAAGACCGCGAACGCCTGCGCAGTTGGCTGATCGATACTGTGGACCAGCAGTTTCCCGACCTGCGCGCCCGCGTCACCCGCCTGGAGAACGGCCCGCCCGTGGGTTACCCGGTGCAGTTCCGGGTGACCGGCGAGCATATCGAAAAGGCCCGCGCCCTGGCCCGTGAAGTGGCGGACAAGGTGCGCGAGAACCCGCACGTTGTGAATGTGCACCTGGATTGGGAAGAACCGAGCAAGGCGGTGTTCCTGTCGATTGACCAGGACCGTGCGCGCGCCCTTGGCGTCAGCACTGCCCACCTGTCGAGCTTCCTGCGAAGTTCGCTGACTGGCACCACGGTCAGCCAGTACCGCGAGGACAACGAACTGATCGAGATCCTCCTGCGCGGTACGCAGCAGGAACGCGGCGAACTGGGCAACCTCGGCAGCCTGGCGCTGCCCACCGACAACGGCCAGAGTGTGGCGCTGTCGCAGGTAGCGACCCTGGAATACGGCTTCGAGGAAGGCATCATCTGGCACCGCAACCGGCTGCCGACGGTCACCGTGCGCGCCGACATCTACGACAAGGAACAGCCGGCGACCCTGGTGCGACAGATCGAGCCGACCCTTAGCGAGATCAAGGCCAAACTGCCGGACGGCTACCTGCTGGAGGTGGGCGGCACCGTGGAGGATTCCGAGCGCGGGCAGAAGTCGGTGAATGCCGGCATGCCGCTGTTCATCGTGGTGGTGTTGAGCTTGCTGATGATTCAGCTGCGCAGCTTCTCGCGCACGGTAATGGTGTTCCTCACCGCGCCTCTGGGGCTGATCGGCGTGACCCTGTTCCTGCTGGTGTTCCGCCAGCCGTTCGGCTTCGTCGCCATGCTGGGCACCATCGCCCTGGCGGGGATGATCATGCGCAACTCGGTGATCCTGGTGGACCAGATCGAACAGGACATCGCTTCAGGGATGGACCGTTGGCAGGCGATCATCGAGGCCACGGTGCGGCGCTTCCGGCCGATCGTGCTGACGGCGCTGGCCGCGGTGCTGGCGATGATTCCGCTGTCACGCAGCGTGTTCTACGGGCCGATGGCGGTGGCAATCATGGGCGGTTTGATTGTCGCGACCGCGTTGACGCTGCTGTTCCTGCCGGCGCTGTACGCGGCGTGGTTCAGGGTCAGAAAAGGCTGAAGACCGCAGGGGGCTGCACAGCAGCCCCCTTGGCCATCAAAGGGCGCCGAAGACCTTCTTGGCCAGGCTGGTAGCCGCCTGCGCCGGGTTCTGGCGAATGCTCTGCTCCTGCTTGGCGATCATTTCGAACAGGCCGTCCAGCGCCTTTTCGGTCACATAGCTCTCGACATTGGCGCTCTTCGCGTTGCCCAACCCCAGCGCCGAAGCCTGGCCGGCAAAGCTGTTGTATTGCTGAACCACGCCGACCTTGTCGGTCGCCGCCTTGACGATCGGCAGGAACTTGGCGCGGATCTGCTCGCGGCTGCTCTTGTTCAGGTACTGGGTAGCCGAATCATCGCCACCGCTGAGGATACCCTTGGCATCAGTCACGCTCATGTTCTTCACCGCATCCACCAGGATTGCCTGGGCTTGCGGCACCGCCGCTTCGGCGGCTTTGTTCATGCTGTCTTCCAAGGCTGTGACTTGGTCACCTTTGCCGAACATCTTCATGGCCTTGGCGGCCTTGCCGAGGTTGCCCGGCAGTTCGATGCGCACGTCCGGGTTGTTGCTGAAACCGCCAGGGGTGCTCAGCTGTTTGACAGCGACCTGCGCACCTTGAGTGAGGGCGTCTTTCAGGCCGCCGGTGGCGTCCTTCTGGGTCAGGTCGCCCAGCGACAGGGCCAGGGCGCTGGCCGACAGCAGCAGGCCGGTGCACAGGGCAGTGAAGCGCAGGGAGGAGCGAATCATGAAGCTTTCCTTATCAACAGAAGTAGGCGGGTATCAACGCACGGGATCGACTTTGATCCGCACCGGCTGCGTGTCGCTGCCATCGAGCGTGACGCCGTGGTGTTCGATGTTGATGAACAGCAACTTGCCATTCAACTCGATGCGCGCGCTGACCGCGTAGCGGTGGCCGGGCTTGATCTGGGCAGGGTCATACGTGAGGTGGAACGGCAGTGGCACGTTGCCTTTGACCGGGCCGGCCTGGCGCGCCAGGGTCACGGCGGGCGCGTCCATCAGCGACACGTCCTGCAATTCCACGTTGAGGGTGGCGGCGGGCGGCAGGGCGATGCGCTGCAGGTAGAAGACTTCGCCATCCAGGCTGGCCTGGGTGGACGGGGTGTGGCTGGAACAGGCCGCGAGCAGGGATGCGCAACACAGCATTACGAGCTTTTTCATGGAATCTCCATTGTCCTTGGGGCTGGCTTGTGGCCAACCCCACGGACTTTAGCGGATTTTCCCCGCAGATGAAGCTTCAGAGGGCTGAAGTTTCCAGTGAGTCTTCGCGGTGCAGTGCTACCTGGCGGATCGACAGCCGCAGCTCGGCCGACAGCACGCGCTTGGCCGCGCCTTCGGCAAGTTCACCCAGCTTGTCGTGGTAGCCCAGCTTGCCGTTGCCATCCGGGCGCAGCACGCCTTGCTCGATCAGTGTCTGGATGAAGTGGCGGAACAGGGTCTTGTCGAAGAACTCCGGAGCGTTGAGGCCATGCAGGATCGACAGGCGCTGGGCCATCATCACGCAGAGGTCTTCCAGCTCTTCGGCGCTGAGCGTGTGCTGGCCGCTGTTGAGCAGCAGCGAGGTGGCCATGTAGAAGCGCTGCAGGGTCTGGGTGATGGTGCGGGCCAGCAGGGTCAGCAGGACGAACGGGCGCGAACTCGGCGCGGGGCGGATGTACAGGTCGTTTTCCCGGCGCAACAGGCCCTGTTCGACCAGCGCCGCCAGCCATTGGTCGATGACCTCGTCCAGCTGTTCGGGCGCCCAGCGCAGGAACAGTTCGGCCTGCAGGTACGGGTACAGCGCATGGACGTACTGGCCGAGCAGTTCGCGGCTCATGCGCGAGCTGCTGTGGAAGAAGCTCGCCAGCAACGCCGGCAAGGCAAAGATGTGCAGCACGTTGTTGCGGTAGTAGGTCATCAGCACCGCGTTGGCTTCGTCCAGGTACAGGATGCGGCCAAGGGCATCCTTCTGCTCGGACAGCAGGTCCATGCCCCTGACGTGTTCGATCAGTGCCTGGCCGTCACCCCCTGGCAGGGTGGTGTGCTCGGAGTAGGGCACCTTGCGCAGCAACGCCAGGTACAGGTCGAGCACGCGGGTCAGGGCGCTTTCGTCCAGGGCCAGGCGGCTGGTGGACAGCAGCGCCAGGGCCACCAGGTTGACCGGGTTGACGGCCGCGGCCTCGTTGAGGTGACGGGCTACGGTTTCGCCCAGGCGGGTGGTGGTTTCGTTGAGCCAGGCCGGGCGGAACTGCGGGCCCAGGTCCTGCTCGCGCCAGCCGGGTTGCTGCTGGTCGAGGAAGCCCGCCAGGCGGATCGGTTCGCCGAAGTTGACGTAAACCTGGCCGAAACGCTGCTTCAGCGCACCGATGACCTTGAAGATGTCGAAGATCGACTCCTTCTTCTTGCTCGCCCCGCGCAGTTCACCCAGGTAGGTACGGCCTTCGAGTACCCGTTCGTAGCCGATGTACACCGGTACGAAGACGATCGGCGTGCGCGATGAACGCAGGAAGCTGCGCAAGGTGATGGCCAGCATCCCGGTGCGCGGTTGCAGCATGCGCCCGGTGCGCGAGCGCCCGCCCTCGACGAAGTACTCGACCGGAAACCCCTTGGTGAACAGGGTGTGCAGGTATTCGTTGAACACCGCGGTGTACAGCGGGTTGCCCTTGAACGTGCGGCGCATGAAGAAGGCGCCACCACGGCGCAGCAGACCGCCGATCACCGGCATGTTGAGGTTGATGCCGGCGGCGATGTGTGGCGGCGTCAGGCCGTTGCGAAACAGCAGGTAAGACAGCAGCAGGTAGTCGATGTGGCTGCGGTGGCAGGGCACGTAGATCACTTCGTGGCCTGGCGCGATGCCTTGCACCTGCTCGATATGGTTGACCTTGATACCGTCGTAGATCTTGTTCCAGAACCAGCTGAGCACCACTTCGAGGAAGCGGATGGCGGTGTAGGTGTAGTCCGAGGCGATCTCGTTGCCGTAGCGCAGGGCTTGCGCCTCCGCCTTGGCCAGGGGGATGTTCTCCCGTTGCGCTTCGTCGCTGATCGCCTGGCGCACCATCGGCGCATGCACCAGGCCTTTGACCAGGTTGCGCCGGTGCGAGATGTCCGGGCCTATCACCGCGCTCTTGAGGTTGCGGAAATGCACGCGCATCAGGCGCTGGGCCATGCGCACCGTGCGTTCATGGCCTTTGTTGTGCTGCACCAGCTCGCGCACGTGGATGGGCGCGGAGAACTGCACACGGGTCTTGCGCCCGAGGATCAGGATGGTCAGCAACCGGCGCAGGCGCCCGGTGACCGCCCAGCTGTCCGCGAACAACAGCTTCCAGGGGCTGGACTCGCTGGCCGGGGTCTGGCCCCAGAACACACTGACCGGGATGATCTGCGCGTCTTCTTCGGCATGCTGGCTGACGGCGGCGATCACCCGCTCCAGGGTCGGTGGGGCGCCGCGCTTGTCGTGGCGGCCGAGCCAGTCCGGGTCGGGGGTGAGGTAGAAGAACCCGGCAGGTTCGTGCAGCGTGCCGACAGCCACCGGCAGCACCGGGCGCGGCAGCCCCGCCTTGGTGCACTCGTGGTCGAGCACGGCCAGGTCGGTGAGCGACGGCGAGGGCAGGGCATAGAACACCGGGCGGCTGCGGTCGAGCTGCAGGCTCATGGCGGACTGGTTGATGGTCTCGGAGCGCACCCACAGGTACAACAGGCGACGCAGAGCGCCGAAGATCAGGCGGCGCAGGGGGGAACGGGTCATGGGGTGAGTGCCCTGGGTGTGATTTTTAGTGAGTGTGCAATCAGTTAGTCTGCCGTATCTGCGTAAGTTCAGCAAAAAGCTGCAAATGGCGCGGCGGTCATGAAAATTATTTGTTCTGTGTCATATACTCGGCCTGCCACTTGCAGGATATTTCGGCAAGCGGCGTCGGCACGGGGAGGACACCCTGTGTCTACAAGGCGATCTTCACAATAAAAATCCGGAGTAGTTCAGATGTCGTCTCGTGAGACTGGGAATGTAAAGTGGTTCAACGATGCCAAAGGCTTTGGCTTCATTCAGCGCGAAGGTGGTGCGGATGTGTTCGTCCACTATCGGGCGATCCGCGGTGAGGGGCATCGTACCCTGGTCGAAGGGCAGCGGGTTGAGTACTCCTGCGTGCAGGGCCAGAAAGGCCTGCAAGCCGAGGATGTCGTCGGGCTCTGAGCCTCCTGAGGTTCTCAAGCTGTAGGAGCTGGCTTGCCGGCGATCACCGGCGAAGCCGGTGCCATTTGCCGCGGTGGCTGCATCGCCGGCAAGCCGGCTCCCACAAAGAATGCTGAGCATTCATGTGCGCCAGGTGATTTCCTCTTCACCGTCGGCGCTGATGCGGACCCAGCGGTCGGCATCTTCTTCACCATCTTCCTCGACCCAACCACCCGGTGCGCAGCGCACCTCGACGCCGAGTGCGGCGAATGCGGCGCGGGCGCAGGCGATGTCATCGTCCCACGGGGTGTGGTCACTTTGCAGGTACAAGCTGTTCCATTTCCCTACAGCTTTGGGTAACCAGGTGACCGGAATGTTACCGGCTGTGCATTTGAAGGTCTGGCCTTTTTGTTGCCAGTCGCTGCAAGGGCCGATCGCTTCGCCGAGCCACTGGGCAATCTGCTTGTGGTCGACGTCGGCGTCCTTCAGGTAGATCTCGATATCAGGTTGGCGCATAAGGGCTCCGGGTGTGCTCAGTCTTGGCGCACGAAATAGTCATAACGCATGGAAACCGTGACCTCGAACGGCTCGGGCTGGTCGATCACCCGTGCGCGTTTCTCGGCGCTGGCGCGCCAGCCGTGCGGGGTCATGGCCAGCAGGTCGGCGCGGGCCTTGGGGGCTGCCAGGCTCAGGCGGAACTCGAGGGTTTCACTGTGGGCGTGGACCATGCCCTCCGGGACCAGGGCCAGGTGCTTGTCGTCGGCGTAGGGGCGTACTTCATCGTAGAGCACCTCGCGCAGTTCCATCAGGTGGCCGCTGGTCGGGCCCACCCGCATCAGGCCGCCGCCCGGGCTGAGCAGGCGCTTGGCCTCGGCCCAGTCCAGCGGGCTGAACACGCTGGCGATGAACTGGCAGCTGGCATCGGCCAGCGGCACACGGGCCATGCTGGCGACCATCCAGGTGACCGAGGGATCACGCCGGCAGGCACGCTTGACGGCTTCGCGCGAGATGTCCAGGGCGTAGCCGTCAGCGTGGGGCAGTGCCTGGGCGAGCTGCGCGGTGTAGTAGCCCTCACCGCAACCGATATCGAGCCAGGCGCCGGGCTGGCGCTCGGCGGCCAACTGCGCCAGGCGGCGGGCCACCGGGGCGTAATGGCCGGCGTCGAGGAAGTCGCGGCGCGCTTCGACCATGGCTTGGTTGTCACCTGGGTCGCGGCTGTTCTTGTGCTGCACGGGCAGCAGGTTCAGGTAACCCTGGCGAGCGCGATCGAAGCGGTGGCCGGCCGGGCAGGTCACACCGTTGTCGAGCCGCGTCAGGGCCGCCTGGCAAATAGGGCAGGCGAGCATCAGGCGAGCAACCGGACCAGGGTCTGGTAGTAAATCTCGGTCAGCAGGTCGAGGTCGCTGGCCAGGATGCGTTCGTCGACCTGGTGGATGGTGGCGTTGACCGGGCCCAGTTCGACCACCTGGGTGCCCATGGTGGCGATGAAACGGCCATCGGAGGTGCCGCCACTGGTGGACGGTTGGGTGTCACGCCCGGTGACGCCCTTGATGCTCGCCGACACGGCATCGAGCAGTTCGCCCGGTTCGGTGAGGAACGGCAGGCCCGACAGCGCCCAGTCGATCGACCAGTCCAGTTCATGCTTGTCGAGGATGGCCGAGACCCGCGCCTGCAGGCCTTCGACCGTCGACTCGGTGGAGAAGCGGAAGTTGAACAGCGCGGTCAAATCGCCCGGGACCACATTGGTGGCGCCAGTGCCAGAGTTGAGGTTGGAGATCTGGAAGCTGGTCGGCGGGAAGAACGCGTTGCCTTCGTCCCAGTGCTCGGCGGCCAGTTCCGCCAGTGCTGGGGCGGCCAGGTGGATCGGGTTGCGCGCCAGGTGCGGGTAGGCCACATGCCCCTGTTTGCCACGTACGGTCAGCTTGGCGCCGAGCGAGCCACGGCGGCCGTTCTTGACCACGTCACCGAGCAGGGTGGTGCTCGATGGCTCGCCGACGATGCACCAGTCCAGGCGCTGGCTGCGCGCTTTCAGGCGCTCGACCACCGCCTTGGTGCCATGATGCGCCGGGCCTTCCTCGTCACTGGTGATCAGGAAAGCGACCTGGCCACGGTGGTCGGGGTAGTCACGCACGAAGCGCTCGCTGGCAACCACCATGGACGCCAGGCTGCCCTTCATGTCGGCGGCGCCACGGCCACAGAGCATGCCGTCGGCGTCGATCAGCGCCTCGAACGGCTCATGTTGCCACTGCTGCACCGGGCCGGTGGGGACCACATCGGTGTGGCCGGCGAAGCACAGCACCGGGCCATCCTGGTTGCCGTGTGTCGCCCAGAAGTTGTCGACGTCCTCGATGCGCATCGGTTCGAGCTGGAAGCCCACGGCGCCCAGGCGGTTCATCATCTGCGCCTGGCAGTCGGCGTCGACGGGGGTGACCGAGGGGCGGCGGATCAGGTCGCAGGCCAGTTGAAGGGTAGGCGAGAGCTCGGCTGGGGCCGTCATGGGGAACTCCGGGGCAAGGCAAGGCGGAAAAACGAGGGGCGTTATCTTATATCAAACCAGGGGCATCGGCACGGGCCAATGGGGCCGCTGCGCGGCCCCATTGGGTTTCAGGTTGCCTCAGCTTCCACCCCCTTGTCGCTTGGCTTGGGCAGTGACGACAGAAACGCCATCACCAACGCCGCCAGGTACGGCAGCGACTGCACCAGCAACATGGCCACCCAGAAGCGCATGTCCGAGCTCGGCAACCCTTGCACCAGGCAGATACCCGCCGCCGCCCCCCACAGCAGCAACATGATGAACAGCTCTTCGCGCGCTTCGGCAATCGCCACCAGCAAACCATGGCTGTCGGCATGCTTCGGCGTGCGGATGAACGGCATGCTGCTGGTGAAGAACCCGTACAGCACCGCCTTGGCGATGGTGTGCGACAGCGCCAGCCCTGCCAGCGCCGCGGCGAAGGCATCCTTGAGGTTGACGCCTACCGCCCGGCGATACAGGAAGATGATCTTGCCGACCTTGAAGAAAAACAGCGCCAGCGGCGGGATGGCGAAGATCATCAACGGTGGGTCGACCCGGTGCGGCACGATGATCATCGCCGCCGACCACAACAACGCACCGACAGTGAAGAAGATGTTCATGCCATCGGCGACCCACGGCAGCCAGCCGGCCAGGAAGTGATAGCGCTGGCCACGGGTCAGTTCGCTGCCTTTGCCGCGCAGCAGGGCCGCGGCGTGGTGCTTGATGATCTGGATGGCGCCGTAGGCCCAGCGGAAGCGCTGCTTCTTGAAGTCGATGAAGGTGTCGGGCATCAGGCCCTTGCCATAGCTGTTGTGGGCGTAGGCGGCCGACAGGCCCTTCTCGAACACCCGCAGGCCCAGTTCGGCATCCTCGCAGATGCACCATTCGGCCCAGCCCAGCTCCATGAGCACGCTGCGCCGGGTCATGGTCATGGTGCCGTGCTGGATGATCGCGTCACGGTCGTTGCGGGTGACCATGCCAATGTGGAAGAAGCCCTTGTACTCGCTGTAGCAGAGCTTCTTGAACGCGCTTTCGTGCTGGTCGCGGTAATCTTGCGGCGACTGCACCACGGCGATTTTCGGGTCGGCGAAGTGCGGCACCATGTGCTTGAGCCAATTGCGGTCGACGCAGTAGTCCGAGTCGATCACGGCGATCACTTCGGCATCCGCGGCGGTGTGCGGGATCAGGTAGTTCAGCGCCCCCCCTTTGAAGCCGGCCAGCGGCGCCACGTGGAAGAACTTGAAGCGTTCGCCGAGCTTTTCGCAGTGAGCCTTGAGCGGCTCCCACACGGCCGGGTCCTTGGTGTTGTTGTCGATCACCAGCACTTCGTAATCTGGGTAGTCCAGCGCGGCCAGGGCATCGAGGGTCTGTTTGACCATTTCTGGCGGCTCGTTGTAGCACGGCACGTGCACCGAGACCTTGGGCCGGTAGGCGCTGTCGCCCTGCACCGGCAAGAACTCCCGGCGGCGCTTGTGCGTCCACACCGCCTCCGCCAGTTCATGGGCCTCGGTCAGCAGCACGATGAACACCCCCAACGCGCCCAGTGCCAGCAACACGCCGACGGTCAGGCTGAACCAGGTGCTGTACTGCTGGCTGTAGTCATAACCGATCCACACCAGCACCGACCCGCAGAGGAAGGTGATGAAGGTCAGGAAGGTGCGCCCGCGCTGGCGCAAGGCCGAGCCGTCGATCAGCAGCACGGTCAGGGCGATCATCGCCAGCACCACCGAGGCGACCGCCAGGGCGCGCCATTGGGGGATCGCCACGACCGGCCCGTCGAAGTTGAATTTCTGCTGGCGCTCGGCGTTGAACACGCCCCAGTAGGCGCCGACCGAGCCTTCGTCGCTGGCCTTCCACGGCTGGTCGTAGGCTTCGATGACGAAGTAGTTGTAGCCGCGGCGGTTGAGGGTGTTGACCAACGTACGCAGGTAAATGGCCTGGTCGGCCTGGGTGGCGTCGGCGCCGCCGCGCATACGGCCATTGCTCGGCCAGCCGACTTCGGACAGCAGCAAGGGCTTGCGCGGGAACTGCTGCTTGAGTTCGCGGGCGCGGTCGAGGACGAACTCCACCGAATCCTTCATCGGCACGAATTCCCAGTAGGGCAGGATGTGCGCGGCGATCAGGTCGACGTGCTTGGCCAGTTCCGGGTGTTCTTTCCAGATGTGCCACTGCTCGCTGGTGGTGACCGGCACCTTGACGGCCGCGCGCACGCGGTCCAGGTATTGAATCAGCGCTTCGGGGGTAACCTCTTCGCGGAACAGCGCTTCGTTGCCGACCACCACGCGCACCACGCTGCGCGAGCTGTTGGCCAGTTCGATGGCTTTGGCGATCTCACGCTCGTTGCGCTCCAGGTCCGGGCTGATCCAGATGCCTAGGGTGACCCGCAGGCCAAGCTCTTCGGCCAGCCGCGGGATCTCGGCCTGGGTGCCTTCGACGGTGTAGATGCGGATGTTGTCGGTCAGCTTGTTCATCTGCTCCAGGTCCTGGCGCATCTCGTCGTCGCTGGGGTACTGGCCCTTCTGCGGGCTTTCTCCAAGACGGAACGGCGAGTACGAGAAACCGGCGATCTGCTCAGGCCAGGCAGGTGCGGAAACCGGGCGATTGACCAGCGCCCAGAACCCGGTGAACAGTGCGGCGATGGCCAGGACCACCACCAGGTTGAGGCCGAATTTGCGTGATGACATTGTGGTCCATTTCTATCTAGGTGGTAGGACATTAAAGCAGTATTAATAGGGTCTTTCCTAACGATGGAGCTCAAAGCGGCCAGTGGCCTATAATGCGCGCCGGTTTTTGGGGTATAGGTTTCGGGGTAGCAACATGAGCACAGAAGATCCACGCTTCGCCGGCGTTGCCCGGCTGTACGGCGACCAGGGGCTGCAGCGCCTCAGCCAGGCCCATGTGGCGATCGTCGGTATCGGCGGGGTCGGTTCGTGGGCGGCCGAGGCGCTGGCGCGCAGTGGCGTGGGTGAAATCACCCTGTTCGACCTGGACGACGTCTGTGTCAGCAACACCAACCGTCAGGCCCATGCCCTGGAGGGGCAGGTGGGGCGGCCCAAGGTCGAGGTCATGGCCGAGCGCCTGCGGGCGATCAACCCGGCGTGTACGGTGCATGCGGTAGCCGACTTCGTCACCCGCGAGACCATGGCCGAATACATCAGCGAAAACCTCGACTGCGTCATCGACTGCATCGACAGCGTGATGGCGAAGGCAGCGCTGATTGCCTGGTGCCGGCGGCGCAAGATCGCCGTCGTCACCACTGGCGGCGCAGGCGGGCAGATCGACCCGACGCAGATCCAGATCGGCGACCTCAACAAGACCTTCAACGACCCGCTGGCCTCGCGCGTGCGCTCGACCTTGCGCCGCGACTACAACTTTTCGCGCAATGTCAGCCGCAATTATGGGGTGCCTTGCGTTTTCTCAAGCGAGCAGCTGCGTTACCCCAAAGGCGATGGCAGCGTGTGCCTGCAGAAAAGCTTCGTCGGTGAGGGCGTGCGCCTGGACTGTTCGGGGGGCTTTGGCGCGGTGATGATGGTCACCGCGACCTTCGGCATGGTGGCCGCCAGCAAGGCGGTGGAAAAGCTGGTGGCGGGGGCACGGCGGCCGTCGGAGCGGGTCAAACCTGAGTGATTGTGTGGGCCTCTTCGCGGCGGTTCAACTGACTGAAACCAGCTCCGCCATTCGCAGCAACACCGCATGCAGCCCATTGCTGCGCGACGGCGACAACTGCCGCTCCAGCCCCAGCTGGGTAAACCACTCGCGCAGATCCAGCCCTGCCAGCTCTGCACTGTCGAGCCCCTGCACCCGCATCAGCAGCAGCGCCAGCAGCCCGCGCAGCAACCGCGCATCGCTGCCGGCCTTGAACCGCCATTGCCCTTCGTGCTGCTCAGCCACCAGCCACACCACGCTTTCACAGCCATGCACGCGGTTGCGCTCGGCCTTCTGCTCATCGCTCAGCGGTTCCAGCCGGTCGCCCATCTGCATCAGCAGCCGCGCTCGCTGCTCCCAGCCGCGGGCCTGCTCGAAACTGTCCAGTGCCTCCTGGGCCGCTGCCGGCAGGCTCATCGCAGCAGCTCCAGGCCTTGATCGAGCGCCTCGAAGAAGCGCTGCAGGTCGTCACTGTCGTTGTAAAGCCCCAGCGACACACGAATCGCCCCTTCCAGCCCAAGCCCCTTGAGCAGCGGCATAGCGCAGTGATGGCCGGCCCGCACGGCAATGCCCTGTTCCGTCAGCAGGTGAGCGATGTCGGCGTTGTGCACGCCGTCGATGACGAAACTGGCCAGGGCCGCCTGCGGTGTACCCAGTACCCGCACGCCATCCCGGTCGACCAGC
This sequence comes from Pseudomonas sp. NPDC087185, assembly GCF_044744955.1. Classification (NCBI taxonomy): domain Bacteria; kingdom Pseudomonadati; phylum Pseudomonadota; class Gammaproteobacteria; order Pseudomonadales; family Pseudomonadaceae; genus Pseudomonas; species Pseudomonas sp. NPDC087185. Next base: position 595,845 of record NZ_JBIUZK010000001.1, on the reverse strand, counting down.
CCGCGCAGCAAGTGTTGATGGAGGCTGGACTCATGGTTTTCGACCGCCAGGGCATCCAGGCTGGCCAGGTAATCAAGGGTTGCGCCCAGGCCGATCACTCCGGCGATGGGTGGCGTGCCAGCCTCGAAACCGAGTGGGGCCGGGCGGAAACTGGCGCTGTGGTAGTCGGCCAGTTGCACCATCTCACCGCCGAACTGCCAGTGGCGCAGCAGCTCCAGCGCCTGTGGGCGACCGTACAGCACGCCGACGCCTTCAGGGCCGTACAGCTTATGGCTGGAAAACACGTAGAAGTCGCAGCCCAGCTGCTGTACATCGTGGCGACCGTGCACCACACCCTGGGCACCATCGACGACGGTCAGCGCCCCTTGTGCGCGGGCATGGGCGAGCAGCGCGGGCAGCGGCTGCCAGGTGCCAAGCACATTGGACAACTGGCTGACGGCCAGCACGCGCGTGCGCGGGCCAATCAGCTGCAGGGCCTGGTCGAGGTCGATGCGGCCATGCTCGTCCACCGGCAGCACGACCAGGCGCATGTTGCGCCGCCGTGCCAATTGTTGCCAGGGCAGCAGGTTGGCGTGGTGCTCCAGGGCGCTGACGGCAATTTCTTCGCCCGCCTCGAAACGGTATTCCAGGCCATACGCCAGCAGGTTCAGCGCCGAGGTGGCGCCATGGGTGAAGATGATCTGCCTGGACTGGGCGGCATTCAGCCACGCAGCAACCTTGTCGCGGCTGGTCTCGAACGCCTGGGTGGCCAGCGCGCCGGGCAGGTGCTGGGCACGGTGTACATTGGCCGCGCCGTGGCCGTAGTAATGGCTCAGGGCGTCGAGCAGGGCCTGGGGCTTCTGGGTGGTGGCGGCGCTGTCCAGGTAGGTCTGGTGCTGCCGTTGCAGGGCGGCGATGGCGGGGAAATCGGCACGCCAGGGGGAGGGCTGGAACATGATCACGGGGCCTGGAATGAAAATCGGGTCTGGCGTGAGTGCGCCAGACCCGATCTTAACACTTCGAACCCGCGGGGAGTTCTCAGTTGTGGGCGTGCAGCGCCTCGTTCAGCTCGATCGCCGACTTGTGCGTCTTGCACTCGACCGCGCCATTGAGCGAGTTGCGGCGGAACAGCAGGTCGGTCTGGCCGGCCAGGTCACGGGCCTTGACCACTTTGACCAGCTCGTTGTTCTCGTCGAGCAGGTTCACCTTGGTGCCAGCAGTGATGTACAGGCCGGCTTCAACGGTGTTGCGGTCGCCCAGCGGGATACCGATACCGGCGTTGGCGCCGATCAGGCAGCCTTCGCCAACCTTGATGACGATGTTGCCGCCGCCGGACAGGGTGCCCATGGTCGAGCAGCCGCCGCCCAGGTCCGAGCCCTTGCCGACGAACACGCCTGCCGAGACGCGGCCTTCGATCATGCCTGGGCCTTCGGTGCCGGCGTTAAAGTTGACGAAGCCTTCGTGCATGATGGTGGTGCCTTCGCCGATGTAGGCGCCCAGGCGCACACGGGCGGTGTCGGCGATACGCACGCCAGCCGGGACCACGTAGTCGGTCATCTTCGGGAACTTGTCCACCGAGAACACTTCCAGCAGCTCACCCTTCAGGCGCGCTTCCAGCTGCAGCTCGGCCAGCTCGGCCAGGTCGACCGCGCCCTGGTTGGTCCAGGCGACGTTCGGCAGCAGCGGGAAGATACCCGCCAGGCTCAGGCCGTGCGGCTTGACCAGGCGGTGCGACAGCAGGTGCAGCTTGAGGTAGGCCTCTGGGGTCGAGGACAGCGCAGCGTCTTCGGCCAGCAGGGTGGCGACCAGCGGTTTGTGGCTTTCGGCCAGGCGGGTCAGCAGGGCGGCCTGGGCAGCATCGACGCCTTTCAGGGCTTCGGCCAGTTGTGCGGCCTGGGCATTGCTGAAGGTGATGGCCTGGTTGCCGCCTTCATAACCGAGGATCGGCGCAACTGCGGCGACCAGCTCGGCGCTCGGTTTGAGCAGGGGCTGTGCGTAGAACACTTCCAGCCAGGTGCCCTGGCGGTTCTGGGAGCCGACACCGAAGGCCAGGCTGAACAGGGTATTGGACATGTGATTACCTCGTGCGAAATAGGGTATGAAGCGCCAGCGCGCTCAGGCCAGCGCGGCGGCGTACAGGTCTGGCTTGAAGCCGACCAGCGTGCGCGTGCCCAGGTCAAGCACCGGGCGCTTGATCATCGACGGCTGGGCCAGCATCAGTTCGACGGCCTTGGCCTGGTCGAGGTCGGCCTTGCTGGCGTCGTCGAGCTTGCGGAAGGTGGTGCCGGCACGGTTGAGGATGACTTCCCAGCCGTGTTCGTCGCACCAGCGGTTCAGGCTGTCACGGTCGATGCCTTGAGCCTTGTAGTCGTGAAAGTCGTGGGCGATGCCTTTGTCTTCGAGCCAGGTACGCGCCTTTTTCATGGTGTCGCAGGCTTTGATACCGTAGAGCGTGTAGGTCATTGTGTGCATTGAGGCCACAGGATGCCCCAATCTCTCCGTATCCGAATGTCAGTCGCGGGATTATGCGGGAACGATGCTGTGAGCGCCACGGGTGTGCGCCCAAGCACACGTATCATCGTGTTACATATTCAGGCAGCACCTGCGACTATCGTGCAGCGGCCCTGCATTGCCATACGCCGCTAACATATTGTTTCAATGGCGATGTCTCGCCCCGCTGTGGTTATTGATTCATAAAGGAAGCCTTCACGGATGCAGTCAGCCTATACCGTCCTCATCCTGCTGACGCTGGTAAGCGTGTCGAAACTGGTCGGGCGGGTCGTCCCGCTGCCGCTGCCATTGGTGCAGATCGCCGCCGGTGCGCTGCTGGCCTGGCCAACCCTGGGCCTGCACGTGGCCCTGGACCCTGAGCTGTTCCTCTTCCTGTTCCTCCCGCCGCTGCTGTTCGCCGACGGCTGGCGTATCCCCAAGCGCGAGCTGTGGCGCATTCGCGGGCCGGTCGTGGCTCTGGCCGTGGGCCTGGTGCTGTTTACCGTGGTCGGTGCCGGTTACTTCATTCACTGGCTGCTGCCGAGCATCCCGCTGCCCGTGGCCTTCGCACTGGCGGCGGTGTTGTCGCCGACCGACGCCGTGGCCGTTTCGGCGATCACCCAGGACCGCCTGCCCACCCCGCTGATGCACATGCTCCAGGGCGAGGCGTTGATGAACGACGCGTCAGGCCTGGTGACCTTCAAGTTCGCGCTGGCAGCGGCGATTACCGGGGTATTTTCCTTTGCCGATGCCAGTTTCAGCTTTGTCCTGGTGGCCCTGGGTGGCCTGGCGGTCGGTGTGGCCCTGAGCTGGCTGATCGGCCGCCTGCGCGCCTGGATGATCGCCCGTGGCTGGGATGACCCTGCTACCCACGTGGTATTCATGCTGCTGCTGCCCTTTGCCGCCTATGTGCTGGCGGAACGCCTTGGGGTCTCGGGCATTCTTTCGGCAGTGGCGGCCGGCATGATGCAGAGCTGGCTTGACTTGCTGCCGCGTCAGACCAGCACCCGTTTGCTCAACAGAAGCGTCTGGTCGCTGCTGGAGTTCGCCTTCAACGGCTTGATTTTCCTGCTGCTGGGCCTGCAATTGCCGGACATCATCAAGGCCGTGGTCAGCCACGAAGCGACCGTCTGGCCGACCCTGGCGTGGCGCTGCCTGGATGTGCTGGCGATTTTCGCGGCGCTGATCTTGCTGCGTTTCATCTGGGTGCAGAGCATCTGGCGAGCGATTGGTGTAGTGCGGCGCTGGCGCGGCAAGCCGGCGTTGGTGCTGATGCCGACGGCACGCTCCTGTTGGCTGTTGACCCTCGGCGGTGTGCGCGGCGCGGTGACCTTGGCGGGTGTGATGTCGGTACCCCTGCTGATCGGCGCGGGCACAGCGTTCCCCGAGCGCGACTTGCTGATATTCATCGCTGCCGGGGTCATTCTGCTGTCGTTGATCAGTGCGTGCATCGCGTTGCCGATACTGCTGCGTGGGGTCACCAAGAGCCCGGACGAGCGCTTGCACCAAGAGGTCCAGGAAGCCTGGCGGCGCACTGCCGAGGCGGCCATTCACGCGCTGGAAGCGGAGGAGGTGATCGACGCCAGCTCGCCCCAGGATGCAGCGCAGGCGACACTGGCCACCGAGCTCAAGGCCAGATTGATGGCCGAGTACCGGGATGAGCTGGACAGCTACAACGACACGGCCGAAGCGAGGGCGCTGGCCGAACAGATGGACTTGCTGGAGCGGCGTTTGCGTTTGCGCGCGCTGCGGGCGCAGCGGCTGGAGCTGTACAACCTGCATCGCCAGCACCTGGTAGGCGATGAGGTGGTGCGGCAGGTGCTTGGCGAGCTGGATATGAGTGAAGCGAACCTGGGCGCGGTCAAGTAGATCGGCGGCGTTCGCTTCGCGCGTACGGCGCAATGCTCAAGGGCGGCCGATTACCTGTGGGACCGGGCTTGCCCACGAAATGGGCCGCATGGCGGCCCCGGTTCACTCAGCGGTTCTGCAGAAACGCACGGATCCGCTCGGCCGCCTCGATGCATTCGGCCAGCGGCGCAACCAGCGCCATGCGCACGCGGCCGGCACCTGGGTTGATGCCTTCCACTTCACGCGACAGGTACGACCCCGGCACCACGGTCACATGCTGGGCTTCGAACAGATCGCGGGTGAACGCGGCGTCGCAGCCCGGCACCTTGGCCCACAGGTAGAAGCTGCCATCCGGCCGCTGTACGTCCATCACCGGCTGCAGGATGTCCAGCACAGCATCATATTTGGCCCGGTACTGGTCACGGTTCTCGCGTACATGCGCCTCGTCCTGCCAGGCAGCAATGCTGGCCAGCTGGGTTTGCACGGGCATGGCGCAGCCATGGTAGGTGCGGTACAGCAGGAACGGCTTGATGATCGCGGCGTCACCGGCGACGAAGCCCGAACGCAGGCCTGGCAGGTTGGAGCGTTTGGACAGGCTGTGGAACACCACGCAACGCGCAAAATCGCTGCGGCCCAGTTCGGCGCAGGCGCTGAGCAGGCCCGGTGGTGGCGCGTCCTCGTCGAAGTACAGTTCGCTGTAGCACTCGTCGGCGGCAATCACGAAGTCGTGTTCGTCGGCCAGGGCAATCAGCTTTTTCAGGGTGTCCATCGGCACCAGTGCGCCAGTCGGGTTGCCCGGCGAGCACAGGAACAGGATCTGGCAACGCTTCCAGACCTCGGCCGGCACGGCATCGAAGTCGGGGTTGAAACCGTTGTCTTCCAGGCACGGCAGGTAGTGCGGGGTGGCACCTGCCAGCAGGGCTGCGCCTTCGTAGATCTGGTAGAACGGGTTGGGGCTGACCACCAGGCCGTCATCGGCGCGGTTGACCACCGCCTGGGTGAAGGCGAACAGCGCTTCACGGGTGCCGTTGACCGGCAGAATATGCCGGTCGGCGTCCAGCCAGCCGGCTGGCACCCCGAAGCGGCGCTCGCACCATTGGCCGATGGCCTGGCGCAGGGCTGGCAGGCCGATGGTGCTTGGGTAGACCGCCAGCTTGTCGAGGTTGTCGGCCATCGCCTGGGCAACGAATGCCGGCGATTCGTGCTTCGGCTCCCCGATCGACAGGGCGATGGCGCGCTTGTCCGCCGCAGGCTTCACGCTGCCCAGCAGGGCGCGGAGTTTCTCGAACGGGTAGGGCTGCAGCTGGGTCAAGGCATGGTTCATCGGCGCAAGGTCTCGTCAATCGTCTAATCGTTAAAAGGTCACGCGGTTCGGGCTGGTGTCGCTGGCCTGGCCGGCCTGCAGCTGCTGCACGATGGCTTCCTGCAGGCGGCTGCACAGCTGCGGGTCGGACAGCGGCTGGTTGTCGGCATCGGTAATGAAGAACACGTCCTCCACGCGCTCGCCGAGTGTGGCGATCTTGGCGTTCTGCAGCGACAGGTCGAACTCCAGGAAAATCCGCCCGATCCGCGCCAGCAGGCCTGGGCGGTCGGGGGCGGTGATTTCGAGGATGGTCACCGGCCGCTGGGCATCGTTGAGGATGGTCACCTGTGGCGGGAAGTTGAAGTGCTTGAGCTGGCGGGGCACCCGGCGCTGGATGATGGTCGGGTAGTCCTCGGGGTTGCGCAGCGCATCGGTCAGGCCGTCGCGGATCTGCTTGACCCGCTGCGGGTTGTCGCCAATCGAGCCGCCGTCGTTGTCGAGCACGATGTAGGTGTCGAGGGTGAACTGGCTGCTCGAGGTGATGATCCGCGCGTCATGGATGTTCAGGTTGAGCTGCGACATGGCCGCCACGGTCACGGCGAAGAAGTCGTGCTGGTCGGGGGCATAGATGAAGATCTGCGTGCCGCCCTCGAATTCGCGCTGGGTGGTTTCCTTGATCAGCACCAACGGCCCGCCGTCGGCCGGCTGCTGGAGAATGGCGTCGGTATGCCAGGCCACATCGGCGGCGTTGTGCTTGAGGAAGTAGTCGTCGCCCAGTTGCGACCAGAGTTGCTCGACGTCGTCTGGATCGGTGCCCTCGCGCACGAGAATATCCAGCGCAGCGCTTTGCGTCTGGCGGATCTGCTCTTCGCGATCCAGCGGGTTTTCCAGGCCCCGGCGCAGGGCGCGCTTGGTCTCGGTATACAGCTGGCGCAACAGGCTGGCGCGCCAGGAATTCCACAGGCTGGGGTTGGTGGCGTTGATGTCGGCCACGGTCAGCACGTAAAGGTAGTCCAGGCGCGTCTCGTCGCCGACATGCAGGGCAAAATCGTTGATCACCTGCGGGTCGGACAGGTCCTTGCGCTGGGCGGTGGTCGACATCACCAGGTGGTTCAGCACCAGCCAGACGATCAGGCGGCTGTCCCAGGCCGGCAACTGGTGGCGTTCACAGAACTGCTGCGCATCCACCGCGCCCAGCTCCGAGTGGTCGCCTTGGCGGCCTTTGCCGATGTCGTGATACAGCCCGGCCAGGTAGATCAGTTCTGGCTTGGGCAGGCGGCCCATGAGCTTGCTGGCCAGCGGGAATTTCTCGGACACCGGCGTGTACTGCAGCTTGCGCAGGTGCTTGATGAGGTTGAGGGTGTGCGCATCGACGGTATAGATGTGGAACAGGTCGTGCTGCATCTGCCCGACGATCAGGCCGAATTCCGGCAAGTAGCGGCCAAGGATGCCGTAACGGTTCATGCGCCGCAGGTTGCGATGGATGCCGATCTCGCACTTGAACAGCTCGATGAACAGGCTGGTGTTGCGGATATCGTTGCGGAAGGTGTCGTCGATCAGGTGCCGGTGCTCGCGCAGCAGGCGTACGGTATCGGCGCGCACCCCCTTGATCTCCGGGTGCTGGGCCATCAGCACGAAAATCTCCAGCATGGCGAACGGCGTGCGCTTGAACACGTTCGGGTTGACCGCCTCGATATAACCGTCGTGCAGACGGAAGCGCGCATTCAGCGGCTGCGTGGTGCCGCTGTCGTCGTCGGCAAGGATGACTTCCTCGAAGTGCTGGATGATCAGGTCGCACAGCTGGCTGATGCTCATCACCACCCGGTAGTACTGCTGCATGAACTGTTCGATGGCGCGCTTGGGGTTCTCGTCGCTGTAGCCCAGCAACGCCGCGATGCTGCGCTGGTGATCGAACAGCAGCCGGTCCTCGGCGCGGCCGGCGAGCATGTGCAGGGCATAGCGCACCTTCCACAGGAAGTCCTGGGAGGAGGCCAGCAACTCGTTCTCGCTTTCCAGCAGAAACCCTTCGCCAGCCAGGGCGTGCAGGTTCAGCGTGCCGTACTGGCGGCGGGCGACCCACAGCACCGTCTGGATGTCGCGCAGGCCCCCGGGCGAGCCTTTGACGTTGGGCTCGAGGTTATACTCGGTGTCGTTGTACTTGTGGTGGCGGGCCTTGAGTTCGGCGCGCTTGGCCAGGAAAAACTCCTTGCTCGGCCACATGTGCGCAGTGCCGATGACCTCGAGCATGCGCTGGCGCAAGGCTTCGGGGCCGGCGATGGTGCGGCTTTCCATCATGTTGGTGATGACTGTCAGGTCGGCACGTGCCTGTTCTGCGCATTCAGCGACGGTACGCACACTCTGTCCCACTTCCAGGCCGATGTCCCACAGCAGGGTCAGGAAGCGTTCGATGGCGTCGCGGTACTGCTCGTGCTCGGCGGCGCCGAGCAGGATCAGCAGGTCGATGTCCGAGTGCGGGTGCAACTCGCCGCGCCCATAGCCACCGCACGCCACCAGGGCGATGCCGCTGGTGTCGCCCCAGTCGAACTGGTTCCAGGCCTGTTGCAGGATGTTATCGACGAGCCAGGCGCGGTCCTCGATCAGCCGGCGGATGTCACGGCCGTCGCGAAAGCGCTTGTCGAGCACCTCGCCGGCCTGGCGGATGGCTTTCTTGAAGGCGGCGATGGGGCTCGCCTTGAGGGCTAGTTCCGCCTGGAACTGGCCACGGTCGAACAGCTCGGGATCCACCTGGGGCATCGAGTCGCGTTCCTGTGTTTGAAATCAGGCCGAGGTGCGCGGGATGGTGTCGTCCTTGCGCAGGGTGAAGATCTCGTAGCCGGTCGCAGTCACCACCAGGGTGTGCTCCCACTGGGCCGAGAGCTTGCGGTCCTTGGTGATGGCGGTCCAGCCGTCGCCCAGCACCTTGGTGTCGGCCTTGCCCTGGTTGATCATCGGCTCGATGGTGAAGGTCATACCTTCTTTCAGTTCCATGCCGGTGCCGGCGCGGCCGTAGTGAAGGATCTGCGGCTCTTCGTGGAACACCTTGCCGATGCCATGGCCGCAGAATTCGCGCACCACCGAGAAGCCATTCTTTTCGGCGTGCTTCTGGATCACTTCACCGATGTCGCCCAGGCGGCAGCCCGGCTTGACCAGTTCGATGGCCTTGTACATGCATTCCTGGGTGACCTGCGACAGGCGCTCGGCCCAGACCGGCACGGTGCCGACATGGAACATGCGGCTGGTGTCGCCGTGGTAGCCGTCCTTGATCACGGTGACATCGATGTTCAGCGTGTCACCGTCCTTGAGTGGCTTGTCGTTGGGGATGCCGTGGCAGACCACATGGTTGATCGAGGTGCAGATCGATTTCGGATAGCCCTTGTAATTGAGCGGTGCCGGGATGGCCTGCTGGACGTTGACGATATAGTCATGGCACAGGCGGTCGAGCGCTTCGGTGGTGACACCGGGCTTGACGTGCTCTTCGATCATTTCCAGCACTTCGGCGGCCAGGCGGCCGGCGATGCGCATCTTTTCGATGTCTTCTGCGGTCTTGATGGTAACGGTCATTACAGGCTCTCTACGGCGCCGCTGGCGGCGCGAACAAACGGGAAAGGCCGGATTCTAGCAGAGCAGGGCGGCATTCTGTCGGGATAAAGGCGGCCATGCTGCTGTCTATAGGAGGCATTCTGGCCTGTTTGGCGGGGTGCTGCAAAAGCCGCTGACGGACGTGAGCGTATCTGGGTTCCGTTCGTTCGCGGTCTGTGGTATAAAATGCGCCGCTTTCGGGGACGACCCCGTAAGCCTAAACCCACACACGTGTCGACACGATGACCTGGGTGCCCCGAATTCCAGAATTTGCGGGTTGGTCATTGGGATACGTGGAGGCCCAACCCGACTTATCAAGGAACTATCATGTCCCAAGTCAACATGCGCGATATGCTGAAGGCCGGTGTGCACTTCGGCCACCAGACCCGTTACTGGAACCCGAAAATGGGCAAGTACATTTTCGGCGCGCGTAACAAGATCCACATCATCAACCTGGAAAAAACCCTGCCAATGTTCAACGAAGCTCTGGCTTTCGTAGAGCGTCTGGCCCAGGGCAAGAACAAGATCATGTTCGTCGGCACCAAGCGTTCCGCCGGCAAGATCGTTGCCGAGCAAGCTGCTCGCGCCGGTTCGCCATACGTTGATCACCGCTGGTTGGGCGGCATGCTGACCAACTACAAAACCATCCGTGCTTCGATCAAGCGTCTGCGCGACCTGGAAACCCAGGCCGAAGATGGCACCTTCGCCAAGCTGACCAAGAAAGAAGCCCTGATGCGTTCGCGCGATCTGGAAAAGCTGGACCGCAGCCTGGGTGGTATCAAGGACATGGGCGGCCTGCCTGATGCCCTGTTCGTGATCGACGTTGACCACGAGCGCATTGCTATCACCGAAGCCAACAAGCTGGGCATCCCGGTTATCGGCGTTGTCGATACCAACAGCAGCCCGGAAGGTGTTGATTACATCATCCCAGGCAACGACGACGCCATCCGCGCCATCGAGCTGTACATGACTTCGATGGCTGACGCCATCATCCGCGGCCGCAACAACGTTGCTGGCGGCACCGAAGTCTACGCTGAAGAAGCGGCTGCACCTGCTGCTGAGTAATAGGCGCTAGCGTCTACTTGGCACGCAAAAAGGGGGCTTTGCCCCCTTTTTGCCACCTTGAAATCCTGCTGTCAGCAACGCCCCCGCATCATGGGCTGGCTGAGATAACAACAGCGGATTCGCAGAATTGAACGCCCGTGACGAGCGGGTGGAATGGTTGAAAAACTTTCCAAGAGGATTTTGAAATGGCAGCAATTACTGCAGCGCTGGTCAAAGAACTGCGCGAGCGTACCGGCGAAGGCATGATGGATTGCAAAAAGGCCCTGGAAAAGGCTGGCGGCGACATCGAAAAAGCCATTGACGACATGCGCGCCTCGGGCGCCATCAAGGCCGCCAAAAAGGCTGGCAACGTCGCTGCTGAAGGCGCTATCGCGGTCAAGACCGACGGTAAATCCGCCGTTCTGCTGGAAGTGAACTCGCAGACCGACTTCCTGGCCCTGCAAGACGACTTCAAGACCTTCGTCGCTGAAAGCATCGAAGAAGCCTTCGCCCAGAAACTGACCGACGCCGCTCCGCTGATCGCTTCGCGTGAAGCTGCTCGTGAAGCCCTGGTTGCCAAAGTCGGCGAGAACGTCAACATCCGTCGCCTGGTGCGCGTTGAAGGTGACGTTGTCGGTGCTTACCTGCACGGCAACAAGATCGGTGCCGTTGTTGTCCTGAACGGCGGCGACGTCGAGCTGGCCAAGAACATCGCGATGCACGTTGCAGCGTCGAACCCGGAGTTCCTGGATGCGTCGGAAATCTCCGCCGAGGCCATCGAGCGCGAGAAGGGCGTCTTCCTGCAGCTGAACGCCGACAAGATCGCCGGCAAGCCGGAAAACATCGTCGAGAACATGATCAACGGCCGTATCACCAAGTTCAAGGCCGAAGCCTCGCTGAAAGAGCAAGCCTTCGTCATGAACCCGGAAGTCAAGGTCGGCGAACTGGCCAAGAAAGCCGGTGCTGAAATCGTTTCCTTCACCTACTTCAAAGTAGGCGAGGGCATCGAGAAGCCAGTCGACAACTTCGCTGAAGAAGTTGCTGCTCAGCTGGCTGCTGCCAAGCAATAAGACAGACTCGTCTGTCGCCCCAAAGAGGCTGCCCGCTCACGCGCGCAGCCTCTTTGTCAAAGCGGGAGCGGTTTTCAAGGCCGTGCTCGCTGACGCAGTCGCTGCGTCACGTTAGAGTTACACGCAGGCTCAAGCAGCCCGCCAGAATTTTTACAAACGCCGCAGGAGAGATTCGCAATGGCTCAGCAGGGCAGTGGTTATCAGGCTCGCTATAAACGCATTCTACTCAAACTTAGCGGCGAGGCCCTGATGGGCTCGGAAGAGTTCGGGATCGACCCCAAGGTCCTGGATCGCATGGCGCTGGAGGTCGGCCAGCTGGTCGGCATCGGTGTTCAGGTAGGCTTGGTGATCGGTGGTGGCAACCTGTTCCGTGGCGCGGCGCTCAGTGCAGCCGGTATGGACCGCGTCACCGGCGACCACATGGGCATGCTGGCCACCGTGATGAATGCCCTGGCCATGCGCGATGCGCTGGAGCGGGCGAACATTACCGCCATCGTCATGTCGGCTATTTCCATGGTTGGCGTGACCGATCACTATGATCGCCGCAAAGCCATGCGTCACCTGAACGCCAAGGAAGTCGTAATCTTCGCTGCCGGTACCGGCAACCCGTTCTTCACCACCGACTCCGCCGCTTGCCTGCGCGCCATCGAAATCGATGCCGACGTGGTATTGAAGGCAACCAAGGTCGATGGTGTATACACTGCAGATCCGTTCAAGGACCCGCATGCCGAGAAGTTCGATCATCTGACCTACGATGAAGTGCTGGATCGCAAGCTGGGTGTAATGGACCTGACGGCAATCTGCCTGTGCCGAGACCACAAGATGCCGTTGCGCGTCTTCAATATGAACAAGCCCGGCGCCCTGCTGAACATCGTGCACGGCGGCGCGGAAGGAACCCTGATCGAGGAAGTTCAAAAATGATCAACGATATCAAGAAAGACGCCCAGGACCGCATGGGCAAGTCCATCGAGGCACTGGGTCGTAACCTGGCGTCCATCCGTACCGGTCGCGCCCACCCAAGCATCCTGGATAGCGTCAAGGTCCCTGCCTGGGGCAGCGACATGCCACTGAACCAGGTCGCTGCCGTGTCTGTTGAAGATGCGCGTACCCTGAAGATCGTCGCTCACGACAAGAACCTCAGCGCTGCCATCGAAAAGGCCATCCTGACTTCCGACCTGGGCCTGAACCCGTCCAGCGCCGGTACCACCATCCGCGTACCGATGCCTGCCCTGACCGAAGAAACCCGCAAGGGCTACACCAAGCAGGCCAGCGCTGTTGCCGAAGATGCCAAGGTTGCCGTGCGCAACGTGCGTCGCGACGCACTGGCTGACCTGAAGAAGCTGACCAAGGACAAGGAAATCAGCGAAGACGAAGAGCGTCGCGCAGCTGACGAGATCCAGAAGCTGACCGACAAGTTCGTCGCCGAAATCGACGCTGCGTTCAAAGCCAAGGAAAAGGACCTGTTGGCCGTCTAAGGCCGAGGTTTTTTAATGGAAAAGACCAAGCTGGCGGCACCGTCTTCGGTGCCGCGTCACGTCGCGATCATCATGGATGGCAATAATCGCTGGGCGAAGAAGCGCCTGTTGCCCGGCGTCGCCGGGCACAAGGCCGGCGTCGATGCCGTGCGTGCGGTTATCGAAGTCTGCGCCAAGTCCGGGGTCGAGGTACTGACCCTGTTCGCCTTCTCCAGCGAGAACTGGCAGCGCCCAGCCGAAGAGGTTGGTGCGTTGATGGAACTGTTCTTCTCGGCACTGCGCCGTGAGGCCAAGCGCCTCAACGAGAACAACATCAGCCTGCGCATCATTGGTGACCGTTCGCGCTTCCACCCCGAACTGCAGGCCGCCATGCGCGAAGCTGAGGCGCAGACCGCGGGTAGCAATCGCTTCATTCTGCAGATCGCCGCCAATTACGGTGGTCAGTGGGATATCGCGCAGGCTGCTCAGCGCCTGGCGCGTGAGGTGCAAGCCGGGCATCTGCGCCCGGACGACATCACCCCGGGCCTGCTGCAAACCTGCCTGGCCACCGGTGAACTGCCGTTGCCAGACTTGTGCATCCGCACCGGTGGTGAGCACCGCATCAGCAACTTCCTGCTGTGGCAGCTGGCTTATGCCGAGCTGTACTTCTCCGACCTGTACTGGCCGGACTTCAAACACGAGGCCATGCGCAACGCCCTGGCCGATTTCGCTTCGCGCCAGCGCCGCTTTGGTAAGACCAGCGAGCAGGTCGAGGCTGGAGCTCGTGCTTAATGCTTAAACAACGCATCATTACTGCGCTGATCCTGCTGCCGGTCGCGCTGGGTGGTTTCTTCCTGCTCAATGGCGGGGATTTTGCCCTGTTCATCGGCTTCGTGGTCACCCTCGGTGCCTGGGAGTGGGCGCGCCTGGCCGGGCTGATGGCCCAGCCGCTGCGCATTGCCTACGCCGCCGTGGTCGCTGGAGCGCTGATGCTGCTCTACCTGATGCCTGACCTGGCGCCCTGGGTGCTCGGTGCTTCGGTGATCTGGTGGGGGCTGGCCACCTGGTTGGTGCTTACCTACCCGCAAAGCAGCGAGCTGTGGTCCAGTGCGGCGTGCAAATTGCTGATCGGCTTGCTGATCCTGCTGCCAGCCTGGCAGGGGTTGGTGCTGCTCAAGCATTCCCAGCTGGGCAACTGGTTGATCCTGACGGTCATGGTGCTGGTGTGGGCCGCCGATATCGGTGCTTACTTTTCGGGCCGTGCTTTCGGCAAGCGCAAGTTGGCGCCGCAGGTTAGCCCGGGCAAGAGTTGGGAAGGTGTCTATGGCGGCCTGGCCGTGAGCCTGGTCATCACACTGGTGGTCGGGGTGAGTCGCGAATGGTCCTTCGGCCAGATTCTCCTGGGGCTGCTGGGTGCCGCGCTGGTGGTCATGTCCTCGGTGGTCGGCGACCTGACCGAGAGCATGTTCAAGCGCCGTTCCGGCATCAAGGACAGCAGCAACCTGCTCCCTGGCCATGGCGGGGTACTTGATCGTATCGACAGCCTGACGGCAGCAATCCCGATTTTCGCCGTGCTGCTGTGGGCAGCCGGGGGTGGGATGTGAATACGCCGCAACGCATTACCGTGCTCGGTGCCACCGGCTCGATCGGGCTCAGCACCCTGGATGTGATCGCGCGTCATCCCGAGCGTTATCAGGTGTTTGCGCTCAGCGGCTATTCGCGCATCGACGAACTGCTGGCTTTGTGCGTGCAACATCTCCCGGCCTTTGCCGTGGTGCCCAATGCTGAGGCGGCCGCGCGCATGCGTGAGGGTTTGGCTGCCCGCGGTTGTGCCACCGAAGTGCTCGAAGGCGAGGCGGGGCTCTGTGAAGTCGCGTCCGCTGGCGAGGTGGATGCAGTGATGGCGGCTATCGTCGGCGCGGCAGGCCTGCGCCCGACATTGGCTGCTGTCGAGGCTGGCAAGAAGGTGCTGTTGGCCAACAAAGAGGCGCTGGTGATGTCCGGCGCGCTGTTCATGGAGGCCGTGCGGGGCAGTGGCGCCGTATTGCTGCCGATCGACAGCGAGCACAATGCAATCTTCCAGTGCCTGCCCGGCGATTATGACCGTGGCCTGACCCAGGTAGGTGTACGCCGTATCTTGCTGACCGCTTCCGGCGGGCCGTTCCGCGAGACGCCACAAGCCGCCCTGGCCGATGTGACGCCAGAACAGGCCTGTGCTCACCCGAACTGGTCCATGGGGCGCAAGATTTCGGTGGACTCGGCGAGCATGATGAACAAGGGCCTGGAGTTGATCGAGGCTTGCTGGCTGTTCGATGCGGCGCCGGCCAAGGTCGAGGTGGTGGTGCATCCGCAAAGCGTTATCCATTCCCTGGTGGATTACGTCGACGGTTCGGTGCTGGCCCAGTTGGGCAACCCGGACATGCGCACCCCCATCGCCAATGCCCTGGCCTGGCCCGAGCGGATCGATTCCGGGGTTGCGCCGTTGGACCTGTTCGCCATCGCTCGTCTGGATTTCCAGGCCCCCGACGAACAGCGTTTCCCCTGCCTGCGCCTGGCGCGGCAGGCCGCCGAAGCCGGCAACAGTGCGCCTGCAGTGCTCAATGCGGCCAACGAGGTCGCGGTCGAGGCATTTCTTCAGCGGCGTATCCGCTTCCCGGAGATCGCGGGTATGATCGAACAGGTGCTCGATCAGGAACCGGTGGTGCCGTTGCCTTCGCTGGATGCGGTGTTCGCCGCCGACCAGCGCGCTCGGGAGCTGTCCCGTGAGTGGCTGAGGCGCAACGGTCGTTGATCTTGGTCGGCCTACCGCTTGTACGAAACGCCGTTCCGCTGAACGTCATTCGGAGAAAGACATGACTGCGCTGTACATGATTATCGGCACCCTGGTGGCCTTGGGTGTTCTGGTGACTTTCCACGAATTCGGCCACTTCTGGGTGGCCCGGCGTTGCGGCGTCAAGGTGCTGCGCTTTTCGGTAGGCTTCGGCCCGGGGCTGCTGCGTTGGCATGATCGTCACGGTACTGAATTCGTGGTGGCGGCGATTCCCCTGGGCGGCTACGTCAAGATGCTCGACGAGCGTGAAGGCGATGTGCCCCCCGCGCTGGCCGATCAGTCTTTCAATCGCAAGTCGGTGCGCCAGCGTATCGCTATCGTCGCCGCCGGTCCGATTGCCAACTTCCTGCTGGCCATCGTCTTTTTCTGGGTGCTGGCGATGCTCGGCACTCAACAGATTCGTCCGGTAGTCGGTGCGGTCGAGCCGGGCAGCCTGGCCGCATCGGCCGGCCTGCTCGCCGGTCAGGAAATTGTATCCATCGATGGCAAGCCGACCAGCGGTTGGTCGGCGGTCAACCTGCAGTTGGTTCGCCGTCTTGGCGAGAGTGGCACCCTGCAGGTCGGGGTGCGCGACGAGGGGGCCAGCGCCGAGCGTCAACTGCAGGTGAAACTCGACAACTGGCTGCGCGGCGCCGATGAGCCGGACCCGATCCAGTCGCTGGGCCTGCGCCCATGGCGCCCGGCGATTGCACCGGTGCTCGCCGAGATCGATCCCAAAGGCCCGGCCGCTGCCGCCGGCCTGAAGACTGGCGACACGCTGCTGGCCCTCGATGGCGCCGCGCTGAGCGACTGGCAGCAGGTGGTGGACAGTGTGCGGGCTCGCCCGGACGCCAAGGTGGTATTGCGCGTCGAGCGCGATGGCGCAGCCCTGGATGTGCCGGTGACGCTGGCCCGCAAGGGCGAAGGTAAAGCCGCGGGTGGCTACTTGGGTGCGGGTGTGAAAGGCGCCGAATGGCCGGCCAGCATGCTGCGCGAAGTCAGCTATGGCCCACTCGATGCCGTGGGCGAGGGCCTGTCGCGGACTTGGAACATGAGTGTTCTGACGCTCGAATCGCTGAAGAAAATGCTGTTCGGTGAGCTCTCGGTAAAAAACTTGAGCGGACCGATAACCATTGCTAAAGTGGCGGGCGCTTCAGCCCAGTCCGGCGTGGGGGATTTCCTGAATTTCCTGGCCTACCTGAGCATAAGCCTGGGGGTTCTTAACCTGCTGCCCATTCCAGTACTGGATGGGGGGCATTTGCTGTTTTACCTGGTCGAGTGGGCGCGCGGTCGTCCGCTGTCGGATCGGGTACAAGGTTGGGGGGTCCAGATCGGTATCAGTTTGGTCGTAGGGGTGATGTTGCTCGCCCTGATCAACGATCTGGGTCGACTATAAAAGCTTCGCTCAATTGCAAACCTGCCGCCTTTTTTGCGGCAGGTTGTTTATTGCCAGTTGGAATAAAAGGACTTCATGAAACGTCTGCTGCTAACTGCGGTCATGTCCGCACTGATGATCGCTGAAGTTCACGCCGAGTCCTTCACCATCTCCGATATTCGTGTCAACGGCCTGCAGCGGGTATCCGCCGGCAGCGTGTTCGGCGCCTTGCCACTGAACGTCGGTGATCAGGCCGATGACCGGCGCCTGGTGGATTCGACCCGTTCGCTGTTCAAGACGGGCTTCTTCCAGGACATCCAGCTGAACCGTGACGGCAATGTCCTGATCATCAACGTGGTCGAGCGCCCGTCGGTGTCGAGCATCGAGATCGAAGGCAACAAGGCGATCAGCACCGAAGACCTGATGAAGGGCCTGAAACAGTCGGGCCTGGCCGAAGGCGAGATCTTCCAGCGCGCCACCCTCGAAGGTGTGCGTAACGAGCTGCAGCGCCAGTACGTGGCCCAGGGCCGCTATTCGGCCGAGGTCGACGCCGAGGTAGTGCCGCAACCGCGCAACCGCGTCGCGCTGAAAATCAAGATCAACGAAGGCACCGTCGCTGCCATCCAGCACATCAACATCGTCGGCAATACCGTGTTCGACGATGAGGAGCTGTCGCAGCTGTTCGAGCTGAAGACCACCAACTGGCTGTCGTTCTTCAAGAACGACGACAAGTATGCCCGCGAGAAACTCTCCGGTGACCTGGAGCGCCTGCGCTCGTACTACCTGGACCGCGGCTACATCAACATGGACATTGCCTCGACCCAGGTGTCGATCACCCCGGACAAGAAGCACGTCTACATCACCGTCAACGTCAACGAAGGCGAGAAGTACACCGTTCGCGACGTGAAGCTGTCCGGTGACCTCAAGGTGCCGGAAGACCAGGTCAAGTCGCTGCTGCTGGTGCAGCCAGGCCAGGTGTTCTCGCGCAAGGTGATGACCACCACGTCCGAGCTGATCACCCGTCGCCTGGGTAACGAAGGCTACACCTTCGCCAACGTCAACGGCGTGCCACAGCCGAACGATGAAGACCACACCGTCGACATCATGTTCGTGGTCGACCCGGGCAAGCGTGCCTACGTCAACCGCATCAACTACCGCGGCAACACCAAGACCGAAGACGAAGTGCTGCGCCGCGAAATGCGCCAGATGGAAGGCGGCTGGGCGTCGACCTATCTGATCGACCAGTCCAAGACACGCCTGGAGCGCCTGGGCTTCTTCAAGGAAGTCAACGTCGAGACCCCGCCTGTGCCAGGCACCGACGACCAGGTCGACGTCAACTACAGCGTCGAAGAGCAAGCCTCCGGCTCGATCACCGCCAGCGTCGGCTTCGCCCAGAGCGCGGGCCTGATCCTGGGTGGTTCGATCAGCCAGAGCAACTTCCTCGGTACCGGTAACAAGGTGTCGATCGGCCTGACCCGTTCGGAATACCAGACCCGCTACAACTTCGGCTTCGTGGACCCCTACTTCACGGCAGACGGCGTCAGCCTGGGCTACAACGCGTTCTACCGCAGCACCGACTACGACGACCTCGACGTCGACGTGGCCAGCTATGCGGTCGACAGCCTGGGTGCAGGTGTGAGCCTCGGCTACCCGATCAGCGAAACCTCGCGCCTGACCTACGGCCTGAGCGTGCAGCAGGACAAGATCAAGACTGGCCGCTACACCGTCGATGAGATCTTCGACTTCCTCGATGAAGAAGGCGACAACTTCCTGAACTTCAAGGCGTCGGTCGGCTGGTCCGAATCCACCTTGAACAAAGGCGTGCTGGCGACCCGTGGTCACTCCCAGAGCCTGACCTTGGAGTCCACCATTCCGGGCAGCGACCTGTCGTTCTTCAAACTCGACTACCGTGGCCAGCTGTTCAAGCCAATCAACAACGACTATACCCTGCGCCTGCACACCGAACTGGGCTATGGTGATGGTTTCGGTGGCACTTCCGGCCTGCCGTTCTACGAGAACTACTACGCGGGTGGCTTCAACTCCGTGCGTGGCTTCAAGGACAGCAGCCTGGGCCCACGCAGTACGCCTAGTACTGGTGCGGCTAACAGGCCGGGTACCGAACTCGACCCGGATCAGGATCCGCTGCCATTCGGTGGCAACGTGCTGGTGCAAGGTGGTGTCGAGCTGCTGTTCCCGCTGCCGTTCGTCAAGGACCAGCGTTCGCTGCGCACCTCCGTGTTCTGGGATGTGGGTAACGTGTTCGACACCAACTGCGGCAGCAAACCGGATTGCGAAAAGGTCGGTTTCTCGGGTATGGCCAGCTCGGTCGGCCTGGGCGTCACCTGGATCACTGCCCTGGGCCCGTTGAGCTTCAGCCTGGCAATGCCGATCAAGAAGCCGGACGATGCCGATACCCAGGTGTTCCAATTCTCTCTGGGCCAGACCTTCTAAGGTCGGCCCTAGCTTAACGACAACGGTTTATCCAGGAGTGCATCGTGCGTAAATTGGCTCAACTGGCCGTAGTGGCCGCGGCGCTGGTCGCCACCCCGGCGTTCGCCGAAATGAAGGTTGCCGTGCTGAACTATCAGATGGCCCTGCTCGAATCCGATGCCGCCAAGAAGTACGCGGTGGATGCCGAGAAGAAGTTCGGCCCGCAACTGACCAAGCTCAAAGGCCTGGAAAGCAGCGCCAAAGGCATCCAGGACCGCCTGATTAAGGGTGGCGACAAGATGGCCCAGCCAGAGCGTGAGCGCCTGGAGCTCGAGTTCAAGCAAAAGGCCCGTGACTTCCAGTTCCAGTCCAAGGAGCTGAACGAAGCCAAGGCTGTTGCTGACCGCGACATGCTCAAGCAGCTCAAGCCGAAGCTCGATGGCGCTGTCGAGGAAGTGATCAAGAAGGGCGGTTACGACCTGGTCCTCGAGCGTGGTGCGGTCATCGATGTCAAACCTCAGTACGACATCACCCGCCAGGTCATCGAGCGCATGAACCAAGCCCGTTGATATGACCGTGACCATGACGCTCGGCCAGTTGGCCGAGGCCCTCGGGGCCACACTCCAAGGCTCCGAAGGGCTGCAGATTACCGGGCTGGCTACCTTGCAGGAGGCCGGCCCCGGTCAATTGAGCTTCCTCGCCAACCCGCAGTACCGCAAATACCTGGATAACTGCCAGGCAGCTGCGGTATTGCTCAAGGCTGCGGACGCCGAAGCCTTTGCCGGCAATGCGCTGGTTGTGCCAGACCCGTACCTGGCCTATGCGCGCATTTCCCACCTGTTCGACCCGAAGCCCAAGGCTGTGGCGGGAATTCATCCCAGCGCCGTGGTTGCCGAGGATGCACAGGTGGATGCCAGTGCCAGTATCGGGCCTTTCGCAGTGGTCGAAAGCGGTGCGCGCATCGGCGCGAACGTCAGCATCGGTGCGCATTGCGTGATCGGTGCTCGTTGCGTGGTGGGTGAGGGCGGTTGGCTGGCACCGCGTGTCACGTTGTATCACGACGTGACCATCGGCAAGCGCGTGGTCATTCAATCGGGCGCCGTGATCGGTGGCGAGGGCTTTGGCTTCGCCAACGAGAAGGGCGTCTGGCGCAAGATCGCCCAGATCGGCGGTGTCACCATTGGTGATGATGTCGAAATTGGCGTGAACACCGCCGTAGACCGTGGCGCGCTGTCCGACACGCGCATCGCCAACGGGGTCAAGCTCGACAACCAGATCCAGATCGCGCACAACGTGCAGATCGGTGAGCACACGGCCATGGCGGCCTGCGTCGGGATTTCCGGCAGTACGCGCATCGGCAAGCATTGCACCATCGCTGGCGGTGTCGGCATGGTGGGTCACATCGATGTCTGCGACAACGTATTCGTTTCCGGGATGACCATGGTCACCCGTTCGATCACCGAACCGGGTGCCTATTCTTCCGGCACTGCCATGCAGCCATTGGCTGACTGGCGCAAGAGCGCCGCGCGTATCCGCCACCTGGATGACATGGCCAAGCGTCTCCAGCAGCTGGAAAAACGCGTCGATACCGTGACCTCAGATGGCCAGCCGACATCAGAAGGCTGATACCATTTTCTGAGCAAGAGTGAACAGTCGCTTACTGGCTCCTCTTTGGATTGCAAAAGGAGCGTGTGGTCAGCACCTGCGCTCCCTATTCTTATTACAGGCTTCCCCCCGAAATGATGGACATCAACGAGATTCGCGAATACCTGCCTCACCGTTACCCGTTCCTGCTGGTGGACCGGGTAACGGAGCTGGACTTCGAGGCCCAGAGCATTCGTGCCTACAAGAATGTCAGCATCAACGAGCCGTTCTTCAACGGGCATTTCCCGGAGCACCCGGTCATGCCAGGCGTGCTGATCATCGAGGCCATGGCGCAGGCTGCAGGCATTCTCGGTTTCAAGATGCTCGATACCAAGCCGGCCGATGGCACCCTGTACTACTTTGTCGGCTCCGACAAGCTGCGTTTCCGTCAGCCTGTATTGCCGGGCGACCAGTTGGTGCTGGAGGCCAAGTTCATCGGCCGCAAGAAGACCATTTGGAAGTTCGAATGCCGTGCCCTGGTTGACGGTAAGCCGGTGTGCTCGGCCGAGATCACCTGTGCGGAACGTGCGCTATGAATTCGATTGATCCGCGGGCGATCATCGACCCTTCGGCCAAACTGGCCGACGGCGTCGAGGTCGGCCCGTGGTCGATCGTTGGCCCCGACGTTGAAATCGGGGAGGGTACCGTCATCGGTCCCCACGTGGTGCTGAAGGGCCCGACCCGGATCGGCAAGCACAACCGCATCTACCAGTTTTCCTCGATCGGTGAAGACACCCCTGACCTCAAGTACAAGGGTGAACCGACGCGCCTGGTGATTGGTGATCACAACGTGATCCGCGAGGGAGTGACCATCCACCGTGGCACGGTCCAGGACCGCGCGGAAACTACTTTGGGCGATCACAACCTGATCATGGCCTATGCCCACATCGGCCACGACAGTGTGATCGGCAACCATTGCATCCTAGTCAACAACACCGCGCTCGCGGGGCATGTGCATGTCGGTGACTGGGCGATCCTGTCCGGCTTCACCCTCGTGCACCAGTATTGCCACATCGGTGCGCATGCGTTCTCTGGCATGGGTACGGCAATCGGCAAGGATGTTCCGGCCTTCGTCACAGTATTCGGCAGCCCCGCAGAAGCCCGCAGCATGAACTTCGAAGGCATGCGCCGTCGCGGTTTCAGCGACGAGGTGATCCATGCGCTGCGTCGCTCCTACAAGATCGTCTACCGTCAGGGCCTGACCGTTGAAGAAGCGATCAAGGAGCTGGACGAGCTGGCCGGCAAGCACCCCGAGGTCGACCTGTTCCGTCAGTCGATCGTGAATTCTGCCCGCGGCATCACCCGCTGACATGGCGCAGCTTTGCGTAGCCCTGGTCGCGGGTGAGGCCAGCGGCGATATTCTCGGTTCCGGTTTGATGCGCGCCTTGAAGGCGCGCCATCCCGATGTGCGCTTCATCGGTGTCGGCGGCCCGCTGATGGAGGCCGAAGGCCTGCAGTCGTACTTTCCCATGGAACGCCTTGCGGTCATGGGCCTGGTCGAGGTGTTGGGGCGCCTGCGCGAGCTGCTCAAGCGGCGCAAGGCGCTGATCCAGACGCTGATCGCCGAAAAGCCCGATGTATTCATTGGCATCGACGCACCTGACTTCACCCTCAATATCGAATTGAAACTGCGCCAGGCCGGTATCAAGACCGTGCATTACGTCAGCCCGTCGGTCTGGGCCTGGCGGCAGAAACGCGTGCTGAAGATCCGTGAAGGCTGCGACTTGATGCTGACGCTGCTGCCTTTCGAGGCGCGCTTCTATGAAGAGCAGGGCGTGCCGGTGCGCTTTGTTGGCCATCCATTGGCCGACACCATCCCCCTGACCGCTGATCGCCAGGCCGCCCGCGCTGCGCTGGGGCTGGATGCAGGCCCGGTGGTGGCGCTGATGCCCGGCAGCCGGGGGGGGGAGGTGGGGCGCCTGGGCGCGCTGTTCCTCGATGCCGCCCAGCACCTGCTTGAGCGGGTACCCGGTGTACGCTTCGTATTGCCCTGTGCCAACGCGGCGCGGCGTGCGCAGATAGAGCAGATGCTCGAAGGGCGCGACTTGCCCCTGACGTTGCTCGATGGTCAGTCGCACCAGGCCTTGGCCGCCTGTGATGCGGTGCTTATCGCCTCTGGCACCGCCACCCTGGAGGCCATGCTGTACAAACGCCCCATGGTCGTGGCCTACCGCCTCGCGCCGCTGACCTACTGGATTCTCAAGCGCCTGGTAAAAAGCCCCTACGTGTCGTTGCCGAACTTGCTGGCCCAGCGCGAGTTGGTGCCCGAGTTGCTGCAGGACGCCGCCACCAGCGAAGCCCTGGCGCAAACCTTGGCCCCTCTGGTGGTCGATGGCAGCCAGCAGACCGAGCGTTTTGACGAAATCCACCGCACCCTGCGCCGCGATGCCTCCAACCAGGCGGCAGACGCGGTGCTCGCTTTACTGAAGGACCGCTGACATGCAGATTGGACTGGATTTCAACCTAGTCGAAGACCTGGTCGCGGGCGTCGATGAAGTCGGCCGTGGTCCGCTGTGCGGCGCAGTGGTGACGGCTGCGGTGATTCTCGACCCGGCACGGCCGATCCTCGGCCTGAACGATTCGAAGAAGCTCACCGAAGCCAAGCGTGAAGCACTGTTCGACGAGATTTGCGAAAAGGCCCTGAGCTTCTGCATTGCCCGCGCCGAAGTCGAAGAAATCGACCGGCTGAACATCCTTCAGGCCACCATGCTGGCCATGAAACGTGCGGTCGAAGGTTTGCATGTCACGCCCAAGCTCGCGCTGATCGACGGCAACCGTTGCCCCAAGCTGGCGGTGCCGGCTGCGCCGGTGGTCAAAGGGGATAGTCAGGTGCCGGCCATTGCTGCTGCATCGATCCTGGCCAAAGTCACCCGTGACCGTGAGATGAGCGCCTTCGAGCTGATCTATCCGGGATATGGGATGGGCGGGCACAAGGGGTATCCGACACCCGTACACCTGGAAGCATTGGCGCGGCTTGGGCCGACGCCGATTCATCGGCGCTCCTTCGCGCCAGTGCGGGCCGCCTGGGATGCCCGTGAAGGGATCACCGATTCTCTGATCTAGTACGTTGGGGCCGCTTTGCGGCCCTTTCGCGACACAAGGCCGCGCCTGCGGAAATGACGCGCCCCCCTGCAGAAGCGGCCTTGTGTCGCGATGGGGTGCGAAGCAGCCCCAAATCCCCCCCGCATTTACGCTACAATCCCGCCCTTGTCGTTCAGCACTGCTACAGGATCTTCCATGTCGGTTCCCTTCGTTCACCTGCGCGTCCACTCCGAATTCTCGCTGGTCGACGGCCTGGTGCGGATCAAACCGCTGGCCAAGGCGCTGGCCGGGATGAACATGCCGGCGGTGGCGATCACCGACCAGAGCAACATGTGCTCGCTGGTGAAGTTCTACAAGACGGCCATGGGTGCCGGCATCAAGCCGATCTGCGGCGCCGACCTGTGGCTGGCCGGTGCCGACCCGGAGGCGCCGCTGTCGCGTATCTGCTTCCTGGCCATGAACCCCAAGGGCTATCGCAACCTCACCGAGCTGATCTCGCGCGGCTGGACTGACGGCCAGCGCAACGGCCTGGTCATTCTCCAGCGCGACTGGATCGCTCCGGCCAGCGAAGGGCTGATTGCCTTGTCCGCCGGCAAGGAAGGCGATATCGGCATGGCCTTGATGGCAGGGCGGGCCGATGAGGCCGAGGTGCTGCTGCACGACTGGCTGGGCATGTTCCCCGAGCGCTTCTATGTCGAGGTGCAGCGCACCAACCGCGCCGGTGACGAAGAATACGTGCACGCGGCCGTGGCGCTCGCCGACAAGGTCGGCGCGCCGCTGGTGGCGACCAACGATGTGCGCTTCATCAAGCAGTCCGACTTCGATGCCCATGAAAGCCGCGTGTGCATCGGTGAAGGCTGGACCCTGGACGACCCGCGTCGCCCTCGCATGTATAGCGACCAGCAGTACCTCAAGAGCGCGGACGAAATGGCCGAGCTGTTCAGCGACCTCCCGGACGCCATCGCCAACACCGTCGAAATCGCCAAGCGTTGCAACATCCAGGTGCAACTGGGCAAGTACTTCCTGCCCGACTTCCCGACGCCCAACGGCATGGGTATCGACGACTACCTGCGCCACGTCTCCCACGAAGGCCTGGAGGAGCGCCTGGCGGTGCTCTGGCCCAAGGAGACCACGCCGAATTACGAAGAGAAGCGCCAGGTCTACCTGGACCGCCTGAAGTTCGAGCTGGACATCATCATCCAGATGGGCTTCCCCGGTTACTTCCTGATCGTAATGGACTTCATCAAGTGGGCGAAGAACAACGATGTGCCAGTAGGCCCTGGGCGTGGCTCGGGTGCCGGCTCGCTGGTGGCCTATGTCCTGAAGATCACCGACCTCGACCCGCTGGCCTACGACCTGCTGTTCGAGCGTTTCCTCAACCCTGAACGTGTTTCCATGCCCGACTTCGACGTCGACTTCTGCATGGATGGCCGTGACCGGGTGATCGACTATGTGGCCGAGGCTTATGGCCGCAACGCGGTCAGCCAGATCATCACCTTCGGCACCATGGCCGCCAAGGCGGTGGTGCGTGACGTGGCGCGGGTGCAGGGCAAGTCGTACGGCCTGGCCGACCGCCTGTCGAAGATGATCCCGTTCGAAGTGGGCATGACCCTGGAGAAGGCGTACGAGCAGGAAGAGATCCTGCGCGATTTCCTCAAGGGCGACGAAGATGCCCGCGAAATCTGGGACATGGCACTCAAGCTCGAGGGCGTCACCCGCGGTACCGGCAAGCACGCCGGCGGGGTGGTCATCGCCCCGACCAAGCTCACCGACTTCTCGCCGATTGCCTGTGACGAAGAAGGCGGCGGCCTGGTAACCCAGTTCGACAAGGACGACGTCGAGGCCGCCGGCCTAGTGAAGTTCGACTTCCTCGGCCTGCGTACCCTGACCATCATCAAATGGGCGATGGAGACGATCAATCGCGAGCAGGCCAAGAACAACCTGCCCGACCTCAACATCGACTTCATCCCGCTGGATGACCGCAAGACCTACGAGCTGCTGCAAAAAGCCGAAACCACGGCGGTGTTCCAGCTCGAATCGCGGGGCATGAAGGAGCTGATCAAAAAGCTCAAGCCCGACTGCCTGGAAGACCTCATCGCCCTGGTGGCACTGTTCCGCCCCGGCCCGCTGCAGTCGGGCATGGTGGACGACTTCATCAACCGCAAGCACGGCCGCGCCGAATTGGCGTACCCGCACGCGGACTACCAGTACGAAGGCCTCAAGCCGGTACTGGCGCCAACCTACGGCATCATCCTGTATCAGGAACAGGTGATGCAGATTGCCCAGGTCATGGCTGGCTATACCCTTGGCGGCGCGGACATGCTGCGCCGGGCCATGGGTAAGAAAAAGCCCGAGGAGATGGCCAAGCAGCGCGGTGGTTTCATCGAGGGTTGTGTCGCCAACAACATCGAGGCGGATCTCGCCGGTAACATCTTCGACCTGGTAGAGAAATTTGCCGGTTACGGCTTCAACAAGTCCCACTCGGCGGCCTATGGCCTGGTTTCTTACCAGACCGCCTGGCTCAAGACCCACTTCCCAGGGCCGTTCATGGCCGCAGTGCTGTCGGCGGACATGCACAACACCGACAAGGTGGTGGTACTGATCGAGGAAGTGCGCAGCATGAAGCTGCGCCTCGATGCGCCAGACGTGAATGCCTCCGAGTTCAAGTTTACGGTCAATGACGACGGCCGCATCATCTATGGGCTGGGCGCCATCAAGGGCGTGGGTGAAGGCCCGGTTGAGGCGATCGTCGAAGCGCGTGCCCAGGGCGGCCCGTTCAAAGACCTGTTCGACTTCTGCGAGCGCGTCGACCTCAAGCGTGTCAACAAGCGTACCCTCGATGCGCTGATCCGTAGCGGTGCCCTGGACCGGCTCGGCCCGCACTTCCATGATGAACTCAAGGCCTACCACGCCAGCATCGACCTCAACCGCGCAACCTTGCTGGCGGCACTGGAAGAGGCCATCAAGTCCGCTGAGCAGACGGCGCGTACCGCCGACAGTGGCCATGTCGACCTGTTCGGCGGTCTGTTTGTCGAGGAAGACTCCGACGTCTACGCCAACCATCGCAAGGTGCGTGAACTGACGCTCAAGGAGCGTTTGAAGGGCGAGAAGGACACCCTGGGCGTGTACCTCACCGGGCACCCGATTGATGAATATGAAGGTGAGATCCGCCGTTTCGCCCGCCAGCGCATCATCGACCTGAAACCGTCGCGCGAAACGCAGACCATCGCCGGGATGATCATTGCGCTGCGCGTGATGAAGAACAAGAAGGGCGACAAGATGGGCTTCGTCACCCTCGACGACCGCTCAGGCCGCATCGAGGCGTCGCTGTTCGCCGATGCCTACATGGGGGCCCAGGCATTGTTGCAAAATGATGCGATGGTGGTTGTCGAGGGTGAGGTCAGCAATGACGATTTCTCCGGTGGCCTGCGCCTGCGCGTGAAGCAGGTGATGACCATGGAGGATGCCCGCACCAAGCTGGCCGAGAGCCTGCGCCTGAAGATCACCCACGAGGCGCTCAAGGGCGACCGCCTGAATTGGCTGGGCGAGCTGATCACCCGCCACCGCGGCGGTTGCCCGATCACGCTCGAATACACCGGCAGCGACGCCAAGGCCATGCTGCAGTTCGGCGAGCAGTGGTCGATCGACCCGGCTGATGGCCTGATTCAAGCGCTGCGTGACCAGTTCGGGCGTGAGAACGTCTTCCTGCAATATCGTTGAACCGACGAAATTTAATCTCGACCTGAATGCGCCTGATCCCTTAAGGTAGGGCGCCAAACGGATCAACCGGCCGGCCGCCTGGCCGTAGACCCAAGACGGATGACTATGAACCCGAATTTTCTCGATTTCGAACAGCCGATTGCCGACCTGCAAGCCAAGATCGAAGGGCTGCGTTTGGTGGGTAACGACAACTCGCTGAACATCAGCGATGAAATTGCCCGTCTGCAAGACAAGAGCAACACCCTGACCGAAAGCATCTTCGGCAACCTGACCAGCTGGCAGATCGCCCGCCTGGCCCGCCACCCACGTCGTCCTTATACCCTGGACTACCTGGAGCACATCTTCACCGAGTTCGAAGAGCTGCACGGCGACCGCCACTTCTCCGACGACGCCGCCATCGTGGGTGGTACCGCGCGCCTGGATGGCAAGCCGGTCATGGTCATCGGCCACCAGAAGGGCCGCGAAGTGCGCGAAAAGGTGCGCCGCAACTTCGGCATGCCGCGCCCTGAGGGCTACCGCAAGGCGTGCCGCCTGATGGAAATGGCCGAGCGCTTCAAGATGCCGATCCTGACCTTCATCGACACCCCGGGCGCGTACCCGGGTATCGACGCCGAAGAGCGCAACCAGAGCGAAGCGATCGCCTGGAACCTGCGCGTCATGGCGCGTCTGAAAACCCCGATCATCGCCACCGTGATCGGTGAGGGTGGTTCCGGCGGTGCGCTGGCCATTGGTGTGTGCGACCAGCTGAACATGCTGCAGTACTCCACTTATTCGGTGATCTCGCCGGAAGGCTGCGCCTCGATCCTGTGGAAGACCGCCGACAAGGCGGCTGACGCTGCCGAGGCCATGGGCATCACTGCCGAGCGCCTGAAGAGCCTGAACATCGTTGACAAGGTCATCCCGGAGCCGCTGGGCGGCGCCCACCGTGACCCGGCGAAGATGTCCGAAAGCATCCGCGCCGACCTGGTTCAGCAGCTGGACATGCTCGGCAAGTTCGACAATGACGCGCTGCTGGCCCGTCGTTATGAGCGCCTCATGAGCTACGGTATCTGATGTAGTCTCGGGGCCGCGTTACGCCCCTTTCGCCGGCAAACCGGCGAAAGGGGCGTAACGCGGCCCCGGCGTTTTCGAATATGTGAGGCTTCAATGATTAACCTCACCCCCTGGCTCACCGCGCCCGCCTGGCACATCGCCTTCTCCGGCGGCCTCGACTCCACTGTCCTCCTGCACCTGCTGGCCGACCACGCCCACAGCCACGCAACGCCCCCGCTGCACGCCATCCATATCCATCACGGCCTGCAACCCGCCGCCGACGGCTGGCCTGCGCATTGCAAAGCGGTCTGTCAGCGCCTGGGTATCCCGCTTACCGTCATCCACGTCCAGATAGTGCCCGGTGCCAGCCTCGAACAGGCCGCCCGCGATGCCCGCTATGCGGCATTCAAGAACGTCCTCGGTCCTGGCGATGTGCTGTTTACCGGCCAGCATCGTGACGATCAGGCCGAAACCGTGCTGTTTCGGCTATTGCGCGGTGCCGGCCTGCGTGGGCTGTCCGCGATGCCGGCGCAGCGTCCGTTAGGGCAGGGCAAGCTGGTCAGGCCGTTGCTGGCGGTTTCGCGTTCGCAGCTGCGCACCTATGCACAAGGCCACGGGCTGAGCTGGATCGAAGATCCCTCAAACAGCGACACGGCCTTTACCCGCAACTTCCTGCGCGCAGAGGTGTTGCCGTTGCTACAGCAGCGTTGGCCACAAGCCAGCCAGAACCTTGCACGCAGTGCCGAGCACCTGGGTGAGGCGCTCGGGCTACTGGAAGAGCTGGCTCACGCTGACCTGGCCGAGGCCGGGGAAGGAGCCCCCGTAGCCTGGGCGGGCCTGGACTCACTCGGCCTGGCCAGCCTCACAGCGCTTTCGCCGGCCCGTCAGCGCAATGCGCTGCAATATTGGCTGAGCCTGCGCACCCGCTTGCCCGACAGCCGCCATTGGGCCGGCTGGGCAGATCTGCGTGATGCTGCAGGCGATGCCCAACCGGTCTGGCACCTGACCGACGGCAAGCTGGAGCGCAGCCACGGGCGTATCTGGTGGTTGAGTGGAGACTGGCTGCAGCCAGTCGCGGGGGCGTTGTGCTGGGCGCAGCCCGGCAGCACGCTGTCGTTGCCGGGTAACGGCAGTGTCCGCCTGCGGGGTGCGGCTCAAGGTGACGTGCGCATTGCCTACCGTCAGGGCGGCGAGGTACTGGACGTTCCCGGCCGTGGCAAGCGTGACCTCAAACGCCTGCTCAACGAGCTGCAGGTCCCGCACTTCGTGCGCCCGCGGCTACCCTTGCTGTACGCCGGCGAGCGTTTGCTGGCCGTGGCCAACCTGCCCGAACTCGGGCAGGCGAATTGCCAGCTGCTTTGGCAACCTCCGACGAACGCGCAAGGTTTGAGCTGAAGGGTACATTCCGGTAGACTACCCTCCCTTCTTGATACAACTTCTGTGCGTTCCTCGGAAACACGGCAGTTGCCGATTACCAAGCAGTTTTTTGCTGGGCTGATTCTGGAAATGACGAGCGAACTCCATGCCGGGGATACCCCTGGTCTGTACAGACGCGGCAGTTTTTCGAGATGCACTGTAATTGACGCAGGTGATCGGGGGCTTCGGCCTTCCTTCGCTTTCTTCGGCGGCGCTGGCCGCTTTAACGCAGACTTCTAGGGTTTTTCATGACGCGCTACATATTCGTCACGGGCGGTGTTGTTTCTTCATTGGGGAAAGGCATTGCCTCGGCTTCCCTGGCGGCCATCCTGGAAGCGCGGGGGCTCAAGGTCACCATGCTCAAGCTGGATCCGTACATCAACGTCGATCCTGGCACCATGAGTCCGTTCCAGCACGGTGAGGTTTTCGTCACCCACGATGGCGCCGAGACCGACCTTGACCTGGGCCACTACGAGCGGTTCATCCGCACGACCATGACCCAGAACAACAACTTCACCACCGGCCGCATCTACGAGCACGTGCTGCGCAAGGAACGCCGTGGTGATTACCTGGGCGCGACCATCCAGGTCATCCCGCACATCACCGACGAAATCAAGCGCCGCATCATCAAGGGTGCCGGCGATGCCGACGTGGCCCTGGTAGAAATCGGTGGTACCGTGGGTGACATCGAGTCGCAGCCGTTCCTCGAGGCAATCCGCCAGCTGCGTGTCGAAGTGGGCTCCAAGCGCGCCATGCTGATGCACCTGACCCTGGTGCCTTACATCGCCACCGCGGGCGAAACCAAGACCAAGCCGACCCAGCACTCGGTCAAGGAGCTGCGCTCCATCGGCCTGCAGCCTGACGTGCTGATCTGCCGTTCCGACCACCCGGTCGATGCCTCGTCGCGCCGCAAGATCGCGTTGTTCACCAACGTTGAAGAGCGTGCGGTCATCTCCCTGGAAGACGTCGACACCATCTACAAGATTCCTGGCGTGCTGCACGCTCAGGGCCTGGACGATTTCGTCGTCGAGCGCTTCGGCTTGCAGTGCAATGGCGCCGACCTGTCCGAGTGGGACAAGGTGGTCGATGCCAAGCTCAACCCTGAGCAGGAAGTGACCATCGCCATGGTCGGCAAGTACATGGAGCTGCTGGACGCGTACAAGTCGCTGATCGAAGCGATGAGCCACGCCGGCATCACCAACCGCACCAAGGTCAACCTGCGTTACATCGACTCCGAAGACATCGAGAATCAAGGCACCAGCCTGCTCGAAGGCGCCGATGCCATCCTGGTTCCGGGCGGTTTCGGCCTGCGCGGTGTGGAAGGCAAGATCACCGCGGTGCAATACGCGCGTGAAAACAAGGTGCCGTACCTGGGTATCTGCCTGGGCATGCAGGTTGCCGTGATCGAGTTCGCCCGTAACGTGCTGGGCTGGAAGGACGCCAACTCCACCGAGTTTGACCGCAACAGCGGCCACCCGGTCGTCGGCCTGATCACCGAGTGGGCCGATGCCACCGGTGCCGTCGAAACCCGTACCGAAGCTTCCGACCTCGGCGGCACCATGCGCCTGGGCGCACAGGACTGCCAGCTGGCTGCCGGCTCGAAGGTGCATGACTGTTACGGCAAGGACGTGATCACCGAGCGTCACCGTCACCGTTACGAGGTCAACAACAACCTGCTGCCTCAACTGATGGACGCCGGCCTGGTGGTTTCCGGCCGTTCCGAAGACGGCGCGCTGGTGGAAGTGGTCGAGTCCAAGGACCACCCATGGTTCGTCGCCTGCCAGTTCCACCCGGAGTTCACCTCGACCCCGCGTGACGGCCACCCGCTGTTCAGTGGCTTCGTCAAGGCCGCTCTGGCCCAGAAGAACAAGGCCTGAAAAAAGGCTTTGGTGAGTTTTCCGACGGTAGAAACCGCGCAAAGCTCATTTCTCGGGTAAAGTACCGCCCGTTCTGCCCCTGACCTGCCGGTCAGGGGCTGCTTCTGCCAGGCCTGCCTGCTGCATATCCGCCTGGTGCAAGGCAAGAATTTCCTAAAGCTGCGTTGTTTTCGTCAATTCTGGAGTGCTTACAACAATGGCAAAAATCGTCGACATCAAAGGTCGTGAAGTTCTCGATTCGCGTGGCAACCCCACCGTGGAAGCCGATGTACTGCTCGACAACGGCATCATCGGCAGCGCTTGCGCGCCGTCCGGTGCTTCCACCGGCTCGCGCGAAGCGCTGGAGCTGCGTGATGGCGACAAGAGCCGTTACCTGGGCAAGGGCGTGTTGAAGGCCGTCGGCAACATCAACGGGCCGATCCGTGAGCTGCTGCTGGGCAAGGATCCTTCCGACCAGAAGGCCCTGGACCGCGCCATGATCGACCTGGACGGTACCGAGAACAAAGCCAAGCTGGGCGCCAACGCCATCCTGGCGGTTTCCCTGGCTGCCGCCAAGGCCGCTGCCCAGGACCAGGACCTGCCGCTGTACGCGCACATCGCCAACCTCAACGGCACCCCGGGCCAGTACTCGATGCCGGTACCGATGATGAACATCATCAACGGTGGCGAACACGCCGACAACAACGTCGACATCCAGGAGTTCATGGTACAGCCGGTTGGCGCCAAGACCTTCTCCGATGGCCTGCGCATGGGCACCGAAATCTTCCACCACCTGAAAGCCGTGCTCAAGGCCCGTGGCCTGAACACCGCCGTAGGTGACGAAGGCGGCTTCGCGCCGAACCTGGCGTCCAACGAAGACGCGCTGGCTGCCATCGCCGAAGCCGTTGAGAAAGCCGGCTACAAGCTGGGCACCGACGTGACCCTGGCCCTGGACTGCGCGGCTTCCGAGTTCTACGAAGACGGCAAGTACAACCTGTCCGGTGAAGGCAAGTCGTTCGACGCCGAAGGCTTTGCCGAGTACCTGAAAGGCCTGACCGAGCGTTTCCCGATCATCTCGATCGAAGACGGCCTGGACGAGTCCGACTGGGCTGGCTGGAAAATCCTGACCGACAAGATCGGCGAGAAGGTACAGCTGGTCGGTGACGACCTGTTCGTGACCAACACCAAGATCCTCAAGGAAGGCATCGAGAAAGGCATCGGTAACTCGATCCTGATCAAGTTCAACCAGATCGGCTCGCTGACCGAGACCCTGGAAGCCATCCAGATGGCCAAGGCTGCCGGCTACACCGCCGTGATCTCGCACCGCTCCGGTGAAACCGAAGACTCGACCATTGCCGACCTGGCCGTGGGTACTGCTGCTGGCCAGATCAAGACCGGTTCGCTGTGCCGTTCCGACCGCGTCTCGAAGTACAACCAGCTGCTGCGCATCGAAGAGCAACTGGGCGCCAAAGCGGTTTACCGTGGTCGTGCCGAGTTTCGCGGCTAAGCAAGAGATGGTAAAAAGACAGCAGCCGAGGCTGTCGGATCTTTCGTACTGAGCTTTCGTACTGAATCATCTGACGCTTCATGCGGGTTTCTGTCTACGAAGCCTGGCCTCGGCCAGGCTTCGTGCTATTTGAGGCCTGCCCGTAGCTGGCGGTCTTTTTAACCTGGATACCTTGATGCGCAGTCCCTATTGGTTGTTTCTTGTCCTGCTCCTGCTGCTTGGTGGCCTGCAGTATCGCCTTTGGGTGGGTAATGGCAGCCTGGCGCAAGTGACCGAGCTCAAGCAGCAGATCGACGAGCAGCATGCCGAGAACGAGCGGCTGCTGGAGCGTAACCGCGTGCTCGACGCCGAGGTCCTGGAGTTGAAAAAAGGTATGGAGACCGTCGAAGAGCGGGCTCGTCA
Organism: Pseudomonas sp. NPDC087185; assembly: GCF_044744955.1. Lineage (NCBI taxonomy): Bacteria > Pseudomonadati > Pseudomonadota > Gammaproteobacteria > Pseudomonadales > Pseudomonadaceae > Pseudomonas > Pseudomonas sp. NPDC087185. The sequence continues at coordinate 561,845 of NZ_JBIUZK010000001.1, read as the reverse complement.
TGAATTGGGAATGGTCAAAGAGGGCGAAACCCTCTTCCAGCTGCCGCAAAAATGATCGAAACACTACCGGCTTTCTGGGCCGTGATTCCTGCTGCGGGTGTGGGTGCCCGCATGGCTGCCGACCGTCCCAAGCAATATCTGCAACTGGGCGGGCAGACCCTTCTCGAGCATAGCCTCGACTGTTTTCTCGGCCATCCCACGCTCAAGGGCGTGGTGGTCAGCATTGCCGAAGATGACCCTTACTGGCCAGCCTTGCGTTGTGCCAACGATGCGCGTATCCAGCGTGCTGCGGGTGGGCGCGAGCGCGCCGACTCGGTGCTTAATGCCTTGCTGTTGCTGCATGCCCAGGGGGCGGCGGACAGCGACTGGGTGCTGGTGCACGACGCGGCGCGGCCGAACCTGGCGCGTACCGATCTGGACCGTTTGTTGTCGGAATTGGCCGATGACCCGGTCGGTGGCCTGCTGGCGGTCCCGGCACGCGATACCCTCAAGCGGGCGGATGCCGGCGGGCGAGTCAGTGCCACGGTGGACCGCAGCACCATCTGGCAGGCCTACACGCCGCAGATGTTCCGCCTCGGGGCTTTGCATCGGGCGTTGGCTGAATGCCTGGTGTCCGATGTGGTGGTTACCGATGAAGCGTCGGCCATCGAATGGTCCGGCCAGTCGCCCCGTTTGATCGAGGGGCGCAGCGACAACATCAAAGTAACCCGGCCGGAAGACCTGGAGTGGCTGCGCCAGCGGTGGGCGGGACGGCGCTGATCTTTGTAGGCCTGTGCCGGCCCCTTCGCGGGTAAACCCGCTAAGAGGCCAACAAATCTTTCATACCTGCCTGTACTCCGGCAACCCCGCCAACCCTTCCTTCAGATAATCCACCAGCCGCCGAACCTTGGGCGATAGATGCCGCTGCTGCGGGTAAAGCGCCCACACCGCCGTATTGGGCGGCTGATGGCCCTCCAGCAACGACACCAGCGCGCCGCTGTTGAGGTGCTCGAGCACGTAGTAGTCCGGCAGCTGGCACAAGCCCATCCCCAGCAGGGCAGCATCGAGCACCGCCTGGCCACTGTTGCAGCGCCAGTTACCCTGCACCCGCTGGCTGACCTCGCGGCCATCCTGCTGCACGGCCCAAAGATCGGAGCTGCCAATCAGGCAGTTGTGCCGCGCCAGTTCCGACAGGCTGTGTGGCCGCCCATAACGTTCAAGGTAAGCGGGGGAGGCGCACAGGTACATGCGCCTTGGCGCCAGGCGCGTCGCCACCAGCCGGGAGTCGGTGAGCCGGCCCAGGCGGATGGCCAGGTCCATGCCTTCGTGCAGCAAATCCAGGGTGCGGTTGCTCAGTTCCACATCGACCCGTAACTGCGGGTACAGCGCCATGAAGCGCGTTACCAGCGGCACGATGAAGCGTTCGCCATAGGCCACGGCGCAGGTCATGCGCAGCAGCCCCTTGGGCTCGCTGGCCAGGTCGCCCATGGCGCGCAGCGCTTCTTCGCGCCCATCCTGCAGGCGCTGGCAGTGTTGCAGGAAGGTCTGCCCGGCTTCACTCAAGGTTACCCGGCGGGTGCTGCGGTACAGCAGGCGCGTTTGCAGGCGCTCTTCCAGGCGGGCGATCTGCCGGCTGATATGCGACGACGACACGCCCATGCGCTCGGCCGCTGCGGTGAACTGGCCAGACTCGGCGACGGCGACGAATTCATCGATGCCTTCCCAGCGACTGCTCATTGATTATCCCTGTGTGGCAATAATGTTTTGTCTTGGCCTGGATTATTCATCAAAAGCACTTGAATTACACTGTGGGACTGAATCGACACTCTGTCTGGAGACCCGTGATGATCAAGTCCCGTGCTGCCGTTGCCTTCGAGGCCAAGAAACCCCTGGAAATCGTCGAAGTCGACGTGGCCATGCCCAAGGCAGGCGAAGTGCTGCTGCGCGTGGTCGCCAGCGGTGTCTGCCACACCGACGCCTACACCTTGTCGGGCGCCGACCCGGAAGGTATCTTCCCGTCGATCCTCGGCCATGAAGGTGGCGCGATCGTCGAGGCCGTGGGCGAGGGCGTGACTTCGGTGGCCGTCGGCGACCACGTGATCCCGCTGTACACCCCGGAATGCGGTCAGTGCAAATTCTGCCGCTCTGGCAAGACCAACCTGTGCCAGGCCATCCGCGCCACCCAGGGCAAGGGCCTGATGCCCGACGACACCACTCGCTTCTCGTACAAGGGCCAGCAGCTGTTCCACTACATGGGCACCTCGACCTTCTCCGAGTACACCGTGCTGCCGGAAATTTCCGTGGCCAAGATCCAGAAGGAAGCGCCGCTGGAGAAGGTCTGCCTGCTCGGTTGCGGCGTGACCACCGGTATCGGCGCAGTGCTCAACACCGCCAAGGTCAAGCCAGGTGATACCGTGGCCATCTTCGGCCTGGGCGGCATCGGCCTGTCGGCGATCATCGGCGCGGTCAAGGCCAAGGCCTCGCGCATTATCGCCATCGACATCAACCCGGCCAAGTTCGAGATCGCCCGCCAACTGGGCGCTACCGACTGCATCAACCCGAAAGAATACGATCGCCCGATCCAGGACGTGATCGTCGACCTCACCGACGGCGGCGTGGACTTCTCCTTCGAGTGCATCGGTAACGTACAGCTGATGCGCGCGGCCCTGGAATGCTGCCACAAAGGTTGGGGCGAGTCGGTGATCATCGGCGTCGCCGGTGCTGGCCAGGAAATCGCCACCCGTCCGTTCCAACTGGTGACCGGCCGCGTCTGGCGCGGTTCGGCCTTCGGTGGCGTGCGCGGCCGCAGCGAGCTGCCAAGCTACGTCGACATGGCCGAGAAGGGCGAGATCCCGCTGGACACCTTCATCACCCATACCATGGGCCTGGAGGACATCAACAAGGCCTTCGACCTGATGCATGAAGGCAAGAGCATCCGCAGCGTGATCCACTTCTGAGGTCTGCCATGAGCCTGGATAACATCTCCTGCCAAAAGAGCTTCGGCGGCTGGCACAAGCGTTACCGGCATCACTCCAAGGTGCTGGGCTGCGACATGGTGTTCGCCGTCTACCTGCCGCCGCAGGCCGAGCAGGGCGAGAAGCTGCCGGTGCTGTACTGGCTCAGCGGCCTGACCTGCACCGACGAGAACTTCATGCAGAAAGCCGGCGCCCAGCGCCTGGCCGCCGAGCTTGGGCTGATCATCGTCGCCCCCGACACCAGCCCGCGTGGCGAGCAGGTGCCGGGAGACCCTGACGGTGCCTGGGACTTCGGCCTGGGAGCGGGCTTCTACCTCAACGCCACCCAGCAGCCCTGGGCGCAGCACTACCGCATGCACGACTATGTGGTGGACGAGCTGCCCGCGCTGATCGAGGCGCATTTCCCGGCCTCCGACCAGCGCAGCATCAGTGGTCACTCCATGGGCGGGCACGGCGCGCTGGTCTGCGCCTTGCGCAACCCCGGCCGCTACCGCTCGATCTCGGCGTTTTCGCCGATCAGCAATCCGATGGATTGCCCGTGGGGCGAGAAAGCCTTCAGCCGCTACCTGGGTGAAGACCGTGGGCGCTGGCGCGAATGGGATGCCTGCGTGCTGCTGGCCGAGACGCCAGCGGGCAAGTGCCCGCCGTTGCTGGTGGACCAGGGCGACCGTGATGACTTCCTGGAAAAGCAGCTCAAGCCCGAAGCGCTGAAGCAGGCGGCACGCAAGGGTGGCCATGGGTTGAGCTTGCGCCTGCAGCCTGGCTATGACCACAGCTACTACTTCATCGCCAGCTTCATCGATGACCACCTGCGCCATCACGCAGTGGCACTTGGGCGGGTTTGACGAGACGGTCCAAAAGCCGCCCAACCACCTGCAAAGCAGGTAGAATCACGCCCTGACTCAATCAGGGCGTTTTTCTATGCGTATTGGCCACGGCTACGATGTGCACCGTTTCTGCGACGGTGATTTCATTACCCTGGGTGGGCTGCGTATCCCCCACACATTTGGCCTCCTGGCCCATTCCGACGGCGACGTGCTGCTGCATGCCCTGAGCGATGCCTTGCTCGGCGCCGCGGCGCTGGGTGACATCGGCAAGCACTTCCCCGATACCGACCCGCAGTTCAAGGGCGCCGACAGCCGTGTGCTGCTGCGCCATGTGGTCGGCATTGTCCAGGCCAAGGGCTGGAAGGTCGGCAATGTCGACGCCACCATCGTTGCCCAGGCACCGAAAATGGCCCCGCACATCGAGACCATGCGCCAGCTGATCGCCGAAGACCTGCAGGTTGAACTCGAGCAGGTCAACGTCAAGGCCACCACCACCGAAAAGCTGGGCTTCACCGGCCGCGAGGAGGGCATCGCCGTGCACGCGGTCGCCCTGTTGCTGGCAGCATGACCGAACTGGAACTGCTGGGCCCGCGTGCATCGGGTGAACCACTGGGTACCGCGGTACTCAAGGCAGTGGCCGAAGACTTCCAAGTTGATGAAGTGCTCGACATTCCGTTGTCCGGCCAGGGCGAGCACCTGTGGCTGTGGGTCGAGAAGCGCGACCTCAATACCGAAGAGGCTGCCCGCCGCCTGGCGCGCGCCGCCGGCGTGCCAGTGCGTTCGATCAGCTATGCCGGCCTCAAGGACCGCCAGGCGCTCACGCGCCAGTGGTTCAGCCTGCACTTGCCGGGCAAGGCCGACCCCGACCTATCGCGTGCCGAGGACGCTACCCTGCGCGTGCTCAAGCAGGTGCGTCACCAGCGCAAGCTGCAGCGCGGCGCCCACTCGGCGAACGGCTTCACCCTGCGCCTGACCGCGCTGGCAGCTGACCACCAGGCCCTCGATGCCCGCCTGGAGTGCCTAAAGCTGCGCGGAGTGCCGAACTATTTTGGCAGCCAGCGCTTTGGATTCGCTGGCGGCAACGTTCAGGATGCCCAGCACTGGGCCGAGCGCAAGGCCCTGCCGGAGCAGCGCAATGTGCGCTCTCGGCTGCTGTCGGCCGCGCGCAGCTACGTCTTCAACCAGGTACTGGCCGCGCGCGTTGCCGACGGCAGTTGGCAACGCGCGCAGGTCGGTGACTTGTTGGCCTTCACCGATAGCCGCAGTTTCTTTCCGGCGGGCGAGCAGGAATGTTCCGATCCGCGCCTGGCCATCCTCGACTTGCACCCCACCGGCCCGATGTGGGGCGAGGGCCCTTCGCCCGCAGCCGGCGCGGCCTCGGCGCTGGAGTCGAAGGTTGCCGAGGCGCATCCGGCACTGTGCCAATGGCTCGCCAATGCGGGCATGAGTCACGAACGGCGCATCCTGCGGCTCCCTATTGGCGGCCTGACGTGGCATTATCCCGAGCCTGATATCCTGCAACTGGAATTCGTCCTTCCGGCCGGATGCTTCGCCACCGTGGTGGTGCGCGAACTCGTCGATCTGGTGCCGGCAGGGCAGACGGACAGCCCATGCGTATTCTGATTTCGAATGATGACGGTGTTACCGCACCTGGCCTCGCCGCGCTCCATGGGGCGCTGGCGGATTATGCCGAGTGCGTGGTAATCGCCCCGGATCAAGACAAGAGCGGCGCCGGCAGTTCGCTGACGCTGGACCGGCCGCTGCACCCGCAGACCCTGGCCAACGGTTTCATCAGCCTCAATGGCACGCCAACCGATTGCGTGCACCTGGGGCTCAACGGCCTGTTGCCGGAACCACCGGACATGGTCGTGTCGGGCATCAACCTGGGGGCCAACCTGGGTGATGACGTGATCTATTCCGGTACGGTCGCCGCCGCGCTGGAAGGGCGCTTCCTGGGTGGTACGTCGCTGGCGTTCTCGTTGCTGTCGCGCCTGCCCGACAACCTGCCGACCGCGGCCTTCATCGCCCGTCGCCTGGTCGAGGCACAGTCTCGCCTGGAGCTGCCGCCGCGCACGGTACTCAACGTCAACATCCCCAACCTGCCGCTGGAGCACATCCGTGGCATCCAGCTCACCCGCCTCGGCCACCGGGCGCGGGCGGCAGCGCCGACCAAGGTAGTCAACCCGCGCGGCAAGGAAGGCTACTGGATTGCCGTGGCCGGCGATGCCGAGGATGGTGGGCCGGGTACCGACTTCCATGCAGTGATGCAAGGCTACGTCTCGATCACCCCGCTGCAGCTGGACCGCACCTTCAATGACGCCTTCGAGCAGCTCGACGGTTGGCTGGAGGGCCTGCTCTGATGCGTGAACAGGACGATCTGCAGCGTCGTGGTATCGGCATGACCTCCCAGCGTACCCGGGAGCGGCTGATCCAGCGCCTGTGCGAGGAGGGCGTGTCGAACCCCAAGGTGCTCGATGCCATCCGCCGCACGCCGCGCCACCTGTTCGTCGATGAGGCCCTGGCCCACCGCGCCTACGAAGACACCGCGCTGCCGATCGGGCACAACCAGACCATCTCGCAGCCGTTCATGGTGGCGCACATGAGCGAACTGCTGCTGGAGGCCGGCCCGCTGGACAAGGTGCTGGAGATCGGCACTGGCTCCGGTTACCAGACGGCGATCCTGGCACAGCTGGTCGAGCGGGTGTTCTCTGTAGAGCGAATCAAAGTACTGCAGGACCGGGCCAAGGAGCGCCTGATCGAGCTGAACCTGCGCAATGTGGTGTTCCGCTGGGGCGATGGTTGCGATGGCTGGCAGGCGCTGGCGCCCTACAATGCCATCATCGTCACCGCTGTGGCTGCGGAAGTACCGCAGGCACTGCTCGACCAGCTGGCGCCGGGGGGGCGCATGGTCATCCCGGTGGGGCCGGCAGGCGAGGTGCAGCAACTGATGCTGATCGTTCGCGAGGAGCAGGGCTTTTCCCGCCGCGTGCTGGGCGCTGTGCGCTTCGTGCCGCTGCTCAATGGCCCGTTGGCCTGAGCAACAGGGAATATTTGCCACGGCGACGAATTCTTGCCGCTTCGCCCTGTCTATCTGGCGGGGCATCAAGGCTATTCACCGGGCCATGCTCCGAGCCTGCCAATGCCGTTGGGCTCGGTTATAATTGCAACATTATTGCATTTCTTGTCGTATTATCGATTTTCGGCACCATGAGGGGAGCGCGGGTGGGTCACACAGTCATTCGGCAGCGCAAGGATCGGTCGGGTTTCAAGCTTCTGGTGATTGCACTGGCCATGGGTACCCTGCTGACAGGTTGCTCCAGCACCAGTTCGACTGGTGCGCGCGTGGTCGACCGCAACAATGCGGCACCCAAGCGGCCAACCGTGACCTCTGGCCAGTACGTGGTCAAGCCCGGCGACACGCTGTTCTCCATCGCCTTCCGCTACGGCTGGGACTACAAGGAACTGGCCGCGCGCAACGGCATCCCGGCGCCCTACACCATTCGCCCAGGCCAGGCGATCCGCTTCAGCAGCGGCTCCACCGGCAGCACCACGGTGGTCTCCAACCCGTCGTCCTCGAGCAAGACCACGGTCATTCGTCGCCCTGTTGGAACCGCTATCACCCCGCCGGCCAGCGGCGGAAAAACGACGCCAACTTCGCCCACCACGCCTGCGCCGGTGGTTACCACGGTGCCCGCCGCAGAGCGGGCCGTGGGCGGCTGGACGTGGCCGGCCAATGGCGTGCTGATTGGTAAATTTGCTTCAAACGGTAGTTTGAATAAAGGCATTGATATCGCGGGTGATTTGGGACAGCCTGTTTTTGCTGCGTCTGATGGTGCGGTGGTCTACGCCGGGAGTGGCTTGAGGGGCTACGGCGAGCTGATCATCATCAAGCACAGCGACACCTATGTCAGTGCCTACGGTCACAACCGCAGGCTGTTGGTTCGGGAGGGGCAGCAGGTCAAGGCAGGGCAGTCGATTGCTGAAATGGGGTCCACGGGCACTGATCGGGTGAAGCTGCATTTCGAGATTCGCCGCCAGGGCAAACCCGTCGATCCACTCCAGTTCCTGCCACGCCGTTGATTGTTGTACCCGGCCTGTTCCTGTGATGTAGAGGGGACGGGCTCCAGCGATGCCAGGGATGCAGGCGCCGCTCGAGTCTGAGTTCGAACTCAGCAAAGGACTATAACAATGGCTCTCAATAAAGAAGCGCCGGAGTTTGACATCGACGATGACGTCCTCCTCATGGAGACGGGCATCGTTTTGGAAACGGATGTGGTGTCAGACGAACCTGCTGTACCGTCGGTTCGGACCAGGGCCAAATCAGGCTCTTCGCTCAAGCAGCACAAGTATATCGATTACACCCGGGCGCTTGATGCTACCCAGTTGTATCTCAACGAGATTGGTTTCTCGCCTCTGCTTTCGCCGGAAGAGGAAGTGCACTTCGCGCGCCTGTCGCAGAAGGGCGACCCCGCTGGCCGCAAGCGCATGATCGAAAGCAACCTGCGCCTGGTTGTGAAAATTGCCCGTCGTTACGTCAATCGCGGCCTGTCGTTGCTCGACCTGATCGAGGAAGGCAACCTGGGGCTGATCCGTGCGGTCGAGAAGTTCGACCCGGAGCGCGGTTTCCGTTTCTCGACCTATGCGACCTGGTGGATCCGCCAGACCATCGAACGGGCGATCATGAACCAGACCCGCACCATTCGCCTGCCGATCCATGTGGTCAAGGAGCTGAACGTCTACCTGCGTGCCGCGCGGGAACTGACACAGAAGCTCGACCACGAACCTTCCCCTGAAGAAATCGCCACCTTGCTCGAGAAGCCGGTTGCCGAGGTCAAGCGCATGCTCGGCCTGAACGAGCGGGTCTCTTCGGTGGACGTTTCGCTTGGCCCGGATTCGGACAAGACCCTGCTCGATACCCTGACCGACGACCGGCCAACCGACCCTTGCGAGCTGCTGCAGGATGACGACCTGTCGCAGAGCATCGATCAGTGGTTGGGCGAGCTGACCGACAAGCAGCGTGAGGTCGTCGTGCGTCGCTTCGGCCTGCGCGGTCATGAGAGCAGTACCCTGGAAGACGTTGGCCTGGAGATTGGCCTGACCCGCGAGCGAGTCCGGCAGATCCAGGTAGAGGGGCTCAAGCGCCTGCGCGAGATCCTTGAGAAGAATGGCCTGTCCAGCGAGTCGCTGTTCCAGTAAGCATTACCCCTCGCATGCAAAGCGCCCCGACGACCTCGGGGCGTTTTTGTATGTGCGTGTTCGCCATGCCTGCCCAGGCCGGTGCCATGTGGCGGGGGAGCAATATGTACCGCGCTACCCCAGATGCTTTGCGTGTAAGCCTTTGCTTACTCGTGTTGTAAGACATCCATGTAAGGATGAGTAAATCATTGTCGTTTCCAGTGCCACAAAATTCATAAGCCCTTGAAGTAATAGAGGATTTTAGATTTGTGGAAATGTGTCCCTGGTAATGTCTTGTGAGGTTTCGCAGTTGCCCGGCCCACGGAAGTCGCTAGTATTCGAACTGTGCACACGGACATGCACAGGCTTTCAGGAAGAAGGCCAAGGACATCGCAAGAAGCGATTTCATTAAGGACGATGTTTGGGACAAGCAGGGACTACGGAAAAAAATGTGGGCGGGTCAAACCGCCCCTTTTTTTTGCCTGCAGAAAATGAAAAAAGGCCCGTTGCGGGCCTTTTTCGTATCCGGGCGCTTAGCGCACCAGGTCGGCAATCTTGCCAGGCTTGCCATCCCACTCTTCGGCGTCAGGCAGGGCATCCTTACGCTCGGTGATGTTTGGCCAGATTTCCGCAAGCTCGGCGTTGAGCTCGAGGAAGTTCTCCATGCCCGCAGGCACTTCGTCTTCCGAGAAAATCGCCTGGGCCGGGCACTCAGGCTCGCACAGTGCGCAGTCGATGCACTCGTCCGGGTGAATGACCAGGAAGTTCGGGCCTTCGTAGAAGCAGTCCACCGGACAGACTTCCACGCAGTCGGTGTATTTGCATTTGATGCAGTTGTCGGTGACGACGAAGGTCATTTCTAGTTCTCTCCTCAGGCAACGGCGGCGGCCCTTCCTCTCAGGGCCGCGCGGTTTACGGGTATGTGGCTGCAGGCCAGGCTAATAACCTGCAGCACCAGCAAACCGCGGCGGATTCTACCAGCTTGTAGTGGGCGCCGTTATAACAGGTTCTTTAGTTGATATAGCATTTCGATAGCTTGACGTGGGGTCATGTCGTCAAGGTCCAGCTTGCCCAGCTTGTCGATGGCCGGGTGCGGCAGGCTGGCGAACAGGTCGCTCTGGTGCGGTGCTTGTGGCTCGCCCTTGGCTTTTTTCGACACGGGTAATTCATGCGGCAGGCTGCTGGTTTCCAGGCGCCCCAGGTGTTCGCGGGCACGCTGGATGACCGGCGACGGCACACCCGCCAGTTGTGCCACGGCCAGGCCGTAGCTTTGGCTGGCGGGGCCAGGCAGCACGTGGTGCAGGAACACGATGCGTTCATTGTGCTCGGTGGCGTTCAGGTGCACGTTGGCCACCAAGGGTTCGCTCTCCGGCAGCACGGTCAGCTCGAAGTAGTGGGTGGCGAACAGCGTGTAGGCACGCAGCTGGGCCAGGCGCTCGGCAGCCGCCCAAGCCAGCGACAGGCCATCGAAGGTACTGGTGCCGCGGCCCACCTCGTCCATCAGCACCAGGCTGCGGTCGGTGGCGTTGTGCAGGATGTTGGCGGTTTCGCTCATCTCGACCATGAAGGTCGAACGCCCGCCGGCCAGGTCGTCGCTGGAGCCGATACGGGTGAAGATGCGGTCGACCAGCGACAGCTCGCAGCTGGCCGCCGGTACGAAACTGCCGATGTGCGCCATCAGCACGATCAGCGCGGTCTGGCGCATGTAGGTGGACTTACCGCCCATGTTCGGGCCGGTGATGATCAGCATGCGGGTGCTGTTGTCCAGGCCCAGGTCGTTGGCCACGAACGGCGTGGTCAGCACTTGCTCGACGACTGGGTGACGGCCCTGGTCGATGCGCAGGCAGGGCTCGTCGACGAAGCGCGGGCAGTTCAGGTCCAGGTTCAGCGCACGCTCGGCGAGGTTGCTCAGCACATCCAGTTCGGCCAGTGCGGCGGCGCTGTCCTGCAGCGGCGCCAGGTGGCTGATGAGGGTTTCCAGCAGCGCGTCGTAGAGCATCTTCTCGCGAGCCAGGGCGCGGCTCTTGGCCGACAGCGCCTTGTCCTCGAAAGCCTTCAGCTCCGGCGTGATGAAGCGCTCGGCGCCCTTGAGGGTCTGCCGGCGAATGTAATCGCCCGGAGCCTGTTCGGCCTGCTTGGTCGGCAGCTCGATGAAATAGCCGTGCACGCGGTTGTAGCCGACCTTGAGGTTGGCAAGGCCGGTGCGGGCCTTCTCGCGGGCTTCCAAGTCGATCAGGAACTGGCCGGCGTTCTCGCTGATCGCCAGCAACTCGTCCAGTTCGTTATCGTAACCGGCCTTGAGCACACCGCCGTCACGGATCACCGCTGGTGGGTTGTCGACCACAGCCCGCTCCAGCAGGCTGGCCAGCTCGGGATAAGTGCCGGTGATGGCGGCCAGGCGCGCCAGGTGCGGCGCCTCCAGTTCGGACATGGCGTTCTGCAGCTCGGGCAGGGCGCCGAGGGCATCGCGCAGGCGCGCCAGGTCGCGTGGGCGGGCGTTGCGCAGGCCGATACGGGCGAGAATCCGCTCGATATCGCCAATTTCCTTGAGCTGCGGCTGCAGTTTTTCGAAACGGTAGCCGTCGAGCAGGCAGCGGATCGAGTCCTGGCGCGCCTGCAGGACCTTGAGGTCGCGCAGCGGGCGGTTCAGCCAGCGGCTAAGCAGGCGGCTGGCCATGGCGGTCTGGCAGCGATCGATCACCGACTGCAGGGTGTTGTCACGCCCGCCGGCCAGGTTGATGTCCAGCTCCAGGTTGCGGCGGCTGGCGCCGTCGAGGATTACCGTGTCGTCCAGGCGCTCGTGGCGCAGGCTGCGCAGGTGCGGCAGGGCGGTGCGCTGGGTTTCCTTGGCGTAGGTCAGCAGGCAGCCGGCAGCGCCGATGGCCAAGGTCAGCTTGTCGCAACCAAAACCCTTGAGGTCCTTGGTCGCGAACTGCTGGCACAGGGCCTTGCGCGCCGAGTCACGGTCGAAGTCCCAGGGCGCGCGGCGGCGCGCGCCTGGGCGCTTCTCGGCCGGCAGGTCACGCGGCCAGTCGTCGGGGATCAACAGCTCGACCGGGTTCAGGCGCTCGAGCTCGGCCAGCAGGTTTTCCCAGCCTTTGATCTCCTGCACGCTGAAGTTGCCGCTGGTGATATCCAGCACCGCCAGCCCGAACAGGCGCTCGTCACCGAGCAGCGCGGCAATCAGGTTGTCGCGGCGCTCATCGAGCAGCGCTTCGTCACTGACCGTGCCCGGGGTGATGATGCGCACAACCTGACGCTCGACCGGGCCCTTGCTGGTGGCGGGGTCGCCAATCTGTTCGCAGATCACCACCGACTCGCCGAGCTTGACCAGTTTGGCCAGGTAGCCTTCCAGCGAATGGAACGGAATCCCGCACATGGGGATCGACTGGCCCGCTGACTGACCGCGCGCGGTCAGGGTGATATCCAGCAGTTTCGCGGCTTTTTTCGCATCTTCGTAGAAGATTTCGTAAAAGTCGCCCATGCGGTAGAACATCAGCTGGTCTGGGTGCTGGTTTTTCAGCTTCCAGTACTGCTGCATCATCGGGGTGTGTGCGGAAAGATCAGACATTCAGGGCCTTACAGCGGGTGATCTGGTTGGCGATTGTGAAACCGGCAATGGTACAGGCTTTTTCACCGAGATGCAGGCGGCGCAAGGCTGAGCACTGTGCTCAAGTGCCGCGCAGTAAACCGGGTGAACTGCCGGTGATCCGGGTGCTGACCGATCAGCCCCGATCGACATGCGCCAGCTGAACGCTTTCGACTGGTCGGGTGAGTGGCCGAACGGGCTGCCGCGCCTGGGCCGGCAGGATGAACACGCCTTCGGCGCAATCGCTCGCGAAGGCCTCAAGCGCGGCGACGTGCATTAACACAGCGATGCATTGCATTTCCTGCGGCGTGCCTGCATTATGCACGTTATGCAAAAACGCAATGTAGCCACCGTACTCAGAGAACTGCTCGACCGCCACGGCCTGTCCCCCACAGAGCTGCACCGGCGCACGGGCGTACCTCAATCCACGCTGTCTCGAATCCTCGCCGAGAAGATCGTCGACCCTTCGGACAAACATGTCTCGAAGATCGCCGACTATTTCGGCGTCAGCACCGAACAATTGCGCGGCCGTGCCGAACTGGGCGCGTCGCGCGAGGCCGCGCTGCCAGCACACGGCCATGCGGACCTCAGCGATATCAGCCTGTGGGACGATGAAACGCCCGTCGAGGACGACGAGGTGTCGGTACCCTTTCTTCGCGAGGTCGAATTGGCAGCAGGATCAGGAAGATTCGTCATCGAGGAAAGCGAGCGCGCTTGCCTGCGCTTCGGCAAGCGCAGCCTGCGCCATAACGGCGTGCAGTTCGACCACGCCAAATGCGTCACCGTGCGTGGCAATAGCATGCTGCCAGTACTGCGCGATGGGGCGACGGTCGGGGTCAACACCGGCAAGTGTTCGATCGGCGACATCATCGATGGCGACCTCTATGCCATCAACCACAACGGCCAGTTGCGGGTGAAGCAGGTTTACCGGCTGCCCACCGGCATCCGCCTGCGTAGCTTCAACCGTGATGAACACCCCGATGAAGACTACAGCTTCCAGCAGATGCAGGAGGAGCAGATCAGCCTGCTCGGGCATGTGTTCTGGTGGGGCATGTACGCCCGCTGACTGTTACGCCACATCAAAAACCCGCTTCGGCGGGTTTTTTTTCGGCTGCAGAAAAGCCCTACAGGCCTGACCGCACAAGGGCTTCATGCATAACAGCAAAATCCAATGCATAAAAATACGAAGAAATGCATTGACTGCATATGCATCAATGCATAGCCTGTGTCTCAAGCCGGACGGAAACCGGTTGTTACACAGGCAGCGATGAACAGGCCTCAACTGTTCAGAGGGTTGGCAACTGGCCCGGGTGCGCAGCGTAAAGCACCACGATCAGTTATCCGGCGGGCAAGTGGCCGCGGTCGGAATCACCAATTTGAAGCGGAACCGCTTGGCGTCACCAGTCGTGGCCGACGGTTCGACAACGCATTACTGAAAAGCCTGACACCCGGGCTTTTTGGAATGCCGAGTCATTTGAAATTCAGAGCATCCACAAACACCTGTTGGCCTCCGCCAGCAGGCTTCACACAGGAGACAGGACAGTGACGAACGAGCAACAAGCGTTGCTGGAGATGCCGCTCTGGCTGGTAATCGTCCTGGCATTGCTGGGCGGCCTCAGCGGCGAAATGTGGCGGGCCGACAAAGCGGGGGCCACCGGCTGGTCGCTGTTGCGGCGGTTGGTGTTGCGGTCCGGGGCCTGCGTGGTCTGCGGGGTGTCGACGGTCATGCTGCTGTATGCCGGCGGCCTGTCGATCTGGGCAGCCAGCGCGTTGGGTTGCCTGACTGCGGTGGGCGGGGCCGATGTTGCCATGCGCCTGTACGAACGCTGGGCGATCAGACGGCTGGGGCTGCGCGACAGCGCCCCAGGCGACGAGCGATAAGGAGGATAGGCATGAGCGAACTGGCCATTTTACAGACGGCAGTGACCGCAACCATTCGTGAGGCGATGCCGCAGCTGGCATCTGTCGATGCTTACACAGCGGTAGGCAATGCACCTGAGCGGCCAGCCTTGCGCCATGGCATCGTGCGCATGACGGCCGATGCGGCGCCGCGTGATGGGCGTTCGGTACTGATCGCCACCTTCGAGGCAGACATCACTGCCGACAGCGCCAACCCCGAAGCCCGCCTGCAGGGCAGCCTGCTGGCCGCGCAACTGATGGACCTGTTGCGCCAGCAGCACTGGGCGCTGGATTTTGTCGAAGCCACCCGCAATGTCCAGGCGCAATTCGACGGCAGCGCCTGGACGGTGCGCTGGGACCAGCCGGTGCTGCTCGGCGAGCCGCGTTGGCAGTGGCCAGACCAGCCGCCAGGAACCCTGATGCTGGGCTTTGCTCCGGCTATCGGACCGGGTAATGAGGGCAGTTACCACGCGCCGGAGGACCTGGCATGAGTTACGTCAGCGCAATGCATGACCGCATGCTGGCGTGCCTGCTGATCCCCTGCCGGGTGGTCGCGGTGGACTTTGCTGCGGCCAGGGTGCGGGTTTCCGATGGCAGTGGCTGGACCAGCGCCTGGCTGCGCTGGCATGCGTTGGCCGCAGGCAAGGCCCGGCATTGGCGAGCACCGAGCCTGGGCGAGCAGGGCGTGTTGCTGTGCCCCAGTGGTGAACCGGCCCAGGGCACCTTCATCCCCGGCCTTTATGGCAATGCCGGCAGCGCGGCGGACAACCGTGACCATGTCGAGATCTGGCGTTTCGACGATGGTGGCTCGCTCAGCTACGACTGGCAGGCCAGCCATTACGACATCCAATTGCCCGGCGGCAGCGCCACCATCACAGTCGGCGCCAGCACGGTGCAGGTCAGCGACGGTGCGATCAGTTTGCAGGCGGCGGCAATCAAGCTCACCGGCAACGTAGCCGTTGATGGCCCGTTGCAAGTCAGCGGCGATATCACTGGCGGCGGGCGCGTCATCGACACCGCCGGCAACACAGCCAACCACAAACACTGAACCAGGCCCGCCCATGCGGGCTTTTTCATACCTGGAGAATGCCATGCAAACCTATGAACGGGGCGCGGCCAGCGGAGGTGCGCCATGATCGGCATGGACCGCCGCACCGGCCAGCCACTGGCCGGCATCGATCACCTGCGCCAGTCTATCGAAGACATCCTCACCACACCGCTGGGCAGCCGCCGCATGCGCCCCGAATACGGCAGTCAGTTGCGGCGTTTCGTCGACCTGCCGGTCAACGAAGGCTGGAAAAGCGCCGTGCAGGCTGAGGTGGCCCGCGCACTGGGCCGCTGGGAACCGCGTCTGCAACTGGAGCGGGTAAAGGTCGTGGGCGTGCTCGACGGCCAGGTCAGCCTGGCCCTGAGCGGCCGTTACCTGGGCGACGACGCCCTGGTGGAGGTGAGCGCATGAGCCAGGTCGACCTGTCGAAACTGCCCGCCCCGCAACTGCTCGAAGACCTCGACTACGAGGCGCTTTACCAGGCCGACCTGGACACCTTCCGCGAGTACCTGGGCGACGGCTGGACCGCCAACCTGGAAAGCGACCCGGTGACCAAGCTGCTGGAGGTCGGCGCCTACCGCAAGCTGCTCAACCGCGCCCGCATCAACGATGCGGCCAAGGCGCTGCTGCTGGGCTATGCCGAAGGCAGCGACCTCGACCAGCTGGCCGCCAATGTCAGCCTCCAGCGCCTGGTGATCCAGGCTGAGGACCTGACCAGCGTGCCGCCCACCGAGGCCCTGCTCGAAGCCGACGACGCCCTGCGCGAGCGGGTGCAACTGGTCTACGAAGGCCTGACCACCGCCGGCCCGCGCAACAGTTACATCCTGCATGCCCGCAACGCTTCGGGGCAGGTGGCTGACGCCACCGCCGAAAGCCCGTCGCCGGCAGTGGTGGATGTGACCGTGCTGAGCCTGGAAGGCAACGGCGCAGCCAGCACGGCGTTGCTCGCTGAAGTGGCCAGCTACCTCAATGACGATGATATCCGCCCTGTCGCCGACCGGCTCAACGTGCGCAGTGCCATGGTGCTGCCGTACCGCATAGACGCCGTGCTGTTCATGGCCGACAGCGGCCCTGAATACGAGGCGATCCTTGCCGAGTGCCAGCGCCGCCTCGAGGCCTGGATCAACCCCCGACGACGCCTGGGCGTGGAGGTCTCACGTTCGGGTATCGATGCTCAATTGCATATCGACGGCGTCAGCCGGGTTGAGCTGAGCAACTGGGCCGACATCCGCCCGAGCAAGGCGCAGGCGGCCTGGTGCACCGGTTTCACGCTCAAGCGAGGAGGCTGACATGCATAGCCTCTTGCCGCTCAACCGCACACCGTTGGAGCGAGCCATCGAAGCCGCCGCCGACGAAGACCTCAAGGTCAGCCTGCGCCAGCTCTACAACCCGGACACCTGCCCATCGCACCTGCTTTATCAACTGGCCTGGGCATGGTCGGTGGACCGCTGGGAAGACAACTGGAGCGATGCGATCAAGCGTTCGGTGATCCGCTCGGCGTTCTTCGT
The DNA here is from genome assembly GCF_044744955.1 of Pseudomonas sp. NPDC087185. Classification (NCBI taxonomy): domain Bacteria; kingdom Pseudomonadati; phylum Pseudomonadota; class Gammaproteobacteria; order Pseudomonadales; family Pseudomonadaceae; genus Pseudomonas; species Pseudomonas sp. NPDC087185. The sequence continues at coordinate 544,845 of NZ_JBIUZK010000001.1, read as the reverse complement.
CCACGCCCACAAAGGCACCCTCGGCGCACTGCGGCGGGTGGTGGAGCCGTTCGGTTACCTGATCGAAGTGGAGGAGTGGTGGCAAACCACACCGCCTGCGCCGGCCGGCACCTTCGCCTTGAAGATCGGCGTTTCCGATGCCGGCATCAGCGAAAGCACCTACCAGGAACTGTCGTCGTTGATCGACGACGCCCGGCCGGTCAGCCGCCACCTGAGCGGCCTAGTCATCAGCCTGGACAGCCAGGGCACCGTGCATTTCGGCTGCGCGATCCAGGACGGTGACGAACTCGACATCTACCCGCCGGCGCCGCGTGACATCGAGGTCATCGGTGCCATTGGCCGTGGTGGCCGCGAACACACAATCGATACCTTGGACATTGCATATGGTTGACCAGACTTCTCAGTTCTACGCCATCCTCACCAACGTGGGCGCGGCGAAACAAGCCAACGCGGATGCCTTGGGCATTGCGTGGAAAATCACCCAGATGGGCATCGGCGATGCCAACGGCACCGACCCGACGCCCAACGCCACCCAGGCCAGCCTGATCAACGAATGGCGCCGTGCGCCGCTGAACCAGCTGAAGGTGGACGACAAGAACAGTGCGATCATCGTCGCCGAGCAGGTCATCCCTGCGGATGTCGGCGGCAAGTGGATCCGCGAAATCGCGTTGTACGATGCCGATGGCGACATGGTCGCCGTAGCCAATTGCGCGCCCACCTACAAACCGCTGCTCAGCCAGGGCTCGGGGCGTACCCAGGTGGTGCGGATGAACCTGGTGGTCAGCAGCGCCAGTAATGTGCAGCTGAAGATCGACCCGGCCGTGGTTCTGGCGACCCGTGAGTGGGTGACCGAAGAGTTGGCGCGGCAGGACTTCAAGCATTCGGTGGTGGCGGCCACCACGGCAAACATCGCCTTGAGCGGGTTGCCGACCATTGACGGGGTGGCACTGACCGCAGGTGCGCGGGTGCTGGTGAAGAACCAGACAGCCGCCAAGGACAACGGCATCTACCAAGCTGCGGTAGGCGCCTGGAGCCGCAGCAGCGATGCCGATACCGATGCCAAGGTCACGCCGGGTTTACTGGTGCTGGTGGAGAAAGGCACCGTCAATGGTGACAGTGCCTGGCAGCTGGTCACGGATGGGCCGATCACGCTGGGCGTCAGTGCGCAGGCCTATGAGATGGCGTTTGGGCGCAGCGGCGTGGCCGCAGCTACTTATCGCAGCGTGACGGTCGACAAATATGGGCGGGTTACCGCTGCCACCAACCCGACCACGGTCGCGGGTTATGGGTTGACGGACGTCTACACCAAGGCCCAGGTAGACAGTGCGCTGGCGTTGAAGGCGCCGCTGGCGAGTCCGGCGCTGAGTGGCATTCCGACTGCACCTACAGCCAATGCCGGAACCAATACCACGCAGTTGGCAAACACGGCATTCGTCATGACCGCTGTAGCCAACCTCGTTGCTTCTGCCCCGGGGGCGCTTGATACCTTGAACGAGCTTGCTGCCGCTTTAGGTAACGATCCCAACTTTGCCACCACGGTGACCAATCAACTGGCCAACAAAGCCGCGTTGGCCAGCCCCACTTTCACGGGGGACCCCAAAGCGCCGACCGCTGCGGCCACCGACAGTGATACTTCCATTGCTACGACGGCTTTCGTCCGTTCAGCCATGGCCCTTTTCGGGCTCGGCGCACCCAGTGCAGCGGTAGCGAACATAGATGAACTGGCAGCCAATGGATTCTACGTCGTTGGAGAGGGTACAGCCGGTACCAAGCCCAAGCATCCAGTTACAGGCCAAGTGCTTGCTTCAGGGCAGGTCTTGCATATTCATCGACCGAGCACTGTGGCCGCGACGCAGCTTTGGGACACGCTGACAAGTGGAGAACCGTTCACCTTTATCCGCAGCCGGGTGGGTAATACGACTCAGTGGACCGCCTGGGCGCAATTATGGTCGAGCGGGAACACACCCAAGCAAGCATCACCCACCGATATAACTGAAGGCGCCATGGCTGTGGTGGGCTCCTTTGGGCTTGGCAAGGGGTATTTAAGTACTGAGACAGACCTCAACCAATATGTCGTTCCCGGTAACTACCTTACCCCCATGGCAGGCTTGACCAATGTGCCTAGAGGGTGGTTGGTCGCTGCGCGTTACAACTTGGTCGTCGAAGGTTTTGGCGCTTACAACTACTTGGTACAGCGGATTACCGGCGGGCTCTCGGTTGGCGCTACGCCCATACAGGCGATCCGCGTCATGCAAAACGCCAACGGATGGACTGACTGGCAGATCGTCAACACCAGCCTCAACTTGCCATTTCGGGGGCTGATGCAATTCAAGACTGCGGGCGTCTATCAATGGGTTGTGCCTGACGGCGTGCACAAAGTTGATGTAGAAGTGCGCGGCGGCGGTGGTAGTGGAGCGTTTGGGGCACGGGACTCCACTGTTATCGGACCCGGCGGTGGCGGCGGTGGGGGAATCAGCAAGCGCTTGTGCTCCGTTACCCCGGGTAGTGTCATCACCGTCACAGTCGGCGCCGGCGGCACGGCCGTAGCAGGCGAGGGTGAAAGTGGCGTCGCAGGTGGCTCCTCGTCTTTCGGTGCGTTTTGCTCGGCAACTGGAGGTACTGGCGGGGGTATGAATGTTGGTGTCTCGGGTGGACGGGGTTCAGGTGGCGACTTCAACGCATCGCTTGGCTCGGGTTTTCCTCCCGTACGAAGTTCGGGAGGGAGCACGAACTGGGGCGGGCAGGGTGGCGGCGGTGAAAGCATCTATGCGGCTTCCGATACTTCAGCGCTTACACAGCCTGGCATGGGTGGTGGGGGGCGGACTGTAACCCGTTCACAGGCCGGTGCAGTTGGATGTGTGTTTATAACATATTAAGGGGCGGACATGTGGGCATTAGTACAAGACGAGGTTGTGCTGGAAACAACCGAGATTGATCCAGACGGACGGTTTCACCCTGATCTGAAATGGCGACCCTGTTCGCCACAGGTCTTACCTGGCTGGCGATATGTGAATGGAAGTTTCGTAGAGCAAGTTGTCTCAATTGAAGACCGTGAAGCCTTGGAGCGCGGTTGGCGTGACGCAGAAATTACCCTTTACCAATGGCTACGTGATCGCCATCGGGACGAGCAGGTTCTGGGGCGCCCGACAACGGTCAGCGATGAGCAGTACCTTGAGTTGCTGGGCTACCTGCAGCAACTGCGTGAGTGGCCTAAAGACGAATACTTTCCCGATTCAGATTACCGGCCAAAGCCCCCGAGCTGGATCGATCTATATACCTGATGACGCCTCGCACTCCGGGGCGTTTTTAATTTCTGGCTACACCCCTCAGGCCCTGCACCGCAGGGCCTTTTCACATCTGGAGTTTCTATGAGCGGATTTTTCCACGGCGTCACCGTCACCAACATCGACACCGGCGCCCGCAGCATCGCGCTGCCGTCGTCTTCGATCATCGGCCTGGTCGACACCTTCACCGAAGGCGCTGGCGTCACGGCCAAGGCCAACGACCTGGTGTTGATCACCAGTGAGCGCGAAGCCGTCGCCGCCTTCGGCGAGAACGCGGCCATCACCCAGGCCTGCCGGGCCATCTATACCCGCGCCAAGGCGGTGATCGTCGCCTGTGGTGTGGCCAAGCTCGAAGATGCCGCCGAGCAGACCTCGGCGATCATCGGCACGGTGCAGGCCGACGGTAAACGCACCGGCCTGCAGGCGCTGCTCGACGGCAAGAGCCGTTTCAACACCCAGCCACGCCTGCTGGCGGCGCCACGCCACAGCGCTACCCAGGCCGTCGGCACCGCACTGGTGGCCCTGGCTGACAAGCTGCGCGGCATTGCCATCATCGACGGCCCCGCTACCACCGACGAGGCGGCCATCGACTATGCCAAGAACTTCGGTGCCAAACGTGCCTTCCTGGTCGACCCGGGTGTGCAGTACTGGGACAACGGCGAACAAGCCACCGTCGACGCGCCGGGCTCGGCCTGGGTCGCTGGCCTGTTCGCCTGGACCGACAGTGAGTATGGCTTCTGGGCCTCGCCGTCGAACAAGGCGTTCGTCGGCATCACCGGCACCACCCGCCCGGTGGAGTTCCTCGACGGCGACGACAGCTGCCGCGCCAACCTGCTGAACAACGCCAACATCGCCACCATCATCCGCGACGACGGCTTCCGCCTGTGGGGCAACCGTACCTTGTCGAGCGACCCGAAATGGGCCTTCGTGACCCGCGTGCGGACGATGGACATCGTCATGGACGCGATCCTCTACGGGCATAAGTGGGCGGTTGACCGCTCGATCACCGCGACCTACGTCAAGGACGTCACCGAAGGCCTGCAGGCCTTCATGCGCGACCTGAAGAACCAGGGCGCGATCATCAACTTCGAGGTCTTCGCCGACCCCGAGCTGAACACCGCCAGCCAACTGGAGCAGGGCAAGGTGTACTGGAACATCCGCTTCACCGACGTGCCGCCTGCCGAAAACCCCAATTTCCGCGTTGAAGTCACTAACCAGTGGCTGACCGAAGTCCTCGATTCCGCCGCTTAAGGAGCGCATTTACATGGCAATGATTCCCGAAACCCTGGCCAACCTGAACCTGTTCGTCGATGGCGTCAGCTTCCAGGGCGATGTCCCCAGCCTGACCCTGCCCAAACTCACCCTGAAGATGGAGGAGCACCGCCCCGGCGGCATGGACATGCCGGTCGAGATGGACCTGGGCATGGAGAAGCAGGAAGCCGCCTTCACCACCACCGGCGTGCGCCGTGAGGCCCTGAAGTTCTTCGGCCTGGCCGATGGCAGCGGCTTCAATGGCACCTTCCGTGGCGCCTTCAAGGGCCTCAAGGGCAAGATCACCCCGGTGGTGGTCACCCTGCGTGGCACGCTTAAGGAAATCGACATGGGCGACTGGAAATCCGGCGACAAGGCCGAGATCAAGCACAGCGTCGGCCTGACCTACTACAAGCTCGAAGTCGATGGGCGCCTGGTCTACGAGATCGACGCGCTGGGCATGAAACGTGTGGTCGACGGTGTCGACCAGTTGGCCGCCCAGCGCGCTGCGCTTGGCCTGTAAGGAGGCGACCATGGCTCATGCGAAAAAGCATCCGCAATGGCTGACCCTGAGCGCCGAGCGCGTCACTGTCCGCCTGTCCCGCGCCAGTGAGGCCAATGGCGTGCAAGTCGACAGCCTGTCGCTGCGCGCGCCGACCGTGCGGGATATCCGCAATGCCCAGGCTGGCGGCGGTGTCGATGACGAGCAGCGCGAGTTGAACCTGTTCGCGTCACTGGCCGAGGTCGGCATCAAGGACCTCGAAGGCCTAGCGCTGAAGGACTATAGCCGCCTGCAAAGCGGCTATTTTCGCCTGGTGCAGGACGACGAACTTTGACCCGGCCCGGCAGAAGGCCGCAGCAAAGCGGCTGGCCAAGGAGCTGAACTTTTCCGCGAGCGAAATCATGACCATGGCGTACCACGACATGGTCTGGTGGCTCACGGAGTGAAAGGGAGAACAGGATGGCGAACAGACCAGCGGTAACGCAGGCGTCGCAACAGCCACGCTCGGGCCCTGAGCATGATCGGGTCAACCTCGCGCAAGTGTTCAGTCATCAGAACCGAATCCTAGGGCGCGTCGTGCAGGCGTTGCGGCAAGGAGCGCCTCAGCTTACGCACGCCGAATCGGCTTCCTTGCCCATTGCAGAGCCTGTCGATGGCACGGGCGATGATGCCTTGGTACACAACGGGACGGCCCTGATGAATGCTGGTGTCGGGCCGCTCTCATCAAGGGCCGCTTCCAGGGCGCGGCCTACCCCTGTCGAGCATGATGATTACCCACTGGGCGCTGATGCTGCGCCTTCGACCGAGCCGGGCCACAGTGACCGGCAACGCCGCTCGCAAGCGCTTGGCGCCGCAAGGGCGGCAGGTCGAGACGGCAGGCTGGATGCGCTGTTGAAAGTGGGTACCACGGCAGCGACCGCTTCGACGGCGCAGGACTGGGGGGAAGGGCTGGGAGGTACGGTAGGGGGCCTTGCCGGAGGTGCGCTCGGTGCGGCCTTGAGTAAGTACATAGGCAAGCATGTCGACCACGGGAAAGTGGTGGGCAGCTTCTTCGGTGACAAGATGGGGGCTGCGTTAGGTAAGCGCGTGGCGCCTGAGCCCGAACCGGGCGTAGCGAGTGAGGTTGGCGCCCTAGCAACTGCCGCTCCCCAGGTGGCCACTGAAGCCTCACCGGGCTCGCCCGGGCAAGCCCTGCTGGCAGGGGTGAGCATTGGCTCGGTTGCGCGTATTCATGACATCGGTAAACGGCCTTCCGTGCCAGGTTGGAACACGCTGAAGGGAGGGTTCGGCAAAGACAGCCCGGCGGCCAATGAACCATATCCCCTCGGAGCAGATGCAGGCCCTTCGCCTACAGACATCGGCAAGCGCCCTGCACCTTGGAAGACAGTCGGGGAGGTGATCAAGGAGGAGGGGAAAAATGCTTTGCTGGAAGCGCTGTTGAAAGCGGGATACACCTCTCGGACCGCTACGACAGCAGAGGAGGCGTGGAAGGGTTATGGCGGAGCTGCTGGTGGCCTGATCGGCTCAGTGGCAGGGGGGGCGGTCGTCAAAAGATTCTTGCCTTTCATCAACCCTTCGATCGGCATGACAGTCGGCGGGACGTTGGGTGACCAACTCGGTACCGGATTGGGAGGGTGGGGCGCTCGGCAACTGGCCGGGGATAATCGTCCGCCTGAGGCTCGCACGCCCTTGCCTGCCGTTTCTCTCCTCGACCCAGCCAAGCAGCTCGTCACGCGCGTTCCGGCCCAGCCATTCTTTGACCTTCAGCTAGGGACGCAAACCGGCAAGCGCCTGTTGTCAGCGCCAGAACTGGCGCGAAAGCAGCAGAAGGCGCGACGCCCGTTGGCTCAGGTGTCACTGCTGGATCCGCTGAAGCAGTCGCTCACCCCGCTGCCCAAGGCGGTATTTCTCGATGAGCAGGTCGGCACTCGGCTCGCCGGGCAACTGCTGGCTCACGCTGGCGCGATTCAGGCCAGGCCAGTCAGGCAGCCGCCACTGGCGCCCGTGTCGCTGCTTCGGCCCACCTCGCGCGAGGCGTTGGATGAGGCAGCAGACGATCGGCCATTGCCCATGCGTGTGCCTCCGGCAGCCATAGCATTGCCAGATCCGGCCAGTCCGCTCACCCCCTCGGCCACAGCGCCTCAGCCGATCAACCCGCACTACACCTTCAATACCCACATGCCGGTAACGCTTTACGGCAGCCCTGATGATCCTGCCGTCATGCAGCGGTTGGAGGCGATGGTGCGACGCACGCTTGAAGAGCTGATCAGCCGTCAGACGGCTACCCAGCTTTCCGATCCCATTTACGCCTGAGGATCTTTCATGACCTATCTGGAACAGCTCCAAGGCGCCTTGCACGCCTTGGTCAAGGCCGGCGAGGAGGGGCGTCGGCGTGCCGACGCCATGCTCGACCCCATGCGCCAGGCGGTCGGCCATGCCAAGGAAGCGGCCGCCGAACTCGAAGCCTTGCCATGGATTGGCCCGCAGATCGGCAAGCGCCTGCAACGCACGATGCGCGCGATCGATTCGGCGAAGCAGCGCGTCGACAGCGTCATTGCCAAGTATGACCAGACCGTCGACGTGGTGCGCAAGGTGCGCGATCACGCCGATGCCTTCGCCGAGCACCTGGGCAAGGCGGGCGCGGCCATACGCCGGGTGATCGGCGATGCGCGTGCGGTCGCCCGTGGTGTGCTGTCGACCTTGGGCTTTGCGCCCGAGGCAACGCCAGCAGCACAGGCGATCAAACCGTTCCCGCACCTGCTGGTGCTGCAGCCGCTGAAGGCGAACGCGCCACCGTACTACTTCAACCTCGACACCGCCGCCTTCGACCAGTTGCGCCGGCAAACCCGTTTTCGCTGGGCCGGCCAGGAGCGTTTGAGCCGCGACGGCGCGCAACAAGCGGTGAGCCTGGGCGAAGAAACCATCAGTATTCGCGGAGCGATCTTCCCCGGCTTCAAGGGCGGCCTCGGCCAGTTGCAGGCGCTGCGCGGCATCGGCCGCCAACTGCTGCCCTTGTCGCTGACCACCGGTTACGGCGAAGTCCTGGGTACGTGGTGCCTGACCAGCATCGAGGAAGAACAGGGCGCCTTGCTGGCCGGCGGCATTCCACGCAAACAAGGTTTCTCACTGGAGTTCGTCAGCTATGGCCAAGACCTGCAAAACGTCTGAGGGCGACCTGCTCGATACCCTCTGTCACCACTATTACGGGCACCTCGACGGCAGCGTCGAAGCCGTGCTGCACGCCAACCAGGGGTTGGCCGATGAGCACCAGCCGTTTCGCAGCGGGGTGACGATCCGCTTGCCTGACGTAGCAACAGCCGCGGCCAGCACCGTACAGCTTTGGGACTGATGCCATGCAACCGCAATTTCGCATCCAGGCCGATGGCCAGGACATCACGGCATTGATCAACGACCGTCTGCTGTTGCTGCGCACCACCGACAAACCCGGCATGGAGTCCGACGACTTCGAGTTGCGCATCGATGCCCGTGACGGCGCCGTGGCGCTGCCGTCCCGTGGCGCGGTGATCGAGGTGTACCTGGGTTACGCCGGGCAGCCACTGACCCTGCTTGGCCGTTATACCGTGGACGAAGTGGAGCTGTCCGGCCCGCCCGATACCCTGGTGATACGCGGCAAGGCCAGCGACTTGCGTGGCAGCGGCCGGACCATCCGCAGCGGTAGCTGGGAGGCCGTGCCCCTGCAGCGCATCGTCGTCGAGATCGGTGCCCGCAATGGCTGGCAGGCGATCTGCCCGGTGACCCGGCAGGTACCGCGGGTCGATCAGTACAACGAATCGGACTTCAGTTTCATCACCCGCCTGGCCCGCCAGTACGACTGCACCGCCAAGCTCGCCAACGACCAGTTGCTGGTACTGCCGCGCCAGGCAGGGCGCAGCGCCAGCGGCAAGCCGCTCGATGTGGTCAATATTGCCCGCAGCGACGTCAGCCAGTGGCACTTTCGCCTGGATGACAAAGCCACGCGCAAGGCGGTGCGCACGCGCCATCAGGACAGTGCCAGTGGCGAGCTGAAAACGGTCGAGCTCAGCAATGAGGATGCCGCCGAGGAGGGTCGGCCGGTGCATACCGATCGCCATCTGTACCCCAACCGCGCAGCCGCCGAGCAGGCGGCCAAGGCCCGCCTGGCCAGCTTCAACCGCGATACCGCTAACGTGCGCCTCGACCTGCCCGGGCGCACCGACCTGTTCGCCGAACGCAGCATCGACCTGCAGGGCTTTGCCCTCGGCCTTGATGGCCAGTACCAGATCGACGCGGTGGAGCACGTGTTGACCGGCTCGGGTTGGCGCACCACGGTGCAAGGCAATGGCGGCAAGGCGGGCAAGGTGAAGGCCAAAGGCGTGGCGCCGCGGCGCCAGGCGGCGGCCAAGGCTTGAAGGGGCATTCCCTGCACACAAGGAAGGAGGTCTGACATGCTTACCGAACCACAATTGCTACAAATCTTGCCCAACGCCCGCCCTGTCGCGGGCGTTTTTCTTTCGGCGCTGAATGTCACGCTGCCACGCTGGGAGATCGACAACCCCAGGCGCGTGGCGGCTTTCCTGGCCCAGGTCGGGCATGAGTCGGGGCAGTTCCGCTACGTGAAGGAGCTGGGCAGCGAACGTTACCTGGCGCGCTACGACACCGGCAGCCTGGCCCTGCGCCTGGGCAACACCCCGCAAGCCGATGGTGACGGCCAGCTGTATTGCGGGCGGGGCCTGATCCAGGTCACCGGGCGCAACAACTACCAGGCCTGCAGCCGTGCGCTGTTCGGCGACGAGCGTCTGCTGGCGCAGCCACAACTGCTCGAACAGCCGCGCTGGGCCTGTGAATCGGCGGCGTGGTTCTGGCATTCGCGCGGGCTCAATGCCCTCGCCGACCGAGGCGAGTTCAACCGCATCACGCGCCATATCAATGGTGGCCTGAACGGGTTGGAGGACCGCCTGAAGCTCTGGGCGCGGGCACGTGAGGTGCTGTGTTGAGCCGATGGCAACTGGGGCTGGGTGCGTTCGCCTTGCTGGTGGCCGTGGCGCTGGCCTGGCACGTCCAGGGCTGGCGCTACGGGCGGCAGCTGGCACAACAGGCGCAAGCGCAGGCCGAAGCTATGGCGGCGCAGCAGCTCGCCGAGCGCGCGCAGCGCCAGGCCGCGGAGCAACGTCTGGCGGCCAGTGAACACCGTCATTTCAAGGAACTTGCCGATGCGCAACAGTCTCAAGCTCGCCTGCGTGATCGTCTCGCTACTGCCGATTTGCGCCTGTCGGTCCTGGTCGAGCGTGACACCACCTGTGCCGCAGTGCCTGCCGCCACCGGCGCCGGCGGCGTGGATCATGCAACCCTACGCGCCCGACTTGAGCCGGCGCATGCTCGACGAATTATCGCCATCACCGATGAGGGGGACCGGGGGTTGATTGCCTTGCGAGCGTGCCAGGATTATGTGCGGGGGGTGCGGCATTGAGTTTTTGCATGAGACAGAACTATGTCTGTCCCGCTCGTCCAGCTCAAATGCTAGGGTGTCGCTCAGCCCTCTTCCAGGAACCGACCATGGACCCGATCACCGTTCTCTCCGCCCGCCTTGGCGAACACCTGCGCCGCTTCAAAGCGCAGGTTACGACTGCCGAATCCTGCACCGGCGGCGGCATCGCCGAAGCCATTACCCGCATCCCTGGCAGTTCGGCATGGTTCGAGGCCGGTTACGTGACCTATTCCAACGCCCAGAAGACTCGCCAGCTTGGCGTCGCTGACGCGCTCTTCACGCAGGTGGGCGCGGTCAGCCAGGAGGTGGTCGAGGCCATGGCCCGCGGCGCCCAGGCAGCCAGCGGCGCGCGCTTCGCCGTGGCGGTCAGTGGTGTGGCCGGGCCCGACGGTGGTTCGCCGGCCAAACCGGTGGGCACTGTGTGGCTGGCCTGGGCCGATGGCGATCACGTGTTCAGTGAGCGGCGCCACTTTGAGGGCGACCGCGAAACCGTGCGCCGACAGACGGTGATCGCCGCGTTAGACGGCTTGTTACAGCTTGGTGCCGAGTAATTCGACGACAGGGGTTTGCTCAAACGCTTCCCTGTGGAATAATACTGGCTACTTATACAGGTATTCCGGCCATCAGGGCCAAGTCGAACACGTGAGGGTTTCAATGGACGACAACAAGAAACGCGCCTTGGCTGCGGCCCTGGGTCAGATCGAACGCCAATTCGGCAAGGGCGCAGTCATGCGCATGGGCGATCACGAGCGCACCGGCATCCCGGCCATTTCCACCGGCTCCCTGGGCCTGGACATCGCCCTGGGCATTGGCGGCCTGCCAAAAGGCCGTATCGTCGAAATTTACGGCCCGGAATCGTCGGGTAAAACCACGCTGACCCTGTCGGTCATCGCCGAAGCCCAGAAGAACGGCGCCACCTGCGCTTTCGTCGACGCCGAGCACGCCCTTGACCCGGAATACGCCGGCAAGCTGGGCGTCAACGTCGACGACCTGCTGGTTTCGCAGCCGGACACCGGCGAGCAGGCCCTGGAAATCACCGACATGCTGGTGCGTTCCAACGCGGTTGACGTGATCATCGTCGACTCCGTGGCTGCCCTGGTACCCAAGGCCGAAATCGAAGGCGAAATGGGTGACATGCACGTCGGCCTGCAGGCCCGTCTGATGTCCCAGGCGCTGCGCAAGATTACCGGTAACATCAAGAACGCCAACTGCCTGGTCATCTTCATTAACCAGATCCGTATGAAGATCGGCGTGATGTTCGGCAGCCCGGAAACCACCACCGGTGGTAACGCCCTGAAGTTCTACGCCTCGGTGCGCCTGGACATCCGCCGTACCGGCGCAGTCAAGGAAGGCGACGAAGTGGTCGGCAGCGAAACCCGCGTCAAAATCGTCAAGAACAAGGTCTCGCCGCCATTCCGTCAGGCCGAGTTCCAGATCCTCTATGGCAAGGGCATCTACCGCAACGGCGAAATCATCGACCTGGGTGTGTCTCAAGGCCTGGTCGAGAAGTCCGGTGCCTGGTACGCCTACCAGGGCAACAAGATCGGCCAGGGCAAGGCAAACGCTGCCAAGTACCTGCAGGAAAACCCAGCGATCGGTGCCGAGATCGAGAAGCAGATTCGCGAGAAGCTGCTCAAGGCGGGTGCTGTTGCCGAAGCAGGCAAGGCTGCTGCTGCCGACGCCAATGCCGACGACGTGGCTGACGCCGACGCCGGTTATTGATAGCGGCTTAGCCGACCATGTCCGCCGTACTCGACACCCCCGTCGCCGTTCGACGGACAGCCATGGACCTGCTTGCGCGCCGCGAGCATGGTCGCGTCGAGCTGACGCGCAAATTGCGTCAGCGCGGTGCTACGGATGAACTGATCGAGCCTGCGCTCGATCGGCTCGCCGAAGAGGGCCTGCTCAGCGAAGCCCGTTATCTGGAAAGCTTCATCAGGTACCGTTCCAACGCTGGCTATGGCCCCGCGCGCATTCGCGAGGAGCTAGGCCAGCGTGGTCTCAACCGTGGCGATGTCGATCAGGCACTGCGTGACAGCGGGGTGGACTGGGCGGAGCGGCTGCAGGAAGCCTGGCAGCGCAAGTATGCCGGGCAGCTCCCGCATGACCCCCGAAGCCGTGCTCAACAGACCCGATTTCTTGCTTACCGTGGTTTCCCCATGGACATGATCGGCCGCCTGCTCAGCGGCCGGGATTTGTACGATTAAGTTTGCCTAGCTGACCTTCAGTGCCTCCCGCGCACGCTGAGTCGTATGCATCGGTTGCGGCTTTGCCCAGTTTTCCGGCAGGTTGATAAAGTCCACCAGCTCACGCAGGCGCCCCTGATCACGACCATTGAAGGCAAAGGTCAGGCGGGTCAGGTGGTTGTAATTGCCTGTCTCGTGCTCCACGCCGCTGTCTGCATGCTGGTGATACTTGCCACTCAGGCGCAAATCGGCAAACGCTTCCTCAATCTCATACAGGGCCGCATCGCTCAGCCGATGGTGCATGCGAATCACGAACTGGTTCTTCAACCAGCGGCTGGAGTGGTAGTTGCTGTAGAACTGGTTGATCTCCTCCACGGCCTCGTCTGCGCTGTGTACCAGGCGCACCAGCTTGAGGTCGGTGGGCAGTATGTAGCGGTTCTCTTCCAACTGTCGGCTGATGAAATCCAGGCAGTCGCGCCAGAAGCTGCCGCCCGGTGAGTCCAGCAGCACCACCGGTACCAACGGGCTTTTGCCCGTCTGGATCAGCGTCAGCACTTCCAGCGCCTCGTCCAGCGTGCCGAAGCCACCTGGGCAGAGCACCAGGCCGTCCGCCTCCTTGACGAAGAACAGCTTGCGGATGAAAAAGAAGTGGAAGGGCAGAAGTTTGTCGGTGCCGTCCACCGTAGGGTTGGCATGCTGCTCGAAGGGCAGGGTGATGTTGAAACCCAGGCTGTGGTCGCTGCCAGCGCCTTCGTGCGCGGCCGCCATGATGCCGCCGCCGGCGCCGGTAATGACCATCAGGTCGGAGCGGGCCAGTGTGGCGCCCAGCTCACGCGCCAGCGCATACATCGGGTGTTCCAGTGGTGTGCGTGCCGAACCGAATACGGTGACCTTGCGCCGCCCCTTGTAGCGTTGCAGGGTACGGAAGGATTGGTCCAGTTCACGGAGGGCCTGCAAGGTGATCTTGGCGCTCCAGCGGTCACTGTCGTCGTGGGCCATGCGCAGGATGGTCAGCATCATGTCGCGGTACAGCGGCAGGTTGGGGCTGTCCGGCGCTACCAGCTGCAGTTGTTGGTCGATCTTGCTCAGGTCGATACCGCTGTCCCTGAAGTGATTGAACAAAGACTCATTGGATTGGTAAGGCATTCAACGTCTCCTTCTGCAGCAAAACCTCTGACCGAACCGATGGCCTGGTTCGGCCGCGACACTACGTGCGTCGCTGGCTGCTCTGGCTCGAGTGTGCATCCCGAGCATTGCAGTAGGCCTTCAAGGCCATGGTGCAGTTGCGTAAGTTCATCTTGTTGTTTTTTCGGCCTTCGCTATCAATCTAGACCCTTGTGCCCATTCGTGCCGACGGCATCGGGGTGGCCACTCGTCGGCGTACGGCCGTTGCGGGCGAAGGTTTGGTTAACTGGAGAAGCGAGTGTGTCGATGCAGGAGGTGGCGGTATGCATCGCTTGGTCATCGAAGTAGACCGGCAGCTGTATCAGCAGCTGGAAAATGCGGCGCAGGTTCACCATGTGAGCCTGGAGGCGGAGTGTCGGCGGCGGTTGGCGGCGCTGGAATGCCAGTCGCCCTACCTGAAGGCGCTGCTGGCGGAGATGCGCGCCGACGAAGAGCCGCGACGCGCAGAGGATGAGCGGGTCAGCTGATCACTTTTTCTTGTTGCCGGCGGTGCAGCTGGCAGCATCGAAGGCCTGGTCCATGACCGGCTGGTTGGTCTTGTAGACGGTGAAGCGATAGACCATCACGGCACCTTTGGACATCAGGTTACGGAAGCCGCTGTTACGGCATACGCTGTCACCCAATTGGCTGCGAACCTGCTCCGGGTTGCCCTGCATGCGCGCAGCATGCTCGGCACGCACGCTCAGGTGATTGACCAGCGCCTTGCCTTCAACGGTATAACCCTGGTCGAGGATGTCTTCGTTGATGGCGCGTGGGGTGCCGACGCTGCTTTCCTTGGCGACCTTCTGCAGTGTCTTGTTCAGCTCGAACTCCTGCTTGGAGGCCGCCTGGGCTGCCAGTGGCAGGGTGAGCAACAGGCTCAGGGTCGGGACGATAAGACGCAGCATGAATCTCTCCTGGTTCGATGACTGGCGCTTTGACATGCGCTGACGGCGGGCGTTCCATCTTGCCCGCATCATCACGTGCAACTTCGCGGCCGCCAAAGTGCAGATTATAAGGGACCAGGCCGTCCGCCTGCACGGCAAATGACGCCCGCTCTGGTAGACTGGCGGTTTGTTTTCGCCGAGTTATCGCAGTGTCCAGTCACAACCTGTCCCGAGGCTTGCCAGCATGAGCCACGCGGTAGCGCGCTTGCGCGCCGAACGCCTGGCCCGCAGCAACAAGCCGTTCATTGCCCGTGGCTCACGCGCCGAGCGCTGTCCTGACTGCCGGGTCATCGCCACCCATTGCCTGTGTGCCTGGAAGCCCAGGGTGCAGGCAGATTCCGGCGTTTGCCTGTTGATGCATGACACCGAGCCACTCAAGCCGACCAACACCGGCTGGCTGATTGCCGACTTGATCGAGGACACCTCGGCCTTTGGCTGGTTGCGCACGTCGGTGGACGAAGGTTTGCTGGCGTTGCTCGCCGACCCCCAGTGGCAGCCCTACATCGTTTTCCCCGGCGAATTCGTCGCGCAGGAGCGGGTGGTCAGCGAGGTCGTCCGCGAGCCGGGCAAGCGGCCGTTGTTCATCCTGCTGGATGCAACCTGGACCGAAGCCCGCAAAATGTTCCGCAAGAGCCCGTATCTTGAGCGCTTCCCGGTGTTGAGCCTGCAGGCCGAGCAGATGTCGCGCTATCGGCTGCGCCGTTCAAAGCGCGACGACCACTTCTGCACGGCGGAAGTCGCCGCCATGTGCCTCGACCTGGCCGGCGACAGCCAGGCCTCCCAGGCGCTGGATGCGTACCTGGATGTGTTCAGCCTGCATTACCTCAGTGGCAAGCGTCGCCTGCCGCTGGACGAACAGGACGATACCCACCAGCGTTTGCATACCTTCCTATAGTCCAAGGGGCACAAGCCCCGCTTTGGTTCATAATGACGGAGCTGGCAGCCAGGGCAGGGCGAGACGGCAGGGCGATTGGCTGTATGCCCCGACCGTACTCGGCAACCCCCTCGGCGCCGATTCCCCGCCAGGCGCGTTCACTCCCCCGCAAGCGCCTGGCACAGAACAGGATCCTTAGATCGATGGCCACTTACGAAATCCTGATTGCCGATGACCACCCGCTGTTTCGTGGCGCGTTGCGCCAAGCCGTTACCCTCTGCCTGGGCGCGGATGTCCGCCTGGTTGAAGTGGCGAGCATCGCCGAACTGGAAACCCGGCTGAGCGAAAAAGCCGACTGGGACCTGGTCCTGCTGGACCTGAACATGCCGGGCGCCTATGGCTTCTCCGGCCTGGTCCTGTTGCGTGGCCAGTACCCGCAGATCCCGGTAGTGATGGTCTCGGCCCAGGAAGAGGCGGCCGTCGTGGTCAAGTCCCGCGAGTTTGGCGCCAGTGGCTTCATTCCCAAGTCCAGCGGGCTGGAAGTGATTCAGGATGCAGTGCGCAAGGTGCTCGATGGCGAAGTCTGGTGGCCCCCACAGGCGTTTGAGAAGGTCGATGTCTCGGCCGAAGCCAAAGCCGCCAGCGAAGGCCTGGCCAGCCTTACGCCCCAGCAGTTCCGCGTGCTGACCATGGTCTGCGAAGGCCTGCTGAACAAACAGATCGCCTACGAGCTGAGTGTGTCGGAAGCGACCATCAAGGCCCACGTGACGGCAATCTTCCGCAAGCTGGGCGTGCGCACGCGTACCCAGGCAGCCCTGCTGCTGCAACAACTTGAATCGGTTGCGAGCACCTAACTGCCTGCGCCTTCACGCTTTTTTGACCCGTTTTGGACTAGTCTGCTGGCCTTTCATCGGTGAAGTGACACACATGTCGCCATTCAAAGGCCAGACCGGCCTCAAACGTATCTTCAACGCCGCCGGCTATTCGCTGGACGGCCTGCGCGCAGCCTTCAAGGGCGAAGCTGCTTTCCGGCAACTGGTGCTGCTCAACGTGCTGCTGATTCCGATTGCCTTCTGGCTGCCGGTCAGCCGCGCAGAGCGCGCCATCATGATCGCCGTGTGCCTGCTGGGCCTGATCGTCGAGCTGTTCAACTCGGCGGTGGAGGCGGCCATCGACCGTATTTCGCTCGAACGCCACCCGCTGTCAAAAAATGCCAAAGACATGGGCAGTGCTGCGCAGCTGGTGGCATTGACCATGGTGGCGCTGGTCTGGGGCGTGATTCTGCTTTAAGCGATCGGCGGCAGCACAATCTCATCACTGCGGGTGAAGCCCGCGGTGAAGTTGCGGCATAGCTCGAGAAACTCGCGCATGGCCGAGGTCTGGTATTTCTGCTTGTGCCAGATGAAGTAGAACTGGCGCATCAGGTCGAGCTCCGGCGTCTCGACCGGTACTAGGCTCCCACGGCGGAAGGCATCGCGCAGGGCAAGGCGCGAGATACAGCCTATGCCCAGGCCGGACTCCACGGCGCGTTTGATCGCTTCGGTGTGTTCCAGCTCCAGGCGAATGTTCAGGTTGGCGCGATGATGCCGCATGGCCTGGTCGAAGGTCAGGCGCGTGCCGGAGCCTTGCTCGCGAAGGATCCAGGCTTCCTGCGACAAGCTTTCAATGTTTGCACGGCCCAGCTTGGCCAGCGGGTGCTGTGGCGCGCAGAACACCACCAGTTCGTCCTCGACCCAGGGCTGTACCTCCAGGTCCGGGTGGTTGCAATCGCCTTCGATTAGACCCAGATCAATTTCGTACTGCGCCACCTGATGCACGATATGGGCAGTGTTCTGCACGTGCAGCTTTACCTGGCTCTCCGGGTGCACCTGCATGAAACTGCCGATCAGCAAGGTGGCCAGGTAGTTGCCGATAGTCAGCGTGGCGCCGACGGCCAGTGAGCCAAACCCCGACTTGCCGTTGAGCAGGTCTTCGATTTCCTTGGCCTGGTCGAGCAGCGCGACCGCTTGCGGCAACAGTTGATGGCCCAAGGCGTTGAGGGCCAGGCGCTTGCCCGCACGGTCGAACAGCTGGCAGCTCGATTGGCGCTCCAGTTCGGTGATGGACGTGCTCGCGGCCGACTGCGACAGGGCCAGCAGGCTGGCGGCCCGAGAGACGCTCTGATGCTGGGCCACGGCGACGAAGACCTGTAGCTGACGGAGTGTGAATCGCATATCTATATAACCGATAACACATATCTTGATAATTCAGTTAACAGATATTGTCGCTGCCCCTAAACTATTGCGCAACTGTGCGCTTTGCGCGCTGCGTTTTCTTCAGGAGCCCCATCGATGAGCAACATGAACCACGAACGTGTCCTCAGTGTGCATCACTGGAACGACACCCTGTTCAGCTTCAAGTGCACCCGCGACCCGGGCCTGCGCTTCGAGAACGGTCAGTTCGTGATGATCGGCCTGCAGCAGGAAAGCGGCCGTCCGCTCATGCGCGCCTATTCCATCGCCTCGCCGAACTGGGAAGAGCACCTGGAGTTCTTCAGCATCAAGGTGCCGGACGGCCCGCTGACTTCCCAGTTGCAGCACCTGAAGGAAGGCGACGAGATCATCATCAGCAAGAAGCCTACCGGCACGCTGGTGCTCGATGACCTGAACCCGGGCAAGCACCTGTACCTGCTGAGCACCGGCACTGGCCTGGCGCCGTTCATGAGCGTCATCCAGGACCCGGAAACCTACGAGCGCTTCGAAAAAGTGATCCTGGTGCACGGCGTGCGTTACGTGAACGAAGTGGCCTACCGCGAGTTCATCACCGAGCACCTGCCGCAGAACGAGTTCTTCGGCGAGGCGGTACGTGACAAGCTGATCTACTACCCGACCGTGACCCGCGAGCCGTTCGAGAACCAGGGCCGCCTGACTGACCTGATGCGCAGCGGCAAGCTGTTCAGCGACATCGGCCTGCCACCGATCAACCCGCAGGACGACCGTGCGATGATCTGCGGCAGCCCGAGCATGCTCGACGAGACCAGCGAAGTGCTCGACAGCTTCGGCCTGAAAGTCTCCGCCCGTATGCGTGAGCCAGGTGACTACCTGATCGAGCGCGCTTTCGTCGAGAAGTAAGGCGAACAGCGGTAACGAAAAAACGCAGACCGAGGTCTGCGTTTTTTTATGCCTGCAGCCTTTGCGCTGTCAGTCGGCTACAACCTCAAGCACCCGGATCACATCCGGCTGCGGGTAGTGCCACCTGACCTGTACATCCCAGAACTTCACCCCATACACCCGCTCCGGCGGCGGCACCTGGTAGGCCGGCCGCGGGTCCTGCGCCAGGCACTGCTCGATCAGTTCCACCAGTGGCTCGCCCAGGCGCAACGCATGCTCGTGGGCCTGGGGCAGGGCGCTTTGCGCCCATTGCACGGCAATGGCCTCAGGCGCATCGCTGGCCATCAGGTTACTGGCCCCGGCGATACTGTCGGCGTAAGGCACGTAGGGCTTGATATCCAGCACCGGCGTGCCATCAAGCAGGTCGATCCCGGACAGCAGCAGCCGCCCCGGCTCCACGCCTTCCAGGCGTACCACCGACTGGCCGATGCCGTTTGGCCGATGGGTCGCGCGCGTGGCGAACACGCCCATGCTCTTGTTGCCGCCCAAGCGCGGCGGGCGCACCTTCAGGCGGGGTTTGTCTTCCAGTGCCTGGTGGAACAGGAACAGCAGCCACACGTGGCTGACCTGCTCCAGGCCTGCCACGGCCTCGCCCTGGTCATACGGTGGCAATAGCTCCAACACCCCGCGTGCTGCCGGCGCCAGCTGTGGCTGGCGCGGGATGGCGAACTTCTCCTTGAAGCAGGAGCGCACGATGCCGACAGGCGAAACCGTATGCTGCATCGCCACTCAGCCGCGCACGCGCAGGGTCAGGCCCTTGAGGAAGTTGCGCAGCAACTGGTCGCCACAAGGCCGGTAGTTGTCGTGGCCCACCTTGCGGAACAGGGCACTGAGTTCAGGCTTGGACACCGGAAAGTTGACCGATTTGAGGATCGCATGCAGGTCGTCTTCCTTGAGCTCGAAGGCCACACGCAGCTTCTTCAGCACGGTGTTGTTGGTCACCGGCAATTCGACGGGCTGGGGCGCACGGCTGTCATCCTTGCCGCGACGGTAGGTAACCAGGCCGTCGAGAAAATGCGCCATGACCCGCTCGGGGCAACGCACGAAGCCCGGCTCGTCTTCTTTTTTCAGGTAGGTGGCGAGCACCACCGGGTTAACCTCCAGGCCCGACAGCGCGATGATCTCGGCCATCTTGGCGTCGTTCACCTTGAGCATGTAGCGCAGGCTGCGCAGGACATCATTGTGGTTCATTGCTGCAAAATCCTGTTCAGAAGCCACGCCGCAGCGTGGCGCATAGCTTAGAAACGTTCGGTGCCCGCCAGGTAGCGCCACTGGCCCAGGGGCAGCTTGCCCATGGACACACCGCCCAGGCGAATGCGACGCATGCTGAGCACTTCCAGGCGCAGGTAGGCGCATATCTCGGAAATCTGCCCCGGTTGCGGGTTTTTCAGGGCCAGGCGCAGGTGGGTCTCGTTCTGCCAGCTGGCCTTGGCCTTGGGCAGTTCCCGGTCATTACGGGTCGCCCCGCGCGCCAGGCGTTCCAGCGCCTGGGGCGTGGTCTCGCCGCGCACTTCGATGATGTATTCCTGTTCCAGTTTGCGCAGGTCGGCTTCGATCTTGCGGGTCACCTTCCAGTCCTGAGTGAACACCTGAAGGCCGCTGGCACCGCGCTCAAGCGGCGCGGAGCAGGTCAGCCGGGCGAAATGCCCGTGCAGAGGGCGCACGCCTTCGCGATGTGCATCGCTGAGGTTGGCCATGTTCATGCTGTCGCGGGCCGTGTCGATATCGACGCCGGCCGGCTGGTTGAGCAGCAGGGTCACCGGCTCCAGTGCCTCGGCGCTGGCGCCCGGCAGCAGTTCTACAGCCTGGTTCTCGACTTTGAACTGAGGCTGCTCGACCACAACGCCATCGACCGTCACCCAGCCCCCTTCGATATAGAGTTCGGCCTCGCGGCGGGAGCAGCCGAGCTGCTCGATGAGGCGTTTGGACAGGCGGACGGGTTCGGACATGGCGGGCAATTCGCAAGGCAGGGAAAGACCTCATTGTACCTGCCTGGAGCGGGTTGATGATGGGAATAAATGTCAGATACGCCCTTTTGACGTTGTTACAGACAGCCCCGGGACGTGTGAATGCACGAAAAGGGGAAACTCCATAGACCGTGACGACGGGCCTGCCAGCTACAGGCAGCACGCGTCTGAACGCTCGCTTTACAAGAAGACGGGCCGCGTACCGACGTCGAGGACATCACTCGCTACGGCTATGACGCCAAGGGTAATCTTACCCGGCTGACCAACGCGCTGGGGCAAGCGATCCAGTTCGCCGACTACGATGAGCGGGGCAAACCGCGCAGCATCACCGACGCCAATGGCGTGGTCAGCGAGCTGGTTTATGCCGGCGTGGAGTACCAACTGGTATCCATATCCACTGCAGGTAGTACGGCGGTTTTCGAGTACAACAGCGACGGCAAGCTGAGCAAGGTGGTACGCGGTGACGGTAGCTCGGTCGAGTATGACTACGACAGCATGGGCAATCGCACCGCCTTGCGCATCGAGGATGCCGATGAAGTCATCGTTCGTCAGCAGCAGTGGGACGTTCGACGAACTCGATCGCCAGATCACCCGAAAAGATGCCCTGAATGGCATCACCCAGACGCGTTATGACGCGTTTGATCGCCTGACCGAAGTGCAGGATCCGCGCGGTGTCACCACCCGCTACCAGTACGATGGCTTGGGCAATCTGGCCAAGCGCATCAGCCCGGACAGCGGCACCACCACGTTCGAATACGATGCCGCCGGTAACATCGTCAAGCGCACCGACGCCCGCGGGGTGGTGGTGGAGTACCGCTACGACGCCCTCGATCGCCTGATCGAGCGCCGCTATCCTGCCACGCCGTCACTGAACGAGCGTCGCGCTTACGACAGTCAGGACAACGGCAACTACGGCATCAGCCGGCTGACCTCCATCGAGGACAGCTCGGGCAGCCTGGTTTACCGCTACGACGCGCGTGGCAACCTGATCGAGCAGGTGCGCAGCCTGAGCCTCAACGGCCACACATTGTCCGAGCGCGTGGCCTACCGATACGACGCTGCCGACAACCTGATGGGCATCGATTATCCCGGCACGGTCAAAGTAGGTTACCTGCGCAACGCCGCGAGCCAGGTCGAACGCGTGACCCTGGCGCTCGACGGTGGCACCAGCAGCGACCTGGCCAGCCAGATCAGCTACATGCCGTTCGGCCCGCTCAAGCAACTGACCTGGGGTAACGGCCCCTGTCGCCATTGGATTGAGCGGAGATCGATCTCAAACGGAAAAATTTGCAGATCAGCTTTTGGCATTGTAAGGCGGGTCATTTAACACCCGAGCCACCTATTGTTCACCTGGCGATTAACCTATTGAGGCGGTGATCGAGTGCACGATTGGCGTCCTCTGTCGCTGCTTGTTGATTGGCCGACCTACACGGGGAGTATTGAAGTCAAAGGGCCTGAGGGGAGGGTAGAGTGACAGGAATCAGGACCCTACTCGAAATGGTCATTCCGAGTAGACTCTGATAGTGTCCGATGGCCCCGTATTCGTTGCATATGCAGCAGTGGATAAGGCTGCCCCAGGCCATCGGTCTCTGACCGTCCAACTACTTCGAACCCCTCATGCAGATAGAATCCCAAGGCCTGGGGGTTCTGTTCGTTGACGTCCAGCCGCTCGGCATTGAGTTCGTTCACCGCATAGTGCAGCAAGCGCTTGCCAACCCCTCGGCCACGCCAGGCCGCTGCGACGAACAGCATGTGCACACTGCCATTGGCCACGCCGGCGAAACCGCAGATGCGTCCGCGGTCCTTGCAGCAGACCAGCATCACCGCGTCCAGGTACTGGGCCAGAACATGCTCGCGCAACAGCAGGATATAGGCGTCCGGCAGAAAGTCGTGGGTCGCGCGCACCGAGTCTTCCCAGACTTGCATCAGTTCCGGGTAGTCGCTCAAGCGTGGGGTCTGTAGTGTCAGTGCCGCCTGCATTGCGAAATTCCTCCAGGGTCATGGAGAAACCATAGATGCAAAAAAAAGCCCCGCCAGTGGGCGGGGCTTGTTCATGTCAACTTGGCCTCAGACAGGCTCGGCCCACATGTCGTACTCGTCGGCATCGACCACTCGGCAACGGACCTTGTCGCCCGGCTTGAAGCCGTGGTCGCCATCGATGAACACGCTGCCGTCGATTTCCGGGGCATCGAAGAAGCTGCGGCCCACCGAGCCCTGCTCTTCGACTTCGTCGATCAGCACTTCGATTTCCTTGCCGATGCGCAGTTGCAGGCGCGCGCTGCTGATGGCCTGCTGGTGGGCCATGAAGCGGTCCCAGCGCGCCTGCTTGACGTCATCCGGCACTTCTTCGAGGCCCAGGTCGTTGGCCGGGGCGCCTTCGACCGGCGAGTACTGGAAGCAGCCGACGCGGTCGAGCTGGGCTTCGGTCAGCCAGTCCAGCAGGTACTGGAAGTCTTCTTCGGTTTCGCCCGGGAAGCCGACGATGAAGGTCGAACGGATCACCAGTTCCGGGCACTGCTCGCGCCAGTTCTTGATGCGCGCCAGGGTGCGGTCTTCGAAGGCCGGGCGCTTCATCGACTTGAGCACTTTCGGGCTGGCGTGCTGGAACGGGATGTCCAGGTACGGCAGGATCTTGCCGGCGGCCATCAGCGGGATCACGTCGTCGACGTTCGGGTACGGGTAGACGTAGTGCAGGCGCACCCAGGCGCCCAGGCTGCTCAGCGCTTCGCACAGCTCGAGCATGCGGGTCTTGACCGGGCGGCCGTTCCAGAAGTCGGTCTTGTACTTGACGTCGACACCGTAGGCGCTGGTGTCCTGGGAGATCACCAGGATCTCCTTGACGCCGGCCTTGACCAGGCGCTCGGCCTCGCTCAGCACTTCACCGACCGGGCGGCTGACCAGCTTGCCGCGCATCGACGGGATGATGCAGAAGCTGCAGCTGTGGTTGCAGCCTTCGGAAATCTTCAGGTAGGCGTAGTGGCGCGGGGTCAGCTTGACGCCCTGTGGCGGCACCAGGTCGATCAGCGGGTTGTGGTCCTGGCGTGGCGGTACCACTTCATGCACGGCGTTGACCACCTGCTCGTACTGCTGCGGGCCGGTGACCGACAGCACGCTCGGGTGCACGTCGCGGATGCTGCCTTCTTCGACACCCATGCAACCGGTGACGATGACCTTGCCGTTTTCCTTGATCGCTTCGCCGATCACTTCCAGCGATTCGGCCTTGGCGCTGTCGATGAAGCCGCAGGTGTTGACCACCACCACGTCGGCGTCCTCGTAGGTGGGCACGACTTCATAACCTTCCATGCGCAGCTGGGTCAGAATGCGCTCGGAATCGACCAGGGCTTTTGGGCAACCCAGGCTTACGAATCCTACCTTGGGGGTGGCGGGAGTGGTGGACATGACTAACCTCGGTATTGAATGCAGGTCGCCCGGCCGGAAACGGCGGCGAACTTGACGGGCGCTTTTTGGCGCCTCTGATCAAAAAGTGCGCAATTCTAGCGAGCGCAAGGTCGCTTGACCAGCACAAATGCGACGAACGCTGCGCTATGCTTCGCGCCGTTGCGCCCGGGTAGCTGCGATGCCCCGGCGCGGGGGTAAATTCTACCGGCCTCGATGGCCGTTTGCAGGAGTGGTCGATGGTTCAGGCAAGCAGTCACGCCGAGGGCGGGCAGGGGGCGGGAAGGTCGCTGAGCCTGCTGGTGGCAGCTGTTGGGGTGGTCTATGGCGATATCGGTACCAGCCCGCTGTATACCCTCAAGGAAGTCTTCAGCGGCGGTTACGGGGTGCCGGTCAACCATGATGGCGTGCTGGGGATCCTCTCGCTGATCCTCTGGTCGCTGTTGTGGGTGGTGTCTTTCAAGTACGTGATGTTCATCCTGCGCGCCGACAACCAGGGCGAGGGCGGCACCATGGCACTCACCGCGCTGGCGCGGCGGGCCACGGCGGCCTACCCACGGTTGCGCACGCTGATGGTCGTCTGCGGGCTGATCGGCGCTTCGCTGTTCTATGGCGACAGCATGATCACCCCGGCGGTGTCGGTGTTGTCGGCCGTAGAGGGCATGGGGCTGGCGTTCGATGGCATCGACCACTGGGTGGTGCCGATTTCGCTGGTGGTGCTGGTGGCGCTGTTCCTGGTGCAAAAACATGGCACCGAGAAGATCGGCAAGCTGTTCGGCCCGATCATGGTCACCTGGTTCGTGGTGCTGGGCGCGCTGGGCGTGCATGGCATCTCGCAGAGCCCGGAAGTGCTCAAGGCCTTCAACCCGGGCTGGGCGGTGAACTTCTTCATCGTCCACCCAGGCATGGGGGTGGCCATTCTTGGCGCGGTGGTGCTGGCCTTGACCGGTGCCGAAGCGCTGTACGCCGACATGGGCCATTTCGGCCGCAAGCCGATCGCCCGCGCCTGGTTCGCCCTGGTGCTGCCGGCGCTGGTGCTCAACTATTTCGGCCAGGGCGCGATCCTGCTGCAAAACCCCGATGCCGCGCGCAACCCGTTCTACCTGCTGGCGCCGGGCTGGGCGTTGCTGCCGCTGGTGGGGCTGGCGACCATGGCCACGGTGATTGCCTCGCAGGCGGTGATTTCCGGGGCCTTCTCCCTGACCCGCCAGGCCATCCAGCTGGGTTACATTCCGCGCATGCAGATCCAGCACACCTCCAGCGATGAGCAGGGGCAGATCTACATCGCGGCGGTGAACTGGGCGCTGATGGTCGGCGTGGTGCTGCTGGTGATCGGCTTCGAATCGTCCGGTGCGCTGGCCGCGGCCTATGGCGTGGCGGTCACCGGCACCATGCTGATGACCACCGTTCTGGTGTCGGCGGTGATGTTGCTGCTGTGGAAGTGGCCGCCGGTGCTGGCGGTGCCGATCCTGCTGGGCTTCCTTTTCGTCGACGGGCTGTTCTTTGCCGCCAACGTGCCGAAAATCGTGCAAGGCGGGGCCTTCCCCGTGCTGGCAGGCGGTGTGCTGTTCCTGCTGATGAGCACCTGGAAGCGCGGCAAGCAGATCCTCGTCGAGCGCATAGATGAAGGCGGGCTGCCGTTGCCGGTGTTCATCAGCAGCATTCGCGTACAGCCGCCGCACCGGGTCGAAGGCACTGCGGTGTTCCTCACTGCGCGGCCGGATGCAGTGCCCCATGCGTTGCTGCACAACATGCTGCATAACCAGGTGCTGCACAGCCAGGTGGTGCTGCTGACGGTAGTCAGTGAAGACCGGCCACGGGTGCCGGAGCAGGAGCGCTTCGAGGTGGAGGCCTATGGTGACGGCTTCTTCCGCGTGTTGCTGCACTTTGGCTTCATGGATGAGCCGGACGTGCCGGCGGCGCTGAAGTTGTGCCACCTGGACGCACTGGATTTCAGCCCGATGCGTACAACCTACTTCCTGAGCCGTGAAACGGTGATCGCGTCACGGCTGGAGGGCATGTCGCGCTGGCGGGGCAACCTGTTTGCCTTCTTGCTGAAGAATGCCAACGGTAACTTGCGTTTCTTCAACCTGCCGCTCAACCGGGTGATCGAGCTGGGGACGCAGGTCGAGATCTGAAAGCAAAGGGGCCGCATAGCGGCCCCTGGTTTACCTCAGTTCTGCTCCGCCACGCTGGACTTGCCCTGGCGCGTTTCGATCTCGCCAATCAAGCGCTTGGCCAGCGCTGGGTAGTTCTCGTCGAAGTGGTGCCCACCTGGCAGCTTCATGCGTTCGCCCACGGCAGTCTTGTCGGTGCAACCGCTTTCATCGGTCTCTTCCACGCCATACACGCACACCACCTTGGAGGCCGGCAGCCTGGCCATTTCCGGCCCGGTCGGCGCCTCTTGGCCTTCCTTGCCCAGCCAGCCCTCGACTTCGATCTCGAAGCTGCCGCTGCGGGCGAAGGCCAGCAGCATCACGGCGTCGATACGCTGCTGGTCTTCGGCCGGCAGGCGGTTGTAGATGGCTGGCAGCACGTCGGCACCGAACGAATAGCCGGTCAGTACAAAGCGCTTGGTGCCCCATTTCTGACGGTAATGCTGCATCAGTTCCGACAGGTCGGCGGCACTTTGCTCAGGCGTCTTGTGCTGCCAGTAGTAACGCAGGGTATCGATGCCGACCACCGGGTAACCGAGCTTGGCCATTTCACCCGCCACGTCGCGGTCCAGGTCGCGCCAGCCACCATCACCGGACAGGAACAGCGTGACGGTATCGGTGGTCTGCCCAGCCGGCACTTCCACCACAGGGATGGCCAGCGCGTTGCCGTCGCGGCCTACCAGCGCCTGGGTCAGCTGCGCCTTGAGCACTTGCGGCAGGTGGATGTCGTAGTCGCTGATGCTGGTTTCGGCATTGGCCTGGTCGCGCACGAATGCAGCGCTGGCGTCATCCGGGTTGTCGTTCCAGGCGACGTTCCAGTGACCATGGGCGGCGGTCTTCGGCAGGGCGGCGGTGCAGCCGGGCTGCTCGACATTGAAGTCGACGGAGATGGCGCGGGCCTTGTCGTCCGTCTGTGCCGCCAGCCAGCGCCAGGCCTGGACGGCGCCCGGGCCGATGCCGGCGACCAGGGTCGGCTTCTCCGCCAACTGGCCCAGCGCCTGGTCCATCGCCTGCTGCTGCTTGCTGCAGTCGCCTGGCGGCAGGATGACCTGCACCAGTTGGGCCTCTGCGGCCTGGCTCAGGTCCAGCAGCTGCTTGTCGGACAGGGCCTGGTCCTGGGGCACGCCGATGGCGACCCGGGCCTTGGCATGCACACCGGGGGTGACGCGGGTAATGCGGGTGTCGTTGAGGGCCAGTTGCTCCAGGCGTGCCTCGGGGGCTGGGCGGGCCCACAGCCAGAAGCCAGCGGCCCCGGCGAGTGCCGCCAGGATCAGGGGTATCAGTACGTACAGCCAATAGCGTCGGATCATCAACGTTTCACCAATCCAGTCAGGCCGCCTGCAATCAGGGCGGCGGTGTCAGCCAGAGCAACCAGCGGGTCTAGCCCGGCCGGCACGGCCATGTAACGGGGTTCCCAGTCCGGCTGGAACTTGTCCTTGAAGCGCCGCAGGCCCTGGAAGTTGTAAAGCTGTTCGCCGCGGCGGAATACCATCGAGCCCAGGCGTTGGGTCAAGGGCGCGCCGCGCCGTGGCTGCAGGCCGGAAAGCGGGACCATGCCTAAGCTGAAGCGGCCATAGTCATGGCTTTTGTAGTGCAGGATCAGGCCGATCATCATGAATTCCATGGTCAGCTTCGGCGCCTGCGGGTGGGCGCGCATCAGGTCGAGGCTGGCCAGTTCGTTGCCGTGGGTTTCCAGCAGGTTGGCAAAGGCCACCGGTTGGCCTTGGAAGCGGATCAGGGCGATGCGAAAATGCTGCAGGTACTCGGGGCTGAAGCGCCCCAGCGAAAAGCCTTTTTCGCGCACGTTCTTGCCACCCAGCCAGGCGTCTGAGATTTCCTTGAGCTCGGCCAGGGGCGCATGGCCGGGTTCGTGGATCTCCAGGCTCAGGCCATCGCGGCCGCCGCGGTTCCAGGTGTAGCGCAGGTCTTTCATTTCCTTGCCCTTGGCTTCGAGGTCGAAGCGGCGCAAGTCGACTCGGGCTTCCTCGCCGAGCTTGAGCGCGGTCAGGCCTATGTCCATGTAGAACGGCAGGTTCTCCGCGCGCACCTGGTAGAACACTGGGCGGGCGTGGTGCAAGTCGCACAGGTCGCGGAACTGCCAGATCATCTCGGCACGTTCCTGGGCCGGGCCGATCGGGTCGTACAGCGCCACCAGGCTGCGGCCGCGCCGTGCGTACATGAGGAAGGCATTGTCATTCGGGTGGAACAGTAGGGCCTTGTCGCCGGTAAGCGCCAGGCCGCCGTCGGGTTGTTCGGAAGCCAGCAGGATGCGATTGGCGCGCTGCAATTCCTCGTCGTCGGGCAGGTGGATGACCGGGCGGGCGGTACGCAACAGCCACGTTAGTGCGACGATCACCAACAGTACCGCGCTGCCCATGGCCGCGCGCAGGCCGCGTGGGGCGTCAGCGTCGAGGGTGAACTGCCACCACAGTTGATGGCTGTAGGGGACGTCCTGGTAGGCGAACAGCAGCAGCCACACCGACGCACCAACCACGCAGGCGCTGGCCACCAGGTATACCGGGGAGAACGGCAGCTCCAGCAGCCGGCTTGGGCGGTAGAACGAGCGGCGGAACAGGGCGAGCAGGGCGGCGGTAAAGATCAGCAGGCTGGCTTCTTCCCAGTCGAAGCCTTTGAGCAGCGACAGCAGCGCGCCAACCAGCAGCAGCACCGTGGTCAGCAACCAGGCCGCAGACAGGCGCCGACGCAAGCCTTGGGCGAGCAACAGGCAGAGCACACCGATCAGGCTGGCACCGAAGTGCGAAGCATCGATCAGGCGGTGCGGCACCAGGAAGCCCATGTGCTCAAGACGGGTGTCGATCTCGGGCGTAGCGCCCGAAAACAGCAGCACCACCCCGGAAAGAAACACCAGAATCGCCAGGATAGGCGCGGCCAGGCCCGATGCAGCCTTGATAGCCTGTTGGGCAAACAGCAGGCGCTTTGCTTCATTGGCCAGCAGCAGCACGCAAGCCAGCAGCAAAGGCAGCACCACGTAGATCAAGCGGTACAGCAGCAGCGCGGCGGCCAGCGGTGCTGCGCCAAGCTGGTCGGCGAAGGCGGCCAGCAGGATCGCCTCGAACACCCCGACACCACCTGGCACATGGCTGAGCACGCCTGCGGCCAGGGCCAGCAGGTAGACCAGGACAAATGCGCCGAACGGTGGGGCTTCTGGCAGCAGCAGGTAGAGCACGGTAGCGGCGGCGGCGACGTCCAGTGCGGTGATGAGCAGTTGCAAAGCGGCCAGGCGCGCGCCGGGCAGGCGCAAGGTACGCCGACCGAGTTGCACCAGCAGGCTGTCCGCCAGTGGCTGATCTGCGACACGTCGGCGATACAGTCCGACCACCAGCACGGCGGTCAGGGCCAGCACGGCCATGGCGACTCCGGCCAGTACACTGGCGGGCAGGCGCAAGGCGGCAGCGGCCGCCGGCAGGTTGCTCAAGGTGGCCAAAGCCGCCAATGGGGGGAGGGCGCAGCCCAGCGAGAGGCTGGCAAACACTGTCATGCGTGCGACTTCGGCGGCGCCCAGCCCTTGGCGAGCATACAGGCGATAGCGCACCGAGCCGCCAGAGAGCATCGACAGGCCAATGGCGTTGCCGATGGCGAACGCGCTGAAGCCACCGAGCAAGAGTGTTCGTGCGGGCAACTTCACGGCGGCATAGCGGCTGGCCGACCATTCGTAACCCAACAGGATCACGAACCCGACGATTGCAGCCAGCAAGGCGCCGAGCAGTGATTGGGCCGGTATGCTGAGCATGGCGTCGTGCAGCGCATAGATGTCCAGCTCGCTCAGCAGGTGGCGGCAGGCAATCAGCGCCATGGCGAACAGCACCAGGGTCACGCCGAGGCCGATGGGTTGGCGGTAGCGGCTCAGCCGCTCCAGCCAGGGCAGCCGCTGCGCAGCCGCAGGCAACGCCGAGGCGAGAGGTGCCTGGGGTTCTGGGTTATGGGAGGTCATGGGTTACCCCGGGCATGCAGCGCGAGGCAGGGGGAAGGTGCGGCCAAGTGAAAGTCCCTTTGGAAACGTATCCAGATATTACTCCGGGCAACGTGACTTTCAGCCGCCCGGCACGGTTAAAGATAGTTCATCCAGAAGACGAGCTCTCAAACCCGGGGATTGGCTGAATATGAAAGGGTTTTCACGCGACGAAAAGCAACAAACCCCGCGCTGCTGTTACACAGGCGGGGTTTGTTCTGACGAATATGGTTGCGGGAGCCGGATTTGAACCGACGACCTTCGGGTTATGAGCCCGACGAGCTACCAGACTGCTCCATCCCGCGTCAGAGGGGCGCATTCTACAGCTTTGAACTTGCCGGTCAAGCACTAACTGTTGATTCAGCTAATTATTTCAGCGATGCTTTTTTCAGAGCAAAGAAAAAGGCCACTGTGTTAACAGTGGCCTCTTCTCGAATCTGGTTGCGGGAGCCGGATTTGAACCGACGACCTTCGGGTTATGAGCCCGACGAGCTACCAGGCTGCTCCATCCCGCGCCTGTGGAATCGAATTCTACAGCTTAAGCCTGGGGTGTCAAGCGTTAGTTATTGATTTAGCTGATTTTTCTAGCTGTGACCTTTTTAAAGGCCAAAGAAAAAGGCCACTGCGTTAACAGTGGCCTTTTCTCGAATCTGGTTGCGGGAGCCGGATTTGAACCGACGACCTTCGGGTTATGAGCCCGACGAGCTACCAGGCTGCTCCATCCCGCGCCTGTGAGATCGAATTCTACGGATTTCCTTCCCCATGTCAAGCTTTTCGTTCAAAAAAACCTTTTTCGTTCAAACCCTTAGCAGCTGTATCAGGCACGCACCTCAGATGCGCCGGGGCTTTCAGCCCGATTATCGAGCGCTGCCAGGCAGTGGCTGTCTAGGAGAAGGAGCATGCGGTACTATCTGTATGAATTTACAGTGCTGACGGTCATCCATGTCCCTGCGCAAGATCATCCACATCGACTGCGATTGTTTTTATGCCGCAATCGAGATGCGTGACGACCCGCGTCTGGCCGGCCGCCCCATGGCGGTAGGCGGCTCACCGGACCATCGTGGGGTGATCGCCACCTGCAATTATGAAGCGCGTGCCTATGGTGTGCGCTCGGCCATGTCTTCTCGTCACGCGCTCAAGCTTTGCCCAGACCTTGAGATCGTCAAGCCACGATTCGAGGCCTACCGCGAGGCTTCACGTGAGATCCATGCGATATTTCGTGACTACACCGAGCTGATCGAGCCGTTGTCGCTGGATGAGGCCTACCTGGATGTCAGTGACAGCCAATGGTACGCAGGCAGTGCCACGCGGATTGCCGAAGACATTCGCCGGCGGGTTGCCCGCACCTTGCATATCACGGTCTCGGCCGGGGTGGCGCCGAACAAGTTTCTGGCGAAGATCGCCAGTGACTGGCGCAAGCCCAACGGGATTTTCGTGATCACCCCGGACCAGGTGGAGGCCTTTGTCGCTGCCTTGCCTGTCGCCAGGTTGCATGGTGTGGGCAAGGTGACCGCAGACAAGCTCGCCCGGTTGGGTATCGACACCTGCCTGGACCTGCGCGACTGGACGCGGCTGGCGCTGGTGCGCGAATTCGGCAGTTTTGGTGAGCGCCTGTGGGGGCTGGCGCGGGGTGTCGACGAGCGGGCCGTGCAAAACGACAGCCGCAGGCAGTCGGTCAGCGTGGAAAACACCTACGACACCGACCTGCCGGACTTGGCCAGTTGCCTGGAGCGCTTGCCCGAGTTGCTGGACAGCCTGAATGAGCGGATCGCTCGCATGGACAGCAGTTATCGGCCGGACAAACCCTTCGTCAAGGTCAAGTTCCATGACTTCAGCCAGACCACGCTGGAGCAGGCGGGCGCGGGCAGGGACCTGGAGAGCTACCGGCAGTTGATGAAGCAGGCGTTTGCTCGCGGTGGCAAGCCGGTGCGCTTGTTGGGGGTTGGGGTGAGGTTGCGCGATTTGCGCGGGGCGCATGAGCAACTGGAGTTGTTCGCGGATAAATAAAGAGGGGCTGCATCAGCAGCCCCTCTTTATTACTGCACGATCATTGCGCGCCGGGATCAGCCACCAACCGGCCAGTGGCCTTGGTCAGTGCCTGCAGAAACTCCTGCTGCAGCTCCGGATCGTTGCGGGTCAGCTCGATCAGGCTCTGCTCCATCTCGCTGGCTTCCTCTTCCAGGCCCAGCTCCGAAAGGCGCTTGACCCGGTGTACCCACTGGCCGACATCGTCGTCTTCAAGGTCGTCGAAAATCAGCTCATGGGCTTCGCGCAGCTTGTTGCGCAGGGTGGCGCTGACCAGCAGGCTGGCATCGCCACGTACGGCGTTGTCCTCATCGACGACCTGCAGGTGCAGGGTGCCGACATGGTTCAGGTGCTGTTCCGAGAACGGGCTGTCGAGCAGGTTCAGGCGCAGCACACCGTTTCTGTCGGTGGTCAGCTCGTGGGTCATCTTGCCGGCCTTGACCTCGACCAAGCGCTCGCTCCAGGGCAGGCTGGTGAACTCTTCGCGCTTGTCCTTCTGCACTTCGCCGATCCCGGCCAAGTTTTGCTGGGCGCGGCCGTTGGACTGCACGTTCATGAACGGGTTGAGCCCGGCCACGCCATAGCTGAGCCAATCGTGGGTCACGCTTTCTGGCAGGTTGCCCAGGGCGAAGACATTGACCACGTTGGCGCCCAAGCCGGCCACCACGGCCACCGCGCCCAGCGGGATCTCGTAGACCTCCCGCCACGGCTGGTACGGCGTGTAGCGGTCGTAGCGGCGGGTCACTTCGAACTCGGTGACTTCGAAGCGCTTCTGTTCATGCACGCGCACACGGCGCTGCGGAAGCTCCATCACCTTCGGCTCGCCGACATCGATCTGCAGGGTGTGTTCGAGCAGTTTTCGCTCGACGCGCTCCTCATGCTCACTGCGCTGGGACATCTGGTTGGCGCAGCCGCTGACGAGCAGGGCGCCGCACAGTGCGGCGCCCCCCAGGGTAAAGGTACTTCGCTTGGACATGATCACTCGTGCATTGATTATCAGCGGCGAACGCGGGCCTGCAGGAAGCTCAGCACTTCATTGAGTGGCAGCGCTTGAGCGTCCTGTTCGGTGCGGTGCTTGTATTCCAGGTTGCCTTCGGCCAGGCCGCGGTCGCTGACGACGATGCGGTGCGGGATGCCGATCAACTCCATGTCGGCAAACTTGATGCCTGGGCTGGTCTTCTTGTCGCGGTCATCCAGCAGCACTTC
This sequence comes from Pseudomonas sp. NPDC087185, assembly GCF_044744955.1. Lineage (NCBI taxonomy): Bacteria > Pseudomonadati > Pseudomonadota > Gammaproteobacteria > Pseudomonadales > Pseudomonadaceae > Pseudomonas > Pseudomonas sp. NPDC087185. The sequence goes on along the minus strand of NZ_JBIUZK010000001.1, from coordinate 511,304 downwards.
AAAGCCTGCGGCCGTCAGTTCGGCGTACAGCTTGTCAGTGGCTTCGCGTACCACGTCGGTTTCGTAGCGCAGCGGCACCAGGGCAATCTGGAAGGGTGCCAGGGCATCGTTCCAGATGATGCCCTTGTCGTCATAGCTCTGCTCGATGGCAGCGGCGACCACGCGGGAAACGCCAATGCCGTAGCAGCCCATGGACAGCACCACCGGCTTGCCGTTCTCACCCAGTACCTGGCACTTGAGCGCCTCGCTGTACTTGGTGCCGAGCTGGAAGATGTGGCCGACTTCGATGCCGCGCTTGATCACCAGGGTGCCCTGGCCATCCGGGCTTGGGTCGCCTTCGACGACGTTGCGCAGGTCGGCAACCTGAGGGACCGGCAGGTCGCGCTCCCAGTTGACGCCGAAGTAGTGCTTGTCGTCGATGTTGGCGCCGACGGCGAAATCGCTCATCAAGGCAACCGAACGGTCGATCACGCATTCCAGTGGCAGGTTCAGCGGGCCGAGCGAGCCGGCGCCAGCGCCAATGGCCTCGCGCAGGTCGGCCTCGGTGGCCATTACCAGTGGGTCGGCAACCTGCTCCAGCTTGGTGGCCTTGATTTCGTTGAGCTCGTGGTCGCCACGTACTACCAGGGCGATCAGTTTGCCTTCTTCTGCGCCGCGCACGATCAAGGTCTTGACGGTCTTCTCGATCGGCAGGTCGTGGTTTTCAACCAGCTCGGCGATGGTCTTGGCCTTTGGCGTGTCGACTAGGCGCAGCTCCTCGGCAGGGGCTGGGCGCACGGATTCGCGTGGGATGGCTTCGGCCTTCTCGATGTTGGCAGCATAATCGGAGCTGTCGCTGAAGATCACGTCGTCTTCGCCGGAGTCGGCCAATACGTGGAATTCGTGCGAGTAGCTGCCACCAATGGAGCCGGTGTCGGCTTGCACTGGGCGGAAGTCCAGGCCCAGGCGGGTGAAGACGTTGGAGTACGCCTGGTGCATGCGGTCGTAGGTTTCCTGCAGGGAAGCCTGGTCGGCATGGAAGGAGTAGGCGTCCTTCATGATGAACTCGCGGCCGCGCATCAGGCCGAAGCGTGGGCGGATTTCATCACGGAATTTGGTCTGGATCTGGTACATGTTGAGTGGCAGCTGTTTATAGCTGGACAGCTCGTTGCGGGCCAGGTCGGTGATCACTTCTTCATGGGTCGGGCCGACGCAGAAGTCGCGTTGGTGACGGTCCTTCAGGCGCAGCAGCTCAGGGCCGTACTGTTCCCAGCGGCCGGATTCCTGCCACAGTTCGGCGGGCTGGATGCTGGGCATCAGCACTTCCAGGGCCCCGGCGGCGTTCATTTCCTCGCGCACCACGGCTTCGACCTTGCGCATGACCCGCAGGCCCATCGGCAGCCAGGTGTACAGGCCGGAGGCCAGCTTGCGGATCATGCCGGCACGCAGCATGAGCTGATGGCTGATGACCACTGCGTCGGCAGGGGTTTCTTTCTGGGTGGCGAGCAAATATTGACTGGTGCGCATGGTTAGCCGTGTCGATTGCCTAAGACATTGAAATGACCCCGCATTGTACGGGGGCGAAACGAAGGCGTACAGGATGCCCCAGGGCGTGGCAAATGTCAGCCAAGAAAAAGCCCGGCAAGCGTGCCGGGCTTTCTCAGGTGCGGGGCACTATAAGCGAGGCTTACAGGATGCTCAGCGGGTATTCGACGATCAGGCGCAGTTCGTCGATCGAGTTCGAACCGTAATACACACCGTCGGCGGAGCGGTAGGTGGCTTGACGGACGCGGAAGCTCAGGTCTTTCGCCGGGCCGCTCTGCATCACGTACTTGACGTCGATGTCGCGTTCCCATTCCTTGCCGTCGTCGGTGGTGCGGGTGGTTGCACCGGTACCGCGAGCGTAACGGGTCATGAAGGTCAGGCCTGGCACGCCGAATTCGGCGAAGTTCAGGTCGTAGCGAGCCTGCCAGGACTTCTCGTCTTCGGCGTTGAAGTCGGAACGGGCGATGGAGTTGGCCAGGAACACGGTACCGCCACCGTCTACGCCGTAGGCGTAGTCGCCGTCACCGCTGACTTTCTGGTAGGCCAGGGTGAAGGTGTGGGCGCCGACGTTGTAGGCGGCCGACAGGCTGGCGGCGATGTTGTCGAGTTCATTGCTACCGTCGGACTTGGTGACGAACGCGCCAGTGCGGTTGTCGCCGATGGATTTGGTGTCATAGATGTTGAAGTCGAACACCAGGCCTTGCTTGTCGCTGATCGGCAGCGCCCAGTTGATGTTGCCGTACCACTTGCGGAAGTGATCTTCGACGCGCGAGTAGTAGACGCTGGTGCTGAGGCTGTCGGTAAAGGCGTAGGTGCCGCCGAAGATGTTGGCTTCGGTCAGGTTCAGGCTGTCGTGGTACGTCTGAGCCTGGGCATTCATGGCGGTGAAGTGACCGGCGTTCAGGGTCAGGCCTTTGATCTCGTTGCTGGTGATCAAGCCACCTTCGGCAACTTCCGGCAGCAGTCGGCTGTCGTCAGTGGCGAAGACCGGCATGGCAGTGAACTGGCTGCCGTACTTCAGCACGGTATTGGAGATGCGCAGTTTTACAGCGCCGCCGGCTTCGGAGTAATCATCCTGCGAACGGCCGTCGGAGCCAGTCGGGAACAGACCGGTGCCGGCACGACCCTTGCCGCTGTCCAGTTTCAGGCCGAGCATGCCGATGGCGTCTACGCCGAAGCCTACAGTGCCTTGGGTGAAGCCCGACTCGTAAGTGCCGAGGAAGCCGAGGCCGGTTTCTTCCACACGGCTTTGACGATCACCCGTATCAGGATCACGGTCGTTATTACGGAAGTCACGGCTGAAGTACAGCATGCGAGTTTTGACGTTCAGCTGGCTGTCTTCGATGAAACCCTTGGACTCGTCTTGTGCAGAGGCGAAGGCCAATTGCGAGGTCCCTGCCGATACGGCCAGGGCGATCATGCTCCACTTCATCACGCGCATCGTGATTTGCTCCTTTGGTTTTTAGGAAGAGTACCGCTGCGCCCAAGTGTTTTAGTTATATGGGGCAGCTCTTTCTTGTTATGTCGGCGGAAATGTATAGCACGCTGACTGTTGTTGGCGATATGGGTATAAACAACCTTTCGGGAACTTTACGGCCATGTCGCTTTTCGGTATTTCCATGTCGCAAATTACGTCCCGGAATTCCGGGGCGTACAACGCCAGCGCTGTGCCTGTCACCGTAACGATTCTGTAACTACCGGTTCCGGTTGAGGAAACTCCCTGGTGTATCCAAAGCGGCTGTTGTTATTTGTCGCGTACATCGCTTGATGCAGATGTCGTGCCGACTTGGTGTGGGAAGAATGCAACAAGCGTGCTCAAAATTAACAACGCTTCATGAAATTTTCACAAATGCGCCTTCAGAAGCCGAAAAGCCCCGAAAATACGGGGTGGGCACTGTCTGATGGTGTGCCAACTATCGTTGTGCTTTCAGGTGGAAAAGCTGTCATAAAAGTCAATGTGTTACCGGCAACTGTTCATGTTGAGTCGTTCGGGTGTGTAGAAGTGTGGTGGTGTACTCGTTTGCGGCCTCATTTTGGTGCGAAAAGTAGCGCGGTGTTACCTCGGTTGTGCAGGCGCCGGTCATTGATGAACTTAAAGTGTGCAACGGGGGTAGGCGTGCATGCTGTCACAAGAGAAGCAGGGTATCCTTGCGCGATGTTCTCGCGTGGCGCTGGCCCGCATAGTGTGTTGGAGGTTTTTGTGTTTGAGATGGATTCGCGTTTGCAGCAGGATGCCCTGGTGCTTGGAGAATTTCCGCTGTGCCGTCTGCTGCTCAGCAAGGATGCCAATTACCCTTGGTTCATCCTGGTGCCCAAGCGCGAGGGTGTGAGCGAGTTGTTCGACTTGAACCAGGCAGACCAGGTGCAGTTGTGGAAAGAAACCACCTACCTGGCTGAGGCCCTCAAGGGCGAGTTTGCAGCTGACAAGATGAACGTTGCCACGCTCGGCAACGTGGTCAGCCAGATGCATATGCATGTGATCGTTCGCCGCCATGGCGATGCCGCCTGGCCAGCGCCGGTCTGGGGCAAGGTGGCTGCGGTCGACTATGCGCCGGGGCAGGTCGACGCCATCCGTCAGCGTCTGCGCACGCTGCTAGACAACGATTACCAGGAGGCTTGAATGTCACTGGAATTGCGCATCATCGAGCTGGAAACCCGTCAGGCGTTTCAGGATGACACCCTCCAGGAGTTGAATGACGTGGTGGTCGAGCAGGGGCGGGTGATTCAGCGCCTGCAATTGCAGATGGCCGAGCTGATCAAGCGTTACGAAGAGATGGTCGGCCAGTACGGCAGTGAGGGTGAAGAAGCGCCGCCGCCTCATTACTGAGTGCTGCAGCCCTGGGGTTGCCCCAGGGCTGCACAAGGTCAGCGGCGGGTTACCGCGACCACATCTTCGGCCTGCAGGCCCTTGTCGCGGTGCATCACAGAGAACTCCACACGCTGGCCTTCGACCAGGATGCGGTGGCCTTCGCCGCGGATGGCGCGGAAGTGGACGAAGATATCGTCACCCGAATCGCGCGAAATGAAACCGAAGCCTTTGGAGGTGTTGAACCACTTCACGGTGCCGGTATCCCGCTTGCCGGTCTCCAGTGGCACGCCTTGGCTTGCGCGGGCTCTTCGGGGGCTGCGGGCAAAGCCCACGGCCAAGTGCAGGACAACGGCGAGTGCCGCGCAGACCAATGCGGCCAGGTTGCCCATTTCCGGGCGGGCCAGCAGGGTCAGGGTCTGCAGTACCACCGCTACTACCAGCAGGGCGCAGGCCAAGTGTTGCAGTTGCTGGCGGGCGCCTCGGTAATAGAGGGGGACAACCGGTGCCAGTAGCAGGTTGAGCAGGCCGAGCAGGGCCAGGTAGACCGCGTCGGGTTGCTGCAGGAAGGGTGTTGCGTCGGTTTTCAGGCTGGGTATGAGCGATAGCAGCAAAGCCGCAGCGCCCGTCACCAGGTGGACGATCTTGAACATGGGGTTGGCTCACAGTTGATAAGGCCGATCACAGGAAGAGCTGGCAGCACGGTGCGCATGAGGTGTAGAGCGCGAACACGTGGTGGGCCAGCCTATGCACCCGGCAATAACAGTCCGCACGGGTGGCACGGTGCCTATTTAACAGCAAAGCCTGAGCCTTCTCAAACCGCTGGCGCTTGCGGCCGATGTGTTGCCTTGGGTCATGGGCGCGTTGCGCCAAGTGTTGATACAGTGAATGGGGCTCGCTTGATCATCAAGCCATATGGAAAAGGGGAACTTCATGGCAATCGATATCGGTATCAGTGAAGAAGATCGCAAATCCATCGTCGAAGGGCTTTCCCGCCTGTTGTCGGATACCTACGTGCTGTATCTGAAAACCCATAACTTTCATTGGAACGTGACCGGACCCTCGTTTCGCACCCTGCACCTGATGTTCGAAGAGCAATACAACGAGCTGGCGTTGGCGGTCGATTCGATCGCCGAGCGGATTCGTGCGTTGGGCTTCCCGGCGCCGGGGTCTTATGCCTTTTATGCGCGGCATTCGTCGATCAAGGAGGAGGAGGGCGTGCCGGTGGCGGACGAAATGATCCGTCAGCTTGTCCAGGGGCAAGAGGCTGTGGTGCGTACCGCTCGCAGTATCTTCCCGGTGGTGGACAAGGTCAGTGACGAGCCGACCGCCGACTTGCTGACCCAGCGGATGCAAGTGCACGAAAAAACGGCCTGGATGCTGCGGGTGCTGCTTGACGGTAAATGACCTGACGCAAACATGAACGCGGCCTGAAAGCCCGGTCGAGCCCTGCTCGACCGGGCTTTTTCGATTGTGCGGGAAGGCTTTGCCGCTGCTTTGCGTCCGCTTGCGCGCGCTTCATTGCGCACTTGATTCCTGTGCCCGGTTTGTCTCGAGGCGCAGGGAAGACACCAGTGGCGAGGAAATGGAACGCATGATGCGAGGGAGCAAGCGTGTAGGCGGGCAGGGTCGCTGCCCGGTCAAGCAGTGCATCGATCCGTTCAGGGCGGATTTCGACATGTTGCAGATTCGGCCAGTGTCGCGCTCTGTGCGGCTTAACGGCTTTTCCACCTGCCTGCGCCTGGAGGCGGTGTATTGGGGTATTCTCGAGGGCATCGCCGAGGCCAATGAATGCTCGGTCAGTGCCGTGCTTTCCTATGTGGACCGCGAGGTACACCTGCGCCAGGGTGGGGTGCGTAACTTCAGCGGCCTGATCCGAGTGATCTGCGTGGCCTGGCTGCAGCAACCGTCCAGCGTACGCTGATCGCCAGGCGGGCTGCGCAGTGCCTGTTAACCATATATAATCCCGCTTTTTGCTGCCCCGGCAGCCAGTGTTATGGTTGACGAGAGACACCCATGCCCCTTTACGACTATCAATGTGCAGCCTGCGATCATCGGATGGAAGCGCTGCAGAAAATCAGCGCCTCGCCATTGACCGACTGCCCGGCCTGCCAGGCGCCGGCATTGAAGAAGCTGCTGTCGGTCCCCGGCTTTCGCCTGAGCGGTAGCGGCTGGTACGAAACCGACTTCAAGACCGGGGCGAAAAAGAATCTTGCAGGCGGCGACAAGGCCGACTGAGTTGAATTGCAGTAGCCGGGTCTTGCAGTATTAGCCCCCTGGGGCGGCCAAGGCCTCCATCGAATACACGAATCACGAGAAGCGAAACCACCATCATGATGCGCAGCCATTATTGCGGCCAACTGAACGAGAGCCTGGACGGCCAGGAAGTCACCCTTTGCGGCTGGGTCCATCGTCGCCGCGACCACGGCGGGGTGATCTTCCTCGACATCCGTGACCGCGAAGGCATGGCCCAGGTCGTGTTCGACCCGGACCGCGCCGAAACCTTCGCCGCCGCCGACCGCGTGCGCAGCGAATACGTGGTGCAGATCACCGGTAAGGTACGCAAGCGCCCTGAAGGCGCGGTCAACGCCAACATGGCCTCCGGCGGTATCGAGATCCTCGGCTACCAGCTGACCGTTCTCAACGAGGCGGAAACCCCGCCGTTCCCGTTGAACGAATATTCCGATGTGGGCGAAGAAACCCGTCTGCGTTATCGTTTCATCGACCTGCGTCGCCCGGAAATGGCCGAAAAGCTGCGTCTGCGCTCGCGCATCACCACCAGCATCCGTCGCTTCCTCGACGAGAACGGCTTCCTCGACGTCGAAACGCCGATCCTCACCCGGGCCACCCCGGAAGGCGCGCGTGACTACCTGGTGCCAAGCCGTACCCACGCGGGCAGTTTCTTCGCCCTGCCGCAGTCGCCTCAGTTGTTCAAGCAGTTGCTGATGGTTGCCGGCTTCGACCGCTATTACCAGATCGCCAAATGCTTCCGTGACGAAGACCTGCGTGCTGACCGTCAGCCAGAGTTCACCCAGATCGACATCGAGACCAGCTTCCTCGATGAGTCCGAGATCATGGGCCTCACCGAAAGCATGATCCGCAAGCTGTTCAAGGAAGTGCTGGACCTGGAGTTCGGTGAATTCCCGCACATGACCTTCGAAGAGGCCATGCGCCGCTACGGTTCCGACAAGCCAGACCTGCGTAACCCGCTGGAGCTGGTCGACGTTGCCGACCAGCTGAAAGATGTCGATTTCAAGGTCTTCGCCGGCCCGGCAAACGATCCGAAATGCCGCGTTACCGCGCTGCGCCTGCCAGGCGGCGCCAGCATGCCGCGCAGCAAGATCGACGAGTACACCAAGTTCGTCGGCATCTATGGTGCCAAGGGTCTGGCGTACATCAAGGTCAACGAGCGCGCCAAGGGTGTTGAAGGCCTGCAGTCGCCGATCGTCAAGAACATTCCCGAGGCCAACCTCAATGTGATCCTCGATCGCGTTGGCGCGGTCGATGGCGACATCGTGTTCTTCGGCGCCGACAAGGCCAAGATCGTCAGCGAAGCCTTGGGCGCGCTGCGGATCAAGGTCGGCAACGACTTCAACCTGCACACCTGCGAGTGGGCACCGATGTGGGTCGTCGACTTCCCGATGTTCGAAGAGAACGAAGACGGCAGCTTCACCGCGCTGCACCACCCGTTCACTGCGCCGAAGTGCAGCCCGGAAGAGCTCGAAGCCAACCCGGCCACCGCGCTGTCGCGTGCCTACGACATGGTGCTGAACGGCACCGAGCTGGGTGGCGGTTCGATCCGTATCCACCGTAAGGAGATGCAACAGGCGGTGTTCCGTCTGCTGGGTATCGAAGCGGCGGAACAGGAAGAGAAATTCGGCTTCCTGCTCGACGCGCTGAAGTTCGGTGCACCGCCTCACGGTGGCCTGGCCTTTGGCCTGGACCGCCTGGTGATGCTGATGACCGGCGCACAGTCGATCCGTGAAGTGATCGCCTTCCCGAAAACCCAGAGCGCCGCCTGCGTGATGACCCAGGCCCCAGGCCTGGTCGACGCCAAGGCCCTGCGCGAGCTGCACATCCGCCTGCGCGAACAGACCAAGGTCGAGTAAGCGGACCCCGGGCGCATCCACATGGATGCGCCTTTGCGTTACGGCGCAAGATTTTGTCGTTGCGCCCCGTCTTGGGGCGCAATTGTTTGTGTTTCAAGGATTTGGAGTTGTTATGGCTGGTCATTCCAAGTGGGCGAACATCAAGCACCGCAAAGAGCGCCAGGATGCCAAGAGAGGCAAGATCTTCACCAAGTGGATCCGTGAACTGACCGTCGCGGCCAAGCAGGGTGGTGGCGATCCGGCCTCCAACCCGCGCCTGCGCCTGGCACTGGACAAGGCCCTGGGTGCCAACATGAGCCGCGATATCATTGATCGCGCTGTGGCCCGGGGTGCTGGCACCAACGAAAGCGACAACGTCGAAGAACTCAGCTACGAGGGTTACGGCCCGGGTGGCGTGGCGATCATGGTCGAAGCCATGACCGACAACCGCAACCGTACCGCCGCCGCCGTGCGTCATGCCTTCACCAAGTGCGGCGGCAACCTCGGCACTGATGGTTCGGTGGCCTACCTGTTCGAGCGCAAGGGGCAGATCAGCTTCGCGCCGGGTGTCGACGAAGATGCGCTGATGGAAGCCGCCATGGAGGCCGATGCCGACGACGTGGTGAGCAATGAAGATGGCTCGTTCGAGGTCTTCACCTCGTTCAACAGCTTCTACGCCGTGCGTAACGCCTTGGAAGAAGCGGGCTTCAAGGCCGCGGACGCGGAGATCGTCATGCAGCCGACCACCAGCGCCGAACTGGATCAGGAGGGCGCAGAAAAAGTGCTCAAGCTGATCGACATGCTCGAAGACCTGGATGATGTGCAAAACGTCTATTCCAATGCGCAGATTTCCGACGAGATCATGGAAAAACTCGGCTAAGGTGTCGCCAGCAAGGTCGTAGTTGGGGCTGCTGCGCAGCCCATCGCCGGCAAGCCGGCTCCCACAGGTCGCGCGCTCGCTATGCCGGTGGGAGCTGGCTTGCCGGCGATGGGCCGCGCAGCGGCCCCAATGGCCTTGAATGGAGCTGAGGCTTTCACGCATTCCCCCCCTTATACGACAGGCGTTATGACTCTGATTCTTGGTATCGACCCCGGTTCGCGCATCACCGGCTATGGCGTTGTGCGCCAGACTGCCCGTGGTTGTGAGTACGTGGCGTCGGGTTGTATCCGCACCGGCAGCGGTGAATTGCACGAGCGCTTGCAGATCGTATTTCGCGGTGTCAGTGAAATCATTGCCCAGCATGGCCCTGTGACCATGGGCATTGAGCGCGTGTTCATGGCGCGCAACCCCGATTCGGCGCTCAAGCTTGGCCAGGCGCGTGGCGCGGCCATCGTCGCCGCCGCCGAGGCCGGCCTGGAAATCGCCGAATACAGTGCAACCCAGGTCAAGCAGGCGGTGGCTGGCACCGGCGGGGCCAACAAGGAACAGGTGATGCTGATGGTCATGCACCTGCTCAAGCTGACCCAGAAACCGCAGATCGACGCGTCCGACGCCCTGGCCATCGCTTTGTGCCATGCCCATACCCGCTCCAGCCTGGTGCCCCATGGCCTGGCTACGGCGCGACGGCGCGGCGGGCGCTTGCGTCTGTAGGCGCTTCATGCGCTGATACACATTTTGTCCGGGTGAATCGTTTGCCCGTTGCATTTGCTGATAGGGTTGAGCGGTCTTTGATCGGCTCCCCGAGAGGAAGGATCGGAACGTGATTGGACGTTTGCGCGGCACCCTGGCGGAAAAACAACCGCCGCACCTGATTATCGACGTCAATGGCGTGGGCTATGAGCTGGAAGTGCCGATGACCACCCTGTATCGCCTGCCCAAGGTGGGCGAAACGGTGACCGTGCATACCCACCTGGTGGTCCGCGAAGACGCCCACCTGCTGTACGGCTTCCACGAAAAGCGTGAGCGCGAGCTGTTCCGCGAGCTGATTCGCCTCAATGGCGTGGGCCCGAAGCTGGCGCTGGCGCTGATGTCCGGCCTTGAAGCCGATGAACTGGTGCGTTGCGTGCAAGCTCAGGACACCTCGGCACTGGTACGTGTGCCCGGTGTCGGCAAGAAGACCGCCGAGCGCCTGCTGGTCGAGCTCAAGGACCGCTTCAAGGCCTGGGAAACCTCGCCGGCCATGTTCACCCTGGTCTCCGATGGCCCGGTGCCGGCCAGCAGCGCCTCCACGGCGGAGGCCGATGCCGTCAGCGCCTTGGTTTCCCTGGGCTACAAGCCGCAGGAGGCCAGCAAGGCCGTGTCCGCAATCAAGGACAAGGCCGGCCTTAGCAGCGAAGAGCTGATCCGCCGCAGCCTCAAAGGGATGATTACCAAGTGATCGAAGCCGACCGCCTGATCGCCGCCAGTGGCCGCGACCGTGAAGAAGTCCAGGACCGGGCGATCCGCCCGCTGCGCCTGGACGAGTACATCGGCCAGCCGGTGGTGCGCGAGCAGATGGCGCTGTTCATCCAGGCTGCCCGCGGTCGCAACGAATCGCTTGACCACACGCTGATCTTCGGCCCGCCCGGGTTGGGCAAGACCACCCTGGCCAACATCATCGCCCAGGAAATGGGCGTGTCGGTCAAGAGCACTTCGGGGCCGATTCTCGAGCGCCCGGGCGACCTGGCGGCCATGCTGACCAACCTCGAGCCGCATGACGTGCTGTTCATCGACGAGATCCATCGTCTGTCGCCGGTCGTCGAAGAGGTGCTGTACCCGGCCATGGAGGATTTCCAGCTCGACATCATGATCGGTGAAGGCCCGGCGGCCCGTTCCATCAAGCTCGACCTGCCGCCCTTCACCCTGGTAGGGGCTACCACCCGTGCTGGCATGCTCACCAACCCGCTGCGTGACCGGTTCGGTATCGTCCAGCGCCTGGAGTTCTACAGCGACAAGGACTTGGCGACCATCGTCAGCCGTTCGGCCAAGATCCTCGGCCTGGTCATCGAGGACCTCGGTGCCTACGAGATCGCCCGCCGTGCCCGTGGCACGCCGCGTATTGCCAACCGCCTTCTGCGCCGTGTGCGTGATTACGCCGAGGTACGTGGCAAAGGGCAGATCACCAAGGCCGTGGCTGACATGGCGCTGAACCTGCTGGACGTCGACGAGCGTGGTTTCGACCACTCCGACCGCCGCCTGCTGCTGACCATGATCGAGAAGTTCGACGGTGGCCCGGTGGGCGTGGACAACCTGGCTGCAGCGATCAGTGAAGAGCGCCATACCATCGAGGACGTGCTAGAGCCCTACCTGATCCAGCAGGGCTACATCATGCGCACGCCTCGCGGGCGCGTGGTCACGCGGCATGCCTACCTGCACTTTGGCCTGAATGTGCCCGGACGCCTGGGCGACGGGGCGGATTTTTCCGAAGCAGGCGATGAATGACAGATCAAAAGCGACTTTTCGTGGTCCTACCGCTGGCATGCCCTATGGTTGCTGGCAATAAGACATTAATGAAGAAAAAACAGTTGCCGCAGCGGATTGGCAAGCTGAGGAGTAAGCACTAGAGTATGCGCGCGCAAAATGGCCTGGAACCTTTCGCACACCGTTGTCGCGTCTATTACGAAGATACCGATGCCGGCGGCGTGGTGTATTACGTCAACTACCTGAAATTCATGGAGCGCGCGCGTACCGAGCGGCTGCGGCACCTGGGGTTTTCCCAGCAGCAGCTGGCCGGGGACAACCTGCTGTTCGTGGTCCATTCCAGCGAGGCGCGCTATCACGCGCCGGCGCGGCTGGACGATGAGCTGCTGGTTACTGCGCAAGTACTTGAACTCAATCGCGCCAGCCTGCGTTTCGTACAGCAGGTCTGGCGCGAAAAGGATGAAACGCTGCTCTGTGAAGGGCAGTTCCTGGTGGCCGCCGTGCGCGCCGACACTTTCAAACCCCGAGCCCTACCCCCGGAGCTGCGCGACGCCTTTGTGGCGGACGGCTCGGGTACTCAATCGAATGCAGGAGAATAAGCGTGGAAGCTAACGTCGTCGACCATACCTCCATGTGGAGTCTGGTCAGCAATGCCAGCGTGGTGGTACAGCTGGTAATGCTGACCCTGGTGGCCGCCTCGGTCACTTCATGGATCATGATCTTCCAGCGCAGCACCATGCTGCGCGCCGGTCGTCGTGCGCTGGATGCCTTTGAGGAGCGCTTCTGGTCGGGCATCGACCTGTCCAAGCTGTACCGTCAGGCAGGTAGCAACCCGGACCCTGATTCGGGCGTGGAGCAAGTCTTCCGGGCCGGCTTCAAGGAATTCTCGCGTCTGCGCCAGCAGCCGGGCGTGGACCCGGACGCAGTCATGGAAGGCGTAGGCCGGGCCATGCGCGTGGCCATCTCGCGTGAGGAAGAAAAGCTCGAGCAGAGCCTGCCGTTCCTCGCCACCGTTGGTTCGACCAGCCCGTACATCGGCCTGTTCGGTACCGTGTGGGGCATCATGAACTCCTTCCGCGGCCTGGCCAGCGCCCAGCAGGCCACCCTGGCCACCGTTGCCCCCGGCATCGCCGAAGCACTGATCGCCACCGCCATCGGCCTGTTCGCGGCAATCCCGGCGGTTATCGCCTACAACCGTTTCGCCGCGCGCAGCGAAGTGCTGATCGGTCGTTACTACACCTTCGCCGACGAGTTCCAGGCGATCCTGCACCGCAAAGTGCACACCAGCGAAGAGTAATCAGGTAGAAGCCCATGGCCCGAGTTCGCCACAAACGCAAGCCGGTCGCCGAGATGAACGTGGTGCCCTACATCGACGTGATGCTGGTGCTGCTGGTCATCTTCATGGTGACGGCCCCCATGCTCAACCAGGGCGTGAAGGTCGACCTGCCCAAGGTTTCCAGCGAAGCCTTGCCGCAGGACAACAACGTCCAGATCCTCACCATTTCCATCAAGGCCGACAAGACCTACTACTGGAACCTCGGCAGCGAAGTCGATACCGACAAGCAGATGGACAAGGCCATGACCTTGCCCGACATGACCAACGCGGTGACCAAGATCATTGCCGCCGGTCGCGATCAGGGCAAGCAGACCCAGGTCTTTATCCGTGGCGACAAGGCTGTCGACTACGGCGCCGTCATGGGCGCCATGGGCGGGTTGCAGAAGGCCGGTGTCGGTAACGTTGGCCTGATTACCGAGGCGCCCTGATGCAACAGCGAGAGCCATCCGCCTCGGAAAGCTACTTCTGGCCCAGTGTCTGGGCCATCGGCCTGCACGTACTGGTGTTCGCACTGCTGTTCGTCAGTTTTGCCATGACGCCAGAATTGCCGCCTTCCAAGCCGATCGTTCAGGCTACCCTGTATCAGCTCAAGTCCAAGAGCCAGGCGACCACCCAGACCAATCAGAAGATTGCAGGGGAAGCGAAGAAAACCGCCTCGCGCCAGACCGAAGTCGAGCAGCTGGAGCAGAAGAAGGTCGAGCAGGAAGCCGTGAAGGCTGCGGAACAAAAGAAAGCCGATGCCGCTCAAAAGGCCGAAGAGGCTCGCGAAGCTGCCGAGGCGAAGAAGGCCGAGGAAGCCGCGAAGGCCAGCGAGGCCAAGAAAGCCGCCGAAGCCAAGAAGGCCGACGAAGCGAAAAAAGCCGCTGAAAAACAGCAGGCCGATATCGCCAAGAAAAAGGCTGAGGAAGAGGCCAAGAAACAGGCCGAGGAAGAAGCCAAGAAACAAGCCGCCGAGGACGCCAAGAAAAAGGCAGCCGAGGAGGCGAAGAAGAAAGCAGCCGAGGACGCCAAGAAAAAAGCGGCGGCCGAGGATGCGAAGAAGAAGGCAGCTGAAGAGGCCAAGAAAAAGGCCGCTGCAGACGCTCAGAAGAAGAAGGCACAGGAAGCGGCCCGCAAGTCGGCGGAAGACAAGAAAGCTCAGGCCCTGGCCGAGCTGTTGTCCGACACCACCGAGCGGCAGCAGGCGCTGGCCGATGAGCAGGGTGACCAGGTGGCCGGCGATTTCGACGACCTGATCCGGATGCGCGCGGCCGAAGGTTGGGCGCGTCCACCTTCTGCGCGCAAAGGCATGACGGTAGTCCTGCAGATCAACATGCTGCCGGATGGCACCATCACCAACGTCAGTGTGTTGCGCTCCAGTGGCGACGGCCCATTTGACAGTTCGGCGGTGGCAGCAATGAAGAACATCGGTCGTCTGACCGAAATGCAGGGTATGAAGCCGAGCGATTTCAACCGGTATCGCTCGTTCAAGATGACATTTACTCCTGAGGATCTAGCGTTGTGATTACACTCCTTCGAGGACTGCTGGTCATGCTGTGCTGCGTGGCAGGCATGGCCATGGCAGAGGAAAAGAACATCCTGGTCACCAGCGGCAGCGATCGGGCGACGCCCATCGCGGTAGTGCCGTTCGGTCTGCAGGGTGGCAGTGTGCTGCCGGAAGACATGGCCGATATCATCGGCAACGACCTGCGCAACTCCGGCTACTACTCGCCCATCCCACGGCAGAACATGATCAGCCAGCCTACCCAGGCCAGCGAAGTGATCTTCCGTGACTGGAAAGCCCTGGGCGCACAGTACGTGATGGTCGGCAGCATTACGCCATCGGGTGGTCGCCTGCAGGTGCAATACGCACTGTTCAACGTCGCCACCGAGCAGCAAGTGCTGACCGGCAGCGTTGCCGGCACCGCCGACCAGCTGCGCGACATGTCGCACTACATCGCCGACCAGTCGTTCGAGAAGCTCACCGGCATCAAGGGTGCGTTTTCCACTCGCATGCTGTACGTGACCGCCGAGCGCTTCTCGACCAACAACACCCGTTACACCCTGCAGCGTTCCGACTACGACGGTGCCCGCGCAGTGACCCTGCTGCAATCGCGTGAGCCGATCCTGTCGCCGCGCTTCGCGCCGGATGGCAAACGTATTGCGTATGTCTCGTTCGAGCAGAAGCGTCCGCGCATCTTCGTCCAGCACATCGATACCGGTCGCCGCGAGCAGGTCACCAACTTCGAAGGCCTGAACGGTGCGCCGGCCTGGTCGCCTGACGGTTCGCGCCTGGCGTTCGTGCTGTCGAAAGACGGTAACCCCGACATCTATGTGATGAACGTGGCTTCGCGCCAGATCAGTCGTGTCACCGCCGGCCCGGGTATCAATACCGAACCATTCTGGGGCAAGGATGGCAACACCCTGTACTTCACCTCCGACCGTGGTGGCAAACCGCAGATCTACAAACAATCGGTTAGCGGTGGTAGTGCCGAGCGCGTGACATTCGTGGGTAACTACAACGCCAACCCGAAACTCTCGGCGGACGAAAAGACCCTGGTAATGATTCACCGTCAGCAGGGTTTCACCAACTTTAAAGTGGCGGCACAGGACTTGCAGCGTGGAAGTGTAAAGATTCTCACGGAAACAAGTCTTGATGAGTCTCCCACTGTTGCGCCTAACGGCACCATGCTAATCTACGCCACCCGCCAGCAGGGCCGGGGAGTCTTGATGCTCGTGTCGCTTAATGGCCGCGTGAGGCTCCCACTTCCTACCGCTCAAGGCGAAGTCAGAGAACCGTCCTGGTCCCCTTACCTGAACTGATTGCGGCGTAATACGTTTTGCTTAACACACTGGGGTTTCATTAGGAGTTTCACGATGGAAATGCTGAAGTTTGGTAAATTTGCTGCGCTGGCTCTGGCCATGGCTGTAGCTGTAGGTTGCTCCTCGAAGGGCGGTGACAATGCGGGTGAAGGCGCTGTTGACCCGAACGCTGGCTACGGTGCCAACACTGGTGCTGTCGACGGCTCCCTGAGCGAAGAAGCCGCCCTGCGCGCAATCACCACCTTCTACTTCGAATACGACAGCTCGGACCTGAAGCCAGAAGCCATGCGCGCTCTGGACGTTCACGCCAAGGACCTGAAGTCCAACGGCAACCGCGTTGTTCTGGAAGGCAACACCGACGAGCGCGGCACCCGCGAGTACAACATGGCTCTGGGTGAGCGTCGTGCCAAGGCCGTTCAGCGTTACCTGGTTCTGCAGGGCGTTTCCCCTGCTCAGCTGGAACTGGTCTCCTACGGCGAAGAGCGTCCAGTTGCCACCGGCAACGACGAGCAGTCCTGGGCTCAGAACCGTCGCGTAGAACTGCGTAAGTAAGTTCCTATGCGAATGTGCCGTCGTGTTGTAACCGTCCTCGCACTCAGCCTTCCGCTTTCAGCGTGGGCTGCGGTTCCTGTAGTAGATGACAACGCGGGTGGGTATCCACCTTCGGGTTATGGCACGAGCGGCGCCTATGCCGGGGCAGGGGCTTCGACCCCTGCCTCAGCACAGGGCCAGCTGTTCATGCAGCTGCAACAGATGCAGGACCAGCTTTCCCGTCAGCAAGGCATCATCGAAGAGCTGCAGAACGATGTGTCGCGCATGAAGCAGGAAAACCTGGAGCGATACCAGGACCTGGACCGTCGCATCAACAGTGGTGGCGCGCCCGCAGCGACCCCCGACAATTCCTCCACCGGTGGTGCACCCGATGCCGCCGCCGGTGCAGCAGCAGGCGCCGCTGGCGCTGCTGCGCAGCAACCGGCTGGCAACAGCGAGCCGGGTGATCCGGCGAAAGAGAAGCTCTACTACGACGCGGCTTTCGACCAGATCAAGCAAAAGGACTTCGACAAGGCCAGCCAGGCGTTCAACGCCTTCCTGCGCAAGTACCCGAACAGCCAGTACGCAGGCAACGCCCAGTACTGGTTGGGTGAAGTGAACTTGGCCAAAGGCGACCTGCCTGCTGCCAGCCAAGCCTTCGCCCAGGTTAGCCAGAAGTACCCGAAACACAGCAAGGTGCCGGATTCGCTGTACAAACTGGCCGACGTCGAGCGCCGCATGGGCCATACCGACAAAGTCAAAGGCATCCTGCAGCAGGTCATCACCCAGTACCCCGGCACCTCTGCCGCGCAACTGGCGCAACGCGACCTGCAGAAGCTCTAAGCCGCACCGTTCGAAAGAAACCCGCGCCAGTCGCGGGTTTTTTCGTTAGAATCACTGCCCTTTTTCTTAAACACGCTGCTGCGGATAACGCCATGTCGAGTCCGCGACAGTGCCTGACGGAGGCGGACAGCCTGTTTAGCTGTCACGCCCGTGGCGATCATGCAAGACACATTACGTATCACCGAAGTCTTTTACTCGTTGCAGGGTGAAACACGAACGGCTGGGCTGCCCACGGTTTTCGTGCGCCTCACCGGTTGCCCCCTGCGCTGTCAGTACTGCGACAGTGCTTACGCCTTCACTGGCGGTACTATCCGCACACTCGATTCGATCATGGAGCAGGTAGCCGGTTTCAAACCGCGCTATGTCTGTGTCACCGGTGGCGAACCACTTGCCCAGCCCAATGCCTTGCCTTTGCTGCAGCGCTTGTGCGACGCCGGTTACGAGGTTTCATTGGAAACCAGCGGCGCGCTGGATATCTCGGGCACCGATGTGCGCGTCAGCCGTGTGGTCGACCTGAAGACCCCGGGGTCCGAAGAGTCGCACCGCAACCGCTACGAGAACATCGAGCAACTGACCCATAACGACCAGGTCAAGTTCGTCATCTGTTCACGTGAGGACTATGACTGGGCGGTGTCCAAGTTGATCCAGTACAACCTGGCAGAACGTGCCGGTGAGGTGCTGTTTTCGCCAAGCCACCACCAGGTCAGTGCCAGCGACCTCGCCGACTGGATCGTTGCCGACAACCTGCCCGTGCGTTTCCAGCTGCAGCTGCACAAGCTGCTGTGGAACGACGAACCCGGACGTTGATTGAGAGTTAATGCACATGACTGAGAAACGCGCGGTAATCCTGCTGTCTGGCGGCCTCGACTCGGCCACCGTGGTAGCCATGGCCAAGGCCGAAGGCTACAGCTGCTACACCATGAGCTTCGACTACGGCCAGCGTCACCGTGCCGAGTTGAACGCAGCCGCCCGCGTCGCCCGCGACCTGGGCGTGGTCGAGCACAAGGTCATCGGCCTGAACCTTGACGGCATCGGCGGCTCGGCCCTGACCGACAGCAGCATCGATGTTCCGGAAACTCCGGGCGAGGGCATTCCGGTAACCTACGTGCCCGCACGTAATACCGTCTTCCTGTCGCTGGCCCTGGGTTGGGCAGAAGTGCTGGAGGCGCGGGATATCTTCATCGGCGTCAATGCGGTGGATTATTCCGGTTACCCGGATTGCCGCCCTGAGTTCGTCGAGGCGTTCGAGCGCATGGCCAACCTCGCGACCAAGGCTGGTGTTGAGGGGCAGGGCTTCCGTATCCAGGCCCCATTGCAGAACCTGAGCAAGGCGCAGATCGTCCAGGCCGGCATGGCGCGGGGCGTGGACTACAGCCTCACCGTTTCCTGCTACCAGGCCGACGACGAAGGCCGTGCCTGTGGCAAGTGCGACAGCTGCCGCCTGCGCGCCGATGGCTTCAAGGTTGCTGGTGTAGACGACCCCACCCGATATTTTTGAAAAAAGTTTTGATGGGGTGTTGATTTCTCGTTAGAAATCAGTATTATACGCGCCATCCAACGGGTCGTTAGCTCAGTTGGTAGAGCAGTTGGCTTTTAACCAATTGGTCGTAGGTTCGAATCCTACACGACCCACCATACGCAGTAAGGCAAAGCCCGCAACCGGAAACGGTTGCGGGCTTTGTCGTTCTGGCGGGCAGGCGCCGCCCGGGAATAGAACCCAGGCGCCGAGTGTTATACGTCATTCAATGAACTGGCAAGGAACAGGCTGGGTGAATGATGAATAGGGGCGTTGTCAGTGCGGTTGTCTATATTTGGTACCCCGATGAAGGGGCCATGGGCCATGCCTCCATGTACATTGGGGACCCGCTCTTCGGCAAGCTGGTAGAGCATCGTTACGATGGGTTCAGCAGCCCCGTGGAGCGTGAAAGGCATAAGCCCTTGATCGCGAAACACAACAAGCACTACGTAAGCTGGTGGCCAAGCCAGGAGGCTGGGTTGCTCACCAGGCTGAAGCAGGATCGGAAGTTTTTCCTCGAAGACGACATCAAGGCCGAGTGCGCAAAACCACACGTCATCTATACGCTGTATGGGCTGGATGTGCAGGCGATGCGCTGGGCCTGGATGATCATTCACGACAAGCCAGACGCTACTTACCATACACTGCATAAGAACTGCGCCAGCGTGGTACTTCGCGTTTTGAGGGCCGGCGGGGCGCTGCATAAGCTTTCGCTAATCAAGCAGGGCTGGTTCTCGGGCTTTCTCTATGTGACGCCCAAGCATATCGCGCAGATCTGCAATGAACTGCGCGACGCGGGCCATGCCGATAAGGTCAAGGACAGAAACTGCCCTGAAAAGGGGCCGTTCAGCTTCGGGCTCCGCTAGCCGTATCGCGGCTTTATTCCGCCCAGGCCGGGTCGCCGGTGAACACTACAGTG
This sequence comes from Pseudomonas sp. NPDC087185, assembly GCF_044744955.1. Lineage (NCBI taxonomy): Bacteria > Pseudomonadati > Pseudomonadota > Gammaproteobacteria > Pseudomonadales > Pseudomonadaceae > Pseudomonas > Pseudomonas sp. NPDC087185. Next base: position 491,599 of record NZ_JBIUZK010000001.1, on the reverse strand, counting down.
ATCCAGCGATCGGGGCCCTCGCCGCCGACGGCATCGCCGATCTCGTCACGCAGGGTGTCCCATTCGGCAATCGAGCGGGCGGGCATGTCGGTGGGGACAATAAAATACAGTTCGATCTCGCGTGAGCGCCCGACCTTGGCCACATAGGCTTTGTAGGACTGCAAGCCATGCTTTGCGACGAACTGCTGGGCGACGGTGTCGACATGCAGCTTGAGGTCGCCGGGCGTCACCAGGAAAATTTCTGACAGCGCCTGGCGCACCACCGACAGCGGCAGGGGGATGATTACCAGGCACACAAGCGCCAGTACCGCCGGGTCGATGTAGGGTGATATCCACTCCCATTGCGTACCCTGCACGGCATAGCCGACGCAGAAGGCGATCAACAGGGCCGCGGTGATGCTGGCCGACATCACCCAGCCCTTGACGTCCATCCGGACGAAGTCCGAGTTCAGTTTGCGGTTGGCGCGAGCTTCCACCGCGGCGATGGTGGCGCAGGCGATCACGGTCAGCAGGGCATAGACCATGGCGATGCCAAACTCCAGGTGGCGGCCGCCCTGCAGCACGCTGCTGACGGCGTTGATCAGCGCGTAGATGGCAACGCCACTGAGCAGGATGCCGTTCAATGCCAGGACCATCGGTTCCAGATGCCAGAAGCCCATGGTGAAACGCTCACGCAGCTTGCGCGACATCTGCAGGCTGGTGGCGTGCGAGGTGATCAGTTTGACCACCACCAGCGACAGGCCGCTCATACTGGCGTCGACCAGCGAATAGACCCCATCGAAGATAATCGAGAACGAGCCGGAGGCCAGGCCGAAGGCAATGCCGATGGAGGCGATGAACAGGGTGACGGCGATTGAGGTGCGTAGCAGGCCCTGTTCGCTGGTGATGTCGAAGAAGGGCGATTTGTGTGGTGTTTCCATGGGTAAAACTCATTCAAAAGGTGGGGTGCCTGTGCTGGCCGCTTCGCGGGCAAGCCCGCGCCTACAGGTAAACGGATCCTGTGGGGGCGGGCTTGCCGGCGAAGAGGCTCTTGCAGGCTAAACGCGAAACTGCTCCATCAAAGCCTGTTGCTGATTGGCCAGCCGATTCAGCGCCAGGCTGATCCGCGCCGATTCATCAGCCTGGCCCGACAGCGATTCTGTCACATCGCGAATGCCGGCCACGTTACGGTTCACTTCCTCGGCCACCGCGCTCTGCTCTTCGGCCGCCGACGCGATCTGCAGGTTCATGTCGCTGATCACCGCCACTGCCTCACCGATCCGCTGCAGCGCCGGCAGCGCTTGCTCCATGCGGGTTGCACTGGCTTGCGCCTGGCGCTGGCCTTCATGCATGGCGTCGACCACATCCTGAGTGCCTTGCTGCAGGCCTTCGATGACCTGGCGGATCTCTTCCACCGACACCTGAGTGCGCTGGGCCAAGCTGCGCACCTCGTCGGCGACCACGGCAAAACCACGCCCGGCTTCACCGGCACGGGCAGCCTCGATAGCGGCATTGAGCGCCAGCAGGTTGGTCTGATCGGCAATCGCACGGATCACCTCGAGCACCGAACCGATCTGCTCGCTGCGCTGCTCCAAGGCACGTGCCTCGTCCATGGCGGCGTTCATCCCGACCGCCAGGCTGTCGATGGCCTGGCGGGTGCTGGCGATCAGCTGCAACCCTTCGTGGCTGGCCTGGTCGGCACCGCGCGCGGCCTGTGCCGCTTGCGCCGCATTGTGGGCGACATCCTGGGCGGTGGCGCTCATCTCGTTGGCGGCAGTGGCCACCTGCTCGATCTCACGCTGTTGCTGCTGCATGCCGTTGCTGGTTTGGCTGGCGATGGCCGCGGATTGGTCGGCAGTGCCGCGTGCTTCGTGCAGCGAGCCTTTGACCTGGGCGATCACCGGTTGCAGCTTGTCGAGAAAGCGGTTGAACCCGCCACTCAACAGGCCCAGTTCGTCTTGGCGGGCGTAGTCCAAGCGGCGCGTCAGGTCACCTTCGCCGCTGGCGATGTCTTCAAGGCGCGCGGCCACGGCCAAAATCGGCCGGGTCACGCCCCGTGCAGTCAGCCAGACCAGCAGCAGGCCAACCACCGCAGCGCCCAGGCCGACCAACAGGCTGGTCAGGTTGGCGTGCTGGTTGTGCTCGCCCAGGCGCTGGTTGAGCGCCACGGCGGGTGCCTGCAGCACGGCTTCCGGCAACTCCAGCAACACCTGCCAGGGCGCTGCGCCGGGGATCGGTGCGAACGGTCGACCGACGCGCAGCAGGCCCTGTGCTACCTCGTTGTCCAGTGGCTTGGCCAGTTTGCTGGCGTCGCGGCTGTGGCCGGCAAGCAGCCCGGTATTGCTGACGATGCTCACCTGGCCCTGGCCGTCGAACAGCTCCTGACGGCCATCCAGGCTCAGCTGCTGCAGGTTGTCCAGGCCGATATCCAGGCCGACTACGCCCACCACCTTGCCGTTCTCCAGCAAGGGCAAGGCGATGCTGGTCATCAGCACCTGGCGGCCGTTGACCTCGTCGAGGTACGGCTCCAGCACGCAGGCCCTGGCGGTTTCCTGTGGGCAGGTCAGCCAGCGATTCTGCGCGGCACCATTGGCACCGACCGTGCTGTCGGCCAGCATCGACTCTGGCATGGCTTCGCGCTCCAGGGTGCCTGGGCTGGGTTGCGACCAGTAAAGCGAGAAGCGCCCGCTCTCATTGCTGCCGACGCCTTCCTGGGCGACGAACTGGCTGTCTTGGTGGTCCAGCGCGTTGGGTTGGAACACCAGGTACAGGCCGATCACGTCCGGGTTGCCCGCCAAGCTGGCGCGGGCCTGGCGGGTCAGTTCGGCGCGCAGCTCGCTGCCGCCGTTCGCCTTGAGCACCTGGACCAGGCGGGCAAAGCCGTTGGCGTATTGATAGGCGTCCATGAAATAGCGCTGGATGCGCAGGGTCTGTGTTTCTGCGTGGGCCTGCAGGCGCAGGCGCGCGCTGTGTTCGAGCATTTCGCTGTTGGCCTGGCTGACCAGGGCTACGCTGCGCTGCGCCTGGGTCAGCGACGTAGCCACCAGCAGGGCGACGATGGCCAGCAGGCAAAGGCCTGCGAGCAGGGTGATCTTCCACTGGATGGAGAGGCGACGCAGCGGCATGAGGGCTTTCCTTTTCGATCAAGGACAACGCCCGCGTTCAGGCGCGGGCGTTGTCGACGGCGAGGGTCATTCAGCGAGGGTCATTCAGCAACATACTTCGGTGGTGCGGCAGTGAAAGCCTTGGTCAGCCAAGCTAGGTAGACCAGGCCCAGCGCTGCCCAGGCTCCGCCGAACATCAACGAGTGTTCGTTCAGGTCGAGCCACAGCGAGACGATGATGCAGAAGCCGATGGTCGGCAGCACCAGGTACATCAGCTTGTTCGCCAGGCCCTGGCGATTGCCTTCGCGCAGGTAGCAGTGGTTGATGACCGACAGGTTGACGAAACTGAACGCCACCAGCGCCCCGAAGTTGATGATCGAGGTGGCAGTGACCAGGTCGAAGAAGATCGCCGACAGCGAAATCAACCCGACCACGGCGATGTTCAGCACGGGCGTTTTGTAGCGTGAGTGCAGGCGCGCAAAGATGCTGGCCGGGATCACCTTGTCGCGCCCCATTACGTACAGCAGGCGCGAGACGCTGGTCTGCGACGCCAGGCCCGAAGCGATGGTGTTGATTACCGTGCAGGCAATGAAGATCGACTGGAACAGCTTGCCGCCCACATACAGGGCGATTTCCGGCAGGGCGGCTTCGTGGTCGTGGAAGCGCGCCATGGTCGGGAAGTAAGCCTGGATGAAGTACGACACGGTGATGAACACCAGGCCGCCGATCAGTGCGGTGAGGAAGATCGCCCGTGGGATGGTCTTGCTTGGGTCGCGGGTTTCCTCCGATAGGCAGGTTACGGCGTCGAAGCCCAGGAACGAGAAGCAGAGGATGGTCGCGCCAGCGGCGAGGGCGCTGAGCTGGGTCTGGCTGTCGCCGAACGGCAGCAGGCTCCAGGCCGTGCCCAGGCCTTCACCCTGGCCCAAACCGCGCACACAGAGGTAGATGAACACGGCGATGATCGCCACCTGCACAGCGACGAACAGCAGGTTGAAGTGCGCCACCAGGTTGACGCTGCGCATGTTGATCAGGCTGATCAGTGTGACGAAGCCGGCTACCCAGATCCACTCCGGCACTTCGGGGAACATGGCCGAGAGGTAAAGCTTGGCCAGCAGGGCGTTGACCATCGGCAGCAGGAGGTAGTCGAGCAGCGACGACCAGCCGACCAGAAAGCCCACGTGCGGGTTGATCGCGCGCTGGGTGTAGGTATAGGCAGACCCTGACTGTGGGAAGCGGCGTACCAGGGTGCCGTAGCTCACCGCAGTGAACAGGATGCCGGCCAGCGCCAGCAGGTAGGCGCTGGGCACGTGCCCGGCGGTAATCCCGGAGACGATGCCGAAGGTGTCGAACACGGTCATCGGCGTCAGGTAGGCCAGGCCGATGATGATCACGTGCCAAAGGCGCAGGGTTTTACGGAGTTGGCCGTTGCCGGTGGCGCTGTGGTCAGGCTGCATGCTGGCGTGGCTCCTGCTGCTGGGCGTGAACGACGGGCGAGGGGGTATGCGCATGCGGCAAGGGCGAGCGGGTGGGCTCCATGTGTTCACCTGTATTTTATTGTTGGAGCAGAGATAGGCGCAGGCGATGCGCCGCTGTCGAGCTGGCAGTACCTGGGCTAGGAAGGTGGAGCGTGCGGGCAGGGGCGGTGAGGCATCATGACGGCGCGTCTTTTCTTCTTCGTGGAGTGGCGCTGGGCAAGGTGGTGAAAATAAAAAACGATGGGTAGGTGGGTGTCAAGTTAAACATGACAAGATGTTGCTAAATTGAAATATTTATCGGTTTTAAGGCCGTTATGTTCGGTTTTTGCGCGATTTTGTGCGGTTTCGATCGATGTGAATGTTCGTAAAATTAAACGATTGGGGTGCTTCTGCCTACGGTGTCGGGCGCTTCCTGAAGGTGAGATTTCCTCTTGTGGTCGGCCACCAGGACAGGTGTGGAGTGATACTATTTTGCACCCGCGCGGCCTACCGGCTGCCAACCCGCCCATATGGACATCAATCGGTTCTATTCATGAAGAAATCAGTAGGCATCCTTTCCGGCCTGGCCATCGCCATTGCCGTCGTGACCACTGCTGGCGCCTGGTACACCGGCAAGCAGTTGCCTGAGCAACTGGAGCATTCCGTCAGCCGTGGCAACGCTCAGCTGAAGAAGGCCCTGGTCGGGGTGGGCGGCAGCATGACCCTCGAGCTGGCCTCGCTGGAGCAGCGCTTTTTCAGCAGCACCGCGCACTACCGCCTGAAGGCCCGTGACATTCACCTGTCCGATGGCCAGACGGTCGATTTTGAAGTGGGTGTCACCGACCAGATCGAGCATGGGCCGTTCCCCTGGTCGCGGGTCAAGGCGTTCAAGTTGATGCCGGTGCTGGCGGCCAGCAACAGTGCGCTGGACAAGGACGACTTCACCGCGCCGTGGTTTGCGGCTGCAGGCGACAAGCCCCCGGTCACTTCGCAGGCCAGCTTGGGCTTTGGCGGCAATGTCGATGGCACTATCATGCTCGAACCGGTGAAGGTGACTGAGGACAACGGCAGTACCCTGGATTTCTCTGGCATGCGCCTGGTGATCAGCGGCGACAACGATGGCAATGCGTCGACTTTCCATGGCACTGCCGACCGCTTCGAAATGAAGCTGGTGGGCGACGATCACCCGCCAGCCACGTTCGAGCTGAAGGACCTGAAAGTGGGTGGCAACCTGGCGGCCACCCAGCACGATGCGATTTATGTCGGCAACGTCGATCTGCTGCTGGCTGAGGCCAAGGTCACCTTGGGGCCGAAACAGCAGGTCTTGCTGCTCAAAGGCCTGGAACAGAACGCCGTGCAACGGCTCGATGGCCCGGATACCGTCGGTGGACGCGTGGATTACAAGGTGGCGGACATCACTTGGGACGGCCGCGCGGTCGGCAGCGGGCAGATGGCGGTGAGCATCAAGTCGATCAATGCCCCGGCCCTGCAGTCGCTTTCGCAGTGGTACCAGGCGCACATGCCGGAGTTCCAGCAGGCCGCAGCGGCCGGCCAGCCGTTCCCGCAGATCCAGATGGGCGAAGCGGAGAAAGCCAAGTTCCAGGGCGACCTGAAGCAGTTGCTGGCGTCCAAGCCGCATCTGGCGGTGGAGAACCTGTCGTTCAAGACGGCCAACGGCGAAAGCCGCTTCAACCTGGCGCTGGATTTTGCCAGCCCCTCCTCCTTCGACCTGCCGTCCGACCAGCTGAGCAAGCAGCTGATCACCCAGGTGAAGAGCAAGCTGTCGCTGTCCAAGCCGATGATTGGTGACCTGGCCACCTTGCAGGCCTTGCTGGAAGGCCAGACCGATGCCCAGGCGATTGCCATGCAGTCCAACCAGGCAGGTGAGATGGTCGGCATGATGGCGCTGCAGAGTGGCATGGCCACGGTGCAGGGCAATGACGTGGTGTCGAGCCTGCACTATGCCGATGGCATGGTCGACTTCAACGGCAAGAAGATGACCGTAGAGGAATTCGCCATGATCCTCGCGGCGCACTTCGCGGCGCTGCAGCCGCAAGGTTAAACCTGGCTGAGCCGTTGTTCATGCTGGCCTCTTCGCGGGTACACCCGCTCCCGCAGCTACACCACTGCCCTTGAATGCCGTGGTGCAACGGTGGGAGCTGGCTTGCCGGCGATGAGGCCAGTGCTGGCCACACAAAAACCGCTTTAGAAATCCCTTGATTGTCTGTAGCCTTCGGCGTCCGATAATAATCCGCGCCCGCAGAGGGCCGTGGCGGCATGCCTGCCGTCCGGCGCCCTTAGCCGATCTGTCAGGGCCGGGTGATACACTCGATTTGACGCGCACGCGCGCCTGCAGGTCCAGCGATCATGACCCAGATTTCCGAACGCCTGTTGGTTCAGGCCCACCTCGACGCCAAGCAGCCCAACCCGCTGACCGCTGAGCAGGAGGCCGAATACCGTGCGGCCATCGCTGCCGAGCTGAAAGCACAGAACGCCGTGCTGGTTGCCCACTATTACTGTGACCCGGTCATCCAGGCGCTGGCCGAAGAGACCGGCGGCTGCGTGTCCGACTCGCTGGAAATGGCCCGCTTCGGCAAGAACCACCCCGCCGAGACGGTGATAGTCGCCGGTGTGCGCTTCATGGGCGAAACCGCCAAGATCCTCACGCCGGAAAAGCGCGTGCTGATGCCCACCCTGGAAGCCACCTGCTCGCTCGACCTGGGTTGCCCGGTCGAAGAGTTCTCGGCCTTTTGCGATCAGCACCCCGAGCGCACCGTGGTGGTCTATGCCAACACGTCGGCGGCAGTCAAAGCCCGCGCCGACTGGGTGGTGACCTCCAGCTGCGCGCTGGAAATCGTCGAAAGCCTGATGGACAACGGCGAGACCATCATCTGGGGCCCGGACCAGCACCTGGGCCGTTACATCCAGAAGCAGACCGGCGCCGACATGCTGCTGTGGGACGGTGCCTGCATCGTCCACGAAGAGTTCAAGTCGCGCCAACTGGCTGACATGAAGGCGCTGTACCCGGATGCTGCGATTCTGGTGCACCCCGAGTCGCCGGAGTCGGTGATCGACCTGGCCGACGCGGTCGGCTCCACCAGCCAGCTGATCAAGGCTGCGCAGACCCTGCCGAACAAGACCTTCATCGTCGCCACCGACCGCGGCATCTTCTACAAGATGCAGCAGTTGTGTCCGGACAAGGAATTCATCGAAGCGCCGACCGCCGGCAACGGCGCGGCCTGCCGCAGCTGCGCGCATTGCCCGTGGATGGCGATGAATACCCTGGAGCGGGTGCTGGATTGCCTGCGTAAAGGCACGAATGAAATCTTCGTCGACCCGGCGCTGGTGCCGAAGGCGATCAAGCCATTGAACCGAATGCTGGACTTTACCCACGCGGCTCGGTTGAAGCTGTCCGGTAACGCCTGAAAACGTTGGGGCGCTTTGCGCCCCATTCGCGGGACAAGCCCCTCCTTACCGCCCCATCATTTCCCTGACCATGCGCTGCTGCTCCATGATCTCGCGCTGGCGCTGATCGATCTGCGATGCCAGCGGGAAATTGCTGCCCGCGCGGCGTTTGGCGTAGTCCAGTTGCTGGATCGCCTGGTCGAAGTCCCCCACCAAGGTGAAGTACTCGGCACGTGCCCGATGCAGGCCAATGGTATTGCCCGACAAGCCACGGACCTCGGCCATGTCGTACCACACGTCCGGGTCATCCGGCCGGCTCTTGAGCAAATCGTTCAGCACCTTCTCGGCCTCGGCAGGCTTGTTCTGCTTCACCAGCAAATCGGCGCGCACCTGTTTCAACGGGTAATTGCCCGGATACGAACTTTGCATGCGCTCGGCCCGTTGCTGCGCATCGGCCAGGCGGTTGTTGGTGATGTCCAGGTCGATCTGTGCCAGGTTGTAAGTGATGTCGTTGGGCGCCTTGGCCAGCAACGGCTTCAAATTTTCGCGTGCTTCGTTGAGCTGGCCACCCTTGATCTGCGCCAGGGCCAGGCCATAGCGGGCAGCGTCCAGTTTGGGGTCTTCTTCAAGCTGGGTACGGAAGCGCTTGGCGGCAAGGCCAGGGGTTTCTTCGTAGGTGAGGGCCACGCGGGCGCGGATCAGCTGATAGCGCTGGCTGTCCTCGACGCCGCCTTTGGGTGCCTGTTCTGCACGGTTGCGGGTGTCGGCGATACGCGATTCGGTCACCGGGTGGGTCAACAGAAATTCAGGCGGCTTGGCGCCGTAACGATACTGCTGCGCCAGGCGTTCGAACATGGTTGGCATGTTGCGCGGGTCGTAACCGGCCTTCTCCAGGTTTTGAATGCCAATGCGGTCGGCTTCCTGCTCGTTCTGCCGCGAGAAGCGCCGCTGCTCCTGGATCGCCGCCGCCTGGGTGCCGGCGATCATGCCGATGCCCGCATCACCTGCACCGCCCGCTGCCAGCACGATACCGGCCAGCAACGCCGCCATCATCGGCAATTGCATGCGCTGCTGGGCTTCGACGCCTCGGGCGAAGTGGCGTTGCGACAAGTGCGCCAGTTCGTGCGCCAGCACCGAGGCGTACTCGCCTTCGGTGCGGGCATTGAGGAACAGACCTCCATTGACCCCGACGATGCCCCCGGGGGCGGCGAAGGCGTTGAGTTCGCGGCTGTCGATGAGGATGAATTCCAGGCGCCGGTCCTGCAGCTGGCTGGTTTCGGCCAGCCGATACACGGTGGTCTCGACGTAGTCCTTGAGCTGCGGGTCGTTCAGCTGCCTGACCTGGCCGCGCAGCAAGCTCAGCCAGGCGCGCCCGAGCTGGTGTTCCTGTTGCGGCGAGACGATCGCGGAACTGGCATCGCCCAGTGATGGCAGGTCGTCAGCATGGCCGGGGAGGGCCATCAGGCAGGCCAGCGTCAGCAGGGTAGGGCGCAGTAGATTCATGCACGAAGCTCGCGTCGGGTCAAAGCGCCTACTGTAGCCCGCTCGCACGTTGGCGGCCAGTGGCGGTATCCTAGCGACCCTGTTACCAAACACATCCGCCCCATGCGTGGAGAACCGCTGATGAGTGACACCCTGACCTGCGACGCCGAACTCGACGCCAGCGGGCTGAACTGCCCGCTGCCCTTGCTCAAGGCGAAGATGGAGCTCAACCGCCTGGCCAGTGGCGCGGTGCTCAAGGTGATCGCCACCGATGCCGGCTCGCAGCGCGACTTCCGCACTTTTGCCCAGCTGGCCGGTCATACGCTGCTGCAGGAAACGGCCGAAGCCGGCACCTATACCTACTGGCTGCGCAAGGCCTGAGTCCCAACCAAGGATCGTCAATGTTCAAAGTGCTTCGCGACTGGATGCAGCGCTACTTCTCCGATGAGGAGGCGGTGGTGCTGGCGGTCCTGCTGTTCCTGGCGTTTACCGCGGTGCTGACCCTCGGCGGCATGCTTGCACCGGTGCTGGCGGGCATGGTGCTGGCCTTCCTGATGCAGGGCTTGGTCAATGCCCTGGAACGCCTGCGGGTGCCGACGCGGCTGGCGGTGATGCTGGTGTTCATGCTGTTCATGGGCGCACTGGCGGTGTTCCTGCTGGTGCTGGTGCCGCTCCTCTGGCATCAGCTGATCACCTTGTTCAACGAGCTGCCGGGCATGCTTGGCAAGTGGCAGTCGCTGCTGTTGCTGTTGCCTGAGCGCTACCCGCACCTGGTGTCGGACGAGCAGGTGCTGCATGCCATCGAGTCGGTGCGTGGCGAAATCGGCAAGTTCGGCCAGTGGGCGCTGACCTTTTCGCTGTCGAGCCTGCCGTTGCTGGTCAACGCCATGATCTACCTGGTGCTGGTGCCGATCCTGGTGTTCTTCTTCTTGAAGGACCGCGAGATGATCGGCGGCTGGGTCAGCGGTTACCTGCCGCGCCAGCGCAGCCTGCTGAATCGGGTGGGCAGCGAGATGAACCGGCAGATTGCCAACTACATCCGCGGCAAGGGTATCGAGATACTCATTTGCGGGATTGCCACCTACATTGCGTTCATCAGCCTGGGGCTCAATTATGCGGCACTGCTGGCGCTGCTGGTGGGCCTGTCGGTGGTGGTGCCGTATGTGGGGGCGGTGGTGGTGACCGTGCCGGTGACGTTGATCGCACTGTTCCAGTGGGGCTGGGGGGATCAGTTCATCTACCTGATGACGGTGTACGCGATCATCCAGGCGCTGGATGGCAACGTCCTGGTGCCGCTGCTGTTCTCCGAGGCGGTCAGCCTGCACCCGGTGGCGATCATCTGCGCGGTGTTGCTGTTTGGCGGGTTGTGGGGCTTCTGGGGGATCTTCTTCGCGATCCCGCTGGCGACGCTGATCAAGGCGGTGCTGGATGCCTGGCCACGGCAGGAGCCTGCCGTGGCGCCGATGCTCTAGTGTTGAGGTGACTGCTTCGCGGGCGTGCCCGCGAAGGAGCCTGAATCGATCTCAAGCCTTGTTCAGCGCCTGAGCCGCCGCCAATACGGCATCCACATGCCCGGGTACCTTCACGCCACGCCATTCCTGGCGCAGCACACCGTCCTTGTCGATCAGGAAGGTGCTGCGGTCCACGCCCATGTATTCCTTGCCATACAGCTTCTTCAGCTTGATCACGTCGAACAGCTGGCACAGCGCCTCGTCCTTGTCGCTGATCAGCTCGAACGGGAAGCCCTGCTTGGCCTTGAAGTTTTCGTGCGACTTGATGCCGTCGCGCGACACGCCGAACACCACGGTGTTGGCCGCTTCGAAGGCGGCATGCTGGTCGCGGAAGCCCTGGCCCTCGGTGGTGCAGCCGGGGGTGCTGTCCTTGGGGTAGAAGTACACCACCACCTGGCGGCCCTTGAGCTCGGCCAGGCTGACGGTCTGGCCGCCGGTGGCCTGGGCCTGGAAGTCGGCGACGGGTTGCTCGAGTGCTACTGCCATGGATGCATTCCTTACACGGGGTTCTGTGGGCGCCAAGGCTCGATCAGCGCGTCCAGGTTGAGGGCGTCGGCGAAGTCGAGGAACTGGTCGCGCAGCCAGCTGATCTGGGTGCCAGCCGGCAGGATCACCGTGAACTGGGCGTTGAGCATGCTGCTGCCGGTCTGCGGTGCCAGGTAGGTGTCGCAGGTCATGGCTTCGAGCTCGACACGGTGGTCGAGGAAGAACTGGCACAGCTCGTTGATGATGTCGGGGCGATAGGCAGCGCTGACGTAGGCCACATAAGGCAAGGCCTGCGGGCGCACCTCCTGGTCGGCGCTGCGCACCACGTCGAGGGTCAGGCCGTGTTTCTTGCCCAGGCCTGGCAGGGTGGACTCCAGGCGTGCCAGGGCATCCCAGCTGCCGCCGACCTGCAATACCAGGGCGCTGGTCTCGCCATGGCGGCTCAGGCGCGAGGTGACGACCGCGCAGCGGTTTTCGAAGGCAGCGCGGCTGAGGACGTTGGCCAGTTCCATGGGGTTAGGGCCCAGGGCACTGATGACGAGGAATTGTTCGCGGACGGTGGTGGGGGTGGACATGCAGCATTCCTAAAGCGATGAGCGGTCGGCACAGGACGGGCGAAAGCCTCCTGTCGGCAGGGCCCGGGGCTCGCATGCGAGGACGTGGACGCTGGCCGGGGAGCAAGGTCGACGGCCCGGCGGGCCGCGCTGCACCGATCAAAGGGCCAAGGGTAGCGAAATAAGGCGCCGAGGGGAATGCTCCGCCCGCCTGCTTCGCTTGTGCAAGGCCGATGCCCCCAGTACCATTACCGCTCTCTTTTTCCGGCAGGAGCAGTTACATGATTGCGGGCAGTATGGTGGCATTGGTCACACCCATGGATGCACAAGGGCGTCTTGATTGGGGCAGCCTCGACAAACTTGTAGACTTCCACCTGGAAAACGGCACCCACGCGATCGTCGCTGTCGGCACCACCGGTGAGTCCGCCACGCTGGATGTCGAAGAACACATCCTGGTCATCAAGCATGTGGTCGAGCGCGTCAAGCACAGCAAGAAGCCGATTCCGGTCATCGCCGGCACCGGTGCCAACTCCACTGCCGAAGCCGTGCACCTGACCCAGAACGCCAAGAATGCCGGCGCCGACGCCTGCCTGCTGGTGGTGCCGTACTACAACAAGCCGACCCAGGAAGGCCTGTACCAGCACTTCAAGCACATTGCCGAAGCCGTCGACATCCCGCAGATCCTCTACAACGTCCCTGGCCGCACCTCCTGCGACATGCAGGCCGAGACCGTCATCCGCCTGTCGACCGTGCCGAACATCATCGGTATCAAGGAAGCCACCGGCGACCTCGTCCGTGCCAAGGCCATCATCGATGGTGTCAGCGACGACTTCATCGTCTTGTCCGGCGACGACCCGACCGCTGTCGAGCTGATCCTGATGGGCGGCAAGGGCAATATCTCCGTCACAGCCAACGTCGCCCCGCGCGAAATGGCCGACCTGTGCGAGGCCGCCCTTGAGGGCAATGCCGAGAAGGCCCGCGCAATCAACGAAACACTCATGCCGCTGCACAAAGACCTGTTCTGCGAAGCCAATCCGATTCCGGTGAAGTTCGCACTCGTGGAAATGGGCCTGATGCACAAAGGTATTCGTCTGCCGCTGACCTGGCTCAGCGAAGGCTGTCACGAAAAAGTCCGTACTGCCTTGCGCCAGTCCGGCGTACTGGTTTAATCGAGGAAGTACACCGCATGAAGCGACTGGCTGGTCTTTCCGCACTCGCCCTGATCATTTCCAGCACCAGTGGGTGTGGCTGGCTGTGGGGCGAGGATGGCTATTTCCGCGACCGCGGCAGCGATTACCTGCAGGCGCACCCGACCGCCCCGATGCAGCTGCCGCAGGACGCCAGCAACGTCAAGCGCCTGGACCCGCTGCTGCCGATCCCGCGCAATGTCGCTGACGACAGCGCCACGGGCGAATTCGAAGTGCCGCGTCCGCAACCCCTGACCGGCGGTGCCGAAGTCAGCGACTTCAGCCTGCAGCGCAGCGGCAGCAGCCGTTGGGTGCTGGCCCAGCGTTCGCCGGCCGAAGTCTGGCCAGTGGCGCATCAGTTCTTTGAAGACAACGGCTTCCGTATCGCCGAAGAGCGCCCGCAAACAGGGGAATTCAGCACCAGCTGGCAGCGTTTCGACGAATTGTCGGCCTCGCTCGGCCAGCGCCTGGCGAGCACCGCCAGCAGCGGCGACAGCGAAGTGCGCGTGCGTGTACGCATGGAGCCTGGCGTCCAGCGCAACACCTCCGAGGTGTACATCGTCAGCGTCGAGCGCCCGGCCGGTAGCACCGCCGAGCCTGCGTTCCCGTCCACCTCGGCCAATACCGGCGCCGATGCACTGCTGGTCGACGAAATGCTCGCCAGCATGAACCGCAGCGCCGAGAAGGGCGGTTCGGTGTCCTTGCTGGCCGCACGCGACTTCGATGCGCCGAGCCGCGTCAGCCTGAGCGAAGACGGCAGCGGTAACCCGGTGCTGTTCCTCGGCTCCGACCTGGACCGTGCCTGGTCCGGCGTGGGCCGGGCCTTGGAGCAAGGCGGCGAATGGCGCGTCGAAGACATCAACCGCAGCCTGGGCCTGTACTACATCAACCTGTCTGAAAAGCCTGACGACAAGCAGAACGAGCCGGGCTTCTTCAGCCGCATGTTCGGCAGCGCGCCGACCAAGGAAGAGCGTGAGGCCCGTGCCGAGCGTTATCAGGTGCGCCTGAGCAAGGTTGGCGAGAGCGTGCAGGTTACCGTCGAGAAGAACATCAACACCGTGGCCCCGGCCGATGTCGCTCGCCGCGTGCTGAGCGCCATTCAGGACCACCTGGGCTAAGTGCGCTTCGCGGTACTGGGAAGCGGCAGCCAGGGGAATGGCACGCTGATCGCCAGCGGTGACACGTTCATCCTGGTCGATTGCGGGTTTTCCCTGCGTGAAACCGAGCGGCGCCTGGCGCTGCTCGGGGTCTCGGCGGCGCAACTGAGCGCGGTGCTGGTCACCCACGAACATGCCGACCATGTGCATGGGGTGGGGTTGCTGTCACGGCGCTACAATGTACCGGTCTATCTTAGCCAAGGCACCTTGCGCGGCTTGCGCAAGCCGGTGGAGGTGGCCGGTTTTCTCGCGTGTGGCGAAAGCCTGTGCATCGGTAGCCTGCAGGTGCATGCGGCGCGGGTCGAGCACGATGCCTATGAACCGCTGCAGTACGTCATCAGTGACGGTCGCCGGCGCTTTGGCATGCTTACCGACCTGGGCTCGTATGACGCACGGCTGCTGGAACACTACCAGGGCCTGGACGCACTGCTGATCGAGGCCAATCACTGCCGCGACCTGCTGGCGCGTGGGCATTACCCACGCTTTCTCAAGCAGCGGGTAGGCGGCATGCAAGGCCATTTGAACAATCACCAGGCCGCGCGCCTGGTGGACGAGTTGGGCTGGAGCAACCTGCAACACCTGGTGCTGGCCCACCTCAGCAGCAAGAACAACCTGCCACATCTGGCCCGCCAGTGCTTTGTCGACACCCTCGGGTGCGACCCGGACTGGCTCCAGGTGGCGAATCAGGAACACGGGCTCGACTGGCGCGAAATCGCCTAGCCCAACCACTCAAGCAAGCGGAGCCCACCATCATGGAAAAACGCGAAGAACTTTACCGCGGCAAGGCCAAATCGGTTTACAAGACCGACGACGCCGACCGCTTGATCCTGCTGTTCCGTAACGACACCTCGGCGTTCGACGGCAAGCGCATCGAACAGCTCGACCGCAAAGGCATGGTGAACAACAAGTTCAACGCCTTCATCATGCAGAAGCTCGAAGAAGCCGGCGTACCGACCCAGTTCGACAAGCTGCTGGGCGACAACGAGTGCCTGGTGAAGAAGCTGGACATGATCCCGGTCGAGTGTGTGGTGCGTAACTATGCCGCCGGTAGCCTGGTCAAGCGTCTGGGTGTGGAAGAGGGCATCAAGCTCGAGCCGTCCACCTTCGAGCTGTTCCTGAAGAACGACGAAAAGGGCGACCCGTTCATCAACGAATCCCACGTTGTGGCATTCGGCTGGGGCACCGCCGAGCAGCTGGCAGAGATGAAGAAGCTGTCGCTGAAGGTCAACGAAGTGCTGAACAAGCTGTTCGACGACGCCGGCCTGCTGCTGGTCGACTTCAAGCTGGAGTTCGGTGTATTCCACGGCCAGATCGTCCTGGGTGATGAGTTCAGCCCGGACGGCTGCCGCCTGTGGGACAAGGAAACCCGCAAGAAGATGGATAAGGACCGCTTCCGCCAGGGCCTGGGCGACGTGATCGAAGCCTACGAAGAAGTTGCCAAGCGCCTGGGCGTGCCGCTGTAAGCGGCCTGCTCACGCAAGCGCCTGATACCACGCGATTTTTTTGAAAATAAAGGTTTGCGTTTTCAGAATTCGCTGGTATGATGCGCGGCATTGGAGAGATGCCGGAGTGGTCGAACGGGACGGATTCGAAATCCGTTGTACTGGCAACAGTACCTAGGGTTCAAATCCCTATCTCTCCGCCATATTAAAGGCCCCGAGCGCTGTATAGCCCTCGGGGCTTTTTCATTTGGGGGAATTTTGGGGGAATGGGGGAGCGTGTATTTCCCCCAAGCGTTCGCTATCATTTCCCCCATGGCCTACTACGAGAAGCGCGGGGACGCCTGGCGCGCCCAGATCCGCCGCAAAGGATATCCAACCCTTTCCGCCACCTTTGACACCAAGGCAGAAGCCCAGCGATGGGCCGCCGAGATCGAGGGTGACATGTCCCGTGCGCGCTTTGTCGACATGCGCGAGGCCGAGAGCACCACGCTCGCCGAGGCCCTGGACCGCTACCTCTCAGAGGTCACTTCGACCAAGAAGGGCGCCAAGCAGGAACAGGTCCGCATCAAGAAGTGGAAAGAGCACAAGCTGGCCAGCAAGGGCCTGGCCGCGATCCGCTCGAGCGACATGGCCGCGTATCGCGATGCGGAGCTGAAGGAAGGGAAGTCTACGGCGACAGTGCGACTCAACCTGGCGGTGATCAGCCATCTCTACACGGTGGCCACCAAGGAATGGGGTATCGAAGGATTGACCAACCCGTGCCGGGCGATCCGTATGCCTAAGGGCAGCAAAGAGAGAGATCGGCGCCCGACGCCGGCGGAGCTCACCGCGCTGTACAAGGCAGCCGGCCAGATGAATGCCCAGCTTCCGGTGTTCATTGAGTTGGCGGTGGAGACGGCGATGCGCCGGTCTGAGCTGTTGATGCTGCGCCGCGACCAGGTGCGCGGCAAAGTGGCCTATCTGGAAGACACGAAGAACGGTGAGCGGCGCGCGGTGCCATTGTCCTCCCGGGCGATCGCCCTGCTGGAGGGGCTGCCCACGCCGATCGGCGGTGGCCGGTACTTCAACCTGGCGCTCAACACGATCAGCAACTACTTCCCCCGGGCCTGCGTGGCCGCCGGGATTGAGGGCCTACGTCTTCACGATTTGCGCCATGAGGCAACCAGTCGCTTCTTCGAGCGCGGCTTCAACATGATGGAGGTGGCGAGCATCACCGGACACAAAACGTTGGCGATGCTCAAGCGATACACTCACCTAAGCCCTCAGGATCTAGCTGAGAAGTTAGGATGAGCGTGAGACATTAATCGCTATTTTGGCAAGCCAACTTAGCGGCGGCGCCGATGCCAGTGCAATACAGGCCTCCCGTCCCGCTAGTTGCTACCATGCATAAGGCATAAGCCGCTTCACCGGCGACATCACATTTATCAATGCCAGCCGCCTTCCCGATGGCCTCAAGAAAATTGCCTGGAAACCCCATAATTGACGCCGAGGCGGGAGTTTCTACATCTGGTGACGGGACGATCTCTGTGTCAGCGGATATAATGTTCGCGGCGATAAATCTTCGTCTAACATCTTCACGAACTTCCTCTGTCACAGATTCAAAGCATTCTTTACTAAGTTTAAGTTGTTTCATACTGCCACCTCTATTTGTCAAATGATTGAGGGGCACTACTTAAGCCCGCCATTACTGGCATATTTCGGTATAGCTGACGCGCTAAAGTTTGTCACCCAAAACGACAGGCGGGCTACTTAGGCGACTCGCAGTGATGGCGGTTCTTTCCGCTTGCGTCCCGGCTTAGTTTTCTGGTGCTCGCCGTCTCGAAACTCGCGCAAGAACTTGCGCACGTCCTCTTTCAGCCAGCAGTGCCGATTGCCCATCTTGAAGCTCCTGGGCAGCCACGGCACTCCGCGGCGAATCCCTTCCCTAATCGACGCCTCGGTGCGGCCCAGCAGCTTGGCCAGGCCCTCAACCGTCAGCACCTCGGTTTCTTGGCTCATTCCTTCCTCCCAACCTGACGCGTCAGGTTCTCTTCTTCAGCGCTTTTCAATTCATCCACCACAGACTCGATGCCGGCCGTGTAGCTACCTGGCCGGCCCGTCGCGGCCCCGGTCAAGCGCTCGACCACCAAGTCGACAGGCGCGGCCCGGAGAGAGGCGACCATGTCGATCGCCCACTCGCGCCCCTGAAGGAACATGTACCGGTTGATTGGTCCAATGATGGCCACATCCTTGGGCGCTGGCGCCTTAGGGGCTCCCAGGGCTGACGTGCACGGGCTTGCAGTCGATCGGGATTGAACAGAGTTCAGTTGCCCACGTGCTCGCCGGAGCGCCATGGATGCGAGGATGTTCATGGGCGTCCCCGAAAGTGGTCGGCCAGCACACGACGACCGTCCAGGCCGCAAGCGGCAGACAAGTCGAGTACCTGCCCGAAGGTGGTATCGCGCTGCTGCAGGGCGTCCCACAGCAGCAGGAGCAGGCCGGCCTGGCTCATGGCTGCTCCTCCGGCTTTGGCTCCTGGTCACGATCAAGGAGCTTGTCGATTCGGGCCAGAAGCCTTTTGCGGAAATCGGCGCTGCCCTGGTATTCGTTGATGAAGGTGATCGCCTCCCTTAGCAGCACATCGGCCTCTGTCAACTGCGCCTTGCGCTGTATCAGCTCAGCCTGCAGGTCACCCTCGCTGATGCTGACGATCGTGGCCAGGCCGCGCCCAGCCGATGCCAACTGCCCAGGTTTGGCAAAGGGCAGGATGTTCGACAGGGGCGCCGCCTCGTTGCCGCGCAGCACCAACGTAATACGATCAGACGCCGGCATGCTGGCCACCTTGCGCGGCGTTGAAGCCGGCGAGAAACACCTTGTAGTGGGCACGGGTACAGGCGTCTTCGAAGCTGGAACCGCTTTTCACCAGGTGCTCCTCGGCGAGGCCGGAAGGGTTCAACTTGACGAACAGATCAACTGGGTCGGTGATGGCACCTGGTGCGGTGACTGGCAGCTGGCCGCCTTCGGCCTGGATCTTGTCGAAGATCTCCTGGCGGTGAACAGAAACGCCTGAAGGGGCTTCGATGCCGATGCGCGCCTGCATGCCTTGCACGCCCAGCAGAGTGACGGCGATGTCCGCATTGATGCGGAGGGTTTCGTTTACGCGACGGGACAGGATTAACATGGGCAAACTCCTTGTGTGGGGGGGGGCGGCGTTTGCCGCCCCTCCATTCACTGCGTGGTGCGCAGTTCGTTACGCGGCACCCAGCCGCCGGCGGTTTTCACCATGCAGCCTACGTAGGGCGCGAACTTGGTCTGCCGCTCGGTCTGATAGCCGTACCACTGGCACGACCCCCAGTTCACTGTGGCGGTGATAGCGAGCGCGGACAGGGCGAGCCCCGCAACCGCGCCCAGGCCGATGTGCTTTCGTTTCACGCCTCGATCCCGAAGTCTTTCGGACGCAAGCCCATCTGCACGCCAACCTCGGCCAAGACCTTCAGCTCTTCAGGGCTGATGTTCCCATCGCCCTCGGCAACGGTGATCATGTTCACGAACACCTCTTCAGCATCGAGAGGGTTGTTCTTGATGTCCGCGATCTCGCGCATGATGTTCATGCGACCGAGGCGGAAGCCGGCCTGCAGCTGCTCGGTGAACAGGTTCACGGTGGCGGTGATTTCCTGGCCGAAGTGCTCCAGGTTCTTGTTGGCGCGGATCTGGATGTCGATCTGAGCCGCCTCGTTCTTGCTGATCTCGCCGTCCGCCGCAGCGACGAGCAGGCAACCGCCGACGATGGCCTGCATCAGGTCGCGGTTTTCCAGTTTCTTGACAGCGCGCTTGGCGCCGAACAGTTTCTTTCCTATACCGAACATGGTGTTTCCTCTGGGTGGTTGAGATTTCTCAGGGCGAGCAGAGGCCCGCCGCGTTTGTTGGCTTTCGCAAAAATCAGGGGTGGATCAATTCAGGCGGCTGGCGTCACGCCGCCGCCAGGGTGCACTCGACGCGCCTGGTCGCAACTCGGGCCTCTATCTTCCGCTCCCCGCTGTTTCCGCCGCGGCGAACACGCAGAAGGTGCTCATCATCTATCGCTGCTTGGCCGACTAGCGCAACGCACATGAACATGGACAGCTTCCGAGCTATACCCCGATAGAAAAGCTCGGTTGGGACAGCAGAGCGACTGCTGATGCCGAGCTTGTAGAAGACCCGCTCTACCGATTTTTTGATGGTTGCGGGCGAGCAGTCGAGCTCTCTAGCGATCTCTTTATTGCCAAGGCCACAGCAGATGCCGAGTGCAGCCTTCAGTTCTTGAGCAGCAAGAATTCCGATACTGCCCTCCATGCCTCTGAAGCTGATTACGTTCTGCATTGGGCACCTCCGTGTGTAAGCCGATGCACCAAAATATAAGCAGATTGATATTTTGGTGCAAGTGGTCTGCTTATATTTTTTATCATCAGGCTTATTTTCTGATCGGCGGGCACAAAAAAGCCCGGGATCACCGGGCTCTTGAGCGTAGGTTTCAGTTAGTAAAACGATGCTCCCCAGAAGACGCGCCCGATAATCTCGATGGATTTCTCGGCCATTTCCTCTGCGGTGTAGGTCTCGTCAGGATGTTCACTTTGGTTGAAGCTGCGGAATCGCACGCCGCCTCCAGGCACGCGATACAGAACCTTCACCCGCAACTGACCATCGTGCTTGATGGCGTACATTTTCCCGTCGACGATCTGCGTTTGCCCGATGTTCACGCCTACAGTGCTTCCGTCGGGAAGTACTGGCTCCATTGAATTTCCCGACACAACCACGCAAACGGCTTGGTCAAACTGGACGTTGTGCGCGCGCAGTGATCGTTTTCCAAACCTCAGCTTCGCAGTAGAGCTTCGTTCTATCACGGTTCTTCCGCTCCCTGCAGATAGCTCCACCTCCCGCAGGAAAGGGACTTCAACTTCGTCGTCTTCAAGCGGGGTATCGTCATCCCACGCCTGTATCGGCTCTAACGCAACCGCTACGCCTGGCTCTTGACCGTATTTGGCGAGTTCCGGCGCAACCTCTAGGGAGATGTCTCCAGACTTGATAAGGGCCGCCATCATTGCTGGATCTCTAAGCATTGGGCCCCAGCCCTCTGCCAGCCAAGCGCTGCTCACGCCGCAAGTTTTGGCGATAGCCATTAGATACGAGGACCGCTGGGTCTTGCCAGATTCAAGTTGGCTGATGGCGGTTTGAGCTATGCCCACCTGGTCGGCGAGCTCTCGTTGGGTCAGGCCAGCATGCTTCCTGGCTTGCTTGATGCGTTCGGAAAGATTCATCCGCTGATCCTATAAAGATACTTATCTGCTTGCAAAGAAGTCTTCTTCTGTGCAGCATATAAATTGACTTATCAGAGACCCTTTCGATGGCTCGTTCTATCAGCAAGCTGATACATCATTTCGGCACCCAATCGTTGACTGCTAAGGCCCTGGGCGTTTCCCAAGCCACGGTGTCCTATTGGCTTTCTGGGTCCGTAAAGATCAGCGCTGAAAAGGCATTTCTTGCCGAGCTGGCCACCGGTGGCGCCATTAGCGCTGCATCTCTGTGCCCTCTGATCGCTCAAGTCGAAGCTCGCCACAAGGTAGGTGAATCATCTGCCAAATTTTCCTCCGGCACACCTGGGCCTGATGGCTCTGTACAGCCATCCAGTATGCCGAAGGCCCAAGCATGAACAGCTTCGACTCCCAGTTTTTGCTGTCTGGCTGATTTTCAGCAGGCACAAAAAAACCCGCTTGCCGGCGGGTTTCTTTAAATCCGGTCCCTTGCCGGGGACCTTCTTGAATCTTCGTCACATGGAGACGATTTCATGCGCCCAAAAAATAGCACTATGGCATCTGGCACGCAAGCGTGCTCGCCCCCCGACCTTCTGGTAACCCGGGTATCTGAGTTCAGCCCTATTAACGGCGGTAGCTTGTTTGCTGTTGTCGCTGGGATTAGCTGCGGAGACGCTATGAATGTTGCCAGTGCTAGCCTTTGTTCCGCTGAGGCGCTGCTTGGCGATCTGGTGGCTGAAGGTGACGGCACGCACCTCGCCTATGCAGCCCAGGTGCTGATCCGGGAAGCTAAAGCGCTGATTGACGCCAGCGTGCTTTCCGTCGAGCTTGCGGAGGTGGCTCGATGAAAAATCAGCCACTGACTCACGGTCATCCGTTCGCAACTCAAGGGCTGCACGACGTACTTGAGGCCGTTGCCGGAAACCCGATCCACGAATCCCTCGATGCTGCGATCGATCGCTTGGAGGCGGTGGTGGGTGGCGTTCGCGAGATGATGCAGGACACCACAGTCTCCAATCAGGCCACGCTGGTCTTCTTCGCGGCCGAGAGCGCGTTAGCACTGGTGATCGCCGCGCATTCAGGCGTTGCGCCTGCAGCAGGAGGTGCGGCATGACCGGCACCCTCTGCAACCATCACGACCTCATCGCCCGCGAAGCCGTCGACCAGTTGGCCGCAGCGGTGCAGACCATCTTGCAGCTGGAGGAGCTGCTGAAGGCGGCCCGGCCAGGCCTGGGCGAGCACGCCGGACCCGCACGCTTGATCGAGCTCGGTATCTATGCGGCGGGCGACCAAGCCAATGGCTTCGACTGTGCCCGGGAAGATCTCCTGCAGCGGCTGCAGGCGTGCGCGCCACAAAATGCCACTGCTCCAGTTCGTGGCGCGGGAGGTGCGGCATGAACCTGGTCACCACCACCGTGCTCACCATGTCCTCGCAAGAGATCGCCGACCTGGTTGGGTCTCGACACGATAACGTGCGCACCACTATCCAGCGCCTCGCCGCTCGCGGCGTCATTCAACTTCCTGCAATGCAGGAAGTCCCGAACCACTTGGGCCAGGGTGTGGCCACCTACCTGTTTTCTGGGGAGAAGGGAAAGCGCGACAGCCTTGTAGTAGTCGCGCAGCTCAGCCCAGAGTTCACCGGAGCGATCGTAGACCGGTGGCAGGAGCTCGAACGCATAGCCGAAAAGCCGATGACCCCGGCGGAACTGATCGCTGCCAGCGCCAACCAGTTGGTAGCCATCGAGCGGCAGCAGGCCGCCCATCAAGTGGCGCTGGAGCGTGTAGAGCGCCAGGTCGCCGATCTGAGCCAGACCATGGTCTGGGACCACTGCCCACAGAACTGCCTGTCGCTGACCGGCATCAAGGCCGCAATGCTGGCGCGCCATGGTTTGTCGGGCGCCGTCGTGGACTACGTGCTCAAGGAATGGCCGCATGCTCCGAACTCCGCCGGAATGGTCCGCAATGGCCACGAGGACGCCAAGGGCTCGCAGTACCTGGTCTGGACGAAGAGCCTTGTCACCGCGGCGTTCAAGCGCTTCGTCGACGAATGCGAGATGGTCAACGCCACCCAGGCCAGTCACCCCTACTTCAATGGCCGGTTCCGGCTGAGCGGGAAGGTGCACCCATGAAGAAGAATCTGACCAAGGCCCAGCTGACGCAGTTGGTGGCCGAGCGCGCGGTGGCCTTCTACCAGGCCCAGGGAGTGATGCGGAGTCTTCGCGAGCGCTTGAACGACGAATACTCAACCTTCTTCCGGGCGACCGGAGAGCCTGAGCCGCACCGGCGGCGCATTGACCCTGACAACCCAGCATACGGCCCGGTGATCGCTTACACGGCTGACACTTATGAGCTGTACCGCCGCGCGCGGATGGCAAAGAACAGCGCCAAGCGGCGCATGGAGACGGCGATCCGGGCGCTGCTAGGCCCTGGCGCCTGTATCTGCGACCTGCCGCCGGCGAACAGCCTCCCAGCGCTCCCAGTCCGGCGCACCAACTCAACCGGGGAGACCTTGCAATGACCACGACCCCGAAACCAGACCAGGCGCCCCTGCAGCGTTCAGCGGCAACGATCATCAGTGGACCGTGGCCGAGCTATGCAGGCTTTCGAGGACTGCCCGAGCGCGAGCGCTGGGTGCTCTACGGGAGCGCGAAAGCATACCGCGCCGCCCTGGAAGACCAGAGCTTGGTGATGAGCGAGAGCTATGACGAATTTATCAAGCGGGTGACCGCTGAGCTGGAGATTTGACCCCATGAGCATGGAATTGATGGTCAAGGCCATGAAGACCAAGGTCGGCAATCCGCTGCGCAAGCTGGTGCTGATCAAGCTGGCGGACAACGCCAGCGACCAGGGCGAGTGCTGGCCGTCGTATCAGCACATCGCCGATCAATGCGAGATCGCTCGCTCGACGGTGAAGACGCACATCCGCGAGCTGGAGAAAGCTGGCTTGGTACGCCGGGAGTTCCGGCGCAACGGCGAGCTGAACCAGTCGAACGTTTTTCACCTGAACCTCTGGGGTGGGGCTGTAGCTGCCCCAGGGGGTGGGGCGGCAGAAAACCCACCTGGGGCGGCAGAAAACCTAGGGGGTGGGGCGGCAGCTGCCCCCAGAACCAGTCACCTTTCTGAACCAGTCAAGGAACCTAAACCTATATGCACATCGGTGGCGGATGGGTTCGAACAGTTCTGGAAGCTGTACCCGAAGAAGAAGAGCCGGAAGGACGCCCTCAAGGCCTGGAACAAGCTCAATCCGGACGCTGAGCTGCAGGCTGTGATGATCGCCGCGCTGGGCGGCCACTGCGTGTCCCGCGACTGGACCAAGGACGCCGGCCAGTACATCCCAATGGCCTCCACCTGGCTCAACGGCGAGCGCTGGCACGACGTCCTGCAGCCAGCTGGCGCAGCAGCCCAAGGCAGCGCATTCAACAACCTTCCGCAGCACACCGATGACATGTACCAGGAGAGCCACGATGGCCGTTCGAATTTCTGATCTGTTCCACCGTCGCCCTTTCATGCGCATCTTCGACGGCGAGTGTGCCGTGCATGGCCAGGTCAGCATGAGCGAGGTCGAGCAGCTGGATGGCTCGATGCTGGCGCGTGGTTGCAAGCGCTGCGCCTGGGATGCCATGCACATGGCGCCCCGCGACTCGGAAGCTCACGCCCTGGCCAATGCCCAGCACAAGGCTGAGAAGGCCAATGAGGCCCTGATCGCTGCCGGCATCACACCGCGCTTTGCTGGCGCGACCTTCGACAACTACCAGGTCGATGGCGACCCGCAGCGCAGGGCGCTGGCGAAGTGTCGGGCGTATGCCGAGCAGTTCCCGGCCAACTACCGCGCCGGCCGGTGCCTGCTGCTGACCGGCAACGTCGGTTGCGGCAAGACCCACCTGGGGAGCGCAATCGTCCGCACGGTGGTCGCTGACCGCGGCGAGGCACTCATCATCCCGGCCGGCGACATCGTGAGTATTGCCCGTGCATCGATGGCGCCTGGCTCCGGCTACACCGACCACGATGTGGTGGTGCACCTTGCCAGCCTTGACCTGCTCGTGATCGATGAGATCGGTTGCCAGAAGGGCAGCGAGTACGAACTGGGGCTGCTGCACAACATCATCGATCGCCGGTACCAGGCTGTGCGACCTACCGTGCTGATCTCGAATCTTGGGCACGACGGCCTGAAGAACTACATCGGCGACCGCGCGCTTGACCGCCTGCGGCAGAACGGCGGCGAGATGGTCGGCTTCACCTGGGCGTCCATGAGGGCCGTAGCATGAGAGCCATGTACAGCGATGAGGCCGAGCATGGCGTGCTCGGCGCTGTCATCCACGCCTCGATGAAGCAAGACGCTGGCTTGGTGGAGGACATGCTGGGGCAAATGACCTCAGCCGATTTCTACCACGCCGACAACGCAGCTCTGTTCGCAACCATGCTGGACTGTCGTGATCAGGCGATGCCGATTGACCCTGTCACCTTGAGCGCGGTGCAGCGCTCGTTGCCCAGCGGCGAAAATGTCATGGCCTACGCGGCAGAGCTGGCCAGCAAGGTGCCGTCCTTGGCTAACTGGAAGGCCTACGCCAAGCACGTCAAGGAGTGGGGCGTGATCCGCCATATCCTGGGCATCGCTGGACAGGCGGAGGAGATGGTGCAGGCCGGCGCGCCCACTGCCGAAGTCATCGCCGCCGCTCAGCAGGCCATGGCGGACCTGCGCGACCTCGACGGCGAAACCAAGGGCTTCAAGCGCTTGGACGCCTGGATGGGGGATGCGGCGCAGATGGTCGATGACAAGTTCAACGGCAACGGGCAGGCCTGGCCGGTCACCGGGCTCGAGAAGCTGGACGAACTCGTGCAGGGCATTCGCCCCAAGAAGGTCACCGTGATTGCCGGCCTGCCGGGTAGCGGCAAGACAACCCTGGCCCTGCAGATCGCCCAGCACAACGCAGTAAAGAACCGGAAGCCATGGTTGGTGTTCTCCATCGAGATGCCGGGCGAGGAGCTGGGGCTGCGCGCCATCGCCTCATTGGGCGGAGTGGACCTTCGCAAGCTGGACAACCCGGCCAAGATGCGCGAGGACGACTGGACCAGGATGGTTGGCGCCGTCGGCTTGGCCAAGGAGGCTCCGCTGTTCGTCTGTGATGATCCGGTGCAGACCCCGGCAACCATCCGCGCCACGGCCCGGCAGTGCCAGCGCGAGCACGGCCTGGACGGGATTGTGGTCGACTACCTTACGTTGGTGCGCAGTGAGCGAGGAGGCCGGTCGCGCACGGAGGAGGTCGGCAAGATCAGCAAGGCCCTGCTGCAGCTGGCCAAGGAAATGGGTATTCCGGTC
The DNA here is from genome assembly GCF_044744955.1 of Pseudomonas sp. NPDC087185. Classification (NCBI taxonomy): domain Bacteria; kingdom Pseudomonadati; phylum Pseudomonadota; class Gammaproteobacteria; order Pseudomonadales; family Pseudomonadaceae; genus Pseudomonas; species Pseudomonas sp. NPDC087185. Next base: position 465,254 of record NZ_JBIUZK010000001.1, on the reverse strand, counting down.
ATTGAGCTGGCCCAGCTGAACCGCGACTCGACCAAGCGACCCGGCAAGAAGCCGCAGTCGAGTGACTTGCGCGACTCCGGAGAGATCGAGGCGGACGCCAGCTGCATCCTGATGGTGCATCGCGACATGGACACAGAGGAGGGTCAGAACGGTCTGACCGAAATCCTGATGACCAAGTGCCGTCACGCCCGCGTGGGCAGCTGCATTGTCCAGCAGGAAGGCCAGTACGGGCGGTTCGCCAACTTCGCCGGCTCGCTGCCCAGTGACGACGAGATCGAAGCCGGGCGCGGCAGCTACGCCCAGCGCTACAAAGGGGGTGGCCAATGATCGAGCCAATCAAGATGGCGCCCTGTCCGTTCTGCGAAGGGCCGCCGTGCGTCACCGCCCTCGACGAGGCCGGTACCGAGATTGCCGAGGATCACTGCTTCGACCCCGCTGACGAGTTCCCGATCATCTCTGCGCACGTCTGGTGCCACGACTGTGGCGCGCAGGGTCCGCACATCGACACCCTGTCTCTGAGCACGTTCGAGCACCTGTATGACCAGCAGGTAGTCGACGTGATCCGGATCGCGGTGGAGAGCTGGAACAACCGCCACGCCAAGGCCAGGCCCTGCTACGACGCCGGCGACCAGAATGGGCTGAACCTGTGGCCAAGGAGGGAGGTATGAGCGACGCGAAGACCCTCACCGTCACCCTGAGCGACGCGGAGATCCGCCGGCAGGCTGCCGGCAACGTCTTCCAGCTGCGCGACACCCGGCACCGGGAGCTGCGGTTCCGCTTCTCGACAGTGGACCGCAGCCGCGGCGCCTGGCACGTAGTGGTGCGCGGGCGCTGGGGTAAGGCCGGTGACTATCCGGGGATCAGCACCAAAACCATGCTGGCCACACTGCCGGAGATCCTAGCGCGCCGCGCCGTCGATGCTGGCGCCAAGTCCACCACCACCAACTGGGCCACGGTGGGTGATGTGCTGGCCTGGTACCGCGATCGGATGAGCCGCGACAAGGGGCTGTCGGCCAAGCGCAAGGCCAGCGCCAAGTCCGCGCTAAATCGACACCTGGTGTCGCGCCTGGGCGACCTGCTGCTGACCGAAGCCAACAAGCAGGCAATCGACCAGCGCCTGATGTGGCCGCTGCAGGAGCGCTATGCCCTGTCGTTCGTGCGCTCGGTCTACGGTGTGCTCTCGGCGGCGTTCCGCCAGGCCCTGCGTCTGGACCTGCTGCCGATCAACCCGATGGCCTCGCTGAAGTTCACCGACTTCGTGCGGACGCGGATCAGGCCCAAGCCGGCGCGCCTTCGCGGCGACGACGTGCCCAGCCTGCTGGCGGCGGTGGCCGAGCGCTTCGAGGTGGAGCCGGCTGGCTGCATGCTGGCCCTGATGATGCTGTGCCATGGCTCGCGGCTGGGCGAAACCCGGCTGGCGCGCTGGCGCAACGTCAACCTCGATGCGGGGCGCTGGTTCATCCCAGCCGCCGACACGAAGACGAAGGCCGAGCACACGCTGCCGCTAACTACCCAGGCCTGCGCCCTGCTGCAGCGATACCGGCGCGCGCAGGCCGCTCAGGGTTACACCGGCCCGCTGCTGTTCCCCGGCAGCCACGGCGCACCCTTGGGGCCGAGCCAGGCCAACACCTTGTTCACCGATCTGGCCAAGGGCGAGTGGTCGAGCCACGACCTGCGCAAGGTGGCGCGCACGGCATGGACCGACCTCGGCGTGGATTACATGGTGGGCGAGTTGCTGCTGAACCACGCGATGAGGGACCTCGACGCCACCTACATCCACACCACGGCCGAGGGCCTGAAGCGTCAGGCGCTGGAGGCCTGGCATCAACACCTCGACGGGCAGGGATTCGCCGCCATTCACGCCGAGACATTGCCGGGACACAGAACCGAGCCTGCAACTGCTGACGCCACTAACGGCGTGGGTTGCAGCACCTCACAGCATCCATCCCAAGGGAGGATGCACGATCAAGAATCCAAGCCAGGAGATGGCCATGAGTAACGTCGCAACGGCCATGCCGCGCAAAAGCCTGACCTCCGTCGAGCGGCAGTTCCTGAAGCAGGGCAACCGCCTGCTGCTGGAGCAGATCAACGGACGGATCGCCTCCGCAGCCCTGATGGACATCGTGGCCGACTGGCACGGCTCCCGGGCCGCCCAGGGCTTCGAGCAATACGCCAAGGCCTGGATCATCCAGGGCGGCGCCAAGAACAAACACGCCTACAAGCTGCTGTGCGAGCTGTTTGGCCTGGACACCGACCCAACGCCCCGGAGGGCTGCATGAAGAAACGGACCTACACAGACAAGGCACTGGGCGATACCGAATACCTGCTGGAGCAGTGGGGGTGGTGGCGAATGTGCGAGATGGGGGTGCCACGCTACGTGTCGCCGCTCTACGCGCTCATGCGCGACAACGTTCCCAGCGAGGGCGGTGCCCGGCAGCACGTCATCACCGACGACCTGGCGCTGATCATTGACGGCGCCGTTGCCAGATTGACGAAGCGCAACCAGCAGATGGGCGACTTCGTGTGGGCCTATTACGGATCCAAGCACCCGGCCATGCGAGTCGGACGGGAAGCGGGTATGTCGGAACGCAAGGCGCGGGAGATCATCAAGGCCGGCGTTGCATGGATCGATTGCGCGCTCGAAGAAATCCGCGAGGCGGCGTAAAAACCTCTATGCGGGCGGATAAACACCTGTTTTCATAGCAGCGTGTCCAGCTTGCAAGCAACGCGACACAGACAAACCCCGGCCATTGCGTCGGGGTTTTTTGTTTCTGCGGGCTACGATAACCTCGGCATGGCCATTTGGCATAACTTGCAGAGGGATGAGCATGCAGCGCAATACTAAGCTGGCTTTGGAGCTACTTGAGATTCTCGTTGTGGAGGATCACACGGGCGTCGGGCTTTACCGCGAAGAAATCCAAGCGGTGTTCGCGGAAAAATATCCAGACCATGAAGCAGGGCGCCGAGAAGCAGTGGATTATCACCTGCACCTGCTGGAAACCGCTGGCTACATAGTTCTAGTTCCTGCAGAGCATGATGAGCCGAGCTTCAAGCCAACCTGGGCAGGCCATGACTATTTAGGAAAAGACGAGAAAACTGCGAGTTTCTTTGATTTCTAAGTTGCTTTCAAAGTGGTGTAGCCCCGCCGCAGAGCGGGGCTTTTCGTTCTCAGCGGCCCAGTTTTTCCATGGCAGCATCTGCCAGGAATGAGGATCGACTCTTCACGTTGTGGTCCCGCACGTACCGGTCAATCTGCTGGATCACGAAGCCTGGCAGGGTGACATTGACCTTCTCGGTCTTGCCCAGGTACGGCGTGATGTCGATCTCCAGCATGCCCCAGCCCATGTCAGCGAAGTCGGGATTGTCCCGATGTGCCGCGGCGCTGGTTGGCATCGGGATGGCCTGGCCGTTACTGGCGATCTCTTCCAGCATGATGTGAGCGACCTCGACGGCAGAGGAATAGGCCTCCTCGAAGGTGTCGCCCGCTGTTACAGCGCCCGGAATGTCAGGGATCTGGATGCCGGTGGCGGTGTTCTCGTCGCCCCACTCAATGCAGATTGGGTATTGCATGTTCGTCTCCTACAGAGGTGCAAAGGGTGAAGCCGGGTTATTTCAACCCGGCTCGTTCCTTGATGCTCTTTACCGTGCCGATTGGTAGATCCTTCTTGGGGTGTGGCACTGGTATCGAGTTTGGGTTGTTGGGGTGTTTGAAGATGTGGTGGCTTCCGGTGACACGTTTTAGAACCCATCCAGCTGCTTCAAGCTCCTTGATCAACTGCCTGCTTTGCACCTCCGTCTCCTTGTGTGGTTGATGCTGAAATTATACCTCTAGGCGCATAACTAGTAAAGGGAAAAGATGCGCCTAGAGGTATAGTTTTGTTTTTGGGTCCACCTCAATTTTCAAAGGCTTGCCATTCAGGTGGGCCTTTTTCGTATCTGGAGCAAGCAAATGTCCGATCCAGTTCTCGCGGCAATCACTTCCCTGTCAGCTTCGGTTAGCAACCTTCAGGTACAGGTGGGTGCGCTGAGCAGCCAGGTTGCAACGAAAGCAGACGCCACGGCCGTCTCGGCGCTGTCGAGCACCGTCACCGCGGAAGGCGGCCATGTAACCGCGCTGACCAACAGGGTCGCGGAAGCCCGCGCTACCACAAGCCTGACGAGCCGCGTGACCAGCTGCGAGCCCCCAGATCTGCTTATCGATGTCGGCCAGGCAGTCCAGCGACTGCGTATGGGCAAGGTGGTCTTCCACGGCGAGACTGCCCGGCAGATCCGGGCCGCACAGACTGTTCTGCGTGAGGCAGGTGCTGGCCAGTTGGAAGTGGTGAAGCGCGCCAACGAGCCCGGGGAGCCATTCGTTGTGGTCGACGGGCAGGTGTTCGTCGCCAAGTCGACAGTCGAGAGCGCTGCAGTCAGCCTGGGCGGGCTCGAGGTCAAGATCAAGTCGAACGAGCAAGGTCAACGCTATGCCGCTGGCTTCGGCTTGACCGCCGACCCGCAGCTCCACATCGGCTCTCAACTGGCTGACGCAATCCGCAATCTGCTGCGTGACGAACTCAAGCCTGGCGGGATGTTGCACCAATCCTGAAACACACCATGACCCGCCTTGAGCGAGTTTCTTTTTGCGCTCCCCGCAACGGGAGGAATCGAGATGGCCCATATGCCAGAGAAAGATCCCGGCCTGTGGGCCGCCCTGATTGCCTGGGTGCTTGCCCATCAGCCGCAGTTGTATGCCGCCGGCCTGTCCGTTGCTATCGCTGTCCTCCGGGTGGTGTATGGCGGCGGCACTCGCCGGCAGATGTTCTTGGAGGGCGCCCTGTGCGGCCTAATCACCCTGGCCCTGGTGCCGTTGCTCGAATGGTTGGGCCTGCCGCAGGGCATGGCCACCTTCGCCGGCGGCATGGTCGGGTTCATGGGGGTGGAGAAGCTTCGCGGCTACTCCGACCTGTTCCTGTCGCGTAAAGCCCAAGGGTAAGCCATGAAGATGATCTTGAAGCGGCTTGTCCGCGACGTTGAAGTGACCAGCCTCGCGGACGATGGCCGTCGGTACACGCCCGGCGAGCGTCGCCTGGAGTCGCCGTTTGCGCTACACGCCGAGGACGGCTCTGTCCTGCCGAACCAGATCAGCACGACCCTGCATAGCGAGCCAGGCCAGCCTGTTCGCCTCACCGTGGTGTTCATGGTTGATGGCAACAAACTGGCAGTTGAAGGCGATGGCCTGTAGTGGATGCGCCGCCCGGCGCGAGTGGATCAACAAATGGACAAAGGTGGCATATGAGCGAGCCCGATCACTCTTCGACGGTAACCCTGGCCGAGGTCAAGGTGACGCCGGAGCAACTGGAGATGATCCAGCAGAACCAGCAGGCGTTCCTGTCGATCTTCAAGCAGATCCTGGCGGAACAGGCAAAGACGAATGAGTTGCTGGCCAGCTTCCTCCAGGCACTGGCCGATGACCAGGGCCTGGACACTGATGCTGCTCCTCAAGTCTATCTGAGCGGCGCGCCTGTTCACGGTGGCCGCTGATGGCCAGGCTCACATCCCTCAAGCCAGCGATGCAGGCCCAGCCATCAAGGCTGGCAACGGTCAACCCGGACTCATGGCGGACGGCCAAGTGGACAGCTGCCCAGCGCGGCTATGGGTACAAGTGGCAAGTAGCACGGGCCGGCTGGCTCGTAGCTCACCCGCTCTGTGTGTACTGCCAACGCGAAGGGAGGGTGACCGCCGGCACGGTGGTTGACCACATCATCCCGCACAGGGGCGACATGAAGATGTTCTGGGATCGGGGCAACTGGCAGACCCTTTGCCGTCCGTGCCATGACGTGGTGAAGGCTGCCGAGGAGGCCGCTGGCCAGATCGGATGACGCACGTCAATGGCGTGCTTCAAGGCGAGTGAAGCACGTTAGTCCCCCGATTCAAGGGGAGGGGTGGGTCGAGAGTTCATGGCTTTTCGCTTCCAGACCACCCGTCCCCGCACGCGTGAAATTTTTCCCCGTTTCAGAGGTTTTTGTTAATGGCGTTAACATCGAAAAAGCGCCGTTTTGTCGAGTCCAAGGCTGCTGGTGCCTCGAATCGCGAAGCGGCGGAAGCCGCAGGCTACGCGGCGGGCAGCGCTTCGGCAGCAGGTTCTCGGCTCGCCAAAGACCCCGACGTTGTTGCCGCGCTGGAAAAGTTAAAGGCGCCCCGAAATGTTAAGCCGGAGACAGAGCGCGAGACCTTCGAGTCCGCTCCTCCAGGTGACGAGTCGGGTGACCTGGTCGATTTGCCCTGCACCGATGATCCACTCGTTTGGCTACTGGCGCTGATGAACGACCCCCAGGCCAAGATCTTTGATCGGCGCAATGCCGCTCAGTCGGCGCTGCCGTACTTTCACGGCAAGAAGTCCGGCATGGGCAAAAAGGAACAGAAGCTTGAAGACGCGGCGAAGGTGGGAGCCAGCGGCAACCGCTTTGGGCTGCGTGAGCGCCATTTGAAGGCCGTCAAATGAAGAAGTGGACTACCGCGTGCCCCGACTGGGAGAGCAGGATCGTCCGTGGCCAGGCGCTCGTGCCGGTGGAACCCATCTTCCCCGAGCAGGCAGAAGATGCCCTCGACGTGTTCTGCAACCTTCGAATGGTCGATGCCGATGGGAGCCCCCTGATGGGGGATACCTGCCGCAGCTGGGTGCTCGACGTTGTGGCCGCGCTCTTCGGCGCGTATGACGCCGACGCCGGCCGCAGGCTGATCACCAACTACTTCCTGATGGTCAGCAAGAAGAACGGAAAGTCGACGATCGCCGCCGGCATCATGCTCACAGCCCTGATCCTGAACACCCGGCCTTCCGGCGAGTTCCTGATCCTGGCGCCGACGAAGGAAGCGGCAGACAACGCCTTCAAGCCAATACGGGACATGATCGATGCGGACGAAGACCTGCAGGCCAGGTTCCATGTGCAGGAATACAACCGGATCGTCACCGACAACCTGAACAAGGCAACTCTGAAGGTGGTGGCGGCTGACTCGGCCACCGTCACCGGAAAGAAAGCCACTGGCGTGTTCATCGACGAACTCTGGGAGTTCGGCAAGCAGGCCAAGTCGGCGAAGATGCTGGTTGAAGCCACTGGCGGCCTGGCGTCACGCCCAGAGGGGTTCGTTTTCTACTGCACCACTCAGTCCGATGAGCCGCCGGCTGGCGCCTTCAAGGCCAAGCTCGAGTACGCGCGCAAAGTTCGTGACGGCGAAATCGAGGACCGGCGCTTCCTCCCGGTCATCTACGAGTTCCCGAAAGAGATGATCAAGCGGAACGAGCACCGCGACCTTGCAAACGCTCATGTGACCAACCCCAACTGGGGGCTTTCTGTCGACCAAGAGGTGATCGAGCAGAAGTATCAGGAGGCGCAGGCAGAGGGCGAGGGGGCCATACGCGGCTTCTTAGCGAAGCACCTCAACGTCGAGATCGGCCTGGACCTGCGGTCAGACCGTTGGGCAGGCGCTGACCACTGGGAATCGGCGGCTGAGGCTGGCCTGACCCTGGAGAGCCTGCTGCAGCGCTCCGAAGTGGTGACGGTTGGCATAGACGGTGGTGGTCTTGACGACTTGCTTGGTCTGACCGTGCTTGGCCGCGAGCCTCTTACTCGTCGATGGCTCCATTGGGCCCACGCCTGGGCGCACAACATCGTGTTCGAGCGGCGGAAGGATATCTCCAGCGCACTGAGGGACTTCGAGAAGGCCGGCGACCTGACCGTTGTTGATCGACCTGGTGACGATGTGCAGCAGGTTGCCGACATCATCTGCGACATCAGGGATCGCGGCTTGTTGCCGGAGAAACTGGCTATCGGCGTCGATTCTGCCGGCATCGGTGACATCGTCGACGAGCTGACCACCCAAGAGCGAGCGATCACCATGGAGCAGATCGTGGCCATCTCGCAGGGCTGGAAGCTCAACGGCGCAATCAAAACCACTGAACGCAAGGTTGCCGGTGGTGAACTCGTTCACTGCGGTAGGGCGATGATGAACTGGTGTGTCGGTAATGCCCGCATCGTCCCGCAAGGCAACGCAATCACCATCACGAAGCAGGCCAGCGGCTCGGCAAAGATCGACCCGCTGATGTCGACGTTTGACGCTGTGTCCCTGATGGCCCTGAACCCCGAAGGCTCTGGTGATCTCCAGGGCTTCTTTGATAACCCGATCATGGTAGGAATCTGATGGCCGACAAGAAACCGGGCCGGGTGAAGGCTGCGCTGCAAAACTGGCTCGGGGTGCCCATCGGCCTGAAGGACGGCGCATTTTGGCAAGAGTGGTTCGGCAGCTCTGCATCTGGTAAGCACGTATCGGTCGACAAAGCCATGCAGCTGTCCACGGTGTGGGCATGCGTGAGGCTGCTGTCCGAATCCGTCTCCACGTTGCCGCTCAAGTTGTACCGGCGCCTCCCCGACGGTTCTCGGGAGGTTGCCAGAGACCATCCCTTGTACCGCGTGCTGTGCCGTATCCCGAACGCCGAGATGACCCCGCAGCGCTTCATGCTGCTGGTGGTGGCGAGCATTTGCCTGCGAGGTAATGCCTTCGTCGAGAAGAAGATGATCGGCAGCAGGATCATTGCCTTGGTACCGCTTCTGCCCCAGTCCATGAGGGTGAAGCGGCAGGACAACGGGCGCCTGAAGTACACGTACAACGAGAATGGCGTGGATCGCGACATTCCCGAGAAGAACCTGATGCACATCCGCGGCTTTGGCCTGGACGGGGTGTGTGGGATGCTTCCGGTCACCACCGGGCGCGAGATCTTCGGCTCGGCCATGGCGATCGAGGAGGCCGCGGCGAAGGTGTTCGCACAGGGGATGCAGGCATCCGGCATCCTGAGCAGCGACGCCAAGATCACGCCGCAGCAGCGCGAGCAGCTGCGGGCCAGCATGCAGGCGTTCATGGGATCGAAGAACGCCGGCAAGATCATGGTGGCGGAGGCCGGCTTCAAGTACCAGGGCATCACAATGAACCCTGAGGCGGCACAGATGCTGGAGTCCAGGTCTTTCGGGATCGAGGAAATGTGCCGTTGGTTCCGCGTGCCACCGTTCATGGTTGGGCACATGGACAAGCAGTCGAGCTGGGCTGCCTCGGTTGAGGCGCAGAACCTGCACTTCCTCACCAACAGCCTGCGGCCGTTGCTGGTCAACATCGAGCAGGAGATCACGCGCTGCCTGATCGGTGAAGCCGATGCTGAAGACTACTTCGCTGAGTTTGCAGTGGAAGGCCTGCTGCGCGCGGACAGCGCCGGCCGCGGCGCCTGGTACAACACGGCCCTGCAGAATGGCTGGATGTCCCGCAACGAGGTGCGCCGGCTGGAGAACCTGCCGCCTATACCGGGTGGCGACACCTACACGGTCCAGTCTGCACTGGTGCCCCTGGATCAGCTCGGGAAGCCGAGTGCAGGCGTCTCGCCGGCGGCCTCGGCGTTCATGCTGCGGTTGGTCTCGGCACGCAACAACGATGACCGAGAGGCCATCGACAAGGCGGTCGAGCTGGCATCTCAGGCTCTGGAAGCCGGGAACCCAGACGGACCCATGATGGCCCACGCGCTGATATCGATGCCGCTGCTCAAAGCGGCCTGACCTGGAGTAACCCATGACTCTCAAGACACTACCGGCGGCGCCGGCGGTGCGACCGCACGCGCGCGTCGAGTCCGACCTACTGCCGAAGGCCATGGAGCGCTGGAATCCAGCGATCAAGGCGGCGGCCGGTGACGACTCCACCACCATCACCATGTACGACCCGATCGGTATGGACTGGTGGACGGGCGAGGGCGTCACCGCCAAGCGCGTCAGTGCCGCACTTCGCAGCATCGGCGACAAAGACATCACCGTGAAGATCAACAGTCCGGGTGGCGATGTTTTCGAAGGCTTGGCGATCTACAACCTGCTGCGCGAGCACAAGGGCAAGGTGACCGTACAGGTGCTTGGCCTGGCTGCCTCGGCTGCCTCGTTCATTGCCATGGCTGGCGATGAAATCCAGATCGCGCGGGCCGGCTTCATGATGATCCACAACGCCTGGACCATCGCTGCGGGCGACCGGAACGACTTCACCGAAGTTGCTGACTTCCTCGACCAGATCGACGGAACCCTGGCTGACATCTACTCGGTCAGGACCGGCGATGAGGCCGCCTCGATGCGCGCCCTCATGGACGTAGAGACGTGGATGGGCGGCAGCTCGGCTGTCGACGCCGGCTTCGCTGACGGCCTTCTCCCATCGGACGCTGCGCAGGAAGACCCGCAGGCCAGGGCGCCGCACCAGGTCGCAGCTCGGCGACTGGACGCGATCCTGGCCAAACAGGGCATGCCCCGATCCGAGCGGCGATCTCTCATTCAAGAACTCAAGGGTGGCACGCCTGGCGCTGCCCCCTCCGGTACGCGCAGCGCTGCCGAAAACCAGGCCGATCTGGCCGCCCACTTTGCCGATCTACAGGCCGCCATGTCGCGGTTCTCGGCAGCAGCCCTCAAGTAACCGGAGACAATCCCATGGCAGACAATACCGCTGACCTGCTCAAGCAGGTTTCCGCCGAGCTCAAACAGGCGACCAGCGATTTCAGTAAACAGGCCGAAAACGCCCTGGCCGAGGCCAAGAAGGCCGGCAGCCTTTCCGAAGAAACCAAGGCCGCCGTCGACGAGATGGCCACCAAGTTCAACAGCCTGACCGAGGCCGAGAAGCAGCTGAAAGCCCAGCTGGGCGAGCTCGAACAGGAGTTCGCACGCCTGCCTTCGCCAGGCACTCCGCAAACCCAGGACAGCCTCGGCGGCGTGGTGATCAAGAGCGAAGCGCTGAAACAGTTCGCGGCCAGCATCGAGGGCGGCAAGCGCGTGAACATCCCGGTCAGCGCCGCGCTGCTGTCCACCGATGTTCCCGCCGGCATCGTCGAGCCTCAGCGCCTGCCCGGGATCGACACCGCGCCGAAGCAGCGCCTGTTCATCCGCGACCTGATCGCCCCGGGTCGAACTACCGCCCCGGCGATCTTCTGGGTGCAGCAGACCGGTTTCACCAACGCCGCCAAGGTCGTGGCCGAGGGCACTGCCAAGCCTTACTCGAGCATCGAATTCGCGTCGAAGCTCACCGCGGTATCGACCATCGCCCACATGTTCAAGGCCTCCAAGCAGATCTTGGACGACTTCGCCCAGCTGGGTTCGACCATCGACGTAGAAATGCGTTACGGCCTCAAGTACGTCGAAGAGCAGGAGATCCTGTTCGGTGACGGCACTGGCGTGCACCTGCACGGCATCGTCCCTCAGGCCTCGAAATATGTCCCGGCCTTCGAGGTGGAGGATCGTTCGGGCATCGATGATCTCCGCCTGGCGATGTTGCAAGCCCAGCTGGCGCGATTGCCGGCTTCCGGCCATGTCCTGCACTTCATGGACTGGGCGAAGATCGAGCTGACCAAGGACACGCTGGGCCGCTACATCCTCGCCAACCCGCTGGGACTGGCTGGCCCTGTACTGTGGGGGCTGCCTGTTGTGGCTACCGAGGTCGCTGCTTTCATGGGCAAGTTCCTGACTGGCGCATTCCAGACCGGCGCTCAGTTGTTCGACCGCGAAGACGCCAACGTGGTCATCTCGACCGAGAACGCCGACGACTTCGAGAAGAACCTGATCTCGATCCGCTGCGAAGAGCGTGCCGCCTTGGCGGTGAAACGTCCGGAAGCGTTCATCTTCGGTGACTTCGCCGCGCCGGTCGCCCCGTAACCCTGAACGAGGGCCGCCCGATCGGCGGCCCCTGGAGGCATTGATGAAACTGAAAACCCTGAAACCTCTGTACCTGGGCGGCCAGACGCTGGTTGCGGGAGCGTCCTTCGAAACCATCGAGCAGCACGGACGCCAGTTGATCCAGAAGGGCTATGCCGAACTGGACGACTCCGAAGGCGAGGTGGTGGTGACCATTTCGGAGGAAGATGCCGCTGGCGCGGGCGTGCTGACCACCAGCAGCCTGGGGCCGGTAGCCTTGCCGATTGCTCCGCCAGTCGCCACCTTCAAGGCTAAGCACAAGGGCGCTGGCAAGTACATCGTGGTGGACGTTGAAGGCAACCAGGTTGGCGTGTTCTCCGGTAATCAGGAAGAAGCCACTGCGGAAGCTGAGCGACTGATCGCCGGTGGCGAGCCGGCGCAGACCGAGGAGTAATCCATGCCTGTGATCGCCATCGATCTGGCCATGCATCACCTGCTGGCCGAACCGGAAGACCAGGTGCTGGTCGAGGCGCAACTTGGCGCGGCGGAGGATGCGGCGATGAACTTCCTCAACCGCCGCTTCTACCTGGATCAGGTGGCCCTCGACCAGGCCCGCGCCGGCGTGTCGGCTTCCATGCAGCAAGCCAAGGAGGCGAACGCTGCGGCGGTTGCTGCTGCGGAAGCTGAGCAGGACCACACCCTGCGCTGCCGCCTGCTCGAACACGCCCGCCAGGCGCTGGCAGACGCCTACGATCAGGCCGACGCCATCGCCTACGGCATGGTGCTCAACCCTGCGATCCAAGCTGCTTGTCTGCTGAAGCTGGGTCACCTGTTCGCCAACCGTGAGGAAGTGGTCACCGGGACTACTGCTGTCGAGCTGCCGCTGGCGTCCCAGCATCTGCTGATGCCGTACCGCATCCGGATGGGTGTGTGATGCAGGCCGGTAAGCTCCGGCACCGCATTGAGATCGAGGAAATGACCACTCCCCGAGATCCGGTTACCGGTGATTACGGCGAACCCCAGTGGGTGGCGCGCTGGCCGAAGTGTCCGGCGCGCGTCGAGCCGCTATCGGCCCGCGATCTGGTGGCGGCTCAGGCCGCACAGTCCGAGGCCACGGCAAGAATGGTGATTCGATACCGCGCCGGCCTACTGCCCACTATGCGCATCGTTTACCGCGATGAGTTTTACAGCATGGAGGGGCCGCCCTTGGCGGATCCAAACTCGGGGCTGGAGTACCTGACGATCCTGGTATCGAAGGGGGTGAAAGATGGCTGACGGTATCAGTGTCCGCCTGCAGGGATTGAAGGCTGCCACCGACAAGATGGTCGGCCTGGCGTCAAAACTGCGCCGCAGTGGGCTGCGCAAGGCTGCCCGGCAGGCCATGAACATCGTCAGGGACGACGCCAAGGCGCGGGCGCGGGCACTCGACGATCCAGAAACCGCCGAGAAGGTCTGGAAGAACATCATCATCCAGGAATCTGCCCGTCAGGGGCGGCGCGAAGGTGGCGTGGTGATGAAGGTCGGTGTTCGCGGCGGCGCCAGTTCAAACCAGCACAGCCAGGCCGCCAGCGGCAACCCCGGCGGCGACACCCGACACTGGCGCTACCTGGAGTTCGGCACCCAGCACAACCCGCCCGCCCCATTCATGCGGCCGGCGTTCTCCACGAACGTCAACGCCGTGACCGAGCGCTTCGTGCAGGTGTTCGGGCAGGAAATCGACGCAGCACTGTGAGGAACCCATGGAGGCGCCAATTTTCGCCGTTTGCTCGGCAGACCCCGGGGTGGCCGCACTCATCGGCTCTGGCATCGATTGCCGCCTGTATTCCTTCGGGGAAGGGCCGGAAAAACCGATCAAGCCATATGTCGTCTGGAGCGTGATTTCCGGCAGCCCTGAAAACTACCTGGCCGGCAGGCCTGACGCCGACGGCTTCACCCTGCAACTGGACGTGTATGCCGCAACCGGCGCGCCGGTGCTGGCCGTCACCAAGGCGCTCTGTGCAGCGATCGAGCCGCGCGCCTATGTCGTCCGCTGGGGAGCCACTGACCGCGACCCGGATACAAAGGACTTCCACCGAAGTTTCGACGTGGACTGGATAGTCCCCCGCTGAACCTACCAAGCCCGCCATGTGCGGGCTTTTTTTTGCCCGACAGGAGATATCCATGTCTGTTTTGACTCAAGGTACCCAGGTCTTTGCCCTGGCCCCGTCGCTTACCGGCGCCGGGCCCCGCAGCGTGATGGAAGTTGAGTGCGCCACCGCATTCAACCCTGGCGGCTCCCCGAAGGAGCAGATCGAGGACACCTGCCTCAGCTCCAGGGAGCGAACCTACAAGCCTGGGCTGCGCACGCCGGGCCAGGCCTCGCTGACCATCAACGCCGATCCGAAGAACGCGAGCCACATCCGACTGCATCAGATGTCCGAGGCCGACGGCGATACCACCGTTAAGTGGGCCGTTGGCTGGTCCGACGGTACCGCGGTGCCGACCGTCGCCGCAGCTGGCAGCCTCGACCAGATCACCGTGAGCAACGGCGGTAGCGGCTACACCAGCGCACCGACGGTCACCCTCACCGGTGGCGGTGGCAGCGGCGCCACTGCTGTGGCTGTTCTCGACGATGATGCGGTGGTGGCCATCAACATCACCAACGCCGGCGCCGGCTATACCAGTACCCCGAGCGTCACCTTCACCGGTGGTTCCGGTACCGGCGCCGCCGCTATCGCCACCGTCAACACGGAAGAAGACTTCGTGCTGCCGCCGTCGCGCACCTGGTTCGTCTACGAAGGCTACGTCGCGGATTTCCCGTTCGACTTCGCCGCCAACGCCGTGGTCAGCACCGCGGTCTCCATCCAGCGCTCGGGCGGCTCCGCCTGGATCGCGAAAACCGAATAAGGGGTAATCATGGATCTCGCGCAACTGAAGAAGAAAGGGGGCGTCATCGCCGACGCCCTGGTGCCGAAGGAAGTTGAGTGGAAGCACGCCGACAAGAACGGCAAGCCCATCACCGACAAGTTCACCGTGCACGTGCGCCGGCACGCCTTCGGCGTCATGGAGGCCATGTTCGCCGGCGGCGAGGCCGAGCGCTTCAAGAACGCCCGCTACCTGGCCGCCTCGATCATGCTGGGCAAGGACGGCACCGAGGAGCTGCCGTTCGATGATGCCGTCAACCTCGACTCGGCCCTGGGCATCGTCCTGCTCAATGCCGTCAACGAGGTGAACAACCCGCCGGCAAAGAGCTAACCCCGGCCGACGAGCTGTGGCATGAGCTGGTGCTGAGCGGGATAGGCGGAACTACGATCGCCGAGGCCAAGGCCACGCTGTCCTATGCGGAAGTGCTGGCCTGGGTCGCCTACCGGGATAAGCACGGATCGCTCAACCTGGTGCGGCGTATCGAACTCGCTGCCGGGCTGATCGCGCTGCAGGTCAATCGAGGCAGCGGCGGCAAGGCCGACCTCTACGACTTCTTGCCACACCACGTCCGACCGGGGTTGGATCTGGAGCAGGCTATGGCCACATGGAGCTAACCTTTGGCAAGAGCACTTTGCGCTGACATGTTAGATTAGCCCTCGTCATCACTTATGGTGACCAATACATCACTGTGAAGAGGAATGTTGATGAGGGCGATATGGATATTGGTACTAGCGACTATTATTTCTGGCTGCGTTCAGCCAGCTGGCAGTGCAAGATATCAGAGGCCTGGCCCTTCTGAGGCCTATGTCGATATCCGGCCATTTGTTTTTGATGGGCGGTTTTCTTTATATGCATCTCCGAGCGAGCTTATCACTAAGCTCAATTCGCTCGGCGGGGGGCAGGAAAAGTACGAGACCGATTCTAAGTTCCAAGCCAGAATGGCCGGTCTAGGACTTTCTGCAGTAATGTCGGAAGTGAAAGATTATCAAATCGATTTTGATAAGGTTGGCGGAGGTCTGACATTTAGCCAAAGCATGAGTGACGCACAGTTAATGGGCTTCAGGAGCGGGTCGGCATCCCTTTCAGACTATAAGAACAGCTATTACTCAATTATGCTTCCGGACACCGAGCACAAAACCGGGGAGTTCGTTGGGCAGAATGCGTATGGGGCAAAAGCGGTTGTCGATGAGGTCGAGATCGACAGGGTGAGTTTAGTTGGGCCCGCCGTACCCAAGCCAGCAGTTGGTGTAGTTTTTGTCGACTTGATGGCAAAGCTTAATATGTCGGCGGAAGAGTTTAAAGCTCAAAAGAATGACTTGAGGCTTGCTGTTGTGTTTGAGCCTATACCTGGGTTTCTTCAAAAGGAGACGCGCTATGGTACAGCAACAATAACCAATAAGCGCGAGGCGACAATTCATAATTATTTTGTTATCTCGAAGATCGCTGCGGTTAGCGTGGTAAACATCAGAACCAAGCAAGTGGTCTCCGAGGGCGCAAGAGTTAGATTCAAATCTCTTTAATAGTGAGCCCGCTTCGCGGGCTTTTTTTCGCCTGGAGGAAAGCATGGCGAGTCGCTCCCTAGGCACCCTGACCCTCGACTTGATCGCCAGGATTGGCGGTTTCCAGCAGGGCATGGATCAAGCCGCAAGATCAACTCAGAGGAGTATGGCTCAGGTTGAGCGTCACGCTGACAGTGCTTCAGCGGCCGTCATGTCCTCCTTCAAGGCCATCGCCGGTGCCGCTGCTGCGTATCTCGGCGCCCAGCAGATCGTCCATTATTCGCAGGCGTGGGTCGGCGTCCAAAACCGAATCAAGCAGGTCTCGGAGACCTTCGAAGATTTCTCAAGGCAGTCTCAGGCAGTCTTCTCGATCGCGCAGAACTCTCAGTCGTCGCTGGACGCAACTGCGGAGCTCTACCAGCGCATCGCAGCGTCCTCCGGACAGCTTGGCGCAAGCCAAGAGAAGATCGCCCAGGTAACGCAGAACATCAGTAAAGCAATGTCCGCGAGCGGTATTTCTGCGGAAGCGGCCCAGGGCGCCTTGGTGCAGTTGGGCCAAGCATTTGCCTCCGGCGTGCTTCGCGGGGAAGAATTGAACTCTGTCCTTGAGCAGGCGCCAGGCTTGGCTCAGGCGATTGCAGATGGTCTTGGTGTCGCGCGCGAGTCTCTTCGCTCTATGGGTGAGGCAGGAAAGCTGACCTCCAAGGAGGTGTTCGCCGCGATCCTCAACCAGACCCGAGCGATTGATGATTCGTTTGCGCGATCGCAAACCACCATCTCCGGAGCCTTTCAGGTGATGGAGAACAGCGCAATCAAGGTCATTGGCACGCTTGACGAGTCGCTTGGCGTGACGAAGACCTTCGTAAGCGCAGTCCTTGAGCTATCCAAGGCATGGGACACCAACGGCGTTCAAACCTACACCCAGTTGCTGAAAACCGGGCTCTATGTGGCCCTGGCGCGCGTGGCTACCGGGTTCGTGAATTCCAGCGCTGCGAAATGGGCAGATTTCCAGGCCACAAAACAGCAGACTTACATGACATCGGTCGCCGCTGCCGGCGAGCTGCGCAGGGCCGAGGCAGTTCGTGCCGGGGCTGCTGCTGATGTGGAGGCTGCGGCGCGGGCCGTTGCCAGCGCGAAAGCTAGGGTCAGCGCCGATCGCCAGGTACTGGCCTCGGACGTTGCGAGACTGCAGTCGGTACAGGCAGCGTTGGCTGCTGAGAAAGTGCTGGAAGCCCAAAGGCTTCAGGCACAGATCACTGATGTTGGCCGTCAGCAGGCGGTGGCCAGGATGGTTGAGTTGAGGCTGGCTGAGGTTGCGATTACCAATCAGCTTGCAGCGGCAGAGGCAAAGCTGGCAGCCACGACGCTTGCAACATCCGCCCAGATGACTGCGGCGATCAACCAGCAAACGGTGGCCAAGGAAGCGCTGGCAGTGGCAACCACACAGGTTACCGTTGCCCAGACGGCATCGACTGTAGCAATGGGCGCATGGTTCTCGGCCGCAACCACAATGGGCGCTGCTCTCGTGACTCTGCGGACGGCCGGTGCAGCCGTATTGCGCATGGCCGCCGGATGGCCAGGCCTGATTCTGACCGTCGGAGCGCTGGCGCTCTCTTTCATCGACTTCGGCGATAAAGCAGAGGAGGGTGCCGGCAAGGCGGCGAACGCCTTCGAGGATGCCTCGACGCGCATTCGCCAGGCCTCCAGGTCGATGCTTCCGGAGAACCTGAGCACCCAGTCCTACGACCAACTGCAGGATCGGTTGAAGGGGCTGCAGGCCGAGCTCAAGGAAACCGAAAAGCTGCAGGAGCGCTTCCAGAAAGGCGTCGACGACAAGAGCGATGTTCCGTTCGAAACGTCGCTCGACGCCTCGAAGGAGAAGGCTGACGCGCTCAAGCTGGCCATCCAGTCGGTGCAGAAGGAGTTGAACAGCTCCCGCCTGGCGTCTGACAAGGAGGGCAGCACCTACCTCAAGAACCTCGAAAAACAGGCAGTTGTCGCGGGCAAGCTGACCGAGGTCGAGAAGCTGCGGGCGCAGATCGCCGCCGGCGCAATGAAGTTTTCGCCGGACGACGAGAAGAAGGCGTTGAACGCCGCTGCCGCGATTGACAAGGCAAACAAGGCCCTGAAGGAATCGAAGGCTGGAGACAAGGACAGCAAGGCGCTGAGCCGGCGCTTCGAGGAGATGGAGGAGGGGTATCAGCGGCAGATCGAGCTGATCAACACCTCAACCGACAAGCGCAAGAACGCCACCGAAGTGGAGAAGATGGCCTTCGAGGTCTCCACCGGCAAGCTGGAGGGCGTCAACGCTCAGCAGCGCAAGCGCCTGGAAGGACTGGCGGCTGAGCTCGACGCGCTGAAGAAGCTGAAGCAGGCCGAGGAGGATGCCAAAAAGCTTGCCTCCTTCCGCTCCAGCGTGAACGAGGACTACCAGACCGCGAAAAGCGGGTTCGATCAGGAACTTGCTGGCGCCGGCCGCGGCGATGAGTACAAGGAACGCTTGAAAGAGCGCCTGGCGATCGAGGAAGACTTCAACCGCCAGCAGCGCGAGCTGGTGCTGCAGCGCAACAGCGGCGATATCAGCCAGGACCTGTACGACCAGGAAACCCAGGTGCTGAGCGATGCGCTGGCCGAGCGCCTGGAGCTGCAGAACGATTACTACAGCCAGCTCGACGAAGCGCAGAGCAACTGGATGGATGGTGTCACCAGTGCCTGGGAGAACTTCGCGGATGCCGCGACGAACTATTCGGCCATTGCTGCGGATGCGACTACCTCGGTTCTTGGCAGCGCTAGGAGCGAGCTCGGATCGTTCTTGAGTGATGTGGCAACGGGGTCTGAGGATGCTGGTGATGCACTTATGGACATGGTCACCGGCTTCGCCAAGTCGATGATCGATACCCTGGCGGACATGGCCGCGCAGTGGCTGGTGTACCAGGCAGTGCAGTTGCTGGTCGGTAAGAGCACACAGTCGGTTGCAGCTATGGGCATGGTGGCCAACGCGCAGGCGACCTCGTTCCAGGCCCAGCTGGCTGCCTATGCGTCCACTGCCGCGATCCCTATCGTCGGTCCGGCCCTGGCGCCTGGTGCCGCGATGGCCGCAGCCATGGCCACGGCGCCGATGGTGGCCGGCGTGGCATCCACATCCCTCATGGGTATGGCTCACAACGGCCTCGACAACATTCCGCGAGAGGGTACCTGGCTGCTCGACGGCGGGGAACGGGTGCTGAACCCGAACCAGAACCAGGACCTGACCCAGTACTTGCGTAATGCGAACAACGCTGACACCAGCAGCGGAGGGGGCGGCGGTGTCACCATCAACGCCCCTGTCACTGTCCAGGCGCAGCCCGGCATGAGCGACGACGCCGCGCGCCGACAGGGTGAAATGATGGCCAAGGGGCTGGAGGAGCAAATGGAGCAGGCGATCTACAAGGCCACCCAGCAGGGCGGCATTCTCTGGAGACGGTGATGGCGGAAACGTTCAGCTTCTGCACCCGGGTGGGTGCGGCTGGTGAGATCAAGCAGCGGGTGTGGGAGAACGACTTCGGTGACGGTTACACCCAGGCCGGCGGCACCGGGATCAACACCAAGACCCAGGAGTGGTCGCACAAGGCCGTGGGCAGCCTCGACGCCGGCGAAGAACTGCGCCTGATGCGCGACTTCCTCGACCGTCACGAAGGCTACAAGTCCTTCCTCTGGACGCCGCCGGGCGGCACGCAGGGCCGGTACAAGGCCAACGGCTACAAGCTCGACCCGAAGGGTGCCGGGCTGTTTGAGATCAGCTTCACCATGAAGCAGACATTCACCCCCTACTGACCCCGCACTGCGGGGTCTTTCTTTTTGAGGCACCATGACATTCGAATCCGATATCCAGAAGCTCGAGCCGGGCAACCAGATCCGGCTGTTCGAAGTGGACGCGACGCGCCTGGGCGGCAACATCATGCGCTTCCACGGCCACGCCCAAGAGGCCGACATCATCTGGCAGGGCCAGCTGTACTCGGCGATGCAGCTGGAAGCCAAGGGCTTCGACATCCGTGGCGACGGACGGCCCGCCACGCCGACGCTGCAGCTGGTCAACGAAATCAACGGGGTGAGGGGCGCGGTCACCGCGCTGTGCCTGGCCCTGAAGGACCTGGTCGGCTCCAAGGTGAAGGTCATCGAAACCTTCCGGCACTTCCTCGATGCGGCCAACTTCCCCGACGGGAACCCGGAGGCGTCCAACCAGGCGCGGGAAAACCTCTGGTACATCGAGCAAAAGACCGATGAAGACCGCCAGCAGGTGACGTTCCAGCTGTCCAGCCCGCTGGATATGGGCGGCATCATGCTGCCGAGCCAGCAGATCACCAAGTTGTGCCGCTGGGCCTGCCGGGGTCAGTACCGGGGCGAGGCCTGCGCCTACACCGGCGCAGCCATGTACACCAAGCAGGACGAGCCCACCGACAACCCGGCGCTCGACCGCTGCCCGGGGCGGTGGAAGAGCTGCAAGCTCCGCGGCAACACCCGCCGCTTCGGCGGCTCCATGGGCGCGAGCCTGATCGCCAGTTCGAGGTAATCGATGCGCATCAACCAGACACTGCAGGCCGCGATCCGCGAGCATGCCGAACGCGAGTACCCGGCCGAAGCGTGCGGGGTGCTGATCAAGACCGACCAGGGCCGGACCTACGTGCCATGTCGCAACCTGGCGAAGACGCCGCGGGAGAACTTCCGCCTGCACCACGAGGACCTGGCGAATGCCGAAGACCAGGGCGAGTTGCTGGCGATCGTGCACAGCCACCCCGACGCCGCGCCCATGCCGAGCATGGCTGACCTGGTCAGCTGCGAGCTCCATGAGGTGCCGTGGGGCATCGTCGGCTGGCCCGGCGGCGATATGCAGTGGTTCAAGCCGTCCGGCTACCAGGCCCCGTTGCTGGGTCGCGAGTTCGCCCACGGCCTGCTCGACTGCTGGGGCGCCTGTCGCGACTGGTACGCCCGCGAGGCCGGGCTGTTGCTGCCCAACTTCGAACGGGATGACCTGTGGTGGGAGCAGGAGGGCGGCCCGAGCCTGTACGAGGCGAACTTCGCTGGCGCCGGTTTCTACCAGGTGGACGTGCCACAGCGTGGCGACATGCTGGTGTTCATGGTGCCATCGCCTGGCCGGCCGTGCTTCCACCCGAACCACGCGGCCATCTACCTGGGCAGTCAACCGGACCTTACCAGTGAGCCGGCGGCATCACTCGGTGGCAGCGGGCCATTCATCTACCACCACATGGCCGGCAGGGCGTCGACTCGCGAGGTCTACGGCTGGTCGATGGCCAGCCGCTGCCGGCTGATCCTGCGGCACAAGGACTACCAACCATGAAGCGCACGGTGAAGCTGTACGGCGTACTGCGCAAGCACTTCGGCCGCGAGTACGTTCTGGACGTGAACAGCACCCGCGATGCCATTCAGGCCCTTTGCAACATGGTCCCAGGCTTCGAGGAGTTCCTGTCCAACGGTGAAGAGCGGGGCCTGGTGTTCACCGTGTTCTCGGGCACTCGCAACCTCTCAGCGGATGATCTGGACCTGAAGGGCGACGACGCCGGCGATATCCGCATCGCGCCGATCATCCAGGGCAGCAAGCAGGCCGGTTTGTTCACGACCATCCTCGGTGTGGTGCTGATCGTCGCTGGCTACTTCACGTTCGGCACGACCTCCGCCTACGGCGTCGCCATGATCGCGGGCGGGGCGGCGATGGCCGCCTCCGGCGTCGTGCAGATGCTGTCGCCAACCCCAAAAACCGGTGGCTTGGACCGTAACGAGGACGGCAACAACCCCAGCTATGGCTTCGGTGGTGCGGTCACGACGATCGCCCAGGGCAACCCCTACCCGCTGTTGTACGGCGAGCGGGAGATCGGCGGGGCCGTCGAGTCCGGGGGAATTTACACGCAAGACCGGCTGTGATCGCCGGCAACACCTGACCCGCTTCGGCGGGTTTTTTCGTTTTTGGAGAGTGGAATGGGTCAAGCACTGAAGCGCGCGCCGCGGCGCGCCACTGCAGCGAGCAAGCGGCAGGTGGTCGGCAGCAAGGGCGGTTCAGCCAAGCAGAAACAGCCCAGCATCGCTTCCAATAGCGTTCCGTCGATCGCCACGGTGCGCATGCTCTATCTGTGGAGCTGGGGGCCGATCGTGGGCCCGGTGAACGGCCTGCGTTCTGTGAAGCTGGATGGCACGCCAGTCATGGCGGAAGACGGCACCCTGACTTACCCAGGCGTGAAGTGGCAGTTCCGCTCCGGCGAGCTGAACCAGGAGCGCATGACCGGGATCAGCGAGTCGAGCAACGAGATTGCCGTTGGGCAGCAGCTGCTCAGCACCACGCCTTACGTCTACACCATCACCAACTCCATGCTGGACGCCGTGCGCCTGCGGTTCTCGTGGCCACAGCTGCAGTCCCAGGATTCGGGCGGCAACATCGATGGCGTTCGTATCGAGTATGCGGTGGACGTTTCTACCGATAACGGCCCGTTCCAGCAGGTGCTGGCATCCGAGGTCAACCGGAAGAACGTCACCAAGTACGAGCGTTCCCATCGCATCGATCTGCCGACCGGCAGCCGCTGGGCGATTCGCGCCCGCCGGATCACGCCGGAGGCTAACAGCTCGCTGGTGCAGGATGGGATGTACGTCGAGGCCATCGCCGAGGTGGTCGACAGCGATCAGGAGTACCCGCTGACCGCCGTCAGTTGCGTGGAGTACGACGCCGAGCAGTTCGGTGGCGACATCGCCAAGATCGCCGTGCTGATGCGCGGGCGAATCGTGCGCGTGCCCATGAGCTACGACCCGGTGAACCGCACCTACGCCACCAGCGGCCCCGGCACCACCAACGGCGTTTGGGATGGCACCTTCAAGGAGGCCTACACCAACAACCCGGCCTGGGTGTTCTTCGACCTGGCCCTGCACCCGTACTACGGCCTGGGCGATCGCATCGACGCGACCATGATCAATCGCTGGTCGCTGTACCGCATCGGGCAGTACTGCGACCAGCTGGTGCCGGACGGCCTTGGCGGCCAGGAACCGCGCTTTACCTGCAACCTGTACCTGCAGAAGCAGGCCGAGGCCTGGGCGGTGCTGCAGGACCTGGCGGCCATCTTCCATGGCCTGGCCTTCTGGGACGGCAGCCAGATCACCGTCAACGCCGATATGCCGCAGGATCCGGTCTACAACTACACCCTGTCGCAGATCCTCGACGACGGCGCGGTCAAGTACACCGGCAGCAAGCTTCGCGATCGGCACAGCCAGGCCATGGTGTCGTTCGATGACCCAGATCGTGGCTACGACACCGACAAAGAGCCGGTCTTCGATGAAAGCGCCATTGCCGAGTATGGCGTGCGCGAGATTTCTGTGGAGGCTGTCGGCTGCACGTCGCGGGGCCAGGCCCAGCGCGCCGGCCAGTGGGCTCTCATGACCGAGCAGCTGCAGCTGCGCGGTGCCAGCTTCCGCGTCGGCCTGGATGGCTACATCCCGAAGCCGGGCAAGGTGGTCACCCTGTCCGACCCGATGCTGGCAGGCCGCGCCAATGGTGGCCGTATCGCCGCCGTGGCCGGGCGCGTCGTGACGGTCGACCGTGACATCGAGGTGCCGACTGGTGCCCGCCTGCTGGTCAACCTGCCCAGCGGCAAGTCCGAGGCGCGCCAGGTGCGTTCTGTGGCCGGCCGCCAGATCACTGTCATGGCGGACTTCAGCGAGGTGCCGCAGCCTGAATCCGGCTGGGTGCTGGACTTCGATGATCTGAAGCTGATGCAGTTCTACGTGCGCAACGTCACGCGCCCGGAATGGCACCAGTTCCAGCTGGAATGCATCCAGTACGAGCCGAGCAAGTTCGACGCCATTGACTACGGGACGGTGATCGATGACCGGCCGATCAGCGTGCTACCGCCAGGCGTGCAGGAGGCCCCGGCGCGGGTGCTGATCACCAGTCATTCCTCTGTGGACCAGGGTATGGCCGTCACCACCATGACGATCTCTTGGGATGCGGCGCCCGGGGCTGTGGCCTACGACGTTGAGTGGCGCTGGGGGGCGCGGGACTGGGTGAAGGTACCGAGGACTGGTGAGCTTGCTGTTGATATTCGTGGCGTGTACACCGGCCAGTACCTGGCTCGCGTACGCGCGGTCAGCGCCATGGATGTGTCGTCGATACCGGCCACCTCGGTGCTCACCAATGTGGCTGGCAAGACCACGCCACCACCGGCTTTAACGTTCCTGCGTACCAAGTCGGAGATTTTTGGAATTCGTCTGGAGTGGGGCTTCCCGGCGGGAGCTGAGGACGCTGCCTACACCGAGCTGCAGATGGCATCCGAGTACACCGGGCAGAATCCTGAGGCACTGGGCCTCCAGGCCTACCCCACGTCCGGCTACCTGCACAGCGGCATGGCTGCTGGGGTCATACGTTACTTCCGTGGGCGCCTAGTCGACCGCACCGGCAACATCGGCCCCTGGTCCGATTGGGTGTACGGCCAGTCCAGTTCCGATGCGAACGCAATCCTCGACTACATCACGGGGAAGATCACCGAGACCCAGCTGGGCCAAGACCTGCTCAAAGAAATCGAGAAGATCTCGGGCACGGGGCCTGGGTCGGTCAATGGGCGGCTTGAGGGTGTTGCCGAGAGCCTGGAGGAGCGAATCACGCTGGGCGACAACGCCCTGCAAAATCAGCTCGATTCCCTGCAGGCCCAGGTCGCTGACATCGCTGGCGCTCCGGACTGGGAAGCGAATAAGGCATACCTCAGTGGGTCACTGGTAAAGCTCGATGGCAAGATGTACAGGGCCAAGCAGGACGTTCCCGCGGGCACACCGGTAACGAACAACGCTTACTGGGAATACATCGGCGACTACGCCTCGATCGGCGATTTGGTCGCTGCGTTGGCTGTGCGGGTAGATGGAGTCGAAACCAGCGTCGAAGAGATCAACGGCGAGTTGGCGGCCATGGCCACCCGCGTGCTTGGGGTTGAGGCTCAGGTCAACCCAGACATGGCCGGTGGCAGTGAGTGGTTCGCCGGAGGCAAGGCTGTGAAGGCTGGCACCTGGACGGTGTACTCAGCCTTTGCCAATGGGGACATGGCCGTTGCCCGCCAGGTCGATGAGGTCAAGGTCTCCGTGGGCGACGTCGAAGCTTCTTTGTCCCAGGAGAGCTACGCGCGTGCCACTGGGGACGAAGCGCTCGCCCAATCGATCACCAAGCTCGGCGTAAAAGTGGACGACAACGCTGCGAACATCACGCAGGAAGCGGCCACCAGAGCATCGGCTGACGAAGCGATCGCGCAAACCATCACCCAAATGGGCGTAAGGGTAGGGGCTGCTGAGTCATCGATCACCGCCGAAGCGACCGCAAGGGCGAGCGCGGACAACGCGCTTACTCAACAGATCAGCGAGGCCAACTCACGGATCGGCGATGCCGAATCTTCGATCCGGACCGAGAGCAATACCAGAGCCACGGCAGATGAGGCGCTTTCCCAGTCCATCACTCAGATGGGATCACGGGTCGGCAGTGCTGAGTCTGCGATCAGCCAGGAGTCGCTAACCCGGGCGAACGCGGACGAAGCACTGACGCAGCAGGTCACGCAGGCTAACTCACGCATCGGCGCCGCTGAGGCCGCCATCTCCACGGAGGCCACCACCCGCGCAACAGCGGACCAGGCCCTTTCCACGTCTGTGACGCAGCTCAGCAGTCGGGTTGGCAGCACAGAAGCGCTGGTGCAGGACACGTCAGAGGCACTGGTAGACCTGGAAGGCAATGTGTCGGCCACCCGCAACATCAAGGTGGGCGTCGATGTAAACGGTCGCTACTTCGGCGCAGGGATGGGTATAGGGGTCGAGAACACGCCAGGCGGGATGCAGAGCATGGTGTTGTTCCTGGCTGACCTGTTCGCCGTGATGAACCAGCCTGGAGGCGTGCCGAAGTCAGTGTTCGCGATCCAGAACGGCCAGGTCTTCATGAACAGCGCGATCATCAATCAGGCCGACATCATCAACTTGATCGTCACCGGTGAGTTGCGTAGCGCCAACTACGTCGCGGGTTCTACCGGCATCAGAATCAACTTCGTGACCAACGAGTTTGAGATCAACGGAAACGTTGCCGGCCAGGGGCGCATGAACATCACAAACCAACTGGTGCGGATCTTCGATCCGGCGGGCGCCTTGCGGCTTCGAATGGGAATTTGGGGGTAAACCATATGCCAATTGGCTTGGAGATCTACGAGCCTGACGGCCAAACGCTGTTCATTGGCCAAAGGACTGGCCGGGTACTCGGGATGGTGACTACCGGGACAACCGATGGATCGTATGTCGATGCATCGCTGCTGGAAGGCTCGCCGTTTTACCAGATTGTTTCGACTGATTCGATTGGGTCTGGCCTCGATGTGTATGGCCCAGGGGTTTCCGTAAGCGGGAGCACTCTTCAGTGGCTCTTCGACCCTGGCACGCCGGGCGCCCGCAGACGCCCTGCAGTTATCGTGTACGGGGTGGCCTGATGCCTGCTGGGATTACGGTCTACAACCCTGGGTCGACGGTTCAGGTTGACGATAACTACAAAAATCTTGCCGTTAAATCGAGATTCACGAGGACTTCGGTTGAAGGAAGTCCGTATGTGCGCAGCTTCATAAGGGTGCAGTTCGCTTCGCCGTTCCCGTTCATCGCAGTGACGTGCGCATCGCCGATCACCTTGGTGAGTTCATCGCGGGTTTCGGCAACATCCTGGGCCTTCGATTTTGTGCTGGATGCGCCTATTGGCACCCCCGCCACGTTCTACACCTTCGGCGATCCCGGGACCGGCGGCACGCTTGGTCTGCAGCTGTTCAATGGGGCGACCCAGATGACGTTCAACTCGAACGAGGTGTACGCCAACATCATCGACTCGTTGGCAGCTGCAGACTATCTCTCGCTGGTGGGCACCAGGTCCTACAGCTCGTCTCAACTGGCGGTGGTCTTCGGCTGTCTGTCCGGCTGGTCGATGGCGGGCGCGAATGGGGCGCCAGGTTCTGACTTTTCGGTGTACGTCGAGGAGAAACAAGCCTTGGGTGCCAGAGTCTCGGGGGCAAGTGTTGTCTTAGCGGTTCAACCGTACTGGCTGTTCACCCAAGAGCAAGCCACTCCGCCGTTCCCCAACCAGTATTTCTACCAAAAGCGTGCACAGGTCATGGTCCTTGATGTGTCCAGGGCAAACGCAAAGATCCCGCTCACCTGATGAGGAGGCCTGATGGCCAAGCAGACAATCAACCTGGGCACGATCCCCAACGACGGCCAAGACGGTGATGACGCCCGCACAGCGTTCACGAAGGTCAATCAGAACTTCGCCGAGGTCTACAGCGCCCTTGGCGGAGAGGGGGGGACTGTTAGCCCGAAGCTGACCGCAATCGCTGGCATGGTGTGGGCCGCCAACGCCGTCTTGATGGCTACGGGTGCCGACAGCATCGGCACGCTGGCGACTGGCGCAAAAGGCCGCGAGTTGATGTCGGCCGCGACCGAAGCAGTGGCGCGGGCAGCGCTCAGCATCGGTAACGTGGACAACACGTCCGATGCCAACAAGCCGATCTCAACTGCCACTCAAACGGCCCTCAACGCTAAGCAGAACAGCAACGCGAAGCTGACGTCGATCAGCGGTCTGTCGATGGCCCCCAATGACCTACTCCTGGCCGCCAGCACCACGGCTTTCAACGTTCTCTCTACCGGAGCCGGCGGTCGTGCATTGCTGGCCACGGCGGGCCCAGAGGCTGTTCGAGCCTATATCGGCCTGTGGCAAGCGACCCTCCCGTTGACGGCCAACACCTCGGCCAACACCTTGACCAACGTCGACCAGACGTACTTTGTCCAGGGGGCCACCGTTACCGATATCCCGCTGCCCAACACCGGCTGGGTTAAATGCCAGGTAGCCGGTGACGGGCTTGGGGGGTCACAGCGCACCATCCAGTCATACACCCCTTATGAAGTGATTCCTGCTACTGGCCCGCGCCGGTGGGAGCGTTCTCGCAGCGATGGTGGTGTTTGGACTGCTTGGTACCGCACCGACATTGGCGCGCTTGATGCGACCATTGCTGGCAAGGAACCAACCATCGTAGCCGGCTCCAACACGCAGTTCTGGCGGGGTGACAAGTCTTGGCAAGACTTCGGCGGCATGACGCGTAGCCAGGCACTGACCGGACTGTCTACGGCGACCAGCTCGGCAATCACCGCTACGGATACTTTCATTGCAGCAATGGGCAAACTGCAAGCACAGATCACCACCAGCGACACCAACCTCCCGGTCAACGTCCGTGCCGCCCCGCTGACCGGCCTTTCGACTGCATCTGCGTCTACTGTGGTGGCTACCGACACGTTGCTGGCCGGCGTGGGTAAGCTGCAGGCCCAGATCAACACCACAAACACCAACCTGACGACTGCTAACACGAACCTGCAGACCAACGTCAGGGCCACGCCGCTCACCGGGTTGTCTACCGCAACGTTGGCGCGTATTGCAGCAACAGACACAGTGTTGGCGGCGATGGGTAAGCTCCAGGCCCAGGCTGATACCAACTACGGCGTGGGGCAGACGTGGCAACTGTTCGCCGATGGTAGCGGGCAGCGCGTAGTCGGCACGACATACACCAACACCACCGCGCGCCCCATCACAGTCAATTTCGCATGCCAAGTTACAACAGCCGGTCAGTTCCCGACGATACAGGTAGCAGGCGTCGCGATTTATGGCTCGTCGGCCGGTAGTGGTGGCACGGTAATGGCCGTCACCGCAATCGTTCCGCCGGGGGCCACTTACATGATTCTCAATAATGCCGGCGGTTCTGTCGTCGGCCCGGCATGGATGGAATTACGATGAAATACTACGTTGACGAAGATGGCATGACCTACGGCTTTGAAGACGATGGGTCTCAGGATTTCCTGATCACCGAAAGCATGCGACCTTTGACCGACCAAGAGCTTGATGCTCTCTTGAATCCACCCGTGGATTATGTGGCTATCGTCCAGGCGGAGATTCTCCGCCTCCGGTTTTCGGCCGATCAGGCGATCGCCCCGTTGCAAGACGCGGTGGAGTTTGGGCGCGCCGACCAAGCCAAGCAGGATCTGCTGCGCGCCTGGAGGAACTACCGCATCGACCTGAGCGAGGTGCCCGAGCAAGCCGGGTACCCCACCGATATCGACTGGCCCGCGCCGCCGGCCTGACCCACACCGAAACCACCGACCGCCCGCTGGCGGTATTTTTTTGCCTGGAGAAAAGCTCATGCCGTTCATCGTCATCAACCGCACCAATGCCCTGGACCCGATCCGCACCTTGGAGTACGCCACCGAAGTCGAAGCGGATGCTGCAGCCCGGGAGCTGCTGAAGAGCCAGCCTGGCGCCGAGGTGCTGACCGCGCAACTGATCAAACGCTATTCGGCGCAGGTCAGTGTCACCGTGCAGCAAGCTGAGGAAAGCGGCGCAATTGTTTCAGAAGAGGAGGCTCGCCAATGAGTACTCCACGCGGCGTTCGCAACCGCAATCCCGGCAATATCGACTTCAACCCTCGCAATGACTGGCAGGGCCAGATCGGCAAGGAGCCCGGTGGCCGCTTCGCCATCTTCGACACGCCGGAAAACGGCATCCGCGCTCTGGGTAAGCTGCTCATCAATTACCGGGGCAAGGACGGCATGCCTGGCGTGGGTGGGAAGGGCATCGACACGGTGCTCGAGACTATCAACCGCTGGGCGCCGAGCAACGAGAACGACACCCAGGCTTACGCCGGCGCCGTGGCCAAGCGGATTGGCGTGCGCACCACTGACCCGATCAACATTAAAGACCCGGCCACGCTGCGCGGGATGGTGGTCAGCATCATCATCCACGAGAACGGCGGCAATCCGTATCCGGCTGCGATCATCGATGAAGGTGTGCGGAGGGCGCTGGCATGACGATCAAGACGATCGGCCGCTGCCTGGGGCAGGCTGATGATGGTTCGCTGTGGTTCTTCTGCAGCGGGTGCAGACTTCCGCACAGCCTGAACGTAGGAGCGGGTTCCGGCCCTCGGTGGGGATACAACGGCAACGCCGAGGCGCCCACCTTTACGCCGTCCGTTTTGAGCCGCTACCGGATGGGCAGCAAGGAAACGGTCTGCCATTCCTTCGTCACCGATGGTCGCATCCAGTACCTGAGCGACAGCACCCATCCACTTGCTGGCCAGACGGTAGACCTACCTGACTGGGAGGCAGCATGGAACAACTGGTAGCAAAATACAGCGTGCCCCTTCGCTGCATTGCCCTGCTGCTGCTGTTGGCGTCCTACTTCGGTGTCTACCAGCATGGTCGGTCGGTAGAAAGGGCGGAAGCCTCCGCCGCTTCGGCAGAACGAGACAGCGGCGACCGTCTAGCCGAAGTGATCGGCGAGCGCGGCGCCCGCCAGGAAGAACATCGACGCGCCCAGGCGCAGGAGGAGGCGCGAGCCCATGCACAAGAAGAACGAACGATTGCTGATACTGGCGCTGCTGGCGCCGATGCTGCTGGCCAGCGGCTGCGCGACGAAGCAGGAAAGCTCGCCGCCACCGTCAGTTGCCCCGGCACGGATACCGCCGCTGTCGCCCGAGGCCAGGCAGCCACCCGCGCCGCCATGGTGCTCTCCGACTTGCTCGCACGGGCTGATGAACGAGCGGGAGAGTTGGCGAAAGCTTATGACCGTGCCCGAACAGCCGGGCTGACATGCGAAGCGGTGTATAATGCTTTGACTCACTGATCGGAGCACAGTGGCGGCACAACAAGCTGAGCAACTGCTTGCAGACTTCTTATTTGCTGTCTTCTTTCTTGAGTTGCTGTTGCGCCAAAGTGGCAGCCTCTTTAGGCGTAAAATTTCCCGATCCGATTAGCAGCACCGCCGAAAGCCCAGTGGCGCAAACAATAGTTATGGTATTGTTTGAGAACTTCTTGTGAATGGAGATGGTCGCTGTTGTGACAAAGATTAAGCCGATCACGAAAATAAAATTCAGGGTCTTGGCTGAGAGATCCTCGACATAGGCGAATGTTGCTAGGCACCCAACAAGAAATAAAATAGATATCGCCGTGCATACGATCGGAGTGTCCTTTAGGGTGTGCGTCCTTTCTGGAGTTGTTACCTCGGCTCGTAACAAAGATGTATCAAACCCTTGGCTTTGCGTGTAGTTCTGAATGGTTCTAATGTCGTCAGCCAGCTTTGAAATTTTTTGAGGGTCAAGTGGATTGTTCATTTTGAACTACTCGACAGAGCTCCGGAGACCACGCGGTCAACATCGGCCGATGCGGCATTCCCGCTCCATTGATCCTTGGAGTCCTCTCCTTTAATAACCAGTATTCTGTTATTTTCTAATGAAAGGCTGGTTCCTTTGAATCTTACGTTTCGCATGTCGCCGCCGACGATTTTCTGCGGTATGACATTAAGGATTTCCCCGACGGACTGATGCGGAGGCATTACTTCGACTTTGCCGTGGTCTTTCCCGTTGAGAGTGAATTCATATACCGCACCTTCTCCTGTAGATGGATATATTTTGGTGTGAATAGATATTCCGTTTGCGAGGTATTGCTTGAGTCTGGATTCGAATAGCTCTGCATACTTTTTAAGCTTGCCGGTCTGGTTCATGGTAGCGCTCGCAAGTATGAGTTAAAAGTTCATATTGTTTATGAATGGTAGCAGCGTAACTATAGCTGGGCCAGATAATTTTGCCGCACTTTCGGTTAGCTGAATTGTTTCATTAATGTTGGCAATTAGCTCGAATACAGATTTCATAAATCCTTTCGAGTTGTCGTCAACTTGATCTCTGAGTTGAGGGCTGTGGCGAGATAATGCCCCTATCACTCTGTCTACTTCGTCTTCTAGACCTTGAACGCCTGAGATTTTGTAGGAAATTAACGCCTGCCGGAGAGATTCAAGATTTTTTTGGAAGAGCTTCTTCAGCTCAGGGGGCAGGGTAGAGCTGATGCAGTCGCGAAGTAAATGTTCAAGCTTTTCGATAAACTCAATGCATTGCTCAGAACTCAACCGAAACTTTCCATGCTTGGGCTCTAGCACATGGTTACCAAAAGCCAGGGCGTTCAAAGTGGCGTCGTCCAGAAGCAGCTTAGAATTTGTCCATCTGACACTGAGGTCAATTTTTGCAAAAAGTTGGTCGATCTTTTGAAAGGGTGCCAAGTAAATAGTCTGATCGCCTTCAATGCCCTCTTTGATCGCCTGCTTGGCCTGTTCTTGCAGGTGGATCACATCTGCTATCCGCCTGAGCAGCGCGCCAGTGTCACCTAGCGGGGCATCCAGGACCACACGCCAGACCTCATGGACAAAAGCGCTTTCCTTGTGGCCACGCGCCTCACGGAGAACGTCGTGCAGTCGACCTACTGGATTATTCTTGATTTCCATTGCTTTCTCTAGCGCAAGCCTTTCTAGGATCTGTCGTCAGGGGGAGTGCAAGAGCATGCCCTCGCCGCCCCTCTTTGCGGTGTTGAAATGCTATCAAAGATCTTGGGGGAATTTTGGGGGAATGGATCCCCCGAATGGTGTGGAATTCTGTTGCGTCACCTTGCGTTGAACTCACTGATTTAATTGCATTTTACAAAATTCACCCGAAAAAATAAGAGGCCAAAAACGGATTCGAAATCCGTTGTACTGGCAACAGTACCTAGGGTTCAAATCCCTATCTCTCCGCCATACAAGATGAAGCCCCTGGAAGCGAAAGCTTTCAGGGGCTTTTTCGTTTTCGGCACCGATGAAGCCGTGTGACGCATCCGCTCCGATGCAGGCCACCGCCAGCGGCGGGGCCTGTGGGCCGGCTCAGAATGCCAGGCCAACCTTCACACCAAACTCGTCCCGCTTGAGTTTGGTGTTGTCAGCAACCGGTGAATCCTCGTCGAGCTTGTACTCGGTGCGTGTGTAGTACACACCCGCCTGGATCGGCATGCCGCCCTGCTGGTTCATCAGCAGCGTCACCTCCGCATAGGGGTTGGTGCGGTCCTTCATATCAACGCTGTCGCTGCCGAAGTCATCGACTTTCAGGCGTGCACGACCATCGATGGTATGACGGGCACCGACTTCCACTCGCAGGGTGGACGCATCAAACTGGTGGTTGTAGCCCAGCGCTGCCTTGGCGAACGGCGACTTGTAAGTGAGCTTGGTGTCCAGATCATTGATCTCGGGCTCGAAGCGGGTCCAGCTGTAGCCACCGCCGACGATGACGTCGACGAAGTTGCGCGCATCCAGCGCGGCGCGCCAGCCGAGGTCGAGATCGGCCTGGGCCTCCTTGAGCTTGTTGTCGTTCTTCTTGCCGTATTTGGCTTCAGCACCCATCTGGTAAACGAAGCCGGATTCAGCGGTCATCTTGTTGCCGAAGTTCGCAAACACGCCGCCTTGGCCCAGATGCTCCTTGTCGGAGTCGCTTCCGCCTTCGAACTTGAACGTGTCGTAGGAGCCCAGCAGGCCGAAGGTGAAGAGGGGGTCCGTGCTTGGGGCAGCCAGTGCGGCCAGAGGAGTGCTGAGCAGCACCAGGGCGCAGGTATGACGCAGCATTTTTGCAGTGAACATTCGCGAAATGTCTCCATGACATGTGAAAAAAGAGTCAACGGCGATTTCGAGACGACTTATTTCGCGAAAGTTCAGAAAAATGAGGATTTAGCGCATCGCCGCCAGCTTGATCCCGAACCCCACCAGGCAAGCCCCCGCCAACCGCTCGAACAGATTGGCAATCCGCGGATTGGCGCGCATGCGTTCGGCCAACTGATGCGTCAGCACCACCGCAATCAACCCATAAATGAATGTCACCACCGCTACGGTCGCGGCCAGGAAGCCGAAGGTCACCAGCCCCTGGTGCTTCACCGGGTCGACGAACAGCGGGAAAAACGCCATGTAGAACATGATCGCCTTGGGGTTGAGCAGGGTGATCATCATGGTCTGGCGCAGGTACTGGCCATGGTCCATGCGGCTGGCGCGCGGGGCGCCGCCGGGTTTGCTCAGCAGCATCCGCAGGCCCAGGTAGGCCAGGTACGCGGCGCCCGCCCACTGCACTACGTGAAAGGCGGCGGGGTAGGCGGCCAGCAGGGTTGCAACACCGGCCACGGCCAGCCACAGCAGCACCTGGTCGCCCAGGATCACCCCGCAGGTCGCCGCCATGCCGGCCTTGATGCCGCCCTTTCCGGTGGCGGTGATCAGGGCGAAATTGCCGGGGCCGGGGATGGCCAGGACGATGATGAAGGCGATGACGAATGCGCCGTAGTCGGTGACGCCGAGCATGGGGGAACTCCTGTAAAGGCAGTGCGAAGGCAGGACCGTAGACTATCGCGCTTTCACTTCACCGTCAGGTCAGAAGATCAAACCCATCAGGGCCGCAGAGCGGCCCTGATGGCAACTTCAGCGGCTCATTCCTTGATTTCGCGGGTGAGCCTGGAAGACCAAGGGCACCAGTGCCCGCCAGGCAGGAAGGCCCCGCCAGCTTCGTCCAGGTGGTCTTCAACGTATTGCGTGGTTGCATCGCAGACTTCGATGGCCATTTCGAAGAAGTTGATGGTGTCCGGGTCCAGGTAGAAGCTCCAGCGTGGGTTGTAGGGTTGCTGCCGCTTGATCAAGCGGCCATGGACGTGGATCTTGTGTTGTTCCTCGCCAGAGAGGATTTTGCGCGCCTCGGCAATGCGCCCTTCATTGGTCAACCTGAAGATAAACTCCGGTGCGTTATCGTCGGTGGTCAGTGCGAAAAAGGCTTCCATGCAACGTCTCCTGAGTACGGGGGGCCGAAATGGCGTGTTTGCGCACTCAGGTATAGAGGTGGGGGCGCAGATCGCAACACCCCACGTTGAGAGGTTCACGTTTTCAGCAGCCCGGTATCCCGCCTTTGTGAGGGACTTCACGACCACGACGCATTTTGTCGATTTACCCCTACAGCTTGGATCCAATGCCCCGGTTCTGTATCATCCCGCGGCCATCAGAATGATGGCTGATGATTCATTTAAAGGACTGAGTAATGAAAAAGCTGTTCAAGGCCACCGTAGCCGTTGCTGTCGTTTCGGGCGTTGCCCTGCTGTCCGGTTGCACTGGCCAAGTCTACAACCAGCAGAAAAACTGCTCGTACGACTACCTGTTCCACCCTTCGGTTTCCATCTCCAAGGTCATCGGTGGCTGCGGCCCGATCGACAAGCTGCCTCAGCCGCAGTGATCTTGGTGGCTCCCTGATCGCGTCGCTTGCGACCTGATCCAAGGCCCCCAGCCATGCAGATGGCTGGGGGTTTTTGTTTCTCAAGCGTGACAACCTGCCGCTGGGACAACCTGCCGCCTTGCCTCGGCCCACGCAATTTGTTTGTGCTGGCATTTCATATACAATCAGCGAAACGATTCAGCCCTGTCGAGTCAATTCGACAAAAGCCTGGGTCGTTTTCTGGTTCTTTAAGCCGCTGAACAATGATCACAACAAGCCTGCGCGGAAGAACACGAAGCACCTGGGCCAGCCACAGGCCCTACCTCCGTTCTACTGACTGGAATTGATCAATGTTCAAGAAAGCTGGCAAGACCTTGCTGGGTCTGGCTGTCGCTGCGAGCTTCATGCAAGCGCACGCCGCAGAAACCAAGAAAGTCGATGTGCTGCTGGTCGGCGGCGGCATCATGAGCTCCACCCTGGCCGTGTGGCTGCACGAGCTGGAGCCAAGCTGGTCGATGGAGATGGTCGAGCGCCTGGACGGCGTCGCCGAAGAAAGCTCCAACGGCTGGAACAACGCTGGTACCGGCCACTCTGCGCTGGCCGAGCTGAACTACACCCCCGAAGACAAAGACGGCAACGTCAACATTTCCAAGGCCATCGAAATCAACGAAGCCTTCCAGATCTCCCGCCAGTTCTGGTCGTGGCAGGTCCGTCAGGGCGTGCTGAAGAACCCGCATTCGTTCATCAACACCACCCCGCACATGAGCTTTGTCTGGGGCGATGACAACATCAAGTTTTTGAAGAAGCGTTACGACGCGCTGCAGGCCAGCCCGCTGTTCCGCCCGATGCAGTACTCCGAGGACCACGCGCAGATCGCCAAGTGGGTCCCGCTGATGATGGAAGGCCGCGACCCGAACCAGAAGCTGGCGGTGACCTGGACCCCAATCGGCACCGACGTCAACTTCGGCGAGATCACCCGCCAGTTCGTTGGCCACCTGAAGACCCAGGACAAGTTCACCCTGCAACTGTCCAGCGAAGTCCAGGACATCACCCGCAACAAGGACGGCTCCTGGCACGTCGAGTACAAGAACCTGAAGGACGGTACCGAATCGGCCACCGACGCCAAGTTCCTGTTCATCGGTGCCGGCGGCGGCGCGCTGAAGCTGCTGCAGAAGTCGGGCATTCCTGAAGCCAAGGAATACGCAGGCTTCCCGGTGGGCGGCTCGTTCCTGGTAACCGAGAACCCGACCATCGCCATGCAGCACATGGCCAAGGCCTACGGCATCGCCTCGACCGGCGCGCCACCCATGTCGGTACCGCACCTGGACACCCGCGTGCTGGATGGCAAGCGCGTGATCCTGTTCGGGCCATTCGCCACCTTCTCGACCAAGTTCCTGAAGAACGGTTCGTACCTGGACCTGCTCAGCAGCACCACCCTGCATAACGTATGGCCGATGACCAAGGTCGGTATTGAGCAGTACCCGCTGGTCGAGTACCTCGCTGGCCAGCTGATGCTGTCGGATGACGACCGCTTCGAAGCGCTGCGCACCTACTTCCCGGACGCCAAGAAGGAAGACTGGAAACTGTGGCAGGCCGGCCAGCGCGTGCAGATCATCAAGCGTGATGCAGACAAGGGCGGCGTGCTCAAGCTGGGCACTGAAGTCGTCGCTTCGCAAGACCGCACCATCGCTGGCCTGCTGGGCGCATCGCCAGGTGCCTCGACCGCAGCGCCGATCATGCTGAACGTGCTGGAAACCGTGTTCAAAGAGAAAGTTGCCACCCCTGAATGGCAAGCCAAGATCAAAGAGATCGTGCCTAGCTACGGTACCAAGCTGAACGATTCGGCTGCTGCCACCCAGAAAGAGTGGAACTACACCGCTGAAGTCCTGCAACTGGAGAAGCCGCCGGTGATCGACCAGAGCGTCGGTACCACCACGGGCGTGAGCCAGCCGGTTGAAAGCAAGCCTGAGAACGACATGGCGCTGTAAGCGGTAGTGTTGTGATCGAAAGCCACGGGGGTGACCTCGTGGTTTTTTTTTGCCTGTGCCGGCCGCTTCGCGGGTGAACCCGCGCACACAGTATTGTGGCGAATTTGAAGGGAGCGCTGGGCCTGTGGGACGGCCTTACCCGCGCAAGGGCCGGCGCTGAATCAATGCTGACTCAGGATGCAGGCCAGCAACCCGGGGAACCGTTCGTCGAGCATTTCGCTGCGCAGTGAATTCATGTGGGTGGTGCCGACATTGCGTGTATGCACCAGCCCTGCATCGCGCAACACGCGAAAATGATGGGACATGCTCGATTTAGGCCGGCCGCCGTCAAGCTCGCCACAGCTGGCTTCGTGGACGCCCGCCAGGTGGCGCACGATTTCCATGCGCACGGGGTCGCTCAAGGCGTACAGCAGGCGCTCGAGGATCAGGTCTTCAGGGTTGGGGTGTTTGTAGGCTCGCATGGTTGCCATGATAACGGGGGTTTCATTAATTGCCATAGTTCGATTATGATCGAACTATAGTATTCAGATGAACCCGGAGTTTTCCCATGTCCGCACTGTTCGAACCCTACACCCTCAAAGACGTCACCCTGCGCAACCGCATCGCCATCCCGCCGATGTGCCAATACATGGCCGAGGACGGCGTAATCAACGATTGGCACCAGGTGCATTACGCCGGCCTGGCCCGTGGCGGTGCCGGCCTGCTGGTGGTCGAGGCCACTGCGGTGGCGCCGGAAGGGCGCATCACCCCCGGTTGTGCCGGTATCTGGAGCGACGCCCACGCCCAGGCCTTCGTGCCGGTGGTGCAGGCGATCAAGGCCGCAGGCTCGGTACCGGGCATCCAGATCGCCCACGCCGGGCGCAAGGCCAGCGCCAACCGCCCGTGGGAAGGTGACGACCATATCGCCGCCGACGACGCGCGCGGCTGGGACACCATCGCCCCGTCGGCCATTGCGTTCGGCGCCCACCTGCCGAAACAACCGCGTGAAATGACCTTGGGCGACATCGCCCGGGTCAAGCAGGACTTCGTCGATGCCGCACGCCGTGCGCGGGATGCCGGGTTTGAGTGGATCGAGCTGCACTTCGCCCATGGCTACCTGGGCCAGAGCTTCTTCTCCGAACACACCAACCAGCGCACCGACGCCTACGGTGGCAGCTTCGAAAACCGTAGCCGCTTCCTGCTGGAAACCCTGGCAGCGGTGCGTGAAGTCTGGCCGGAAAACCTGCCGCTGACGGCGCGCTTTGGTGTGCTGGAATATGACGGTCGCGACGAGCAGACCCTGGATGAGTCCATTGAGCTGGCGCGCCTGTTCAAAGCCGGTGGTTTGGACCTGCTGAGTGTCAGCGTCGGCTTCACCATCCCGCAAACCAATATTCCATGGGGCCCGGCGTTCATGGGGCCGATTGCCGAGCGCGTGCGCCGCGAGGCCGGAATTCCGGTGACCTCGGCATGGGGCTTTGGTACGCCGCAGCTGGCGGAAGGGGCGCTGAAGGCCCATCAGCTCGACCTGGTGTCGGTGGGGCGTGCGCATTTGGCCGACCCGCACTGGGCGTATTTCGCGGCCAAGGAGCTGGGCGTGGAGAAAGCCTCCTGGACCTTGCCAGCGCCTTACGCTCATTGGCTTGAGCGTTATCGCTGATGCTGGAAGGGGCCGCACAGCGGCCCCGTCTCAAAACCTGTCTAAGCGATACGCCTTCAATTCGGCATGAAGCTCCCGGTCAGCCAGCCTACCCACCCATTGCGCCGTCACCGCCGCCTGGGTCAGCCCCAAGTGCTGATGCCCGAACGCAAGCAGTACCCGCCCATCGCACACCCGGTCGATCACTGGCAACGAATCCGGCAGCGAAGGCCTGAAGCCCATCCACGGCGTCGCCCCTTCGGCACTCAAGTCTCGCTGGAACAAGCCCTGGCTCAACCGGTGCAGCTGCCACGCCCGCTGCATGCTCGGTGGTGCATCGAGCCCGGCGAATTCCACCGTACCGGCCAGGCGCAAGCCGTCGGCCATCGGCGTCATGATGAACTTGCGCTCCAGCGAGGTGACGGCGAACGGCAAGCGTTGTTGCTCGCCAGGCAGCATCAGGTGATAGCCACGCTCGGTGTCCAGCGGTACGCGTTTGCCGGTCAGCGCTGTGGTCAGTGGCCGGGAGTGCGCGCCACCACTGATCAGCACCTGGCGCGCATGGAACGTACCTTGATCGCTGAAGAGCTGCACCCCATTGCCATTCAGTTGCCCGCCATCGACCTGCGCCTGGACGAAGCGCACGCCATTGGCCTTGGCCGCTTCGAACAGTGCGCAGACCACTTGGTAGGGGTCGATGAAATGCCCTGTGCGGGGGAAGAACAAGCCGCCCTGGATCGAGGTACTCAGCTGCGGCGCCGCAGCACGCACGGTGTCGGC
Organism: Pseudomonas sp. NPDC087185; assembly: GCF_044744955.1. NCBI lineage: Bacteria > Pseudomonadati > Pseudomonadota > Gammaproteobacteria > Pseudomonadales > Pseudomonadaceae > Pseudomonas > Pseudomonas sp. NPDC087185. The sequence goes on along the minus strand of NZ_JBIUZK010000001.1, from coordinate 425,699 downwards.
CGACCAGAAGTCCACCTGCACGTTCTGCTGCTGCATGCGTGCACGCAGGGTGTCCAGCGCTGCACGCGACTCGGCGCGTTCAAACACCAGCAACGAGCCATCTTCCTTGAACAGGTCGCTGCGCCCGAGTGAACCGAGCAGGCGTTGCCAGGCGCCGAGGCTGCCTTCGTTCAGCGCCCGAATGCCGGCCACACTGCGCTGGAACGGCGCCGGGCGCAGGTTGAGCAGCAGCCGGGTGAACCAGGGCAGCGCCTTGGGCAAGTATTTCCAGTCCAGGCGTAGCGGGCCCATCGGGTCCAGCAGCATGCGCGGCAGCCGTTTGAGGATCGACAGGTCGGCAATCGGGAATACCTGCTCGGTGGCCAGGTGCCCGGCGTTGCCGTAGGAGGCTCCGTGGCCCGGTGGCTGGCGGTCGATCAGCAGCACACGGCGGCCTTGGCGGGCCAGTTGCAAGGCGCAGGCGACGCCGACAATGCCGGCGCCGACCACGGCGATATCGGTCTCAGGGGAGGCATCGAGCATCATTCAGCGTTCCCGTTTGCCGTCGAGCAAGCGCCGCAGCTGCAGCGGGTTGCCGTGTTTCAACGCCTGCGGCAGCAAGGCGTCGGGGAAGTCCTGATAGCACACCGGGCGCAGGAAACGCAGGATCGCCGCCGTGCCCACCGAGGTGCTGCGGGCGTCGGAAGTGGCCGGGAACGGCCCGCCGTGGACCATCGCGTCACACACTTCCACCCCGGTCGGCCAGCCGTTGACCAGGATACGCCCAGCCTTGCGTTCGAGCGTCGGCAGCAGGCTGCGGGCGCTGTCGAGGTCGCCATCGTCCAGGTGCAGCGTGGCAGTCAGTTGGCCTTCCAGGTGCTCGGCGACCCGGCGGACCTGCTCATCGCTGTCGCAGGCGACCACCAGCGAGGCGGCGCCGAACACTTCGGCCTGCAACGTGGCATCGGCAAGGAACGCACTGGCCTGGGTGACGAACAGCTGCGCCTGGCACTGGTTCGGGCCTTGTGGAGGTTGGCCACTCGCCGCGGCCTGGGCATTGGCGTTCTCGGCCAGCGCACCGACCCCGGCTTCATAGGCACTGAAGATGCCGGGGGTGAGCATGGTCTGCGCCGCTGCTTGGCGCACATGCTCGCTGGCGGCCTTCACGAAGCGTTGCAGCGCAGTGCTTTGGCGGGCGATCACCAGGCCGGGGTTGGTGCAGAACTGGCCGGCGCCCTGGGTCAGCGAGGCGACGAAGCCTTGCGCCAGTGCTTCGCCACGGGCCTGCAACGCCGCATCGAACAAGAAGACCGGGTTGATCGAACTCATTTCGGCATACACCGGTATCGGCTCCGGGCGTGCCTGGGCCGCCTGACACAGGGCGATGCCGCCGCTGCGTGATCCGGTAAAGCCGACCGCCTTGATACGCGGGTCGCTGACCAGGGCAATGCCAACGTCGTGGCCGGCGCCATACAGCAGCGAGAACACGCCCTCCGGCAGGCCGCACAGCTGCACGGCGCGAGCGACGGCCTGGCCGATCAGTTCACCGGTGCCTGGGTGCGCACTGTGCGCCTTGACCACCACCGGGCAGCCGGCCGCCAGGGCCGAGGCGGTGTCGCCACCGGCCACCGAGAAAGCCAGGGGGAAGTTGCTGGCGCCAAACACCGCCACCGGGCCCAGGGCCACCTGGCGCTGACGCAGGTCGGCGCGTGGCAATGGCTGCCGCTCGGGCAGCGCGTTGTCGACCCGCACATCCAGCCATTCGCCGTTGCGTACCACGCGGGCGAAGGTACGCAGCTGGCCGCAGGTGCGGCCACGCTCGCCCTGGATGCGTGCCTTGGGCAGGCCGCTTTCGGCGACGGCGCGGTCGATCAGGGCATCGCCCAGCGCTTCGATCTGCTCGGCGATGGTGTCGAGAAAGGTGGCGCGTTGCTCCAGCGAGGTTTCGCGGTAACGGTCGAACGCTGCCCAGGCCAGTGCGCAGGCCTGGGCCACCTGTTCGCCGGTGCCTCCGGCGTAGGCGGGTTCGAGCGCCTGGTTGCTGGCCGGGTCGATGGCGCGGATTGCTTCGCGGCTGCCGGGTACGGCGGTTTGGCCGATCAGCAGGTTGCCTGTCAGGGTCATGGAGCCTCCTTCGGAATCTGGTTCAAATACTCAAGGGCACCCCATCTCCCGTGGGAGTGAGGTGCCCTTGGCCCGGTATCAGGCCAGGTTCTGCTCGGCCGACCAGCTGGCGTACCAGGTGCGGAACAGCGCGTACTGCTGCTCGGCGTAGTTGCGCTGGGCATCGGTGAGCGCGTCGGTTTCGTTGAAGTGCAGGGCGTATTCACGGTCACCGTTGAGCACCATCAGGTGCTTGTAATACAGCACCAGGTCGCAGCCTTCATCGAACGACGACAGCACCGCCAGCGCCGACTCCAGCTCACGCGCCAGGCGTCGGGCCCGGGCGTCGCCCTTGGCGGCCTGCTTGCTCAGGCTTACCAGTTGCAGCACTTCACGCGGCAGGGCGTTGCCGATGCCGGTGATGGCGCCGGTGGCATTGCAGTTGACGAAGCCGTGCACCACCTGGGTGTCGACGCCGACCATCAGGGTCACGTCGTCGTCCTTGGAGGTGATGTGCTCGGCGGCGTAGCGCAGGTCGGCGCCGCCGCCGAATTCCTTGAAGCCGATCAGGTTCGGGTATTCGCGGCGCAGCGCGAAGAACAGGTCGGCGCGGGTGGCGAAGCCGTAGTACGGGCTGTTGTAGATCACCGCCGGCAGCTTTGGCGCGGCCTGCAGAATGGCCGCGAAGTGGTGCTTCTGGGCGATCAGCGAAGCGCCGCGCGACAGCACGCGGGGGATGACCATCAGGCCGGCGGCACCGACCTTGGCCGCGTGGGCGGCGTGGGCCACGGCTTCACGGGTGTTCACCGCGCCGGTGCCGACGATGGTCGGGATGCCGGCTGCCACCAGGCGCGCCACGCCTTCCTGGCGCTCGGCCTCGGTCAGCAACGGCCAGTCACCCATCGAGCCGCAGTACACCACCGCGCTCATGCCGGCTTCGATCAGTTCGCGGCCCTTGCGCACCAGGGCGTCGAAGTCCGGCTTGCGCTCGGCGGTGCACGGGGTCATCAGGGCGGGCATGCAACCGGTGAAGATGTTGTCGGTCATTGTTGTCACTCCTTGCAATGTTCAGTCGAAAAAAGGCGGGGTCAGATGCCCCAGGCGAAAGGGTCTTGTTCGTCGATCAAGAGGGTGCTGTCAGCGGTCATGTAGGCGCGGCCGGTGATGAACGGGCGAATGCGCTCGCCGTCACGCGTGTAACGGCCATGGAACTGGCTGCCGGTGATGCTCGCCTGCACCCAGGTCTGGCCCTCGGCAAGCTTGCCGTCGGCGGCCAGGCAGGCCAGCTTGGCGCTGGTGCCGGTGCCGCAGGGCGAGCGGTCGTAAGCCTTGCCGGGGCACATGACGAAATTGCGGCTGTCGGCGTCGGCGTCGGCGGCAAACAGCTCGACGTGGTCGATGGGGGCGCCGTGTTCGCCGGTGATGCCTTGGGCTTCGAGGGCCTTGAGCATCGCCCAGGTGTACTCGGTGAGGGCCTCGCGGTTGTCCAGCTCGATGCGCTGGCCATGCTCGGCAACCAGGAAGAACCAGTTGCCGCCCCAGGCGATGTCGCCGTGCACCACGCCATGGCCTGGCACCTCGACCGGCACCTGCTGGCGGTAACGCCAGGACGGCACATTGCCGACGGTGACCGCGCCATCTTCATGCAGGGTGGCGCTGACCTGGCCGACCGGGGTGTCGATCTGGTGCACGCCCGGCGCGATCAGGCCCAGGTGCTGCAGCGAAGCGATCAGGCCGATGGTGCCGTGGCCGCACATGTTCAGGTAGCCGGCATTGTTGAAGAAGATCACCCCGCAGGTGGCGCCTGGCGACACCGGCGGGCAGTACAGCGCGCCGACCAGCACATCGTTGCCGCGGGGCTCCAGCAGGCAGGCACGGCGCCAGGGGTCGTGCAGCTCGCGCAGTTCGTCCCGTTGTTCGGCCATGCTGCGGCCGTGCAGTTGCGGAAAGCCTTTCATCACCAGGCGGGTCGGTTCGCCGCCGGTATGCGAGTCGATGACGTGAACGTGTTTCATGGGCATGTCCATTGGCTAAGGGTCAGGAGGCGACGGCGGCAGGGCGCTGGCCGCTGAAGGTGGCGTCGGCGGCTTCGCTTTCGTCCTCGCCCTCCAGGCGCACCAAGTGGGCGGGCACACCGGTGGCGGCGCCCCAGTAGTAGATGCCCAGGGCGCAGGCTGCGACGACCACGGTGTCGAACGGGTGGCCGATGACGCCCAGGCCACCGAAGTTGCCGAGCCAGGAAAGCAGGATGGTCACGGCGTAGAAGCCGATCAGCCAGGCCGACGAGCGCACCTGCTGGGCCAGTGACAGGTGTTCGGTCGGCACGAACCGGCGGCACAGCAGGTACAGCACGAACATCACGATCTGCAAGGCCAGCAGCCACGACACGGTGTTCCAGCCGGACCAGTAGACGATCAGCGCGGCGATGATGAACGACAGCGGGCCGAGCACACCCATGCCCTTGACCCGGAACGGGCGTGGCATGCCCGGCGCATTGCGGCGCAGGGCGGCGACGGTGACCGGGGCCACGGCGTAGCTCAGTACCAGGGCAGCCGATACCACGTTGATCAGCGCTTCCCAGGAAGGGAACGGCAAGGTCCAGAACACCGACAGGCCAAAGGTCAGCCACAGCGCCGGGCGCGGGATGCCGGACTGTTCATCGATGCGGGTGAAGTACTTGAAGAAGGTGCCGGTCTGCGCCCAGCCGTAGATCACACGCGGGGTGGCGTTCATGTAGATGTTGCCGCAACCGCTGGGCGAGATCACCGCATCGGCGACCACCAGGTAGGCCAGCCAGCCCACGCCCAATGCCAGGGCGATGTCACGGTAGGGCAGGGCCAGTTCCTTGGTCACCGCCGCCCAGCCGTTGCTGAGCATTTCGGTCGGCACGCTGCCGAGGAAGGCCAGTTGCAGCAGGGCATAGATGGCGGTGGACAGCAGCACCGAGAGGATCAGCGCGATGGGGATGGTGCGCTGCGGGTTCTTCACTTCACTGGCCACCGAGATGATCGGCGTCAGGCCCAGGTAGGCAAAGATGATGCCGCCGGCCGACACCGCCATTTCCACGCCGGACATGCCGAACGGGGCGAAGCCGTGGACCTCGAAGTTCTCGGGTTTGAAGAAGGTGAACAGCACACCGATCACCAGCAACGGCACGATGAACTTGAACACGCTGACCAGGTTGTTGGCCTTGGCGAAGGTCTTCACGCTGCGGTAGTTGAGCACGAAAAACAGCCCCAGCAGGGCAAACTGCACCACCCAGCCGAGCACGGTCGGGTCGCTGGAGCCCGCCTTGGTCAGCCCGGGAAACCACGCGGCGGCGTATTGGCGCGAGGCGACCACTTCGATGGCGATCAAGCTGGAAAAGGCGATCAAGGTGATGAAACCCATCAGGTAGCCCAGCAATGGGCCGTGCGAATACACCGGGTAGCGCACCACGCCGCCGGCGCGCGGTAGCGCGGCGCCGAGTTCGCAGTAGACGATGCCCAGCAGCAGCACGGCAAAGCCGCCGAGGAACCAGGACAGAATGCCGGCCGGGCCGGCGATGGCCGAGACGTGGCTGGCGGCGAACAGCCAACCGGAGCCGAAGATGGCGCCGAGGCCGATGAAGGTGAGGTCGAGCAATGACAGCTGTTTCTTGAATTTGCCTGACATGGGTGCGCCTTTTTGTAGGTTTTGGATAGGCAGGTCTGATGTCACGTGATGCGGCTTTTCGGGCCGCGCTCTTGTAGGGATCGGGCGGCTTGCGTGGGGCATAGAGTGGACCGATCGGGGGCGACGGTTCTTGATGGTTTTCTGCAAGGGGGATGACGAAATCGGCACAGTTGTGCAAAAGGCTGGCGGAGGGTCGGGGCAGGTGGATAGGCTGAAGGCCACAGCGGGTGTGCACGCTAGAGGTGTATTGAATTTGCCCGCGAAGGGGCCAGTAGCCTCGCCATGGAGAATCGAGATGACACAAGACCCGCTGGGAACGCTGTTCCAGGCCCTGGACCAGCACCGCCCCGCAAGCCTTGAGGCGCTGTTGGCTGGCGTCTCCCTGCTGCTGCCCATCCTCGACGCCATCCCCAACGCCGCAATCTTCATCAAGGACCCTGACGCCCGCTACGTGTTGGCCAACACCACCCTGGTCCAGCGCTGCGGCCTCAAGCGCCTGCAACCCTTGCTGGGCAAGACCAGCGCCGAAGTCTTTCCGGCGCAATTGGGCCCCGGTTACACCGAGCAGGACCGCCGCGTGCTCAAGGATGGCCTGGTACTGGAAGACCAGTTGGAACTGCACCTGTACGGCAGCCGCGAACCGGGCTGGTGCCTGACGCACAAGCGCCCGCTGTACGACCCGGCAGGCCGGATCATCGGCCTGGTGGGCATTTCGGTAGACCTGCAGTCAGCCGCCGACACCCACCCCGCGTACCAGCGCCTGGCCGCGGTGGACGAGCACATTCGCCGGCATTTTCACCAGCCGATCAGCATGGGCGAGTTGACCCGCATCGCCGGGATTTCCGTGGCGCAACTGGAGCGCTACTGCAAGCGGGTGTTCCACCTCACGCCCCGGCAGATGATCCACAAGGCGCGCCTGGAGCATGCCCACCGCTTGCTGCATAGCGATGTGCCGATCACCGAGGTGGCGATGCAGTGCGGCTACACCGACCACAGCGCCTTCAGCCGCCAGTTCAAGCAGCTGACCGGTTTTACGCCCAGGCAGTACCGTCAGGCGACGGCGAATCAGCTGGGCTGAAACAGTGACTTCGCCTCGTCGAAACACTGCTCGGCGATCGCCGAACGCGGCTCGCTGCGGCGCAGCAGCAGGCCGACCGGGCTGTGGATGCTGGCGTCGGCGATGGGGATGATGCGCATATGGTCGCTCAAGTCTTCCAGCCCGCAACCGAGCGGCATGATCGCGCAGCACACGCCGGTGTTGATCGCCTGCACCAGCTGGAAGCTGGAGTCGCTTTCCAGCACGGCGTTCGGCTCCAGGCTGCGGCTGCGCAAGCTCAGGTCCAGCGATTGTCGGTAATGCATGCCTTTGCTCAACAGGCCCAGCGGAATCTCGCCGAGTTCTTCCCAGCGCAGGGTGTCGGCCTCGAACTGGAAATGCCGGGTGTCGTGCAGCAGGCCCATGGTGGTGGTGCCCAGTTCGATCACTTCGAAGAAATTGGCGTTGACCTGGTCGAGGTAGCAGATGCCCAGGTCGAGCTGGTTGCGGCTCAGGCCATCCATGATCTGCTCGGTGCTGTGCGAGCTGAGCTGGAACTGCAGCTCGGGGTATTTTTCGCGCAGCGGCAGCAGCAGCTGCATAGGGTTGAAACTGGCCAGCGGCACCGTGCCCAGGCGCAGGCTGCCGACCACCTGGCCACGGCAGCTGGCAGCCTCGGCCTGCAGGCCATCGTGGGCGGCGAGCAGGGTGCGGGCCCAGGCCAGGATACGCTCGCCGGCTTCGGTGAAGCCCTCGAAGCGCTGGCCGCGCTTGACCAGCATCAAGTCCAGCTCGTCTTCCAGGTTGCGCAGGCGCATGGACAGCGTTGGCTGGGTGATATGGCACAACGCCGCGGCCTGGCCGAAGTGGCGGGTCTGGTCGAGGGCGATGAGGAACTTGAGCTGCTTGATGTCCATGGGAGTGCCTGGCGTCTGGTTATGCCGACCTTAACCAAGTCAGCGATAGATGTCATTGATCGGGCAGTACGCCATATCGATTGGACGCTGCCGAGTCGTGCCCTTAGCGTGGCGCTACTGCCACTCAAGGAGCCACACCGTGCGCGTCAAATCCGACGCGGTCTTCGTACCGCTCAACATCGCCGTCCTGACGGTCAGCGATACCCGCACCTACGACAACGATACCTCCGGTGAGCTGCTGGCCAGCCGCTCGGTGCAGATCGGCCACCGCCTGGTGGCGCGCGCGCTGCTCAAGGATGACCTGTACAAGATCCGCGCCCAGGTTGCGACCTGGATTGCCGATGACCAGGTGCAGGTGGTGCTGATCACCGGCGGCACCGGCTTTACCGGGCGCGACAGCACGCCGGAAGCCGTGGAGTGCCTGTTCGACCGGCGCATCGACGGCTTCGGCGAACTGTTCCGCGCGCTGTCGATCCTCGATATCGGTACCTCGACCGTGCAAAGCCGGGCGCTGGCCGGCATGGCCAATGGCACTCTGGTGTGCTGCCTGCCGGGTTCGACCGGTGCCTGTCGCACGGCGTGGGAAGGCATCCTGGTGGAGCAGCTGGATGCGCGGCACCAGCCGTGTAACTTTGTCAAACACCTGAAGCCGATCGAGGCCTGCGAAAGCCGTGGCTGACCAGTGCCGGCCTCTTCGCGGGCTTGCCCGCGAAGAGGCCGGCACTGGCACCATCAATGTTCAACTCAATACATGCTCCACCGGCAGCAATGCCGGTGGCAGCGGCTGCACCCCCAATGCACTCAGCACATCGCGCTCGACCGTGCGCACCAGGGCATCGGTTGGCAGGTCGTTCTCGTCCCGCCCGAACGGGTCCTCCAGCTCATTGCCGATCGCATCCAGCCCGAAGAACGTGTAACTCACGAGGGTGGTGAACAGCGGTGCCAGCCAGCCCAGCGGCTCGGCCAAGGCGAACGGCAACAGCAGGCAGAAGATGTAGATGGTGCGGTGCAGCAGCAGGGTATAGGGGAATGGCAACGGCGTGCCCTTGATGCGCTCGCAGGTGGCCTGCACCTCCGTCAGCCCGACCAGGCGTTGCTCCAGCAGGCTGTAGCGCCAGTCGCTGATCTGCTGCTGCTCGGCCAGGCGCGAACACTGCCCACCCACTTCACGCAAGATACCGTCACAGACATTGTGCGCGCTGATCGCGGCAGGGTTGGCCAGCCACGGTCGCGCGGCCGCCACATCATCCTCGTACCGCAGCCGCGCATTCAGTGCATGGGCAAAAGCGCACAGGCTGCGCAGCAACTCGGCACGCAGCGCTTCGTCGGCAATCACCACGCTTTCACGGGCGAACGAGCGGGTCTCGATGATCAGCTTGCCCCAGGCCTTGCGTCCCTCCCACCAGCGGTCGTAGCAGGCGTTGTTGCGAAAGCTCATGAAGATCGACAGTGACAGGCCGAGCAAGGTGAAGGGCGTGGCGCTGACCGGGTAGAAAAACGCCGGGTAGTGGTGCTCGACCAGCACGATCAGTGCGGCCAGCAAGGTGACCATCAGGCAGCGCAAGGCAATGCGCTTGACGATCGACCCCTTGAGGGTGAACAGCACGCGCAGCACATCGGGGCGGGAGTGGACGATCATGGAAGTCCAGAGGCGGCCGATCAGCCGCCGGTCATGTTCATGAAGCGCAGGATCTGCACATCGCCACCCACCTCGAAGTGGTGGCGGTAAGGCTTGAGGTGCAGCGAGGCGCGGATGGCTTTTTCCAGCCGTTCGGCATCACCCGGGTGCGCGCGCAGCACCTGCTTGAGGTCCATCGAGTGCTCGTTGCCCAGGCACAGCAGCAGGCGGCCTTCGACGGTCAGGCGCACGCGGTTGCAGGTGGCGCAGAAGTTGTGGCTGTGCGGCGAAATGAAGCCGACGCGGGTATTTTCCGCTTCCGCCAGGCGCCAGTAACGGGCCGGGCCTTGCGAGGACTCGGTCGATTCGACCAGGGTGAACTGCTCGGCCAGGCGTGCGCGGACCTCGTCGCTGGAGCAGAACGACTCGCCACGCTCGTGCTCGCTGATCACGCCCAGCGGCATTTCTTCGATGAAGGTGATGTCCAGCTCGCGGTCGATGGCAAAGCGCACCAGGTCGACCAGTTCGTGGTCGTTGCGGCCCTTGAGCACCACGCAGTTGAGCTTGATGCGCTGGAAGCCCGCGCGGCGGGCGGCGTCGATGCCGGCGATCACCTGAGCGAGGTCGCCAGTGCGGGTCAGTTGCTTGAAGCGCTGGGTATCGAGGCTGTCGAGACTGATGTTCAGGCGCGACAGCCCGGCGTCGAACAGCGGTTGGGCCAGCCTGCCGAGTTGCGAGCCGTTGCTGGTCATGCACAGTTCACGCAGGCCAGGAAGGGCGGCGATGCGCCCGCACAGGTCGACGATGCCCTGGCGCACCAGCGGCTCACCACCGGTGAGGCGAATTTTGCGGGTACCCAGGGCGACGAAGCGCTCGGCCACCTGGAACAGTTCTTCAAGGCTGAGGATCTGCTGGCGTGGCAGGAACTGCATGTCTTCGGCCATGCAGTAGACGCAACGGAAGTCGCAGCGGTCCGTGACCGACATCCGCAGGTAGTCGATTTTCCGATTGAAGCCGTCGATCAGGGCCCGGCTGTTCTGTTCCACGTTCGCGCTCGGCAGGGAAGGGGTACTAGGTCCACGCTATAACCTGCAGTGCTCCCCGTCAAATTGCTTTCCCCGACTGCTTGATCAATCTCCTCTATCACGACCGCAGCCCGCATCTTTAAAGGGCCTAAAGTATCTCGGCCCTCCATGATCGAAACGGCTTATCACCCCGTAAGGCATTTCGATTGGACGGCCCTATGCCGGCATCCATAGGCTGGAAACAAGCACCGGACGACACGATCCGCTGCACCTTTTCGATGCCCGCGTGAGGATTGACCGCATGAGCCAGGACCAACACATCAGGGACTACAAGGGGCCGGCCGCCGGCTGGGGCGCGCTGAAAAGCGTGACCAAGAGCTGGCTGGGCAGCGACAACGCCTTCAAGAACCTGCGGGCCATGCTCAAGACCAACCAGAACGGCGGCTTCGACTGCCCGGGCTGCGCCTGGGGTGAGTCGCCGGAAAGCGACATGGTCAAGTTCTGCGAGAACGGCGCCAAGGCGGTCAACTGGGAAGCCACCGGCCGTTCGGTCGACCCCGCGTTCTTTGCCAAGTACAGCGTCAGCGCCCTGGCCGAGCAGACCGACTACTGGCTCGAATTTCAGGGCCGCCTGACCCATCCGATGCGCTACGACGCGGCTACCGACCACTACGTCGAAACCTCCTGGGAGGAGGCGTTCGCCCTGATCGCCAAGCACTTGCGCGCGCTCGAATCGCCCGACCAGGCCGAGTTCTACACCTCGGGCCGGGCCAGCAACGAGGCGGCGTTCCTCTACCAGCTGTTCGTCCGCGCCTATGGCACCAACAACTTCCCCGACTGCTCGAACATGTGCCACGAAGCCAGCGGCGTGGGCATGTCGCAGACCCTCGGGGTGGGCAAGGGCACGGTGGTGTTCCATGACCTGGAGCTGGCCGACGCGATCTTCGTCATCGGCCAGAACCCCGGCACCAACCACCCGCGCATGCTCGAACCGCTGCGCGAAGCGGTCAAGCGTGGTGCCCAGGTGGTGTGCTTCAACCCGCTCAAGGAGCGTGGCCTGGAGCGCTTCCAGCACCCGCAGCACCCGTTCGAGATGCTCAGCAACGGCTCTGAACCTACCACCAGCGCGTACTTCCGCCCGGCCCTGGGCGGCGACATGGCAGCGCTGCGCGGCATGGCCAAATACCTGCTGCAGTGGGAGCGCGAAGCCCAGGCCAAGGGTGAACCTGCGGTCTTCGACCATGCCTTCATCGCGCAACAGACCAGCGGTGTCGATGACTACCTGGCGGCGGTGGATGCCACCTCGTGGGCGCACATTGTCGACCAGTCCGGCCTGACCCTGGCCGAGATCGAACTGGCTGCGCGCATGTACCGCAAGGCCGAGCGGGTGATCATGTGCTGGGCCATGGGGGTTACCCAGCACCGCCATTCGGTGCCGACCGTGCAGGAAATCGTCAACCTGCAGCTGTTGCGTGGCAACGTCGGCAAGCCGGGTGCCGGGCTGTCGCCGGTGCGCGGCCACAGCAACGTACAGGGCGACCGCACCATGGGCATCGACGAGAAGCCCAAGGCGGCGTTGCTCGATGCGCTGGAAAAACGCTTCCACTTCCGCGTGCCACGTGCCCACGGGCATAACGCCGTGCTGGCGATCAAGGCCATGGAAGAGCAGCGTGCCAAGGTGTTCATCGGGCTGGGCGGCAACTTCGCCCAGGCCACCCCGGACACCCCACGTACCCACGCGGCGCTGCGTAACTGCGCGCTGACCGTGCAGATTTCCACCAAGCTCAACCGCTCACACCTGGTCACTGGCCGCGATGCACTGATCCTGCCCTGCCTGGGCCGTACCGAGATCGACCTGCAGGCCGGCGGGCCGCAGGGCGTGACCGTGGAAGACACCTTCAGCATGGTGCATATCTCCCATGGCCAACTGCGTCCGCGCTCGCCGCACATGCGGTCGGAGCCGTGGATCGTTGCCGGCATGGCCAAGGCGACGCTGGGTAACCAGCCAATCGACTGGGAGTACGCGGTGGCTGACTACAGCCGCATTCGCAGCATGATCGCCGATGTCATCCCAGGTTTTGCCGACTTCAACGAACGCCTGCAGCACCCGGGGGGGTTCCACCTGGGCAACAGCGCGGCCGATCGCAACTGGCGCACGGCGACCGGCAAGGCGCGTTTCAGTGCCAGCCAGCTGCCTGAGCAACTGGTCAACGCCCAGGTGCTGGCGCGGGGCGAGAAGCCCGACCTGATCCTGCAGACGATGCGTTCGCATGACCAGTACAACACCACGCTGTATGGGCTCGACGACCGCTACCGTGGGGTGTTCGGGCTGCGTGAGGTGGTGTTCGTCAGCGAGGCGGACATCCGCCGGCTGGGCTTCGAGCCGGGCGAGCAGGTGGACCTGGTGTCGCTGTGGGAGGACGGTGTAGAGCGGCGGGTGTCAGGGTTTCGGCTGGTGGCATACGACATCCCCGATGGGCAGGCGGCGGCTTACTATCCGGAGACCAACCCGTTGGTGCCGCTGGAGAGTTATGGCGAGGGGACCTATACGCCGACTTCGAAGTTCGTGGCGATTCGGTTGGAGAAAGCCAAGGCTGACAACCGGATCGAGGCGGTGCTGGCGGCGGATTGATCGTTTGCCTTCCCCGGCCTTATCGCGGATGAAACCGCGATAAGGCCGGCACCGATCAGGATCTATACACCGGATACGCCGTGGTGTACTTCATCTGCTCCATGGCAAAACTGGAGGTGATATTGGACAGCCCCTCGGTGCGGGTGATCAGCTTTTTGTAGAACCGGTCATAGGCCGCAATGTCGCCCACCACCACTCGCAGCATGTAGTCCCAATCCCCGGACATGCGATAGAACTCCATCACTTCCTCGAAGCCCTGCACGGTCGCGGCGAACTGCTCCAGCCAGGCGCTGTCGTGGCGCTGGGTCTTGAGCTGGACGAACACCGTCAGGCCAAGGCCCAGGCGCTCGGGGTCGAGCAGGGCGACGCGGCCGAGGATGTAGCCGTCTTCTTCCAGGCGCTTGACTCGTTTCCAGCACGGTGTGGTGGACAGGTTGACGGCTTCGGCCAGGTCCTTCAGCGAGATCGCTGCGTCGCGCTGGAGCAGGGTAAGAATGTGCTGGTCGAAGCTGTCCATATTGGTCACGGGCCGGTCAGAAAATTATTCCCCCAGAGTACCCCAGCGGTAGAAAAATTTCCTGCAACACCAGGCATTGCCGCGCCGCGTGATTGTGCGATAGTTGCGCCCTTACATCTGCCAATGGGCCCGACCATGTCCGACAAGCCGCGTAATTTCGCCACCCGTACCATCCACGCCGGTGAGCAGTTCAGCGTCGCCGACAACGCGATCTTCCCGCCGATCTACACTGCCAGCTCGTACATCAAGCGCAGCCTCGACGACAACCCCGAGTACGCCTACAGCCGCGTCGGCAACCCGACCCGGCATGCCTACGAAAGCTGCGTCGCGGCGCTGGAAGAAGGCGTTGGCGCGGTGGCCTGCGCCTCCGGGGTCAACGCTACGGCCACGGTGCTGGAATTGCTGCCCAAGGACGCCCACGTGGTGGTGATGAACGGTGTCTACGGCGGCACCTTCCGCATCCTTGAAGACTACCGCGCGCGCACTTCGGGCCTGACCACCACGTACGTCGACCTCAACGATATCGAGGCGGTGGCGGCGGCCATCAAGCCCGAAACCCAGCTGATCTGGATCGAGTCACCGACCAACCCGTTGCTGCACCTGGTCGACATCAAGGCCGTCTGCGACCTGGCGCGGGCGCGTGGCATCCTCACCTGCATCGACAACACGTTCTGCTCGCCCTGGAATCAGCGGCCGATCACCCTCGGCGTCGACCTGGTGATGCACTCGGCCAGCAAGTACATCGGCGGCCATTCCGACCTGACTGGCGGTGTGGTGGTGGCGGCCAATGACGCCCTGCTGGCGCGCCTGCGCAAGATCAGCATGGCCGTGGGGGCGATCCAGGGGCCGTTCGACTGCTACCTGGCCCTGCGTGGCCTGAAAACCCTCGACGTGCGCATGGAGCGCCAGTGCGCCAATGCCCTGCAGGTGGCGCGCTTTCTCGAAGGCCACCCGCAGATCGAGCAGGTGTATTACCCAGGCCTGGAGAGTCACCCGCAGCATGAGCTGTGCAAGCGCCAGATGCGCGCCGGCGGTGCCGTTGTCGCGATGAAGGTCAAGGGTGGCGATCGGGCAGCGCTGAACCGTCTGGTCGAAGCCTTGCAGGTATTTGTCCTGGCTGACTCGCTGGGCGGTGTGGAAAGCATGATCAACCACTCCTGGAGCATGTCGCACAACTCCCTGAGCCCGGAGCAGAAGGGTGTGATGGGCATCACTGAAGGCCTGCTGCGGCTGTCGATCGGGATCGAGGATTACCGCGACCTGATCGAAGACCTGGAGGGGGCATTGAGGGCTTCGGCTGCGGTGTAAAAGCGGGTGGCCCTATTGCCGGCAAGCCGGCTCCCACAAAGTTGTGCGGTACTTGTGGGGGCCTGCCAGCCGGCGATAGGGCCGGTTGATTCAGCACGAATTCATTAAGATTTCGGCGGATGAATGATCCGTTCGATCTTGTCCTTGATCAGCAGGCGCTCCTTGCGCAGGCGGTTGACGGTGTCGTCGTTGGTACCATTGCCTTCGGCGGCGACCACCTCCTTGTCCTTGGCGTTGTATTCCTTGTGCAGCGCATGCAGCGTCTGGTCCTTGTCTATCAGTGCCTGGAATGCATCAGCGGTAACGTGCAAGTCAGCGAGCAGATCATGCGGAACTGGCATTTCTTCACCTCTGTCAGGGTTGTCGTTAAGGTCCTGACCTTTGAGGATAGCCGCCTTTGCGCGGGTAGGGGACTGGGGGTAGGCTGTCGATCTCCCCAACGCCTGGAACCTGTGCCATGCCTCACCTGAACCTGGAATACAGCGACAACCTGCGCGAACTCAACGTCGACGTGCTGCTGCTGCGCCTGAACCACGCCCTGTTTGGCAGCGGCCAGTTTGGCGACGAGGCGGACATCAAAAGCCGCGCCCAGGCATTCAGCCATTACCGGGTTGGCACCGGCCTGGGTGAGCGGGCGTTTGCCCATGTGCGCCTGGCCATCCTCAGCGGGCGCTCGCACGAGGTGAAGCAACAATTGTCAGCCAGCTTGCTTGAAGTGTTGCGTGAAGCCGTCCCGCAGCAGGAGGGCGTGGACCTGCAGCTGTGCGTGGAAGTCCTCGATATCGACCGCGAGCCCTATGCCAAGGCAAGCATCGGCTCGGGCCGAGCTTGACGAGTGCCGGGGGCAACAACCGCCCCCGACCCTTCAGTAACTGCCGCGCAGGGTCAGCATGAAGTTGCGTGGTTCGCCGTAGTAGTTGCCATAGGTCGAAGTGCCCACAGTCTCGTAGTACTTCTTGTCGAACAGGTTATTGCCGTTGAGCGTCACGTCCCAGTGGTCGTCGATGCGGTACTCCACCAGGCCATTCCAGATCGCATAGCCGGCCTGGGCATAGTCGAACGGTACCGAGGCGGCGATCACCTTGCCGGTGCTGTCGACGCTGCTGGCGGTGCCGCTGACATACGTGGCGCTCTGCACCTGCACGCCGCCACCAACCTTGAAGTCGTTCAGCACGCCTGGCAGGCGATAGGTGGTGTAGAGCTTGAACAGGTGCTTGGGCATGACCGTGTTCAGCGCCGAGCCCGAGGTGCGGTTGCGGTTGAGGTTGAAGGTGTAGCCGCCGATCAGCATCCAGTCCGGCAGCAGCTCGCCGGAGACTTCCAGGTCGACACCCTTGCTCACTACCTTGCCGCTGGCCTGGTAGCAGCAGCTGCCGGAGAACAGCGCGCTCTGTTGCGGGTAGGCGAGGTCCTGCACGGCCTCGTTTTCACGGGTGGTGTAGTACAGCGCGAGGTTGGTGCTCAGCGCGCCGTCGAACAGTTCGCCCTTCAGGCCCGTCTCGTAGGTCTTGCCGGTCATCGGTTCGAGGGTGTTGCTGCTGCTCTGCGGGCCGGCCAGGCGGTTGGACTGCGGCTTGAAGATTTCCGAGTAGCTGGCGTAAGCCGACCATTGCTCGTTCACGTCATAGACCAGGCCACCGAACGGCGTGACCTTGGTGCCGATGCGCTGCTCAGGGTTGGAAACGGTGTTCCAGTTGCCATTGCTGAGTGTGCGGTAGGTCTGCCAGAAGTGGTAGCGCTGGGCGCGGCCGCCGACGACCAAGTGCAACGGCTCGGCCAACTGCAGGCGCAAGCTGGCATACAGACCGTATTGGCGCTGGGAGTTGGGGCTGTAGTCGCGGGTGTAGTTGCGCGCACTGGACTGGTCGGGGAACGGGCTGCTGTCGGGGTCGAACACATTCGCCGGGCTGCCTGCGTCGGCGTGCGCCGCAGTGCCCAGCCAGCGGCTGTCGATTTTCTGGTAGTCGGCGCCCAGTGTCAGCTCGTGGTCCAGGCCAAAGGCCTGGAAGTGCCCGGCCAGGTTGCCGTCCCACAGGTGCTGTTCATTCTCCTGGCGGCTGAGGGTGCCGTACCAGGTCGCGCCGGTGCCGGTCACCGGGTTGACCGCGTTCAGCGTGGAGGCGGTCTTGAACAGGCCCAGGTCCCAAATGTTGGTGTAGCTGAGGTTGAGCTTCCAGTCATCGTTGAAACGGTGGTCGAGCTTGGCGAAGTACTCGCGCGCCGTCACGTCGATGTAGGACCAGTTCTGGGTCAGGCCGGTATGCCGTGGCAGGCCCAGGTCGGCGCCGTTGGCGTAGCGCGGCACAGAACTCTGGGTGCCGGTTTCGTGGGCCTTGTTGTAGCGCACGCCGAAGGTGAGCATGGTGTCGTCGGTCACATCGGCTTCGAACACGCCATACACCAGCGGCTTTTCGCTGGCGCGGTTGTCGATGAAGTACTGGCGGTCGGTGTTGGCCACCACCAGGCGTCCGCGCAAGCGGCCATCCCAGCCCAGCGGGCCGGACAGGTCGATCTCCTGGCGGTAGTTGTCCCAGCTGCCGGCGGACAGGGTGAATTTGAACTGGTTGTAGGCGGTAGGGCGCTTGCGCACCAGGTTGATCATGCCGCCCGGGTCGCCGGTGCCGCCGAACAGCGCGCCAGCACCGCGCAGCACCTCGACGTGGTCGAACTCGGCCAGGTCGAAGATGTTCGAGGAGTAGAACGAGCCCATCGACGTGCCCAAAGACTGCGGCGCGGCGCCGTCGATCTGCAGGTTCTGGATTGAGAAGCCGCGCGAGATGAAGTCCTGGGTGCGCACGGTGGTGCTCTGGGTGATGATCCCCGGGGTCACCTTCATCGCCTGGTTGATGTCGGTGAGCTGCTGGTCTTCGATCAGCTGGCGGGTCACCACCGACACCGATTGCGGCGTCTCGCGCACGCTGATGGGGGTCTTGGAGCCGACGCTGATCAGCCCCGGGGCGTAGGAGCGAGTGTTCTCGGTGCTCTCGCCCATGCCCTGGCCGGCCACCGTGGTCGCGGTCAGCTCCATTACCCTGGCCTCTGCCGCCTGCGGCTCGGCCACCAAGCGGTAACCGTTGGCGCTGCGCGCGCTGCGGTAGCCACTGCCGGCCAGCAGCACGGCGAAACCGCTGTCCACCGAATACAGGCCGTGCAGGCCTTCGCTGCGGCGACCCGCCAGGTCCTGGGGTTGCAACACCACGGCCACGCCGGATTGCTGGGCGAAGCGATTCAAGGCTTCGGCCAGGTTGCCGGCGGGCACGTCGTAATGCTGGCGGGCTTCGTCCTGGGCCAGGGCAGGGGCAACCAGCACCGGCGCGGCCAGCCCTGCGCAAGCGAGGCGCAGGCACAGCGGTAGCGGGCTGAGGAGGGGGCGGCCAGGGAATCGGCGCATGGTGGTGTGGCTCCTTTCTTGATCTGTTGGCCTGTTGATTGACGGGCCACGCGCAAGAAGCGGAACCACGGCGATTCAATGTGTGCTGTGCACGCGCTCGACCGTGGTCCACCAGGGGCCGAGCCGCTTGATGCGAATCGGCAGGGCCTCGGCCAGCAGTTGCAGTGCACGCTGGCTGTCATCCAGCGGCAGCACGGCCGACACCGTGATGCCGTGCAGTGTCTGGCGGTCGTAGCGCAGCAACCCACTGCGCTGCGCGGCCAGGGCATCGAGCACCTGGTCCAGGGGCATGCCATCGGCCACTAGCTGGTGTCGCTGCCAGGCCAGTTCGATGCGTTGTGGGTCGATGGCCGGCAGCGGCCCGACCCGTTCGCGCTCGACCCAGGCCCGCTCGCCGGGGCCGGCTACCAGATACCCGCCAGCCTGGGCGCTGCGTGCTTCGACCTGCGATGCGAGCATGGTCAGTTCGCTGCGTCCGCTGCCCTGGCTGACCACGAAACGCGTGCCCAGCGCACGGAAGCTGCCTTCGTCGGTCTGCACCACGAACGGCCGCGCCGTGTCGTGGGCGACATCCACTAACACTTGGCCACGCAACAGGCGCAGGCGCCGCTCGCCGGCGGTGAAGTGCACGTCGATCGACGAATTGCCGGCCAGGGTAAGGCGAGAACCGTCCTCGAGGGTTTCACTGCGCCATTGCGCGGGCGCGGTGTGCAGGTCTGCCAGCCAGTCCCCGGGTTGCCAGCCATCGACACGCAGGCCCCCGAACAGTAGCCCGGCCAGGGCCAAGCCCAACAGCGTGCGCCTTGCCATTGCTGTGCGCCGCACCGTCGGCCTGCCCGTGGCCAGCGCTGCAGCCGCCGGGCCGCGCTGTTCGCGCAGGCCCTGCAGCTGGCTGATGACACTTTGCATGCGCTGCAAGGTTGCGCGGTGGCGGGGGTCGGCCAGCAGCCAAACGTCCAGCTCGCGCTGCTCGTCTGCGCTCAGTGGCTCCTCGCCCAGGCGCAGTACCCACTCCGCTGCCTGCTCCTCGATCGAGGCCATGCTCAACCCTCGCCGAGGTCCAGCGCCTGGTGGCAATGCACCAGTGCCTGGGCGAGGTGCTTGCGCACCATGCGTGGCGAGATGCCCAGGCGTTCAGCGATCTGCGGCTGGCTGAGTTCGTCCAGGTAGTAGCCGACGAAGGCCTGGCGGGTATTGTGGTGCAGGCCTTCGAGCAGGAAGGCGATCTGCTCAAGCGCTTCGAGGGTGACCAGGATACGTTCTGGCGACTGATGCCCTTCGAGGGCATCGACGGTCAAGGCAAGCTCCGCCAGGTAAGCGCTCTCGATCTGCTGGCGACGCGCCTGGTCGATCATCAGCCGTCGCGCCGTGGTGCTCAGGTAGGCTCGCGGCTCGCGCATGCCCAGCAGGGCGTCGCGCGAAGCGAGAATGCGCACGAAGGTGTCCTGCATCAGGTCCGCCGCGCGGTGCGAACAGCGCAACTTGCGCCGCAGCCAGCCGAACAGCCAGCCATGGTGCTCGTTGTACAGCTGTTCTAGCGGGTACGGGCTGGGTGAGTCGGCGGAGTGCATGGGATACCGGCGCGTAAGTGAGAATCGTTACCGGATGTTAGCCAGTCGGGATACCGTTGCGCAACTGGCGGTTTATTCGTCGGTTTCCTGAATGGCCGCTGAACTGATTGCAATCCGTTCATGAAAATGGCCGTTTCGGACTAATTGTCACCTAATTTTTCACAAAAATTTGAGGAGCCGGTTTCTACAGTTGCGCCAACTTTCCCACGGTGCCAAACGGCCGAGGGTTGATAAACACTCTGGATTAAACACCCATGTTGAACTTCAAATCCCTGCGGACTGAATGGGTCACGCTGCTGGCCAGTGTTTACCTGCTGATTGGCTTCAACGTGTTTTTGTGGGAGCACCTGCAGCAGGTGGTGCCGGCCGGTTTGCCTGGGCTGTGGCTGAGCCTGGCGTTCGCCGCGTTGATGTTGTTCGCGTTCAATCTGGTGTTGACGCTGTTTGCTTTTCGTTATGTATTGAAACCGCTATTGATCGTGTTGTTCATGAGCGGTGCCGGTGTCGCTTACTTCATGAATCAATACGGCGTACTTATCGATGCCGGCATGTTCCGTAATCTGGCCGAAACCAATGTAACGGAAGTGCGCGATCTGCTCGCTTTCAAGTTTGCCGCTTATATAGTATTGCTCGGTGTACTGCCGTCACTGTTACTGTGGAAAGCCCCCATCGCCTACCGGGCCTGGCACCGTGAAGTGCTCGGCAAGCTGGTGGTCAGCGGTGCCTGTGTGGTGGCATTGGGCTCGGTGGCGCTGGTCAACTACCAGGGGCTGTCTTCGCTGTTTCGCAATCACCATGAACTGCGCCTGATGCTCACGCCGAGCAATATCGTGGGGGCTTCCATCGGTTATGTCGGTGAGCGGGTGGGTACTGCAGCCAGGCCGTTCCAGAGTTACGGTACCGATGCCCGGCGTGATGCCGCCTGGCAGCATCATGAGCGCAAGTCGCTGACGGTGCTGGTCGTGGGTGAAAGTGCACGGGCGGACCATTTCGGCGTGCTCGGGTATGGCCGTGAAACCACCCCCAACCTGGCCAGGCAACAGGGCTTGCTGGCGTTCTCCGATGTGCGCTCCTGCGGGACTGAAACAGCGGTTTCGGTGCCGTGCATGTTCTCCGGCATGCCGCGCAAGGACTACGATGCCCGCGTGGCGAAGAACCGCGAAGGCTTGCTGGATATCCTTCAGCGCGCCGGCCTGGCCGTAGAGTGGCGTGACAACCAGTCAGGCTGCAAGGGCACCTGTGACCGCGTGCAGTTCGTCGATGTCAGCAACCTCAAGGACCCGGCGCTGTGCGCCAACAGTGAGTGCCACGACGAAATCCTCCTGCAGGGCCTGGGCGAGCTGATCGACAACCTCGACAAGGACACTGTGCTGGTGCTGCACCAGATGGGCAGCCACGGCCCGGAGTACTTCAAGCGCTACCCCAGCGGCAGCGAACGCTTCACCCCGGTGTGCCAGAGCAACGCCCTGAACCAGTGCAGCGAACAGGAAATCATCAACGGCTACGACAACACGCTGGCCTATACCGACAAGGTGCTGGCTTCGTTGATCGACACCCTGCGCAGCAAACAGGACAAGGTCGACACGGCGATGATCTACCTCTCCGACCACGGCGAGTCGCTGGGGGAGTACAACCTGTTCCTGCACGGCACCCCGTACGCCATTGCCCCCGACCAGCAGAAACACGTGCCGCTGCTGACCTGGTTCTCCGACAGCTACAAGGAAGACTTCGGCCTGGACACCGATTGCCTGGCCAAGCTCAGCGATGCGCCGCTGTCGCAGGACAACTTGTTCCACTCCATGCTGGGCCTGCTGCAAGTGCATACCCAGGTCTACCAGCAGTCGCTGGACATATTTGCCAGCTGCCGCCCATGGCTGGCGGCCAAGCGCTGATCGATTACGCTTTCAATATCCGCGAGGGCACGGCGGTCGCCAGGTTTCACCCGCAGTGCCCGCGCCGTATATACTGCGCGCCAATGTTTGTGGGAGAGCCTCGTGGCCATCGAAATACACTGGATCCGTGACGACCAGACCCTGGCCGAACTCTGCCAGAAGTGGCGCAAGCTGCCCTTCGTGGCGCTCGACACCGAATTCATGCGGGTCGACACGTTTTACCCGAAAGCCGGCCTGATCCAGATCGGCGACGGCGAGCGGGCTTTCCTCATCGACCCGTTGCTGATCGGCGACTGGCGGCCGCTGGGCGAATTGCTCGACGACGCTGGCGTGGTCAAGGTGCTGCACGCCTGCAGCGAAGACCTTGAGGTACTGCTGCGCCTGACCGGCAAGCTGCCGCAGCCGCTGTTCGATACGCAGCTTGCCGCGGGCTACCTGAACCTGGGCTTCTCCATGGGCTATTCGCGCCTGGTGCAGGAAGTACTGGGCCTGGAGCTGCCCAAGGGCGAGACCCGCTCGGACTGGCTGCAGCGTCCGCTGTCGGACACCCAGGTCAGCTATGCCGCCGAAGATGCCGTGCACCTGGCCGAGCTGTTCGAGGCCCTTCGCCCACGGCTGTCCGACGACAAGTACGCCTGGGTGCTGGAAGACGGCGCCGAGCTGGTCGCGGCCCTGCGCCGTGAAGTCGAGCCCGAGAGCCTGTACCGCGATGTCAAGCTGGCCTGGAAGCTGCGCCCCCAGCAACTGGCGGTGCTGCGCGAACTGTGCGCCTGGCGCGAGCGTGAAGCCCGTAGCCGCGATGTGCCGCGCAACCGCATCCTCAAGGAGCACTCGCTGTGGCCCATGGCCAAGGGTCAACCGGACAACCTGTCGGCGCTGGCCAAGATCGAGGAAATGCACCCGCGCACCATCCGTCAGGACGGCGCCGTGCTGATCGAGCTGATCAAGCGTGCGGCCAGCCTGGCGCCTGAACAATGGCCGGCCACGCTGCCCGAGCCGCTGCCGATCGAAGCCGCCGGCATTCTCAAGCGCCTGCGCGCCATCGGCCAGGCCGAAGGCGAGCGCCTTGGCATCGCCCCGGAGCTGATGCTGCGCAAGAAAGCCCTGGAAGCCCTGCTGAAAAGTGGCTACCCCAACGGCCCCTATCAACTGCCCGATTCGCTGCGCGGCTGGCGCCGTGAGCGGATGGGCCAGGCCCTGCTGGACGACCTGGCAGGCGCCGGAGAGACCCGATGAAACGTATCTGCTCGATCTACAAGAGCCCCCGCAAAAACGAAATGTACCTCTACGTGCTCAAGGCCGAAGGCCTGGAGCGCGTGCCTGAGGCGCTGCTGCCGTTCTTCGGCAAGCCCGTGCACGCCTTCGACCTGGTACTGACCCCCGAACGCACGCTGGCCCGCGAAGACATCGTCAAAGTGCTGGATAACCTGGAAACGCAGGGCTATCACCTGCAGATGCCGCCGGCCGAAGACGAGTACATCGAGCACCTGCCCGAAGAGCTGCTGCGCCGCAACGACCCGGTCTGACCCAGGCCCGGTCCCCTCATATACCCAGGTGGCCCGCATGGCGGGCTGCTTTCGTTGTCTGCCAAGGTTGTCACTTTGATGCGCGTTCTGATCGCTGAACAGGATCATGCCACCTACGCCCGGCTGTTGGGCGAAGCTGCCCCGGAGTTGGAAATCCTGACCAGCGGCGACTCCGCCGAACTGGCCCGGCAGGCCCCGCAGTGCCAGGTCTGGCTGGGCCAGCCGGACCTGCTGGCGAGCCTGCTGCGCCAAGGCCACCAGCCGGCCTGGATGCAATCGACCTGGGCCGGCATCACGCCGTTGCTGGCCGAGGGGTTGCCCAGGGATTATCGGCTGACCCGTGCGGTTGGCATCTTCGGCCAGGTGATGGCCGAGTACATGCTCACCTACATGCTGGGGCACGAGCGGGAAGTGCTGTCGCGGCTGGTCAGCCAGGTCGAGCGCCGTTGGGACGACCGCCCGGGGCGCACGCTTGAAGGGCGCAAGGTGCTGATCGTCGGCACCGGTGATATTGGCCAGTGCGTGGCCGAGTTCCTGCAGCCGTTTGGCGTAACCCTGTATGGCATCGCCAGCACGGCCCGTGAGCAGGCGCCGTTTGTGGAAGTGGCCGGGTTGGCGGAGTTGCCGCGCATGGTCGGGCAGGCTGACTACGTGCTCAACCTGCTCCCGGATACGCCCGCCACCCATGACCTGTACGACGCCGCGTTGTTCAAGTGCTTCCAGCCCAGCGCACTGTTCATCAATGCCGGGCGCGGGGTGGCGGTGGTCGATGCCGACCTGGTCGAGGCCCTGAAAGAGGGGTACCTGGCAGGCGCGGTGATCGATGTGTGTCGGCAGGAGCCGCTGCCGCAGCGCCACCCGTTCTGGACGGCCTGGGGCTTGCTGCTGACCGGGCACAGCTCGGCGCCCACCTCGCCGGCAGCGATGGTGCGGTTGTTTGTCGAGAATGTGCGCGAGTATCAGGCCGGGCAGGGGTTGCGTGGGGAAGTGGATTTCGCTCGGGGTTATTGATTAAAAGGTGGCTGTGCTGGCCTCTTCACGGGGCAAGCCCGCTCCCACAGAGGCCAGGGTATACAACACTGTTTACAGGCTGAAATCCCCCTCAGCTGCCAGCTCGCTCAGCGGCCGGCGCGGGCTTGGCACTTCGCGCGCCTGCAGGCCTTCGTCCAGGCTCGCCTTGTCGCCCAACTTGCCGATCGCCACCATGGCATGCAGCACGTACCCATCAGGAATCTTCAATTCCTTGCGTGCCAGCTCCTGATCGAACCCGGCCATGCCATGGGTATGCCAGCCGCTGATGCTCGCCTGCAGCGCCAGGTGGCCCCAGGCGGAACCGGTGTCGAAGGTGTGCCACAGGGCCGGCTTTTCTTCGCTGGCGCCCGGGGCGGCGAAGGTGGTTTTGGAGATGATCAGCACCAGCGCCGAGGCCTGCTGCGCCCAGCTGCGGTTGAACGGCACCAGCAGGCTCAGGTAACGCTCCCAGCTCGGCGTGTCGCGGCGCGCGTAGAGGAAGCGCCACGGTTGCGAGTTGTAGGCCGACGGCGCCCAGCGGGCGGCTTCGAGGAAGCTCAGCAGGGTTTCTTCGCTGATCGGCTCGGCGGTAAAGGCACGTGGCGACCAGCGATTGATGAACTGTTCGTTGATGGCGTAATCGGCGATGCGGGGGTTGGCGCTCATGGCTGTTCCTGCAACTGAGGGGAAAGAGCGCACGCTACTGCGTCCGCTCGGTACTGACAAGCGGTCTGGCGTTGCCGAAGGCCAGGCTCTAGACTGGCGCCGCCGCGCGCCGCGGCCTCAAGATGACTGCAGGAAACCCGTGTGATGATCGCTGAAAGTGCGCCGTTCTGGCGGCGCAAGACCCTCGAACAACTCGACCCGCAAGAGTGGGAGTCGCTGTGTGACGGCTGTGGCCTGTGCTGCCTGCAAAAACTCGAGGACGAGGACGACAACAGCGTCTATTACACGCGCATCGCCTGCAAGCTGCTGGACCTGAACACCTGCCAGTGCAGCGACTACCCCAATCGCTTCGCCGAGGTGCCCGACTGCATCCAGCTCACCCCGGGCAAGGCCGACCAGTTCAAGTGGTTGCCGAGCACCTGCGGTTATCGCCTGGTCAGCGAGGGCAAGGACCTGCCGGCCTGGCACCACCTGGTCTGTGGCGATCGCCAACAGGTGCATGAACAGCGCATTTCCCAGTCGGGGCGTATGCTCAGGGAGCAGGATGTGGACGAAGACGACTGGGAAGACCACCTGATCTTTCGCGCCAGCTGAGCGGCGCGGGCCGTCGCCTCTGGGGAACAAGGAGTTTCTGTATGCGTTGCCAGTTGTTGCTGCTCCTGGGCCTCATGGCCAGTCAGCCGGCCTGGGCGAAAAAAGTCGACCTCGACTACCAGGTCCGCCTGCTGCCCGCCAATGGCCAGGCCGAAGTACGCTTGACCCTGGCCGAAGGCAGCGCCGTGCGCAGCCTCGACTTCGACCTGGGCAAGGTGGGTGCCTACAGCGGCTTCCAGGCTGACGGCCAGTGGCAGGTGCAGGGCGAGCGCGGTGTGTGGCACCCGGCGGCGGGCAAGACCAGTCTCAGCTACCGGGTGAAGCTGGACCAGAAGCTGCGCAGCGGCGCCTATTCCTCGCGCATTACGCCGCATTGGGCGTTGTTCCTTGGCGACCAGCTGGTGCCACCGGCACGGCTTGACCAGCAAGACGGCACCGAGCTGGTGGCGCGCCTGTCGGTCGACCTCCCCGAAGGCTGGAAGAGCATCGAAACCTCCTGGCCGCGGGTTGGCAAGGACAAGTTCCGCATCGACAACGTCTCGCGCCTGTTTGATCGCCCGACAGGCTGGATGCTCGCGGGTGACCTGGGCAGCCGCCGCGCCCGCCTGGGCGAAACCGATGTGACGGTGGCGGCACCGGTGGGGCAGGGCATGCGGCGGATGGACAACCTGACCTTGCTGACCTTCGTCTGGCCGCACTTGCAGGCCGTGTTCCCGCGCAACCCGCCCAAACTGCTGCTGATCGGTGCCCGGGATGGCATGTGGCGCGGAGCGATGTCGGCACGCGGTTCGCTGTACGTGCACAGTACACGGCCCATGGTTAGCGAAAATGGCAGCAGCCCGTTGCTGCGCGAACTGGTGCAGCTCTTTGCGCAGATCCGCGTGAGTGCCGACAGTGAGTGGCTGGGCCAGAGCCTCACCGATTATTACGCCAATGAACTGCTGCGTCGGGCCGGGGGCGTGAGCGATGACCGTTACCAGGTGTGGCAGGCGCGTTTGCAGAAGCAGGGCGCTAAGGTCACCCAACTGCGCGGCGAGCATGCAAGCCCGGCCCAGGTGGCGCGTGGGGTGTTGCTGTTGCAGGCGCTGGACAAGGAAATCCGCATCCACACCCAGGCCAAGCGGTCGTTGGACGATGTGACGCAGGCATTGATGCGCTTGCCCAAGGTCAGTACCGAGGAGTTCGTGCAGATCAGCGAGAACGTGCTGGGGCGGCGGTCCGAGGTGTTGCAGAGCAAGGCACTTCGCTAGTGCCCCTGGTGCCAGTACTGGCCTCTTCGCGGGCGGGTGCCGCGAAAGGGCCAGTACAGGCAACCCCTCAACTACCGGTGAGCGGATCTTTCCCCGTCACCGTCACCCCGCGCGTCGCCGCATCGGCACTGCGCTTGAGTGCCTGCAACTCTTCTGCGCTGCGCTCGATGTCCGAACGCAAGCGGTGATATTCCTGACGATGCTGCTGCCACCAGGTCTTGGTCGCGCAATGCCCGCTGACGCCGCGCGCCACCGCGATGCCGCCCACCACCATCTGCAGCAGCCCGATCAGGCCGCCGTGGCGCAGGCCCTTGCTGAACATCAGCGCGCCGCCGGCCAGTGAACCGACCCGCTCCAGGCCCTGGACATTGTGTTCCGGTGATGCCGATGTGGAATGAATATCGAGCATGGCAAGCCCTCCCTGTGAAGTGTAAGCAGCTGACTCGCCCGCAGCCCGCGCCGTTCAGTCGATGTGCCGAGCGGTAGCGCGATAGGCGGTGAAGGCTGCGCAGCGCGACGTCTTTGCCTCGGCCAATGTCAGGTCTGGTCAAATGCGTGGCGGATTGGGGCAACATCGTGTTCGCCCGGGGCCCCTGTTCGTGATGCCGCAGCATCGCATGGAGGTGTCGCTGACCCTGGCGTTGGCGCGCGCTTCGTGCGCAAGTGTCTTGTCTGGATAATTACCTGTCCGGTTTGGCAATGCAGCTTCAAGGGTGTTTAATCTCACCTTAAATCTCGCTCGAGCCCTTTAAATCAGGGGCTTCCAGCAATTTCACCGTTCATCGAAAATGCTGTAGACACATTGTCTAACAGTGCCCTATAGTCGTTATACAAATAGTAGACACAGCGCTATGACAACAAAGAAGGCCGCCATGAATGCCACCGTTCAACCGATCAGTGCAGAGGTGCCGCAGGACCGCAAGGCCGTCCTCGCCGAAGCGCTGCGCCGCCGAATCCTCAGCATGGAACTGGCCCCTGGCGCGGTAGTGGACGAACTGGCGCTGTGCGACGAGTTCGGCCTGTCGCGCCCCCCGGTGCGTGAGCTGCTGCGCCAGATCGCCGCTGAAGGCTACATCGAGCTGGAAGCCAACCGCGCACCGCGGGTTGCCGCGATGAACCACGACTCGCTGCACAGCTTCTTTGTTGCCGCCCCTCTCATTTACATCGCCACTACCCAACTGGCCGCCACTTACGCCAGCGAAGCCGAAATCGAAGTGCTCAAGGCCATCCAGGCGCAGTTCCGCCAGGCTATCGAAGAGCGCGATGTGGAAAACCGCGTGCTCTACAACGACGCCTTTCACCTGGAAATTGGCAAGATGGCGCACAACGACTACCTGATGCCGAGCCTGCGTCGCCTGCTGATCGACCATACCCGGCTGGGCAAGATCTTCTATCGCCACCCGACCACCGATGACATGCAGCGCGACCTCGAGGCCGCCTGCGATCAGCACGACCAGATGATCCAGGCCATCGAGCGCCGCGACCCGCAGGCCGCCGGGCAACTGGTGCGCGAGCACTTCGAGCTGTCGCGTCGGCGCATGGCCGAATACGCCGCCCCGCAAGGGCTGGATGTACCTCTTCAACTATGAGTTCACCAGGTCTCGCCGCTGGCGCTGACCGCTCGTCAACAACACGATCCAGGTTAGTGACATGACAAGAATAAGTTCGTTACCTGCCGATGATGCCACCTGTGGCTGGTATCACCTGAGCGAACCGCGCACACCGCGCCCGGCCCACAATGGCCATAGCCAGGCGCGCTGGGTGGTGGTCGGCGCCGGCTTCACTGGCCTGGCTGCGGCGCGCCAGCTGGCAACGAACTTCCCGCATGACGAGATCATACTGATCGAGGCCCAGGAGGTCGGTTTCGGCACTTCCGGGCGCAATGCCGGTTTTGCCATCGACCTGCCCCATGACATCGGTGCCGAGGACTACATTGGCGACATCGGTATTGCCAAGACTGTACTCAAGCTCAACCTGGGCGGGCAGTCCTACCTCAAAGAGCTGATCGAGCGCCATGACATCGAGTGCCAGTTTCGCCACTGCGGCAAATACCAGGCAGCCATCGAAGACCGCGGCATCGCCGTGCTGGATGCCTACCGCCGCGGCCTGGACAAGCTCGGCCAGCCTTACGAGGTAATTGAAGGGCGCGACCTGCCGGAGCACATCGGCACGCACTTCTACCGCAAGGGCCTGTTCACCCCCGGCACAGCGCTGCTGCAGCCCTCGGCGCTGGTGAAGGGCCTGGCCGACAGTTTGCCGAGCAACGTCTCCCTCTATGAAAACACCCCGATCACCGACGTCGAGTACGGTGACAAGGTGGTGCTGCGCCACGCCAACGGTTCGATCACGGCCGACAAGCTGGTGCTTACCACCAACGCCTTCGGCATGAGCTTCGGGTTCCTCAAAGGCCGCATGCTGCCGGTGTTCACCTACGCCAGCATCACCCGCCCGCTGACCGAGGAAGAACAGGCTCGCCTGGGAGGCAAGGCGCACTGGGGCGTGATCCCGGCAGACCCGTTCGGCACCACCCTGCGCCGCACCGTCGACAATCGCCTGCTGATCCGCAACAGCTTCAGCTACAACCCCGATGGGCGCAGCAACCGTAAATACCTTGCACGCTTCGTCGAGCGTCATCGCGATTCGTTTGCCCGACGCTTTCCGATGTTGCCCGAGGTGAACGTCGAATATACCTGGGGCGGTGCGCTGGCACTGTCGCGCAACCACATGGGCTTCTTCGGCAAGTTGGCGCCGAATGTAGTGGGCGCACTGTGCTGCAATGGCCTGGGTGTTACACGTGGCACGGTCACCGGTAAGTTGCTGGCCGATTGGCTGGCGGGGGACAAGCACGAACTTATCGAATTTCTGCTCAATGCCCCCGGACCTTGCGCGAATCCGCCGCAGCCTTTGGTTTCCTTGGGTTTGAACGCCAACCTGATGTGGGGGCAAATGCGCGCGGGCAAAGAAAGCTGATCGTTTATATACGTTAGGCCATTGAATATTTGACGTCGGTCGTATTTGACCGATACGGGCTCCCTTTGCCCGAACTTGATGATCGAGATGCGCAGTCCGGTCACCCGAAGTTGAAGAAGTTTTCAGTTTCGCGGGTGCGCTCGCCTTGAAAACGTGCAGGCAAATGATGGGTAGGAACAATAATGACAAGTCCGAATATTTCGATTGAAGATGTACCGATCAACCGCTTTCACCAGTTGCTGACGCTGCGGTCCGGCGGTGGTTCGTTCGTCGATGGCTATGTGTTGAGCATCATCGGCGTGGCCATGGTGCAGATGTCTGCCGGCCTCAACCTGACCAGCTTCTGGCAGGGCATGATTGCCGCCTCGGCGCTGATCGGCATTTTCTTTGGCGGCTTCTTCGGCGGTTGGCTCACCGACCGCTTCGGCCGCAAACGCGTGTTCTTCGTCGGGCCGACCCTGTTCATTCTGTCCTCGGTCGCGCAATTCTGGGTGGAGTCGGCGCTGGCGCTGTTCATGCTGCGCTTTGCCATCGGCATCGCCGTGGGCATCGAATACCCGGTGGCGACTTCGTTGCTGGTGGAGTTCCTGCCCAAGAAGAACCGCGGCCCACGCCTGGCCACCCTGACCGTGCTGTGGTTCGCCGGCGCGGCTACCGCCTATGTCATCGGTCAGGCCATCCTGTTGCACGGCGGTGACGATGCCTGGCGGCTGGTGCTGGCCAGTGCCGCCGTGATCGGTGCGTTGCTGTTCGCCATCCGCCTGGGCACCCCGGAGTCGCCGCGTTGGCTGATCAGCAAGGGCCGTTCGGCCGAAGCCGAGCAGGTGATCAAACGGGTCTACGGCAACGACTTCTGCTTGGGCAACCTGCCGGAGGAGCCGAAGGCCCGCAAACTGTCGTTCTTCAGCCTGCTGCACTCCGGCTACGGCAAACGCATGTTGTTCGTCACCATGTTCTGGACCTGCTCGGTGATCCCGGTGTTTGCCGTCTATGCCTTTGCCCCGAGGGTGCTGGGCGCGCTCAACCTCAAGGGCGACTGGGCGTCGATCGGTTCGGTCGCCATCACATTCCTGTTCGTGGTCGGCTGCATCATCGGTACTCGCCTGCTCAATACCATTGGCCGGCGTACCACGCTGCTGCACAGCTTCTTCTGGTCGGGGCTGGCGCTGCTTGGGCTGGGGGCCTTCAGCAGTGGCAACGAGATGCTCATCCTGGTGCTGTTCGGTGCCTATGCGCTGTTCATCGGCGGTGCCCAGGTGCTGCAACTCGTCTACCCCAACGAACTGTTCCCCACCGAAATTCGTGCCGGCGCCGTGGGCGTGGGCACCTCCATGTCGCGGGTCGGTGCAGCGGTCGGTACCTGGCTGGTGCCCATCGCCCTCGACAACTATGGCATCGGCGCAACCATGTATGCCGCCGCTGCCGTGACCTTCGTCGGCCTGGCCTTTTCCATCGCCCTGGCCCCGGAAACCCGCTCGCTGAACCTGCAACAGGCCGCTTCGCTGGGCTGAACCCATGACACCCGCCGCCGCGTCGATCCGCGGCGGCCTCTACTGATCAAAGCACTGGAGAACTCACCGTGAAATTCGAAGGCATCTACACCCCGGCAATCACTCCGCTGGCTGCGGACGGCTCGATCGACAAGGCAGCGTTTGCCGAGGTCCTCGAATACCTGGTCGAATCGAAAATCCACGGCGTCATCATCGGTGGGTCCACCGGTGAGTACTACGCGCACACCACCCAGGAGCGCATCGAGCTGGCCGCCCAGGCCAAGGACGTGCTCAACGGCCGCCTGCCACTGATCGTCGGCACCGGTGGCATCCGCACCGAAGATGCCGTGGCCTTCGCCCAGCACGCCAAGGAAATCAAGGCCGACGCGCTGCTGGTCGGCACCCCGCCTTACGCACTGCCGACCCAGCAGGAAATCGCCCTGCACGTCAAAGCCGTCGACGCCGCCGCTGGCCTGCCGATCATGCTCTACAACTACCCAGGCCGCATGAGCGTGAGCATGGGTGAGGAGTTTTTCGATGCCGTGGCTGATGTGAAGAACATCGTCGCCATCAAGGAAAGCTCCGGTGACATGGCCCAGCTGCACCGCCTTGCCATCCACCGCCCGAACATCCAGCTGTCGTGCGGCTGGGACGACCAGGCCCTGGAGTTCTTCGCCTGGGGCGCACAGAGCTGGGTGTGCGCCGGCTCCAACTTCATCCCGCGCGAGCACGTGGCCCTGTATGAAGCCTGCGTGATCGAAAAAGACTTCGACAAAGGCCGCAAGATCATGGCCGCCATGATGCCGCTGATGGACTTCCTTGAAGGTGGCAAGTTCGTCCAGGCCATCAAGAACGGCGTAGCCCTCAACGGCCTGAGCACCGGTGGCGTGCGCAAGCCGCTGTACGACCTGGATGCCGCCGAGAAGCAAGCGCTGGCGCGGGTCGTCAGCGAACTCAAGCGCACCATCGCACAGATCACAGGAGGTGCCTGAAAATGGCTGAATTGCTGAGCAAGGAACAATACGCGGCCATCGCCGCCGACCTGCAACTGCGCACCCAGGCGTTCATCGACGGTGAATTCCACGATGCCATCTCGGGGCGTACCTTCGTCACCACCAACCCGGCCACCGGCAAGCAACTGGCCGAGGTGGCCGCTTGCGACGTGCAAGACGTCGATGTTGCCGTGGCGGCCGCCAAGCGCGTATTCGAAGACGGCGCGTGGTCCAAGTTGCAGCCCGGCGAGCGCAAGCACATCCTGCTGAAGTTCGCCCAGCTGCTGGAAGACAACAGCCACGAACTGGCGGTGCTGGAAGCGCTGGACAGCGGCAAGCCGGTCAGCGAGTGCCAGAACGTCGATGTGCCCGAAACCATCCATACCCTCCGCTGGCACGCCGAGCTGATCGACAAGATCTACGACAACACTGCCCCCACCGGCAACGCGGCCGTCACCATGGTGGTGCGCGAAGCCATTGGCGTGGTCGGCCTGGTGCTGCCGTGGAACTTCCCGCTGCTGATGCTGGCCTGGAAGATCGCCCCGTCGCTGGCCGCCGGTTGCTCGATCGTGGTCAAGCCCGCCAAGGAAACCACCCTCAGCGCCCTGCGGGTGGCCGAACTGGCCCACCAAGCGGGCGTGCCTGCCGGCGTGTTCAACCTGGTGCCTGGCGGTGGCCGTGAAGTGGGCGAAGCCATCGGCCGCCACATGGACATCCCGATGGTCAGCTTCACCGGTTCCACCGACACCGGCCGCCTGTTCCTGAAGTACTCCGCCGAGTCCAACCTCAAGCGCATTGTCCTGGAGCTGGGTGGCAAGAACCCGGCCGTGGTCATGAACGACTGCGAAGACCTCGACGAGGTGGCCCAGTTCGTCACCGCCGGTGCGTTCTGGAACATGGGCGAGAACTGCTCGGCATCCTCGCGCCTGATCGTGCACAAGGACGTCAAGGATGAGCTGCTGACGCTCATCGGCAAGCACCTGAAAGACTGGAAGCTGGGTGACCCGCTGGACCCGGAAAACCGCCTGGGCGCGATGGTCAGCAAATCGCACTTCGAGAAGGTCAGGTCGTACCTGGAATATGCTGGCGAGCAGAAACTCAACGTGGTGCACGGGGGAGAGACCGAGCAGGGCGTGTTCGTGCAGCCGACCATCGTCGATGGCGTGGCCCGCGACAACAAATTGTTCGTCGAGGAAATCTTCGGGCCGGTGCTGAGCGTGACCAGCTTCGAGACGATCGACGAAGCGATCGAGTTGGCCAACGACACTATCTATGGCCTGGCCGCCTCGGCCTACACCGGCAGCCTGCGCAATGCCTTGCGCCTGTCGCGGGAAATCCGCGCGGGCGTGGTGACGGTCAACTGCTTCGGCGAGGGCGATGCCTCGACGCCGTTCGGTGGCTATAAAGAGTCCGGCTTTGGTGGGCGTGACAAGTCCATCTGGGCCCATGACCAGTACACGGAGCTGAAGACCATCTGGATCAACGCTTCGTGAGCTGACTGCAGGGCGGTGCTGTTCTGACGGAGCTCAGCACCCGGCCGCCTTTGTGGTGTCAGGGCTTGCCGGCGATGAAGCCGGTTCAGACACCCCAACGGCGGCTTTTCTGTTACTTGAACTTGGGCCCCGAACGGGTGTTCAAGCCCTTGGCCATGCGGTCATACAGCACCACATTCACCGTCGCCGCCAGGTTCATGCAGCCCTCGGTGGGGATGTAGATGGTCTCTTCACACCACCCACGCACATCGGCATCCAGGCTGCCATCTTCCGGCCCGAAGATGTAGATGGCGCGATCAGGGTGGGTGTATTCAGGTAGCGGTCGCGCGCCTTCTACCAGTTCCACGGCAACCGGCGTGCAACCCAGCGGGATGATGCGCTGCAGGTCGTCGATGCCGATCAGCGGGATGTCGTAGTGCACACGCTTGGTGTCGGTGACGAAATCACGCGCGCGTTCATAGCGCTTTCCGGTGTAGAACACCGAGTTGACGCCGTAGCAACCCGCTGCGCGCATCACCGAACCGACGTTCTCCGCAGACTTGGGGTTGAACAGGCCGATGCAGCTGTACCGTTTGTTTGCCACGTGCCGGGGCCCTTCGCAAAAAAAGCGCGATTATACGGGCTTGCCGGCGGCAGCGGTGGCTGTATCGACGGTCAGTCTTTCTTCAGTAAACCCGCAAGCCCGGCGAACGGGTTGTGGGTGGCCTTGGCGATGCTCGGGGTGCTGGTGGAGCCTTCGCTGAAGTACTGCTGGTCGGTGTAGCGCGAGTGCTCGTTGTCGTGGCAGTACAGGCACAGCAGCTCCCAGTTGGAGCCATCCTGCGGATTGTTGTCGTGGTTGTGGTCGCGGTGGTGCACGGTCAGCTCGCTCAGGCGCTTGCCGGCGAACTCGCGGGCGCAGCGGCCGCAGACGTGCGGGTACATTCTCAGGGCCTTGTCGCGGTAGCCCATTTCCTTGTCGCGCTTGGCATCGGCCAGGATGCGATCGAGGCGCGCAGTGGCGGCGGCGGAAGAGGTGGAGCTCATGGTGTTTCCTTTGTTCTGATCAGGCAGGTGACGGTTATGCCATTGAGTCTAGCGCGCTTGCAGGGCGGGCGGACAGGCGAAAAGATTCATTAAGGCGTAGCCTGTAGGAATGTTCAGACAGGAGGTTGCAGATGTTTCACGCGCTCCTCGCCGCACTGCTGCTCGCCAGCCTGCCCGTGGCACAGGCCGCCAGCACCCCGCCACGTATCACCACGCCGGTGCCCGGCGCGCCCGGCACCGCGACGCCCACGCCGTACCCACAGATCACCCCGAGTACCCCGCCCAAGGCCTATGACCGCCAGCCCGGTGCGCCGCTGCTGCCGCCCATCCCAGTGCCAGGGCCGCCGAAGGATCAGCCGTTGCCCGGTTTGCGCACCGAGCCTGCCAAACCGGCGGCGGATGACGACTAGAGCGAGAGGCGCTGGCCGTCCTGCATGCGCAGGCGCTTCGACAAGGCCACGGCCAGCGCGCGGATGATCCGAGCGGCGATGCGCGGTGCTTCGTTGAGCATCTTTTCCAGCGAGTCCTTGCCCAGGGTCAGCAGCTGGCAGTCGCTGGCAGCGACGCAAGTGGCCGAGCGGCGCTCGCCGTCGAGCACGGCCATCTCGCCGAACACGCGGCCACTGCGCAGGGTCGCGATTTCTACCTGACTGCCATTGCCGTCGGTCTTGCGTACGGAAACGACGCCGCGGTGCAGGATGCACATGAACGTGCCGGCGTCGCCTTCGTTGAAGATGGTTTCGCCCTCGCTCATGGTGGCGAGGCTGAAATAGCCGGCGGCGGTGAGGCAGTCGCTGGGCTGGAAGGTGTCGAACAGGCCGCAATCCATGAGCATGTCGCGGATTTCGGCGCTGAGGTGGGTTTGGTCGGGCATGTGTTGTTCTTCGTGTTGTCCGGTATCTGTTGAGCCCCTCCCACCCCGGTGGGAGCGGGCAGCATGCCTATGACAACATAAAACGTGTTTTACGCCACGCCCAGCTCATTGAAGACAAACGCATATTCCAGCGCGACATCTTTCAGCCCCTGATACCGCCCACTCATCCCACCATGTCCTGCGCCCATTTCGGTCTTGAGCAGCAGCAGGTTGTCGTCAGTCTTGCGCGTACGCAGGCGCGCCACCCACTTGGCCGCCTCCCAATACTGCACGCGGCTGTCGTTGTAGCCAGCGACCACCAGCATGGCTGGGTAGGCCTGGGCACTGACATTCTCGTAGGGCGCGTAGGCCTTGATCCGTTCAAACACCTCGGGCTCTTCAGGGTTGCCCCATTCGTCGTATTCGGTGACGGTCAGTGGCAGCTCGGGGTCGAGCATGGTGTTGAGCACATCGACGAACGGCACTTCGGCGATCGCGCAGCGGAACAGCGCGGGGCGCAGGTTGAGCACCGCGCCGATCAGCAGGCCGCCGGCGCTGCCGCCGCTGATGGCCAGGCGGTCGGAGGCCGTCACGCCCTGGGCGATCAGGTGCTCGGCGCAGGCAATGAAGTCGTTGAAGCTGTTGTGCTTGTGTTCCTGCTTGCCGGCGCGGTACCACGCTTCGCCCAGCTCGCCGCCGCCGCGTACATGGGCGATGGCAAAGCCCACGCCGCGTTGCAGCAGGCTGAGGCGGGCGTGCGAGAACCATGGGTCGAGGCTTTCGCCATAGGCGCCGTAGCCGTAAAGGTAGAGCGGGACGGTCTTGCCCTGGTCCTGCTTGCGGCGCACCAGGCTGATCGGCACCTGGGTACCGTCTGCGGCCGTGGCCCACAGGCGTTCGCTGACGTAGTCGTCGGCATCGAACTCGCCCAGCACCGGGGTCTGCTTGAGCACCACTTGCGCGCCCGTGGCCAGCTCCAGCTGACGTACCTGGGCCGGGCGGTTGAGTGCCTCGTAGCGCAGGCGCACGCGGCTGCTGGCAAATTCCAGGCTGTCCTGCACGTACAGGCTGTAGGCGGCGTCCGGCAGTTCGACGCGGTAGGCCGGCAGGCCTTGCGGACGCACTTCGATGATCGGCAGGCCGCCTTCGCGCAGGCTCAGGGTCAGCGCGCCGGCATTCAGGCTGAGGCCTTCGAGCATGATGTCGTTGCGGTGCGCCACCAGTACCTGCCATTGCTTGCGGGTGGGCACCTGGTCGGCCGGGGCCTGGTAGAGGGCGAAGTTGATGCCGTCCTGGTTGCTGCGGATGAACCAGCGCCACTGCCCATCGAGCTGGCCGTGGTCGGGGAAGTACTCATGGCCTTCTACACGGGGCGCCAGGCAGGTGAATGCCGCCCGCGGGGTTTCGGCGTCCAGCGCCCAGGCTTCGCTGGTGGTCTTGCTGTTGAGCAGCAGCACCAGCTGTTTTTCCGAACTCGAGCGGTAGCAATGCAGGAAGAAACGGCCGTCGGCTTCCTCGAACACGGTGTGCGCGTCGGCCTCGCCCAGGGTGTAACGGCGCAGGCGCCAGGGGCGGTGGGTGTCGTCCAGCTCGGCGAAGAACAGCGTCTGGCTGTCGTTAGCCCAGGTCAGGCTGCCGTCGCAGTCATCGAAGGGCAGGGCGGTCACGTTGTCGCTGGCCAGGTCCTTGACGTACAGGGTGTAGATTTCGTCGCCGGTGGTGTCGAGGCTGTAGGCCAGTAGGCGGTGGTCGGGGCTGACATTGAACGCGCCGAGGGCCAGGAAACCACCGTTGGCCAGGACGTTGGGGTCGAGCAGCAGCTGCTCCTGGCTTTCGTCCACCGTGTTGGAGTCGTCCGCCGGGCGTGGGCAGCGGTAGTGGCGCGGGTACTCGTCGCCCGCAGTGGTACGGGTGTAGTACAGGTACGGCCCCCAGGGCGAAGGCAGCGACAGGTCGGTTTCGAGGATGCGGCCCTTGATCTCTTCGAACAGCTGCTCGCGCAGGGGCGCCTGATCGGCCAGGCAGGCTTCCTGGTAGGCGTTCTCCGCCTGCAGGTAGTCGAGCACTTCAGGGGTGTCGCGCTGTTGCAGCCAGGCATAGGGGTCGGCGGCCTGGTCCTGGCGGGCAATGGGGGACTGGAGCGCGTTGGGCATCGGGGATCTCTTGGCTAGGGGGCGCCTGCGCCCGGAAAAGTGTTTATCATAGGCAACTCTTTGCCTGGCTTGCACGATCACCATGACCGAGAACGACTATACCCTCGCCTGGGGCCTCTACGCCGTTGCTGCCCTGGGCTGCATCTGGGTGGGTTTCAAACTCACCGGCTGGATGTGGCGCTGGCTGCGTGAGCCGCTGCGGGTGATCCTCGCGGTCCTGCTGCTGACCCCGACCGTGGTCGACCCCGGTAAGGACGCCATGGCCCCGGCCGTGGCCATCACGGCCCTGGACGTCGCCTTCAAGGTCGGCAACAACGCCTGGCGCGCCGTTTCCGACTTCGCCATGTATGGCTTGATCGCCTTTGCCCTTTACATTGCCTTCGTGCTGCTGCGCTGGCCGTTGGAAAAACGCGCCCGCGAGCGTCGCGAACAGGCTGACGCCGCCGCCAAGCGCCAGGCGGCCGAGGACGACGCCTTGGCGGTAGATGCCCCGCTGGCCGGCGAACGTCGCGACCGTTACCGCAATGACCCGCCGCCTGCCGCACCTGCCGGCGGCCGGGTCGAGCCACGTCTGTAAGCCCGGAGACCACCATGTGCGAACTGCTGGGCATGAGTGCCAACGTCCCCACCGACATCGTCTTCAGCTTCACCGGCCTGATGCAGCGCGGCGGGCGCACCGGCCCGCACCGCGACGGCTGGGGCATCGGCTTCTACGAAGGCCGCGGCCTGCGCCTGTTCCAGGACCCGGCGGCGAGCA
This sequence comes from Pseudomonas sp. NPDC087185, assembly GCF_044744955.1. NCBI lineage: Bacteria > Pseudomonadati > Pseudomonadota > Gammaproteobacteria > Pseudomonadales > Pseudomonadaceae > Pseudomonas > Pseudomonas sp. NPDC087185. The sequence continues at coordinate 387,275 of NZ_JBIUZK010000001.1, read as the reverse complement.
GCGAGTCGGAAGTGGCCAACCTGGTGCAGCGTTACCCGATCAAGAGCGAAGTGGTCATTGGCCACATCCGTCAGGCCAACGTCGGCCGCGTGTGCCTGTCCAATACCCACCCGTTCGTCCGTGAAATGTGGGGCCGCAATTGGTGCTTTGCGCACAACGGCCAGTTGGGTGAGTTCAGAGGCGAGGCGACCTTCTACCGGCCCATCGGCGATACCGACAGCGAAGCCGCCTTCTGCGACCTGCTCAACCGCATCCGCGCCGCCTTCCCCGAGCCAGTCGAGGTGGAACAGCTGCTGCCGGTGCTGGTCGACGCCTGTGCCGAATATCGCGGCAAGGGCGTGTTCAACTGCCTGCTCAGCGATGGCGACTGGCTGTTCTGCTTCTGCTCGACCAAGCTGGTGCACATTACCCGTCGCGCGCCGTTTGGTGCGGCACGCTTGAAGGATGTCGACCTGATCGTCGATTTTCACACCGAAACTACCCCCAATGACGTGGTCACGGTGATTGCCACCGAGGCGTTGACCGAGAACGAGACCTGGCGGCGCTACGAGCCCGGCCAATGGGCCCTGTGGCGGCACGGAGAGTGCGTTTCGCAAGGCCAGAGCTAAGGAAGCTGCATGTTCAGAAGTTACCTGCGGTTGTTGCTGTTCACCTTCGGCCTGTTGGCCGGTATCCAGGTGCCTGGGCTGGTCAAGGACTACAGCCAGCGGGTCGAGGCGCACCTGTTCGAGTCGCGCCAGGCCCTCGATGGCTTCAAGCAGACTGCCGAGCGCTTCTTCAACGGCGACCTGCAGGCGCTGCTGCGGCATTACCGCAGCAGTGACGACCCGGTATTCAACAGCGATGCCAACAGCATCGAGAGCCTGATGATCCGCAACCAGTTGCTGGAGAACGAGTGGCAGGCGCTGCAGGGCTCGTGGGTCACCACGACCTGGCATGTGCTGGTGCAGCCGGACCCGCAGCTGCGCGAAGAGACGCTGAAGGGGTATAGCTACCAGATTTTGCTGGTGCCGGAGGCGATCGGCTGGGGTGTTGGCGCAGGCTTTGTGCTGGCGTTCGTGGTCGAGAGCCTGTTGCTGGGTGTTGGCTGGGTAATCCTCGGGGGGCGCCGCAAGGCGGTCAAAGAAAGCTGGCGCTGAGCTTCTGCGCCAGCTGTGCCGGCCTCTTTGCGGATTTACCCGAAGAGGCCGGCACATGCACTGCAAAACGATCAGACTAAAACAATCCGCTGGCCACCCACATCCCGCGCATACCGCTCCAGGACCTGCCGGCACACGCCGACCACCTCGTCCACCAGCGCCACCCCGGTCTGCCAGGCGACCACCAGCTCCAGGCTCGGCGGTGGCTGCAGGCCTTGCAGCAACACCAGTTCCCCCCGGCTCAACTCGGCATCCACCAATGCCGGCGGCAGTGCGCCGATGCCGAAGCCATCGCGCAGCAGGCGGGTGATTGCCGCCACCGAGTTCACGCAGTTCAGCCGGGGGCTTTCGACCCCCGCGCCTTGCAACAGGCTGAGCACTTCCTGGTGCGGCCGCGAGTTCTTCGAAAACGTCACGATACGCTCACGGGCAAGTTCGGCCAGCGAAGCGTAATCGCGGTGCTGGGCGCCACCTGCGGCCACCACCCAGCCCATGGGGTAGCGTGCCAGGTCCAGGCTGCGGATCGACTGCTCGCGCAGCAGGTCGGTCTGCAAAATGACATCGAGAAAGCCTTTTTGCAGCTGTTCGCGCAGGTTCAGCGCCGTATCGGCGACCAGCTCGATTTCCATTTGCGGGTAGCGTTCGGCCAGCTCGGCGACCAGTGCGCTCATCCAGGTGTGGATCACCGTGTCCATCACCCCCAAGCGAATACGCCCGACCTTGGCCCGGTCGCTGTCCAGCGACTGCTTCATGGCCTTGGCGGTGTCGAGCATGCGTTCTGCGTACTCCAGCACCTTGCTGCCCTCTGGGGTCAGGCTGACGCCGCGTGAGTCGCGCAGCAGCAGCTTGACGCCAAGGTCGGCTTCCAGCGCGGCGATGCGGCTGGAGACCGACGCCTGGGTGGTGAACAGCTTTTCGGCGGTGAGGCGGAAGCTCTTGAGCCGGGCGACCCAGACGAAGGTTTCGAGGAAACGAAGGTTCATGATCAGTTTTTCTTGTTCCAGACCGGCGGTTTTTCTCGTTGGACGCAGAGGGCGTGGGCTCTGAACATGACGCACAGGCCGCGACGCCAGACGTCGCCCATAAAACAATACCAACAAGCCGAGGCAAGCATGAACCCAAGCGGCGTGCAGCAACAGGTGCAATCCCCACCTTCGACCGGGCCGTTCGCCTGGTACCGCGACATCGACTCCCAGCAACGGCGCACCTTCTGGAGCTGCAAGATCGGCTATGGCCTGGACGGCATGGACACGCAGATGCTCAGCTTCGTCATCCCCACGCTGATCATGCTGTGGGGCATCAGCACCACCGAGGCCGGGCTCATCCACACCAGCACGTTGATCGCCTCGGCCGTCGGCGGCTGGGTCGCCGGCATCCTCTCCGACCGCATCGGCCGGGTGCGCACCCTGCAGCTGACGGTGCTCTGGTTCGCCTTCTTCACCTTCCTGTGCGGCTTTGCGCAGAACTATGAACAGCTGCTGATTGCTCGCACCCTGATGGGCTTCGGTTTCGGCGGTGAATGGACCGCTGGCGCGGTGCTGATCGGCGAAGTGATCCGTGCCCAGGACCGTGGCAAGGCGGTGGGCATGGTGCAGTCGGGCTGGGCGCTCGGCTGGGGCCTGACGGCGATCCTCTACGCGCTGCTGTTCTCCTGGCTGCCGGCGGAGCAGGCCTGGCGCGCGTTGTTCCTGCTGGGGCTGGTGCCGGCGATTTTCGTGATCTTCGTTCGCCGCCTGGTCAAGGACCCCGAGGTGTATCGCCAGGCCAAGGCCGTGGAAAAGGCCGAGGCGCCTGCGCAGTTCTACGAGATCTTTGCCCCTGGCATGCTCTGGACCACGGTGCGTGCTTCGTTGCTGACCACCGGTGCGCTCGGCGGCTACTACGCCATCACCTCGTGGCTGCCGACCTTCCTCAAGACCGAGCGCGGCCTGAGCGTGCTGGGTACCGGCGGGTACCTGGCGATGGTGATTGTCGGCTCCTACGTGGGCTACGTGGTCAGCGCATACCTGTCCGACATCCTGGGGCGCAAGAAGAACTTCATCCTGTTCGCCGTGGGTTCGTTCATCATCGTGCTGCTGTACACGCAGATGCCGGTCAGCGATGGCGTGATGCTGTGGTTGGGCTTCCCGCTGGGCTTCTTTGCCTCGGGCATTTTCAGCGGCATGGGCGCTTTTCTCACCGAACTGTTCCCCACCCGCATTCGTGGCTCGGGGCAGGGCTTCTGCTACAACATCGGCAAGGTCTTCGCGGCGATGTTCCCGTTGTTGATCGGCCTGCTCGGGCAGACGATACCGCTGGGGCTGAGCATTGGTGGCTTTGCCGCAGTGTCCTACGGCGTGGTGATCCTGGCGGCCTTGAGCCTGCCGGAGACCCGCGGCAAACACCTCCAGGCGCGCTAAGGTAGGCACATGAACATCGACACAGGAGCACGCCAGGTGAAACGCCTGCTACTCAATTGCGACATGGGCGAAAGTTTTGGCAGCTGGCGCATGGGCCTGGATGCCGAGGTAATGCCCTATATCGACTGCGCCAACATCGCCTGCGGCTACCATGCCGGCGATCCTGGCACCATGCGCCGCACGGTGGCCCTGGCGCTGCAGCACGGGGTGACCATCGGCGCCCACCCGGCATACCCCGACCTGGTCGGCTTCGGCCGCCGTTCCATGGCCTGCAGCAGCGAGGAGATCCGTGACCTGCTGCACTACCAGATCGGCGCCCTCGATGGCATCTGCAAGGTGCTTGGCAGCCGCGTGGCCTACGTCAAACCCCATGGCGCGCTGTACAACGACATGATGGCCGACCCGCTCAAGCTGCGCGCCGTGCTCGAAGCCGTGGCAGCCTACGACAGCGGCCTGCCGCTGATGCTCATGGCCACGGCCGACGACAGCGCCGCCCAGGCCCTGGGCGATGAAATCGGCGTGCCGCTGTGGTTCGAAGCCTTCGCCGACCGTGCCTACACCGCCAGCGGCCACCTGGTGTCGCGGCGCCTGCCCGGTGCGGTGCACCATGACCCGGCGCTGGTCATTGAACAGGCCCTGCGCCTGGCCCGTGCCGAAACGCTGGTGGCCGATGACGGCAGTGCGCTGCGCCTGCAGGCCAGTACCTTGTGCGTGCACGGTGACAACGACAGTTCGGTGGCGGCAGTGCGGCAGATCCGTCAGGCCCTCGATGCGCTGGAGCAGGCATGAAGTTGCGCATCGAAGCAGTCGCCATCGACAGCTTGATGGTGCGCCTGTTCGACGCCATCGACGAAGCCAACATGCCGTGGGTGCTCGCTGCCGGCCAGCGCCTGGGCGCCGCGTTCGGCGAGCACCTGGTGGACCTGGTGCCGTCCTACACCACGCTGATGGTGCAGTTCGATCTGCCACCAGGGCAGGCGAGGGCGCTGATTACCCAGGCGCTGGAGGGGCTGCAGCCGGATACCGGCAGCGGCGGGCGCCGGCATGAGATTGCCGTGTGGTACGACGCCAGTGTCGGCCCTGAACTGCCTGTACTGGCCGCGCGCAGCGGCTTGAGCGAGCAAGAGGTGATCCGCCTGCACAGCGAACGTGAGTACCCGGTGTTCGCACTTGGCTTTGCCCCAGGCTTCGGCTTCATGGGGCTGGTGGACGAACGCCTGGCGTCCCCGCGCCTGAGCACGCCGCGCAAGCGCGTGGCGGCCGGCAGCGTCGGCATTGCCGAGCGCCAGACAGCAGCCTATCCCGCCGTATCGCCGGGTGGCTGGAACCTGATCGGGCGAACGCCGGTGCGCCTGTTCGACCGCGACCGCGAAGGCTACAGCTTGCTGCAACCGGGCGACCGGGTGCGCTTTGTGGCGGTGACCCATGCCGAGTTCATGGCGCTGGGTGGAGATGACAGCCCGCTGGAGGCACTGGCATGACGCAGTTGAGGATCGAAGCCAGCAGCGCCTTGTGCCAGTTGCAGGACGCCGGGCGCTTTGGTGTGCGCCACCTGGGCGTGACCCAGGGCGGGGCGCTGGATTGGGTGGCGATGCAGTGGGCCAACTGGCTGCTGGGCAACCCACTGGGTGCGCCCGTGGTGGAGGTGGCGTTGGGCGGTTTCACGGTCGTGGCCGAGCAGAACTGCGTGCTGGCCCTGGCCGGCGCCGACCTGGACGCGCGGGTCGACGACCAGCCGCAGGCACCCTGGCGCAGCTTCGCCTTGGCCAAGGGCCAGCGGCTGACGTTGAAGCAGCCCAAGCAGGGGGTGCGCGCTTATCTTGCGGCACCGGGTGGGTTCCAGGGTGAGGTTGTGCTCGGCAGTTGCGCAACTGTTGTGCGTGAAGCGTTGGGCGGCGTCGATGGGCGCGGGTCTGCACTGGGCAAAGGGCAGATGTTGGCCTTTGCCGGCACGTTATCGCCTCTGCGTGAGGTGCCTGAGGCACTGCGTCCACGTTATCCGCAAAAACCTGTACTCGACCTGGTGATGGGCGCACAGATCGGTGATTTCAGTGGCATGAGCCTCTTCGAGGCGTTCAACAGCGACTGGACGCTGGACAGCCGTGCCGACCGCATGGGCATCCGTTTGCTTGGGCCACAGCTGGTTTACCAGGGCACGCCGATGATTTCCGAAGGCATTCCATTGGGTGCGGTGCAGGTGCCGCCGGACGGGCAACCGATCGTGCTGCTCAACGACCGGCAGACCATTGGCGGGTATCCGCGGCTGGGGGCGTTGACGCCGTTGGCATTGGCGCAGCTGGCGCAGTGCATGCCGGGGGCGGCGCTGCGGTTCAGAGCGGTGGTGCAGGATGAGGCGTGGCGGGAGCAGCAGTCTTACCTCGACCGCTGGCGGTGAAGCTACCGGCCCCCACAGTTACTCCACAGGGCTCAAATACAGTGGAGTAACTGTGGGAGCCGGCTTGCCGGCAAAGGGCCGGTGCAAGCGATATCACTTGGACAGGTACCGCATCCCATCCTCCAACCCCTGCAAGGTCAGCGGGTACATCTTGTCCTCGATCAGGTCACGCACCAGGTGCGTCGACGCCGTGTAATCCCAGGCCTGCTTCGGGTACGGGTTAATCCAGATGACCTTCTTGAATTTCTCCATGAAGCGCTGAATCCACACATACCCAGCCTCTTCGTTCCAGTGTTCCACGCTGCCACCCGGCTGGGTGATCTCGTAGGGCGCCATGGCCGCGTCACCGACGAATACCACCTTGTAGTCATCGCCGTACTTGTGCAACAGGTCGAAGGTGGAGAACCGTTCCGAGGTACGCCGCAGGTTGTTTTTCCACACCGATTCATAAACGCAGTTGTGGAAGTAGTAATACTCCAGGTGCTTGAACTCGGTCTTGCAGGCCGAGAACAGCTCTTCGCACACCTTGACGTGGGCATCCATCGAACCGCCGATGTCGAACAGCAACAACAGCTTCACGGTGTTGCGGCGTTCCGGGCGCATCTGGATATTAAGCAAACCGGCGTCACGCGCGGTGTGGTCGATGGTGCCGTCGATGTCCAGCTCTTCGGCGGCGCCTTCGCGGGCGAACTTGCGCAGCCGGCGCAGGGCCAGCTTGATGTTGCGGGTGCCCAGTTCGACCTGGTCGTCGAGGTTCTTGTACTCGCGCTGGTCCCAGACTTTTACCGCTTTGCCCTGGCGTTTGCCCGCCTCACCGACGCGGATGCCTTCGGGGTTGAAGCCGCCCGAGCCGAACGGGCTGGTGCCGCCGGTGCCGATCCACTTGTTGCCGCCGGCGTGGCGTTCCTTCTGCTCTTCGAGGCGTTTCTTGAACTCCTCGATCAGCTTGTCCAGGCCGCCAAGTGACTGGATCTGTGCACGCTCCTCATCCGTCAGCGAGCGTTCGAACTCCTTGCGCAGCCAGTCTTCGGGGATCAGCGCCTCAAGGTGCCGGTCGAGGTTTTCCAGGCCCTTGAAATAGGCGGAGAAGGCCCGGTCGAACTTGTCGAAATGGCGCTCGTCCTTCACCAGGATGGCCCGGGCCAGGTAGTAGAACTCGTCCATGTCGGCGAACACCACGCGCTGCTGCAGGGCGTTGAGCAAGTCGAGCAGTTCGCGTACCGACACCGGCACCTTGGCCGCGCGCATTTCATTGAACAGGTTGAGCAGCATGACCGGCCCCCGTCAGCGGTTGCCGCGCCGGCTCATGAAGGCCAGTCGCTCCAGCAGCTGCACGTCCTGTTCGTTCTTCACCAGGGCGCCGGCCAGCGGTGGGATGGCCTTGGTCGGGTCGCGCTCGCGCAGCACCGCTTCACCGATGTTGTCGGCCATCAGCAGCTTGAGCCAGTCGACCAGCTCGGAAGTGGAGGGCTTTTTCTTCAGGCCCGGCACCTTGCGCACGTCGAAGAACACGTCCAGCGCCTCGCTGACCAGCGATTGCTTGATGTTCGGGTAGTGCACGTCGACGATCTGTTGCAGGGTGTCGCGGTCGGGGAAGGCGATGTAGTGGAAGAAGCAGCGGCGCAGGAAGGCGTCGGGCAGCTCCTTTTCGTTGTTGGAGGTGATGATGATGATCGGGCGTTGCTTGGCCTTGATGGTCTCGTCGATTTCGTAGACGTAGAACTCCATCTTGTCGAGTTCCTGCAGCAGGTCGTTGGGGAACTCGATGTCGGCCTTGTCGATCTCGTCGATCAGCAGGATGACCCGCTCGTCGGCCTCGAAGGCTTCCCAGAGCTTGCCCTTTTTCAGGTAGTTGCGCACGTCGTGGACTTTTTCGGTGCCCAGCTGCGAATCGCGCAGGCGGCTGACCGCGTCGTACTCATACAGGCCCTGGTGGGCCTTGGTGGTGGACTTGATGTGCCAAGTGATCAGGCGTGCGCCGAAGGAGGCCGCGAGCTGCTCGGCGAGCATGGTCTTGCCGGTGCCGGGCTCGCCCTTGACCAGCAGCGGGCGTTCGAGGGTGATGGCCGCGTTGACCGCCAGTTTCAGGTCGTCTGTGGCGACGTAGTCGCGGGTGCCTTCGAACTTCATCGGGAATGTCCTCTGCGCGGTGCCTGTTCCGGCCTATCGCCGGCTTGCCGGCGATAGGGCCCGTTCAGGCACTGTAGGTTTGTCGTTTGTCAGCGACTATACCCCTGCCCTGGGCCGCTGCAAACGCAGACCGGGTATTCAGTCCCTGAATGGCCCGTCACGCACGTTCAGTCGGAATCAGGCTTGGGCTGCTCGTAGCGTGCATTGAAAGCCTGGATAAACCCGTTACGCAAAATCTGCAAAAACGCCTCGATGGCGCTGATGTCCTGCTGGTGCACGCTGCCGCTGAGCTCCACGCGGGTGGCAAACTGGTTTTTTGGCTGGTTCTTCAGCACCGTCTCGCTTGCCCCGACCAATGCTTCCCATACCGAGCGGAAAAAGCCCTTGTTCTTGTTCTCGACATCCTGCTGCCAGTTGAACACGTCGACATCGCGCAGCAGCGGCTTGATGTAGCCGTTGAGCCGGCCGTTTTGCGCCTGCGCCTCGATCACCACATCGCCGTGGCCGGCATTGAAGTCGAACTTGCCGTAGGCGCTGGCGAAGTCGTTGAGTCGGCGCAGTTCGATGCCAGTGGCGCGCAGACGGAATTCGAAGTCATCGAAGTCGCTGAACGGGTCGAAGGTGGCGCGGCTTTCGACCTTGGCGTCGCCCAGCAGCAGCGCGTTGGCGTCGAAGCTGGCATCGCGCCGGCCTTTTTCGTCGCGCACGTTGGTCAGGTTGCGAATGTTGGCATCCAGTTGCGTGGCCTTGAGGTCGACCGGTGGTTTGGAGTTGAAGTTGCGGAAGGTCAACGTGCCATCCTCGATGCGCACGTCGTTGAGGGTGATCGGCAGCAGTTTTTCCAGCTGCTGGCGCCAGTCGGTACCGCGACCGGTCTGCGAGGCCTGTTTGCTGCCGCCGTCGACGAAATTCAGTTCGGGGCGCACGAAGGTCACTTCGGCCACCACAGCCTGGTCGTACCACAGTGAATGCCAGCTCACCGACAGCTCGATCAGCGGCGCATCAAGCAGTGGCACGGGCACCTTGCCAGTGGTCTTGACGATCTTCAGCCCGTTGATCTGGTAAGCACCGCGCCACCAGGCCAGGTCCACATCGGCGACCTGGCCACGGTACTCGCCCATGTTCGCCAGCTTGTCGTTGAGGTAATCGCGCACCAGGTATGGCAGCGCCAGGTGCAGGGCCACCAGCAGCACGACCAGGCTGGCCAGGCCGACCAGCGGCCAGCGATAACGGGCTTTCATCGCGGCGTTCTCCAAGGCGGGTTGTGCGGTTGACCGCAGGCCGCCTGGGCGAGTTCGAACGGGCTTTACGGGCCACCGGGGCAGGCTTACCCTTTAAGTCTTTCCCTGCTATTTCATGCCAAGGACCCTGCCATGAGCCGTATCTACGCAGACAACGCCCATTCCATCGGCAACACGCCGCTGGTACAGATCAACCGTATCGCCCCGCGCGGCGTGACCATCCTGGCCAAGATCGAGGGGCGCAACCCGGGTTACTCGGTCAAATGCCGGATCGGCGCGAACATGGTCTGGGATGCCGAAAGCAGCGGCAAGCTCAAGCCCGGCATGACCATCGTCGAGCCGACCTCTGGCAACACCGGTATCGGCCTGGCCTTCGTCGCCGCCGCCCGTGGCTACAAGCTGATCCTGACCATGCCGGCCTCCATGAGCCTGGAGCGGCGCAAGGTGCTCAAGGCCCTGGGTGCCGAGCTGGTGCTCACCGAGCCTGCCAAGGGCATGAAGGGCGCGATCGAGAAGGCCAACGAGATCGTTGCCTGCGACCCTGCGCAGTACTTCCTGCCGGGCCAGTTCGACAACCCGGCCAACCCGGCCATCCATGAACAGACCACCGGCCCGGAAATCTGGAACGACACCGACGGCGCGGTCGACGTGCTGGTGGCCGGCGTCGGCACCGGCGGCACCATCACCGGCGTGTCGCGCTACATCAAGCACACCCAGGGCAAGTCGATCCTCTCGGTGGCGGTGGAGCCGGTGTCCTCGCCGCTGATCAGCCAGACCCTGGCTGGCGAAGCGCTCAAGCCTAGCCCGCACAAGATCCAGGGCATCGGCGCAGGCTTCGTACCGAAAAACCTCGACCTGTCGATCGTCGACCAGGTCGAGACCGTGACCGACGAAGAATCCAAGGCCATGGCCATTCGCCTGATGCAGGAGGAGGGCATCCTCTGCGGTATTTCCTGTGGCGCGGCCATGGCGGCAGCGGTGCGACTGGCGGAAAAACCGGAAATGCAGGGTAAGACCATCGTCGTAATCCTGCCTGACTCTGGCGAACGCTACCTGTCGAGCATGCTGTTCAGCGACCTGTTCAGCGAGCAGGAAAACCAGCAGTAATCAGCCCTGCCGCTGATCCGGCGCAACGTTCGGCGGCCTGGTTTATTGCAAAATCTTCATGAGTGAGATCCCGCCCAGGTTGTTTTTACATGGGCGGGATGGGTTTATGATGGCCGGATGATTTTTCTGGAGGCAGGCAGCGCTGGCCTGGTTCCATTCCAAGGAGTGTTGCATGACCTTTTCCTTCGTCGCCAAGGCGGGTGTCCTGCTGGTGTTTTTCGGCAGCGTGCTGTACGTGCACCTGCGCGGCAAGGCGCGCCTGCCGGTGCTGCGCCAGTTCGTCAACCATTCGGCGCTGTTCGCCCCGTATAACAGCCTGATGTACCTGTTCTCGGGCGTGCCGTCCAAGCCTTACCTGGACCGCCAGCGCTTCCCTGAACTGGATGTGCTGAAGGACAACTGGCAGGTGATCCGCGAAGAGGCCATGCGCCTGTTCGACGAGGGTTACATCCGTGCGGCCGAGAAGGACAACGACGCAGGCTTCGGTTCGTTCTTCAAGAAGGGCTGGAAGCGTTTCTACCTGAAGTGGTACGACAAACCGCTGCCGTCGGCCGAGGCGCTGTGCCCCAAGACCGTGGAACTGGTCAGCAGTATCCCTAACGTGAAAGGTGCGATGTTCGCCCTGTTGCCCGGTGGCAGCCACCTCAACCCGCACCGCGACCCGTTTGCCGGCTCCCTGCGCTACCACCTGGGCCTGTCGACGCCGAACTCCGACGACTGCCGCATCTATGTCGACGGCCAGGTCTACGCCTGGCGTGATGGCGAGGATGTGATGTTCGACGAAACCTACGTGCACTGGGTGATGAACGAAACCGATGTTACCCGGGTAATCCTGTTCTGCGACATCGAGCGCCCGCTGAGCAGCCCGCTGATGACCCGTATCAACCGCCAGGTCAGCGCCTTCCTCGGCCGCGCCACCGCACCGCAGAACACCGATGACGAGCGCGTGGGCGGGATCAACCAGGCGTATGCCTGGAGCAAGCGCTTCAGCAACAAGATCAGCACCCGCGTGAAGCAGTTCAAGCGCGCCAACCCCAAGGCCTACCGCATCCTGCGGCCGGTGCTGGCGGTGGTGGTGGCGTACCTGCTGTATCACTGGTTGTTCTGAGGTATCGGTGCCTGTTCGGGCCCCATCGCCGGCAAGCCGGCTCCCAGAGGTACTGCACAGGACTCCAAAGCTTTGGCGTACCTGGGGGAGCCTGCTTTCAGGCGATGGGGCCCGATCGGTATCACAGAAGGCCAGCTATTGCCCAGCCTCTGAATCACCGCTATATTCCGGTGCATCCACTTCCCCGAAGACCCTGTTCATGCCAGCCATCCCTTCCACCACACGCTTTGCCATCGCGCCAGTCGCGGGCATGGTCGTGCGTGGCAGCCAGCAGCCGGTCATGATCAGTCATTACCCACCACCTGTCAGTGGCGTCGTCGGCGGCGTAGCTCCGCCTCGCTGCGTGGTCGTGTTGGGCTGATCGGCTTCTGGCCGCATCCCGTCACACGCGCAACCTACTGAACACGGTCGGCTACTTCCCCTAATGAAGGTCACGCCCACCGTTCGGCTTATTTGCCCGAATACAGGTGCAACCATGTCTGTTTTTTGCAAAGCTTCCGTGGCCTCGGCGGCCACTACCAGCCTGTTCGTCCTGCTATGGAGCAGCGGCGCCATCGTTTCCAAACTCGGCCTGGCGCAGGCCAGCCCGTTCGCCTTCCTGCTGCTGCGCTCGGCGCTGGCGCTGACCGGGTTGCTGCTGATCGGCCCGTTGCTGGGATTGCGCTGGCCGCGCACACGGGGGGCGATGCTGCGCGCCCTGTGCACCGGCTGCGTGCTGCTCGGTGCCTACCAGATCTTCTACCTGCTGGCGCTCAATACCCATGTCACCCCCGGTGTGATGGCCACGGTGATGGGCGTGCAACCGATCCTCACCGTGATGCTGATGGAGCGCCAGCACGCCTGGAGCCGGCTGTTTGGCCTGGGCCTTGGGCTTGGCGGGCTGGTGATGGTGGTCTACCAGGGCATCAATCTCGGTGGCGTGTCGCTGGCCGGCATGCTGTTTGCCTTGCTGGCACTGGCCAGCATGACCATCGGCTCGATCCTGCAAAAGCGCATCACCGACAACCCGATGGGCACACTGCCGCTGCAGTACCTGGCAGGGTTTGCCCTGTGCGCGGTGTTCGCGCCGCTGCAACCGCTGCACGTCGAGTGGAGCGCCGGCTTTATCGGCGCGCTGCTGTGGATGGGGCTGGTGGTTTCGCTGTTGGCGACCTTGCTGCTGTACCGGCTGATCGCCAAGGGCAACCTGGTCAATGTCACCAGTCTGTTCTACTTGGTGCCGGCGGTGACCGCGGTGATGGATTTCCTGATCTTCGGTAACCGCCTGGCACCGCTCAGCCTGCTGGGGATGGGCCTGATCGTGGTCGGTTTGCTGTTCGTGTTCCGCAAGCCGGCGGCGCGGTTGGCCGAGGCGTAGGCGCTTAGCGGAACTCTTCGGGGATGGCGTGGCGCAGTACGCCTTCCTCGAAGTCCAGGGTGCCGGCTTCACGCTGAGTCAGCAGGTAGTAGAGCAGGGTGTCGAGTGCACGCATTGGCGGCACTTCGACGGCCAGCATCCTTACCGCCTGTTCGACTTCGCAGGGGCATCCGAAATCTTCCAGTGCAGCGCGGACCTGTTCCAGGTCGCCCGCAGCTTTTACCCGTATGCGGAACACCGAAGCACCACCGCTTTGCTGCAGGGCTTCGAACCAGGACTGCTCGCCGTCTTCACGGATGCTGATGGTGTCACCGGGTGCGATCCCGTAGGCATAGAAGGGGATGCTGTCGACCTGGTAGCCAGCTGCGGTCGGCTTTGCCCAGAGGCCTTCGACCGACGCAGGTGGGTAACCTTGGGCATCCTGCTCCAGGCGCCAGAGCACGATCTTGTAGGCTGGGGTTTGCTCGGGGGGCATGGGGCGTTACGCGTCAGGAGGGCTGCCTATCGTAATGCGGTTTGGTTGTGTTGTCTGTACCGGCCTCATCGCCGGCAAGCCGGCGATGAGGCCGGTACAGACAGAATCAAAATTTCAGAAGTAATAGCCGATGTTGATATTGGTCCGGTAATACCAGTCATTGCTGCCGACCGAACCGGTGCTTGTCCACCCCGTGCCATTTTCCGCCCCACCAAACGGGTTGGCATTGCGCGCCCAGGTCAGGTCGACCCAGGCCATGATCGGCATGGCCAAAAACTGCGCGCCGACGGTGAACATCTGCGAATCGTCCCAGCCATGCTCATCCTTCATCATCCGGCTGTAATCGGTGTAGAGCTTGATCTTCTTCAACTGCCCAAGCTTTGGGGTGAACACGTCATAACCAACGTTGACTGCGGCGATGGTCGCCTTGGCGGCGATCAGGTAGGCCGGGGTCAGGCCGTTGCCGCCCATCAGCACCGTATTGTCGCTGACGCCGGCCGGGTTTTTCGGGTCGTATTCATAGCGGATCGCCTGGCCGGTGACCGTCCATGGGCCCTGGTTGAACAGCGCGTGCACCCCGCCTGCCCAGTAGCTGCCATCGTCATGGGTAGTGGCGTTATACAGCCCGGCAGCGGCAAGCGAAGCACCCAGCTCGGTCTTCCAGCCATCGCCGCTGAAGGTACGGGCTACGCGGGCGTTGACCTGGTTGCGTTTCTCGTTGTCCTGGCGCGACTGGGTGACCGGCACGGCGTTGTCGTTTAGATCGGCATACCGCCCGACTTCCGGCGAATAGCGCAGGCTCGACGGCAGCATGCGCGGGAAGTAGCCCAGTTGCAGGTCCCACTGCGCATCCTTGTAGCTGTACTTCAGCCCCGTGCCGGCGCTGACGCCGTAACCCATGAAGAACGGGATGTGATAACTCCAGCCGAACTGTGGGTAGGGCTCCAGGCCGAAAGGCTTGAACGGGGCACCGAGCTGCAGGTTGGCTTGCGGGCTGAAGCGGTAGCCGAGGTAGCCGCGGTCGATGGAGCGCTTGCCGTCGTCCTGGAACCAGTAGCCGACATCGCTGAACAGCTGGCGATGGCTGGCTTGCACATCGATGCGGAAAGTGTCGAAGAGGAAACGGCCGTTGTTTTCGGTGGTGTCCCAGTGTTCGTCGCGGTAGTTGACGCGCAGGGCGCCGCCGATGTCCAGGCTGCTCTGGCCGTCGTCGCTGCGCCAGGCGATATGCGGGAACGGCTTTTTCGCGGTGGGTGGCTGGTCTGGGGCGGCCGGGCCGGGTTCGGAGGCGATGCTTGCGCAACTGCCGAGAATCAGACCGAGGCTTATCACATATCTATTCATGCCATGCCCTGCAAGGTTGGGTGGTTTTCTGCAGGCAAAGGGGGAGCGTCGCCCGTTGCTGCGGGATTTTTGTTTTATGGGTGATATGTTGTTTAACGCAGGGAATGGAGCAGGTTCTGTGCCAAACTTTCAATTAAATAAAATGTTCAGCTAAAACAATTATTTATATTTGAAACGGCTGGATTTGTGCCGTATCTGGAACAGGCTGGAAGTTTGGTTACTGTTATGCCCAGTCATTGTGCAGCGGTGCACTATTTTGCCTTTGGTGTATCAGTTCGGGCCTCATCGCCGGCAAGCCGGCGATGAGGCCCGACTGAAGAGGACAAATCCAGGCTGAAAAAAACCGGCCTCTGGGGCCGGTCAACATTACGCGTGAGCCAATCATTCACTTCACAGATCAAGCACCAACCGCCGGCTCTTGCACCCGGAAACACACACCATCATCGATGTGTTCGCCGCCCGCTCAGCCTTGGTCAGCACCCCATCGCGGTGGTCCACATCCCCTTCCAGTACCCGAGTCTCACACGAGCCGCACACCCCCTCGCGGCAGCTGTACTCGATATCGCAACCCGCTTCGAGCAGCACATCCAGCAGGTTCAACCCAGGCTCGACACTGACCGTCCTGCCCGACTTGCTCAGCTCGACGCTGTAACTGTCCTGGGCGTCTTCCGACGGTGCCACTTCGGCAGCGGTGAACCGCTCGATATGCGCGTGCGGGTAGCCCAGGCGTTCGCAGGCCTGCTCGAAGGCATCGAGCATCGGCGTTGGCCCGCAGCAGTAGAAGTGCGTGTCGGCAGGGCGCCCGGCCAGGTAACCGGCCAGGTCCGGCAGGCCGCCTTTCTCGTCGTTGAAGTGGTACAGCACCTTCGCACCCAGCCCGCCGATCTCTTCAACCAAGGCCGCCTCGGCGCGCGAGCGGGCACAGTAGATCAGCTCGGCCGAACGCCCCAGTGCCAGCAGCTGGCGGAACATGCAGTAGATCGGCGTGATGCCGATGCCGCCCGCCACCAGCACGCTGTGGCCGGCGCGGGTGTCGAGGGCGAAGTTGTTGCGCGGCTGGGAGATCTGCAGCTGCGTGCCCACCCGCAGTTGCTCGTGAACATAGCGCGAGCCCCCGCGGCTGGCGCGGTCACGCAGGATGCCGACCACATAACGGCCCTGGTCGCTCGGCGCGTTCAGCAGCGAGTAGCTGCGCACCAGGCCGTTGGGCAGGTGCAGGTCGATGTGCGAGCCGGCCTCGAACGGCGTGAACACCGTATCGCCCCACGGGCGCAGCTCGACGCTGATGATGCCTTCGGCTTCATGGCGCAGGGTGTGCACCCGCGCACTGATGGTGGAGGAGTTGGACATCGGTCACCTCAGTTCAGGCCAGTTGCCGGGTTTCGATCAAAGCCAGCTGTTCCTTGGCCTTGCCCTTCAGGTAGCGGCGCAGGCGCACCACGCCCAGGTCGTGCTGGTAGAGGTTTTCGCGTTGGTTGGCGTCGAATTCCATGAATTCCAGCAACACCCGGTCCTGCTCCAGCACCGCCCAGTGGCGCGCTTCCAGGCGGTTCTTGTAGAGGAAGCGCCAGGTGTCGCGCTGCCAGCCGCTCAGCCGCCGGGTGCGCCAGTGAAAGACTGCGGACAGGGCGCGGCTGCTAGGGGTGTAGCTGGCGACGATCGAGAAGTTGCCGCCCGGGCCACCGGTCTTCGGGTAGGGGATTTCCAGGCGCAGCCAATGGCAGCCGTTGTCGAGGAATTCGGTCCAGTCGAAGTTGACCCCGCGCTGGCCTTCCTTCTCGAAGAAGAAGCCCTGGTCGGTATCGCGGGTGACGAACTTGGCAGTGGCTTCGCCCTCGCTCATGGAGTGCGACATCTTGTGCAGGTAGGTGCCGTGCATCGGGTCCATGACGTTGTCGAGCACGTAGCGGTAATCGCCTTTCCACTCGGTGTAGCAGAGGAAGCTGCTCCACTCGGGCGAGCTCAGCTGTTCGGGCAGCACCAGCTCGGGCGGTGTGTCCAGGTTCGGTTCGGTGGCGTTGAACAGGAAGATTGCGCCGGCGGCTTCGCGGGTGTGGAACATCCGCGTCGGGCGGCTGCCTTCGAGCTTGCAGCCGGGGCTGCCGGGCACTTTGGTCACGGTGCCGTCACAGCGCACTTCGACGCCGTGGTACGGGCACTGCAGGCGGTCACCCAGCACCGGCCCCTGGGACAGCGGCGCACCGCGGTGCGGGCAGTGGTCTTCGAGGGCGTGGACGCTACCGTCGTTATCGCGCCACAGGGCGATTTTGTAGCCCAGGCGGCGAATCGAGACGGGTTTTTCGCCGAGCAGCTGCGACGGTAAAACCGGGAACCAGAGGTCTTTCAGGCCGTTGGCCAGGTGGTTTTCAACAGGGTCGACGGTGATCTGCATGTTCATCTTGTTCTACCTCCGGCGGGTCATTCGCCCAGCCGTGCCATCAGGGTTTTGAAAGTGTCTTCGGTCCATTCACCGCTGTTCAGCGGGCAGGGCGGGCCGGCCAGGTTCAGGTGCGCGATCAATTCGCCCAGTTCGCTCACACCATTGCCGTAGGCGCGTTCGATCGAGTCGCCGAGCAGGTCCTCAAACGGCGTATTGGGGCGTTTGCGGGCCTGGTGCGGCTGCAGGTAAACCTCGGATGTGCTCATGGAGTCGGCCTCAGTTGTTCTTGGGTTTGTCGGTGAGGAATTTGCCTTGCGGCGCTTCGGCGTGCTGCTGGCGCCGGGTGTTGCCGTCGATGCCGCCGGCGATCGCCCATTCGGCGAATACCGTGGGGCCGGGCTCGAACTCGCGAGGCTGCCAGTCGCCGGTCAGCTGGTCTTCGTCGGCGTAGTACTCGACCAGGGCGCCAGCAGGGTTCTTGAAGTACCAGAAGAACGCCGACGACACCGGGTGGCGGCCCGGGCCGATTTCGGTGGCCCAGCCGCAGCGGGAGATGTGCATGCCGCCGCCGAACACTTCGTGCAGGTCACGTACGGTGAAGGCCACGTGGTTGAGCCCGGCGCGTGGGGCCGGCAGCTGCAGCATGAACAGGTCGTGGTGGCCGCCTTCCTCGGCAGTGCGCAGGAAGGCGCCGCGGTTGGGGTAGCGGTCGGAGGCCTGGAAGCCGAAACGCTCGTGGTAGAAGGCTTCGCAGGCATTCACATCCTTGACGAAGAACACCACGTGGCCCACTTCGATGGGGGTGGCGCGCTCGTAGACCGGCGCGGGCTTGTTGATCCGGCCTTTGGTCTGCCAGGTGTTGTGGCCGCTGCACTCGATCTCCAGCGCACGCTTGCGGGTGACCTGCAGGCGGATCGCCAGGCCGTTGGGGTCGGTGCAACCGATGCGGCCGTTGCCTTCGAAAAAACCCGGGTCGTTGGCGATGCGCTGGCTGTACAGCGCCAGGTCCGCCTGGCTTTCGACGCCCCACACCACTTCGCGCACGGTCGAGCCGGGTTCGATGGCCGGCGGCAGGCCGGGTTTGTCGATGGCGGCCAGCACCACGCGGCAGCCGTTGAGGGTTTCGAAGACCACCTCGTCGGCCTGCTCGCTGACGTTGTTCAGCCCCCAGTCGGCGAAGAAGCGCGCGCAGGTGGCGAGGTCCTCCACGCCATAGGTGACTTCGTCGATGCCCAGTACGCTCATTGCCCTGCCTCCACGCCGGCCCAGGCCAGCGGTTGTTGGTTCATGCCCCAGTAGAGGCTCTTCTGTTCCATGTACTGCAGGATGCCCAGGCGGCCTTTTTCGCGGCCCAGGCCACTGTCACGCCAGCCGCCGAAGGGCGTCGAGATGGAAAACTGTTTGTAGGTGTTGATCCACACCGTGCCGGCCTGCAGCTTGCGGCCCAGCGCCCAGGCGCGTTTGTAGTCGCGGCTCCAGATGCCGGCGGCCAGCGCGTAGAGGCTGTCGTTGGCCTGGGCCAGCAACGCGTCCTCGCTGTCGAACGGCATGGCCACCAGCACCGGGCCGAAGATTTCTTCCTGGCACACCTGCTGGTGGTTGCCCAGGCCTTCGAGGATGGTCGGCGGGTAGAAGTAGCCCCGGTCGAACAGGCCACCGCTCGGGCGCTCGCCGCCCAGGCGCAGGCGGCCGCCTTCGGCCAGGCCCAGGGCCACATAGCGCTCCACCGATTCGCGGTGGCCGGCGCTGATCAGCGGGCCCATCTGCGTGCGCTCGTCGGCCGGGTCGCCCAGGCGCAGTTGCGCGGCGGCGGCGGTCAGGCGAGCCATGAACGGCTCGTACAGGGCGCGGGCGACGAACAGCCGCGAACCTGCGATGCACGCTTCGCCCGACGAGCTGAAGATGCCATACAGCACACCGGCCACGGCATGGTCCAGGTCGGCGTCTTCAAGGACGATGGTCGGCGACTTGCCGCCCAGCTCCAGCGACACCGGCATCATCTTGTCGGCGGCGATATGGGCGATGTGCTTGCCGGTGCGGGTGCCGCCGGTAAACGACACCCGCTTGACCAGCGGGTGGCGGGTCAAGGCATCACCCAGCAGCGAACCCTTGCCCGGCAGCACGCTGATCAAGCCCTTGGGCAGCCCGGCGTCTTCGCAGATGCGCGCCAGTTGCAGGGCCAGCAACGGGGTGATTTCCGCCGGTTTGATCACCACCGCATTGCCGCCGGCCAGGGCTGGGGCAACCTTTTGCGCCTCGCTGGCGATCGGCGAGTTCCACGGGGTGATCGCCGCGACCACGCCCATCGGTTCGTACACGCTCATGCTGACGAAATCGCCGCGTGACGGGGTGATGGTTTCTTCCAGTGTTTCGCAGGCGGCGGCGAAAAACTGGAAGGTGCCCGCCGCGCTGGCGACCAGGGCGCGGGTCTCGTTGATCGGTTTGCCGTTGTCCTGGCGCTGCAACTGCGCCAGCTCCTCGGCGCGCGCGCGGATCAGCTCGGCAATGCGGTACAGCACGGCGGCGCGCTCATGCGGTTTGCGCTGGGCCCAGCCGCTGTGCAAGTACGCCTGGTGGGCGCCCTGCACGGCGGCTTCGACATCGTCCAGGCTGGCCGCATTGAGCCAGGCCACCGGCTCGCCGGTAGCGGGGTAGCAGGTGGCGTAGCGCTCACCGCCGCCCAGGCGCCAGGTGCCGGCAATACAAATGGGTAAGGTCTGTTCCAGTGTCATTGGCAGTCCCCTAGATGGAAATGGCATGGGCGTGGTTGCCAAGGGCGCGCACCACGCTGTAGACGGTCAGCGCCGAGGTCTTCGGGTTGGCTGCCAGCGGCTTGCCGCGCAGGCTCATCTCGAAGCGGCCAAAGGCGCCGCGGGCGTCGACCTGGTGCACGTTCTCTTCGCTGTGCGGGTCGGCGATCAGGGTCACGCGGGTGCGGTCCAGGCCAAGCCCGGCCAGCGACAGGGTGGCCGCGACGTTGGCGTTCTTTGGGTAGAGCCGCGCCGCTTCTCGGGCGCTGCCGTCGAAGATCACCGTGGCTTCGCTGAGGCTGTCCAGCGTGCACACCTGCTCGGCCGGAGTGTTCTTCCAGGCCTGCGCCGGTTTGCGGCCGGTATAGGTGACCGCATCCAGCCCGCCGACCTTGGCTGCCGACAGGGCGTCGATGCCGCCAATGGCGCCCGGCAACAGTTCGATGCGCGTGTTGCCGCGCGCCGCAGCGGCTTCCAGGCGTTCGACCAGGCCGGGCTCGGACAGCGCGCCGACCGAGACGATCAGGCAGGCAATGCCGCGCTCCAGCGCCGGCAGCACGTGTTCCTCGATGGCCTTGTGCCCGGCGCACTCGACCAGCAGGTCGGGGCGTGCATCGGCGGGCAGGGTGGTGAGCACCCGCGGTGGCTGGCCGAAGCTGGCCAGGCGCTGGCGCACCAGGTCTTCGGAGCCGGCCGAGGCGATCACCGCATCGACGCACAGCTGCGGATCTTGCTCCAGCAGTTCCAGCACACCAACGCCAATGGCGCCGCAGCCGATCATGGTGATATGCAACATGGCGGGGTCCTCAGGCCGTGGCCTTCTGCGCCTTGGTTTCGCTGTTGGGCGGGCCGGCGAACTGGGTGGCGAAGCCGCCGACGCTGAGCATGTCCACTTCCAGCAGGAACGGCCCTGGTTCGCCCTGCGCGCCGTCGAGCACAGTGCCGAAGTGTTTCAGGTCGCTGACCCGGCCGTGGCGCAGGCCGAGGGATTCGGCGAGCTTGCTGTAGTCCGGCGTATGCAGTTCGACGTAGGCGTGGCGGGCGCCGTAGATGGCGTCCTGGATGTTACGGATCACGCCGTAGCGCTGGTCGTTCATCAGCAGGATGACCACGTTGGCTTTCTCCTGCACCAGGGTCGCCAGTTCACCGAGGTTGAGGATGAAGCCACCGTCACCGGCGAGGGCGAACACCTTGCGCCCGGGTGCTGTTTGCGCCGCCGCCACGGCCGCGCCGATGCCCATCGCCAGGCCTTGGCCGATACCGCCGCCGAGCGCGTGCACGCCAGAGAGCGGGTGGTAGAGGTTCAGCAGGCGGTTGCCCCAGATGCTGTTGGACAACGTCACGTCGCGCACCCAGGTGAAGTTGCGCCCGGTTTGTGCCTGCAGTTGTTCGACCAGTGCCGAGTACGGGCCAAGGTCGGCCACCAGTTGCTTGCGGGCTTGCTCGCGCACGGCCTTGAGCTCGGGCAGGAAGTTCGGGTCGAGGTTCAGGCGGCCCTGCAGGCGGTCGGCCAGGCCTTCCAGCGCCAGCGCGGCATCGCCGCAGATGAACAGGTCGCTGGGGTAGCTGCGGCCTTCGATGGCCGGGTTGACGTCGATGCGCAGGGTGGTGCGCGGCAGCTTCAGGGCGTACTTGAAGGTCTCGTTGCTGCGCAGGCGCGAGCCGGCCACCACCAGCGCATCACAGGTCTGCATGAAGCCTTCGACCAGCTTGTTCTGCGAGAACGCGCCCAGGCAGCGTGCGTCGTCTTCGTTGACCACGCCGCGGCCCTGGGTCGAGGTGATCACGCCGACGCCCATGTCGAGCAGGCGCTTGACCTGCGCGCCGGCATGTCGAGCACCGCCGCCCAGCCACAGCAGTGGCCGGGTGGCGCTGGCCAGGCGTTCGGCGACCAGGTCGAGGGCTTCGGCGGCAGGTGCGGCGACCGGGATCGGCAGCGGCGACAGGTCGGTCGGCATGGGGATGAAGGCCGACTGGATGTCGATCGGGATCTCCACGCTGACCGGGCCGGTGGGCGCGGTCAGGGCAGTCTGCACGGCCAGCTTCAGGGTGCTCAGTGCGGTCTCCACGCTGCGCACGCGGAAGGCCGCCTTGGACACGGCCTTGAGCATGGTCAGCTGGTCGCGCGCTTCGTGGATGTAAGCCAGCTCCTGGTCCAGGTATGGCGTTTCGATCTGCCCGGTGATGTGCAGCAGCGGGGTGCCGGCGGTGAGAGCTTCGACCATCGCCCCGGCGGCGTTGCCGGCGGCGGTGCCGGTGGAGGTCAGGCACACGCCCAGGCCACCGCTGCTGCGGGCGTAGGCATCGGCCATGTTGGTTGCCCCGGCTTCACCGCGGGCCATGACGAAACGGATGTTGCCGCGCACGGCGAAGGCATCGAGGATCGGCATGTTGTGGATCGAGATCACGCCGAACGCCGCCTTGACGTCGCATTGCTCGAGAAACGCGGTGATGACGGCACCGACGGTGACAGTGTTTTCGTTACGCATGGCGGGACAGGCCTCCGGATACATCGATATGACTGCCAGTGGTGTAGGCCGACAGGGGCGAGGCGAGGAACAGGATCGCCTGCGCCGCTTCCTTCGGCAGGCCAAGGCGGCCCAGGGGGATTTGTTTGCGTTGCGCAAGCTTCGCGGTCCATTGCGGCCAGTCCAGCTCGCGCTCTTCACGGGCCTCGAAGCGGCGGCGCCATTGGCCCGACTCGACCAGGCCGATGAGGATGCCGTTGACCCGGATGCCGTGTTCGGCGAATTCGAAAGCCATCGAGCGCACCAGGTTCTTCAGCCCCGCACGGGCGGCCGAAGTGGCGACCATGTGCGGTTCGGGCTGGCTGGCCAGCAGCGAGTTGACGCAGACGATCGAGGCATTGGCCTGGCCTTGCAGCTGCGCCATGTACGCGCGCACCGGGTGGATGACCGAGAAGAACTTGAGCTGCAGTTCGTCGTGCCAGGCTTCGTCGGTGGTGCTGGCGAAGGTCGACACGCGGCCTTGGCCGGCGTTGTTGACCAGCACCTGGGCCGGGCCGAGCGCGGCCAGGGTGGCGGCGGCAAAGGCCTGTACCGACTCGGCGTCAAGCACGTCGCACACCAGGGCCAGCAGGCGCGCCTCGGGGAAGCGTTCGCGCAGCCGCGCTTCGGCGCTGCGCAGGCGGTCTTCGTTGCGTCCGCAGAAGGCCACGCGGGCGCCGGCTTCGAGCAACAGTTCGACGCAGGCGTAGCCGATGCCAGATGAGCCACCGGTGACGATCACTGTACTGTCGTGAAGTTGATAGGGGTTCATTTCAGTCCCTCATCAGCGCAGTGACGCGGCCGTGGCCTGCGTTGGGGGTGTAGTTGAGCAGCCGCGACAGCTCATCGGCGCTGCCCCGTACCTGGCCCAGCAGGTTGTCGAAATTGACGTGGCCAATTTGCACGGTCGGGATGGTCAGGCCGAGCGCGGCGACCACCTGGCCGCTGGCATCGCGCACGGGGGCGGCGACGGTGGAGATGGTCGATTCGAAGAACCCTTCGCCGCTGACATAGCCACGCAGGCGGTCGGCCTGGACCAGGTCGAACAGCTCCAGCACGGTCTTCGGCGTGCACGGCGAAAACTGCTCCAGGTGCTCTTCGGGGTACAGCTCGCGCAACTCGCTGAGGCTCAGGTCGGCCAGCAGGATGCGCCCCAGCACCGTGGCATGGGCCGGCAGGCGGGTGCCGACGGTGACGGCGCTGGAGAACACCGACGGCGGCGAGACCTTGGCCACGTAGACGATCGAGCGGCCGTCGCGCACCACCAGGTTGCTCGGGTAGTTGAGGTGGTCGCACAGGCGTGCCAGCAGTGGCTGGCCGAGCTCGGTCAGCTCCAGCGAGGCCAGGTACTCGAAGCCCAGGCGCAGCACCGACATCCCCAGGCGGTACTCGTTGCCGCTGCGGGTGACGAAACCCATGGTTTCCAGGGTGGTCAGCAGGCGGAAGATGGTCGAGCGCGGCAGCGAGAGGCGCCGGGCCAGCTCGGGGGCGGTCAAGGTGC
This sequence comes from Pseudomonas sp. NPDC087185, assembly GCF_044744955.1. Lineage (NCBI taxonomy): Bacteria > Pseudomonadati > Pseudomonadota > Gammaproteobacteria > Pseudomonadales > Pseudomonadaceae > Pseudomonas > Pseudomonas sp. NPDC087185. The sequence goes on along the minus strand of NZ_JBIUZK010000001.1, from coordinate 363,442 downwards.
GGTTCTGCCGGCTGAATTCGCACAGCAGCAGCAGGCCGCGTTCCAGGCCCGGGACAATGTACTTGTCCTGGTTTTCCTTCAACGGATCCATATCGTTCATAGCACGCTACCTGTGAGAGAGGCGTCCAGGGCGCGGGCCAGCAGGCCCGTCACCGTGTCGGGTTGTTCGATGGCGCAGGCATGGCCGGCGCCGGGTATCAGCTTGAAAGGCGCGCCCAGGGCATCGGCCAGGGCCCGGCAGTCGTCGGCGCGGGTGATGCCGTCGGCGCTGCCGCCGTGCACTTCGCAGGGCACCGCCAGCGGCGCGTAACGCAACAGGTGGTCACCGCACAGCAGCTCGATGGCCTGGCGGTAGCCGTGCGGCAGCAACCGCCCCATGTTCCACTGCACCCAGGCCCGCGCCTCGTTGCTGGCGCTGGCGGACAACAGGTGCGCGCTGCGTTCACGGGCCATCTGTTCGATGCCCATGTGCTCCAGGCTGTGCAGGCGCTTGCTGCGTACGGCCTGGCCTTGCTCGGGCTGCGCCCCGTAACCGCGTGCCGGGCTGACCAGCACCAGGCGGCTGACGCGGCCCGGGTGGGCTTGGGCAAACGCGGCGGCGGTCAGCGCGCCGAGCGAATGGCCGACCAGCACGCAGCGCTCGATGGCCAGGGCGTCGAGCGTCTGCAGCAGGCGCCCGGCGTAGTCGCGGGCATCAGGCGCGGCCATCGGCAGTGGTGTGGACTGGCCATAGCCCGGGGCGTCCCAGGCGATCACCCGTGCCCGCTCGCTCAAGCCCAAGGCCACCTGCAACCAGCTGGCCGCGCCCGAGCCGATGCCGTGCAGCAGCACGATGGCGTCGCCGCTGCCGGCTTCGCGCACAGCCTGCTGGCCTTGGCCTACGCGCAGCAGGCGGTCGGCGAAGCGCGGGTCGAGTTGCGCGAGCAGCGCAGGGACGGGGGTGATCGGCATCATCGGTTTACCCGCGCTTGATCGACGCCAGCGGGTGCGCTGGCGGGTAGGTCGGGGTCACCGGCTTCTTGGCGCCGAGCATCACGCACATCAGCGCGTCTTCGTCGCCCACGTTGATCTCTTCGCGGTACACCCCGGGCGGCACCGAGATCAGGTCGCGGTCGGTAAGGATGGTCTCGAAGCGCTCGCCATCCTTTTCGATGACCACCTTGAGCTTGCCGCGCAGCACGAAGAACACTTCTTCGACGTCGGTGTGCAGGTGGGGCGGGCCTTCGTGGCCGGCCGGGATGACCATGGTGGAGAAGGTGAAGTGCTCGGACGCGATGGTGTTCATGTCACTGCCAACCCCGGTGCCGCCGGTGCCCACGTAACGCATCTGCGCGCGGCGGAACTTGGGGTCGTAGTCGGCCTGAAACTTCAGCGCGTCCCAGTCGTAGCGGCGGGTCTCGTAGCGGGCGATGCGGGTCTGCATCCAGCTGGCGAGGTCGGCGTTGGCCGGGCGGTCCCAGGATTTCGGGGCGTCTTGCTGTTGGGAAAGGTCGGTCATGGGATTCTCCTTTGCTCAGGGCATGACGAACCCGCCGTTGACCGGCAGGGTTTGTCCAGTGATGAAGCGCGACAGGTCGGACAGGGCGAACAGCACCGCGCCACTGACGTCGTCGGGCAGTTGCGGGCGCTGGATGGCCCGTTGTTCGGTGTACAGGCGGTGGCGGGCCTCGGGCACGTAGGCGGTGGCCTCGACCAGCACCAGCCCGGGAGCGATGGCGTTGACGGTGATGTTGGCGTTGCCCAGCTCGCGGGCCAGGCTGCGGGTCATGGCGATCACCGCGCCCTTGCTGGCGACGTAGGCCAGCAGGTTGGGTGCGCCCCACAGCGGGGTGTCGGAGGCCAGGTTGATCACTGCGCCCCGGCCGCTTTCACGCAGGGCCGGCAGGGCGGCGCGGGTCATCAGCCAGGTGCCGCGCACGTTGACTTGCATGACCTGGTCCCAGGTTTCGATGTCCAGCTCCTCGCAGCTCTTGCCACCGGAGTTGGTGATCGAGGCGTTGTTGACCAGGCCGTCGAGGCCGCCCAGGCGCTTGACCGTTCGTTCGATGCAGGCGTCGATCGAGGCGGGGTCGGCCAGGTCCAGGCTGACCCCGCTGACATCCAGGCCCATGCCGCTCAGCTCGCAGGCGGCCTGTTGCACGCGGCCGGCGAGTACATCGGCGATCACCACCCGGGCGCCGGCCTGGGCGATGGCCTGGGCAAAGGCATAACCCAGGCCGCGGGCGCCACCGGTGACCAGCACGCGGCGGCCTGCGAGAAGGTTGTCGAAGCTGCTCATCATTGGCTACTCAGCATGGCTTTGGGGAGGTAATGCAGGACACGCTTTTCGGCCCAGACCACGGCGCCGTAAGCCAGCACGCCGATCAGCGTGAGCATGACGATGGCGACGAATACTCCGGCGGTGTTGCCCTGGCCCTCGGCATCCACCAGCAGGAAGCCCAGGCCCTGGTTGCCGCCCACCAGCTCGCCGACGGTGACGCCGATCACCGCCAGGGTGGAGGCGATGCGCAGGCCGGAGAACAGCGCGGCCATGGCCGAGGGGAACTCCACCAGGCGGAAGATCTGCCAACGGCTGGCGTTCATGGTGCGCACCAGGTTGATCATGTCCGGGTCGACGGTGCGGATGGCCGAGAGCACGTTGATCATCACCGGGAAGAACACGATCAGGATGGCGATGAGGATCTTCGGGTAGATGGTGTAGCCCAGCCACATCACGAACAGCGGGGCGAAGGCCACCTTGGGCGCGATCTGCAGGGCCAGGATGTACGGCGACAGCATCGCCTCGGCCGAGGGCGACAGGCCCAGGGACACGCCGATGGCCACACCCAGCAGGGCGCCGAGGGCAAAGCCGACGATGATCTCGAAGGCGGTGATCAGGGTGTGTTCGAGCAGGTTGCCGGAGTGCCACATCAGCAGGCTTTCCTGGGCCACGCGGCTCAGTTGCGGCATGACGAATTCGGGCATGCCGACCAGCCCCGGGCCCCATTGCCAGAGCGCCAGGAACAGGACCAGCAGGGCGACGCTGCCGGCCACGGAAGGGTTGAGGTTTCTCATCGGGCGTTTACCTTGTTATGGCCGGGCCGTTACTTGGCCGCGGTGCGGGTTTCGATGAACTGGTTGCTGTAGAGCTCGTCGAGCTTGGGTTCGCGGGGGACGATGCCCTCGTTGACGTAGAACGTGCGCACCGCGTCGAGGCGCGCCGGGTCGATGCGGCCGAGTACTGGCTGGCCGGCGTAGACGTACTCCACGTACAGGCGCAGGGTTTTCTCCAGCGACGCTTCCTTGCTGGCGTAGGCCGGGACCGCGCGGGCAAAGCTGGCGGCAGCGGCTTTGGGGTCGTCGATGATGTCCTGCAGGCCGCGCAGGGTGGCCTGGACCACGCCGCGGACTATCTGCGGGTGGTGCTCGATGGCGTCGTCGGAGGCGAGGATTGCCTGGGCCATGCTCTCGAACACTTGCTCACGCGGGATGAGGGCGTACTTGAGCCCGGCGTCTTCGGCGTTGACCACCCAGTCCGGCACCCCGGCCATGGCCTGGGCCTTGTTGGCCGAGAACAGCTGCCATACGCCCGACGGGCCGGCGGCCTGGATGTCCACGTCGTCCTTGCTCAGCCCGGCCTTGCGCAGCGACGCGAGCAGGGCGTAGTAGGTGGTGTCGGAGTAGGACATCACGGTCAGGGTCTTGCCCTTGAGCTGCTGGATCGACTGGATGTTCTCGCCGGCGTTGGTGGCGATCATGGTCACCCCACCGCCACCCAGCACGGCCACCGCGCGCACCGGGATGCCGTTGGGCCGCACGATGATTGGCGTGTCGCCGATGGCACCGCCGATCAGGGCGTTGCCGGCGCCGATCTGCTTGGCAACGTCCACACCGCCCTTGGCAGCGATGAAGGTCAGGTCCAGGTCCTGCGCTTGGTAGTAGCCCTTTTCCTTGGCGATGATCCAGGGCGCGAACGCCGGCAGGCTGGGAGGTGCAGGCAGCAGGTAGGTGACCTTGGTCGGCTCGGCCTGGGCCTGGGCGGCCAGGCTCAGCGCCAGAGCAGCCAGGGTGGTGTGTGCCACGCGCTTGAGGTAGGTGGTGAACATGCTAACTCCCGAGTTTTGAGTGGGGCGTCGGTCAGTGCAGGTCGAGGTCTTCGCCGACCTTCAGCAGATCCATCAGGCGGCCGGCGAGCGGGCCGATTTCCGGGAGCTTGCGGCGCTCCAGCGGGTTGTTGCGGTGGGGCAGGTCGATCTCGATTTCCTCGATGATCGTGCCGGGGCGCGCGCTCATCACCAGCAAGCGATCGGACAGGGCGATGGCCTCTACCAGGTCGTGGGTGATGAACAGGGCGGTTTTCTTCTCCTCGAACAGCATCTGCGCCAGGTCCTGTTGCAGGATCATCTTGGTTTGCGCATCGAGGGCCGAGAATGGCTCGTCCAGAAACAGCACCTGCGGGTCGATCGCCAGGGTGCGGGCCAGTGCGGCGCGCTGGCGCATGCCGCCGGACAGCTGGAACGGGTAGTGGTCGGTGAAGCCTTGCAGGTGGCAGCGCTTGAGCAGATCCTCGGCGATGACCTTGCGCTGGGCAGCGGGCATGCCCTGGATCTCCAGGCCCAGCTCGACGTTGCGGCGGATGCTGCGCCATGGCATCAGCAGGTCCTTCTGCAGCATGAAAGCGACTTTCGGCACCGGGCCGTTGACGGCTTCGCCGCTGACCAGCACCTCACCTTCGGTGGGGCGGTACAAGCCAGAACCCATGTTGAGAATGGTGCTCTTGCCACAGCCGGAAGGGCCGATGATGGAAACCACTTCGCCGCGACGGATCTTGAAGTTGACACCACGGATGGCGAATGGCGCGTCGGCTTGACCTTTGGCCGGGAAGGCCTTGCCGACGTTGCGAAATTCGATTTCAGTCGTGGCGTCCTGACGCTGCGGTTCATGCCATTGCGGGGCGATTGCGTACATCTCTTTCACAGCCATGGGAATGTTCTCTGGTCTGTTTTATAGGTGATACGCCGTTTAGTGCATGAACAATGCCAGGCGGGAAATTTCTCTGAAATAATTAGAAAGTTGTTATTTTTTAAGACGTTGTGAATTCAGGCGTGATGGCATGTTGTTTTATATATGAAACATGGTTTTTTATATGGCACGAAAATGCCCAGCAACCGCGCATGAATTTGAATTCGTGCGTGGTTGCTGGGCATTTTGGGTAACGCAAAAGGTGGGGGTTTCGCAGGTGAAACGGCGGGCCATTCTGCGCGGGTTAACCCGCTCCCGCAGGGACGTTATCAGGCCTGAACGCGGCGTGCCGGCTTGAGGACGAGCCACAGCGCGGCAGCGATCAGCAGGCCGCCATACAGGTGGCCCATTGACAGCGATTCATCCAGCAGCCAGGCGCCCCATAGCACGCCGAACACCGGGATCATGAAGGTCACGGTACTGGCCTTGACCGGGCCGATCTCGGCCAGCAGGCGGAAGTACAGGATGTAGGCGAAGGCCGTGCACACAAGGCCCAGGCCCAGCAGCGACAACCATACCTGCCAGCCGCCCCAGCTGGCGGGCGGTTGAGTCAGTGCGCTCCAGGTAAACAGCGGCGTCATCAGCAACGTGGCGCCGAGCATGCTGCCGAGCGCCGAGAGGCGGCTGTCCAGGCCGCTGATCCAGCGCCGCGCCAGAAAGCCCGCGAAGCCGTAACAGGTGGTCGCTGCCAGGCAGGCCAGGGCGCCTTGCAGCAGCGCCATGTCCAGTGCGACCGGGCCCGCGCCGCTGAGGATGCCGACGCCGAACAGGCCGAGGAAGATGCCGCACAGTTTGGGTAGCGTAAGCCCCTCACGGAAGAACAGTGCGCCGATCAGCACCCCCATCAGTGGCGTGGTGGCGTTGAAGATTGCCGAGTAGCCGGCCGGCAGCACCTGCGCCGCCACCGAATAGAAGGTGGCCGGGATGCCCGAGTTGATCATGCCCAGCACCAGGCAGGCGCCGAGCTTGCCCTCGAAGTTCCAGCGCACTCGTGCAGCGGCGAGGATGGCGATCAGGCCCAGGCAGGCGATCGACACGCGAAAGAAGGCGGTGGGCACGGTGCCCAGCTCGGGGGCGATGATGCGCATGAACAGAAAGCTCGCCCCCCAGACGGCGGCAAGGGTCAGCAGGCGGGCTAGGGCGATGGGGCTCACGGTGGTCTCCGGGTACAGGGCAGGGCGCGAGTGTACGTGATGGTGGACGAGGGGTTCTTGTCCTTTCTTGCGGTGTGAATCTGTACCGGCCCTTTCGCGGGGCCATGGGTATCAGCTCAAAGTGCCGAGTGCGACTAAGCTGTCTATCTCACCCCGCACCGAGGTGCCCTGCATGACCCAGCACTGGCCGGCCGGCGAGATCGCCCGGATGATCCTCGATGGCTTCGACGACTACCGCGAGCATTTTCGCCGCATCACCCTCGGTGCCCGCGAGCGCTTCGAACAGGCGCGTTGGCAGGATATCCAGCGGGCGGCGGCCGCGCGGATCAACCTGTATGAACAGAAGGTCGGCGAGGTCAACGGCTGGCTGCGTGATGCGTTCGATGACGAGGTGTTGCTGGAGGTGGAGCAGTGGCCGCTGGTAAAAAGTGCCTATATCCGCCTGATCGACCCGCGCCTGGACGATGAACTGTCAGAGACCTGGTACAACTCGTTGTTCTGCAGCCTGTTCAGCCATGACCAGATCAGCGACGGCTGCATGTTCATCCACACCACCCGCCCGTCGATACGTAGCCATCAGCGCGCGGCGCAGACCCGTAGCTATTCCCCGTGCGGTGGCCTGCAGGGGCTGCTGCGGGCGATCTTCGCCGACTATGGATTTGCCTACGGCGACCTTGACGGCGACGTGTCTCGCCTGGAGCAGCAACTCAAGGAATGCCTGCCCGACTGGGTGTGCAAGGACCCGGCCCTGGCCGTGGAACTGTTCGTGCCGGTGCTGTACCGCAACAAGGGCGCCTACCTGGTGGGCCGGCTGTACAACAGCGACGAGCAGTGGCCGCTGGTGATCCCGCTGTTGCACCGCGAACACCATGGCATCGAGGCCGATGCGTTGATCACCGACGAGGCCGAAGTGTCGATCATCTTCTCCTTCACCCGTTCGTACTTCATGGTCGATGTGCCGGTGCCGGCAGAGTTCGTCAACTTCCTCAAGCGCATCCTGCCAGGCAAGCACATTGCCGAGCTGTACACCTCGATCGGCTTCTACAAACACGGCAAGTCGGAGTTCTATCGTGCCTTGATCAACCACCTGGCCAACAGCGATGACCGATTCATCATGGCCCCCGGGGTGCGCGGCATGGTCATGAGTGTGTTCACGCTGCCAGGCTTCAACACCGTGTTCAAGATCATCAAGGACCGCTTTTCGCCGTCCAAGACCGTTGATCGCGCGACGGTGATCGACAAATACCGCCTGGTGAAGAGCGTCGACCGTGTCGGGCGCTTGGCCGATACGCAGGAATTTGCCGACTTTCGCTTTCCTCTGGGCAAGTTCGAGCCTGAGTGCCTGGCCGAGCTGCTGGAGGTGGCGCCGTCCACCGTGGCCCTGGAGGGCGATACGGTGCTGATCCGCCACTGCTGGACCGAGCGGCGCATGACGCCGCTCAACCTGTACCTGGAGCAGGCCAGCGAAAGCCAGGTACTGGAGGCGCTGGAAGATTACGGCCTGGCCATCAAGCAGCTGGCGGCGGCGAACATCTTCCCCGGCGATATGTTGCTGAAGAATTTTGGAGTTACCCGGCATGGCCGGGTGGTGTTCTACGACTATGACGAGATCAGCTACCTGACCGAGGTGAATTTCCGCCACATCCCGCCGCCGCGTTACCCGGAGGACGAGATGTCGGGCGAACCGTGGTACTCGATCGGGCCGCATGACGTGTTTCCCGAGGAATTTCCGCCGTTTCTGTTTGCCGATATGGGCCAGCGACGTTTATTCAGCCGGTTGCATGGGGAACTGTACGACGCGGATTACTGGAAGGGGCTGCAGGCGTCGATCCGTGAGGGCAAGGTGATCGATGTGTTCCCGTATCGGCGCAAGGGACGGTGATTGGGTGGGGCAATGCCGGCCTCTTCGCGGGGCTGGTTCACCCGCTTACCCCTTCAAACACTTGAGCTCACTGAAGTCTGTGCGCACCTTGGCCAGCCGCTCTCGCAGATACTGGCGCTGCGCCGGGCTGCTCTGCTGCAGCAGGTCGATCAACAAGTTGCGGGTCTGCTCCTCGCTGCTTTGAAAGGCAACGCGGTATTCCGGGGTCCACAGGCTTTCCTTGCGCTGCAGCAGTTGCGCCAGACGCGGCTCGAAACTGGCATCGCCGCGCTGGTTCATGGCCAGTACCAGCTGTTGCTGCCAGTGCGCGCGGTTGGCGATCGACTGGCGGTTCTGGTCGCCTAGCGCCTGTGACCAGGCTTGTACGCGTTGGCGCTGGGCCGCGCTGAGTTCCCCGAACCAGGGCGTCAGACGTTTTTCCATGCGCTCAGCACGGCGGGCGATCTGTTTGGGAAGCGGGGTCTGGGCATACTTTTTTTGCCGCTCGCTGATGTCGTCACGGAACGCATCGCGCATTTGCGCGACCTGCGCATCGCTCATGCCGCGCAGCAGTTCGGTGGCTGAAGGCGTGATCGCTTCGGCAACCCGGCCGATCGCCTGGCGGGCTTCGACCGTACGTTGCTGCAGGGCCTGGTCGGTCACCTGGCCCTCGGCAACCATGTCACGCACGCGGTCGAGCCAGTCCAGGTAGCCGGGCAGTTGGGTCTTGCAGTGCCAGGCCAGCTGCTGCTTGAGCCGTTCGTCGAGCAGCGTTTTCTGCTCGCGGTTCATGGCCAGGTAGTCGCTGAGCGACCACGGCACCAGCCGGTCGAGGTTGCGGTAGGCCAGGTCCATTCGGTTGCAGGCTACCAGCGCCAGGGCGAAGGCAGTGGCGATGAACAGGGCTTTAGACACACGTAGAGGCATGTGCTGATCCTTGCAGTGGCAGGCCACTCGGTAGACGCAAGGGCGCGACGACGGTTCCGCCGAATCAGCGGTCGGGCGGCGCGCTGGCTTCAGGTGTAGAATAGCCGCCTTGTCTTGAGGAACATCGGAAATGGCTCTGCTTGGGCGTTACAACAGTTTGCAAATCGTGAAACACGTGGAGTTCGGCCTTTACCTGGACGGCGGCCCCGACGGCGAGATCCTGCTGCCCGGGCGCTACATCCCGAAAAATGCCGAAACCGAGGTCGATGACTGGCTGAACGTGTTCATCTACCTGGACAGCGAAGACCAGCTGATCGCCACCACCGAGAAGCCCAAGGTGCAGGTCGGTGAGTTCGCCAGCCTCAAGGTCAAGGACATCAACGGTGCGGGCATTTTCCTCGACTGGGGCCTGTCCAAGGACCTGCTGATGCCATACTCGGAAGAGGCGCGGCCGCTGAAGATCGGCGATTACTGCGTGGTGCACGTCTACCTCGACAAGCGCACCCGGCGCATCACTGCCACCTCACGCCTGGACCGTTACCTGGACCGTACCCCGGCCGATTACTCGGTGGGCCAGCCGGTCGAATTGCTGGTGGCAGGTGAGACGCCGATGGGCTTCAAGGCGATCATCAACAACCGTCACTGGGGCCTGATCCACAAGAACGAGATCTTCAAATTCATGCGTTCGGGCATGCATGAGAAGGGTTTCATCAAGGAAGTGCGCCATGACGGCAAGATTGCCCTGAGCCTGCAGCCGGTGGGCCAGGCGTTGGCCGATGGCCTGCCTGAGCAGATCATGCAACGCCTGGAAGCCGAAGGTGGGGTGTTGCCGGTGTGCGACAAGAGCGACCCGGAAGTGATCAGCCGCCTGTTCAATGTCAGCAAGGGCAACTTCAAGAAAGCCATTGGCGCATTGTTCAAGCAGGGCCGCATCGTCATCCATGACGATCGCATCGAGCGGACCTGAGGTCAGGCCTGCACGAAGGTGCTGAAATCCAGCTGCTCGCCGCCCGGACGGGTGTCGCGCAGCAGCGAGTCGCGGTCGGCGCTCAGCGCCAGGCTGATGGTCGACCGGCGCTTGCCGGCGTTGCGCACTTCCATCTGCTCCTGATGGGCCTTGATGAAGTTGGTGGGCACTTTGAGGTGCTGCAGTTCATCGCTTTCGGGGGTGTGCAGCAGCAGGTTGACCCAGTCGGGCTGGCCTTTGCGCAGCAGCGCCACCGGCACCTCGAACCACCACAGGTTGCGTTTGCGGTCGAGGATGGCGAACAGGGTGTTGGCACTGGTGAGCACCGGCTTGGTCAGCGCTTCGTTGCGCCGGGCGATGGCGGCGGGTTTGTCGAGTTTCATGCAGGTTCCTGCGGTGTGACGCTATAAAGGCCTGCATTGTGAGGGGTGGCACGGAGCGGGGCAAGGTATGCCGCCCGCTTTGTCCTGGCCGCCCCCTTCGCGGGCTTGTTCCGCGAAGGGGGCGGTTGCCTCACCGACGAACTGGCAGGCTCAACTCGGAGGTCGCGCCGTCTGCGGTAGTGACCGTCGCAGTAAAGCTGCGCATCCCTCCGGCATTTTCCAGCACCTGCGCAAACCGCGCCTGCCCCTTGGCATCGCTGTTCACCAGCACCTCCCCCAGGTACTGCTCTGCTTCAGCCCCCTCAGCCTCGGCATTACCAAACACCTCGACCCGCAGCAGGCTCGACGCCGGCCCCTGCACCTCACCACGCAGCACATTGCCGTTCAGCCCCAGCAACCGTGGCGCCTGTTGGTTATGGTTGGGCAGCGGCTGGCACGGTTTGGGTTCGCCCTTGGCATCGCAGATGATCGCCTGGTCTTTCTTCGGCAGGTCCGCGCCGACCCCGCGCGAGCCCACATACAGCGCATGGGCCTGGGCCGGCACGCCGAACACGATGGCACCGGTACGCTGGCCTGGCACACACGAGCCACCGGCCTCGCAGCGGCGGATGTCCTGGCTGTTGCCCCAGATGCGGTTGCCGGTGAGGCGGGTAGTGGTGACGTCCGGCTCCGGGCGCAAGGCCACACCGATGCGGTTGCCGTGGATCAGGTTGCCGTCGAGGATGTTGCCCTCGCCGGTGACGCTGACGCCAATGGAGTTGCCGCTGAAGGTGTTGGCGCCCAGGTAGTTGCGCTTGCCCCAGTTGATCTGCAGGCCGTCGGAATAGTTCTCGAAGCGGTTGCGCACCACGCTGTTGTCGTTGCCCAGGAGGATCTCGATACCCTGGGACGGCTCCGGGTTGGCGGGCGTCGAGCGGAACAGGTTGTCGGCCACCAGGTTGAACGCCGCGCCGCGTGTCAGCTCCAGGCCATCGCCATTGTCGATCAGCTGGTTGCGCAGCACCTTGTTGTTGTTCGTGGTGGTGGCGGTCGGGTTACCGGCACCGTCGTCGCCGGTCAGCATGATGCCGGCACCGCCCTTGTTGGCGACGATGCGGTTGTCTTCGATGACGTTGTTGCTGGCGCGGTTGACCAGGATGCCGATGCAGAAGTTGCGCACTTCAAGGCCGCTCAGGTGCACGCCCTGGGTGTCGCGCAGCACCAGCCCAGGGTGGGTGGTGGTGCGCACGTTGGTGCCGAACTGGCCGGGCAGGGCGCCAGGGCAGGTGCGCACACCTTGGTCCTTGATGTAGCCGGAGCCGTCGATGGCGATGTACTGGCCGTCGCGCGCCCAGGGCAGCCCGGTGATGCGCACCGGGCCCTTGATTTCCGGCAGCGCACGGGCCGGGCGGATGACATAAGGCGCCTGGCCGACTGCTGCGATGTCGATGCGGTAGTGGCCGGGGTTCTGGTTGCTGGTTTCGATCGCCCACCGCAGGGTGCCGGGCTGGCCATCGTCGGTGTAGCGGTCGACCTTCAGGGTTTCGCTGGCCGGTGCAGCGGCCTGGGCAGAGAGGGGAAGCAGCGGCAGCAAGGCTGCGAGCAGAGGCATCAGACGCATGGGCGGGTTTCCGGAAACTGTTGTTTTTATAAGCTGGCTACCCTCGTCGGGTCGCCGTTTGCCGGCGATTCTAGAGCTGCGGCAGGGATTGTGCAGCGCCAGGGCGGCGGATTGGTGCGGTATTCGCCCGCAGATTTACCGCTCGGCCTGTACCCGGCAAATTGATTGAAACTCTTGGCGAAGGCGCTGGGTCCACCTTCTGTCGACACGGTTCACGTGTCTCAATTTGCAGGAGATTCGCCATGAGCGGCACTAAAGACAAAGCGAAAGGCTTGGCCAACGAAGCCATTGGTAACGTCAAGCAAGGTGTTGGCAAGGTGACCGACAACGACAAGCTGCGCGCCGAGGGCAAGGCCCAGGAACTGAAGGGCGAGGCGCAGCAGATCAAGGGCAATGTCAAAGATGCGGTGAAAAAGCCTTGATGTGCGGTTGATCTTCTCGGCCTCTTCGCGGGCAGGCGCACGTCAGAAGGCGCGCGTTTGCCCGCGAATGCTATGTAGCCATTTTCTTAAAGTCTGGTAGGGAGCAGCACACCAGTCGCGTGGTCTATTAGACTCCTCTGTTGTACTGATCAAGCGGCGAAAGGAGACGCTATGATTTTTCCCAACCTGCGCGGCCTGCCCCTGCACCGCGTGCTGGTGCGCACCGTCACAGAGTTTCTTGACGACGAAATGTCCACCTATGCCTCCGCGCTGGCCTACCAGATGCTTTTTTCGCTGTTCCCGTTCTTGCTGTTTCTGATCGCCCTGATCGGTTTTCTGCATCTCCCCGACTTCTTTTCCTGGCTGCGCCTGCAGTCGGAGCTGGTGCTGCCGCCCCAGGCCCTGGAGCAGGTCAACCCGGTTATCGACCAATTGCAGCAATCCAAGGGCGGGCTGCTGTCGGTGGGTATCGTTATCGCCTTGTGGACCGCTTCGGCGGGTGTGCGCCTGATGATGAGCGCAATGAACGCGGCCTATGACGTACCTGAGGGCCGCCCGGTGTGGAAGCGCATTCCGCTGTCGATCTTCTACACCGTGGGTATCGCCGGTATGTTACTGGCGGCTGCAGCGCTGATGGTGCTTGGGCCGCAGGTGATGGAATGGATTGCCGCCCAGTTCGGCATGCAGGAAGTGATCGTCACGGTATGGACGATATTGCGCTGGCCGGCAATCATCATCCTGATGATGGTCGCGGTGGCGCTGATTTATTACGTGATGCCGGATGTGAAGCAGAAATTTCGCTTCATTACCCCAGGATCGGTACTGGCGGTTGTAGTATGGATCATTGCCTCCCTGGGCTTTGCCTACTACGTGAAGACCTTCGCCGACTACAACGCCATGTATGGCAGCATCGGTGCGATCATCGTGCTGTTGCTGTATTTCTATATTTCCGCTGCCGTGCTGTTGTTGGGGGCGGAGATGAATGCGGTGATCGAGCACATGTCGGCCGAGGGCAAGAACCCCGGCGAAAAGGACTTCGAGGGCGAAAAACCCAAGGAAACCCTCACTGTGCTCGGCCATGAACACCCCGTCGAGCCGCAAACCTCCGAGCCGAATCCGCGATGATCCGTGACATCCTGAAGATGGGCGATGAGCGCCTGCTGCGCGTCGCTCCACCCGTGCCAGAGCACCTGATCGGCAGTGCCGAGTTGCAGCAGTTGATCGAGGACATGTTCGAAACCATGCGCCATGTCGGTGGCGTGGGGCTGGCCGCGCCGCAGATCGGCATCGACCTGCAACTGGTGATCTTTGGGTTCGAGCGCAGCGAGCGCTACCCGGATGCCGAGGCGGTGCCGCAGACCATCCTGCTCAACCCGGTGATCACGCCGCTGTCCACCGAGGTCGAAGACGGTTGGGAGGGCTGCCTGTCGGTGCCGGGCCTGCGCGGCGTGGTGCCACGCTACAAGCACATCAGTTATGCCGGCATCGACCCGCAGGGCAACCCGCTCAACCGCTTCGCCGACGGCTTCCATGCGCGGGTGGTGCAGCACGAGTGCGATCACCTGATCGGGCGGCTGTACCCATCGCGTATTCAGGACTTCGCCAAATTCGGTTACACCGAGGTGTTGTTCCCGGGCTTGGACCCCAGCGACGACTGACCGCGTAGCAGTGCCACCAGGCGTTTGCTGCGCTGGTAGCGCGCCAGGCGGGAGGCCAGAGCGTCGGGCAGGTCGCACGCTGTGGTGAAGCCCAGGCGCTGGTAGAAAGCCTGCAGGTCAGGGTGGCAGAACAGCCAGGTGCAGCCGTGGGCCTGGGCCAATGCCGCTTCCACCAGCCGCGCAGCCACGCCCTGGCTGCGCCACTGAGGCGCTACCAGCAGGCCGGTGAGCCAGTGGCCGCCAGCGACTGGGCTCAGGCTCAGGCCGGCAATGACTTCGCCACTGCGCGCCACCCACAACTCACCGTCACCGGCTGCGCGCATGCGCGAGCCGTGCTGTTTGTAAAAATGATTTAACAATCTTCGTTCGAGGTCGGTGAGCGCAGTGAAGAGTAGGGTAGTCATGGATTTCCAGTCGCCGGCAGCTCTAGCCCAGTGTTTTCAGGCCTTCAAACCGCTTCGCTTTGTCGCAGATTGTTGCAAAAGCTGCAAGGGTGAATGTCCGAGTTCAGGGTTCAACTATTGCAGGCCGAGAGTAGAATTTCACCTATTCCCCCTGGCAGTACGACGAAGCGGGATCGGTACTTCGTGTCATCTTCGCAGTTGATGACAACTTCTCCGCGCCATTGACGGCATATGAAGTCAATCGATCAGCTTGATTGCTTTAAAGGCCAAACATCCATGAAACCCTTACTGATTCTTGCATTGGTCGGTATGTCCTCGTTCGCCTTTGCCGATGAGGTCAAACCCGTCTCCAGCGAGCCTGTGGCACAGCAGTACGACTACACCATGAACCTGGATATCAAACGGGTGATCAACCTGTCGACCATCCCCAATGTCTGCGAAGTGGTGCCTGCGACCATGACCTATGAAGACCATCAGGGCCAGGTGCACACCATTCAGTACCGCGCCATGGGCGAAGGTTGCCAGCAGGGTTGATTGTCTCCGTCAGTGGCCTCTTTGCGCCGGGCTGTTGTGAAGAGGCTGCTGCATCCCACTCGCTTCATGGCCCCGTCATGGCGTGCCGCACCACTTCCAGGCCTCGTTTCAGTTCAGCCCGGCTACTGGCCGCCGACAGGCTGATACGCACGGCCTGCACTTCACTTGCGCCAATAGCGAAGACACTGGCCGGGACGATTTCCACACCCTGCTCACGGCAACGCTTTACCACCCCCTCCGCACCCTGCGGCGTGGGCAGCCATAGGTGGGGTGAGGGCTGACCTGTGTTTTGCATCCCGTCACCCAGCAGCTTGCGCGCCAGGCGCCAGCGCTCGGAAATTTCCTCACGCTGCCAAGCCAGCCGCCGCGCCGCCGTGCCGTCATCGATCCACTGGCAAGCGACATGCAGGCTCAATGGCGACACGGGCCAGTGGCTGGCCTGGGCGTGCGGGTCGACCTGTGCCAGCGACCCTGGGCTGGCCACGATCCACCCCAGTCGCAGCCCTGCGGCCACGGTCTTGGACAGGCTGCTGATGAAGACCCCTTGATCGCCCAACAGCGGGTAGAGCGGCGGCCGGTTGCTGAGCGCGCCATACACGTCATCTTCAATCACCCGCAGCCCCAGGCGTTTGACCACTTGCGCAATCGCCCCGCGCCGGGCGTCATCCATGCAGGCGCCAGTAGGGTTGTGCAGGGTCGGCGTGGTGACCAGCACACGGGCACCGCTGGCGCGCGCGACCCGGTCCAGGTCTTCTGGCTGCAAGCCCTGGCTGTCGAGCGCCACGCCATGCACGGGCAGGCGCAGTTGCCGGCAGGCCGCCTTGATGCCCGGTGCGGTCAGGGCTTCGAGCATCACCGGCTCACCGGCGTGGCAGAACGACTGCAGTGCCAGCGCCAGTGCCTGCTGGGCTCCGCCGCACAGCAACAGATCGTCCGCTGAAAGCGCCAGGCCGCGGTTGGCCAGCCATTGCGCGCCATGGATGCGGCCCAACAACAACTGCGCGGGGCCCAGGTAATTATCGAGCAGGCCGCTATCGTGCCGCTGCAGCAGGCTGCGCAGGCTGTCGTGCAGATCATGGTTGTGCGGATCGGCCACAGGGACGTTGGTCGACAGGTCGATCAGCGTTTTTTGCCCGACCTGGTACTTGAGATGAAACAGGGTCGCTTCATTGCTGCCGGCCAGCACGTAGGTGCCGCGACCGACTTCCCCGGCCACCAGGTGGCGAGCGGCCGCTTCGCGGTAGGCCTGCTGGGTGGTACTCGGGTTCAGGCCGAGCTTCCAGGCCAGGCGGCGTTGCGGTGGCAAGCGGTCGCCGACCTTGAGTTCGCCGCGTTCAATCGCCATGGCGATGGCATCGACCAGTGCCAGGTAGCGGGGTTGTTCATCGTCGACGAGCTGCGGGATCCACACAGAATTGCTACCCATGCAATATAAGGTTGTACCCATACAATGCCCGGCGCTTAGGATCGGATCAACCACCGACCGATGAAGGATTTATCGCCATGTTCGACCTTGCCGCCCTGCGCGAAGCCGCCGATTTCGTCCACCAGCATGTACCCGCCACCCCTCAGCACGCCTGGCCTTTGCTGGCCGAACGGCTGGGCTGCCAGGTGTGGGTGAAGCACGAGAACCACGCGCCTACCGGGGCGTTCAAGGTGCGTGGCGGGTTGGTGTATGTGCGTTCACTGTTGGCGAGCGGCGAGCCACCCCGCGGGCTGGTCACGGCCACTCGCGGCAATCATGGCCAGAGCATGGCCTTGGCGGCACGCCAGGCTGGCATACCTCTGGTGATCGTCGTACCTGAAGGCAATTCCAGGGAGAAAAACGCTGCCATGCGTGCACTGGGAGCCGAACTGGTGGAGCACGGTGTCGATTTTGACGTGGCCCGCGAGGAAGCCGCCCGGCTGGCAGGCGAACTGGGGTATGCGATGGTGCCATCGTTCCACCCGGAACTGGTACGTGGGGTAGCCACCTATGCCTTGGAGCTGTTCGAGGCGGTGCGAGACCTGGACTGCGTGTATGTGCCGATCGGCATGGGCTCGGGGATCTGCGGGCTGATCCAGGCGCGTAACCTGCTGGGCCTGAACACCGAGATCGTCGGCGTGGTGTCCAGCGCCGCCGATGCCTATGCGCAAAGCGTCGAGCAGGGCCGCATCGTCACCACTGCCACCGCCGAGACTTTCGCCGATGGCATGGCCTGCCGGGTGCCGCACCAGGAGGCCTTTGCACTTGTGCGTGAACACGCCGCGCGAATCGTGCGGGTTACCGACAATGAAGTCGCCGCAGCCATGCGGGTTTACCACGAAGCCACGCACAACACCGCCGAAGGGGCGGGCGCTGCTGCGCTGGCGGCACTGATGCAGGAGCGTGGGCGGCAAACGGGTAAGCGGGTGGCAGTGGTGCTGAGCGGGTCGAATGTGGATCGGACCCTTTATGCGCGGGTGCTGGCAGGTATCGATTGATGCAGGCGTGAGGTGGGTGGCCTGAGCCCTGTCGTTTATAGGGTCCAGGCCGCTAGCTGAAACTGTCCACCTTTCTGGGGGCAGTTCAGGTTTCGTGCCGCGCTTGGGCATTTACGCTTCCAATCCCGCGATCACTCGTGGCAGGCTCTACCGCGCCCAATTGGCCGGTCATCGAGTACTCAATGCCTTTCTCCAACGGTTTTCTCCTCAGCCTGTCCCTGTGCCTGGATATCGGCATTGCCAATATCGCCATGATCACCCTCGCGATGCAGCGCGGCTTCCTGCAAGGCTTCTGGCTCGGCCTGGGGACGTGCGTAGGCGACCTGGTCTACGCCATCGCAGCGCTGGCCGGCATGACCGTGCTGCTGCAGTTCGAAAGCGTACGCTGGACCCTGTGGCTGGGCGGTTCGGCGCTGCTCGTGTGGTTCGCGTTGAAGATGTTGCTGGCGGCCTGGCGCGGCGGGCATATGGAGGCGCGCAGCGAGGTGGTGGTGGAGTCGGCCTGGCGCGAGTTCTTGCGCGGCATCTTCCTGGCCATGTCATCGCCCACCGCCATTTTGTGGTTTGCCGCTGTCGGCGGGGTACTCATTTCCCGCTCAGGCGGTGGCAGCTTGCTCGATGCGGGATTGTTCCTTGGCGGCTTCTTCGCCGCTGGATTGGTCTGGTGCATGAGCATTTGCGGTATTGCCAGCCATGGCGGGCGCTTGCTTGGGGACCGACTGCTGACCTGGTCGTACCTGCTGTCGGCGGCGATCTTCTGCTATTTCGCGGTGTACGTGATCGTTTCGGGCTACCGTGAATTCATACTCGTGAGCCCGGCGGTGTAGGCAGGCAGTTGCGGGGGAGGACGGCCACCGTCTGTCGGCCGCTTCCCACCGGGTGTCGATTCCCCGCCACCCCGTTCGACCAGTGTTGAAGGCGCTGCAAACCCGGCGCCCCTCACCACTTAGGAGAGAACACCCATGAACTCCCAAGCCGAACGCGAAATCCGCCAACTGATCGAGCGCTGGATGCAGGCCGTGCGTGACCGCGACATCCAGGGCATCACCGCCCCCTATGCCGAAGAGATCGTCGCCTTCGATGCCATCAAAGCACTGCAATTCAAGGGCAAGGCCGTGTACCAGGCACACTGGGAAATGTGCATGGGCTTGTGCACCGGCCCGATGGTCTTCGAACTGGCCCAGTTGACCGTGCATGCCGATGGCGACCTGGGCCTGGCCCATTGGCTGAACCGCTGCGGCCCTTCGGATGACGAGAGCCAATGCGGCTTCATGCGCGTCACTGTCGGCTACCGCAAGGTCGGCGGGCAGTGGCAGGTGATCCACGAACACTGGTCGGCACCCTTCGACATGGAAACCCAGAAAGCACTGTTCGATCTCAAGCCCTGAGCCGCTATCGCCAAACGTACGAAGCCAACGCCGTGGAGACGATCATGAAATACCTGTGCCTGGTCTATTGTGACGAAGGGCTGCTGCACAGCCTGCCGGACAGCCCGGAAGACGCCGAATGTATGGCTTACGCCGAGTCGCTGCAGGGCTCAGGGCGCATGCTCGCGGCCGAAGCGCTGAAACCGGTGCAGACCGCCACCACGGTGCGCATGCGGGGTGGCCGCATGAGCCTGACCGATGGCCCGTTCGCCGAAACCAAGGAGCAGCTGGCGGGCTTTTATCTGGTCGATGCCCGCGACCTCAACGAGGCATTGAACATCGCCAAGGGCATCCCGGCCGCACGGGTCGGCAGCGTTGAAGTACGGCCAGTGCGCGAACTGCAACCCTGACAGCAACGGAGAACAACAAGAATGAGCCTTGCCCAACCTGCGCAAGCGCAGCACGAGTTGTCCATCAGCCGCCTGATCGACGCCCCGCCCGCCAAGGTGTTCCGTGCCTGGACCGAGCCCGAGTGGCTGATGCAATGGTGGGGGCCGCACGGCATGACCACCCCCGAATGCGAAATGCAGCTCTGGGTCGGCGGCCTGTTCCGTACCCTGATGCGCGCGCCCGATGGCACCGAGTACCCGACCCAGGGCGTGTTCCTGGAAATCGCCGCGCCGCGCCGGCTGGTATTCACCGACGCCTTCGGGCCCGGCTGGGTGCCTTCGGCCAAAGCCTTCATGACCGCGGTGGTGACCTTTGACGAGGAGCAGGGCAAGACCCGCTACACCGCCCGTGCCTGGCACTGGAGCGCCGCCGACAGCCAGGCCCATGAAGAAATGGGCTTTCACCAGGGCTGGGGAGAAAGCCTGGATCGCTTGGTGGAGGTCGTCACCCAGCGGATGCCGGACTGATGACGACGCTGGCGCAGGTGCGCGCCGAAGTCGAGGCGGTCTACCGCCGTGATTCACGGCGCATCCTGGCGACGCTGATCCGCCTGCTGGGCGATTTCGACCTGGCTGAGGAGGCCATGCACGATGCCTTCTTCATTGCCGTCGAGCGTTGGCAGCGCGACGGCATCCCGCACAGCCCACGGGCGTGGCTGGTGTCGACCGGCCGCTTCAAGGCCATCGATGCCGTGCGGCGGCGCGCGCGATTCGACCGTTCGCAGGCAGACCTGATCATGCTCATCGAAGGCCAGGGGCAAGACCCGAGCGAGGAGGAGTTGCTGGCTGACGACCGCCTGCGGCTGATCTTCACCTGCTGCCACCCGGCCCTGGCGGCCGATGCCCAGGTGCCGCTGACCCTGCGTGAAGTCTGCGACCTGACCACCGAGCAGATCGCCCGCGCCTTTCTGCAGACCCCGGCCACCATTGCCCAGCGCATTGTCCGCGCCAAGGCCAAGATCCGTGATGCGCGCATCCCGTATCAGGTGCCAGAGCTGCATGAATTGCCTGAACGGCTGGAAAGCGTGCTGCGGGTCATCTACCTGGTATTCAACGAGGGATACTCGGCTTCCTCGGGCGAGGCGTTGCTGCAACAGGAATTGAGCGACGAGGCGATCCGCCTTGGCCGTTTGCTGGTGCAACTGTTGCCGGACCCGGAGGCGGTTGGTCTGCTTGCGCTGATGTTGTTGCAGGCCTCACGTCAGTGCGCACGCAGCGACGCCGAGGGCAACCTGGTGCTGCTCGACCAGCAGGATCGCAGCCTGTGGGACCGTGCGCAGATCAGCGAAGGTTGCGAGCTGGTGCGGCTGGCGTTGAGTAGCCGGGCGATCGGTGCCTATACGGTGCAGGCGGCGATAGCGGCAGTGCATGCCGAGGCGGCCACGGCAGAAGAGACGGACTGGGCCGAGATTGTCGGGCTGTACGATGTGCTGTTGCGGCACTGGCCGTCAGCGGTGGTGGCGCTCAACCGCGCGGTGGCGCTGGCCAAACGGGATGGGCCGCAGGCGGGGTTGGTAGCGGTTGAAGCGATTCTGGCGGGGGGAGAGTTGGGCGATTATCACCTCGCGCATGCGGCGCGGGCGGAGCTGCATCAGCAGCTGGGTCATGTCGAAGAAGCGCGTGAGGCTTGGCGGCAGGCATTGGTGCTGACCCGACAGCAGCCGGAGCGCAGGCATATCGAACGGCGGTTGCGGGCGTTGGACTGAATCGGCCCCTTCGCGGGCAAGCCCGCTCCCACCGGTTCAGCACGGGGCCAAGGGGTGGCGCTGTGCCTGTGGGAGCGGGCTTGCCCGCGAAGAATCAAGCCCACCTATCAGCTGGCCACGAAGTTCGGCGGCGATACCAGCTCGACGGTCTGCTGCTTGCGCGGCGCCAGAATCTCGGCCTCGCCCTGGACCACCAGTTCATCGTTCTGGTTGTACACGTTGGTGGCGATGCGCACCTTGAACTTGGGCAGCTTCTCGAGGATTTCCAGGCGCACGGTCAGCGTGTCGCCGATTTTCACCGGTTTCTGGAAGCTCATCTGCTGCCCCAGGTAGATGGTGCCAGGGCCAGGCAGGGTGCAGGCAACCGCCGCACTGATCAGCGCGCCGCTGAACATGCCATGGGCGATGCGCTCGCGGAACATGCTCTTGGCTGCGAATTCGGCATCCAGGTGCACCGGGTTGTGGTCACCGGACATCGCGGCGAACAGCTGGATGTCGCGTTCTTCAACAAACTTTTCGTAACTGGCTTTCTGCCCGACTTCTAGAGCTTCGTAAGGCGTGTTGGTGACCTGGGTCATTGGCGTTTCCTTGATAGGCGGACAAGGCCGACATCATTCACTGCGGACAGGGCGGCCAAGGGCCAGCGCCTGCTCCAGCCACGCGAGAATATCGGCGGTGACCTCGTCCCGATTGAGTTCGTTGAGCACTTCGTGCCGCGCCTCAGGATAGACGCGCAGCTGTACATGTCGATTGCCGGTCGCGCGCAGGGCGTCGGCAAGATGGGTGAGACGCTTGCCGGCACTCACCGGATCACATTCTCCGCCAATCACCAGCAACGGCAGGTTCGGATCGATCTGCGCCAGGTTGCTTTTCAGGCTGATCTGCGCCAGGCCCTGTAGCAGGTCTAGCCACAGCTGGTTGCTGCAACGAAAGCCGCACAGTGGGTCGCTTACGTACTTGTCGACCTCCGCGGGGTTGCGGCTGAGCCAGTCGAACGCCGTGCGGTTGGGCTTGAAGGCCTTGTTGAACGAGCCGAACGACAGCCAGTCGATCAACGCGCTTTTGCCCAGTGGGCCCTGACGCCAGGCCTCCAGGCGGGCGATCAGGCGCGCGGTGCGGTACAGCGTGGCCGGCTGGAAGTTGGAGCCACTGAGAATCGCCCCCTGCACGCTGCCACTGTGGTGCATCAGGTAGGCCTGGGCGATGTAGCTGCCCATGCTGTGGCCAAAGAGGAACAGTGGCGTGCAGGGGAACTGCTGGCCGATGTGCTGGGCCAGCAGGCCGAGGTCGTTGACCACGGCATTCCAGCCATGTTGCCGGGCGAACAGGCCGAGGTTGCCCAGTTCGGCGGTGCGGCCGTGGCCGCGCAGGTCAGCGGCGATCAGGGCGAAACCGGCGGTGCTCAGTGCTTGGCCAAGGTGCTGGTAGCGCCCGGCATGTTCGGCCATGCCATGCGCCAGCAGCACCACGGCCTTGACCGGCGTGGCCGGCAGCCATTGATGCACGTACAGGCTGCAATGCTCGCTGGCGGGCAGCCAGAAGGCGTCGTGTGGCATGGCGGGTCCTTTGCGCAGGGGTACGAGCACAGTGTATGCACAAGCGGCCGGATTGCAGGAAGGGCACAAATAAGATTCACAATGTTAATGGCGGCACTTGGCGTATATGCCGCCTTGGGCTTACCTGCTAACGTCGGTTCAACGCCTTTTTGCCACCAGGCAAAGGGATTAGAGGCTCAAAGCGGCACCAGGCAGAGGAACAATAATAAATGCAAGCCGACTTCTGGAATGACAAGCGCCCGGCGGGCGTGCCTTCCACCATCGACATTCATGCGTACAGCTCGGTGGTCGAGGTGTTCGAGCGCTCCTGCAAGCGCTTCGCCGACCGCCCGGCGTTCAGCAACCTTGGCGTGACCTTGACGTATGCCGAACTGGAGCGCCATTCGGCGGCGTTCGCGGCCTGGCTGCAGCAACACACCGACCTGAAACCGGGCGACCGCATCGCGGTGCAGATGCCCAACGTGCTGCAGTATCCCATCGCCGTGTTCGGCGCGTTGCGCGCCGGGCTGATCGTGGTCAACACCAACCCGCTGTACACCGAGCGCGAGATGCGCCACCAGTTCAAGGACGCCGGCGCCCGCGCCCTGGTGTACCTGAACATGTTCGGCAAGCGTGTGCAGGAGGTGCTGCCCGACACCGGCATCGAGTACCTGATCGAAGCCAAGATGGGCGACCTGCTGCCTACGGCCAAGGGCTGGCTGATCAACACCGTGGTCGACAAGGTGAAGAAGATGGTCCCGGCCTACCAGCTGCCGCAGGCCATTGCGTTCAAGCAGGTGCTGCGCGAGGGCAGGGGGCTGAGCCACAAGCCGGTAACCCTGAGCCTCGACGACATCGCCGTGCTGCAGTACACCGGCGGCACCACGGGCCTGGCCAAGGGCGCCATGCTCACCCACGGCAACCTGGTGGCCAACATGCTGCAGGTGCTGGCGTGCTTCTCGCAGCATGGCCCGGACGGGCAGAAGCTGATCAAGGACGGCCAGGAGGTGATGATCGCGCCGTTGCCGCTTTACCACATCTATGCCTTCACCGCGAACTGCATGTGCATGATGGTCACCGGCAACCACAACGTGTTGATCACCAACCCGCGCGATATCGCAGGCTTCATCAAGGAGCTGGGCAAGTGGCGGTTCTCGGCGTTGCTGGGGCTGAACACCTTGTTCGTGGCGCTGATGGATCACCCGGGCTTCCGCCAGCTGGACTTCTCTGCACTCAAGGTTACCAACTCCGGTGGCACGGCGCTGGTCAAGGCCACCGCCGAACGTTGGGAAAGCCTCACGGGCTGTCGCATCGTCGAAGGTTACGGCTTGACCGAAACCTCGCCGGTCGCCAGCACCAACCCCTACGGCCAGCTGGCGCGCCTGGGTACGGTGGGCATACCGGTTGCGGACACCGCGTTCAAGGTGATCGACGATGACGGCAATGAGTTGCCGTTGGGAGAGCGCGGCGAGCTGTGCATCAAGGGCCCGCAGGTGATGAAGGGCTACTGGCAGCAACCTGAAGCCACGGCCCAGACCCTGGACGCCGAGGGCTGGCTGAAAACCGGCGACATTGCGGTGATCGACCCGGACGGCTTCACCCGCATCGTCGACCGCAAGAAGGACATGATCATCGTCTCGGGCTTCAACGTGTACCCCAACGAAATCGAAGACGTGATCATGGGCCATCCGCAGGTGGCCAACTGCGCCGCCATCGGCGTGCCGGACGATCGCTCGGGCGAGGCGGTGAAGTTGTTCGTGGTGGCGCGTGAGGGTGGGCTCAGCGTCGATGAGCTGAAGGCCTACTGCAAGGCCAACTTCACCGGCTACAAGGTGCCCAAGCACATCGTGATGCGTGAGTCGTTGCCGATGACGCCGGTGGGCAAGATCCTGCGGCGCGAGCTGCGTGACATCGCCTGATTGGCCTGAGGCTTGTTCGCGGGCTTGCCCGCGAATGCTTCAAAACCGCTCTAACAGGCGATTATCAGCCTGATTTGCGACATTTTGGATAAATACTCTAAAAATGACCTGTATCGTTCATTGAGTCATTTTTATGACCGTGAGGCCTGATTTGGCCTCTAGGCGACCCTTGGCAAAGCTGTTACGCTCGGCCCGCTTTCAGATGATTCGGTTTGCAACGAACCGCCATCTCATATCAATAATAAACGCATCGACGCGTGAATCGAACTTCGCTGTTGCTGAAGGAGTGGGCTTCCATGATCGACCATTTTTGGAAGGATAAATACCCAGCCGGGATTACGGCGGAAATCAATCCTGACGAATTCCCCAATATCCAGGCGGTACTCAAGCAATCCTGCCAACGCTTTGCCGACAAACCGGCCTTTAGCAACCTGGGCAAGACTATCACCTACGGCGAGTTGTATGCCCTGTCGGGCGCGTTTGCGGCCTGGCTGCAGCAGCACACCGACCTGAAACCGGGTGATCGTATTGCCGTGCAGCTGCCGAATGTCCTGCAATACCCGGTGGCCGTGTTCGGCGCCATGCGCGCCGGCCTGATCGTGGTCAATACCAACCCGCTGTACACCGCACGGGAGATGGAGCACCAGTTCAACGACTCCGGTGCCAAGGCCCTGGTGTGCCTGGCCAACATGGCGCACCTGGCCGAGAAGGTAGTGCCCAAGACCCAGGTCAAGCATGTCATCGTTACCGAAGTGGCGGACCTGCTGCCACCGCTCAAGCGCCTGTTGATCAACAGCGTGATCAAGTACGTGAAGAAGATGGTGCCGGCCTACAACCTGCCGAACGCCGTGCGCTTCAACGATACCCTGGCCCAGGGCAAGGGCCAGCCGGTGACCGAGGCCAACCCGCAAGCGAACGATGTGGCCGTGCTGCAGTACACCGGTGGCACCACGGGCGTGGCCAAGGGCGCGATGCTGACCCACCGCAACCTGGTGGCCAACATGCTGCAGTGCCGCGCATTGATGGGCGCGAACCTGCAGGAAGGCTGCGAGATCCTCATCACCCCGCTGCCGCTGTACCACATCTATGCGTTTACCTTCCATTGCATGGCGATGATGCTGATCGGCAACCACAACGTGCTGATCAGCAACCCGCGTGACCTGCCTGCGATGGTCAAGGAGCTGGGCAAGTGGAAGTTCAGCGGTTTCGTCGGCCTCAACACCCTGTTCGTTGCCCTGTGCAACAACGAGGCGTTCCGTGCCCTGGACTTCTCGGCGCTGAAAATCACCCTGTCCGGTGGCATGGCGTTGCAGTTGAGCGTGGCCGAGCGCTGGAAGACCGTCACCGGTTGTGCCATCTGCGAAGGCTACGGCATGACCGAGACCAGCCCGGTGGCGGCGGTCAACCCCGCCGAAGCCAACCAGGTCGGTACCATTGGTATCCCGGTGCCGTCGACGTTGTGCAAAGTCATCGACGACGGTGGCAACGAACTGCCGCTGGGCGAGGTGGGCGAGTTGTGCGTCAAAGGCCCGCAGGTGATGAAAGGCTACTGGCAGCGCGAAGATGCCACCACCGAGATTCTCGACAGCGAAGGCTGGCTGAAGACCGGTGACATCGCCGTGATCCAGGCGGACGGCTACATGCGCATCGTCGACCGCAAGAAGGACATGATCCTGGTCTCGGGCTTCAACGTGTACCCCAACGAGCTGGAAGATGTGCTCGCAGCCTTGCCAGGTGTGCTGCAGTGCGCCGCGATCGGCGTGCCGGACGAGAAGTCGGGTGAGCTGATCAAGGTGTTCATCGTGGTCAAGCCGGGCATGACCCTGACCAAAGAGCAGGTGATGGAGCACATGCGTGCCAACGTCACGGGCTACAAGGTGCCGCGTTACATCGAGTTCCGCGATGCCTTGCCGACCACCAACGTGGGCAAGATCCTGCGCCGCGAGCTGCGTGATGAAGAGCTGAAGAAGCAGGGGCTGAAGAAGATCGCCTGATCGGCCTTGCCTCATCGCCGGCAAGCCGGCTCCCACAGGTCATGCGCAGTTATCAAGGGCTGCGCCGCCTCTGTGGGAGCCGGCTTGCTGGCGATGAGGCCGGTACGATCAGCGCAATTTCTCAAGCATCTGGTAGTACCACATCCCCGCCGCCAGCACCGGATTCCCCAGCACGTCCCCCATCGGCACCTTGATGTGCTTGCACGCCGCAAAGGTATCGAATTTCTCCAATGTCCCGGTCAGCGCCTCGGCCATGATCTCGCCCATGATGTGGCTGGTGGCGATGCCGTGCCCGGAATAACCCTGGCAATACCACACGTTGTCAGAAAGCTTGCCCAGCTGCGGAATGCGGTTGACCACGATGCCCATCGCGCAGCTCCACTGGAATTCGATCGGCACGCCCTTGAGTGCCGGGAAGGTACGCTCGATGCAGGGGCGCAATTCGCCGGCGATATCCCGCGAATCCTTGCCTGAATAGTTGGCGCCGCCGCCGAACAGCAAGCGCTTGTCGGCGGTGAGGCGGTAGTAGTCGAGTACGAAGCGGCAGTCGTACACCGCCATGTCCTGCGGGTTGATCTGCTCGGCCAGTTCCCCCAGCGGCGCGGTGGTGACAATGCCGCCCATGGCCGGGAAGATCTTGCCCTTGAGCTGGCGCTTTTCCAGCTTGTGGTAAACGTCACCGGCCAGCATCACCTGGCGCGCTTCAATGCGGCCCTGGGCGGTAACCACGGCCGGGCGCGGGCCATGGACGATATCCAGCACTTCGGAGTTCTCGAAGATCAATGCGCCCAGCGCATGGGCGGCGCGGGCCTCGCCCAGGCACAGGTTCAGCGGGTGCAGGTGCAGGTTGCGCAGATTTTTCAGCGCGCCCAGGTACAGTGGGCTCTGCAGGTGCTGGGCAACGGCGCTGCGGTCGAGCAGCTGCACCTGGTCGCCCATGCCGCGGCGCTGCGCCTCGGCTTCGAAGCCGCGCAGCTCGTCGAGGTGCGACGGTTTCATCGCCGCATGCAGGTGGCCGCGCTTGAGGTCGCAGTCGATGCCGTAACGCTCGACCCGCTGCTCGATGATCTGGTGCCCGCGCCAGCGCAGGTGCCAGATGAAGTCGTCCACCTCGCTGCCCAGGCGGTTGCGCATCTGCGTGCGCATGGCCTCATCGCCCGACAGGCTGCCGGTGACCTGGCCGCCGTTGCGGCCGCTGGCGCCCCAGCCGATGCGGTTGGTTTCGACGATCGCCACCTTGAGGCCGCGCTCGGCCAGCTCTACGGCGGTGGCCACGCCGGTGAAGCCGCCGCCGATGATGGCCACGTCGACCTGCACGGTGCCCTTGAGCTGCGGGTACTGGGTGGGGTCGTTGAGAGTGGCGCTGTAGTAGGACGGCGCGCGCTGTGCCGGGCCGTTGTTCACTGCTGCGTTCATGGGTGTTCCTTGTTCTGAAGGGTGTGAGGCTCAGGCCTGGTGCAGGTACCAGCGCCAGTCCTGTTCGCTGACTTCGGCCATGAACTGGCGGTACTCGGCGCGCTTGACCTTCAGGTACACGCCGAGGAAGTCGCCGCCGATGGCTTCCCGTGCCCATTCCGAGTGCTCCAGGGCGTCGAGCACGGTGAGCCAGTCGGTGGGCAGGTGCTCGGTGGCCTGGGCGTAACCGTTGCCCTCGACCGGAGCGCCCGGGTCGAGCTGCTCGCGGATGCCACGGTGGCTGGCGGCGAGGATGGCCGCAGCGGCCAGGTAGGGGTTGGCGTCGGCGCCACAGATGCGGTGCTCGACATGGCGGCTGTTGGCCGGCCCGCCAGGCACGCGCAGGCTTACCGTGCGGTTGTCGACGCCCCACGTGGGCGCCAGCGGCGCGTAGCTGTTGGCCTGGAAGCGGCGGAACGAGTTGGCGTTGGGGCAGAACAGCAGCAACGAGTCGCGCAGGTGACGCAGCATACCCGCTACCGCCTGGCGCAACAGCGGGGTGCCGGCCTTGTCCTCGCTGGCGAACAGGTTGTTGCCGGCGCTGTCGGCCAGGCTCAGGTGCATGTGCATGCCGGTGCCGGCCAGCTGCGCAAAGGGCTTGGCCATGAAGCACGCCTGCATGCCATGGGCATGGGCCACGCCTTTGACCAGGCGTTTGTAGCGCACCGCCTGGTCCATCGCCAGCAGCGCATCGCCGTGCTCCAGGGTGATTTCCACCTGGCCAGGGGCGTATTCGGAAATCGCTGTGCGCGCCGGTATGCCTTGCGCCTTGCAGGCTGCGTAAAGGTCGGCGAGGAACGGTTCGATCTGTTCCAGCTCGCGCAGGCCATACACCTGGGTGCTGCGGGGGCGGCCGCCGTCGTTGTCCAACGCCGGTTGCGGGCGGCCCTGGGCATCGCGCTGCTGGTCGAGCAGGTAGAACTCCAGCTCGCAGGCCATCACCGGGTGGTAGCCGTCGGCCTTGAGCGCTTCGATGGTGCGCAGCAGCACATGGCGTGGGTCGGCGACGCTGGCCGGCAGGCCTTCGCTGGGGTGCATGCTGACCTGCACGGCGGCGGTCGGCACACGGCGCCAGGGCAGGCGCACCAGGCTGCCTTCCAGGGGGTAGGCGCGGCAGTCGATGTCGCCGACGTCCCAGACCAGGCCGGAGTTTTCCACGTCATCGCCGTTCAGGGTCAGGCCAAGGATGGTGCTGGGCAGCGGGCGGCCGCTCTGGTACACGGCCAGCAGTTCGTCGCGGTGCAGCAGCTTGCCGCGCGGCACGCCGTTGGCGTCGAGGATGAACAGTTCGAACAGCTCGATATCAGGGTTTTCAGCGAGGAAACGCGTGGCGTGCTCTACAGGTGCAAAGTGCATGATGGATTCGCTCATGGGCGCACAGGACCGTCGCGCAGGCGCGGTCCCGCTGAGTCAATCGGCCGAAGGGCGGCCGGGTCTGGTCAGGCAGGCGTGAGCGAAGTATCCGGTGGGCGCGCGTGGCGGCAGTGCCACAGGGCCCAGAAGGCGAGGATCACATGCACCAGTGGGTTCTCGCCGGCGCGAGTCCGGGCCTTCGCAAGCGAAGGGCGGGAAAGCGGCGGGGCGAGGGGCTGGGCGGGGGTCATGCCTTGGATACTCACATGCGGCGTAAGGTTGATTAAAGCAGTGAATGGCAACCTTTACATCGGGCTTCACTAAACATATGTGCGGGCTTGCCGGCTCTATCGCCGGCAAGCCGGCTTCCACAGATGCCCCACACCGTTCAGGTCCTGGGGGGTACCTGTGGGAGCCGGCCTGCCGGCGATAGGGCCAGGCCAGCCAGCAAAGAACCCTCGAATCTGCGACAATCGCGCATCCTTCGAATGCCGATCATGAAAAAGCAGGCTCACCTGCATCACTAAAAAGCCCCATGACTGACCACGCCATCGACAAACTGCTGCAAAACCTTGACCACGCCATGATCGCCGATCGCCATCGCCTGCGTCGGCAACTGCACGAGCTGCGCAAGCGCCCCGACGAGGCCAAGCTGGCGCAGTGGGTGGAGAAGGTCCAGGCGTCCTGCGCCCAGGTCACTGCACGCCAGCAAAGCGTGCCGCGCATCCGCTATGACGACAGCCTGCCGATCGCGGCCAAGCGCGACGAGATCAAGAAGGCCCTGGCGGAAAACCAGGTGCTGGTGATCGCCGGCGAAACCGGCTCGGGCAAGACCACCCAGTTGCCGAAGATCTGCCTGGAACTGGGCCGCGGCAGCCACGGCCTGATCGCCCACACCCAGCCACGCCGTATCGCCGCCCGCAGTGTCGCGGCGCGGGTTGCCGAAGAGTTGGGCACGCCGCTGGGCGGCCTGGTCGGCTACCAGGTACGGTTCGAAGACCAGAGCGACAGCAACACCCTGGTCAAGCTGATGACTGACGGCATCCTGCTGGCCGAAACCCAACATGACCGCTTTCTCGAACGCTACGACACGATCATCGTCGACGAAGCCCACGAGCGCAGCCTGAACATCGATTTCTTGCTCGGCTACCTCAAGACCTTGCTGCACCGCCGCCCGGACCTGAAGCTGATCATCACCTCGGCGACCATCGACCTGGAGCGTTTCTCCCAGCATTTCGATGGGGCGCCGATCATCGAGGTGTCGGGCCGCACCTACCCCGTAGAGACCTGGTACCGCCCGCTGACCAGCGAGCAGGACGAAGAGGGTAACCAGGTCGAGGAAGACCTCACCGTCGATCAGGCCATCCTCGCCACCCTGGACGAGATCGCCCACCACGAGCGCAGTGAGGGCAAGGGCCCCGGCGACGTGCTGGTGTTCCTGCCGGGCGAGCGTGAAATTCGTGATGCCGCCGAGATGCTGCGCAAGGCCCAGCTGCGCCATACCGAAATATTGCCGCTGTATGCGCGCCTGTCACCGGCCGAGCAGCAGCGCATCTTCCAGTCGCACACCGGGCGCCGTGTGGTGCTGGCCACCAACGTCGCGGAAACCTCGCTGACCGTGCCCGGCATCCGCTACGTCATCGACACCGGTACCGCGCGCATCAGCCGCTACAGCTACCGTGCCAAGGTCCAGCGCCTGCCGATCGAGGCGGTTTCCCAGGCCAGCGCCAACCAGCGTAAAGGCCGTTGCGGCCGGGTCGAGCCGGGCATCTGCATCCGCTTGTACAGCGAAGAGGATTTCAACGGCCGGCCGGCGTTTACCGACCCCGAGATCCTGCGTACCAACCTGGCGGCGGTGATCCTGCAGATGCTGCACCTGCGCCTGGGCGCCATCGATGCCTTCCCGTTCATCGAGCCGCCAGATGGCAAGGCCATCAGCGACGGCTTCAACCTGCTGCAGGAACTGTCGGCGGTCAACCGCGAGAACCAGCTGACGCCATTGGGCCGCCAGCTGGCGCGCCTGCCGATCGACCCGCGGCTAGGCCGCATGCTGCTCGAAGGTGCCCGCCAGGGCAGCCTGCAGGAAGTGCTGATCGTCACCAGCGCGCTGTCGGTACAGGACCCCCGCGAGCGCCCGCCGGAGCGCCAGCAGGCTGCCGACCAGGCACATGCCCAGTGGAAGGACGTCGATTCCGACTTCGCCGCGCTGGTCAACCTGTGGCGCGGGTTCGAGGAGCAGCGCCAGGCGCTGACCGCCAACCCGCTGCGCAACTGGTGCCGCAAGCACTTCCTCAACTATTTGCGCCTGCGCGAATGGCGCGATGCGCACCGCCAGCTGGCGCTGATCTGCCGTGACCTGCAGTTGACGGTGAACAAGGAACCGTCCGACTACCAGAAGATGCACAAGGCCATCCTCAGCGGCCTGCTCAGCCAGATTGGCCACAAGACCGAAGAAGGCGATTACCAGGGCGCGCGTCAGCGGCGCTTCTGGGTGCACCCGTCCTCGGGCCTTGGCCGCAAGCGCCCGCAGTGGGTGATGGCCGCCGAACTGGTCGAGACCACCAAACTGTATGCGCGCATGGTCGCCAAGATCGAACCCGACTGGATCGAGCCGCTGGCGACCCACCTGGTCAAGAAGAACCACTTCGAACCCCACTGGGAGAAGAAGCGCGGGCAGGTAGTGGCCTATGAGCAGATCACCCTGTACGGCCTGATCCTGGTCGGCCGCCGCCCGGTGCATTACGGCCCGATCGACCCGGTCACCTCGCGCGAGCTGTTCATCCGCGAAGGGCTGGTCGGTGGCGAAATCCAGTCGCGGGCCAAGTGCCTGGCGGCCAACAAACGCTTGCTCGAAGAACTCGACGAGCTGGAAGCCAAGGCCCGTCGGCGCGATATCCTCGCGGATGAAGAAACCCTTTACGCCTTCTATGAAGCCCGCCTGCCAGCCGAGATCCACCAGACCGCGACCTTCGACAGCTGGTATCGCATGGGCAGCCAGAAGGATGCCAGCCTGCTGATCATGCGCGAGGAAGACGTGCTGGCCCGTGAGGCCAGCGAAGTCACCGCGGCGCAGTACCCGGACAGCCTGCAGGTGGGCGAGCTGAGCCTGCCGCTGAGCTACCACTTCGAGCCGGGCCACCCACGTGACGGCGTCACCGTGCGAGTGCCTGCGCCCCTGTTGCCGAGCCTGCCGGGCGAGCGCCTGGAATGGCTGGTGCCGGGCCTGATCGAAGCCAAGTGCGTGGCCTTGGTGCGCAACCTGCCCAAGGCCCTGCGCAAGAACTTCGTGCCGGTGCCGGACTTCGTCAAGGCCTCGCTGTCGCGCATGACGTTCGGCCAGGGCGCGTTGCCACAGGCCCTGGGGCAGGAGCTGCTGCGCATGACGGGCGCGCGCGTGTCCGACGAAGCCTGGGCAGAGTCGGTCGGCTTGGTTGAAGGCCATTTGCGCATGAACATCGAGGTGGTCGATGGTGACGGCAAGTTCCTCGGCGAGGGCCGCGACCTGGCCGAGCTGACCGCGCGCTTTGTCGCCGCCAGCCAGGCGGCGCTGGCCGTGCCGCGCAGCGACAAGCGCGAGCAGCCGGTGCAGGCCAGGGCCTTCAGCGAAGTGAAGCAGACCGCCCAGCAGAAGATCGCCGGCCTGTCGATGACGGTGTACCCGGCGCTGGTGGAGGAGAGCGGCAGCGTGCGCGAAGGGCGGTTCTCGACCCAGGCCGAAGCCGAGTTCCAGCACCGCCGCGCCCTGCAACGCCTGTTGCTGCAACAGTTGGCAGAGCCGGCCAAGTTCCTGCGTGGCAAGTTGCCGGGGCTGACTGAGCTAGGCTTGCTGTACCGCGAACTGGGCCGTGTCGAAGCGTTGGTCGAGGACATCCTGCTGGCCAGCCTGGATAGCTGCATCCTCGAAGGCGAAGCCACTCTGCCGCGGGATGGCGCCGCATTGGCCGGCCTGGCCGAGCGCAAGCGCGGCAACTGGGCCGAGCATGCCGAGCGCCTGGCCCGTCAGACCCTGGACGTGTTGAAGCTGTGGCACGGCCTGCAGAAGCGCTTCAAGGGCAAGATCGACTTGAGCCAGGCGGTGGCGCTCAACGACATCAAGCAGCAATTGGCCAACCTGGTGTACCCAGGCTTTGTGCGTGAAACGCCGTCGGCCTGGTTCAAGGAATTGCCTCGCTACCTCAAAGCGGTGGAATTGCGCCTTGAGAAACTCGGTAGCCAGGTGCAGAAGGACCGGGTGTGGAGCGGTGAACTGAGCAACCTCTGGGCCCAGTACAAGGCGCGTGCCGACAAGCATGCCCAGGAGGGCAAGCGTGACGAACAACTGACCTTGTACCGCTGGTTGCTGGAAGAATATCGGGTGTCGCTGTTTGCCCAGCAGCTGGGCACGAAAGTGCCGATTTCTGACAAACGTCTCAGCAAACAGTGGTCTCAGGTAGAAGCCTAAACCCCTGGAGATGTGGCAATATTGATGCAATTTGGGGCCGCCTGGCGGCCCTGTGGGAGCGGGTTTACCCGCGAACGAGGGCAAGGCCCTCGCCCTTGAGTTGGCACTAAAGTGCCATTGCGCATTTTTCAGCCAGCGCCCCGTGGCGATGGCCTTTGACCAGAGGAACGACCGTGCATAACGTCGTGATCAGCGGCACCGGCCTGTATACCCCGGCCCAGAGCATTTCCAACGAAGAACTGGTGGCGTCCTTCAATAATTGGGCGCAGCAGTTCAACCTCGACAATGAAGCCGCCATCGAGCGCGGCGAGGTCGAGGCGGCGCCAATGTCTGACGCTGCGTTCATCGAAAAAGCGTCCGGCATCAAGAGCCGCTTCGTCATGGACAAGGCCGGTATCCTCGACCCGCAGCGCATGAAACCGCGCTTGCCAGAGCGCTCGAACGACGAACAGTCGATCCTCTGCGAGATGGGTGTCGCCGCCGCGCGTCAGGCACTGGAACGCGCCGGTAAAACGCCTGCCGATGTCGACGGGGTGATCGTCGCCTGCTCCAACCTGCAGCGCCCGTACCCGGCCATCGCCATCGAAGTGCAGAACGCACTGGGCATTCAGGGCTTCGCCTTCGACATGAATGTGGCCTGCTCGTCGGCCACCTTCGGCATCCAGACCGCCGCCAACAGCGTGCAGCTGGGCCAGGCCCGTGCACTGCTGGTGGTCAGCCCGGAAATCTGCACCGGCCACCTGAACTTCCGTGACCGCGACAGCCACTTCATCTTTGGTGATGCCGCCACTGCCGTGCTGGTCGAGCGCGCCGACCTGGCCACCTCGGCGCACCAGTTCGACATCGTGGGTACCAAGCTGCAGACCGCGTTCTCCAACAACATCCGCAACAACTTCGGCTTCCTCAATCGCGCCGCGGAAGAGGGCGCTGGCGCGCGCGACAAACTGTTCGTGCAGGAAGGCCGCAAGGTGTTCAAGGAAGTCTGCCCGATGGTCGCCGAGCTGATCGGCAAGCACTTGGGAGAGAACGATCTGCAGCCGTCCGACGTCAAGCGCTTTTGGCTGCACCAGGCCAACCTGAGCATGAATCACCTGATCGTCAAGAAGCTGCTGGGGCGTGAGGTGGCCGAGGAAGATGCACCGGTAATCCTTGACCGTTATGCCAACACCAGCTCGGCGGGGTCGGTGATTGCCTTTCACTTGTACCAGGATGATTTGGCCGAGGGCTCGCTGGGCGTGTTGAGCTCGTTTGGGGCGGGGTATTCGATTGGTAGCGTGATTCTGCGTAAACGCTGACCTACAGCGTTGGCCCCATCGCCGGCTTGCCGGCGATGGGGCCAACGCATTTCTTGCACAAAAAAGGCAGGAAATGCCGGATGGGGTCGGCATTTCCCGCCTTGAGTGAAGCAGAGGCGTTGCAGCTTAGAACTTGGCTTCCAGGTCCACCTGCAGCGTGTCGACATCTGCATTGCTGTTTGGCAACTGCGAGAGGTCGGTCTTGGCCATCAGGTAGGCAGCACCCAGCGAGAAGTTCTTGTCGATTTCGTAACCGACCTTGAACTTGTGACCGCGCGAGCCGGTGAAGCCGTTGCCGAAGTCGGAGTCGGTGAACAGGCTGACCACGGCGTTACGCTGCACATCGCGATAGTTGTAGTCCAGGCTCCAGGCGCCAACCTTGGTCTTCAGGCCGGCCAGCCAGGCCTGGTCTTCGCCATCGGTGCTCTCGGTGTTCTTCACGTATTGGCCGTAGGCCGACAGTGGGATGGCAAAGCCGGTGAAGTCGAGCTGGCCGAAGCCTTCCACCAGGTTGAACTCGTTGGTGGTGTTGCCGAACGACTGAAGGATGGTGGCTTCCTTGTCGTTGTCATAGCCATAGATGCTCGCACCCACGGTCACCTTGAGCGCATCGACCGGCGCGAACTTGGTGCCCAGCTGTGCGTGGTAGACCTGAGCGTCGTGCTTGTACTGCACACCGTCGCCGTCTACGTTGTCCTTGAGGGTGTACTGGCCAGCGCTGGCGAATACCTCGGCGCCGCCCAGGTCAGCCTTGTAGGTGGCGGCCACGCCTTCCGGGTTGATGTCGCTGTCCCAGATGATGTCGCCCATGTTCACCCACGGCTGCTGCATCTTGCCGCCGATCAGGTGCAGGTTCGGGATAGCCGTCGGATGCCAGTCCAGGTAAGCCAGGTCGACCCACAGCGATTTCTTGTCGAAATAGTTGTCCAAGCTCTGGTTGGTCGAGCGGCGGTCGGCACTGCTGCCGGTAGCGATACGCACGCCAGCGTCGACTTGCGGGTTGATCTCGCTGTAGAAGCCGACGCGGGCACGCACGCGCTGACGGTCCTGGTTGCCGCTGCTGCTATTTGGATCGTCGACGTTGACGTCTTCGTAGCGCAGGCGCACATCACCCTTGATCTGGGTCTTGGCAGCCCATGCCACTTTTTGTTCGAAGGAGCTCATACGTTCGGACTGAGCTTTCTGGTCGGCCTTTTCCTTGGTTTCTTTTGCCAGGTCGCCTTGCAGTTCGTTGTACTGCGCCTGGTTGATCGAGCCGTTGGCGCGGAGCATTTCGAGCAGCTTGGCGTCGACAGCAGCACTGGCCGGAGTACTCAGAGCCAGCATCATGCCGGTGAGGCTCACTCCGGTAAGTGTAGAAACAAGACGCATAAGGTTCTCCCTACTGAAAAATATTGGGGAGGCTCAGCGCCCGCCCCCATGTTGGCATGTCTTCGGAAAGGGCCTGAATAGACAGGTTCTGGGGTTCCGGAAAACAGGCGCAAGTATTGCGGGGGCCAATGACAGAATAATGTCTAATTAGTGGCACTGCGGTTAAGTAATTGAGAACAAAAGGGTCAGCCAGGCATTCGTCATTTGAGTGAAGGGCTGTTATTCCCTGATACTGATGCCTTCGAAATGCGAGCCGACAACGTGACCAGCCTCTACAGCCTTGCCCATCTGCGTGACCTGCCAGCGGCGACCTGGGACGCCCTGGTGCCTGCCGGCCAGCCGTTCCTGCGCCACGCCTTCTTGAGCGCCATGGAAGACAGCGGCAGCGTCGCGCCGGCCACCGGCTGGGCGGCCGAGCACCTGGTGCTGGAGCGTGGCGGGCAGGTACGGGCGCTGTTGCCGGCCTACCGCAAGTGGCATTCGTACGGTGAGTACGTGTTCGACCATGGCTGGGCCGACGCCTGCGAACGCGCCGGTATCCCTTATTACCCCAAGCTGCTCGGGGCCGTGCCGTTCAGCCCGGTCAGCGGCCCGCGCCTGCTCACGGCCGACCCGGCCGATGGCCTGCTCGTGCTCCAGGCATTGCCGGAGTACTTATCCAAAGCCGGGCTCTCGAGCGCGCACATCAATTTCACCGAGCCAAGCCTGGATAGCCAGCTGGACGGCCTTCCTGGCTGGATGGAGCGGCTGGGTTGCCAGTACCACTGGCGTAACCGAGGTTACCGGGACTTCCAGGATTTTCTCGACAGCCTGAGTTCACGCAAGCGCAAACAGATGCGCAAGGAGCGTGAGCAGGTGGCGGGGCAGGGCATCGACTTCCGTTGGTACCGCGGCGACGAGCTGGATCAGGCGCAATGGGATTTCGTCTATCTGTGCTACGCCAATACGTATGCGGTGCGCCGGCGTACGCCGTACCTCACCCGCGAATTCTTCAGCCTCCTGGCCGAGCGCATGCCCGATGCACTGCGAGTAGTGATGGCTCGTCAGGGCGGTCGTGATGTAGCCATGGCCCTGAGCCTGGTCGGTGGCGACAGCCTGTTCGGCCGTTACTGGGGTTGCCTGGACGAATTCGACCGGCTGCACTTCGAAACCTGTTTCTACCAGGGCATGGACTTTGCCATTGCCGAAGGGCTGCAGCGTTTCGATGCCGGTGCACAGGGCGAGCACAAGTTGATTCGTGGCTTCGAGCCGGTACTGACGCGGTCTTGGCATTACCTGCTGCACCCGGGCCTGCGGCGGGCGGTAGAGGATTTTCTGCGCCAGGAGCGGGCGGGCGTACAAGGGTATGCCGAACAGGCGCGGGAGATGCTCCCTTACCGTCGGGAGTGACTGCACGGCACTGTCGCGGGGCTGCCCCCGTGACAGTGCCGCGTGCATTCAGGCCTTGCGCGGGTTGAGGATCAGCAAGGTCAGCACCCCCGCCACAATCCCCCAGAACGCCGAGCCGATGGAAAGCAGGGTGAACCCCGACGCCGTCACCATGAAGGTGATCAACGCCGCCTCACGCTCACGCGCCTCGCTCATGGCCACGGTCAGGCCGTTCATGATCGAACCGAACAGCGCCAGTGCCGCAATCGACAGCACCAGTTCTTTCGGCAGTGCGGCGAACAGCGCTGCCAACGTGGCGCCGAACACCCCGGCGATACCGTAGAAAATCCCGCACCACACTGCCGCGGTATACCGCTTGCTCGGGTCTTCATGAGCATGCGGCCCGGTGCAGATCGCCGCGCTGATGGCCGCCAGGTTGACCCCATGGGCGCCGAATGGCGCCAGCAGCAGCGAGGCAAAGCCGGTGGCCGAAATCAACGGTGAGGCCGGCACCTGGTAGCCGTCGGCGCGCAGCACGGCCACGCCGGGCATATTCTGCGAAGTCATGGCCACCACGAACAGCGGAATGCCGATGCTGATGGTTGCGGCCAGCGAGAAGCTTGGCGTGGTCCATACCGGCGTGGCCACTTCCAGCCTGAAACCGCTGAAGTCCAGCAGGCCCAGGCTACCGGAGAGCGCCGTGCCCACCAGCAGCGCGGCCAGCACGCAGTAGCGCGGTGACAAGCGCTTGACCAGCAGGTAGCTGAAGAACATGCCCAGTACCAGCAGCGTGCGGTGCTGGGCGGCGACGAAGATCTCGCTGCCGATCTTGAACAGGATGCCGGCCAGCAGCGCCGAGGCCAGCGATGCCGGGATGCGTTTGACCAGGCGCTCGAAGCTGCCGGTCAGGCCACAGATAAGCACCAGCACCGCGCAGGTGACGTAGGCGCCGATGGCCTCGCCGTAGCTCACCCCACCCAGGCTGGTGATCAGCAACGCCGCACCAGGCGTCGACCAGGCCACGGTGATCGGCGTGCGGTAGCGCAGCGACAGGGTGATGCTGCAGACCGCCATGCCGATCGACAAGGCCCAGATCCACGACGAGATCTGCGCGGTGGTCAGGCCTGCGGCCTGGCCGGCCTGGAACATCAGCACCAGCGAGCTGGTGTAGCCGGTGAGCATGGCGATGAAGCCGGCGACCACTGCCGACGGTGAGCTGTCTGCCAAGGGCCGCAGGCGTGCGGAAGTGGCATCGGTCATGGGGTAAGTCCTTGTCCATGTGTAAGCATTGTTTTCAGACTAACGCGGGCAAGGTTGATCCTTGCCATACAGCAGGCATTGCATTTAGCCGTACAGTCGCCAACTATTGGGCATTGATGCGCAACTGCATGGGAGGGAGGGGCGATGTACAAGGTGTATGGCGACTACCAGTCTGGCAACTGCTACAAGGTCAAGCTGATGCTGAGCTTGCTGGGCAGCCCGTATGAATGGCACCCGGTGGATATCCTCAAGCACGAGACCGAAACGCCCGAATTCCTGGCCATGAACCCCAACGGCAAGGTGCCCGTGCTCAAGCTCGAGGACGGCACGTGCCTGTGGGAGTCCAACGCTATCCTCAACTTCCTTGCCGACGGCAGCGAGTACCTGCCCAGCGAACCGCGCCTGCGTACCCAGGTGCTGCAGTGGCAGTTTTTCGAGCAGTACAGCCATGAGCCTTACATTGCCGTGGCGCGGTTCATCCAGTTTTACCTGGGCTTGCCTGACGAGCGCGTGGAGGAGTACCGCAAGCTGCACAAGGGCGGCTACAAGGCGCTAAGGGTGATGGAGCGGCAGCTGCAGATGACGCCCTACCTGGTGGGCGAGCAGTATTCGATCGCCGATGTGGCGTTGTATGCCTACACCCATGTGGCGCATCAGGGAGGGTTTGATCTGGCGGATTATCCGGGTGTGCGAGCCTGGTTGGACAGGGTGGCTAGCCATCCGCGTCATGTGCAGATGGTTGAGTGAGCCTGTACCGGCCTCTTCGCTGGCTTGTCCCGCGAGGAGGCCGGGAGGCCTCACGCATTGCTATCAAGCAGACGCGAACCGCTCGTCCA
Source organism: Pseudomonas sp. NPDC087185 (assembly GCF_044744955.1). Lineage (NCBI taxonomy): Bacteria > Pseudomonadati > Pseudomonadota > Gammaproteobacteria > Pseudomonadales > Pseudomonadaceae > Pseudomonas > Pseudomonas sp. NPDC087185. The sequence goes on along the minus strand of NZ_JBIUZK010000001.1, from coordinate 323,719 downwards.
GATAGGCAATGATGGCCTTGGATTCATACATCCAGGTCACTTTGCCTGCCTCTTCGATCCGCAGGCACGGCACTTTCACCCGGCCGCCACCTTCGAGCAGCGCCTGGCGATGCACGGCGTCGTGCTTGGCATCACGCAGCGCCACCGGCACATTCAGGCGGTGCAGGGTGCGGCGGGTTTTCACGCAGAACGGGCAAGCATGGAACTGGTACAGCGCGAGGCCCTTGGCCTCTTGCTCGACACGCGCCTGGGCGGCGGCATCGCGCTTGCGCTTGGCCGGGCGGCTGATCCAGTCGCCGAACACGATGAGCTGGCCGAGGCCGACCCGCAAGGCTTTGACGATCATGGCAACTCCTGAAAAGAAAAGCCGACCCACAGGGTCGGCTCGGGGTCACTCGCCGATCACTTGATCAGGCTGAGGAACTCGCTGCGGGTCGAGGCGTTTTCGCGGAACTCACCGAGCATCACCGAGGTGAGCATGGTCGAGTTCTGCTTCTCTACACCGCGCATCATCATGCACATGTGCTTGGCCTCGATGACCACCGCCACACCGGCGGCGCCAGTCACCTGCTGCACGGCCTCGGCGATCTGGCGGCTTAGGTTTTCCTGGATCTGCAGGCGGCGGGCATACATGTCGACGATCCGCGCGACCTTGGACAGGCCCAGTACCTTGCCCTTGGGCAAGTAGGCGACGTGAGCCTTGCCGATGAACGGCAGCATGTGGTGTTCGCACATCGAGTACAGCTCGATGTCCCGGACCAGCACCATTTCGCTGTTGTCGGAGGTGAACAGCGCGCCGTTGGTCACTTCATCCAGCGTCTGCTCGTAACCGCGGCAAAGGTACTTCATGGCCTTTGCAGCCCGCTTGGGCGTGTCGAGCAGGCCCTCACGGGAGACGTCCTCGCCGATCTGGCTAAGGATCTCGGTGTAGTTCTGTTCCAGGGACATGTATCTACCTGTGGGAAAAAATCGCAAAAACGAAGGTTACGGCGGCAAAGCTCACGCTGCAAGCGCGGCGTTACTCGTCGCGGCCTTCCATCATGGTTCGTTTGAGCATCACGTACACCGCGCCGGTGCCACCGTGGCGGGCCTGGCAAGAGGTGAAACCGAGCACCTGCGCGTGCTGGCGCAGCCAAGTATTGACGTGGCTCTTGATCATCGGGCGCTTGCCGTCGATGCGTGCGGCCTTGCCATGGGTCACGCGCACGCAGCGCACTTCCAGCTTGGTGGCTTCGGCGATGAAGGCCCACAGGGTCTCGCGGGCCTTCTCCACGCTCATGCCATGCAGGTCGAGGCTGCCCTCGAACGCGATCTGGCCGACTTTGAGCTTGCGAATCTGGCTTTCCTGCACGCCGTCGCGGCGCCACATCAGCTCGTCTTCCGCACCCACGTCGATGACGAACTGGTCGGAGAGACCGTCGATCACCAGCGCCTGGTCGCTGCGCACGGTCGCCGCCTGGCGCAGACCGGCCAGTTGCTTGCGGTCGGCCTTGGGTTTGCCGACCTCGGCCCGGTCGTGCTTGATCGGCTTGACGCCGCGCACCTCGGCAGTGAACAGGGAAAAATCGTCGTCTTGCATGATGCCTCCACGTGGGCGGCGTAGTTTACCCGAGAGGCGGTTGGCGTGCAGCCTTGTGTCGCTTGTACCCCGCCAAGTCGAGGCAACTCAGCCGTAGGCTTCAGTCATGCTTCTTCATCAGGTGCGGCGACAGGCTCAATTCCCGCCCGCGGCGCAGGCGAATGCGGCTGCGTCGCCAGAAGCGCACGCCCAGGTACAGCAGCAGCAACCCGAGGACGGTGAGGATGCTGGAAAGCGGGCGATTGCTATTGAGTTCGGCCAGGGCCGGGTAATTACCGAGCAGCCCGGCAAAGCCGGCCATGGCCAGTAGCACACCGAGGGTGGCCAGCAGGGCCGACAGGCCGGCGGCCAAGCGGGCACCCCAGTTGCGCGGTTCGCGCTGGCGCAGGCGCTTGGCGTCGAAACTGCCTTTGAGCTTCATTCCGATTTCCTCTGTGGATATCCGGAATTGGACCTGTGGCCAACCCTTGGGTTCCGCCCGGCTGCCGGGCGGTCGTCAATGCACCAGGCTCAGATCAGGCTGGCGGTCGGTGCGACACAGGCGAAATTGTCGGCCATCACGGCCATTTCACATGCGTGGATCTGCGCGGCGGGAATCACCCGGTCTTTCAGGGCCAGGTCGCGGGTTGCCGAGGCGTCTTCCACCAACGTGCAACGATAACCATAGTCCTTGGCACGCCGCACGGTGGTGCTGACGCTGGAATGGCTCATGAACCCGCAGACGATGAGGTCCAGGTGCCCCAGTTCCTGCAGGGTTTCGTGCAGCTTGGTGTTCTTGAAGGCGTTGGGCATGCGCTTTTCGATGATGATTTCACCCTCGCGCGGCTCCAGCCCCGGGATGAATTCCCCCGCGGCGCCCTGGGGGTCGAAGCGACCGCCGACGGTGCCGAGGTGGCGGACGTGGATGATCGGACGGCCGGCCTTGCGGGCGGCGTCGAGCAACCTGGCGATGTTGGCCACGGCCTCGTCCATGCCCGACAGCGCGAGCGGACCACTCAGGTACTCTTTTTGCGCATCGATGACGATCAGGCTGGCTTGGCTCAGCTTGGCCGGCGGGTAGTCGCGGCCAGTGAGGCGGAACATCGTGGTTGGAACGGACATCAATGGCTCCTTGGAAGGGCTTTTGTATACCTATTCTCCCTTGCCTTGACGCCAATGGGAATGGTTGACATCGCATCCAGCGTAGTTACTGGCCTGTGGCTACCCGCCGGGCGATCCGCGGCAACAAATGTGCGGTGCGGGCTGTTAGACTTTTGTACGGTCTGAATTAGGAGTACCCCGTGATCACATCTCGTCTGCGCACGCTGCGCGACCACATCCGCTGGGCGGTCAGCCGCTTCCATGAGCACGAGCTGTTTTTCGGCCATGGTGCCGATAATGCCTGGGATGAAGCCCGCCTGCTGGTGCTGGGCGCTGTGCACTTGCCGTGGGAGGTGGCCGACAGCTACCTGGACTGCCAGCTGGAAGACGATGAGCGCGTACGCCTGCAGCACCTGCTCAAGCGCCGCATCGAAGACCGTGTACCGACCGCCTACCTGTTGGGTGAGGCCTGGTTCTGTGGCATGTCATTCATTGTCGATGAGCGCGTGTTGGTGCCGCGCTCGCCGATCGGTGAGTTGATCGAGAAGCGCTTCGAACCGTGGCTGGCCAACGAGCCGGCGCGTATTCTCGACCTGTGCACCGGTTCCGGTTGCATCGGGATCGTCGCTGCCGAGGTGTTCCCCGAGGCCGAGGTGGTGCTGGCCGACCTGTCCTTCGACGCCCTTGAAGTGGCCAACCAGAACATCGAGCGCCACGGCCTCGACGCGCGCGTGTTCACCGTGCAGGGCGACGGCTTCGCTGGCCTGCCGGGGCAGCGTTTCGACCTGATCCTGTCCAACCCGCCGTATGTCGATGCCGAGGATTTCGGCGACATGCCGGCCGAGTATCACCACGAACCGGAGATGGGCCTGGCCTGCGGCAACGATGGCCTGGACCTGGTGCGGCGCATGCTTGCCGAAGCGGCCGAGCACCTGACCGACAAAGGCCTGCTGATTGTCGAAGTGGGCAATAGCCAGGTGCATGTCGAGGCGCTCTACCCCGAGGTGGATTTTGCCTGGCTGGAGTTCGAGCGTGGCGGCCATGGCGTGTTTATGCTGACGGCGGAGCAGTGCCGGCAGCACCACGAGCTGTTCAAGGCACGGGTTTGATCGATACCTTGGGGCCGCCTGCGCGGCCCCGGGTTTCTAGCGAGTGGCAATCCAGATCAACAGGCCCGCCTGAAAGACTGCAAACGCCACCAGGCAGGTGATGGTAAAGCGCAATCCGCTGTCCTCGCGTCGGTACTTGGCCACCCGCTCATCGCGCTCGCGCAGTTGCGCGTCCTTCTCCAACAGGTTTTGCTCGGCCTGCTGCAGCATCCCGGCGGCCTCGAGGATGTCCACCCGCTGCACTTTCTCGCTGTTCCAGCCGCCCTTGAGCTGGCCGACCGTGGCCTCGACCGTGCGGCCTTTGAGGTGCTGCGGGTCGGCGTACTCGACGTCGATGCCCGTTGCGGCGAGGAACCGGTCACGGCGCAGGCGCGTGTCTTCGTTCAGCGCATCCTTGTTCGCCAGCGCCATTCCTTCGACCCGGTAGTGCGACCACTTGCGCTGCAGCCACTGCACGGCCTGGGCCATCATGTAACGGCCGATGCCACGGTTCAGCGGTTCCAGTTGCAGGCCGCTATCGCTGCCCACGGTGACCCGCCGCTCGGCGTGATCGACACGTACATCCAAGCGGTTTTGTTCCTTGCGCACTTTTTGCCCAGGCAGGCGGATTTCCATGCGCAACAAGCTGTGCGCCTTGTCGTGGCGCTCGGCATGGCCGAACTCGACGAAGCGCAGCGGCCGTGCGCCGCTGTTGCGGTCGGTGGGCAGCGGCGCCAGGCGCAGCAGTTGGAAGTGTTCGACAGCGAGGTCGGCCCACGGCAGCTCGGCGCTGTCCGGGGCTTGCGGCTCTTCGGCCGGCTCTACGGCGACGGGGGCATCGGTCATCAAGGCGTTCTCAAATACTGGCCAATACCGAGCGTATCGGCCGTATCAGCCAGGACCTGAGGCCATTGTGCGGCGATCTCCTCAGGCGGAGGGCAACTGATGAATGAAGGTGACCACGCGCTCACCCAGCTCACGAGCCAGCGGCAGCTCCGGGTTGAGGTAGCTGTCACGTTGCGCCTGCATGGCCTTGGGGCTGATGCGCAGCATGTGGTTCATGCCGTCGATCAGCACCAGCTGGGCGTCCGGCTTGGCGGCCTTGAGGCGCTCGGCATCGGCCACGTCGACCTGTATGTCGTTGCGGCCCTGGACGATCAGCGCCGGTATCGCCAGGCGGGCGAAGGCTTGTGCCGGGTTTTGCTGGAACAGCGAAATCAGGTAGGGCTGCACGCTGGGGCGAAACACCTGACGCAGGGGCGCCGGTACGTCGAGGGTGGTCTGCCCGGCCTGCAGGCGGTCGAGCAGGGCGCTGCCACGGGCCAGTTGCGCTGGCGGCATGCGTTGCGCCAGCTGTTCGCGCAGCACGTCCGCCATCGGCCGGCCGCTGCCGGCCAGGGTGATGACCGCGCTGGCGCCGGCTTGTTCGGCGGCCAGGCTGGCGATCAGTGCACCTTCGCTGTGGCCGACCAGGATCAGCGGGCCGAAGCGCGGGTCGGCCTTGAGCTTGCGGCTCCAGGCCACCACATCGGCAACGTAGCGCTCGACGCTGAGGTCGCGTTCATCGGGTGTGGCCGGCTGGCTGGCGGCCACGCCGCGTTTGTCGTAACGCACACTGGCGATGTGCTCGTTGGCCAGCAGCAAGGCCAGGCGCTTGAGGTTGTCGATACGCCCCGAAGCCGGGTTGTTGCCATCGCGGTCGGTGGGGCCGGAGCCGGCGATGATCAACACCACCGGCGGCGGGGTGGCCTGTTGCGGCAACAGCAGGCTGCCGTGCAGCACGCCCTGGCCGGTATCGAGGTCAATGGGGCGTTGCAGGACGGTAGGCGCGGCGGCCTGGGCCAGGCCGGTACACAGCAGGAAGAGGAAGGCGACAAGGCGCGACATCATGCGGTACTACTTGGGGAGATGACGGTTTGACCCAGTGTGTGCGGGAAGGTTCGCCAAACAGGCCCGCACGGGCGAGCAACCCGCATGAAATTTTCCGTATACTGGCCGCCTCGTTCACTTCAGGCAGACTCGCGGAGCGTCCATGTCCGGCAATACCTACGGCAAGCTGTTCACTGTCACCACCGCTGGCGAAAGCCATGGCCCGGCGTTGGTCGCCATTGTTGATGGCTGCCCACCGGGTCTGGAGATCTCCCTGGCCGACCTGCAGCATGACCTCGACCGGCGCAAGCCGGGGACCAGCCGGCATACCACCCAGCGCCAGGAACCCGACGAAGTGGAGATCCTCTCCGGCGTGTTCGAAGGCCGCACCACCGGCTGCTCCATCGGCCTGCTGATCCGCAACACCGACCAGAAGTCCAAGGACTATTCGGCGATCAAGGACCTGTTCCGCCCAGCCCACGCCGACTATACCTACCACCACAAGTACGGCGAGCGTGACTACCGCGGCGGTGGTCGCAGCTCGGCCCGCGAAACTGCCATGCGCGTGGCGGCCGGTGCAATCGCCAAGAAGTACCTGGCCACCCAGGGCATCCAGGTGCGTGGCTACATGAGCCAGCTGGGCCCGATCGAAATCCCGTTCAAGACTTGGGATTCGGTGGAAGAAAACGCTTTCTTCAGCCCTGACCCGGCCAAGGTACCGGAGCTGGAGGCCTACATGGACCAGCTGCGCCGTGACCAGGATTCGGTCGGGGCGAAGATCACCGTAGTCGCCGAAGGCGTGATGCCAGGCCTGGGCGAGCCGATCTTCGACCGCCTCGACGCCGAGCTTGCCCATGCGCTGATGAGCATCAACGCGGTCAAGGGCGTGGAAATCGGCGCCGGTTTCGCCAGCATCGCCCAGCGCGGCACCGAGCACCGCGACGAGATGACCCCGGAAGGTTTCCTCAGCAACAATGCGGGTGGCATTCTCGGTGGCATCAGCTCTGGCCAGCCGATCGTCGCCCACCTGGCGCTGAAGCCGACCTCGAGCATCACCGTGCCGGGCCGCTCGATCGACGTCGACGGCAACCCGGTCGACGTGATCACCAAGGGCCGTCACGACCCGTGCGTGGGTATTCGCGCCACACCGATCGCCGAGGCGATGATGGCCATTGTGCTGATGGATCACCTGCTGCGTCACCGTGGCCAGAATGCCGAGGTGAAGGTCGGTACTCCGGTACTGCGCCAGCTCTGATTTGTCGGTAGCGGCCCCCGCGCGGGGCAAGCCCGCTCCCACAGGTGCCTCACCCACTTCATGACGGGGCCTGTGGGGGCGGGTTCGTCCCGCGAAGAGGCCGGTGCAGGCCCCCACTAAGGCCCATTTCATGCCCCCAATCCCTTACTGGCGCCTGTCCAGTTTCTACCTCTTCTACTTCGCGTTGCTAGGTTCCACGGCCCCCTTCCTGGCCCTGTACTTCGACCACCTCGGCTTCTCCCCGGCACGCATCGGCGAACTGGTGGCCATCCCCATGCTGATGCGCTGCATCGCCCCGAACCTGTGGGGCTGGCTGGGTGACCGCAGTGGCCAACGGCTACTGATCGTACGCCTGGGCGCGCTGTCGACCCTGGCCACCTTCTCGCTGATCTTCTTTGGCAAGAGCTACGCCTGGCTGGCGCTGGTCATGGCCTTGCATGCCTTCTTCTGGCACGCGGTGCTGCCGCAGTTCGAGGTCATCACCCTGGCCCACCTGCATGGCCAGACGGCGCGCTACAGCCAGGTGCGGCTGTGGGGCTCGATCGGTTTCATCCTGACCGTGGTCGGGCTGGGCCGCCTGTTCGAATGGCTGAGCCTGGATATCTACCCGGTCGCCTTGGTGACCATCATGGCCGGCATCGTCGCCGCCAGCCTGTGGGTGCCCAACGCCCAACCGGTGGAGCAGGGCGAGCGTCGCGGGGCGGATGGCTTCCTGCGCCAGCTGATGGCCCCTGGGGTCGTGGCCTTCTATGCCTGCGTGGCCTTGATGCAGCTCAGCCACGGGCCGTATTACACCTTCCTTACCTTGCACCTGGAGCACCTGGGCTACAGCCGTGGTGCCATCGGCCTTTTGTGGGCGCTGGGGGTGGTGGCCGAAGTGCTGATGTTCATGGCCATGAGCCGGATCTTCGCGCGCTTCAGCGTGCAGCAGGTGCTGATGGTGAGCTTCCTGCTGGCCGCATTGCGCTGGCTGCTGCTGGGCTACCTGGCGGACCAGCCGGGTGTGCTGATTTTCGCCCAGTTGCTGCACGCGGCCACGTTTGGCTGCTTCCATGCCGCGTCCATCGCCTTCGTCCAGGCCAGCTTCGGCGCCCGCCAGCAGGGCCAGGGCCAGGCGTTGTATGCGGCATTGTCGGGCACCGGCGGGGCGCTGGGGGCCTTGTACTCGGGCTACAGCTGGAACCTGCTGGGGCCGACCTTCACCTTTGGTATGGCCAGTGCCGCAGCACTCGCGGCAGCCGTTATCATTGCTACTCGTTCGAAATCGATCAGGACCCGCCGCTGATGAGCATCCTCTGTGTTTTCCACCCGTCCAGCCCGGCTTTGCCAAACAAGGTGCTGACCCATCACGACGATATAGCTGCAACCTTGGCCGAGCAGGGCGTGCGTTTTGCCCACGCCCCGGTCGAGCTGCGCGTGCGGCCAGGTAGCAGCCATGACGAGGTGCTGGAAGCCAGTCGTGCCTACTTGGACCAACTCATGACTGGCCACGCCAGCATGGCTTTCGCCGTGCTCAACCGCGACGGTGCGCAACCTGCACAGGTCGACCTGCGCGATGAGCATGTGCATGACGCTGAAGAAGTCTTTGCCGTAGTGACAGGCCGCGCCCAGGTTGGGCTGCGTTTGGGTGAGTCTGTCTATACGGTGTTGTGCGAGAAGGGCGACCAACTGGTAATACCGGCAGGGAGCCGGCGCTGGGTTGACTTGGGCGACAACCCGTTTTGCCTGGCGCTGCGCCTGTTTGCCAGTGAGCAAGGTCTGCAAGCGAGGTTTACAGGTGATGAAACGGCTCGCGCGTTTGCAGGCATCGACGAGCTCTAGTGTCCGCTCCGGCCCCGCCTGGGCAAGCCCGCGCCTACAAGTACCCCGCCATCCCTATGGGCAATGCAGTACCTGTGGAAGCGGTTTTGCCCGCGCGGGGGCCGGTGCAGACAAACGTTAGCGGTAAGTCGGCAGGGCAAACCGCTGCTGGCTCTGCAGCATGGTGATCACTGGCAATTCACTGGCTTGCTCGGCCAGGTCACGGCGGATGGCGCTGATCGCCCAGGACAGCTGCTCGGCACTGTGCAGTTGCCCGTAGGTCAGCACGCGGCGGGTGACCTTGCCGTCAGCGGCGCGCAGGGTCAGCAGGACACCGCCATCGGGGCGAGGCTGGGTGGCGACCTGGTAGGCCGAAAACACCGAGACGAACTTTTCCTGGATGAGGTCCATATCAACTCCTGACTGTTGTGTGGGCAGACGTGAGTTGTAGGTTGCAGTGACCGTGCCAATCTTGGTTTGTTGGAAAATCCCTTTTAAATCAGGTATTTGAAAGCTTGTTGCTGAGGTGGGGTCGTGCAGGCTGCATGGTCGTGCATTTTGCACAGTGCATTTTGCACGAGCCAGGCAGTCGCTATCGGCTTGATAGATTATGAACCTTTGACCGGTCGTGCTTGCCTGACGAACACTTGGGCAATCTTTTCTGCCAGGAGGTTCCAGATGTCCGATCAACCCGCACCTGCCGCCATGTCCGATGACGAAACTGCGGCATTCGCCGAACAGGTCTTCGAGCGTGCCCGCCAGGGCGACGCCGAGATGCTCGGGCGGCTGCTGGCCAGCGGCTTGCCGGCCAACCTGCGCAACCACAAGGGCGACACGCTGTTAATGCTGGCCAGCTACCACGGCCGCCATGAGGCGGTTCGCGTGCTGTTGGCCGGGGGCGCAGACCCATTGATCGCCAACGACAACGGTCAGTTGCCGATCGCTGGCGCGGCGTTCAAGGGTGACCTGGCAATGATCCGCCTATTGCTGGAAAACGGCGTACCGGTGGACGCCGCCGCTCAGGACGGGCGTACCGCGCTGATGCTCGCGGCGATGTTCAACCGCAGCGAGATCCTTGACTACCTGTTGGCCCAAGGCGCCGACCCGGCGCGGCAGGATGCACGCGGCGCCAACGCGCTGATGGCCGCGCAGACCATGGGGGCAGCCGACACCGCAGCGCGCCTGCAGGCGCTGGTCGGCTAACAGCTTGGGGGCGTTTGCGGCTATCCTTGGCGACTTTTCACCCGCCGCAGGCCCCCTTCATGAAAAACCAGTTGCTCGAATTCATCAGCCTCATCGCCGCCGGCTGCATGCGCGATGAAGACATCGAGCGCATCGCCGACGAGGCCGCCCAGGCCTACGCCGACCCCGCCGCCTTCCTCGCCGCCAACCCGGACATCAACTACGACGACAGCTTCCCGATCCCGCTGGGTGAGTGGGTAGTGCTCGGCAGCCTGCCAGACACCGTGGTGTTTCAGGCCGACAGCTACCAGGAGCTGTTCCAGCAGATCAGCGATTCGTTCGACAAGAGCGTGCCGTTCACCCTCAAGCCCAAACAGCTGGCCCGTACCGAGCCGCTGACAGCGCTGAACCGCATCCAGGTGCAGATGGGCGCGCTGAACAAAGAGGCCGGTGGTTATGTGCTGCTCAACTTCAGCCAGTTGCTCGATGACGAGCTGCAGGTGGTGATGGTTGGCCAGAACGACCTGGCGCGGGTGCTGGAGTTGGGGGGAGAGCTGGGGATCAAGGTCGAGCCGGCCTTGGAGGCGTTGAAGGTCGCGGTTCACATTTGATGGGGTCGGGGGTGTGTACCGGCCTCTTCACGGGGCAAGCCCGCCAAGAGGCCAGCACAGACGACCCATGGCTTCAGCCAAGCGCGGTGTCCAGAAACATCATCACCGCAAACCCGCCCATCAAGCCCAGGGTCGCCGCCGTCTGGTGGCCATTGCGATGAGTCTCGGGGATCACTTCGTGGGATACCACGAAGATCATCGCCCCCGCCGCCAGCCCCATGCTGATCGGGTAGGCCAGGGCAAAACCGGTGGAAATGCCCAGGCCGATCACCGCGCCCAGCGGCTCCATCAAGCCTGAACCGATCGCCACCAGCGCCGCCTTGAAGTTCGACAACCCCGTTGCTCGCAAGGCCAGGGCCACGGCCAACCCTTCAGGGATGTCCTGGATGGCGATGGCGCTGGTCAGCGGCAAGCCGATGTTCATGTCGCCATTGGCAAAGCTCACGCCAATCGCCATGCCTTCAGGCAGGTTATGCAACGTGATCGCCAGCACGAACAACCACACCCGGCTGATGCGTTCGGCCTCGGGGCCGCAGGGGCCGGTGCTTTCATGTTCGTGCGGGGTAAAGCGGTCGAGGCCGAGCATCAGCAATACGCCCAGGCCCATCCCCAGCACCACGGTAAAGGCTGCGGCCGGGCCGTTGCCGGTAATTTCGCGGGCCGCGTCGAGCCCCGGCAAGATCAACGAAAACGAACTGGCGGCGAGCATCATGCCGGCGGCAAAGCCGAGCATCACGTCCTGGCTGCGCCCGCTGACATCGCGCAGCACCACGGCCAGCACCGCGCCCAGCGCCGTGGCGCCGAAGCCGGACAAGCCGCCGAGCAGCGCCAGGTGCAGGTTGTCGGCATGGTCGCCATTGATGGCGTTCCAGAAACTCGCCGCCAGCAGCACGATGACTGCCAGCAGGCTCACGCCCAGGCCCGCGCTGAGCCATGGGGTGTTCACCGCCTGTTGCCGCCAGGCGCTCAACAAGGAGGGCGGGGCGGTGCTTTGGGTGTGGGCAGGGGACATGCGAACCTCGAATCGATGGATACCGGCAGTTTATCCAGTGACCTGCATGGGGGGCCAAGGATTCCCTTCTATCGACGTGATAGCTGACTAAGCTGTGCAGCATGCACATTCAACGGGGGTTTTGGCATGGGCTCCACATTCAACGGCCTGGTTGGCCTGATCATTCTGGCCCTGGATATCTGGGCGATCCTCAATGTGATCAAGAGTAGTAGCGAAGTGGGTATCAAAGTGCTGTGGATCCTGTTGATCGCCCTGCTGCCGGTGATCGGGCTGGTGATCTGGGCGATTGCGGGGCCGCGAGGCAACGTACGGCTCTGAAAAGACCATTGCAGACAAAATCAGCAACAGCTCCGTGACAAAATTTTCACATTGGTTTAAACAGAATCCGCACCCGCACAATGCTGCTGGTCTAGGGATTGTACGAACAGCCGCCGCGCAGGCACTTTCGTACAAGGCCTGGCACCGGCGCCATCCCCGCAAACACGCAATCCTAGGACCTCCCCATTCATGGCTAACACGGATGCCTTGAAGCAACAGGGCGCGCGAGCTTTCACGCCGACCTTGAAATCGCACCTGGCCTATACGCTGCTCAGCGGCCTGGTGATCATGTTGATGCTCAGCCTGGTGCGCCTGGCGCTGCTGGTCTACAACAGCGACATGATCGGCGACACCCCTTATTCGACGGTCGCCGAAGGCTTCCTCAACGGTTTGCGCTTCGACCTGCGGGTGGTGGTGTACCTGAGCATTCCTCTGCTGCTGGCTATCCTGAGCCCTTGGGCCATGGCCCAGCGCGGTCTGTTTCGCTTCTGGCTGACCATCACCTCGAGCGTGGTGATGTTCCTCGGCCTGATGGAGATGGACTTCTACCGCGAGTTCCACCAGCGCCTCAATGGCCTGGTCTTCCAGTACATCAAGGAAGACCCGAAGACCGTCATGAGCATGCTCTGGTACGGCTTCCCGGTAGTCCGCTACCTGCTGGCCTGGATGTTCGGCACCTGGCTGCTTAGCCTGCTGTTCAAGGGCATCGACCGCCTCACCCGTGGTGATGGCCAGCAAACCGTTGCCCCCTGGTACAACCGCCTGGCGGTGTTCATGGTGATCCTGCTGGTGGCCGTGGTCGCCGCGCGTGGCACCCTGCGCCAGGGCCCGCCGATGCGTTGGGGGGATGCCTTCACCACTGATTCCAACTTCGTCAACCAGCTGGGCCTGAACGGTACCCTGACCCTGATCGACGCCGCCAAGAGCCGCTTCGGCGAGGACCGCGCCAATATCTGGAAGCCGGTACTGGAGCAGAACCTGGCCACGCAGACCGTGCGTGAACAGCTGCTGACCCCGCACGACACGCTGGTCGATGCCGACGAGGCCGCGATCCGCCGTGACTTCGTGCCGCCGGCCGAGCGTACCCTGCCGATCAAGAACGTCGTGGTGATCCTCATGGAAAGCTTCGCCGGCCACTCGGTAGGCGCCCTGGGCAGCCCGAACAACATCACCCCTTACTTCGACAAGCTGGCTAAAGAAGGGCTGCTGTTCGACCGTTTCTTCTCCAACGGCACCCATACCCACCAGGGCATGTTCGCCACCATGGCCTGCTTCCCCAACTTGCCGGGCTTCGAATACCTGATGCAGACCCCGGAAGGCGGCCACAAGCTGTCCGGCCTGCCAGCGCTGCTGAGCGCCCGCGACTACGACGATGTCTACGTCTACAACGGCGATTTCGCCTGGGACAACCAGTCCGGGTTCTTCGGCAACCAGGGCATGACCACCTTCATCGGCCGTAACGACTTCGTCAACCCGGTGTTCTCCGACCCCACCTGGGGGGTGTCCGACCAGGACATGTTCGACCGTGGCAACGAAGAGCTGGCCAAGCACGATGGCAAGAAGCCGATCTACGCGCTGCTGCAGACCCTGTCCAACCACACGCCATATGCGCTGCCCAAAGACCTGCCGGTCGAGAAGGTCACCGGCCAGGGCCGCCTGGACGAGCACCTGACCGCCATGCGCTATTCCGACTGGGCGCTGGGCCAGTTCTTCGAGAAGGCGCGTAAAGAGCCTTACTTCAAGGACACCTTGTTCGTCATTGTCGGCGACCACGGCTTCGGCAACCACCAGCAGGTCACCGAGCTCGACCTGGGCCGCTTCAACGTGCCGCTGTTGCTGATCGCGCCGGGTATCCAGGAGAAGTTCGGTGCGGTCAACCACACCGTCGGTACCCAGGTCGACATCGTGCCGACCATCATGGGCCGCCTCGGTGGCCAGGCGCGCCACCAGTGCTGGGGCCGCGACCTGCTCAACCTGCCTGAAGGCGACCAGGGCGTGGGCATGATCAAGCCATCGGGCAGCGAGCAGATCGTTGGCCTGGTACAGGGTGACCGCATCCTCATCGAGTCCAAGGACATGACCCCGCGCATGTACCGCTACCAGCTGGGCAGCGAGTTCAAGGCCGAGCTGATCGAGAGCCCGGACCAGCCGGAGATGCTCAAGACACTCGAAGCGTACATCCAGACGGCGACCAAGAGCCTGCTGGATAACACGGCCGGCGTCGTGCACGGCACGCCGAAGTAAGCCGAAGTGAACCGAAGAGGGGCCGCCAAGCGGCCCCTCTCTACTTGCGGCAACTGACTGAACAAATCCCCCCGCCCACGGTCAAGCAATTACAGGCATCACACCCGATGTTCTCTGCTTGAGAGGGCTATTCGATGAAAGAGTGGGAAGTCATCTTTGCCGATCAGAAAGGCGAGCCAACCACGCTGTTGTTGCACGCGGAGCAGTGCCCAAGCGAGGAGGAGGCGGCCCGCGCCATTCGTTCGCACCTGTTTCCGGTCATGGACGAGCTGGACCTCAACGACTTCCAGGACCGCGCCCCATCCCCCACCGCACGCTGGCTCAAGGAGCAGAACGGCGTGATCATCACCCGCATTCAAGAAGCTTCCTGACCCGCAGGTTGGCGTGGTGCCCTGGCAGGCACTACGCTGGTGGGAGGTGTTGGCCTGTTCTGCGGGGCTGCACCTGTTTCCATTCGCGTCTTGCATCAGCTCGATCTGACCGGCCATGCCGGCGGGTGCGTAGTGCACGGAAAGTCTATCCATAGCGTTATTCAGGAGGACGATTCATGAGCAGCCACGACGATATCAGCAGCAATGTCCTGCGCCAGATGAAAGCTGGCGGGTTCGACTTCAGCCAGATCCATCCCATCGAGTTCTACGCAGTATTTCCAGATGAAGCCGGCGCGCGACGCGCGGCCGGGCAGTTTCGCGGCGAGTCGCTCAATGCTCAGGTGCGTGAACGGGATGATGGTGTGTGGCACCTGGAACTGAGCAAGATCATGTATGCCACCTACGGTGGTATCGGTGATTTCGAAGAAACGTTCGAGCAGGTCGTTTCACCCTATGGCGGTGAGGTAGAGGGGTGGGGCGTCAAGCAAGAGCGGCCGATTGCCTGAAACCTCAGCGGTGTTCTTTTCGCGGGTTAACCCGCGCCCACAGGTACAGCTCAGGCCTAGAGTGCTGGGGTGTAGCTGTGGGAGCAGTTTGCCTGCGAGAAGGGTGCAATCTTTTTCAAGGCTTGCGCCCAGCCATGTGCCCCAGATAAGCCAGCAACGCATCCAGTTCCTGCTCACTCAGCACGCTTTCTGCAAACCCGGGCATCCGCGCCTGTGGCCACTGTCGCAGGCTCTGCGGGTCGCGAATGTACTGGCGCAAGAACGTCGGCTGAAAATACTCGGTCGGGTTATGCGGCACATTCAGGTCCGGCCCGAATTGTGCGTCGCCTGCGCCGTTGAGCCGGTGGCAGGCCATGCAGTTCTGCTGAAAGAGGGCAAAGCCCTGGCGAATGGGGGTATCGGCCGGGAGCTTCGGGTCCGGTAGCAGTGCCGGGAAGCGCTGTTCGACGGAAGCCAGGCGGCGGAGGGTGCTGATCTGAAATGGCCATTGCTCGGGGCGAATGCCGCTCGCCTGAGGGTCAGTCCACACCAGGTAGAATGGCCCTGCGCTTGGCTTGCCTTTGCCCAATGCCGGCCACGGCGTGGCAGGATCCTCAATGGCCAGCCACGCACGTGCAGGGCCATCCTGCAGCAGCGGCACGGCGGGCATTTCGGCAGCGAAGCCGTCCAGCGCAACCGCTTGTAAATGATCATCCGCCTGGATGCCTTGCAGCAGCGTGGCGAGGGGGACCGCGCGATAACGCATGGGCCGCTTGTAGGATACGTCGTGGTCAATGCTGATATCGCGCGCCTGCGGCAGGCTCAGCAGCTCGGCGCTGTCCCACTGCCGCGCTGTGCCGCCGAGTTCCAGGTGCAGTTGCGCCGCCGACAGCGGCAGGCTGAAGAGGAGTGCTAGCAGGGCAAAACAATGGCGCATGGGTAATCTCCGGCCGTCATGGCCGGCAGGTTACCTGTGCATTGCCCTTGAAGGCCACAACCACTGTTACCCGAACAAACGTGTGAGGTTCGGCAGTATCAGCAGCAAAGTCGTGGCGAATAAAATGAGCCCAGCTTGGCGAAGTTTCGATTGTCTGAACATGGCGGACCGCCTTCTTGTTGTTATTCCTGAATACCCGTTGGCTTCCCTGTCGCGCTTCGGGTCGATCACCGTGGCGTGCATCACGCCCGTACTGCTTGCCTCGTTGAATTCGATATACAACCAACAGTAGGGTGAACGTCATCCCTGTTTGAGAACGGTTTGTTCTAAAAGCCTAGTTGAACAATTTCGATCTGCTATGAGGCCATGGGCCAGCCCGCTGGCACGCTCTGGCTAGACAGCGGCGTATCCCTTGGTCGCAAGCCGACAAAATGTGACCGTTCGTCAGTACAGCCTACTTGCTTGTACGTGCCTTTCGCGGCAGTCTCTACAGCAGATTCCCACTCATGTCGTTCAGGACTATCCCTATGTCGTTACGCATCTGCATCCTTGAAACCGATGTCCTGCGACCGGAGTTGACCGCGCAGTACCAGGGCTACGGAAGGATGTTCGAGCAGCTCTTCTCGCGGCAGCCGATCGCAGCCGAGTTTTGTGTGTACAACGTGATGAACGGCGACTATCCCGCCGACGACCAGCGGTTTGACGCCTACCTGGTTACCGGCAGCAAGGCTGACTCGTTCGGCACCGATGCGTGGATCCAGACCCTCAAGGCGTATTTGCTCAAGCTGTATGAGCGTGGCGAGAAGCTGCTGGGTGTGTGCTTTGGTCACCAGTTGCTGGCCTTGACCCTCGGCGGCAAGGCCGAACGCGCCGACAAGGGCTGGGGCGTGGGCATTCATCGCTATTCGCTGGCGGCGCATGCGCCGTGGATGGACCCGGAGGTTTCCGAGCTGACATTGCTGATCAGCCACCAGGACCAGGTGACCGAGCTGCCCGAAGGCGCCACGGTGATCGCGTCGAGTGATTTCTGCCCGAATGCGGCGTACCACATTCGCGATCAGGTGTTGTGCTTCCAGGGGCACCCGGAGTTTGTCCACGACTACTCACGGGCGCTGCTCGATGCGCGCCAGGAGTATCTGGGGGACGAGGTTTACCACAACGCGGTGGCGAGCCTGGCCACCGAGCACCAGGGTGACTTGGTCGGCAAGTGGATGATGCGTTTCGTCCAGCAGCCGACCAAAGTCAACGACAGCGCGGCCTGACTTCAAGGGGCTGCGCTGCAGCCCGCAAATGGGCCGCGAAGCGGCCCTGTCAACCTAAAGCCAGCCGGAACGCTTGAAGCTGGCATAAAGCCCGGCGCATCCCAAGCCGATCACCCCCAGCACGCCGAAATAACCGTAATGCCAGCCCAACTCTGGCATGTTCTGGAAGTTCATCCCGTATATCCCGGCAATCGCCGTGGGGAAGGCCAGTATCGCCGCCCAGGCCGCGAACTTGCGCTGCACGATGCTCTGCCGCGACGACTCCAGCAGCATGCCGATCTCGATGGTCTGGCTGGCAATGTCGCGGATCCCCGCCAGGTCCTCCATCTGCCGCGTCACGTGAATCTGCACGTCGCGAAAATACGGGCGCATGTTCTTGTCGATGAACGGGAAACTCAGGCGCTGCAGTTCCTCGCTGACTTCCACCATCGGCGCCACGTAGCGGCGCAGGCGCAGGATGTCGCGGCGCAGGCTGTGCAGGCGGCGAATGTCCTCATCCAGCAGCGAGCCGCTGAGCACGCTCTGTTCCAGTTCCTCGATCTCGCCATGGATGGCTTCGCTGACGGGCTGGTAGTTTTCGGTGACGAAGTCGAGCAATGCGTAGAGCACGAAGTCTTCACCGTGCTCCAGCAGCAATGGGCGCGCCTCGCAGCGTTGGCGCACCAGGGCATAGGATTTCGAGTGGCCGTTGCGGCAGGTGATGATGTAGCCGTTGCCGGCGAAGATGTGGGTTTCGATGAATTCCAGCTTGCCTTCATGGCGCACCGGCGAATAGGTGACGATGAACAGCGCGTCGCCGAAGGTTTCAAGCTTGGGCCGGCTGTGCTTCTCCAGCGCGTCCTCGATGGCCAGCTCGTGCAGGTTGAATTGGCACTGCAGGTTGGCCAGCTCCTCGGCGTTGGGCTCTTCCAGGCCGATCCAGACGAAATGCCCCGGCTTGCGCGCCCACTCGCTGCCCTCGTCGATGCTGATATTGGTGACCTTTCTGCCGGCGCTGTATACCGCCGATGCCACGACTCGACCCATGGTTATCCACTTGTTCGGTTGCACACGGGATACAGCTTGGGCTGTCTGGAGCAGGAGGGCAACCTAGTGGCTGGCCAACTCACCTTCCATGCGGTCGATGCACTGTTGCATCTGCCCGCGGCACTGCTCTATCAATGCCGGCAGGTCCTGCAGGGTCATCCCGGCCGTGGCGATCGGTGGCAGTGAGCGCACCAGCACCGTGCGCTGGCGCCAGCGGTTAAGGCTCAGGCGCTTGGCATAGCGGCTGACGCACACCGGCACGATCGGCACGCCTGCCTCGATGGCCATGTGGAAGGCGCCTTTCTTGAAGGCCAGCAAGTGTTCTGCGGGGTTACGGGTGCCCTCCGGGAAGACCCAGATCGAGGTGTCGTCACGCAGGGTGTGGGTGGTCACCTGCATCGCCCTACGCGCCTGGTAGGCGTTCTTGCGGTCGATCAGCACATTGCCGCCAAGCCAGAACAGTTGCCCGAACAGCGGTATCCAGCCGAGGCTCTTCTTGCCAATGGCCACGGTGCGTTGTGGCACCACGCGGCCGAGAATGAACAGGTCGAAGTTGGACTGGTGATTGGCGACTATGACGCAGCCAGGGGGCAGGTCCCACAGCGGGCCGACTTCGGCCTTGACCTTGATGCCCATCAGCCAGGTGGCCGGTAGGCTGTAGAGGCGGGCGAAGACGCGGCTGTTGTCGCGGTTGAAGGGGCGCAGCAGGCCGATCAGCAGGCCAATAACCCCAACCAGCAGAAAGTGCAGCGCCAGCAGGAGCATGCGAAGGCAGTAAAGCATGGTACGACTCACACCAGACGGTGCGGTGCAGTGTACGGTTGTGCACTGTGTTGGGCAAACCCAGGTCTGAGGTGTGTCCGCTGGCCCCATCGCCGGCAAGCCGGCTCCCACAGGGCCGAGGGCAACGGTACCCCTGTAGGAGCCGGCTTGCCGGCGATGGGGCCGGTCAGGTCAGCCCATATGCTCCTGGTCCAGCTCGATGGCCTTATCCAGAACATCCAGCAGCCCCTTGCGCACCTTCAGCTTGGTGTTCTTGTGCGCCAGCATGTTCAGCTTCTTCAACTCACGCGCAGCAGCCAGGGCGGCTTCCTGCAATTGCTCGGCCGGGACCACCTTGTCGAGGAAGCCGGCGTCCACCGCGCCGTGCGGGTCGAAGATTTCGGCATTGTTCACCGAGCGCTGGAACGCCGCGCGGCTCAGGCGGTCGCGGGCCAGTTCGATGCCTGCATGGTGCATGGTCATGCCGATCTGCACTTCGTTCAGGCAGATCTTGTAAGGCCCTTCGACGCCGATGCGATAGTCGGCCGACAGCAACAGGAAGGCACCCTTGGCCACCGCGTTGCCGGGGCAGGCGACGATTACCGGGAACGGGTGCGAGAGCAGGCGCCGGGCCAGGGTGGAGCCGGCGGTGACCAGGCTGACCGCTTCCTTGGGGCCGGCCGTCATCACTTTGAGGTCGTAGCCGCCGGACAGGATGCCCGGCTGGCCGGTGATGATCACCACGGCGCGTTCCTCCTTGGCACGGTCGAGGGCGGCGTTGAAGGCGGTGATGACATCCGGCGAGATGGCGTTGACCTTGCCGTTGTTCAGGGTCAGGGTGGCGATGCCGTCTTCGGCATGGTAGGTAATCAGCTCGCTCATGACAGAGTCCTTTAGGGGGCGTGGCGATGAAGTTACCCAGCGCCGCAGGCCAGGTAAAGGAGCAAGGCTGACCGGCCAGTCAGCGTCAGGGCGCCATGCCTTGCGCTGCCAGGGCAGGGCCAGGGCTGGCAGTAAAAGCGCAGGCGAGATTGGCAGCATTGCCCTGCCGGCCTCGACTTTTCAGTGGGTTGGCTTAAATGCATGAAAAAACTGAAAAAAATACTTGCCAAGGAAAAGCTCTTCCACTAAATTAGCGCGCCTCGACAGGGTGAATGCCTTGAAGAGAAAACGGTGAAGTGTCCGAGTGGTCGAAGGAGCACGCCTGGAAAGTGTGTATACGAGAAATCGTATCAAGGGTTCAAATCCCTTCTTCACCGCCACATTCTGCGAAGAGCCCCCGAGCTGAAAAGTTCGGGGGCTTTTTGTTTTTCTGCCCGTCGTACTCCCCACATTCCTCATGGTTGAACTCATCCGCCGCAACCCGCTAAGGTCGCCGCCTTGATTCACGAGAGGCAACCATGGGCTACCTGATAATCGTCGCGCTGATCCAGGCGTTTTCCTTCAGCTTGATCGGTGAATACCTGGCCGGGCATGTCGACAGCTACTTTGCCGTGTTGGCGCGGGTGCTGCTGGCGGGCCTGGTGTTCTTGCCGCTGACCCGCTGGCGCCAGGTCGAGCCGCGTTTCTTGCGCTCGATGCTGCTGATCGGCGCGCTGCAGTACGGCATAACCTACGTCTGCCTTTACTTGAGCTTCCGCGTGCTGACGGTGCCTGAGGTGCTGCTGTTCACCATCCTCACGCCGCTGCACGTGACCCTGATCGAAGATGCCCTGAACCGGCGCTTCAACCCGTGGGCCTTGCTCGCCGCCCTGGTCGCGGTCGCCGGCGCGGCGGTGATCCGCTTCGACAGTATCAGTGGCGACTTCTTCATCGGTTTCCTGCTGCTGCAGCTGGCCAACTTCACCTACGCTGCCGGCCAGGTGCTGTACCGCCACCTGGTCGCCCGACACCCCAGTGACCTGCCGCACTACAAGCGCTTCGGCTACTTCTACCTGGGCGCGTTGATCGTCGTACTGCCGGCCTTCCTGCTGTTCGGCAATGCCCAGCACCTGCCGAGTACCGAGGTGCAATGGCTGGTGCTGCTGTTCCTCGGGCTGTGCCCTACGGCGCTGGGCCTGTACTGGTGGAACAAGGGCGCGTGCCTGGTTTCCGGTGGCACGCTGGCGGTGATGAACAACCTCCATGTGCCGGTGGGGCTGCTGCTCAACCTGCTGATCTGGAACCAGCACGAGCCACTGGGGCGGCTCTTCATCGGTGGTGCAATCATCCTGGGCTCAGTATGGCTCAGCCGCCTGGGCAACCGCGCCGAAGCACCACTGACCGGCAAGGCTTGATATGCATACCATCTTCGTCATCGTCGCGCCGATCTTTGCCCTGATCCTGGTCGGTTACCTGTGCCGCCGGACCAACAAGCTCGGCGACAAGGCCGCTGCCGAAATCAACAAGATGGTGGTCTGGCTGTGCCTGCCGGCGTTGCTGTTCAAGGTCACGGCCACTGCGACCTGGAGCGAGGTCTGGCACCCGGGCTTCATTGTGGCGTTTGGCGCAGGGGCGCTGGCGATGTTCGTGGTGACGCTAAGCTGGCGCCTGTACAGCGGTCATGGGCTGGTCGCGGCAAGTATCGATGGGCTCAGCGCGGGGTACGCCAACACGGGCTATATCGGTATCCCGCTGTGCCTGCTGCTGTTCGGTCAGCCAGGGCTGCAGCCGGCGCTGATTTCGTCGCTGATCGTGGTCTGCCTGGTTTTCGCCATTTCACTGACGCTGATCGAGATCGGCCTGCAGGAGGAGCGTCAGATCGGCCGCGCGATGTGGGTGGTGAGCAAGGCGCTGGCGAAGAACCCGCTGGTGATATCGCCGCTTTTAGGCGCCGCCTGGGCCATGTCCGGGTTGGGCCTGGCGGAACCGGTGATGCACCTGCTCGACATGCTGGCCCTGGCCACCACGCCATGTGCGTTGGTGTCGCTGGGGGCGTTTCTTGCAGAGAAGCGAACCGCCGTTCAGGCCAGCCCGTGGCCGCTGGTGGCGTTGAAGCTGGTGGGGCAACCGGCGTTGACCTGGGTGTTGGCGTTCAAGGTGTTCAGCCTGCCGACCCTGTGGGCGGCGTCTGCGGTACTGCTGGCAGCGCTACCGACCGGGACCGGGCCGTTCATGCTGGCGGAGTATTACAACCGGGAGGCGGGGCTGATCTCGCGCACCATCCTGCTCTCGACAGTGGCTTCGCTGGTGACCTTGACCGGGTTGTTGTACTTGCTGGGTTACGCGGGGTGATCTGTAGGGGCCGCAAAGCGGCCCCGGCACTCTCAAGCTTCGCTCAGCTCTTCCAAACGATGTGGTACCGGCTCTGGGGTCGCGCGCCCCGCCAGGCCCACTCGCATGTCATTGCCGCTCGGCTGCTGATACAGGCTCAACCCAAACTCCGGCAACACCGCCAGCAGGTAATCGAAGATATCCCCCTGAATCCGCTCGTACTCCGCCCACACCGTGGTGGTGGTGAAGCAGTAGATCTCCAGCGGCACGCCCTCGGCGCCGGTCTGCATCTGCCGGACCATGCAGGTCATGTTCTGGTGCACATTGGGGTGGTTTCTCAGGTAGGCCAGGGCAAAGGCGCGGAAGGTGCCGATGTTGGTCAGCTTGCGGCGGTTGGCCGAAAGCTCTGCCACCGGGCCCAGCGCCTCGTTCCAGGCCTGCAGTTCCTGGCGCTTGCCGGCCAGGTAGTCGCCCAGCAGCTTGACCTGGCTCAGGCGCTGTTCTTCCTCGCGGGTCAGAAACCGCACCCCCGCCGCATCGATGAACAGGCTGCGCTTGATCCGTCGCCCGCCCGATTGCTGCATGCCGCGGTAGTTGCGGAACGACTCGCTCATCAGGCGCCAGGTGGGGATGGAGACGATGGTCTTGTCGAAGTTCTGCACCTTGACCGTGTGCAGGGTGATGTCCACCACATCGCCGTCGGCACCGACCTGGGGCATCTCGATCCAGTCGCCGACGTGCAGCATGTCGTTGCTGGTGAGTTGTACGCTGGCGACGAACGACAGCAGGGTGTCCTTGTACACCAACAGCAGCACCGCCGACATCGCACCGAGGCCCGACAGCAGTAACAGCGGCGAGCGGTCGATCAGGGTGGCGACGATGACGATGGAGGCGAAGATCCACAGCATCATCTTGGTCAGTTGCACGTAGCCTTTGATCGAGCGGGTGCGGGCGTGCTCGGTGCGCGCGTAGATATCCAGCAAGCCATCGAGCAGGCACGACAGCGCCAGGGTCATGAACAGCAGGGTAAAGGCCAGCGCGACATTGCCGAGGAAGTGCTGTGCGGTGTCGGACAGCTCCGGCACCAGTTTCAGGCCGAACTGGATGACCAGCGACGGCGTGGTCTGTGCCAGGCGGTGGAACACCTTGTTGTGGCGCAGGTCGTCGAGCCATTTGAGCGCCTGCTGGCGCGCCAGCAGGCGGGTGGCGTGCAGCACCAGAAAGCGCGCCAGGCGCCCGATGACCAGGGAAATCAGCAGCAGCACGGCGAGGCCGATGGCGGCGTGGAGCATAGGGTGTTGGTCGAGGGTGCCCCACAGGTCGAGGCTGTCACGCCAGATTTTTTGCATATCCATGAGCTTCAAAGCGGTCTTTGCTTGGGAAACGAAGGCCCATTAGAGCGCGGATGGCGACAAAGTTGCCAAAAGAAATTCGGCTCCGGCTGCAGAAAACGTTACCCTATGCAACTGAATTTCCCGCACTTGCCTGAGGTTACCTCCGTGTTCTCCCAATTCGCCCTGCATGAACGCCTGCTTAAAGCCGTGGCCGAGCTTAAATTCGTCGAGCCGACCCCGGTGCAGGCCGCGGCCATCCCCCTGGCCCTGCAAGGGCGTGACCTGCGCGTGACCGCGCAGACCGGCAGCGGCAAGACCGCGGCCTTCGTCCTGCCGCTGCTCAACCGCCTGGTCGACCTGAAGGGCGGGCGTGTCGAGATTCGCGCGCTGATCCTGCTGCCGACCCGCGAGCTGGCCCAGCAGACCCTCAAGCAAGTGCAGCTGTTCTCGCAGTTCACCTACATCAAGGCGGGCCTGGTCACCGGTGGTGAAGACTTCAAGGAGCAGGCCGCCATGCTGCGCAAGGTGCCGGACGTGCTGATCGGCACCCCGGGCCGCCTGCTCGAACAGCTCAATGCCGGCAACCTCGACCTGTCCCACGTGCAGGTGATGATCCTCGACGAAGCCGACCGCATGCTCGACATGGGCTTTGCCGAAGACATGGAGCGCCTGTGCAAGGAGTGCGAGAACCGCGAGCAGACTCTGCTGTTCTCCGCCACCACCGGTGGCGCGGCCCTGCGCGACATCATCGGCAAGGTGCTGAATGACCCCGAGCACCTGATGCTCAACAGTGTCTCGCAGCTGGCCGAAGGCACCCGCCAACAGGTCATCACCGCTGACCACGACCAGCACAAAGAAGCGATCGTGCAGTGGCTGCTGGCCAACGAAACCTTCGACAAGGCGATCATCTTCACCAACACCCGCGTGCTCGCCGACCGCATCTACGGCCACCTGGTGGCCAAGGACGTGAAAGCGTTCGTGCTGCACGGCGAAAAGGACCAGAAAGACCGCAAGCTGGCCATCGAGCGCTTCAAGCAAGGCAGCTCGAAGGTGCTGGTGGCCACCGACGTCGCGGCCCGTGGCCTGGACATCGACGGCCTGGACCTGGTGATCAACTTCGACATGCCGCGCAGCGGCGATGAGTATGTACACCGTATCGGCCGTACCGGCCGTGCCGGCGGCGAAGGCTTGGCGATCTCGCTGATCACCCACAATGACTGGAACCTGATGTCCAGCATCGAACGCTACCTCAAGCAGCAGTTCGAGCGCCGTGTGATCAAGGAAGTGAAGGGCACTTACAACGGGCCGAAGAAGGTCAAGGCATCGGGCAAGGCTGCCGGCACCAAGAAGAAAAAGACCGAGAAGAAGACCGGCGACAAGAAAGCCGCCGCCAAGCGCAAGCCTACTGCCAAGCCGAGGGCCAATGCGCCGCTGACCAGCTCCGATGGCCTGGCGCCGTTGAAAAAGCGCAAACCGGCGGCCGAGTAATCAGCCCTACCGGCCTCTTCGCGGGCTTGTGCCGCGAAGAGGCCAGCAAAAATATTCACTATTCAGCCTTTTTCTCTGCCACCTTCAGCTCCTTGATCCGCTTGTCGATCAGCTGACACTTGTCGGGCAAGTCCTTGCTCGCCGTCCCCAGCTCCATACCCTGGAGCTCATCATTGATCTCTTTGGCCTTCTGCGGGTTCTGTTCGGTCAGCTGGCTAACCAACCCAGCCAATTCTTCACGTTTCTGGGTCGCTTCTTCCGGCGTGCAGGCCCAGGCGGGCAGGGCGCAGAACAAGGCGGTCGCACAGGCGATGCGCAGCAGCGGTTTCATCCTTATATACCTCTGGCATGGGTCATGATTGATGGAGATAGCGCCGAGCCTGGAAGTTCAGCGATTGTGACCGGCGGACCCAGCAAGCCGATCTGCGTGTCCCGGCGAGGCAGGCGTTTGTTGTCCTGACCCGGTTCAAGGGCCAGGATGGGACTGATCAGAGACGGATCAATCAGCTGTTGCGTCAATACATGCACGCTCAGCAACGCCAGCGCTGAGATCATTTTGAACGCTCCCTAACGCCCACCGGTCCCAACCTGTGTACTCCATGCGTCCACAGCAAGAGGCCAGAACCATGACCACTACTTACGACTGGGACCTGATCGAGCGTTTGCTGCACGAGGTGCAGAACGGCGCCGGTCATAGCTTCACGCCACGCCCCTACGCCGAGCAGCATGCTGCGGCGATGGCCGCAGAGGGCCAGCCAGTGGGGGATGTCGATCATCTCAAAACCCGCGCCTGCGAATACGAGAAGCTGTTGTTCGAGCGCGGCTTCATCGAGAGTCGGCCGTCGGAGGATGGCGGCAATGGCGAGAATTTCGTGCTCACCGAGCGGGGTTCGCGGCTGTTGAGCCTGATCGACAGCAGCATCCCGGGCTTCGAGCACCCCCGCCAGGTGCTCGACGACCAGGAAGATGCGCTGGACGAAACCACTTTTGAGCATGTGTCTGCAAAAGCGCAGATCGCTTGAGGTCGTTTTGAGGCTGGCAAGGTCGGCCTGGGAAACCCGATAATCGGTGTTCTATTGAACACTGCCGAGCCTTGCCCATGCCATCGATCACCCAGGAGGGCCGCCCATGAGCGCGGCCCGCAAGAACCCCGACGCCTTTGCCTTCCAGGTGATGCTGGGGCTGTGCCTAATCTGGGGTTGCCAACAGGTATTGATCAAGAGTGCCGCCGTGGATATCGCCCCGGTGATGCAGGCGGCGCTGCGTAATTGCCTGGCTGCCGTGCTGGTGGGTTTGTTGATCTGTTGGCGTGGCGGCTGGGGGCAGGTGGGCAGCACTTGGCGCGGCGGGCTACTGGCGGGTGGCTTGTTTGGCCTCGAGTTCCTGTTCATCGCCGAGGGGTTGAAGCTGACCTCAGCGGCGCACATGTCGGTGTTCCTCTATACCGCACCGGTATTCACCGCGCTTGGGCTGCACGTCATGTTGCCCAGTGAACGACTGCGCTTGCTGCAATGGTTGGGTATCCTGCTGGCGTTTGGCGGGATCGCCACGGCGTTTGCCGGCGGGATGTCGTTTGAAGAGATGGACGGCCGCATGCTCCTGGGCGATGCCCTGGGCGTTCTGGCGGGGCTTGCCTGGGGCGCGACCACGGTGGTGGTGCGTGGCTCGCGCTTGTCCGAGGCGCCGGCGACGTTGACCTTGTTCTATCAGCTGGCAGTGGGCTTTGTCGGGTTGCTGCTGATCGCCTTGCTCAGCGGGCAGATCGGTAAAGTGACATGGACGCCGTTGGCGATCGGCAGTGTGCTGTTCCAGGGCATCGTGGTGTCGTTTGTCAGCTACCTGACGTGGTTCTGGTTGCTGCGCAAGTACCTGGCCTCGAACCTGGCGGTGTTTTCGTTCATTACCCCGTTGTTCGGGGTAACCTTTGGTGTGCTGCTGCTGGATGAACCGCTGAGCATGAATTTTGTGCTGGGAGCTGTGATGGTTTTGCTCGGGGTGGTGCTGGTCAGTGCGGAACCTTGGGTGAAGCAACACCTGCGCAAGTTTGTGGGATAGGCGTTACCGTTACTGGCCCTTCGCCGGGAAGCCGGCTCCCACAGGTACAGCACAGCATTCAAGTCCTGCGCAGCACAGGTGGGAGCCGGCTTGCCGGCGATAGGGCCGGTACTGTTCAGCCTTGATTCATCAGGCAACCCGCCCTGCAATTTGGCAGCTCTGGTGGTTCCGGGTGCCGGTCAGCACCAACACCCCCGCCAGCCCCAACCCAGCAGCAGCCAGTACCAGCGCCGGCTGCAGGCTTCCGCTGTAGTGGTTGCTCAACGCTGCCAGCAACGGCCCACTCAATTGCCCCAGCGCAAAGCACGCAGTCAGCAGCCCGGCATTGCGCTGCGTGGCATGTGGCGCCAGCTCCCGCGAGCGTTGCATCACCAGCTGCATGCAAGCCAGGAACGGCGTACCGCAGAGCACTACGCCCAAGGCGAGGCCAAGGCCACCACCCATCAGGCAGGCCAGCACGCCAAGGCCTTGCAGCCACAAGGTCACGGTCAGCCAGGCCGAAGTGCGGCCGGCGCGTCGCACACTTACCAGCACCACACCCAGCGCTGCCGCCACACCAAACGCTGGCCAGAACAGGTCGGCCATCCAGTTGCCCTGGAACTGTTGGTTGGCCATTTGCGACAGGAACGTGGCTGGCAGGATGTAACCCACACCATACAAGGCATACACCAGGCCAAGGCGGCCAATACCAACGCTGCGCGTTGCCCCCTGCGGCGCCGTGCCAGGCACTGCAGCGGGTTCCAAGGCGCGCGGCAGCCAAGGACGCACCGCCAGCAACATCACGAACGCCGCAACGGCATATACCAGCCACAGCCCCCCCGAGCTCAGCCCCATCAGGTGCGCACCCAACGCCAGCAGACCGGTGAGTGCAATGCCCAGGCCGGGGCCTGCGAACACCAAGGCGCCCAGGCGCTGACGGTTGTGTGCGTTGGCCAGCTGCTGGCTGAGGCTGGTGATCATCACCAGCACCCACGCACTGGCCACGCCGGTGCCGAAGCGCAGCAGCAGGTGGCTCCAAAAGCCATCCGCGGCCCATGAGGCCAGGGTCAGCACGACGCAAAGCCACAGGCCGCCATGCAGGCGCAGCCTGACCTGGGCCGGCTTGCGGGCGAACATGGCGTCCGCCGCACCCAGGAAGTAACCCAGGTAGTTGGCAGCCGCGACCAGGCCGGCGACCGTCAGGTCGAACTGGCCTTCGGCAATCAGCTGCGGCAGCTGCGGTGTGAGGGCGAAGCGGCCTATCCCCATGGCCATCATCAGGGCCACGGCGCTGGCCAGCAGTTGTACGAAGGGCGACATAGGGACTCTCCTGCACGGCTGTAAACGATGGGTGGTAGGTTAGGGCGCTTTTACTTTCAATAAAATTGAATAATGATGATCAAGTTGTTCTGTTTTGGAGAATCTCATGGAGTTCAGCCAACTGCGCATTTTCCAGGCCGTCGCTGAAGAGGGTTCGATCACGCGTGCCGCCGAGCGCTTGCATCGGGTGCCGTCCAACCTGTCCACGCGCCTGCGCCAGCTCGAAGATCAGCTGGGCGTCGAACTGTTCCTGCGCGAGCGCCAGCGCCTGCAGTTGTCGCCTGCCGGCAAGGTACTGCTGGATTACGCCAACCGGCTGGCGGCGCTGCGTGATGAAGCCATGGCGGCGGTGCAGGGTGGCCAGCCGGCCGGTGATTTTGTGCTGGGCACCATGTACAGCACCGCCGCGATCCACTTGCCGGCGTTGCTGGCGCGTTACCACCAGGCGTATCCGGCGGTGAATATCCAGGTGCAGGCAGCCCCCAGTGGCGAGCTGCTCGAAGGGTTACTCAGCCACCGCCTGGATGCCGCCCTGGTGGACGGCCCGCCGAGCCTTGCCGGGCTGGATGGCGTGCCCCTGTGCGAAGAGGAACTGGTGCTCGTCACCAGCCCCGAACACCCAACGGTGCACAACGCCAGGGACGTCGCAGGCAAGGCCGTGTTCACCTTCCGCCAGGGCTGCTCCTACCGCATGCGCCTGGAAGCCTGGTATGCCCATGCGCACACGCCGATGGGGCGGGTGATGGAGATCGAGTCGTACCAGAGCATGCTGGCCTGCGTGATTGCCGGTGCCGGTGTGGCGCTCATGGCGCAATCGATGCTCGACAGCCTGCCTGGGCGTGACCGGGTGCGGGCGCATCGGCTGCAGGCGCCGTTCGATCAAGCCGTTACCTGGCTGATGTGGCGGCAGGGGATGCGCGGGGCGAATTTGCAGGCGTGGGTTGACTTGCAACAAAGCGAAACGATTAACCAGTCGTCGGAATGGGGCGTTTCCGCTTGATCCGAGTCAAACTCGCCCATATCTCAACGTACAAGAGCATGCGTAAGATGGGACATCGGACTATGATCTGTATGAAACATCGCAGGATTGATGACCGTGAGGCTGACCCGTCAAGGGGGCACTATGAAAAACCAAATGTTCAACTGGCTCCACGACTTGGCTGTCGCCTTGGGGCTGATCCCACCACCCTTGCAGCCGGTGCCGATCCCGACTGATGAAGAGCAGCGCCGGCGCCAGCCGCGTCGCCGCTGAAAACCCAAAGGCCGCTGCATCAGTGATGATGCTGCGGCCTTTTTGATTCTTCGGGTTTTTTGTGTTGCCTTTACCGGCGAGTGGGGCCGGTAAGGGCAACCTTTGGGTCACGCCAGCTTGGCGACACCCACTGTCTTGCTCGACAGCAGGCTGACCAGCACAAAGCTCACCAGCCCAACCGCCAGGCTGTAGTAGATCGGCGTATTGGCATCCAGCCCATCCTTGAACATGAACAGCAGCGCGGTGGCAAAGCCCAGTGACATGCTGGCGATAGCCCCTGCGGTGGTCGCACGCTTCCAGAAAATCGCCCCGATCAGCGGCACCAGCATGCCACCGACCAGCAGGTTGTAGGCCAAGGTCAGGGCGCTGATCACATCATTCACTGCCAGGGCGATGCCCAACACCACCAAGCCAGTGAGCAGGGTGAACAAGCGGCTGACGCCCAGGCTCGACTGCTTGCCGCCACGCAACTTGGGCAGCAGGTCTTCGGTGATGGTGGTGGACGCGGCCAGCAGGCCGGCACTGGCGGTCGACATCATCGCCGCCAGCGCAGCAGCCATCAGCAGGCCACGGATACCATCAGGCAACTGGCTCTTGATCATCTCGGCGAACGCGTTGTTCGGGTTGGCCAGGTCAGGCATCAGCACGTGCGCGGCCATGCCGATCAGGGCACAGGCCAGGCCGTACAGCACGCAGTACACACCGGCGGTGGTACCGGCGCGCTGGCAGACCTTCTCGTCACGGGCGGTGAACACTCGCTGCCAGATGTCCTGGCCAATCAGGATGCCGAAGAAGTAGATCAGGAAGTAGGTGATGATGGTGTCCCAGCCAATGGTGGTCCAGCTGAAGCTGGCCGCCGGCAGCTTGGCGACCAAAGTGTCCCAGCCGCCCGCGTTGTACAGGCACACCGGCAGCAGGATGAACATCAGGCCCACCGTCTTGATCACGAACTGTACGATGTCGGTGAGGGTCAGCGACCACATGCCGCCGATGGTCGAATACACCACCACCACACCGCCGCCGAGCAGCAGCGACATCCAGAACGGCAAGTCGAGCAGCACCTGCAGCACTGTCGCCATGGCAAGGGTCGAGGTAACACCGATCATCAGTGCGTATGCCAGCATGATTGCGGCACTGGCCTGGCGGGCCATGGGGTTGTAGCGACGCTCCAGCACCTGGGTCACGGTGAAGATCTTCAGGCGCAGCAGGGGTTTGGCGAGGAACAGGTTCAGGGCGATGATGCCCAGGCCCAGGGCTGCGCACAGCCAGAAGCCGGAGATGCCGTGGACGTAACCCAGGCGCACGGTGCCGACGGTAGAGGCACCGCCCAGCACGGTGGTGGCCATGGTGCCCATGTACAGTGTGGGGCCCAGGTTGCGCCCAGCCACCAGGTAGTCTTCGTGGGTTTTCGCACGCCGCATGCCATACCAGCCCAGCCCGAGCATGCCGGCGGTATAGATCATTACAACAATGATGTCCAAGGCCATTGGGGTTCTCCCGATTATCTTTATTATGGCGAGATCGACCGCGCAGGCGTGTTCACGGCGCCCGGCGGTCTTGTCTTGTGTTGGCGGGCCTCAGTGGCCCTCCCTCATGGCTCCTGCCGGGGTTCAGCGGTATCTGCGGGTATCAGCGACGCACGACGCCCGGCAGTACGCAAAGCATCTCGAACAGCAGGTTGGCACCGAGCAGCGAGGTGTTGCCGGTGGTGTCGTAAGGCGGGGAGACTTCAACCAGGTCACAGCCGATCAGGTCCAGGCCGTGGCAGCCGCGAATGATCTCCATCGCCTGGATGGTGGTCAAGCCGCCGATTTCCGGGGTGCCGGTGCCTGGGGCCCAGGCCGGGTCGATACCGTCGATGTCGAACGACAGGTACACCGGGCCGCCGCCGACTTTTTCGCGCACTTCGGCCATCAGCGGTTCCAGCGATTTGTGCCAGCACTCTTCGGCCTGCACTACACGAAAGCCCTGGCGGCGGCTCCAGTTGAAATCGTCGGCGGTGTAGCCCTGGGCGCGCAGGCCGATCTGCACCACGCGGTCGCAATCGAGCAGGCCTTCTTCCACGGCACGGCGGAAGGTGGTGCCGTGGGCGATTTTCTCGCCGAACATGTGGTCGTTGACGTCGGCGTGGGCATCGATGTGCACCAGGCCAATCTTGCCGTGCTTTTTGTGCAAGGCACGCAGGATCGGCAGGGTGATGGTGTGGTCGCCACCCAGGGTCATCGGGATGACATTGTGCTCGACGATCTCGTCGTAGGCTTCTTCGATGATGCGCACGGCATCGAGCAGGTTGAAGGTGTTGATCGCCACGTCGCCGATGTCGGCCACCGACAGCGAGTCGAACGGGGCGGCACCGGTGGCCATGTTGTACGGGCGGATCATTACCGATTCGGCGCGGATCTGGCGTGGGCCGAAGCGGGTGCCGGAGCGCAGCGAGGTGCCGATGTCCAGGGGCACGCCGATGAACGCGGCGTCCAGGCCTTGGGCGCTTTGCAGGTGGGGCAGGCGAAGCATGGTGGCGATGCCGCCGAAACGCGGCATTTCGTTGCCGCCCAGTGGTTGATGGAGAACTTTGTCCACGGTGGGCCTCATCAGTCGGTCGATTGTTTTGTTTGTTCGAACCTGTGCCGCCGCGCGCCTTTGAGTGGGGTCATGCCGGCGGGCAGGGACATTTCGGCCAAGTCTGCTGGAAGGTAGTGCGTGAGAAAAATCGCTACCGGCAAATACTTACTTCAGGATTTTCTAAACTGAAGGCCGCCGGAGCGGTTAGACTGCGCGCCAACGACACTGCGGAACCGTTGCACCATGGCCTCGACCTTGCCCGACCTGAAACTGCTGCGCATCTTCATCAGTGTGGTGCGCCACCAGGGCTTCGCCAACGCCCAGCGCGAGCTCAACCTGTCGACCTCGGCCATCAGTACCTACATGAGCCAGCTCGAAGGCGCCCTGGGCATCGTGCTGTGCCACCGTGGGCGCGGCGGTTTCAGCCTGACCAGCAAAGGCGAATTGTTCCACCAGGAGACCTTGCGCCTGCTGGCCGAACTGGATGGCTTCGAGCAATACGCCGCCGCGCTCAAGGGCGAGCTGCGCGGCACGCTCAACCTTGGCGTGATCGATTCCACCGTCGGCGACCGCGCGCTGCCCCTGGCCGAGGCCATCGGCGCCTACAGCCAGGAGCACCCGGCGGTGCACCTGCACTTGTCGGTGTCCAGCCCTTATGAGCTGCAGTTGGGTGTGCAGGACAATCGCCTGGACTTGGCCATCGGGGCATTTTCCTCGCGCATGAGTGGCTTGCTCTACCAGCCGCTGTACCGCGAGCAGCACTGGCTGTACTGCAGCAGCCGCCACCCGTTGTACGCCGAACGGCGTATCCCCGAGCCGGTGGTGACCCAGCAGCGCATGGTCGGGCGCGGCTATTGGAGCCAGTCGGAGTTGGCCCGGCATGGCTTCAAACACAGCGCGGCGACGGTCGAAAGCATGGAGGCGCAGCTGATTCTGATCTTGTCTGGCGCCTACATTGGCTACCTGCCTGAGCACTATGCCCAAGCCTGGGTCGACAAAGGCGATTTGCGCGTGCTATCGCCAGCGACCTTCGGCTATCAGGCGCCATTCTCGCTGATCATCCGCCGTGGCCGGAGCCGCGAACCCTTGATTCAGACCTTCCGCGATTTGCTCAAGAGCCAGCTCAACACCGGCTGATGCACACGTTGTTTCGGTCATTCCGTCGGGATAAGTAAATTTCCTGCAAAACCTGACCGCTGTGCCTTTTGCGCTCTGCTAAACCTCTACTTGCTTTGATGATTTTCCCTTTCATCTATACAAGCAAGGATCGCCCAAGATGCGCATGAATTTGCCCGTCACTGAGCACGAAAGAACGTTTTCCGGCGACCAGCGCCTGATCTCCACCACGGACCTCAACAGCCGCATCACCTACTGCAACGACGCCTTCGTGGCGATCAGTGGGTTCACCTACGACGAACTGGTCGGCCAGACCCACAACCTGGTGCGTCACCCCGACATGCCGCCAGCGGTATTCGGCCATATGTGGGACACCATCAAGCAAGGCAAGCCCTGGATGGGCGTGGTGAAGAACCGCGCCAAGAACGGTGACTTCTATTGGGTGAGTGCTTACGTCACGGCGATTTACGAGAACGGCCGCATCAGCGGTTACGAGTCTGTGCGTTCTGTGCCGAGCCGCGAGCAGATCCGCCGCGCCGAAGCGCTGTATGCGCGCTTGCGTGCCGGCCGCTCGGCCGTGCCCGTGGTGGTGCAGCTGGGGCATCGCCTGGGCCATGGCTGGCCGCTGATCGGTGCCGGCTTGCTGTCGGCGGCCGGCTACCTGTGGCTGCCGCCCTATGCGGCGCTGGGCGTCTTGATGGCCAGCCTGCTGGTGGCCTGGTACTTCATCGAGCAGCAGCAGAACCGGGCCATCCGCCGCACCCTGGCCGAACACCCCAAGGCTTTCACCAGCCCGCTGGTGGCTCTGACCTACAGTGACAACCCGGGCCTTCACGGCCAGCTGGACCTTGCGATCATCAGCGAAGAGGCGCGCCTGCAAACCGCACTGACCCGCCTGGTGGATGCCGGTGTCGGGGTCAAGTCGCGGGCGGCGCAATCGGCTGACCTGTCCGATGCCCAGGCGCAGATGCTCGACCGCCAGCGCAGCGAGACCGACCAATCGGCCACGGCCATCGCGCAGATGGCCGCGACCATCCAGGAGGTGACGCACAACGTGCAGAGCACCGCGCACGCCGCAGGCGATGCCGACCAACTGGCCCAGCAGGGCAGCGAGCTGGCGCAACAGAGCCTTCGGGCAATGGGCAGCATGAGCGAGGCGGTCAGCGACATCGGCCAGGCAGTCAATGCCTTGGCCGAGCAGACTCAGTCGATCGGCAGTGTGGTCGACACCATCACCTCGATTGCCGAACAGACCAACCTGCTGGCGCTTAACGCGGCGATCGAGGCGGCGCGCGCGGGCGAGCAGGGCAGGGGCTTTGCGGTGGTCGCCGATGAGGTGCGCTCGCTGGCCCAGCGCACGCGTTCATCGACCGATGAGATCCACCATATCATCGCCTCCCTGCGGGCAGGGGCAGAGCGGGCGGTGAGCACGGCCAACCGCGGCGAGCAGATCTCGCGGGACAGCGTGCACAGCGTCGAGGCCGTGCAGTCGGCGCTGGCCGGGATTGCCCAGGCGGTCAGCCGCATCACCGGCATGAGCCAGCAGATGGCGACGGCTTCGGAGCAGCAGAGCCATGTGGCCGAGGACATCAACCAGCAGATCGTGCGCATCGCCCAGCTGTGCGACCAGACGGCGGGGCAGGCCAAGCAGGGGGCGGAAATCAGCCAGGACCTGGAACGCATGGCCGAGTATCTGCATAGCCTGGCGGAACGTTTCAACCGCTGACCTTTAGTCTCTCCCACAAGGATGTGGGGCTTTTCCGCAGGGCTGTGGCACACTGCGCCCGGTAAGGAGAAGCCGATGTCCAGACCCCGCTGCGAGCGCTGCCAGCGCCCGCCCGATCACTGCCTTTGCCCACTGATCCCCTCGCTTGCCAGCCGCACCCGTGTGGTCCTGCTGCAGCACCCCAGTGAAACCTCGCATGCCCTCAATACCGCCCGCCTGGCCGCCTTTGGCCTGGTCAATGCCGAATTGCGCATTGGCGAGGTATTCGATGATCTCGGTGAGTTGCTGGAAGCACCGGGGTATCGCCCCGTGTTGCTGTTCCCGGGCGATGACGCCCAGGTGCTGACGGCCTATGGCGAAGCGGACGACACGCCGTTGCTGTTGATCGTCCCCGACGGCACCTGGCGCAAGGCACGCAAGCTGCTGTACCTCAACCCGCTGCTCGACGCGCTGCCGCGAGTGACACTGGCGCAGGTCGCGCCCTCACGCTATCGCCTGCGCAAGGCCCCGGAGCCGGGGGCGGTGTCGACCATCGAGGCAGTGGTGCAGGCGTTGAACGTGCTGGAGCCGCCGGCGTGTTTCGATGAGTTGCTGCGGCCGTTCGAGGCGTTGATCGAGGGGCAGATCAGGGCCATGGGGGTTGAGACGTTCGAGCGTAATCATGGTAAAGGCTGAGACTGGCTTTTGCGTGTACCGGGCTACCGCTCCCGCAACGCCTCGGTCCTGGCTTTCAACACCGGCTTTAGCAGGTAATCCAGCACACTCTTCTGCCCGGTGATGATATCCACCGTGGCCACCATCCCGGGGATGATCAGCAGCGGTTTGTTATCCCCACCCAGGTGGTTCTTCTCGGTGCGCACCTGGATCAGGTAGAACGCATTGCCTTTTTCATCCGTCACGGTATCGGCACTGATCAGCTCAAGCTTGGCCTTCAACCCACCATAGATGGTGTAGTCATAGGCACTGAACTTGACCATCGCCGGCTGCCCTGGGTGCAGGAAGGCGACATCCTGCGGCCGCACCTTGGCCTCGATCAGCAAGTTGTCTTCGATTGGCACGATTTCCACCAGGTCGCTGCCTGGCTGCACCACACCGCCAATGGTGTTGACCTTCAGCAGCTTGACGATGCCGCGCACCGGCGACACCACGGTAGTGCGGTTGACTCGGTCGTCGATGGCGATGCTGGTGGCGGTGATCTTCGACAGCTCGGTGCGTTTGTCGTTGAGTTCCTTGGCCGCATCCGAGCGGAAGCTTGCGTCGGACTCCTGGATCTTGCTGCGGATCTCAGCCACGGCCGCCTCGGCGCGGGGGATGGCCAGGCTGGTGGCGTTGAGCTGACCACGGGCTTCGACCGTGCGTTGCTTGAGGCGCAGGATTTCCACCGGCGAAATGGCACCCTTGCTCACCAGTGGCGCCGACATGTCCAGCTCCTGCTGCAACAGGCCTACTGCCGAGCGGTACTGGTCGACCTTGGAGCGAAACTCGGCCAGCTCCTGGGTCTTCTGCCGCAGTTGTTCGTTGAGGGTCTGCTTTTCACTGGCCAGCCGGCGTTGGCGCGAGTCGTACAGCGAGAGCTCGTCGTTAGCCACCTGCGGCGCCTTGGCGCGCACTTCGTCGGACAACACGAACGGCCGCCCTTCAGCTTCGGCTGACAGGCGCTCGACTTGGGCGGTCAGGGCATAGCGATCGGCCTCGCTTTCGCCTTTGTTGGACTTGAACCGCGTGTCGTCCAGGCGCAGCAGGGTGGCGCCTTTGTCGACCATCTGGCCTTCGCGCACGAAGATCTCGGTGACGATACCGCCTTCAAGGTTCTGCACCACCTGCACCTTGCTTGACGGGATCGCCTTGCCTTCGCCGACGGTCACTTCGTCGAGCACCGCCAGGCTGGCCCAGGCCAAGGCTACCAACAGCAACGCCGCCGCCAGCCACACGGTCAGGCGTGACAGGCGCGGTGAATCCTGCAAGGTGGCGCTGGCCAGCTCCGGCATGTAGTCGCGCTCGGTGCGCTTGTCGGAGCCGCTGTGGGTGCTGCGCACGCTGTGGCCAATGGGCATGGAAACCTCCTAGAGCGCTGCGCCGATGCGGCCTTTGCGCAGGGCGTCGATGACCGCATCCTTCGGCCCGTCGGCAAGGATCTTGCCGTTGTCCAGTACCAGCAGCCGGTCCACCAGGCTCAACATCGAGGTGCGGTGGGTGACCAGCAGCAAGGTCTTGCCCGGCACCCAGCCGAGCAGGCGCTGGCGCAGTTGTTCCTCGCTGCTGTTGTCCATGTGGCTGGTGGGTTCGTCGAGGATCAGGATCGGCGGCTCCAGCAGCAGCGCGCGGGCCAGCAGCACGGCCTGGCGC
This sequence comes from Pseudomonas sp. NPDC087185, assembly GCF_044744955.1. NCBI lineage: Bacteria > Pseudomonadati > Pseudomonadota > Gammaproteobacteria > Pseudomonadales > Pseudomonadaceae > Pseudomonas > Pseudomonas sp. NPDC087185. The sequence continues at coordinate 286,468 of NZ_JBIUZK010000001.1, read as the reverse complement.
TGGCCGCCGGACAGCAACTGGCCACGCTCGCCCACCGGCCGGTCGAAACCCTGCGGGTGCTGCCGGGCCAGTTCGCTGACGCCGGTCAGTTCGGCCACTTCGAGCATGCGCGCATCACTGATATGGCGGGCACCGAGGGTTAGGTTGTCACGCAGACTGCCGGCCAGCAGTGGCAGGTCGTGGGCGACGTAGCCGAGCTGGCTGCGCAGGTCGGCGATGTCCAGTTGGCGCAGGTCGAGGTTGTCCAGCAGCACTTGGCCGTCGTCCGGGTGATGGAAACCCATCAGCAGTCGGCCCAGGGTGCTCTTGCCCGAGCCGCTGCGGCCGATGATGCCGATGCGCTCGCCGGGTTTGATCGTCACGCTCACGTCCTGCAGGGCCGGGCTGGTCTGCGCCGGGTAGCGGAAGCAGACATGGCTGAGGCTCAGGCCGCCCTTGAGGGGGGTGTGCTCCAGCGCCTGCTGTTCGGGCTGGCGCTCTTGCGGCAGGGCCATCAGCGCATCGGTGCTGCGCATGGTCAGCTGCGCCTGCTGGTAACGGGTGATCAGCCCGGCGATCTGGCCGAGCGGCGCCAGCACACGGCTGCCGAGCATGTAGCTGGCGACCAGGGCACCGACGCTGAGGTTGCCGGCAATGATGCTGTACACCCCGGCGACGATGGTGGCCATGCCGCAGAATTGCTGGATGAACAGCGTGCCGTTGCTGGCCAGCGACGACAGGTTACGGGCGTGGGCGTCGAGGCGGGCCATGGCGCCGTTGGTGTGTTCCCACTGGTACTGGCGCTCGCTTTCGGCACCGCAGGCCTTGAGGGTTTCCAGGCCGCCGAGGGTTTCGATCAGCAAGGCCTGGCGCACCGCGCCGAGGCTGAGGCTTTTTTGCACGGTGTCGCGCAGGCGTGCCTGGATGATCAGCGCAAAACCCACCGCCAGCGGGAAGGCGATCAGCGGGATCAGTACCAGCCAGCCACCGAGCAGGCCGATCACCAGCAGCATCAGGGCAACGAAGGGCAGGTCGATGATGCTGGTCAGGGTGACGGCGGTGAGAAATTCGCGCAGGCCCTGAAAGTCATGGATGCTTTGGGCGAAGCCGCCAATGCTGGCGGGCTTGGCCTTCATGGCCATGCCGGTGATGCGTTCGAACAAGGTGGCGGAGAGGATCAGGTCGGTCTTCTTGCCAGCCTGGTCCAACAGGTGCGCGCGGACCATGCGCAGCACCAGCTCGAAGGCGGTGCCGATGAACAGGCCGGCGACCAGCACCCACAAGGTCGACAGCGCCTGGTTGGGCACCACGCGGTCGTAGGTCTGCATGACGAACAGCGGCACCATCAGCCCCAGCAGGTTGATCAGCAGGCTGGCCAGCAGCGCGTCGCCGTACAACCAGCGGGAATGGCGCAGGGTGTCGCGGAACCAGGCTTCTACCCGTGGCAGCAGCGGTGAACGCACTTCTTCCAGGGTGTGCCGCGGCCGGGCGAACAGGGCGTGGCCGCTGTAGGCCTGTTGCAGCGCCTCGCGCTCGACCCACTGTTCGCCGCCTTGCGCTTCGCAGGGCAGGATCAGCGCTTGGCCATCGTCGCCCCAGCGCTGCAGCACGGCACTGCGCCCGTCATTGAGCAACAGCAGCACCGGCAGATTCAGGGGTGAAATGGCGTCCAGCTCACGCTGCAGTACGCGCCCCTGCAAACCGGCGCGCGCCGCGGCCCGTGGCAGCAGGTCCGGTCCCAGGCGCTGTTGCAGCAAGGGCAGGCCGCTGCTCAGGCTGGCACGGCTGGCCGGCCGGCCATGCAGGCGACAGAGGATCAGCAGGCCATCGAGCAGCGGGTCATCGACATCGGGGCGCGGTTGCGCGCTTTGCATACTGGTCACGATGGACTACTCCCGCCTCGGTGGATGGGGGTGATGCTTGGCGATCCGTGCCTGCTGCGGCTTTGAGCTAGCGCATGTCGGGCAGCTTCGCCTGGTTACGGACCTCACTTTGTGCAATGGCTTCCGGTGGCAGCGAGATGCGCTGCTTGCTCAGCAGCTCACCCATGGTCGCCAGCACCCGGTACATCGAGAACTCCTCGGTGTAGCGCACTTCGGTGTAGCGCCGGTTGGCGTTGTACAGCTCGTTTTCGCTGTCGAGCACGTCGAGCAGGGTGCGCTGGCCGAGGCCGAACTGGTCCTGGTAGGCGGCGCGCACGCGCTGGGTGGTTTCGGCGTATTCGCGGGCGGTCGGGGTTTGCTTGCGCGCGTTGTTCATGGCGTTCCAGGCCAGGCTGAGGTTCTCGGTCAGTTCGCGCAGCGCGTTGTTGCGGATGTCCATGGCCTGGTTGATCTTGTGCGCGTCGGACTGCAGGCGGGCCTTGTCGCTGCCGCCGCGGAACAGGTTGTAGCTGAGCTCGACGCCGGCCTGCCAGTCGTTGTTGCTGTGGCCTTTCTCGCCGCCGAGGTTGTTGTTGGCGCCGGTGGCCAGCACCGCGTCCAGGCGCGGGTAGAAGGGCGACTTGGCCACTTCGTACTGCTGCTCGGCGGCATTGACGTCGGCCTGGGCCGATTTCAGGTAAGGGTTGTTTTCCAGCATGCCCTGGCGCGCCAGGTCGAGGCCGGTGGGCACTTCGCCCTTGATCGTGACCGGGGTGTCGAGCTCGTCGGGCATGCGCCCGACCACGCTGTAGAAGTTGGCCTCGGCATCGGCCAGGTCGACCTCGGCAGTGTCCAGGTTGTTTTCCGCCAGCGCGCGACGGGCGCGGGACTGGTCGAGGTCGGCGGTGCTGCCCACGCCTCGCTCACTGCGCAGGCCGATCTGGTCGTTAACCCGCAGGTGGGCCTGCAGGTTGTTCTTGGCCAGCGATACCAGCTCACGGCGCTTGAGCACTTCGAGGTACACCTCGATGGCGCGCAGGGCCACGGTTTCGGCGGTGGCCTGGGTGTAGTAGGCGCGCGAATTGGCCACGGCCTGGGTACGGCCGACTTCGTTGGGGGTGTTGAAGCCGTCGAACAGCATCTGCCGCAGGCGCAGCTCCGACTGGGTGTAGTTGAGGGTTTCCTTGTTGTGGTTGGTGCTGCCGTCGGCATTCAGGCCACGGGTGTTGAGGTTGTCCGAGCGCTGGCGGCCGTAGCCGGCCACCAGGTCGACCGTCGGGTAGTACCCACCGCGCGCGAACTTCACATCCTCGTCGGCCGACAGCCGGCTGTTACGGCTGGCGCTGATCTCCGGATGTTGGTCCACGGCGTTCTGGACAGCCTCGTTGAGCGACATCGCCTGAACGTTGGCGCACGCCATGGCCAACAGAATTGCACTGGTGATGGGGTTGAAAACGCGCATGGGGTACTTCTCCCTGGTCTCAAAATGGTCTTGCTATTCGCCAATAAAATGACGATTTTTATAGTAGAAATCGTTTCATGTTTGTAACAACAGAGCTAAGAACATTTAACGCGCGAGCTAAGAAGATTTTTTCATAAGCCCTATGCGAAAAAAAACTTATGCGGTCTATCGAAAGCAAGACATTGTTTCATTCAGGCGATTTCGGAAGCCGCTTGAGCCTGCGAGTTTCCGGCGTCGTGAAGAGTTCCAGATTTTTTCCAGCTAAGGACGCAAGACGGTTAGGTGAAAGCGGAATTTGGCGACAAAAATTTGGCATCTTAGGATGGCAAACTTACATTACGACTATCGCCAAAGTAGTGATCCGAGAGAGCGATTCTCACCGTTGAGACACTCGAACTCGAAGCCGTTGACCCCACCCGCCATGTCGTTGGCTGAGTAGCCAATCGGTAAGGGGAGGCGTGCGCTCATGGCTAAATTGGTCGGTGTAGTCAGCAAGGTAGTGGGTCAGGTCTTCGCTGTTGGCAGCGACGGTAGCCGGCGCCCCTTGATCGAAGGCGACCGCCTGTATGCAGGCGAACAGTTGGAAACCGGCGCCGCGGGCGCCGTGGCCGTACACCTGCAAAATGGCGCACAGCTGACACTGGGGCGCGACAGCAGCCTGGCGATGACCACGGACCTGCTGGCCAACCTGGCCCCCCACGTGCAGGCGCACGACACCGCGCCGAGCGATGCACAGCTGAGCGATGTCGAGCGCATCCAACAGGCGATTGCCGCCGGTGACGACCCCAGCACCAGCACCGAAGCACCTGCCGCCGGTCCCAACAGCAGTGGTGCCCCAGGGGCATTGGGCGGCGGCCACAGTTTTGTCCTGCTGAGCGAAGTGGCCGACCGGGTCGACCCGCAGATAGGCTTCCCGACGGCAGGCTTCAATGGCATCCCTGAACTGGCCAACCGTTACGTGGGTGACCTGGACAACGGTCGTGGACGCGATGCCCTGGGAGCTGGCAACGGTGGCAATGGCGGCGGCGCAGAAGGTGGCAGCAATGGTGGCAGCAACGGTGGCTTGCCGCCCGGCCAGCCCAACCCACCCGAGCAGCCCAATCCGCCGCTCACGCCCATCGACGAAGACCACCCGGTCGAATTGCGTGGGCTGGATGTGACACCGGGCGAACTCATCCTCGACGAAGCCAACCTGCCCCTGGGCTCGGTCAACAACCCGCCCGCGTTGACCCAGCACGGCAGTTTCACCGTGGTGGCGCCGGACGGTGTGTTCAACCTCAGCGTGGGTGGCATCAATGTGGTCACCGCCGGTGTGGTGACCGGGGTCGGCCAGGCGATCACCACGGGCCTGGGCAACACGCTGACCATCACCGGCTACAACCCGCAAACGGGCGTGGTCAGCTACAGCTACACCCTGACCGGCGCCGAGCAGCATGCAAACGGCGCGGGCACTAATTCGCTGGGCGAGCATTTGCCGGTACTGGTCAGTGACAGCGACGGCGATGTCGCTCAAGGGTCGCTGGATGTGATCATCCGCGACGACGTGCCCAAGGCCGTGGACGACGGCAATGCGCTCACCGCCACCGAGCAGCACACCGAATTGACCGGCAATGTGCTGAGCAACGACGTGCAAGGCGCCGACCGCGTGCCGGGTGGCCCGGTAATCGCCGGTACCTTCACCGGCACCTACGGCACGCTGGTGCTGGCTGCAGACGGTTCCTACACCTACACACTCGACACCAGCGACCCGGACTTCAAGAACCTGGGCGGTGGCGGCCATGGTATGGAAACCTTCACCTACACGATCAAGGACGCCGACGGCGACACCAGCAGCGCGACGCTGACCCTGAACGTGACCAACCTCGATGACCCGGTGCAGCTCGACGGCCTCGCAGCGCAGGGCGGCGAGCTGACGGTCTACGAGAAAAACCTGCACGACGGCAGTGCGCCCGATGCAGGCGCCCTGACCCAGCAAGGCACCTTCAAAGTCAGCGCGCTGGATGGCCTGCAAAGCCTGACCGTGGGTGGCATCAGCGTGGTCAGTGGCGGTGTGGCGGCAGCCTTCCCGCAGTCGATCGTCACGCCCGAAGGCAACACCCTGACGATCATCGGCTACAACCCCGCTACCGGCGTGGTGAGTTACAGCTACACCCTGCTGGACAATGAGAGCCACCCCAGCGGCGACGGCAGCAACAGCCTCAGCGAACATTTCCAGGTGGTGGCCAAGGATGTCGACGGCAGTACCGCCACCGGCAGCCTGGACGTGAACATCGTCGACGATGTACCACAGGCGCATGAGGACTCCACCAGCGTGGCCAAGGGCGACGTGGTGCGTGGCAACGTAATGTACAACGACGTGGTGGGCGCCGACACCCGCGGCGACGGCCAATACGTGGTGGGCGTGCGCGCAGGCAGCGACACGTCCAGCTCGGCCATCGGCCAACTGAATACCCAGGTGCATGGCCAGTACGGTTACCTGATCATCGATGCGCAGGGGAATGCCGAGTATCACTCCGATCCGACCATCGCTTCGCCCAGGGATGCCCTGGAAACCTTCGTCTACACCCTCCGCGATGCCGATGGCGACGAGAGCACCACGACCCTTACCATCAACGTGCATAACGGCTTGATGGCCTGTGCTGACACTGACGTTACGGTTTACGAAAAAGCCCTGGATGTGCACAAGGATGGCAATGACTTGGCGCCCGGTACTGTCACCGGCAGTGACCCGGGGTCGACGCAGGAAACGGCTTCCGGCACGTTAGCCGGCGCTGCCAGCGGTGGTGTCGGGACGTTGACCTACACGCTGGTCGGCAACGCGGTAGGCCAATACGGCCAGATCCAGCTGAACGCGGACGGTACCTACACCTACACCCTGACCTCGCCGGCCAATTCGCCGACCCACGCCAACGACGGCCCGAACACGGTGACCGAAACCTTCACCTATCAGGTGCAGGATTCGCTGGGCAATTCGACCACCAGCACCCTCGTCATCACGATCGTCGATGACGTACCCACGGCCAACAGTGATTTCGTCAGTGTCTTCAAGGGCGACGTGGTGCGCGGCAATGTGATGTACAACGATGTGGTCGGAGCCGACACCCGTGGCGACGGCCAGTATGTGGTAGGCGTGCGCGCGGGCAGCGATACGTCCGGCTCGGCCATCGGGCAGCTGAACACCCAGGTCAACGGCCAGTATGGCTACTTGACCCTCGATGCCTATGGTAACGCCGAGTACCACGCCAACCCGAACATCGCCTCGCCACGCGATGCCATCGACACCTTCGTCTACACCCTTCGCGATGCTGATGGCGACGAAAGCACCACGACCATCACCATCAATGTGCACAACGGCTTGATCGTGTGCGCGGACCGTGACGTCACGGTCTATGAAAACGCGCTGGACCTGCACAAGGACGGTAACGACCTGGCGGCAGGTACGGTGACCGGCAGCAACCCAGGTTCCACGCACGAGACGGCCTCCGGCCTGCTGGTGGTCAGCGGCGTAGGGGCAGTGACCTTCACCTTGGTCGGCAGTGCTGTAGGCCAGTACGGCCAGATCCAGCTGAACGCAGATGGTTCCTACACCTACACCCTGACTTCGCCTGCTAATTCGCCCACTCATGCCAACGATGGTGCGAACACCGTGACCGAAACCTTCACCTACCAGGTGCAGGATTCGCTGGGCAATTCGGCGACCAATACCATCGTCATCACCATCGTTGACGATGTGCCAACCGCCAACAGCGATTTCGTCAGCGTGGCCAAAGGGGATGTGGTGAGCGGCAACGTGATGTACAACGACGTGGTCGGTGCCGATACTCGCGGCGACGGCCAGTATGTAGTCGGTGTGCGCGCTGGCAGCGATACGTCTACCTCGGCCATCGGTCAGCTCAACACCCAGGTCAACGGCCAATATGGTTACCTGACCCTCGATGCCTACGGCAACGCCGAGTACCACTCTAACCCGAACATCGCCTCGCCACGGGATGCCGTCGACACGTTCGTCTACACCCTTCGCGATGCCGACGGCGACGAAAGCACCACGACCCTCACCATCAACGTGCACAGTGCGTTGATGACATGTGAGGACCGTGACGTCACGGTCTACGAGAAGGGCCTGGACCTGCACAAGGATGGCAACGACCTGGCACCTGGCGCCGTGACCGGCAGCGACCCGGGCTCGACCCAGGAAACGGCCTCCGGCACGCTGGCCGGCTCCACCAGCGGTGGCGTAGGCGCACTGACCTATACCCTGGTCGGCAATGCTGTAGGCCAGTACGGCCAGATCCACCTGAACGCCGATGGCTCCTACACCTACACCCTGACATCTGCGGCCAACTCGCCGACCCACGCCAACGATGGTGCCAACAGCGTGACCGAAACCTTCACCTACCAGGTGCAGGACTCGGAAGGCCATTCGACCACCAGCACCATCGTCATCACCATCGTCGACGATGTACCGACCGCCAACAGCGACTTCGTCAGTGTCTACAAAGGCGACGTGGTGAGCGGCAACGTGATGCACAACGACGTGGTCGGTGCCGATACCCGCAGTGACGGGCAGTACGTGGTCGGTGTTCGGGCCGGCAGCGACACCTCAAGCTCCGCGGTGGGCCAGCTCGACAGCCACGTCTACGGCCAGTACGGCTACTTGACCCTCGACGCCCAGGGCAATGCCCAGTACCACTCCAACCCCGATGCGGTAGCGCCGCGCGATGCGCTGGACACCTTCGTCTACACCCTTCGCGATGCTGACGGTGACGAGAGCACCACGACCCTCACCATCAATGTGCACAACCCTGCGCTGCAGCCGTGTGGCGACGGTGGCGTCTGGGTCTACGAGCGCGCGCTGGACCTGCACAAGGACGGCAACGACCTGGCAGCCGGCACTGTCACCGGCAGTGACCCGACCTCGCCCCGCGAGACTGCGTCCGGCAGCCTGGTCGGGCAGGTCGCCGGTGGCGTGGGGGCGCTGACCTACACCCTGGTCGGCAATGCCGTCGGCCAGTTCGGCCAGTTGCACCTGAACGCTGACGGCTCGTATACCTACACCCTGATCTCGCCGGCGAATTCGCCGACCCATGCCAACGATGGCGCCAACACGGTTACCGAATCGTTCACCTACCGGGTGGAGGACACGGTGGGCAACTGGACCACCAGCACCGTCAAGATCACCGTCGTCGATGACGTCCCGCAGGCGCAGTGCGACTTCGTCAGCGTGGCCAAGGGTGACATCGTACGCGGCAACGTGATGTACAACGACGTGGTCGGCGCCGACACGCTGGGCGATGGTGCCTACGTGGTCGGCGTACGCGCCGGTCATGACACGTCCAGCTCGGCGGTTGGCCAGCTCGGCAGTAACGTCTACGGCCAGTACGGCTACCTGACCCTCGACGCCCAAGGCAACGCGGCGTATCACGCCAATCCCAACGCCGTGGCGCCGCGGGATGCGATCGACACGTTCGTCTACACCCTTCGCGATGGCGATGGTGACGAAAGCACCGCCACCGTGACCATCAACGTGCACGACCAGTCGCTGCACCCTTGTGGTGATGGCGGCGTCACAGTGTTCGAGAAAGCACTGGACCTGAACAAGGACGGCCACGACCTGGCGGCTGGCAGCGTCAACGGCAGTGCCCCTTGCTCGACCGCGGAAACCGCGTCCGGCAGCCTGGTCGGACAGGTTGGCGGTGGGGTCGGGGCATTGACCTACACCTTGATCGGCAACGCCGTTGGCCAGTACGGGCAGATCCACCTGAATGCAGACGGTTCCTACACCTATACGCTGACCTCGCCAGCGAATTCGCAACCACACGCCAACGACGGTGCCAATACCGTCAGCGAGGCCTTCACCTACAAGGTCGAGGACACCGTAGGCAACTGGACCACCAGCACTGTCCACATCACCATCGTCGATGACGTACCGCAAGCACACTGCGATTTTGTGAGTGTCAGCAAAGGTGACGAGGTGCGCGGCAACGTACTGTACAACGATGTGATCGGCGCCGATCTGCCAGCCGACTGTGGCTATGTGGTCGGCGTGCGCGCCGGCCATGACACCTCCACCTCGGCCATCGGCCAGCTCGGCAACCCTGTGGCGGGCCAGTTCGGTTACCTCACCCTGGATGCCCAAGGCAACGCCGTGTATCACTCCGACCCGAATGTGGCGGCGCCGCGCGATGCCACCGACACCTTCGTCTACACCATTCGCGATGGCGATGGCGATGAAAGCACAGCCGTCATCACCATCAACGTGCACGACAACACCATGTCCGAATGTGGTGACGGCTACGGCAGGGTGCAAGAGCAGCGGGTAGTCGACCGTGGCGCGTTCACCCTCGATGCCAGCAGTATGACCGCCGCGCTGGTGGTGCTCGGCTACCTGGGCGCCACCGGCACTGCGGCGGCCCAGGGCTCTGCCGACGAGGTGATCAACGTCAGCCTGCGCAAGGGTGAAACCCTGCAACTGAACCACGACACTCACGATGGCAACCTGGCGCTGCAATGGAAAGACGCCAGCGGCAGCTACCACGCCATTGCCGCAGGCGACAGCTTCACGGCCAGCCATGATGGGGTGTACAGCATCCATGTGAGTGACCCGACGGGTGCCGGCAAAAGCGGCGAAAGCTACAAGCTGAGCCTGGTGCTCGACTACGCCAACGCGCAGGCCCCGGCCCCGTACACGGGGGGAGGCAGCGACCATGCCACGGCCGGTCTTTCCAGCCCGATCGACATCGCCTCGTTGGAAGCGCATGCCTCCACCGGCGATGAGCACAACGGCCACACGGCCAACTATGCCTTGGCCAAAGAGGCGGTCACGATCGACCTGAGCCATGAAGGGCTGCAGGACACCGGTGGTGCAGGGGTGGAGACCCTGAGCGGCATCCACAACCTGGTGGGCTCTGACTATGGCGACACGCTGATCGGCAGCAGCGCCGACAATGTGCTCAATGGCGGCGCGGGCAACGATGTGCTCAAGGGCGGGGGCGGCAACGACATCCTGATTGGCGGGGCGGGCAACGACACGATGACCGGCGGCAACGGCAACGACACCTTCGTCTGGCAGAAGGGCGACACCGGCCACGACACCGTCACCGACTTCACCCCGGGCAGCGACAAGCTCGACCTGTCGCAACTGCTGCAGGGCGAGCATGCCACTGCAGCGTCACTGGATGACTACCTGCACTTCAAGGTCAGTGGCACCGGGGAAAACGTGGTTTCGACCATCGAGGTCAGCAGCGTGGCGGGGGCCGCGCCCATCCAGACCATCGACCTGACCGGCGTCGACCTGGCCCAGCATTACGGGGTGACGGCGGGGGCGGGTGGGGTGATATCGGCGGGGCATGACACGGCGACCATCATCAACGGGATGCTCGATGATCAGTCGTTGAAGGTGGATACGGTGTGAGGTGATCGGCCTGGCTTTTTCGGTGAAGCTGGTGGCCCTATCGCCAGCAAGCCGGCTCCCACAGGTTCATCCCCCCAGCTTGGGCATGGTGGTGTACCTGCAGGAGCCGGCTTGTCGGCGATGAGGTCAGTGCTGGCAACGACTAACTTCAAGTCTGATCATTCAAGCAGCCAGTCATCATCGCCCTCGATCAACACACCACCGTGATCAGTTTGATCGCCTTTGCGTGCGACCTTTTTGCTCTGGATCTGATAGCTCGCCGAGCCATTGGTGATCAGCGCACCACAACTGATCCGGTCGCCCACGCGGGCTACGGCCTTACCATTGAAGGTGTAGTCGGCGCTACCCGTCTCCACCACGCCAATACCGTGTAACGGGCAATCGTGGTGGTGACCTACAAGTACGACGGGTTTCATGGTTGGTCTCCCGGCGCGGGTGCGGTGCGGGATTCGAGGTCCATATCGGCTGGCCATTGGACTTTGGGCGCTAGACGAACGAAGGGGTTGAAGCAGTAGTTACTGTTCCGCTCAGTAGTCTCCGTCATAAGTTCGGGAAGTGCTTCGGGCCCTTTTTGCATGTAAAGTCTAGCTATTGCCCAGTGGTTTTTACCCTCTTCAATGTTGTCAGAAAGCAATAGACGGTCGATTACTTCGTCAGTGCCAGGTCTGCGCACTGCGAGTACTACTTTTTCAACGAGACCTCCGAACCCCATCGGAGCGTAAATGCTGTAGACCTCTGCGGTTAGGTCACGCCATTCATAGGCGACAGGTTTTATGCCCCAGTTTTTTCGACCCAATGGGTGGAGGCGGTCGTATCGATATTGATAAAAATAGACTTTTCGACGATGTCTATTAAATCGTATCGGTTCGTCGCAGGGGTGGCTGAAATCCATGCGGATATACGGTATGAAGATGAAATATAAAAAACAAAAAGAGGCTAGGATTACCAGTGTTGGCTTTATGCTCGGGGGGGAGGATCCGAATAGGGAACTGATTATATAAGCCGCAAGGAGAGTGGAGATTAATAATATTGCGCCGCCACCAATGATCCAGCCGCCTCTGAATTTTAAAGTGGATCGGGAGAGCTCGATGTGGTGGGTGCCTACTTGAAGTGAGGGGGCGTCTAAGCTATCTCTTGAAACGTCTGAGTTGGAAGGGGTGTCTGGCGCGGGAAGGTCATACTTCCATCCGAATTCGCGGTGAGGCAAGATCATGAGTTGGTCTCCTCAACTAAAATTTCGGCATACGAATCTGGTAAGCTGCGATCAGGCCAATAAGTGAGTGACAGCGAGGCGGCGACAATATTGCGCTGCCCTATGTCAGAGGTCAGTTCAATGCTGCCGGTAAAATCCTCAAAATAAACTAGGCGCTCACTGCGGCTTCGAATTTTGCGCGTATTTCTTGAAGTTTGCAGGCTGTTTGGCAGGTAGTCGGGAAGTCTAGGTCGTGTGGAGTGCGCCAATGTGGTTTGGGTAACGCTTCTGGTTGTCACGCTGGGTGCGAAGAATACTTCATTCATTACGACCTCACCGCCAGTGTAATTGGTTGCGCTTCCATCTCCCTGGCGATGGATGGCAAGTGTCCAATGATAGCTGGAGGATAACTCAGTGAAGCCGGGGAGGCTAAACTGAAAGCGTATCCTTCTTCTTGGTTCTAAACTTACAAGGCCACCAATTTTGGGGGCGATGCGCCCTATCATCAGTAAAAAACTCAAAGGAAAGCGTGCCGGACAAGCCCAATGTAGCGGCATTCAATTCTGCAAAGGCGATATCGGAAAATTCGGGGGTATTCCAATGGGTTTTAGGAGTTTCGTTGGCCTTGCCAAAATGGCAGCGTTTGATCCACCTTTCTAGAGGCGTTGATTCACTTTCTTCGGCGTACTTGCTTGAGTAATAAGCTATGAGTGTTAGTGAAATGGCTATTCCAATAGGTCCGAATAATAAAGGGTTGAATGCGCCCAAAATTGCTGCGACAGTGGCACCACCCGAGAGTGCGGCAGCGGTGTAGTAGAAATTTCGTGAGTCGATATCGCCTGATGTACCTGAGCGTTTGGCGGATATTATTGCCTGGAAAGTGTCAAACAGTCCGGCGGAAGCACCTAAGATGGCTCCGCTGCGAACTATTTTTGCGCCTAAATTCACTCGGTTTTGGCTTGCATTTTTTATAGTAAGCCCCAGAATCTCCACGCCTCCGCCCAAAATTCCCATGCTAGAACTCAATAATCCCAGTAAAGCCTCGGTCGACGTTGAAGTTATCTCTTTTTCCGCTATTTCCGCTTTTTTCAGGTTTTTGCCAAGACTGTCACTCAGTAAATACAACCCACCTAAAGCAAGAAGCAACTCCCAGCTTCCCGCCGCCCCTTTCAGACCGGAGAAACTGCTGCGCACCATCTGCGAAGCCTGCTTCGAGCTGATTCGTATCCCCTCAAGCATCTTCCGCGCACTGGGCTCCAATGTGCCCGCCGCCACTCTAATGTCCACCAGGCTCATCTGCGCCGCATGACAGAGCTGGTTTACATTCAGGCTGACTTCCTTGAGCAGGGCATCGAGCTTGCGCACGCGCATCACCATGCTGAACAAGGGCATCGCGGCGTCGACCATGGGGTTCTTGAAACCGCCGCGCATCTGGAATTGCGGGTCGGCGAGGTAAGCGGAACATTCGGATTGCCGAGCAGGACTCTTTCAGCAGGCCATTGGCCCTGTTCTCGGTTACGTCATATGCTGCGTTTGTTGTGCTTGTCGTTCCACTGTGCTGCCTCATTCTATCCGGCATTGGAAATCCTCGTGCACTTCAACTGGTCGGCATGTCATGCGAGCCAGTGGGTGGTTCTAGCGGACAGGTATTTTTAAGTTTGAGTCCTGAACAGTAACGGGGAATCAATTCGCAGTGGAGTTTCTGATGTCCTAAAAACTTGTAGGAAAATTCTTTGTTATATATTTCGCGTGTTTATTGAATTAATTAGAAGTGATGGTGAAACATAGCCTGACAAATACAGGGCGTCAGCCATTGAAAGATGCGATGGCAGTGCGCATTGACTTAGAGGTGGGATGGAGGGTGAGGGCCAGCAGCTCAACCCGGCTTGCGCAACGTCTTCTGCTTGAGAATGTACAGGCTCACCAGCACCGCACTGGTCAGCATGAAAGCCCGTGCCCAGAACAACGGCACCAGGTAGCAGGACAGGCTGATGCTCGCCCACATCAGGCCGATGGCGTACACCTTGCCCTTCAATGGAATACCTTCACCGCTCAGGTAGTCACGGATCCACGGCCCAAGCTTGGGGTGGTTGACCAGCCAGTGGTGAAAGCGCGGCGAGCTGCGCGCGAAGCAGGCAGCTGCCAGCAGCAGGAACGGGGTGGTGGGCAACACCGGGAGGAAGATCCCCAACACCCCCAACGCGACGCTGAGCCAGCCGATGGCCAGCAGCAGGTAGCGCACGGCCGACTCAGTGGTGGCGTGGCTTGAGCAGCGCCGGCTTCTCTTCAGGTGCGTGCAGCAGCAGGAACAGTGCGCTCAGCGCTTCCGGGATCTGCACGATCATGTCGTCCTGCAGGTTGGCGTTGCTGGCGATGTCGGCGAACTCAGGTTGTTCGTCGAACAGGCCGGAACCGACCATGATCGGCAGCAGCATCTCGCTGACTTCTTCTTCGGCGTTTTCGAACCAGGCTTCTTCGCGCAGGAACACGCCTTCCATGAAGCCGATGCACCAGCCGCGCAGGTCGGAATCGTCCGGTTCGTCGGTCAGGTCCAGCTCGCATGGCAGGTCGAATTCTTCGTCGCTGGCCAGTTGGCGGGCGATGTGGCCCTTGAGTGCCACCAAGGTCGCTTCGATTTCGGTGCGCTGGGCATCGCTGGCGTAATGGGGCTCTTCGGCGAACAACGCGTCGATCCATTCACGCTCGGGAACGTCTTCGGAGCAGATCGACAGCGCGGTCAGGTAGCCGTGGGCGGCGACGTAGTCCAGCGCTTCTTCGTGCAGCTCATCGGCGTCGAGGAAGGCTTGCAGGCGGGTCAGTTGCTCGGCGAAGGACATTACAGGGCTACCTTGGGGGAATAAACGATAGTGAATTCTAGCACCTTGCGCCGCTGGCGGGGCAAAGGGAACGTCTGTCAGCACGGCATCCTGCACAGGTCGGCACTGGGGTATACTTCGCGATTTTTCACCCAGAGGCGGGTTTCCCGGCCATCTGGCAAAAGCCGCTTACGCATTTGGCGTGTGCGGAGCGGGTTTTTCGTCCAGCCTGTGTCCAGGATGGTACGGCGATTTACGGAGTTGCACATGCTCGAACAGGCTCAGCGCGTTCTCAAGGACATCTTCGGTTACGACAGTTTCCGTGGGCGCCAGGCAGCGATCATCGAATGCGTGGCCAATGGCGGCGACGCCCTGGTGCTGATGCCCACCGGCGGCGGCAAGTCGCTGTGCTTCCAGGTGCCGGGGTTGCTGCGCCCGGGCCTGACCGTGGTGGTGTCGCCGCTGATCGCGCTGATGGACGACCAGGTCGCCACCCTCGATGAGCTCGGCGTCGCGGCCGCTGCGCTGAACTCTACTCTCAGTGCGGAGCAGCAGCGCGACCTCGCCGGGCGCCTGCGCCGCGGTGAAGTGAAGATGCTGTACCTGGCGCCGGAGCGCCTGGTGCAGCCGCGCATGCTGGACTTCCTGCGCGGGCTGGATGTGTCGCTGTTCGCCATCGACGAGGCGCACTGCGTCTCGCAATGGGGCCATGACTTCCGCCCGGAGTACCTGCAGCTGGGCCAGCTGGCCGAACTGTTCCCGCATGTGCCGCGCATCGCCCTGACCGCCACCGCCGACATGCGCACCCGCGAGGAGATCGTCCAGCGCCTGCACCTGCAGGGCGCCGAGCGCTTCCTGTCGAGCTTCGACCGGCCGAACATCTTCTACCGCATCGTGCCCAAGGAGTCGCCGCGCAAGCAGCTGATGGCGTTCCTTGGCGAGCGCCGTGGCAACGCCGGCATCGTCTATTGCCTGTCGCGCAAGAAGGTCGACGAGACCGCCGCCTACCTGTGCGAACAAGGCTTCCCGGCGCTCCCGTACCACGCCGGCCTGGCGGCGGAAACCCGTTCGGCCAACCAGCACCGCTTCCTCAACGAGGAAGGCCTGATCATGGTCGCCACCATCGCCTTCGGCATGGGCATCGACAAGCCCAACGTGCGCTTCGTCGCCCACCTCGACCTGCCCAAGTCGCTCGAGGCCTATTACCAGGAAACCGGCCGTGCCGGCCGTGATGGGCTGCCGTCCGATGCCTGGATGGCCTACGGCCTGCAGGACATGGTGATGCTCAAGCAGATGCTGCAAAACTCCGAAGGGGACGAGCGCCACAAGCGCGTCGAGCAGCACAAACTCGACGCCATGCTGGCGTTGTGCGAGGAAACACGCTGCCGTCGCCAGTCGCTGCTGGCCTACTTCGACGAAGTGCTCGAGCAGCCGTGCGGGCATTGCGACAACTGCGTCGACCAGGTGCAGACCTGGGATGCCACCGAGCCTGCGCGCCAAGCCCTCTCGGCGGTATTCCGTACCGGCCAGCGCTACGGTGTCGGCCACCTGATCGACGTGCTGCTGGGCAAGGACAACGAGAAGGTGCGCAATTTTGGCCATGAAAAGCTCGCGGTGTTCGGGGTGGGCAAGGCGATTGCCGAGGTTGAATGGCGCTCGCTGTTCCGTCAGCTGGTGGCGCGCGGCCTGGTGGACATCGACCTGGAGGGTTATGGCGGCCTGCGCCTGTCCGACAGCTGCCGGCCGTTGCTGCGTGGCGAGGTGACCTTGCAGTTGCGCCGCGACCTCAAGCCGCAGACCGTGGCCAAGTCTTCTTCCAGCGGCGGCAGCCCGGCCAGCCAGCTGGTACGTGCCGAGGAGCGCGAGCTGTGGGACGCGCTGCGAACGCTGCGGCGCAAGCTGGCCGAGGAGCACAGCGTGCCGCCTTACGTGATCTTCCCCGACTCCACGCTGCTGGAGATGCTGCGCAGCCAGCCGACCAGCCTCAGCGACATGGCCCAGGTCAGCGGCGTGGGTGCGCGCAAGCTGGAGCGCTACGGCCAGGCCTTCCTCGAAGTGCTCAATGGCGCCGGTGGCACCGAGGAGGCGCCCAAGGTGGTGCTCGACCTGCGCCATGAACTGGTCAGCCTGGCCCGTGCCGGCATGACCCCGGCGCAAATCGCCGGCCAGCTCAATTGCAGCGAAAAGAACGTCTACAGCCTGCTGGCCGAAGCCATTGGCCGCCAGGAACTGAGCCTGGACCAGGCGCTCGACCTGCCCGAAGACCTGATGATGGAGGTCCAGGACGCCTTCCTCGACGGCGAAGGGGAGCTGCCGCCGGTTTCAGCGATTGCGCCCTTGTTCGGCGCGCGGGTTCCCGAAGGCGTGCTCTACTGCATACGCGCAGCCCTGGCGGCGGAGTTCGAGCTCTGATCGGGGACATTTCGGACATCCGCTGATCGATGTCATCCTTTTTGACGATTATCGGACATTTCCGCGCCAAGCAGCCTTGCCTGATGTCCCGGGGCATGGTTAGCTGACTAATAATTAGTTCTAGTCAATGAGTTGTTTATGCCCCTGACCGACAATCAACACCGCTTCGGCATGCAGCTGGCGCAGATGTCCCGCGGCTGGCGTGCCGAGCTGGATCGCCGCCTGGCCGGGCTCAACCTGTCCCAGGCGCGCTGGTTGGTGTTGCTGCACCTTGCGCGTTTCGAAGAGGCGCCGACCCAGCGCGAACTGGCCCAGAGTGTCGGTGTTGAAGGCCCGACGCTTGCGCGCCTGCTCGACAGCCTGGAAGCCCAAGGGCTAGTGCGGCGCCAGGCGGTGCTGGAGGATCGGCGGGCGAAGAAAATCCAGTTGTGCCCACCGGCCAAGCCCTTGATCGAGCAGATCGAGACCATCGCCAATGCCTTGCGCCTGGAGCTGTTCACCGGCGTGGACGAGGCAGACCTTGAGGTGTGCATGCGGGTGCATGCAAAGATTCTGGCCAACCTCGAAAAGTCCTGAATATCTTGGGGCTGCCTTGCAGCCCAATCGCCGGCTTGCCGGCGATGACGATTTAGAAGGTATGCCCCAGGTTCAGGTACACCGCCTGCTCATGCGCACTGTTGGCCCCATACGTCAGGTTCAGCGGCCCCAACGGTGTATCCAGCCCCAGGAAAACGCTCGCTGCATTGATGTACCCACTGTCGAACTCATTGTCGTTGTTCCACGCCCGCCCACGCTCCAGCGAGCCACCGATGTACAGCGGGAAGTCCAGCGGCAGGTAGCTGCGCGGCGTCAGGCGGCGGTAATAGACGATGCGCAGCAGGCTCACGTTTTGCCCTGACACCGAGTCCTGGCGCAAGCCCGACAATTCGCGCGCACCGCCCATCACGAAGCTCGACGTCACCACTTCGGTGTTGTCCAGTGTGCGGCCGTAGCGCCCGCCGAACACCCAGGTGTTCGGCCCGCTGCTGATCGCCTTGTCCAGGTTGAGCAGCCACTGCCGGTAGTCCTGGTCCGAGTCGAGCGACTTGTCGTATTTGCGCAGGGTCAAGCCAAGGTCTTCACCGCTGTGCGGGAAGTACACGTTGTCGAGGGTGTCGAACGAGTACTTCAGTTCATAGAAGCCTTCGTTGAAGCTGACCTTGGGCAGGTCCTGGTCACCAATGCGGACTTCTGCTTCGCCCCAGGCTTTGCCAGCACCCAAGCGAACTTCGCCGTAGGTGCCGATCTGACGGCCGAAGTTGAGGCCGAAGCCGTAGCGTTCGAGGCGGTACTCGGCCACCGGGTCGTCGTCCAGGGTCGCCTCGATGTTTTGCGAACCGAAGTCCAGGTAAGGCGCGATGAAGTAGCGCGAACCCACGTCCAATGGCTGGTAGAACTCGCTGTAGAGCTCTTGCTGGTCACCAATCTGAGCGCGCGTCAGCCATTCTGCGCCCAGCTCGTTGATGCCGTTGACGCGGTAGCTGGCCCCCAGGTTGAAAGCACTGTCACCGCGCAGGTCGTCCGACAGGTTCAAGCCCAGGCGCAGGTAATCGGTACCGCCGCGCTTGCCACGGGCGTTGATCACCAGGGTGTTGTCGTCGCCCTTGTGTACCACGCGGTATTGCACGCGGTCGAAGTAGTCCAGGCCGTACAAGGTGCCCATGTCGGTCTGCAGCCGGTCGAGCTCCAGCGGCTCGCCGATCGGCTGGCGGATGTAGTAGCGGATCACGTCGTCGCTGACTTTGGAGTCGTTCTCTACCCTGATCGCGGTGATCACCGGGGTGCGTTGGCGCGGCGAGCGCGCCACGGCCAGCTCAGCGTCGCCTTCGGGCTGGCGCAGCGCAGCCAGGCGCGGGTCGAGCAGGCGGGTGGCCCGGTAGCCGGCTTCGATCATGTCGCGGGCACGGCCGAAATCGGTGACGCCGAAGGCGGCCAACTGCGGCTGGATGAGGATGTCATCGCGGTGCAGGCTGGCCAGTTGTTCTTCGGAGTTGCGCCGGGTCATCAGGGTGATCGACTGGTTCAGCACATCGACCACCGTGGCCAGCTGCTTGCGGTCGCGCAGCGGGGTGCCGATGTCGACCACAATGGCCAGGTCAACGCCCATCTCGCGGGCCACGTCCACGGGGATGTTGTCGACCATGCCGCCATCCACCAGCAGGCGCCCGTCCAGCTCGACCGGTGCGAACACCGCCGGGATCGACATGCTGGCGCGGATCACCTGGGGCAGGTGGCCGCGGCTGAACACCACCTTCTCGCCACTGGCGATATCGGTGGCCACGGCGCGGAACGGGATCGGCAGTTTGTCAAAGTCGCGGGTGTCGGCGGTGTGGGCCAGTTTGCTTTCCAGCAGCAGTGCCAGGTTCTGGCCCTGGATCACGCCCAGCGGCAGGCCCAGGCTGCCGTCGTCGCGAAAGCTCAGCTTCTGCTTGACCAGGAAGTCGCGGTCATCCTGCTTGCGCCTGAAGGGCACGTCCTTGCGAGGCGGAGCGTCGGACAACGCCTGCTGCCAGTCCAAGGTGGTAGCGAGTGTTTCCAGCTCCTCGACGCTGTAGCCGGACGCATACAAGCCACCCACCACGGCGCCCATGCTGGTGCCGGCGATGGCGTCGATGCGCACGCCCTGTTCTTCCAGGGCCTTGAGCACGCCGATGTGGGCCAGGCCACGGGCGGCGCCACCGGAGAGCACCAGGCCGACCTTGGGCCGGGCTTGCTCGGCAGCGAGCAGGGGGAAGGAGGTGAGCGTCAGCAAAAGGCAGAACAGCAGGCGGCGCATCGTGAGTCTCAAACCGAGGGCTAAAGACCGCTAGTATAAGCGGCCCCCTACCTGGAGAACGCTTACCATGCCTGATAACAAGCCGGAAATCGTCATTACCTATTGCACCCAGTGCCAATGGCTGCTGCGCGCTGCCTGGCTGGCCCAGGAGCTGCTCAGCACCTTCTCTGACGACCTGGCCCGGGTGGCGCTGGAGCCAGGTACCGGCGGCATCTTCCGCATCACCTGCGACGGTGTGCAGATCTGGGAGCGCAAGGCCGACGGTGGCTTCCCTGAAGCCAAGGTGCTCAAGCAGCGCGTGCGTGACCAGATCGACCCGCAGCGCGACCTGGGCCATAACGATCGCTGATCAGGCGCCTTCGGCCACTGCAGGTTGCTTGGGCGGATGCTCGGCCGCCAGGCGGCTGGACAGCACGATGGCGAAGATGATCAGCGCACCGCCCAGCAGCATGCGCAGGGTCGGCGTTTCGGCGAACACCACCCAGGCCACGGCAATGCCGTAGACCGGTTCCATGCCGAAGACTACCGCCGCGGTGCGCGCCTTGATTACCGAAAGGCTGGCGACAAACAGGCTGTGCGCGACGCCAGTGCAGAAAATACCGAGCAGGGCTATCCATAGCCAGTCCATCGAGGCCACGGCGCCCAGGCCGGGGGCTGCGAACGGCAGCAGGCACAGGCCCACCACCAGGTTTTGCCACAGCGCGGCCTGCACGGCGGGCAAGCGCCCGGACCCGGCGCGATTGGTCAGCGACAGTAGCGAGAACAGCAGGCCAGAGAGCAGTGCCCAGAGCAGGCCTGCGGTGGCTTCGGTGGCGAGGTCGAAGGAAGGTGCCACCAGCACCAGCCCAATGCTCACAAGCAGCACCAGGACGGCTTCGTTGCGGCGGATACGCTCGCGGAACAGCACCCCTTCGAGAATCACGGTAAACGCCGGGAAGCTGGCAAAGCCCAGCGTGGCGATGGCGACGCCGCCGACCTTCACGGCAATGAAGAAGCTGACCCAATGGCCGGCCAGCAGCACGCCGCCGAGCAGCAGGCGCCGCACATCCTGGCCGCTGAGGCGCTGCCAACCCGGGCCGGCCAGGCTGGCGAACAGCGCCAGGGCGAGCACGGCAAAGGCGGCGCGGCCGAAAACGATGATGGCTGGGCTGGCACTGGCGGCCAGCTTGCCGAAAACGCCAGTCAGGCCGAAGAACAGCGCGCCGATGTGCAGGGCGCCTAGGGCGGTGCGGTGGTTCATGGTGGTCCTTGAACAATGAGTTTGTCAGTACCGGCCCTTTCGCAGGCGTGTCCTGCGAAAGGGCCGGTACTGACACAGTGTAAAGCCCCATCCAGACAAGGTCTGTCGTCCACCTAGCGGTGTTTATCGGCAGGCTCTCGCCGCAGCGCCCCTGGCGTACACCCGAACGCCCGCAGCATCGCCGCCGAAAACGCACTCTGCGATCCATACCCCACCTGTGCGGCAATCTCGCCCATCGGCAGCAATGTCTGGGTCACCAACCGCCGCGCCATGAGCAGGCGCCGCTGGCGAACGTAGTCCATTGGCGTCATCCCGCATTCAGCCGTAAACCGTGCATGCAGCCGGGCACTGGACAACCCGGCGATCCGCGCCAGGTCTGCAACCTGCAGCGGGTAGGCCGCATGCTGCTCGATATGCCTGTCGAACGCCGCATAGGGCAGGCGATGGCTGGGCTTGATGATGGCCGAAGCCGTTGCGTTAAGGCTTGCCAGCAGGAGCACTGCACCCTGCCGGGCAATCAGCGGGTCGTCCATCGGGCTTGCGGCCAGCCAGTCCACCAACTGCTGCTGGCGGTTGTCCAGGCCCACGGCGGCGCTATGATCGAGCAGACGCCGACTGGCGTCGGCATGCTCGCCCAGTTGTTCATGCAGCCAGCGCTCACCCGGTACATCAAGCACCAGGCAGTGGCTGCCAGCGTCGCTGGCGCAGGTGTGATGGGCGCCGGCCGGCACCACCATGAGGCCTTGGCGGTCGATCCGGGCGCCATGCCCCTGCACCTCGAAATCCAGCCGCCCGTGCAGGCCGAACACCAGTTGAGGGTGCTCGTGGCTGTGGGCGATCAGGCCATCGCGGTATTGGCGCAGGGAGAGTATCGGGCCAGCGGTCATGGTGCCTCCTCGCAGGGCAAGGCACCATTGTGCCGCATTGTCGGCAGGCCATCACCGGTCACATCGCTGCCACCAACCTGTCATCTGCGCCTGCCAGTCTCCAGCAAACAGCGCCGGAGCCCGCCCATGAGCCATGCCGAACTCTCTCGCCCGTCGCGCAAGCAACGCGTGCGCACCCTGTGGATTTCCGACGTGCATCTGGGCACCCGGGACTGCCAGGCCGAGCACCTGTCGCAGTTTCTCAAGGGCTACCAGGCCGACCGCATCTACCTGGTCGGCGATATCATCGATGGCTGGAAGCTGCGCAGCGGCATCTATTGGCCGCAAGCCCACACCAACGTGATCCGCCGCCTGCTGACCCTGAGCAAGCGCGGCACCCAGGTGATCTACGTCACCGGCAACCACGACGAGTTCCTGCGGCGCTACTCTAGGCTGATGCTGGGCAATATCCAGCTGGTGGACGAGGCCGAGCACCTGACCGCCGATGGCCGTCGTTTGCTGGTGATCCATGGCGACCAGTTCGATGTGATTACCCGTTACCACCGCTGGCTGGCCTTCCTCGGCGACCGCGCCTACGCGTTCACTCTGGTGCTCAACCGCTGGCTTAACCACTGGCGTGCCCGCTACGGCTATGGTTACTGGTCGTTGTCGGCCTACCTCAAGCATAAGGTCAAAGGCGCGGTGAGTTTCATCAGCGACTTCGAGGACGCCATTGCCCATGAGTGCACCCGGCGCGGGTTTCATGGGGTGGTGTGCGGCCACATTCACCATGCCGAAATCCGCAAGGTCGGCGAGGTGGATTACCTCAACTGTGGCGACTGGGTGGAGTCGTGCACGGCGCTGATCGAGCATTGGGACGGCAACATCGAACTGTACCGGCTGGCCGATGCGCAGGCGCGGCAGGCTGAAGCGGATGCAGCGCTGCGTGAGCCCGCCTAAGGCAGCCCTAAAGGCTGATCTTGCCCAGCAGGATGTCGCGGAACATGGCGAAATCGCCGATCAGGCTGTACAGCGGGTGCTTGAAGGTTGCCGGCCGGTTCTTCTCGAAAAAGAAGTGCCCGACCCAGGCAAAGCCGTAACCGAACAGCGGCACGGCTAGCAGCAACAACCACTTGCCACTGCCAATCGTGTACGCCAGCAGGGCGATCACCAGGCTGGTGCCGACAAAGTGCAGGCGCCGGCAGGTAGGGTTGTTGTGCTCCCCCAGGTAGTAGGGGTAGAACTCGGCAAAACTGCGAAACTGCGCTGTGCTGTTCATGAGCAGTGCTCCAGGATTAACACTTTTTGACAGGATACACGGCGTGGAGCCTGAATCGAGTCTAGAGTCATTGTCGGGGCTGGCCAGTGACAATAGGCGCCATTTGAGTATCCTTGGAGTTCACCGCATGAAGCGGTCATAAGAAGCCTGTCATGAGTGAGAGAACCACGTCAGCCAGCTGGGCATCAGGGATTGTGAAGGCGCTCGAGCTGGAAGGGCTCGATTGCCGGGCCATGTTCAAGCAACTTGGCCTGGATTTCGCCGCCCTTGACGACCCGGACGCGCGCTTCCCTCAGGACGCCATGACCCGCCTGTGGCAGCTGGCTGTCGAGTTGTCGGGCAACGAAGCCATTGGCCTGAACATGGCGCGCGTGGTGCGGCCGGCTTCGTTCCATGTGGTTGGCTACGCGTTGATGTCCAGCCGCACGCTGGCCGAAGGCTTCGAGCGCCTAGTGCGTTACCAGCGCATCATTGCCGAAAGCTCCGACCTGAGTTTCCGCCTGGGGCCTGAAGGCTATTCGCTGATTCTCACCGTGCACGGCGACCACCTGCCACCCACCCGGCACAGCGCCGAGGCGTCGCTGGCCTGTGCGCTGGCCTTGTGCAAATGGCTCAGCGGGCGGGCGATCCAGCCTCGTCGGGTGCTGGTCCAGGGCCCGCAACCGAAGAATATCGAACCCTACAAAGTGGCGTTCCATTCCCCGCTGGTATTCGGTGCGCCGCACGACGCCCTGGTGTTCGAGCGCGCCGACATGGAAGCCCCGCTGCCGACGGCCAACGAGGCCATGGCCATCCTGCATGACCGCTTTGCCGGGGAATACCTGGCACGCTTCTCGGAAAGCCGGGTGACCCACCGGGTGCGCCAGGTACTGTGCCGCATCCTGCCGCAGGGCGAACCCAAGCGGGAAACCCTGGCCCAGGCGCTACACCTGTCCCAGCGCACCTTGCAGCGCCGCCTGCAGGAAGAGGGCACCAGTTTCCAGGGGCTGCTGGACGACACCCGCCGCGAGCTGGCCGAGCAATACCTCGCGCAGCCCGGCATGACCTTGCTGGAAACCGCCTACCTGCTGGGGTTCGCCGACCCGAGCAACTTCTACCGGGCCTTCCGCCGCTGGTTCGACGTGACCCCCAGCGAGTACCGCGCCCGCTTGGGCGCGGAAATCGAAGCGTCAGTGGCGCCAGAAGGCCGGCATGCACAGCACCAGCACGGTGATGATCTCCAGGCGGCCGAGCAGCATGCCGCCAGCGAGAATCCATTTGGCGGCGTCCGGTAACGTAGCGTAGTTGCCAGACGGGCCAATCACTTCGCCCAGGCCCGGGCCGACGCCCGAGACGGTACCGGCGGCGCCTGTCAATGCGGTCATCCAGTCCACGCCCAGCAGCGACAGCAGCAGGGCCATCACGCAGATGGTAATGGCGAAGAAGAACGAGAAGGTCAGGATCGAGCGCACGATCTCTTCGTCGAGGCGGTGGCCGTTGTACTTCTGCTTGATCACCGCGCGTGGGTGGATCAGCTGGTTGAGGCTGGCCTTGAGCAGTATGTAGGCCACCTGGAAGCGGAAGATCTTGATACCGCCAGCGGTCGAGCCGGAGCAGCCGCCGACGAAGCCCAGGTAGAAGAACAGCATCAGCGAGAAATTGCCCCACAGGCTGTAGTCGCCCAGTGCAAAGCCGGTGGTGGTGACCACCGAGGTCACGTTCAGCGCCACGTGGCGCAGGGCGTCGAGCCAGTGCAGGTTGGTGGTGGCCCAGTACCAGGTGCCCAGCACCAGCCAGGTGACCACCAGCATGCCGAGCAGCCCCTGCACCTGCTGGTCGCGGATCAGCGCCTTGCGGTTGCCGCGCAGGGTGGCCACGTACAGCGTGAACGGCATGCTGCCCAGGATCATCACCACCACCGCGACCCAGTGCACGGCAGGAATGTCCCATTTCGCCAGCGACTGGTCGGAGGTCGAGAAACCACCGGTAGAAATCGCCGACATGGCGTGGTTGATGGCGTCGAACGGGCTCATGCCGGCCCACCAGAAAGCCAGCGCCCCGAGCACCGAGAAACCCACATACACCCCGACGATCGATTTGGCGACCATGTGCGAACGCGGCATGACCTTTTCCGAACGGTCGGACGATTCGGTCTGGAACAGGCGCATGCCGCCGATACGCAGCAGCGGCAAGATCGCCACCGCCATGGCGATGAAGCCGATGCCGCCGAGCCAGTGCAGCATCGAGCGCCACATCAGGATGCCCGGCGACATGTTGTCGAGCCCGCTGAGCACCGTGGCGCCGGTGGCGGTGATGCCGGACATGCTTTCGAAGAAGGCGTCGGTGTAGCTGATGTGCTGGGTCAGCAAGAAGGGCAGGGCGGCAAACACGCACACGATCAGCCAGCTGCTGACGGTCAGCAGGTACATGTCGCGTGGGCGCAGGTGCACATGTTCCGGGCGGCCCTGGACGACCATCAGCAGGCCGGCGACGAAGGTGATCACGCTGGACCAGAGGAACGACGGCATGTCGGCGGTGCGGTCGAAGATCACCAGGGTCGCCATGGGTACGACCATGCTGACCGCCAGGGTGATCAGGAAGATGCCGATGATGAAACCAATGATCCTTAAGGTCGGCAACGCCATGTGATCTGCTCTGACTCTGAACGGAAGGGCGCCATTCTACCTATGGGTCTGGTGATGTAAACGCTAGAATGGCCGCACATTCACCTGCCAGGAGGGTAGCCGATGGAGGCTCTCGACGCATTGCTCAACCGTGTTTCCGTGCCACGCCTGACTGAACCTGCGCCTAATGACGCCCAGCGCGAGGCGCTGTTCCAGGCGGCGTTGCGTGCGCCGGATCACGGCCAGCTGCGGCCATGGCGCTTCCTGACCATCGAGGGTCAGGGCCGTGAGAAACTCGGTGAATTGTTTGCCGAAGCGCTGCAGCACAAAGGCGATGCCAGCCAGGCTGCGCTGGACAAGGCCCGTGCCATGCCGCTGCGCGCGCCGCTGCTGATCGTGGTGATCGCCAAGCTGCAGGACCATTACAAGGTGCCCAAGTCGGAGCAGCGCCTGGCGGCGGGTTGCGCCGCGCATGGCATCTTGATCGCCGCGCATGCCCAGGGGATCGGTGCGGTGTGGCGGACCGGCGACATGGCCTTCGATGCGCATGTGCACAAGGGGCTGGGGCTGGCTGAGAATGAAGAGTTGATCGGTTACCTGTACCTTGGCACGCCGATGGCCGAACCGCGTACGGCGCCGATTCTGGAAACTGCCGAGTACGTCAGCGCCTGGGGCGAGTAACTCACGCGCCTCTTCGCGGGGCAAGCCCGCTCCTGCAGGTTCTCCACTGGGCCTGAAGGCGGCAGGGTATCTGTAGAAGCGCTCTAGCCCCGCGAAGAGGCCGGACAGTCCGGCCTCAATTCAACTGCCAATCTCCACTACCAGCGGAAACTCCAGCCGGGCCACAAAACCACCCTGCGGGTGGTTCTCCAGCATCAGGTTCCCGCCATGGCGCTCCGCCGCCTTGCGCGCAATTGCCAGGCCCAGGCCATGCCCAGCAGCATCTTGCCCAGGCGCCCGGAAAAACGGCTCACCCAGCTGCGCCAAGTGCTCTGCCGACACCCCCGGCCCGTGGTCACGCACGCTCACGACAATACGATCCTGCTCGCGCCCGGCGCGCACCTCGATCGGCTGCCCTGCCGGGTTGAATCGCAGAGCATTGCGCAGCAGGTTATCCACGGCACGCTCGATCAGCGTCGGCCAGCCTTGCAATGTCAAACCAGGCTGTGCCTCCAGGCGCACCTCCTGCTCTGGCGCACTGAGCTGGGCATCTTTACGCACGCTACCGAGCAACGCATTGAGGTCGACAGGTTCCGCATGAGATTGCTCGGCATCGACCCGTGCCAGAGTGAGGATCTCGCTGATCAGGTCTTCCAGGCGGTCGCACTCGCGGGTCAGGCGCGGCCACAGCGCCTGGCGCTGTTCGGCTTCGGCGCGTTCGGCCAGGGCCAGGGCGATGCGCAGGCGCGCCAGCGGTGAGCGCAGCTCGTGGGACACGTCGCGCAGCAACTGGCGCTGGCTGCCTATCAGGCTCTGCAGGCGTGCGCCCATCTTGTTGAAGTCCTTGGCCAGCACGCCGAACTCGTCTCGCCGCGCGGCCAGGCGGGCCAGGCTGTTCTGCTGGTAGCTGGCCTGGCCGAGGTCATGCACGGCACCGCGCAGGCGGCTCAGCGGGCGAGTGATGGACAGGGTTACCAACAGGCTGAACAGGGTCAGAACCACCAGGGCGATGCCCAAGGCGCTCAACGGCCAGAGCAGGCTCTCGCGGTGCCAGGCGTCCAGCTCGGGGTGCGGAATGCGATAAATCAGCAGGTAGGTTTCGCCGGTGTCGGGGCTGGTGTATTCCTCGGTCAGGCGGCGCCACGGCAGGCGGCGCTCGTCATTGTGCTGACGCGCCTCGAAGGCGGCGGCGCGGCGCGGGAAGGTGCCGGGCACCACGGCATCGCCACTGTCGTCGAGGACCTGCACGTCGATCTTGAAGCGCTGCTTGCGCCGTTCCAGGAAGTGTTGCGCCGACTCCAGGCCTTCCTGTTCATAGTGCTTGGTCCAATGGCTGGCCAGGGTATTGAGGCCCGGGTGACGGCTGAGGATCCAGGCGTCCTGGTTGAGCATGTGGCCCAGCAGGATCGACAGGCCTGCAACCAGGGTGATGGCCAGCCAGAAGCTGGCCAGAATGCGCCAGAACAGAGAACGCAAGAGCACCTCCTGTAAACGGGAAAAGCCCGGCCCGCGTTTAGGCGGGCCGGGCAGTGGGGGAGAGCTTACTGAGCCTTGCCGGCTTTTTCAGCTTTCCAGGCCTGGAATTCCTTCCATTCAGCCTTGCGTGCTTCACGCGCTTTTTGCAATTCGTCGAACTTCTTCTGCTGCTCAGGCTTGAGCAGTGCGCGCACCTGGCTGTCGGTCTTGTCGTGGCTGGCCTTGAGTTCGTCTTTCATGGCCTTCTGGTCGGCGGCTGGCAGTTTGGCCAGGTAGCGCTCGGTGATGTCGCGGCGGTTTTTCATCTGGTCGCCCATCAGCTTGCCGATTTGCTGGCGCTGGTCGCGGCTCAGGTCCAGTTGGGCGAAAGGCGCGTCACCGCGGTGATGCGGGCCGTCGTGACGCGGGCCGCCTTCAGGCATGGCCATGGCCACGGTCGGCAGGGCGGCGGCGAACATCAGGGCGATTAGGGTCTTGCGCATGGTGTCTCTCCTGTCATGGGCCGGTGGTTACCGGATGAGCTCAGTCTAGAGAGATCAAGGTCAAGCGCAGTCAGCGCAGGGTAAAGGCTCGGTAAAGATGGTCGGGGCCGCAGCTCGGCCCCGGGGCGATCACAGGCTGTAGTAATAGCCGCGGCTACGCAGCGCGACGATGCGCGGGCGGCCGTCAGGGTGTGGGCCAACCTTCTTGCGCAGGTTGCTGACGTGCATGTCCAGGCTGCGGTCGTAAAGGGTCAGTTTACGGCCCAGGCCGATCTGCGCCAGTTCCTGTTTGTCCAGCGGTTCGCCCGGTTGGCGCAACAGCGCTTCGAGGATGCGGCTCTCGGACAGGGTCAGGCTCATCTCGCGGCCATCGATGCTGACCACCCCGCGCACCGGGCTGAAGGCCAGGTCGCCAAGTTCGACCTGGGTGGTGGTGGCCGTCGGGTGGCTGCGGCGCAGCACGGCGCGCAAGCGCGCCGTGAGCTCGCGCGGGTCGCAGGGCTTGGCCAGGTAATCGTCGGCGCCCAGCTCAAGGCCGAGGATACGGTCCAGCGGCTCGCCGCGGGCCGACAGCATCAATACCGGCAGTTCGGCATGGTCGCTGCGCAGTTGCTTGAGCAGTTCCAGGCCACTGCCATCGGGCAGCATCACGTCCAGCACCACCGCCGCTGGCGCGTGCTCGGCCAGGGCCTGGCGCGCGCTCTGGCCATCGTGGCAGGCGCGGACAACAAAACCTTCCTGGGTCAGCCAGCTGCCGAGCAGCTCGCAGAGTTCCTGGTCATCATCAATCAGTAACAGCTCGCTCATGACTCACTCAATTCAAATCGACGGCGTCTGACGCGCTCGCCAGTGGCAAAGATACCGCAGACACCGCCAATTTTATCGATCAGGGCAAGACTTGTTTGAAAGGCTTGACGATGACGTTGTCGTACACGCCTGCGGCAATGTACGGATCAGCATCGGCCCAGGCCTGCGCAGCGCTCAGCGAATCGAACTCGGCGACGATCAGGCTGCCGCTGAAACCGGCTTCACCCGGGTCGTTGCTGTCGATGGCCGGGTGCGGGCCGGCCAGCACCACGCGGCCTTCGGCCTTGAGCTGCTGCAGGCGCTCGATGTGCGCCGGGCGTGCGGCCAGGCGTTTTTCCAGGGAATTTGCGACGTCGCTGGCAATGATGGCGTAAAGCATGTCAATCCTTGGTCTTGGAGGTGGAAGGGTCGTCGTGCAGGTGACGCGACAGGTAGACACCCTGCGCCACCAGGAAAATCACGGTCATGCCCAGGCTGCCGAACACTTTGAAGTCGACCCAGAACGCCTGGAAAGTGAATGCGACGAACAGGTTGGCCGCGCCACAGAACAGGAAGAACGCGATCCAGGCCACGTTCAGGCGGCCCCAGATGGCATCGGGCAGTGTCAGCGCGTGGCCCATGATGCGCTTGATCAGCACCCGGTCACCGATGAAGTGGCTGCCGGCGAAGCCCAGGGCGAACAGCCAGTTGACCACCGGCGCTTTCCACTTGAGGAAGGTTTCGCTGTGGAAGGTCAGGGTCAGGCCACCGAACACCAGGCAGGCGACCAAGGTCAGCCACTGGCCTTTCTCCAGCTTGCGCTGACGCAGGAACAGCGCGCCGTATACCACCAGCGAGCTGATGATGAGCATTGCCGTGGCGCTGTAGATACCGCCGAATTCGAAGCTGTGGCCTGCGACCTCCATGGGGCGCGGGTCGAGCTTATAGACGATGAAAAACAGTAGCAGCGGGATGAAATCGATGAATTGTTTCACAATGGCAGCCAGAATCGGGATGTGACGGCATAATAACAAACATCGATTCCAGCGGTAGCGCTCCTCCATGAATGTTGATCTGCACTGTCACAGCACGGCCTCCGACGGCGCCCTGTCGCCTACGGTCCTGGTCGCCCGGGCCCATGAGCATGGGGTGCAGACCTTGGCACTGACCGACCATGACACCCTCGAAGGCCTGGCCGAGGCCCGCCAGGCCTGCGCTGAGCGCGGTATGCGCTGGGTCAGCGGGGTGGAGCTGTCGTGCACCTGGGGCGGCGCGACCATCCACGTGCTGGGCTATGATTTCCCGCTGGATGCGCCGCCGCTGCTCGAAGCGATCGAATCGCTGCACCGGGGCCGCTGGCTGCGCGCCGAGGAAATCGACAAACGGCTGGCGGCCAAAGGCATGCCCGGCACCCTCGACGGTGCCCGCGCCGTGCAGCAGGAACTTGGCGACAGCGGCAACGCCCCGGCGCGCCCTCACTTTGCCGAATACCTGGTGCGTGCCGGGCACGTCAAAGACCGCGGTGAAGCCTTTCGCAAGTGGCTGGGCGCCGGCAAGCTGGGCGACGTCAAACTGCACTGGCCGACCCTGGAGGAAACCGTTGCCACCTTGCGCCAGTCCAACGCCTGGGTGAGCCTGGCGCATCCGATGCATTACGATCTGACCCGCAGCAAGCGCAGACGGCTGATTGCCAACTATATTGAGGCAGGCGGGCAGGCACTTGAAGTGGTCAATGGGATGATGCCGGCAGAGCAGGTGGGCACTATGTCCATCCTCACCCGTGAGTTCGGCCTGCTGGCAAGCGCTGGCAGCGATTTCCACGGCCCCGGCACCTGGGGCGAGATCGGTGCCTACCGGCCATTGCCTGAGGATCTGCCACCTCTGTGGCGTCGATTCAGCCATGAACAGCCTATGGCGATATGAACAGGACGATTTCGTGAGCCAATTTTTCCAGATTCATGCGGAAAACCCGCAAGCGCGCCTGATCAAACAGGCCGTAGAAATCATTCGCAAGGGCGGTGTGGTGGTGTACCCCACTGACTCGGCCTACGCGTTGGGTTGCCAGATTGGTGACAAGAACGCCATTGAACGGGTGCGCCGTCTGCGCCAGCTGGACAAACAACACAATTTCACCCTGCTGTGCTGCGACTTGTCGCAGATGGGGCTGTTCGCCAAGATCGATACCTCTACCTTCCGCCTGCTCAAGGCGCACATTCCCGGGCCCTATACCTTCATCCTCAACGCCACCCGTGAGGTGCCGCGGTTGCTGATGCACGAGAAACGCCGCACCATCGGCCTGCGCGTGCCGTCCAACCCGATCGTGCTGGCCTTGCTCGAAGAGCTGGGCGAGCCGTTGATGAGCGTGAGCCTTATCCTGCCTGGTGATGAAGAGCCCATGACGGACCCGTACGAGATCCGTCAACGCCTGGAGCACCATGTCGACCTGATCATCGATGGCGGCTTCGGTGACCTCAAGGCCTCCACCATCATCGACCTGACCGGCGATGAGCCTGCCTTGATCCGAGAGGGCTGCGGCGACCCTTCGCCGTTTCTGGCCAACGCGTGAGCCAGGTAGAAACCCCTGAAGTACCGGTTGTCGATGCCGAGTCGCCTCAGCAATTGCAGTTGGCCCTGGTTTACGGCGAAGCCCTGACCGAGATGCCGGTGGACCTTTACATTCCGCCGGACGCCCTGGAAGTCATTCTGGAAGCCTTCGAAGGCCCGCTCGACCTGCTGCTGTACCTGATCCGCAAGCAGAACATCGATATCCTCGACATTCCCGTGGCGGAAATCACCCGCCAGTACATGGGTTACGTCGAGTTGATGAAGAGCGTGCGCCTGGAGTTGGCCGCCGAATACCTGGTCATGGCCGCCATGCTTGCCGAGATCAAGTCACGCATGCTGTTGCCGCGCTCGGCCGACATCGAGGAAGAGGAAGGCGACCCGCGTGCCGAGCTGATCCGCCGGTTGCAGGAGTACGAGCGCTTCAAGGCCGCCGCCGAGGGCATCGAGGCTCTACCGCGGGTGGGTCGTGATGTCGTCGTGCCGCGCCTGGAGGCGCCGCAGGCCAAGGTGCGCAAGCTGTTGCCCCAGGTCAGCCTGGAAGAACTGCTGGTGTCCATGGCCGAAGTGATGCGCCGCAACGACTTGTTCGAAAGCCACCAGATCACCCGCGAGACTCTGTCCACCCGCGAGCGCATGAGCGACGTGCTGGAGCGCCTCAAGGGCGGCGGCTTCGTGCCCTTCGTCGAACTGTTCACGGCCGAGGAGGGCAAGCTGGGCGTGGTGGTGACTTTCATGGCGATTCTGGAGCTTGTGAAGGAGTCGCTGATCGAACTGGTGCAGAATGAGCCTTTCGCCGCGATCCATGTCCGGGTGCGAGCCGAGCCTGTCGAAGAATTTGATGAATCTGAATGAACCCCGCGACCTGGCGTCGCTGATCGAGGCGTTTTTGCTCGCTTCGGGTAAACCGCAAACCCTCGAACGCCTGTACGAGCTGTTCGAGGAGGCCGAGCGCCCCGAGCCGAAAGTCTTCAAGAAGGCCCTGGAAGTGCTCGGCAAGTCCTGCGCTGGCCGTGCCTTCGAGTTGAAGGAGGTGGCCAGCGGCTACCGCCTGCAGATACGCGAGAATTTCGCCCCTTGGGTGGGCCGCCTGTGGGAAGAGCGCCCGCAGCGCTATTCCCGTGCGCTGCTCGAAACCATGGCCTTGATTGCCTACCGTCAGCCGATCACCCGAGGCGAGATCGAGGATGTACGCGGTGTGGCGGTCAACAGCAACATCATCAAGACCCTGATGGAGCGCGAGTGGATTCGCGTGGTCGGCCACCGCGAGGTGCCCGGGCGGCCCGCGATGTTCGCCACCACCAAGGCGTTTCTCGACCATTTCAACCTGAAGAGCCTGGACGAGCTGCCGGCATTGGCCGAGCTGCGTGAAATGGAACCGGAGCCGCTGCTGGACCCGGACGATGCCCCGGTGCCGGCGCATTTGCAGGCGTTGGCCGATGCCAGCCTGGGTGAAGGGGAGGAGGCCGCCGAACCCAAGGAGGAGACCAGTTTCCGCAGCCTGCTGGTCGAGTTGGACCAAATGGAAGAGGGGTTGAAGACCGACTTTGAAGACCTTCGCGAGGAAGAACCGGAGGCGTCGGTGGAGGAAGAGGGTAAGCTGCAGCCCTGATTGCTCTGTTGCCTGTGCCGGCCAGCGCTGGCGACTCAAGCACCACCTGGCAGAAAACCCTCCCCATCCCCACAAAACCCTCTACGCTGCAGTGCGTTCATTCCCTGAACCGCGTATGATGCGCGGCCTTTTGGCGCGTTCGTCGCCAGAAACCTGTTTTTCATTCCTACACCGGGAGGTGCCCAGATGAGTGAGCAAGACCTGCAAAGTACCGAAATTACCCCGCCAGCCGGCGAAAAGCTGCAGAAAGTGCTGGCACGTATCGGCGTGGGTTCGCGCCGTGACGTCGAAGCCTGGATCAGCCAGGGCCGCATCAAGGTCAACGGCGTCGCCGCGACCCTCGGCCTGCGCGTCGACCTGCACGATGCCATCACCGTCGATGGCAAGCTGATCAAGCGTGAAGAGGCTGCTGAAGC
Organism: Pseudomonas sp. NPDC087185; assembly: GCF_044744955.1. NCBI lineage: Bacteria > Pseudomonadati > Pseudomonadota > Gammaproteobacteria > Pseudomonadales > Pseudomonadaceae > Pseudomonas > Pseudomonas sp. NPDC087185. The sequence continues at coordinate 252,537 of NZ_JBIUZK010000001.1, read as the reverse complement.
CACGCGCCGGGTGATCATGTACAACAAGCCCGACGGCGAGATCTGCACCCGTGACGACCCGGAAGGCCGCCCGACCGTGTTCGACCGCCTGCCGCGTCCGAAGGAAGGCCGCTGGATCAACATCGGCCGCCTGGACATCAACACCACCGGCCTGCTGCTGTTCACCACCGACGGTGAGTTGGCCAACCGCCTGATGCACCCCTCCTACGAGATGGACCGCGAATACGCGGTGCGCGTGCGTGGCGAAGTCGACGACGAGATGATCGACCGCCTCAAGGCCGGTGTGATGCTCGAAGACGGCCCGGCCAAGTTCACCGACATCCAGAAGGCGCCGGGTGGCGAAGGCTTCAACCACTGGTACCACTGCGTGGTGATGGAAGGCCGCAACCGTGAGGTGCGTCGCCTGTGGGAATCCCAGGGCATGGTGGTCAGCCGCCTCAAGCGCGTGCGCTTCGGCCCGGTGTTCCTCAACTCCGACCTGCCGATGGGCCGCTGGCGCGAAATGACCCAGGGCGAAATCGACATCCTGGCCGCTGAAGTGGGCCTGCAGCCGGTAGCGCTGCCCGCCATGAACCTCAAGACCAAGGACAAGATGGAGCGCCTGCAGCGCAAGTCGACCCGTCCGATGGGGCGCAGCGAGCGTGTACGCAGCCTGCGCCCGGCGCAAGACGGTGTTGCAGCCGAGCGCCCGGCGCGCCAGCCGCGCGAAGAAGCGCCGCGCAAGGGTAGCCGTGGCAGCGCGGTGGCCGAGCGCCCGAGCGAGATGCGCAAGCGCCCGACCAAAGCTGACGGTGACAAGCCGGCAGGCCGTGGCCGCGGCAAGCCGCGTGGCTGATCTGCGGTTGCAGTGATGAAAAACCAGCCTTCGGGCTGGTTTTTTTCCGTCTGAGGTTTGGAGGGTGTGGGCTGAAGGGTTTACGCCGTGTTTTTTCTTGCGCCTTTGAGACTGAGCGCCGCGCCCGGCGCTCGATTTGCACTCCACCGCAAAACGCAAGGCAGGCGACTGGACCACACCCAGCGGACTTGTAACCCAACACCTTGAAGAAAAAGAATTTTTCGGACGACTGGCAAGTTTTCAAACCGGCCTGTAAAGAAATTTATACGAAATAACTCGGCGTCCCTGGCCAGGCTGATTTTACGTAAACAAATCTTGCCAAACCACCCCCAGCATCACCCCGGTCAACCCCGTCCCCCTATTGCCCAAACCCCCGTGCCACGCGGATATTGCGGCCATTGCAGTGTGCAAGAAGCCCGTCCACAGAGCCGGGCAAACAGAACAACAAATGGAGGCGCCATGTACGCCGATCACGCCGCCTTACCAGGCTCCTACCACAGGATCGCTGCGTTTTTCCTCAAGGGAATGACGCAACGCGTTGACGCCTGCGCGCTTGCAGGGGTATACAGTGCGCCGCGTTTTACCTGTGACCCTCTTGCGTACCGCGCACTCTTGCTCACTCCCGGCTAAGCCGCCCTGGCGGCGCCTGTGTCAAGAAACCCAAGGTAACCACCTTGCCCATTCCGCTGCGCCACGAGCGCGGTGGGTCCGATCCCGTCACAGATAAAAACAATGCAGGTGACTTCGTTCATGAGTGAACACAACATGCATTCAGGCGAGCTCAAGCGGGGCCTGAAGAACCGCCATATCCAGTTGATCGCCCTCGGCGGCGCGATTGGTACCGGCCTGTTCCTCGGCTCGGCGGGCGTGATGAAATACGCCGGCCCGTCAATGATCCTTGGCTACGCCATCTGCGGCTTCATCGCCTTCATGATCATGCGCCAGCTCGGCGAGATGATCGTCGAAGAGCCGGTGGCCGGCTCGTTCAGCCACTTTGCCCACAAGTATTGGGGTGGTTTCGCCGGCTTCATGTCGGGCTGGAATTGCTGGGTGCTGTACATCCTGGTGGGCATGTCGGAGCTCACTGCGGTCGGTAAGTACATTCACTACTGGTGGCCGGAGATCCCGACCTGGGTAACGGCTGCAGGCTTCTTCCTGCTGATCAACTTCATCAACCTGATGAACGTCAAAGTGTTCGGCGAGGCCGAGTTCTGGTTCGCCATCATCAAGGTCGCGGCCATCGTTGGCATGATCGGCCTGGGTGCCTACCTGCTGACCAGCGGCAGCGGCGGCCCGGATGCCTCGGTGACCAACCTGTGGACGCATGGCGGCTTCTTCCCGCACGGCGTCAGCGGCCTGGTGATGGCCCTGGCGTTCATCATGTTCTCCTTCGGTGGCCTGGAAATGCTCGGTTTCACCGCCGCCGAGGCCGACAAGCCGAAAACCGTGATCCCCAAGGCGATCAATCAGGTCATCTACCGCATCCTGATCTTCTACATCGGTGCGCTGGTGGTGCTGTTGTCGCTGACCCCGTGGGACAACCTGGTCGCCAGCATCGACGCCTCCGGCGGCAGCTACGGCAGCAGCCCGTTCGTGCAGGTGTTCTCCCTGCTGGGCAGCGATGTGGCCGCCCACCTGCTGAACTTCGTGGTGTTGACTGCGGCGCTGTCGGTGTACAACAGCGGCACCTACTGCAACGCCCGCATGCTGCTAGGCATGGCCGAGCAAGGTGATGCTCCGGCGGCCCTGGCCAAGGTCGACAAGCGCGGTGTACCGGTGCGTTCGATCCTGGTGTCGGCGGCCGTAACCGTGATTGCGGTGCTGCTCAACTACTTCATGCCGCACGATGCACTGGAGTTGCTGATGTCGCTGGTAGTGGCGACCCTGGTGATCAACTGGGCGATGATCAGCTACTCGCACCTGAAGTTCCGCCAGCACCTCGACCGCACGGGCCAGAAGCCGCTGTTCAAGGCGCTGTGGTACCCCTATGGCAACTACATCTGCCTGGCATTCGTGGTGCTGATTCTGGGCATCATGCTGCAGATCGACGGCATCAAGGTATCGGTGTATGCGATGCCGATCTGGGTGCTGGCGATGTTCGTCTTCTACCTGATCAAGCCCAAGCGCCGGGCGCAGGCCAACAGCACTGCTGCCGGCACTGTGGCCAAGTAACCGCTGCAGGTGGCATGTGAAACCCGATGTCAGGTGACTGGCATCGGGTTTTTTGTTGCCTGGCCGGGCCCTTTCGCGGGTAAGCCCGCGAACAGGGGGGCATTGGCAACGCTGGGTTCAGATCTGTTCCAGCAACCAGCTGCGAAACGCCCGTAACGAAGGCAGCGCCTCGTTTCTCGGCGGATAGATCAGGTAATAACTGCGCTGGCTGGCAAACGCCGCCCCCGGGCTGAACAGTTCACCCTTGGCCAGCTCTTCCTCCACCAATATCCGCGGCACCAGGCCGATGCCGATGCCGGCACGCACCGCCTGGATCAGGTGCGAGGTCAATTCGAAGCTCGGCCCCAGGCGCATCGACCGGTGCGGCAGGCCATGGTGCGAGAACCATTCACCCCACGCGTGCGGGTTGTTGGCGACATTGAGCAACACCTCGGCGCTGATCCGTGCCGGGTCCCAGCCCTGTGCATCGCCACCGGCTTCTGGCGGGAGAATGACCACCAACTCCTCGGCATGCAGCCGATGGCATATCAACCCCTGCAGGTCATGGCTGGCGACACCGATGGCGGCATCGATCTCGCTGGTGTCGAAGTTGATTGCTTCGATCCGCGAATGAATGTGCACCAACATTCCCGGGTGGGCGCTGTAGAAGGCGTGCAGGCGCGGCAGCAGCCACTTCGAGCCAAAGGTTGGCAAGGTCGCCAGGCGCAAGGTGCCGACGCCGGACTGATAGGCCAGGGCCTGCAAGGTGGCACTGCGGATGCGCCCCAGGGCCTCACTGAGCTCGCGCTGGTACAGCCGGCCGACATCGGTAAGCTGCACCTGGCGGCCTTCGCGGCGGAACAGGGTCAGGCCCAATTGCTGTTCCAGCGCCTGCACCTGGCGGCTGATCGCACTTTGCGTCAGCGACAGCTCGGCGGCGGCGCGGGTGTAGCTTTCATGCCGGGCGGCGGCCTCGAAAGCCAGCAGCAGCGACATGGACGGTGTCAGGTGGCGGTAATTCATTCATAAAAGTCATTGATAGCGGCAGGATTATCCGTTTGCCCCTGAAGCGAAACTACAGGAACATTGGCCCATGCGTCATCCCTGCATGCCTCGACCCATGCCGAGATGGCAGGATTTCCGTGAATTAGCCCCCAATCAAGAGGCCATCCTTCGATGATCGCCCAGCTGCCGACCCTTGCGCCGACCGCCAACTACCCCGAATTCCTCGAAGCCCTGCGCAACAGCGGCTTCCGTGGCCAGATCAGTGCCGATTACGGCACTCGTACGGTGCTGGCCACCGATAACTCGATCTACCAGCGCCTGCCCCAGGCGGCGGTGTTCCCGATGGATGCCGACGACGTGGCGCGGGTCGCCAAGCTGATGGGCGAGGTGCGCTTCGAGCAGGTCAAGTTGACCCCGCGCGGCGGCGGCACCGGCACCAACGGGCAGTCGCTGACCGATGGCGTCGTCGTCGACCTGTCGCGGCACATGAATACCATCCTCGAAATCAATGTCGAGGAACGTTGGGTGCGAGTGCAGGCCGGTGTGGTCAAGGACCAGCTCAATGCGGCGCTCAAGCCCCACGGCCTGTTCTTCGCCCCCGAGCTGTCCACCTCCAACCGCGCCACCGTCGGCGGCATGATCAACACCGACGCCAGCGGCCAGGGCAGTTGCACCTATGGCAAGACCCGCGACCATGTGCTGGAGCTGCACAGCGTGCTGCTCGGTGGCGAGCGCCTGCACAGTCTGCCGATCGACGACGCGGCGCTGGCGCAGGCGTGTGCCGCGCCGGGCCGGGTGGGGGAGGTGTACCGCACGGCGCGCGAGATCCAGGAAACCCAGGCTGAGCTGATCGAGGCCACCTTTCCCAAGCTCAACCGTTGCCTGACCGGCTACGACCTGGCGCACTTGCGCGACGCGCAGGGCCGCTTCAACCTCAACAGCGTGCTGTGTGGCGCCGAGGGCTCGCTGGGCTATGTGGTCGAGGCCAAGCTCAACGTGCTGCCCATTCCGAAGTACGCGGTGCTGGTCAACGTGCGCTACACCAGCTTCATGGATGCGCTTCGCGATGCCAATGCATTGATGGCGCACAAGCCACTGTCGATCGAGACGGTGGACTCCAAGGTGCTGATGCTGGCGATGAAGGACATCGTCTGGCACAGCGTCGCCGAATACTTCCCAGCCGACCCCGAGCGCCCGACCCTGGGCATCAACCTGGTGGAGTTCTGCGGCGATGAGCCGGCCGAGGTCAATGCCCGGGTGCAGGCCTTTGTCCAGCACTTGCAAGCGGACACCAGTGTCGAACGCCTGGGCCATACCCTGGCCGAAGGTGCCGAGGCAGTGACCCGTGTCTACGTCATGCGCAAGCGCTCGGTGGGCTTGCTGGGTAACGTCGAGGGCGAAGTGCGCCCACAGCCGTTCGTGGAAGACACTGCAGTGCCGCCGGAGCAACTGGCCGACTACATTGCCGACTTCCGCGCGCTGCTCGACGGCTATGGCCTGGCCTACGGCATGTTCGGCCACGTCGATGCCGGCGTGCTGCACGTGCGCCCGGCCCTGGACATGAAAGACCCGGCCCAGGCCGCGCTGGTCAAGCCGATTTCCGACGCGGTGGCGGCGTTGACCAAGCGCTACGGCGGCCTGCTGTGGGGCGAGCATGGCAAGGGCCTGCGCTCGGAATACGTGCCGGAGTACTTCGGAGCACTTTACCCGGCGCTGCAGCGCCTCAAAGGCGCCTTCGACCCGCGCAACCAGCTCAACCCCGGCAAGATCTGCACCCCGCCAGACAGCGTAGAAGGCCTGACCCAGGTCGATGGCGTGACCCTGCGCGGCGACCTCGACCGCACCATCGATGAACGCGTGTGGCAGGACTTCGGCAGTGCGGTGCACTGCAACGGCAACGGCGCCTGCTACAACTACGACCCCAACGACGCCATGTGCCCGTCGTGGAAGGCCACCCGCGAGCGTCAGCATTCGCCCAAGGGCCGCGCTTCGCTGATGCGCGAATGGCTGCGCCTGCAGGGTGAGGCCAACATCGACGTGCTGGCGGCGGCGCGCAACAAGGTGTCCTGGCTCAAAGGCCTGCCGGCGCGGTTGCGCAACAACCGTGCACGCAGCCAGGGCCAGGAGGACTTTTCCCATGAGGTCTATGACGCCATGGCCGGCTGTCTGGCGTGCAAGTCCTGCGCGGGCCAGTGCCCGATCAAGGTCAACGTGCCGGACTTCCGCTCGCGCTTCCTCGAGTTGTACCACGGCCGCTACCAGCGCCCGATGCGTGATTACCTGATTGGCTCGCTGGAATTCACCATCCCGTACCTGGCCCACGCGCCGGGGCTGTACAACGCGGTGATGGGCTCGAAATGGGTGAGCAAGCTTTTGGCGGACCAAGTCGGTATGGTCGACAGCCCGCTGCTCAGCCGCTTCAACTTCCAGTCCACCTTGACCCGCTGCCGGGTGGGTGTGGCCAGCGTGCCGGCGTTGCGTGAGCTGACCCCGGCCCAGCGCGAGCGCAGCATCGTGCTGGTGCAGGATGCTTTCACCCGTTACTTCGAGACGCCGCTGTTGGCCGCGTTCATCGAGCTGGCGCATCGCCTCGGCCACCGCGTGTTCCTGGCGCCTTACAGCGCCAACGGCAAGCCATTGCATGTGCAGGGCTTCCTCGGTGCTTTCGCCAAGGCTGCGATTCGCAACGCGACCCAGCTCAAGGCCTTGGCTGACTGCGGTGTGCCGTTGGTGGGGCTGGACCCGGCGATGACCCTGGTGTACCGCCAGGAGTATCAGAAGGTGCCAGGCCTGGAGGATTGCCCGAAGGTACTGCTGCCGCAGGAATGGCTGATGGACGTGCTGCCTGAGCAGGCGCCGACCGCGCCCGGCAACTTCCGCCTGATGGCGCACTGCACCGAAAAGACCAACGTGCCGGCCAGTACCCGCCAGTGGGAGCAGGTGTTTGCGCGCTTGGGCCTGAAACTGGTGACCGAAGCCACAGGCTGCTGTGGCATGTCGGGTACCTACGGGCATGAGGCGCGCAACCAGGACACGTCGCGGACCATCTTCGAGCAATCGTGGGCGACCAAGCTGGACAAGGAAGGCGAGGCGTTGGCGACCGGGTATTCGTGCCGTAGCCAGGTCAAACGCATGACCGAGCGGCAGTTGCGCCACCCGCTGGAGGTGGTGCTACAGCACGCGCACCGGTAAAGCTGTGCGGGCCTCTTCGCGGGTAGACCCGCGAAGAGGCCCGTTCAGGCGCTGGATGATCAGGCCTCCTGCACCTGCTTTCGGCCATGTCGCGCCTGCCGGTAAAGGTACAGGCTCAGCACCAGCCCGCAGCACGAAGCCGCCGCGGCAAACAGAAACATCGAAGCAAACCCGAACCCCGATGCCACCGCACCCACCAGCGGCCCGGTTATCCCCAGCGACAGGTCGATGAACAGCGAATACGCACCCACCGCCGCCCCACGGTTGGCCGCCGAAACCTGGTTCACCGCTTCCACTCCCAGCGCTGGGAACACCAGCGAGAAGCCGAAGCCACTCAGTGCCGCCCCAGCCAACGCCAGCTCGGCGCTGGGCGCCAGCCACAGCATCAGCAGGCCAAGGGTTTCGACCAACAGGCAGGCAATTGCCACGCGAAACCCGCCAATCCGGTTGATCAGGTTGCCGAACAGCAGTCGCGCACTGATGAAGCTCGCGCCGAACAGGCTCAGCGTAAGCGCCGCATTGGGCCAGTCACGGCTGGCGTAGTAGAGGGTGATGAAGGTGGCGATGGTGCCAAAACCGATCGACCCCAACGCCAGCCCCGACCCATGTGGGAACACTTTGCCTAGCACTCGCATGAACGGCAGGCGCACACCACTGACAATCGGCGCGGCGCGTTTCGGCCAGGCCAGCAGCAGGCCGAGCACGCACAGCAGCAGGATACTCACGCCCATGCTCCACAGCCCCAGTTGCTTGACCATCAGCACGCCCAGCGGCGCACCGATAGCCAGTGCGCCGTAGCTGGCAATGCCGTTCCAGGAGATGACCTTGGCCGTATTCTCGGCGCCGACCCGGCCGATCCCCCAGCCGATCGAACCGGAGCCCACCAGGCTCTCGGCGCTGCCCAGCACCAGGCGGCCGACCAGCAGGCAGGCCAGGCTCAGCCATGGCAGGTGGGTGAGGAACGCGCAGGCGAGCATGAACACACCGCTCAGGCCGCAGCCGGCGAGGCCGTACATGACCGCTTTCTTGCTGCCCAGGTTATCGATGATGCGGCTGGCCGTGGGGCGGCTGAGCAGGGTCGCCAGGTACTGCACGCTGATCACCAAGCCGGCGATGACGGTGCTGAAGCCCAGGTCGTTGTGCACATAGCCAGGCAGCACGGCCAGAGGGATGCCGATGTTCAGGTAGCCGATGAAGGTGAACAGGACGATGGAGACGACTTGCGCGGTAATCGCATGGGAAGAGGTGGGCTGTTGTGGCATTCGGGGAATCCCTGGAAGCGATGATGCTGAATCGATAAGCGGCCCATCTTAACCACACCTGCCCGCCCTGTGTATGAAGCCTTGCGTAGAGCGGCCGTGGATGGCGAGTGCCGTCTGCATCTGGCATGGCGCTGCCACTCCTGGGCAAAAATGCCAGTCTGTGCGCAGAGGTTGGAGGCGAGTCTTGGCGGGGGAGTACCGGAATGCGGCAGGAATCAGACTAAACGGTGTGAAAACGTGATGAAGGCGGTAGTCCGCAGGTCAGCCGTTTTCACACAGTCGCAGGGGTGCGCGGTTATTCCTGGTCAGCGCTGGATTGATCGTCGCCATCCTCGACGGCAGGCGTCGGTTCGGAGTGGGCAGCAACGGTTTGCTCTTCTGGGTTCAGGCTTGGGAAGGGAAGATTCGGGATTTCGTGCATCTCGTCGTCCTCGCAAGTGTGAGTGAAAAGACTGCGCCAGGCGCGTTCGGAGCTTCGCAAAGCTGGGGCAGGATACACAAGTCTGGATGACAGTTTGGTTTTTTTCCCGGTCGCTTGTCGGTTTTGCGGGCGGATACCGGACATTTTTCGTAGAAAAAACAGGGCCGCCGTGCGCCATCGGGTGGTGCACAGCGGCCCTGTTAGCCGGCTTACTTACGCCCTTCGGCTGTCTCGGCCACCTTGTCGGTGCGCGCGCACATGATGAAGTCGTTGCGGTGCAGGCCTTTGATCGAGTGGCTCCACCAGGTCACGGTGACTTTGCCCCATTCGGTCAGCAGGCCTGGGTGATGGCCTTCGGCTTCAGCGATTTCGCCCACAGCGTTGGTGAAGGCCAGGGCGTGCTTGAAGTTCTTGAACAGGAAGACGCGCTCCAGCTCCATGTGGCCGTCGCGTACTTCGATGTTCCAGTCCGGGATCTCGCGGATCAGTTCGGCCAGCTCGTCGTCGGTAACTTTCGGCGCATCGGCGCGGCAGGCTTCGCAATGGGCTTGGTTCAAGGCATTCATGGGTTGTTTTCCGCTTCGAGTTGTTGTCGCAAGGCCGCTCAGGCGGCGACCTTGGGTGGAAATTTCGGTGCATGCAGCCCCAGCTGCATGGCGTGCTGGACCATGCCCATGATGTCTTCGTGGGCAAGGTCGAACAGGCGCTTGAGGTTCGGCAGCACGAAATAGAGCGGCTGCAGAATGTCGATGCGGTAGGGGGTGCGCATGGCCTCGACCGGGTCGAAGGCCTGGTGCTCCGGCTCGCTCGACAGACTGTAGACGGTCTCCTTCGGCGACGAGAGGATGCCACCGCCATAGATCTTGCAGCCTTGCGGGGTCTCCATCAGGCCGAACTCGATGGTCATCCAGTACAGCCGCGCCAGGTACACGCGCTGTTCCTTGGTCGCGGCCAGGCCCAGCTTGCCGTACGTGTGGGTGAATTCGGCGAACCAAGGGTTGGTCAGCAGCGGGCAGTGGCCGAAGATTTCGTGGAAAATGTCCGGTTCCTGCAGGTAATCCAGTTCTTCCGGCGTACGGATGAACGTGGCGACCGGGAAGCGCTTGCTGGCCAGCAGCTCGAAGAAGGTCTGGAAGGGGATCAGCGCCGGTACGCGGGCAACTTGCCAGCCGGTGGTGGCGCCCAGCACCTTGTTGACCTCACCCAGTTGCGGGATGCGATCGTGGGGCAGCTTGAGCTGCTGGATGCCGTCGAGGTATTCCTGGCACGCACGGCCTTCAATCACTTTCAGCTGGCGGGTAATCAGCGTGTTCCACACCGCATGCTCTTGCTGCGGGTAGTCGATAAAACCGTGCGCATCGGGCTCGCGTGCCACGTACTGCGTCTGTTTCATGTGGCTCTCCTGGTGAGGGCTTTCTTGTTATGTCCACGACATACCTAAGGAATATCCCTTCGTCAGCCGAATTGCACGGGCTGCTTTGCGTCTTCAACCGGCTTTGTGAAGTGTTTTTGTAACGATAATTTTACAAATTGCCGTGCATCGCGGAAAATTCGCCGTAGCAGGCTGGCGCTCAGAAGATTTTCGTCAGCTTTTCTTTACGACTTTTCCGGGCTGAGTTGCAAAACTTCGCCGCTTCGAGAGCTTCCATGCGTATCAAAGTGCATTGCCAAAACCGCATCGGCATTCTTCGCGACATCCTCAACCTGCTGGTGGAGTACGGTATCAACGTACTGCGTGGCGAGGTGGGTGGCGACCATGGCAATGCCATCTACCTGCATTGCCCGAACCTGATCAATTTGCAGTTCCAGGCGTTACGCCCCAAGTTCGAGTCGATCGCCGGTGTGTTCGGGGTCAAGCGCGTTGGCCTGATGCCCAGCGAACGGCGGCACATGGAGCTGAACGCGCTGTTGGGTGCGTTGGATTTCCCGGTGCTGTCGGTCGACATGGGCGGCAGCATCGTTGCCGCCAACCGTACTGCGGCGCAGTTGCTCGGCGTGCGCGTCGACGAGGTGCCGGGCATGCCGTTGGCGCGTTATGTCGAGGACTTCGACCTGCCGGAATTGGTGCGCTCGAACAAATCGCGAATCAATGGCCTGCGCGTCAAGGTCAAAGGTGATGTGTTCCTTGCCGATATCGCGCCGTTGCAGTCCGAGCACGATGACAGCGAGGCGTTGGCTGGCGCCGTACTGACCCTGCACCGCGCCGACCGAATCGGCGAGCGCATCTACAACGTGCGCAAGCAGGAGCTGCGCGGTTTCGACAGCATTTTCCAGAGCTCGCGGGTCATGGCGGCGGTGGTGAGGGAGGCGCGGCGCATGGCGCCACTGGATGCGCCGTTGCTGATCGAAGGCGAGACCGGTACCGGCAAGGAGTTGCTGGCCCGTGCCTGCCACCTGGCCAGCCCGCGCGGCCAGGCGCCCCTGATGGCGCTCAACTGTGCCGGCCTGCCGGAATCCATGGCTGAAACCGAGCTGTTCGGTTACGGCCCGGGCGCATTCGAGGGCGCACGCGCCGAGGGCAAGCTGGGGCTGTTGGAGCTGACTGCCGGCGGCACGCTGTTCCTTGACGGGGTAGGGGAGATGAGCCCGCGCCTGCAGGTGAAACTGTTGCGCTTTTTGCAGGATGGTTGCTTCCGCCGTGTAGGCAGCGATGAAGAGGTATACCTCGATGTGCGGGTGATCTGCGCGACCCAGGTGGACCTTTCCGAACTCTGCGCACGTGGCGAGTTTCGCCAGGACCTGTACCACCGCCTCAATGTGCTGTCGTTGCACATTCCGCCGTTGCGCGAATGCATGGATGGCCTGGACGGGCTGGTGCAGCACTTCCTCGACCAGGCCAGCCGGCAGATTGGGTGTGCCTTGCCACGCCTGGCGCCGGCGGCGATGGAAAAACTGGCGCACTATCATTGGCCGGGCAATGTACGGCAACTGGAAAACGTGCTGTTCCAGGCCGTTTCACTGTGTGAAGGCGGGGTAGTGAAGAGCGAACATGTCCGCTTGCCGGATTATGGCGTGCGGCAACCGCTGGGGGAGTTTTCGCTGGACGGGGATCTTTCAGAGATTGTCGGACGATTTGAAAAGGCGGTCTTGGAAAGTTTGATGGCTGAATACCCCAGTAGTCGAGCATTGGGTAAACGCCTGGGCGTATCACATACAACTATTGCCAACAAATTAAGAGATTATTCGCTTGGGAAGTCGGCGGAATAGTTGTATCGCGAAAGGGCCCCGCAGGGGCCCTGTTCCGTCGAAAAAACTTCAGCCGTTGGAGCAGCCGTTACCCATCACACGGTATTCGAGAATGTGCTTCTGGCCCTTGGAGTCCTCGTAGGTCATGCGGGCGGGCACTACTTCGCAGACGTTGGGTACTTCGCTCATGGAGATGACGCGGGCGATGTCCAGGTGCTGCGAGTAACTGTACTGTTCAACCGGAATCTGCTCGACATCGTTTGCCTCGCCGGCCATCGCCGCGCTGCAAAGACCGCCAAGTACCAATACCAGTAAAGCTTTCATTTTCTATTTACCTGTCTAAGGTCGTGAGGGGGCGCGCGGCGCTTGTGGCGCCGCGAAGATAGCCAAGTTTTCAACTATCGGATTAGCGTGCGATTAACAGGTTGCCTTCGTGGGGGCTGTTACTAATGCCAGTGGTTAATCGCATTGCCGTTGCTGGCGAGGTGAATCTTATGCCTCGGTAATTAAGGGAAACAGATGGCGTTTTGATAAAGTTTTTTCGCCTTTTGACAGAATCTGTAACAATCCACCGGCAAGATCCCTCGTTTTTTCCCCTTGCCGGGCTGCCGGCTGCGGCCTAGAGCCTTCCCCGTAGATCACGGCTGGCGCACCCTGTCGCGTTACTACCATCGTCGTATGGCTTTTGCCGCTCTGGTACAGTTACAAACGGTTCCATACAAAAACAACTATTACACCGAGGTAACACAGATGAGTGCGGCTCCACTGTATCCCGTTCGTCCCGAGGTTGCGGCCACTACCCTGACCGACGAGGCCACCTACAAGGCCATGTACCAGCAATCGGTGATCAACCCGGACGGCTTCTGGCGCGAGCAGGCCCAGCGGCTTGACTGGATCAAGCCTTTCACCAAGGTCAAGCAGACTTCCTTCGACGACCATCATGTCGATATCAAGTGGTTTGCCGACGGCACTCTGAACGTTTCTTCCAACTGCCTGGACCGCCACCTTGAGCAGCGCGGCGACCAGCTGGCAATCATCTGGGAGGGCGACGACCCTTCCGAACACCGCAACATCACCTACCGCGAGCTGCACGAGCAGGTCTGCAAGTTCGCCAACGCCTTGCGCGGCCAGGACGTGCACCGGGGTGATGTGGTGACTATCTATATGCCGATGATCCCGGAAGCCGTGGTAGCCATGCTGGCCTGTGCCCGCATCGGTGCCATTCACTCGGTGGTATTCGGTGGTTTCTCGCCGGAAGCGCTGGCCGGGCGCATCATCGACTGCAAGTCCAAGGTGGTGATCACCGCCGACGAAGGCGTGCGCGGCGGCCGTCGCACGCCGCTCAAGGCCAACGTCGACCTGGCGCTGACCAACCCGGAAACCAACAGCGTGCAGAAGATCATCGTGTGCAAGCGCACCGGTGGCGACATCGCCTGGCACCAGCACCGCGACATTTGGTACGAAGACCTGATGAAGGTCGCGTCCAGCCATTGTGCGCCCAAGGAAATGGGCGCTGAGGAAGCGCTGTTCATCCTTTATACCTCCGGCTCCACTGGCAAGCCCAAGGGCGTGTTGCACACCACCGGCGGCTACCTGGTGTACGCCGCGCTCACCCACGAGCGCGTGTTCGACTACCGCCCTGGCGAAGTCTACTGGTGCACCGCCGACGTCGGCTGGGTCACTGGCCACAGCTACATCGTCTACGGCCCGCTGGCCAATGGCGCGACCACCCTGCTGTTCGAGGGCGTGCCGAACTACCCGGACATCACCCGGGTGTCGAAGATCGTCGACAAGCACAAGGTCAACATCCTCTACACCGCGCCAACCGCCATCCGCGCGATGATGGCCGAAGGCGAAGCCGCAGTGGCCGGCGCCGACGGTTCCAGCCTGCGTTTGCTTGGTTCGGTGGGTGAGCCGATCAACCCGGAAGCCTGGAACTGGTACTACAAGACCGTGGGCAAGGAGCGTTGCCCGATCGTCGACACCTGGTGGCAGACCGAGACCGGCGGCATCCTGATCAGTCCGCTGCCGGGGGCCACCGGCCTCAAGCCGGGTTCGGCGACCCGCCCGTTCTTCGGGGTGGTGCCGGCGCTGGTGGATAACCTGGGCAACCTGATCGATGGCGCTGCCGAGGGCAACCTGGTGATCCTCGACTCCTGGCCGGGCCAGTCGCGTTCGCTGTATGGTGACCACGACCGCTTCGTCGATACCTACTTCAAGACCTTCCGTGGCATGTACTTCACCGGTGACGGCGCGCGCCGCGACGAGGATGGCTACTACTGGATCACCGGCCGGGTGGATGACGTGCTCAACGTGTCCGGCCACCGCATGGGCACCGCCGAGATCGAAAGCGCGATGGTTGCCCACGCCAAGGTGGCCGAGGCTGCGGTGGTGGGTGTGCCGCATGACCTGAAGGGGCAGGGCATCTATGTCTATGTCACCCTCAATGCTGGCGTGGAGTCCAGCGAGCAGCTGCGCCTGGAGCTGAAGAACTGGGTGCGCAAGGAGATTGGCCCGATCGCCTCGCCGGATGTGATCCAGTGGGCGCCGGGCCTGCCAAAGACCCGCTCGGGCAAGATCATGCGGCGCATCCTGCGCAAGATCGCCACCGGCGAGTACGATGCGCTGGGTGATATCTCCACCCTGGCCGACCCGGGCGTGGTGCAGCACCTGATCGATACCCACAAGGCGATGAACCTGGCAACGGCTTGATGGCGCCGGGGCTGGCAAGCAGCCCCTGTTGCGAAACCCCGCTTGGGCAACCGGCGGGGTTTTTGCTTTACTGTTACTCGACATTCATCGGTAACTCTTCTGTCACCGTTCTTGCCCAGGAACGGGGCGCAGGGAAACAGCCCGGTCTCATTTCGGTGCGGATTTGCGCGCATTTGTTGCGGGGCCTCACGCTACACTTGCCGTCGTACAAGGCTTTGCCAATAATAGGCCCAGTAATTGCTTTGCTTATAGGTTATTTTTCTTGAGCTCTTGCATGTTTTGCAAAAGCTGTCAACATCGCCCGCCGCGATTTCAAGCGCTTCTATAAGTAGTTGTCGCTTTGAAGAAATATCGACTACCGGGCTGTCGTTAAAATGCCACTCACTCGCTCGTGGTCTGCGACCTTGGTCGAACCCTGCGCGGCTCGCGCTGTACCCATTCGCATAGCGGGCAGTTGTTACCCTGCCTCGTATTGCCCCGTACCGATGGAGTTACCTGATGAAGAAGCTCGCACTGCTTGGCGCCCTGGCGCTGTCCGTGTTTTCCCTGGTGTCGCAGGCCGACGAAAAACCGCTGAAAATCGGTATCGAAGCCGCTTACCCACCCTTCGCCTTCAAGCAGCCTGATGGCAGCATCGCTGGTTTCGACTACGACATCGGCAACGCCCTGTGCGAAGAGATGAAAGCCAAGTGCACCTGGGTCGAGCAAGAGTTCGATGGCCTGATCCCGGCGCTGAAAGTGCGCAAGATCGACGCCATCCTCTCGTCCATGTCGATCACCGACGACCGCAAGAAATCGGTCGACTTCACCAAGCGTTACTACCTGACCCCAGCTCGCCTGGTCATGAAGGAAGGCACCGCGGTGAGCGACAGCCTGGCTGAACTCAAAGGCAAGAAGATCGGTGTGCAGCGCGGCTCGATCCACGACCGCTTCGCCAAGGAAGTGCTGGCCCCGCAAGGCGCTACCGTCGTGCCATACGGTACCCAGAACGAAATCTACCTGGACGTCTCTGCTGGCCGTCTGGACGGCACCGTGGCCGACGCTACCCTGCTCGAAGACGGTTTCCTGAAAACCGA
Organism: Pseudomonas sp. NPDC087185; assembly: GCF_044744955.1. Classification (NCBI taxonomy): domain Bacteria; kingdom Pseudomonadati; phylum Pseudomonadota; class Gammaproteobacteria; order Pseudomonadales; family Pseudomonadaceae; genus Pseudomonas; species Pseudomonas sp. NPDC087185. The sequence continues at coordinate 236,697 of NZ_JBIUZK010000001.1, read as the reverse complement.
CGCCGGCAAGGGCTTCGCCTTCGTTGGCCCTTCGTTCACCGACGTGAAGTACTTCGGTGACGGCGTCGGCATCGCCGTGCGCAAGGGCGACAAGGCCAACGCCGACCGTATCAACGCCGCCATCGACGCCATCCGCGCCAACGGCAAGTACAAGCAAATTGAAGCGAAGTACTTCAACTTTGACATCTACGGTCCAGACTCGAAGTAAGACGTCGAGTTTCACCTGTGCAATGGTGCAAACAGCAGAGGCTCTGAGGTTTGCACCATTTTTCATTCTCTAGGTCGAGGACCTCATCATGTTGAAAGGCTACGGGGCAGTCATCCTCGACGGGGCGTGGCTGACGCTGCAGCTCGCCTTGTCGTCGATGGCCCTGGCCATCGTGCTCGGCCTGATTGGCGTGGCGCTGCGCTTGTCGCCGGTGCGCTGGCTGGCCTGGTTGGGTGACATGTATTCCACCGTGATCCGTGGGATTCCGGATCTGGTGCTGATCCTGCTGATTTTCTATGGCGGCCAGGACATCATCAACCGAGTGGCGCCGCTGCTCGGCTACGACGACTACATCGACTTGAACCCGCTGGTTGCCGGTATCGGCACGCTGGGCTTCATCTTTGGCGCGTATCTGTCGGAGACATTCCGCGGCGCCTTTCTGGGGATTCCCAAGGGCCAGGCCGAAGCCGGCGTGGCCTATGGCATGAGCAACCGTCAGGTGTTCTTCCGCATCCAGGTGCCGCAGATGATCCGCCTGGCGATCCCGGGCTTCACCAACAACTGGTTGGTGCTGACCAAAGCCACCGCGCTGATCTCGGTGGTCGGCCTGCAGGACATGATGTTCAAGGCCAAGCAGGCGGCAGATGCCACTCGCGAACCCTTTACCTTCTTCCTGGCGGTGGCGGCGTTGTACCTGGTGTTGACCAGTGTCTCGCTGCTGGCCCTGAAGTATCTCGAGAAGCGCTACTCGGTGGGCGTCAAGGTGGCTGAACTATGATCTTCGACTACAACGTCGTCTGGGAGGCCATGCCGCTGTACCTCGGCGGCCTGCTGACCACCCTCAAGCTGCTGGCGATATCGCTGTTCTTCGGCCTGTTGGCGGCTGTTCCGCTGGGCCTGATGCGCGTGTCCAAGCAGCCGGTGGTCAACCTCACGGCCTGGCTCTACACCTATGTGATCCGCGGCACGCCGATGCTGGTGCAGCTGTTCCTGATCTACTACGGCCTCGCGCAGTTCGAGGCCGTGCGCGAGAGTATCTTCTGGCCGTTGCTGTCCAGCGCCACCTTTTGTGCCTGCCTGGCGTTCGGCGTCAACACCAGTGCCTACACCGCCGAAATCATCGCCGGCAGCCTCAAGGCCACGCCCCATGGCGAGATTGAGGCGGCCAAGGCCATGGGCATGTCGCGCATGAAGATGTACCGCCGCATCCTGCTGCCGTCGGCCCTGCGCCGGGCGCTGCCGCAATACAGCAACGAAGTGATCATGATGCTGCAGACCACCAGCCTGGCGTCGATCGTGACCCTGATCGACATCACCGGTGCCGCACGCACGGTCAATGCCCAGTACTACCTGCCTTTCGAGGCCTACATCACGGCGGGCGTGTTCTATCTGTGCCTGACCTTCATCCTGGTGCGCCTGTTCAAGATGGCCGAACGCCGCTGGCTCGGCTACCTGGCGCCGCGCAAGCACTGAACGCTCTGTGAGAACCGACAGCATGTACAAACTCGAAGTCCAAGACCTGCACAAGCGCTACGGCAGCCATGAAGTGCTCAAGGGTGTGTCCCTGGCGGCCAAGGCAGGCGATGTGATCAGCATCATCGGCTCCAGCGGCTCGGGCAAGTCGACCTTCCTGCGCTGCATCAACCTGCTGGAGCAGCCGCACGCCGGCAAGATCCTGCTCAACAATGAAGAGCTCAAGCTGGTCGCCGGCAAGGACGGCGCGCTCAAGGCCGCCGACCCGCGCCAGCTGCAGCGCATGCGCTCGCGCCTGTCGATGGTCTTCCAGCACTTCAACCTGTGGTCGCACATGACCGCGCTGGAGAACATCATCGAGGCGCCGGTGCACGTACTGGGCGTCAGCAAGAAGGAAGCCCTGGAAAAGGCCGAGCACTACCTGGCCAAGGTGGGTGTGGCGCACCGCAAGGACGCCTTCCCCGGGCACATGTCCGGTGGTGAGCAACAACGTGTGGCAATTGCCCGGGCGCTGGCCATGGAGCCTGAGGTTATGCTGTTCGACGAACCGACCTCGGCGCTCGACCCTGAGCTGGTCGGTGATGTGCTCAAGGTGATGCAGGCCCTGGCCCAGGAAGGCCGGACCATGGTGGTGGTGACGCACGAGATGGGCTTTGCCCGCGAGGTGTCCAACCAGCTGGTGTTCCTGCACAAGGGCTTGGTCGAAGAAACCGGCTGCCCGCGCGAGGTGCTGGCCAGCCCGCAATCGGAACGGCTCAAGCAGTTTCTCTCCGGCAGCCTGAAGTAAAGGCTGCACCTTTGCACCAGAATAGGGCATGCTGCGCAGCGAGCGCAGCCTGACCCGGCGCCACAGACTCGAACGACCTCAGGTTTCGGACCTCTCCCTATGACCACCCAGCGAATCGGTTTTCTCATCTGGCCAAGCACCAAGCCGCTTACCCTGGCGCTGGCGGAAGACGTATTGCAGGTGGCGCAGCGGGTGCATCCTGATGTGTCCTACGAGCTGACTTTCCTGCAGGCCGAACCTGCCGAGGAGGGCGCCTGGCGTTTGCCGGGCGAGCCTTGGAACGGTCGGCTCGAGGGTTACCACAAGCTGTTTTTGCTGGCGGACGAACTGCCACAGGCGGTGGGGTCTTCCCTGTCGACGGCACTCAAGCAGCTGGCGCGCAGCGGTTGCATGATCGGCGGGTTGTCCGCCGGCGTGTACCCACTGGCCATGCTCGGCCTGCTCGACGGCTACCGCGCCGCAGTGCATTGGCGCTGGCAGGACGATTTTGCCGAGCGCTTCCCCAAGGTCATCGCCACCAGTCACCTGTTCGACTGGGACCGTGATCGCCTGACCGCCTGTGGCGGCATGGCCGTGACCGACCTGTTGCTGGCGGTGCTGGCGCGCGATCATGGTGCTGAACTTGCCGGTGCGGTGTCCGAGGAGTTGGTGGTCGAGCGCATTCGCGAAGGGGGGGAGCGTCAGCGCATTCCCTTGCAGAATCGCCTGGGTTCCAGCCATCCGAAGCTGACCCAGGCAGTGCTGCTGATGGAAGCCAACATCGAAGAGCCGCTGACCACCGACGAAATCGCTCAGCATGTGTGTGTGTCGCGCCGGCAGTTGGAGCGCATTTTCAAGCAGTACCTCAATCGGGTGCCGAGCCAGTACTACCTCGAGTTGCGACTGAACAAGGCGCGGCAGATGCTGATGCAGACCAGCAAGTCGATCATCCAGATCGGGTTGTCCTGCGGGTTCTCTTCGGGGCCGCATTTCTCCAGTGCGTACCGCAATTTCTTTGGCGCAACGCCGCGGGAAGACCGCAACCAGCGGCGCAGCAGCAGCCCGTTCGAGTTGAGTTCGGCGCCTGCCGAAAAGGGCTGAATTCTTCGCGGGCTGCTCTGGCCTCATCGCCGGCAAGCCGGCTCCCACAAATGACCGAGCGCCGCAGCTTTTTGTGGCAGCCGGCTTGCCGGCGATGAGGCTGCTGCAGTCGAACTTCTTTCATATGTGAACACCCGTTCACCCAGTCCCTCTCTGCCGTTACACTGCGCGATTGCGACAGTGTTTGTCGCATTGCCGAAAGCCCGGCTGAAACTGGGTTTTGCGCTGTAACAAGTTGTCGCTTGGCCGCAAGGACAGGCGCTGATCAGTCCTTACAATCCCCCCCATCGCTCGCCAATTCCAGGCCAGCGTTCCTCTTCAGGAGACTCAGATGTCCGTTGAGCAAGCCCCGGTGCAACGTGCCGATTTCGACCAGGTCATGGTCCCTAATTATTCTCCGGCGGCCTTCATTCCTGTGCGAGGCGAGGGCTCCCGCGTCTGGGACCAGTCGGGTCGCGAGCTCATCGACTTTGCCGGCGGCATCGCGGTGAACGCGTTGGGCCATTGCCACCCGGCACTGGTCAAGGCCCTGACCGACCAGGCCAACACCCTCTGGCACGTTTCCAACGTCTTCACCAACGAGCCGGCCCTGCGCCTGGCGCACAAGCTGGTCGACGCCACGTTTGCCGAGCGCGCGTTCTTCTGCAACTCCGGCGCCGAGTCCAACGAGGCCGCTTTCAAGCTGGCCCGTCGCGTCGCCCATGACCGCTTCGGCCCCGAAAAGCACGAAATCATCGCCACCGTGAACAGCTTCCACGGTCGCACCCTGTTCACCGTCAGCGTCGGTGGCCAGCCGAAGTACTCCGACGGTTTCGGCCCGAAGATCACCGGCATCAGCCACGTGCCGTACAACGACCTGGAAGCGTTGAAGGCGCACATTTCCGACAAGACCTGCGCCGTGGTGATCGAGCCGATCCAGGGCGAGAGCGGTGTAGTCCCGGCTGACAAGGCGTACCTGGAAGGCGCGCGCAAGCTGTGCGACGAGCACAATGCCCTGCTGATCTTCGACGAAGTGCAAACCGGTGTCGGCCGTACCGGCTCGCTGTATGCCTACCAGCACTACGGCGTGACCCCGGACATCCTGACCAGCGCCAAGAGCCTGGGCGGTGGTTTCCCGATCGGTGCCATGCTCACCACCAGCGAGATCGCCAAGCACCTGGCCGTCGGCACCCACGGCACCACCTACGGCGGCAACCCGCTGGGCTGTGCCGTCGCCTGCGCCGTGCTGGATGTGATCAATACCCCGGAAACCCTGGCTGGCATCAAGGCCAAGCACGAGCGCTTCAAGGCCCGCCTGGAGCAGATCGGTCAGCAGTACAGCCTGTTCACCCAGGTGCGTGGCGTCGGCCTGCTGATCGGTTGCGTGCTGACCGAAGCCTGGCAGGGCAAGGCCAAGGACGTCCTCAACGCCGCCGAGAAGGAAGGCGTGATGGTGCTGCAGGCCGGCCCGGATGTGGTGCGCTTCGCGCCAAGCCTGGTGGTCGAAGATGCCGACATCGATGAAGGCCTGGACCGCTTCGAGCGTGCTGTGGCCAAACTGACCCAGGCCTGATTCGCCTGCGGTCCTTTCGCTGGCCCTGAGCGGGTCGGCGAAAGCTGAATTCCAGTGCGGGCGCGTGCTTGCAGTGTCAATCGCGCGCCCGCCGTTTTTCCGTGCCGTCGTGAACGGCCAGTTTTTCCAAAGGAGTGACACCATGCTGGTGATGCGCCCCGCGCAAATGGCTGATCTTAATGAAGTGCAGCGCATGGCTGCAGACAGCCCCGTTGGTGTCACCTCGCTGCCGGACGATACCGCCCGCCTGGGCGACAAGATTGCCGCCTCGGAAACCTCGTTCGCCGCTGAAGTCAGCTTCAATGGCGAGGAGAGCTACTTTTTCGTGCTCGAAGACAGCAAGACCGGCAAGCTCGCCGGCTGCTCGGCCATCGTCGCTTCGGCCGGCTACTCCGAGCCGTTCTACAGCTTCCGTAACGAGACGTTCGTACACGCCTCGCGCGAGCTGAAGATCCACAACAAGATCCACGTCTTGTCGCTGTGCCACGACCTCACCGGCAACAGCCTGCTGACCAGTTTCTACGTGCTGCCCGAACTGGTCGAGAGTGGCTGGGCCGAGCTCAATTCGCGTGGCCGCCTGCTGTTCATGGCATCCCACCCTGAGCGCTTCGCCGATTCGGTGGTCACCGAGATCGTCGGCTACAGCGACGAACAGGGCGAGTCGCCGTTCTGGGACGCCATCGGGCGTAACTTCTTCGACCTCAACTACGCCCATGCCGAGCGTCTGTGCGGCCTTAAAAGTCGCACCTTCCTTGCCGAACTGATGCCGCACTACCCGATTTACGTGCCACTGCTGCCGGACGCTGCGCAGGAAGCCATGGGCCAGGTGCATCCACGCGCGCAGATCACGTTCGACATCCTCATGCGCGAAGGCTTCGAGACCGAGCATTACATCGACATCTTCGACGGCGGGCCGACCCTGCATGCCCGTACCTCGGGCATTCGCTCCATCGCCCAGAGCCGGGCAGTGCCGGTCAGGTTGGAGGAGGTACCGCACAAAGGTGGCCGCCCGTACCTGGTGTGCAATGGCCAGCTGCAAGATTACCGCGCGGTGCTGCTGGAACTGGACTGGGTGCCGGGCAAACCGGTCAGCCTCAGTGCCGAGGCCGCCGAAGCGCTGGGTGTGGGCGAGGGCGCCAGTGTGCGCCTGGTCGCGGTCTGAAGCCTGGGAACAGAGAGTTTTGCGGTGGCCGCAGCTGCCGCACAAGGAGATAGCATGATCGTTCGTCCTGTACGCAGCAGCGATTTACCTGCGCTGATCGAATTGGCACGCAGCACCGGCACCACCGGGCTGACCACTTTGCCGGCCAACGAGGAGCGCCTCGGCCATCGGGTCGGCTGGGCCGAGAAGAGCTTCCGTGGTGAGGCCGAGCGTGGCGACACCGACTACCTGTTCGTGCTGGAAAACGATGAAGGCCTGGTGGTTGGCATCAGTGCCATCGCCGGGGCCGTCGGCCTGCGCGAGCCCTGGTACAACTACCGGGTCGGCCTGACCGTCAGCGCCTCGCAGGAGTTGGGCATCTACCGCGAGATCCCGACCCTGTTCCTGGCCAACGACTTGACCGGCAATTCGGAGCTGTGCTCGTTGTTTCTGCGCAGCGACTACCGCTCCGGGGTCAATGGCCGCCTGCTGTCGCGGGCACGCATGCTGTTCATCGCCGAGTTTCCCGAGCTGTTCGGCAACAAGATCATCGCCGAGATGCGCGGCATGTCCGATGAGCACGGCCGCTCGCCGTTCTGGGAAAGCCTGGGCCGGCACTTCTTCAAGATGGAGTTCAGCCAGGCCGACTACCTCACCGGCGTAGGCAACAAGTCGTTCATCGCCGAGCTGATGCCCAAGTTCCCGCTGTACACCTGCTTCCTGTCCGAGGCGGCGCGCAGCGTCATAGGCCGTGTGCACACCGATACCGAGCCTGCATTGGCCATGCTCAAGCAGGAAGGCTTCAACTACCAGGGGTATGTCGACATCTTCGACGCAGGCCCGGCCATCGAATGCGAAACCTCGAAGATTCGCGCCGTGCGCGAGAGCCAGACGCTGGTGTTGGCCGTGGGCACACCCGGCGATGACGCCACCCCTTACATCATCCACAACCGCAAGCGTGACGACTGCCGCATTACCGCTGCACCCGCCCGCCTGGCTGCGGGCACCCTGGTGGTCGACCCGCTGACCGCCAAGCGCCTGCGCATGGGCGCCGGCGACAACGTGCGGGCGGTGCCGCTATCGGCAAGCCGGGAGGCCCAGTAAATGACCACGCATTACATCGCCGGCAGTTGGCAGGCCGGCCAGGGTGAAACCCTGCAGTCGCTCAACCCGGTGACCCAGGCTGTCATCTGGCAAGGGCAGGGCGCTGAGGCCAGCCAGGTCGATGCAGCCGTGCAGGCAGCGCGCCAGGCCTTCCCGGCCTGGGCCAAGCTGAGCCTGGAAGCACGTATCGATGTGCTGGAAAAATTTGCCGAGCAGTTGAAGCAGCATTCGGAGGCATTGGCCTACTGCATTGGTGAGGAAACCGGCAAACCGCTGTGGGAATCGGTGACGGAAGTCACCAGTATGGTCAACAAGGTGGCGATTTCCGTGCAGAGCTACCGTGAGCGCACCGGTGAAAAAAGTGGCCCGCTGGCCGATGCCACCGCCGTGCTGCGGCATAAGCCCCACGGCGTGGTCGCCGTGTTCGGCCCGTACAACTTCCCTGGCCACCTGCCAAACGGGCATATCGTCCCGGCGTTGCTGGCGGGCAACTGTGTGGTGTTCAAGCCGAGTGAGCTGACCCCCAAGGTCGCCGAGCTGACGGTCAATTGCTGGATTGCCGCTGGCTTGCCGATCGGTGTGCTCAACCTTGTCCAGGGCGCGCGCGAAACCGGCGTGGCGCTGGCGGCAAACCCGGGCATCGATGGCCTGTTCTTCACCGGCTCCAGCCGCACCGGCAACCTGCTGCACCAGCAGTTCGCCGGCCGTCCGGACAAGATTCTCGCGCTGGAAATGGGCGGCAACAACCCGCTGGTGGTGGATGAGGTCAAGGACCTCGATGCGGCGGTATACACCATCATCCAGTCGGCGTTCATCTCCGCCGGCCAGCGCTGCACCTGTGCGCGTCGCCTGCTGGTGCCGCAGGGCGCTTGGGGTGATGCGCTGCTCGCGCGGCTGGTCGAAGTGTGCAAAACCATCACTGTCGGCGCCTTCGATCAACAGCCTGCGCCCTTCATGGGCTCGGTGATCTCGTTGCAGGCCGCCCAGGCGCTGGTTGCGGCGCAGGCCGACCTGCTCGGCAAGGGGGCCACCGGCCTGCTGCAGATGACCCAGCCGCAGGCCACTGCCGCGTTGCTGACCCCGGGTATCATCGATGTCACCGCAGTGGCTGATCGCCCCGACGAAGAGTTTTTCGGCCCACTGTTGCAGGTGATCCGCTACGCCGACTTCGATGCCGCCATCGAGGAGGCCAACAACACCCAGTACGGTCTGGCCGCCGGCCTGCTGTCGGATTCCAATGCCCGCTACCAGCACTTCTGGTTGCGCAGCCGCGCCGGCATCGTCAACTGGAACAAGCAGCTGACCGGTGCTGCGAGCAGCGCGCCGTTCGGTGGCGTGGGGGCCAGTGGCAACCATCGCGCCAGTGCCTATTACGCCGCCGACTACTGCGCGTACCCCGTGGCTTCGCTGGAGACCGCCAGCCTTGCCTTGCCGGCGACCCTGACGCCGGGCGTCACCCTATAACAACAGGTCACGGAGCCTAGCCGATGAAATCCTATGAAGTGAATTTTGATGGCCTGGTGGGGCCTACCCACAACTACGGCGGCTTGTCCTACGGTAACGTGGCATCGCAGAGCAACAGCCAGCAGGCGTCCAACCCGCGTGAAGCGGCGCGCCAGGGCCTGGCGAAAATGAAAGCGCTGGCCGACATGGGCTTCCAGCAAGGCGTGTTGGCGCCGCAGGAGCGCCCGGACGTTGCCGCCCTGCGCCGCCTGGGCTTCAGCGGCAGCGATGCCGAAGTGATCCAGCGTGCCGCCAAGGAGGCCATGCCGCTGCTGGTCGCCAGCTGTTCGGCGTCGAGCATGTGGGTGGCCAACGCCGCCACCGTCAGCCCCAGCGCCGACACCGTCGATGGCCGCGTGCATTTCACTGCCGCCAACCTCAACTGCAAGTACCACCGCAGCATCGAGCACCCGACCACCAGTCGTGTGCTGGCCGCCATGTTCAACAACGAAAAACACTTTGCCCATCACCCGGCGCTGCCTGCCGTGGCACAGTTTGGCGACGAGGGCGCGGCCAACCACACGCGCTTCTGCCGCCATTATGGCGAGGCCGGCGTCGAGTTCTTCGTCTATGGCCGCAGCGCCTTCGACAGTCGTTACCCTGCGCCGCAGAAGTACCCGGCCCGTCAAACCCTGGAGGCTTCCCAAGCGGTGGCAAGGCTGCATGGCCTGCGTGATGACGGGGTGGTCTACGCTCAACAGAACCCGGCGGTGATCGACCAGGGCGTGTTCCACAATGATGTGATTTCGGTGGGCAACGGCGAGGTGCTGTTCTACCACGAAGATGCTTTCCTGGAGACCGACACGGTGCTTGGACAGCTGCAAGCTAAACTGGCCAGCAAGGGTGGTAACTTCCAGGCCATCCGTGTGCCGCGGGCAGCGGTGGCGGTAGAGGATGCGGTGCGTTCCTACCTGTTCAACAGCCAGCTGCTCAGCCGCGACGACGGTTCGATGTTGCTGGTGGTGCCGGAAGAGTGCCGCAACAACGAGCGCGTCTGGGGGTACCTGCAGCAGCTGACCAGCCAGGGCAGCGCAGTGAAGGAGGTCAAGGTGTTCGACCTCAAGCAGAGCATGCAAAACGGCGGTGGCCCGGCTTGCCTGCGCTTGCGCGTGGCCTTGAAAGAATCGGAACTGGCGGCGGTCAATCCAGGCGTTATCATGACTGCCCCGCTGTACGACACGCTGCTGCAGTGGGTCGACAAGCACTACCGCGACCGCCTGGGCGAAGCGGACCTTGCTGACCCGCAGTTGCTGGTCGAATGCCGTACGGCACTGGATGAATTGACCCAGATCCTGAAGTTGGGTTCGGTCTATCCGTTCCAACGCCAACCTTGAAGAGAGAATTTGTAATGACCGACGCCCTGCGCCTGATCCTCGAAGATGATGACGGCACCCAGCTGGAAACCTCCTGCACCCGGTTTGCGGTGGTCTGGCAAGGCAAGGAAGTGTGGATTCAGCAGGACGGCCGTGGCCAGCTGCTGATCGGTGTCGACGTCGACGAGAACGATGCCGAGTACGCCAACTTGCTGCTGCGCCCGATGGCCACCAACCTGGTCAGCCTGCAGCTGGAGATGGAGCCGGCAGAGGTCGGCGAAGACGATGATCACGTGCATGGCCCCGACTGCGGCCACCACCACTAAGGAAGCGCCTATGCTCGCCCTTGGCAAATTGCTTGAGCTGACCCTGACCGATCACGAGCCGGCCGAGAAGACCCAAGTGACCCCCAAGGGCGCGCGTTTGCGCTGGCTGGGGGAGGGGGCACTCGAAGTGCGCCCACCCGAGGGCGAAGATGGTGGGCTTGACCTGCTGTTGTCGGCCGGTATCCATGGCAACGAAACGGCACCTATCGAACTGCTTGAGCGCCTGCTGCATGGCGTTGCCAACGGCAAGATCAAACCCAAGGCACGGGTGCTGTTCCTGTTCGGCAACCCGGCGGCCATCCGCAAGGGCGAGCGCTTCATCGAGCAGGATATCAATCGACTGTTCAATGGCCGCCACGAGCTCTCCAGTGGTTTCGAAGCCTTGCGTGCCGCCGAGCTTGAACAGTTTGCCCGGGTGTTCTTCAACAAACCGGATCGCACCCGCCTGCATTATGACCTGCATACCGCCATCCGTGGCTCCAAGATCGAGCAGTTCGCCCTGTACCCTTATAAAGAGGGGCGCAAGCATTCCCGTCGCGAGCTGGCTCGCCTGGCGGCGGCCGGCATGGAAGCGGTGCTGCTGCAAAGCAAGTCTTCGATCACTTTCAGTGCCTTCACCTATGAGCAGCTCAATGCCGAGGCGTTCACCCTGGAGCTTGGCAAGGCGCGGCCGTTCGGGCAGAACGAGCAGGTCAACCTGGACAAGCTGGAGGAGCGGCTGATCCAGATCATCGAAGGCACCGAGCCCGAAACCGAAGGTTCGCTGGATGGCCTGAAGCTGTTCAGCGTTGCCCGCGAGATCATCAAGCACAGCGAGGGCTTCCGCCTGCACCTCCCGGCGGACATCGAGAACTTCTCGGAGCTGAGCAAGGGTTACCTGCTGGCCGAGGACCTGGCCGAGATGCGCTGGGTGGTGGAGGAGGAGGGCGCGCGCATCATCTTCCCCAACCCGAAGGTCAAGAATGGGCTTCGCGCCGGGATCCTCATCGTGCCGGATTCGGGCCAGCGCCTGGGTTGAGAGCAGCGGCGCCTGCTAAACGGGCAAATCCCCCTAAGGCAGGCGACACTATTCTGGATCCCATCACTTGATGAAAACCTTTTAATTCACCGTCTGTTCCATTTTCCCTTCCCTTGGGCGGTAATTGGCTTGCCAGTGGCGAAAGGCTGCATTTAGCATCCAGTCATGTCATTTTCATTTGCATGAGCCTGAAAAGCCGTCCCATCGACGCTTTCGATCGCATAAACACACTGCACCGAGATTGCAGGACCGATATAATGCGGCCCTTTGCCGTCGTTTCGTCGACGCGTTTGCCCTCAGGGGCCGCCGTTTCCGTGGAAGAACCTATGAAAAGCGCAGAAATCCGTGAAGCCTTCCTTCGCTTCTTCGAGGAGCAGGGACACACCCGAGTCGCCTCCAGCTCCCTGATTCCGGGCAATGACCCGACCCTGCTGTTTACCAACGCCGGCATGAACCAGTTCAAGGACTGCTTCCTCGGCCAGGAAAAGCGCGCCTACACCCGCGCGGTCAGCAGCCAGAAGTGCGTACGCGCCGGCGGCAAGCACAACGACCTGGAAAACGTCGGCTACACCGCGCGTCACCACACCTTCTTCGAAATGCTGGGCAACTTCAGCTTCGGTGACTATTTCAAGCGTGATGCGATCACCTTCGCCTGGAACTTCCTGACCTCCGACAAGTGGCTGAACCTGCCGAAGGAAAAACTGTGGGTCACCGTCTACGCCAGCGACGACGAAGCCTACGACATCTGGACCAAGGAAGTCGGCGTGCCGGCCGAGCGCATGGTGCGCATTGGTGACAACAAGGGCGCCCCGTACGCCTCCGACAACTTCTGGACCATGGGCGACACCGGCCCGTGCGGCCCTTGCACCGAGATCTTCTACGACCACGGCGCCGATATCTGGGGCGGCCCACCCGGTTCCCCGGAAGAAGACGGCGACCGTTACATCGAGATCTGGAACAACGTCTTCATGCAGTTCAACCGCACTGCCGACGGCGTACTGCACCCGCTGCCAGCGCCGTCGGTGGATACCGGCATGGGCTTGGAGCGCATCAGTGCGGTCATGCAGCACGTGCACTCGAACTATGAGATCGACCTGTTCCAAAACCTGCTGATCGCCGCGGCCAAGGCCATCGGTTGCAGCAACGACGGCCAGGCTTCGCTGAAGGTCGTGGCTGACCACATCCGTTCCTGTGGTTTCCTGATCGCCGACGGCGTGTTGCCGTCCAACGAAGGCCGTGGCTACGTGCTGCGCCGCATCATTCGCCGTGCTTGCCGTCATGGCAACAAGCTGGGCGCCAAGGGCAGCTTCTTCTACCAGATCGTCGCGGCCCTGGCCGCCGAGATGGGCGAGGCGTTCCCGGAGCTGAAGAGCCAGCAGGCGCACATCGAGCGTGTGCTCAAGGCCGAGGAAGAGCAGTTCGCCAAGACCCTGGAGCAGGGCCTGCGCATCCTCGAGCAGGACCTGGCCCAGCTCAAAGGCAACGTGGTGCCAGGCGACGTGGTGTTCAAGCTATACGACACCTACGGCTTCCCGATGGACCTGACCGCCGATATCGCCCGCGAACGCGAGCTGACCATCGACGAGGCCGGCTTCGAGCGCGAAATGGACGCCCAGCGTGAGCGTGCGCGTTCGGCCAGCGCCTTCGGCATGGACTACAACAGCCTGGTCAAGGTCGATACCGCCACCGACTTCCTCGGCTATGACGCCACCGAAGGCCAGGGCAAGATCATTGCCTTGTACAAGGACGGCCAGGCCGTCGACCAGCTGGGTGAAGGCGAGCAGGGCGTCGTGGTCCTGGACCGCACCCCGTTCTACGCCGAGTCCGGTGGCCAGGTCGGTGACACCGGCTACCTGCAGTCGGGCGCCGCGCGCTTTGACGTGCGTGACACCACCAAGACCGGTGGTGCCTTCCTGCACCATGGCGTGGTTGCCAGTGGTGCGCTGGTCATCGGTTCGCCGGTCGAGGCCAAGGTCGATGCCGAGGTGCAGCACGCCACTTCGCTGAACCACTCCGCCACCCACCTGCTGCACGAAGCTCTGCGCCAGGTGCTGGGTGAGCACGTACAACAGAAGGGCTCGCTGGTCGACAGCCAGCGTCTGCGTTTTGACTTCAGCCACTTCGAGGCGGTGAAACCGGAGCAGATCAAGGCCCTGGAAGACATCGTCAACCGCGAGGTGCGCAAGAACACCCCGGTGCAAACCGAGCTGACCGATATCGAAACCGCCAAGCGCAAGGGCGCCATGGCCCTGTTCGGCGAGAAGTACGGTGATACCGTGCGCGTGCTGAGCATGGGTGGCGATTTCTCCGTCGAGCTGTGTGGCGGTATTCACGCCAAGCGCACCGGCGATATCAGCCTGTTCAAGATCATCAGCGAAGGCGGCGTGGCCTCTGGCGTGCGCCGTATCGAAGCGGTTACTGGCGCTGCTGCGCTGGCCTACCTGAACGCTGCCGAAGAGCAGGTCAAGGAAGCCGCGCAGCTGGTCAAAGGTAACCGTGACAACCTGATCGACAAGCTGTCGGCTGTGCTTGAGCGCAACCGCCAGCTGGAGAAGCAGCTGGAACAGCTGCAGGCCAAGGCCGCCAGCGCCGCAGGGGATGATCTCTCCAACGCGGCCGTTGAGGTCAAGGGCGCCAAGGTGCTTGCTGCCCGCCTGGATGGGCAGGATGGCAAGGCCCTGCTGGCGCTGGTCGATCAGCTGAAGAACAAGCTCGGCCACGCAGTGATCCTGCTGGGCAGCGAGCATGAGGGCAAGGTCGTGCTGGTGGCCGGCGTGACCAAGGACCTCTCCAGCCAACTCAAGGCTGGTGACCTGATGAAACAAGCCGCTGCGGCGGTGGGTGGCAAGGGCGGTGGCCGTCCGGACATGGCTCAGGGTGGTGGCGTCGACGTCGCTGCGCTGGACCAGGCCCTGGCGCTGGCCGTGCCGTTCGCAGAGCAGGGACTTTGAGATGAAGGGGCGGGTGGTCTAGTCACTTGCCCCTTCATGTTGGATGGTTTTTTTGGGGCCCTTTGTGGGCTGAGGCACCATTGAAATGGCGTTGATCGTACAGAAATTTGGCGGCACCTCTGTCGGTTCCATCGAGCGGATCGAGCAGGTTGCCGACAAGGTCAAGAAGCACCGTGAGGCGGGCGACGACCTGGTGGTTGTGCTGTCGGCCATGAGCGGCGAAACCAATCGCCTGATCGAGCTGGCCAAGCAGATTACCGACCAGCCGGTTCCGCGTGAGCTGGATGTGATCGTCTCCACCGGTGAGCAGGTCACTATTGCCCTGCTGACCATGGCCTTGATCAAGCGTGGCGTGCCGGCGGTGTCCTACACCGGCAACCAGGTGCGTATCCTCACCGACAGCTCGCACAACAAAGCGCGCATCCTGCAGATCGACGATCAGAAGATTCGTGCCGACCTGAAGGAAGGGCGCGTAGTAGTGGTGGCCGGTTTCCAGGGTGTCGACGAACACGGCAGCATCACCACCCTCGGCCGTGGCGGTTCCGACACCACCGGCGTGGCCCTGGCGGCCGCGCTCAAGGCTGACGAGTGCCAGATCTACACCGACGTTGATGGCGTCTACACCACCGACCCGCGTGTGGTGCCGCAGGCTCGCCGCCTGGAGAAGATCACCTTCGAAGAGATGCTGGAAATGGCCAGCCTCGGTTCCAAGGTGCTGCAGATCCGTTCGGTCGAGTTCGCCGGCAAGTACAACGTTCCGCTGCGCGTGCTGCACAGCTTCAAGGAGGGTCCGGGTACCCTCATTACCATTGATGAAGAGGAATCCATGGAACAGCCGATCATTTCCGGTATCGCCTTCAACCGTGATGAAGCCAAGCTGACCATCCGTGGCGTGCCGGACACCCCGGGCGTTGCTTTCAAGATCCTCGGCCCGATCAGCGCCGCGAACATCGAAGTGGACATGATCGTGCAGAACGTTTCGCACGATAACACCACCGACTTCACCTTCACCGTGCACCGCAACGAGTACGAGAAGGCCCACAGCGTGCTGGAAAACACCGCACGTGAAATCGGTGCCCGGGAAGTGATCGGCGACACCAAGATCGCCAAGGTGTCGATCGTCGGTGTTGGTATGCGTTCGCACGCAGGTGTTGCCAGCCGCATGTTCGAAGCCCTGGCCAAGGAGAGCATCAACATCCAGATGATCTCCACCTCCGAGATCAAGGTTTCGGTGGTCATCGAAGAGAAGTACCTGGAGCTGGCCGTACGCGCGCTGCATACCGCGTTCGAGCTTGATGCTCCTGCCCGACAGGGCGAGTAAGGCGTTGCCTTGAGGGGCGCGGCTTGCCGCGCCCTTCGCGTTTCTGCTCGTTATACAGGCCTTGTCCTGCCGGTGTGACGCGCTTCAAGGCCCTGCGTCGTCGTCCGCGACCAGGTCCGGTTGTTCCCAGACTGTTATCCCTGAATGTTTGCGTAAGGAGAAAGCTATGTTGATTCTGACTCGTCGGTGCGCCGAGAGCCTGATCATTGGAGACGGCGAGATCACCGTGACGGTGCTTGGCGTCAAGGGAAACCAGGTGCGTATCGGCGTCAGCGCCCCTAAGGAAGTGGCCGTTCACCGCGAGGAAATCTACCTGCGGATCAAGAAAGAGAAGGATGAGGAGCCAAGCCTTTAATTCTTTTGAAGTTTTTTTCAAAAAAAGGGTTGCAAACGAGGAAGAGCCTGTTTAATATTCGCCTCGTGTTGCGGTGAGGTGGCCGAGTGGCCGAAGGCGCTCCCCTGCTAAGGGAGTATACCTCATAAGGGTATCGGGGGTTCGAATCCCCCCTTCACCGCCATTATTCGCTTAGGGCGCTGTAAACGGTAAGAACGCTAAGTAGTTGTTTTTAAACGAAAAGTTCTTGCAAAAATGTTTCAGCGACCTATAATGCGCAGCAAGACACGGACTCATAGCTCAGCTGGATAGAGTACTCGGCTACGAACCGAGCGGTCGCAGGTTCGAATCCTGCTGAGTCCGCCATTTTTGAAGTGGCTTTGCTTGCAAGGTTGCTTCAATCAACCAGTGGTAATCTGGTCTAAAACTACCAACCACGGACTCATAGCTCAGCTGGATAGAGTACTCGGCTACGAACCGAGCGGTCGCAGGTTCGAATCCTGCTGAGTCCGCCACTTTTGAAGTGGCTTTGCTTGCAAAGGCGCTTCAACCAATCAGTGGTAATCTGATCTAAAAATACCATCACGGACTCATAGCTCAGCTGGATAGAGTACTCGGCTACGAACCGAGCGGTCGCAGGTTCGAATCCTGCTGAGTCCGCCACTTTCGAAGTGGCTCTGCTTGCAAAGACGCTTCAACCAACCAGTGGTAACCTGGTCTAAAACTACCACCACGGACTCATAGCTCAGCTGGATAGAGTACTCGGCTACGAACCGAGCGGTCGCAGGTTCGAATCCTGCTGAGTCCGCCATACATCAAGAAGCCCGCTCATTTGAGCGGGCTTTTTGTTTTCTACCGCTCACTGATTTATCAGTGATGCCCGCTAAACTCCAAGTAAACCGGCCCGACAACCTTTTGCGCGGTGCATGTGTTTTTTCTTTCGCTCTAGCCGTCGCACAGAAAGCTTCGAGCGTTGTCCTAGCTTTATCGCGCAAACGATTGTTCTGGCCAAAAATTTAAGCGATCTGACAGCTTAGGCAGTGTATGATTGCGCCCGTCAGCCCCGCCGGGGCTTGTGGAATACCACCATGGACTTACCCAGTAGTTACTCCTTAACACGATTCATACAGCTTGATCTGACCGATTGATTCCCCCGGCGTGCTCCGCTGCTGGGAGTGGAGTTCGCCTATGACTGAAGTAGAAGTAAAGAAAGCGCAAGAGAGCCTGCAGGATCGCCTGGCCCAGGTGGTCGAACTGCTGCAGCGCCAGCGCGTGGTGGAAGACCTGACCCATCGTCAGGAAGGCCATCATCACGACCTGGTGGAAAACCTCGTCCACCGTCAGAACCTCGTCGAATTGCAGCGCAAGCTCGACGACCTGCACCCTGCAGACATCGCCTACATCCTCGAAGCCTTGCCCCTGCAAGACCGCCTGACGGTCTGGCAGTTGGTGCGCTCGGATCGTGATGGCGACATCCTGCTTGAAGTCTCCGATTCGGTTCGCCAATCGCTGATCGCCGACATGGATGATCACGAATTGCTCGCTGCGGCCAAGGAAATGGACGCTGACGAGCTGGCCGACCTGGCGCCGGAGCTGCCACGCGACGTCGTTCACGAGCTGATGGAAACCCTCGATGCCCAGCAGCGCGAGCGTGTGCGTTCGGCGCTGAGCTATGACGAGGAGCAGGTCGGTGCGCTGATGGACTTTGAGATGGTCACCATCCGCGAAGACATCAGCCTGGAAGTGGTGCTGCGCTACCTGCGCCGCCTGAAAGAGTTGCCCAACCACACCGACAAGCTGTTCGTGGTTGATTACGACGGCATCCTCAAAGGTGTGCTGCCTATCAAGCGCTTGCTGGTCAACGACCCGGACAAGAAGGTAGCGGAGGTCATGGCGACCGACCCGGTGTCCTTCCACCCTGAGGAAGATGCCTACGACGCTGCGCAGGCTTTCGAGCGTTACGACCTGGTTTCGGCGCCGGTGGTAGACAAGAGCGATCGCTTGATCGGCCGTTTGACCATCGATGAAATGGTCGACCTGATTCGTGAGGAGAGCGAAAGCGAAGTCCTCAACATGGCCGGTCTGCGTGAAGAGGAAGATATTTTCGCTTCGGTCTGGCGTTCGCTGCGCAACCGTTGGGCGTGGCTTGCGATCAACCTGATTACCGCGTTCCTGGCCTCCCGGGTGATCGGCCTGTTCGAGGGGTCGATCGAGAAGCTGGTAGCCCTGGCGGCGCTGATGCCGATCGTGGCAGGGATTGGTGGCAACTCCGGTAACCAGACCATCACCATGATTGTTCGCGCCATGGCGCTGGACCAGGTATCGCCGGGCAATACCAGCCGCCTGATGCGCAAGGAGTTGGCGGTGTCGCTGCTCAATGGGCTGATCTGGGGGGGCGTTATCGGGATAGTAGCGTTCTGGCTCTATGGCAGCTGGTCTTTGGGTGTGGTGATGACCGCAGCGATGACCCTGAACCTGTTGCTGGCCGCGCTCATGGGGGTGTTGATCCCGATGACCCTGGCAAGATTGGGGCGTGATCCGGCCATGGGTGCCAGCGTGATGATCACGGCGGTGACCGACAGTGGTGGCTTCTTTATCTTCCTGGGTCTGGCGACGCTGTTCCTGCTCTGACAAGGTTATCGCATGGGGCTGCCAGGCAGCTTCCAGAGCGATTGCAGGTGTCTAGCCCTGAAATAGGTTTACACCTGTTCAGGTACGCCGACAGGCCTCAAAACGCCCGATGCACCGCATCGGGCGTTTTGTTTTTCAGGGTCATATGAGGCCGTTCTGTGCTTTAAAGCTGCACTGCCTCGTCAACCATCTGCCTCGCTTGCTCCGGATCCTCAGGGCTGCTCAACAGCAGCTCCATCTTGAGGATTGCGTAAGTTGGGATAGCGGTAGAAGTGATGGGCCTGTCTGTAGGTGTCTAGTCCTGAAATAGGTTTACACCTTTTCAGGTAGGCCGATAGGCCTCAAAACGCCCGATGCACCGCATCGGGCGTTTTGTTTTTCAGGGCCATATGAGGCCGCTCTGTGTTGTAGATTTGCACCGCCTCATCGACCATCCGCCTTGCTTGCTCCAAGTCTTCAGGACTGTTCAATAGCAGCTCCGTCTTGAGGATTCCGTTGACTCGCTCGGCCAGTGCGTTCTGGTAGCAGTCATACCCATCTGTCATCGAGCACTGAACCCCATGCCGCTGATGAAGTGACTGGTATAGCGCCGAGCAGTATTGGATACCTCGATCGGAATGATGGACGAGTGGCTGGCGACGACCTCGCTTCCGTAATGCCTGCTTGAAAGCTTGCGCCACCGATTCGGCATGCAGGCTTTCATGGACGTGGTGGCCAACAATTTTCCTAGAGTACGCATCCGTTACCAGGCTCAGGTACAGCGGGCCATTACGTGCGGGCAGGTAAGTAATGTCGGCAACCCAAACATGCTCCGGCCTTGTCGGAACGATCTGACTTGGGCCAGGCTTGAGAAGGTTGGGATGGCGATAGAAGTGATGAAAGCTCTGTGTCGTCTTGTGGTAGGCGCGCTTAGGTAGCACTAGCAAACGACGCTCTCCCAAGACCTGGAACAGCCTATCTCGGCCAACCTGGAAGCGTCTGTCAGGTTGGCAATGCAGCAGATAGTGCAGCTTGCGTGTACCCAGCCGAGGCTGGCGCATCCGGACTTGCTGAACAAACTCAACCACCCGATCTGCCTCAAGCGCTTTGCTGTCAGCGGCCCGGTTGCGCTTGTAGTAAGCCTGTCGACTGATGCCTAGAAACTGACAAGCCCTGGCAATGCTCAGTCCTGCGACTTGACCTTGCGAGAGGACTTGCCGGATCGCTTTTTTACGACCGAGACACCATAGTCATTTTTCAGAACATCAACGACCGTCTCGAAAAACTGAGCCTTCTGGCTCATCAGCTCAAGCTGCTGCTCAAGCTCTTTGATCCGCTGCTCTGGAGTAAGCGTTTTGGGGTCAGACATCGCGCAGCTCCTCTCGTCTCGGATCTACGCCCCCTGGCTCCAATCCTGCCGACCGTGCTTACGCAACCATACCAGAACTGTCGACCGACCCTGGATGCCATACCGCACCTGGGCCTGCTTGTAGGTCAGTTCGCCTTTTTCAATCTGATCAACCACCGCCAATTTAAAAGACAGTGAGTAATCTCGCTGTGTGCGCTTTACACCTTGCTCCATCTGACTCTCCGGAAATTCGGGATGGGAGGTGTAAACCTTATTCAGGACGGGACAGGGCAATGAAAAAAGCCAGCTTACGCTGGCTTTTTTTGTGCTCGCTACACGCCTCAGGAGGCGTCGGCGGCCATTTCCACATCGTGAGCGATGAGGGCGACCAGCGCATTCTGCTGGCGGTGGGACAGCTGGCGGAAGCGCTGCAGCAACTCGCGCTCATGCAGGGACAGCTCAGGGCTGTCCAGGCGCATGCTCAGCTCGTCACCCAACGCACCTTCCTGGATAAGGCTCTGCTCCAGGCGCGCGATGATTTCGGAGTTCATGCTGCGGTGATGGTTGCGCGCTACCTCGGCAATGCGCTCACGCATCCCGTCTGGCAGGCGGACGACGAACTTGTCAGCGGTGCGGCTCGAATAAATAGCCTGTTTCATTGGGCGCATATAAATTGACCGGTTTTTGGTTCAGGGGAAGCGGTTCTCAAATTGGCCGCACGGGATGGTGGTACGACCGTGGCGACGACAAAATGTTCAACCGACAGGAAAATTTGGTGCTCATCTTGCCTCAAGGTCGCCGTTTCCTTGGCGTCAATTCTGTGACAAATAGTGATCCCGATAAAGGCTTTTTGCCAGTACCAATTATCAGAAATGAGCACTGGTTTGAAAAGTTTTGCATTACCAGGTTCACCATGCCGTCAGACCTTTGCCGTCAAAAACCTGTAAAACGCAGCAAAGGTCACAGAAAAACCCTAAAATGCGTGGGTTTCCTTTCATAGAGCATAGTGGCTATGCAACATGACGCAAGCAGCCAACAAAAAGCCTCAGGCCACCTGATATTTCTGATAGGACCTTCAGGTTCGGGAAAAGATTCCCTGCTCGACGCAGCTCGCCAGGACCTGATGGCGGCCGGGGTGCTGATCGCTCGCCGGGTCATTACCCGCTCCGCCGAGGCGAAGGGCGAAGCGGCGCAGGGCGTCACCCCGGAACGTTTCGCGGCAATGCGCGCAGCTGGCGAATTCGCCATGCACTGGCAGGCCAATGGCCTGCAGTACGGCATCCCTGCACAGGTAGATCACTGGCTTGCGCAAGGGCGATCGGTGTTGGTCAATGGCTCCCGGGCCTATCTGCCTGAAGCACGCAAGCGTTACCCCGACCTGTTGGCAGTGTGCCTGCAGGTCAAGCCCGACGTCTTGCGCGAACGCCTGCTCGCCCGAGGCCGAGAGACGATAGATGAGGTTGAACAACGCCTGGCGCGCAGCGCCCGGCTGCAGGTCGACCCCGACGTGACGGTGCATTGGTTGGATAACTCGGGGTCGCTGGTGGCGGCAGTGAGCGCGTTGCTCGATCTGCTTCGCCAGGAGGGGCTGCTCGTTTGAATGCATCAGAAACGCCCTACATGCAAAAAGCCTGAGAGATGCATGACAAACGGCAGCCTGCTGGTTAACATGCTCGCCGTCCAGCTGTGCAGCGTTCGCTGCCGGTTCTTGTGTCTCAGTAGCTCAATTGGATAGAGCATCCCCCTCCTAAGGGGAAGGTTGGCAGTTCGAACCTGCCCTGGGACGCCATATTTCTGCTACTTGCAGTTACCCGCCTTGCGATACCCCGCCGCCTGTGCCTCGGCCTCAGAGCCAAAAGCCACCTGATTCTTCTGCGCAACCTGGCTGTACCCTGGGCAACCACTGGCCAGGTGATAGACATGGCTGTTGATGTTGCCAATGATTGCGCCATCGATCGACGCGCTTGCCAGGGTGGGTTTGGCCACATCCTTGACCCCGGTTTTCGGGGCCGCGGGTGCGACGCCGTCGGCAGCGCCCACAGGCTTGTAGCCCAGTGTCCACGCCCGCTCGCCCGTCACGAAGGGGTTGGAGTGGCCCATGATCGCGGCAATGCGCTGGTCCCGCTGTTTTTCCCACGCCGACACCGGGTGCTGCTTGTCCCAGGCCATCAGCAACTGTTGCTGCTGGCGCGACATGCTCAGCTTGTAGCGGTCGAACATGTAGAACGTGGTGCGTGCAACCAGGCCTTTTACCTCATCACGCGGTTCGGCAACCTTCTGCTGGAAGTCGACCTTGGTGGTGCACTGGCCGTATTGCGGGGCGACGCCCGACACCATGCCGTAATTGAAGTTGCTGCGGTCACCGTTCACTTCACCCACGGATGGGTAGAGGTTGAACAAGTCGGCTTCCATGGCGCGGAAGGTCGGGTCTTCACTGACGCAATGCTCGCGTCCGCCGTCCTGCCAGCACTGGCGCTGATGGCCAAAGGTCCAGGCCGGCACGATGTGCTCCCACTCGGTCCGCTCGGCACGGGTCTGCAACTTGCGGGTTTCGTAACCGCAGGACTTGGCATCGACTCGGCCACCGGACTTGCCTACCCAGGCCCATTTGCAGCCACAGTACAGCTCGCCCATGGGGCTGTCGGCCTGGTCGAGGTAGATTTTCTGTTTGGCGACGAACTTGGCTTCGGTAAAGGTCGCGGGTGGGTTGGCGAAGGCACTGGGGATGGCAGCGAGGGCGAGGGTTACGACGTACAGCAGTTTCTTCATGAGAAAACATCATCGGATTTCTGGGGGCCGCGATTATACGGCGTGCCAGCGTCGATTAATGCCCTATCATTTTGGCACCACGCCTACAGACTCAGATGCTTCAGCCCCCCATAGCGTCGCCATGCCAACGCCCAGGGGCGGCAACGTGTACTCGATTGACTTGCTGCAAGCCTGCTGGGGGCCGGTGTGCTGATCGGGCGCAAAAGCCTGGTGCAGCCTTACCTGGACAGCGGCGAGCGGGTGGTGGCAATCGATCAGCCGGAGCCGCTCGGCCTACCATCGCGCCATGGCGGCTGCCGGGTGCGGTTGGCAACCCGCAGGTAGCAGCGGTGGAAGAGGCGCTGTTGCAGGTGGGGTGAGGCCACCCCGGTGCAGGGGTGGCCTTGTACTCAGAGTTGGCCGGTCTCCAGGGCCTTCTCGCGTTCATCCGTGCCCTGTGAAGCCGCAATGTCCGTACCCTGGCGAACTTGCTCGGCACGCACTGCCTGCTCCTGCACTTTTGCCTGGGTTTTCAGCGCAATGTCTTCCTTGATGCGCTGGGCGATCTGCTCGCCGATCTTGGCTTTTTGTTCCGGTGGCAGCGCCTCGAATTCCTCTGGCGTCATGCCCAGTTCAGCGAGCACTTTTTCCTGGATTTTCTGCTCGGGGGTCTTGGCCATGTACTCGCGGAAATCCTGCACGGCGCTGCTGGTTTCCTGGGTGCTGGCGCCGGCCTGCTGGCGTGCGGCAATGTCGGGGTTCTGTAGCAGCACCTTGAGCTTGGCGAAGGCTTCTTCGCGGGCGTCCTCGGCATTCTGCTGTGACGTGCTGCCTTGGTTGTTCTGTTGCGCCGTGGTGTTGCTGGCGGCCAGCGGCGCACGCAGGGGCAGCACCTGCGCCAGAGGCTGTTCAATGTTGATGCGGTTCTGCTGCTGGAGCGCGGGCTGCCAGCCTAAGCCATTAAGTGTGATCACGGTGTCTCCTCCTTCTCCCTGGAAGTCTTGAATGGGCCAGGGACAGGGGCAAAAGCCATGCCAGCCAGCTAAACCGGGAAAATAGGGCGTCTGGGCTATTCCGGTAACCGTGCGTACGGAATATGCTCGCCCGGCAGGGGAACGATCTTGCCGCTTACGGCAATGACGAGCACAGTCGGCAGCACCTTGACCGGGCGCAGTTGCTGGACAACAGGGAGAGCGTCCATGAGTCAGGAATCAAGGCCGGTGCCGCCCGGCTTCAGTGAACAACAGCTGCATATGCTGTTCGAGTTGATCAGCGATGGTATCTGGGACTGGAATGCCAATACCGGCTACGTCTATCGCAACCCCGGCTGGTACGCCATGCTCGGCTACGCCAGCCATTCCATGGCCAACAGCGTGCTGACCTGGGAGAGTGTGATCCACCCCGAGGATTACCCGCGGGTGATGGCGCATTTCGAGGCCTACATCAACCAGCGCAATGAGCGCTACCTCATCGAATACCGCTGCCGCTGCCAGGATGGCAGCTACGTGTGGATCGAGGACAGCGGCCACATCATCGCCCGCAACGAAGATGGCTCGGTGGCGCGCATGCTGGGTGCGCACCGCAACATCGATGCCGGCAAGCGCCTGGTGGCCCAGCTCGAGCAGAAGAACCAGTCGCTGGAGGCCCAGGTGGCCGAGCGCACGCGCGAGCTGTCCTGGGTCAACCAGCAGCTGCAGCGCCAGCTGGACGAAAACCGTGAGCTGGCCGAGCGCGATGCATTGACCCGCATCGCCAATCGCTACCGGCTGGAAAAGGCGCTGCAACAGGAGTGCAGGCGCGCCCAGCGGTTCCGTGAGCCGTTGGCGGTGATCGCCATGGACGTGGATGACTTCAAGCCGATCAACGACCGTTTTGGCCACGCCCAGGGCGATGCAGCTTTGGTTCACGTCGTCGAGTGCTTGCGTCCGTGCCTGCGCGACCAGGACCTGCTGGCGCGCTGGGGCGGTGACGAGTTCGTCATGGTGTTGCCGCAGACCACGCTGGTTGAGGCACTGCAGGTGGCAGCCCGGTTGCGCCAGGCGATGGTGCAGGTCGAGCAGGTTGGCGAGTGCCGCCTGACTCTGAGCTACGGCGTGGTGCAGTGGCAGGAGGGTGAAGACCAGCATGACCTGCTGGGGCGTGCTGACAAAGCCTTGTACCGAGCCAAGGGGGCGGGCAAAAACAGCATCTGCGAGTGAGTGGACGCCGGCGCTGAATGAAAAAAGACCCGCGGCGCCTAAGGGGCGCCACGGGCCAAATCGGCCTTGGCCGCTTCAGTGTCAGATGTGCAGGGCGTGGCCCAGCGCGCGCAATGCCGCTTCCTGCACCGCCTCGCCCAGGGTCGGGTGGGCGTGGATGGTGCCTGCGATATCTTCCAGGCGGGCGCCCATTTCCAGGGACTGGGCAAAGGCCGTGGACAGTTCCGATACTGCTGCACCCACCGCCTGCCAACCCACGATCAAGTGATTGTCACGGCGTGCCACCACGCGCACGAAGCCAGTTTTCGACTCAAGGCTCATGGCCCGCCCGTTGGCGGCGAACGGGAACTGCGCGACGATGCAGTCCAGCCCTTGTTGACTGGCCTGTTCCGGCGTGGTGCCGGCCACCACCACTTCCGGGTCGGTGAAGCACACTGCGGCAATCGCGCTGGGCTCGAAGCGCCGCGCCTTGCCGGCAATGATTTCGGCAACCATCTCACCTTGCGCCATCGCGCGGTGGGCCAGCATTGGTTCGCCGGCCACGTCACCGATGGCCCAGACGTTGCGCATGCTGGTCTGGCAGCGTTCGTCGATGGCGATGGCGGTACCGTTCATTTTCAGTTCCAGGCTTTCCAGGTTGTAGCCCTGCGTGCGCGGGCGACGGCCCACCGCCACCAGTACCCGGTCGGCCTCCAGGCGCAACTGCCCGCCCTGGCCGTCGCGGGCCAGCAGGCAGCCGTTGGCATAGCCCTCGACGCTGTGCCCCAGGTGTACGGCGATGCCCAGCTTCTTCAGCGATTCGGCCACCGGTGCGGTCAGCTCGCTGTCGTAGGTCGGCAGGATGCGCTCGCGCGCTTCCACCACGCTGACCTGCGCGCCCAGCTTGCGATAGGCGATGCCCAGTTCCAGCCCGATGTAGCCGCCGCCCACCACCACCAGGTGGTTGGGCAGCGTCTGCGGGGCCAGGGCTTCGGTGGAAGAGATGATCGGGCCGCCCAGCGGCAGCATCGGCAGTTCGACGCTGTTCGAGCCGGTGGCCAGCAGCAGGTGCTCGCACTGGATGCGCTGGCCATCGACGTCGACGTGCTTGCCGTCGAGGATCTTCGCCCAACCGTGGATCACCTTGACCCCGTGCTTTTTCAGCAGCGCGGCGACGCCGGTGGTCAGGCGGTCGACGATGCCGTCCTTCCAGGCCACGCTCTGGGCGATGTCCAGGCGCGGCGAGGAAACGCTGATACCCAGCTCGGAGGGTTCGGTGAAGCGCGAAGCCTGGTGGAACTGCTCAGCCACATGGATCAGCGCCTTGGACGGAATGCAGCCGATGTTCAGGCAAGTGCCGCCCAGCGCCTGGCCTTCCACCAGCACGGTGGGGATGCCCAGTTGCCCGGCGCGGATGGCAGCCACGTAGCCACCGGGGCCGCCACCGATGATCAGCAGGGTGGTGTCGATAGTCTGTTGCATGCTTACTCCACGAACAGGCAGGCGGGTTGCTCAAGCAGGCCGCGCACGGCCTGGATGAACAGCGCGGCATCCATGCCATCGACCACCCGGTGGTCGAACGAGCTGGACAGGTTCATCATCTTGCGGATCACGATCTGGCCATCGACCACCATCGGCCGCTCGACCATGCGGTTGACGCCGACGATCGCTACCTCCGGGGTGTTGACCACCGGTGTGCTGACGATACCGCCCAACGCACCGAGGCTGGTCAGGGTGATGGTCGAGCCGGACAGTTCCTCGCGGCTGGCCTTGTTGTTGCGCGCGGCATTGGCCAGGCGGCCAATCTCGCTGGCATTGCCCCACAGGCTGCCGGCCTCGGCGTGGCGCAGCACCGGCACCATCAGGCCGTTGTCGCCTTGGGTGGCGATGCCCACGTGCACCGCGCCATGGCGGGTGATGACCTGGGCTTCGTCGTCATAGGTGGCGTTGATCTGCGGGAAGTCACGCAGCGCCACGACCAGGGCGCGCACCAGGAACGGCAACAGGGTCAGCTTGCCGCGGCTGTCACCGTGCTTGCTGTTGAGTTGCTGGCGCAGGGCTTCCAGCGCTGTGACGTCGATTTCCTCGACATAGCTGAAGTGCGCCACGCGGCGTTTGGCATCCTGCATGCGCTGGGCGATCTTGCGGCGCAGGCCGATCACCTGCACCTGCTCGCTGTCGGTGCGCTTGGCATAGCCGCCAGGTGCCTGGCCGGCAGGGCTCTGCGGTTTGCTGATGAAGGCATCGAGGTCTTCGTGCAGGATGCGCCCGGCGGGGCCGCTGCCATGCACGTAACGCAATTCGATACCCGCATCCAGGGCGCGCTTGCGCACGGCGGGGGAGGCCAGCGGCTTTTCGTCGGCCTGGCGCGGCACGATCGGGGCGGCACTGTGCGACGTGGTTGCCGGGCAGGCAACCGGTTGTGCTTCGACACGGGGTTCCGGTTTGGCGGCGACCGGTGCGGCCTGCGGCTCGACCGGCTTGGCCTGCGGCACATCCACGTGGTTGCCGCTGCCTTCGACTTCGATGCGGATCAGCTCGCTGCCTACCGCCATCACTTCACCTGGCTGGCCACCGAGGGCCAGCACCTTGCCGCTGACCGGCGAAGGGATTTCAACGGTGGCCTTGTCGGTCATGACGTCGGCCACCACCTGGTCTTCGGCGATCACATCGCCGACCTTTACAAACCACTCGACCAACTCGACCTGCGCGATGCCTTCGCCAATGTCCGGCATCTTGATGACGTGCGTGCCCATTCAGACCTCCATGACCCGTTTCAATGCCGCACCTACCCGCGAAGGGCCTGGGAAGTAAGCCCATTCCTGTGCGTGGGGGTAGGGGGTGTCCCAGCCGGTGACGCGCTCGATGGGCGCTTCGAGGTGGTGGAAGCAATGCTCCTGCACCAGCGACACCAGTTCGGCACCAAAGCCGCAGGTACGGGTGGCTTCGTGCACGACCACGCAGCGGCCGGTCTTTTTCACCGAGGCGACGATGGTGTCCAGGTCCAGCGGCCAGAGGCTGCGCAGGTCGATGACTTCGGCGTCGACGCCGGTCTCTTCGGCGGCCACCTGGGCCACATAGACGGTGGTGCCGTAAGTCAGCACGGTCACGTCGTTGCCGGGGCGGGTGATGGCGGCCTTGTCCAGCGGCACCGTGTAGTAGCCGTCCGGCACCGCGCTGTGCGGGTGCTTGGACCACGGGGTTACCGGGCGGTCGTGGTGGCCGTCGAACGGGCCGTTGTACAGGCGTTTGGGTTCGAGGAAGATCACCGGGTCGTCGGATTCGATCGAGGCGATCAGCAAGCCTTTGGCGTCATACGGGTTGGACGGCATTACCGTGCGCAGGCCGCACACCTGGGTGAACATCGCCTCCGGGCTCTGGCTGTGCGTCTGGCCGCCGTAGATGCCGCCACCGCACGGCATGCGCAGGGTCAGCGGGGCGATGAACTCGCCGGCCGAGCGATAGCGCAGGCGGGCCATCTCGGACACGATCTGGTCGGAAGCGGGGTAGAAGTAGTCGGCGAACTGAATTTCCACCACCGGCCGCAGGCCATAGGCGCCCATGCCGACGGCGGTGCCAACGATGCCGCTCTCGGAGATCGGCGCGTCGAACACGCGCGATTTGCCGTACTTGTTCTGCAGGCCTTCGGTGCAACGGAACACGCCGCCGAAGTAGCCGACGTCCTGGCCGTAGATCACCACGTTGTCGTCGCGCTCAAGCATGACATCCATGGCCGAGCGCAGGGCCTGGATCATGGTCATGGTGGTGGTGGCCATGGCGGTTTCCGGGTTGATGCTGTTGTTGTGGTCGTTCATCTCAAACCCCCAGTTCCTGGCGCTGACGGCGCAGGTGGTCGGGCATTTCCTTGTACACATCCTCGAACATCGAGGCCGCGCTCGGGATGTGGCCGTTGGCCAGGGTGCCGTACTGTTCGGCTTCCTTCTGTGCGGCAATCACTGCGGCTTCGAATTCGGCGGTGACGGCTTGGTGTTCTTCCTCGGACCAGTGGCCGATCTTGATCAGGTGCTGCTTCAGGCGGGCGATCGGGTCGCCCAGCGGGAAGTGGCTCCAGTCGTCGGCAGGGCGGTATTTGGACGGGTCGTCGGAGGTCGAGTGCGGGCCTGCGCGGTAGGTGACCCACTCGATCAGGCTCGGGCCAAGGCCGCGGCGGGCGCGTTCGGCGGCCCAGCGCGAGGCGGCGTACACGGCGACGAAGTCGTTGCCGTCGACGCGCAACGAGGCGATACCACACCCCACGCCACGGCCGGCGAAGGTGGTCGATTCACCGCCGGCGATGGCCTGGAAGGTGGAGATCGCCCACTGGTTGTTGACCACGTTGAGGATCACCGGGGCGCGGTACACGTGGGCGAAGGTCAGCGCGGTGTGGAAGTCCGATTCGGCGGTGGCGCCGTCACCGATCCAGGCCGAGGCGATCTTGGTATCGCCCTTGATGGCCGAGGCCATGGCCCAGCCGACCGCCTGCACGAACTGGGTCGCCAGGTTGCCGCTGATGGTGAAGAAGCCGGCCTCGCGCACCGAATACATGATCGGCAGCTGGCGGCCCTTGAGCGGGTCTCGCTCGTTGGACAGTAGCTGGCAGATCATCTCCACCAGCGACACGTCGCGGGCCATCAGGATGCTCTGCTGGCGGTAGGTGGGGAAGCACATGTCGGTGCGGTTGAGCGCCAGCGCCTGGGCGCTGCCGATGGCTTCTTCACCCAGGCTCTGCATGTAGAAGGACATTTTCTTCTGGCGCTGGGCAACCACCATGCGGCTGTCGAAGATGCGCGTCTTGAGCATGGCGCGCATGCCTTGGCGCAGCACCTGGGGGTCGATGTCCTCGGCCCAGGGGCCAAGCGCATCGCCATGCGCGTCGAGCACGCGCACCAGGCTGCCGGACAGGTCGGCGGTGTCGGCAGCGTCGACATCGATCGGGGGTTTACGGACTTGACCCGCGTCGTTGAGGCGCAGGTAGGAAAAATCGGTCTGGCAGCCTGGCCGGCCGGTGGGCTCGGGCACATGCAAACGCAGGGGGGCGTACTCGTTCATGCTTTTTACGCTCGCTCGGATGTTGTTTTTGTGAGCTCTGAAGCGGCCGCCGCTGACTACCGGCTTGTGACTGGCAGGTCAGCGTCAATTACATAGTAGTGACACGGCAGGAGAATTTTTCTCTCAAGTTGATTGCCTTTATCCAGGCGTGCAGATAAACATTCCGCATAAACACAAAAAACCGGTGAATTTGTCTCATGCGCAAACTCGATCGTACCGATATCGGCATTCTCAACAGCCTGCAGGACAACGCCCGCATCACCAACGCCGAGCTGGCGCGGTCGGTGAACCTGTCGCCGACGCCCTGTTTCAACCGGGTCAAGGCCATGGAAGAGCTGGGGGTGATCCGCCAGCAGGTGACCTTGCTGTCGCCGGAAGTGCTGGGGCTGGATGTGAATGTGTTCATTCATGTCAGCCTGGAGAAACAGGTGGAGCAGGCGCTGCACCGCTTCGAGGAAGAAATTGCCGAGCGGCCCGAGGTGATGGAGTGCTACCTGATGACCGGCGACCCGGACTACCTGCTGCGGGTGCTGTTGCCGAGCATTCAGGCGCTGGAGCGGTTTCTCGATTACCTGACGCGGTTGCCGGGGGTGGCCAACATTCGCTCGAGTTTTGCGTTGAAGCAGGTGCGGTACAAGACCGCCTTGCCGCTGCCTTCCAATGGGATGACCCTGCGGGAATGATAGTTGCTCATTCCGGCCTGTTCGCGGGACAAGCCCGCGAACAGGCCGGCACCGCCCCTTCACCGGGTGCTTGATATTTTAAACACCCCCAGCCTATGTTGTGGTCAGCCTATAACAACAAGGACAAGCGTCATGACCACCGCAGCCCCGCGCTCGCTCGCCGAGCACCTCCAGGGCATCGACCAGATCGAATGCGTCACCCCCGACCTCAATGGTGTGCCCCGCGGCAAGGTGATGACCGCCGAAGGCTTCCTTGAAGGCCGCCGGCTGCAGATGGCGCGCGGCGTGCTGCTGCAGTGCATCATGGGGGGTTACCCGCCGGCACGCTTCTATGGCAGCGACGACGGTGACCTGGCGCTGGTGGCAGAAGCTTCGCAGATCCATCGCCTGCCTTGGAGCGACGAAGGCCTGGCCCTGGCCATCTGTGATGCCAACGAGCTCGATGGCCGCCCTTCAGGCCTGTCCACCCGTGGGCTACTGAAGGCGGTGATCGGCCGTTACGCCGCCTTGGGCCTGGCGCCCGTGGTGGCGACCGAGCTGGAATTTTTCGTCTTCGCGCCCAACAGCGACCCGCTGCAACCTTTTCAGCCACCACTGGGCAAGGACGGCCGCCGTGAACTGGGCCACTCGGCCTTCAGTGTCAGCTCCAACAACGGCCTGCGGCCGTTCTTCCAGGAGGTCTACGCGTGCATGGCCGCACTGGGCCTGCCGCGCGATACCTTCATGCACGAAATGGGCGTCAGCCAGTTCGAGATCAACCTGCTGCATGGCGACCCGTTGCTGCTGGCCGACCAGACGTTCCTGTTCAAGCACCTGCTCAAGGAGGTGGCGCTCAAGCATGGCCTGACCGTGGTGTGCATGGCCAAGCCGCTGGCGCATACGCCAGGCAGTTCGATGCACATCCACCAGAGCCTGGTGGAGATCGCCACGGGCAGAAACGTGTTCAGCGATGATCAGGGCCAGCCGACCGAGGCCTTCCACCACTTCATCGGTGGCCTGCAGGCCTGCATGGCTGACTTCACTGCGCTGTTCGCGCCCAACGTCAATTCGTACCAGCGGCTGTGCCATCCCTATGCTTCGCCGAACAATGCCTGCTGGTCCGAGGACAACCGCGCCGCAGGCTTGCGCATCCCGGCCAGTGCGCCGGTGGCTCGACGTGTCGAGAACCGCCTGCCAGGCGCCGACGCCAACCCCTACCTGGCCATCGCCGCCAGCCTGGCCGCCGGCCTGCATGGCATCGAGCAGCGCCTGCAGCCGGCGCCGGCCATCCAGGGTGAGTTCGAGGTGCCCGAGCCGTTGAGCCTGCCGTGTACGCTGCACGCGGCGCTGGAGCGCCTCAAGCGCAGCGCGCTGGCACGGGAACTGTTCGGCAACGAGTTCATCGAAGGCTACGTTGCCAGCAAGACCCTGGAACTGACCGATTTCTTCGACGAGATCACGCCGTGGGAGCGTAGGGTGCTGGCGGCCCAGGCCTGATCGCGACATGACCGCTACTGGACGCGCCCCTGTTCGGCTATTTCGCTGGCGGGGGACTGCGCCGCGGCCCATTTGCTTTTATGCTTGCCAGGCCAACGCCACCTGACCAGGGAGCCCGAGGGGACGTATGCGAAACATCTGGAAGCCGTTTCAGTCGCTGTATTTCGCTGCCTTGATGATGCTGATCGGCTCGGGCCTGCTCAGTACCTACCTGGCATTGCGCCTGGCGGCCGAGCATGTCGACAGCCTGTGGGTCGGTGCGCTGATGGCGGCCAACTATTTCGGCCTGGCCGTGGGCGGCAAGGTCGGCCACCGGCTGATTGGTCGGGTAGGGCATATCCGCGCCTATACCACCTGCGCCGGCATCGTCTGTGCGGCGGTGCTTGGCCATGGCATGACCAGCTGGCTGCCGGCCTGGGTCGGGCTGCGGATGATCGTCGGCCTGGGGATGATGTGCCAGTACATGGTCATCGAGAGCTGGCTCAACGAGCAGGCCGACGCCAAGCACCGCGGTGCGGTGTTCAGCGGCTATATGATCGCCTCCTACCTGGGGCTGGTGCTTGGCCAGCTGATCCTGGTGGTGCACCCCGAGCTTGGCCCTGAGCTGCTGATGCTGGTCGCCATGTGCTTCGCCCTGTGCCTGGTGCCGGTGGCGATGACCCGGCGCATTCACCCCGCACCGCTGCGCCCGGCGCCGATGGAGCCGAAGTTCTTCATCAAGCGTGTGCCGCAGTCGTTGAGCACGGTGCTCGGTTCGGGCTTGATCGTCGGTTCGTTCTACGGCCTGGCGCCGCTGTATGCCTCAAGCCAAGGGCTGACCACCGAGCAGATTGGTCTGTTCATGGGTAGCTGCATCTTTGCCGGCCTGCTGGTGCAGTGGCCGTTGGGCTGGCTGTCCGACCGCTACGACCGGGCGGTGCTGATTCGCAGTGTGGCGGTGGGCCTCGCGCTGGCGGCGGCGCCGCTGGCCATCCTGCCTAGCGTGCCACTGGAGTTACTGTTCGGCATCGGGTTCCTGATCTCGCTGCTGCAGTTCTGCCTGTATCCGCTGGCGGTGGCGTTCTCCAACGACCATGTGGAAAGCGAGCGGCGTGTCTCGCTGACCGCGATGCTGCTGGTCACCTACGGCGTCGG
Source organism: Pseudomonas sp. NPDC087185 (assembly GCF_044744955.1). Taxonomy (NCBI): domain Bacteria; kingdom Pseudomonadati; phylum Pseudomonadota; class Gammaproteobacteria; order Pseudomonadales; family Pseudomonadaceae; genus Pseudomonas; species Pseudomonas sp. NPDC087185. Next base: position 203,361 of record NZ_JBIUZK010000001.1, on the reverse strand, counting down.
GGCGTGCATCGGGCCGCTGGCGGCGGGGGTGCTGATGAAGGTGCTGGGTTCGCAGATGCTCTACGCCTTCTTCGTGTTCTTTGCGCTGGTGCTGGTGTGGCGCATCCGGCCTAAGGCCGTTACCGGCCTGCACCAGGTGCAGGATGCACCGCTGGGCCACGTGGCCATGCCGGCGGCCGGTTCGCCATTGTCGGCGGCACTCGACCCGCGGGTCGATGAGCAGACCGTGCAGGAGGTGATGCAGGCGCCAGTGGCGGCTGAGGATACCGAGGTGGAAGAGAAGGCAGAGCAACCTGCAGAGTCAGGGGCAGCGCGGCCTTAGTCGGCGTAGCCGGTGTGAAATGAAAACGCCACCCATTGGGTGGCGTTTTCACATGCAGCAAGCGATCAATAGTCGTCTTTGTCGAACCGCCGCGCTTCACGCTGCAGCTGGTACACGAAGCTTTCGATCTTGCGCTGCGCCTGGCCATTGAGGTTGTGGAAGCGCACACCCGCGAAGGTGGTGTTGATGCGTTCTTCGTGGTGCAGGTGGCGCAGCTCGACCATGGTGTCGACTAGGCCCAGCGGGTTGCCGGCCTTGAAGCGCTCGTACACCTGGCCCAGTTGCAGGCGGTCTTCGACATTGCCTTCAAAACGCAGCTTGCAGCCGGTGGCGGAAATGTCCAGCAGCTTGCCGCGCAGGGCGCCGTTGCCCTTGAGGTGGGTGCCGTCGAGGATCACATCGACCAGCTGCGACAGCTTCAGCGCAGCGCGGAAGGCATTGCGGCGCTGGTGGTAGGTCATTTCTTCCGGCATTGCACCGCGGTAGGAGCGGTGGCCGTCGACCTCGGTGATCTTCAGCTCGTGGTTGCATTCCCAGGCGATGCGCACACCGTCGTGGAAGCCTTCGACGCGGAACGCTTCGCCGTTCTCGATGAATTTTTCGCCATCGCGCGGGATCATCTCGTCCAGTGCCAGGGTGTTGCTGTCACGGTCCACATGAACCACGTAGCTCTGGAACCGCTGGCTGCGCTCATGGAAGGTGATGATCAGTGGGTCGTGGCTTTCCTGCAGCTGGCGCAGGTTGGCCGCGATCTCCAAAGGAGTGTTCAGCACCTTTGGTGGCTGCGGCGCATCGGTTTCATTGAACACGGGTTATCAATCTCCAGGCAAAAACGACACACGCAAGTAACGGCATTTTGCCAGTATGTTCCGTGCCTTGATACAACTAATCACACTTGGCTGAGCGCCCGGGGCTTGGCCAGTGGTGAGGTGGCGCCACGGCTGTCATAGAGCGACGGCGAATCGCCGCCCATGAGGATTCTGATCTGGTTGGCCGTGACGTGCTGCTGCACCTGGATGATCCGGCCGTTGGTCTCGTTGACCTTCTGGCAGGCGTCCATCAACTGGGTCAGTACATCGAGCTGTTGCATGATCACTTCACCGTTTGGCGATTGCGCAGCCACAGCCTGCACCCCGGCACGGTCGGCGCTGAGGCCGAGGCTGGTGAGCAGGTTGTTGCGGCGGATGCCTTGCTGCTCGAGCAGGACGATCAGCGACTGCTTGCGGGCCAGGATGCCCTCCAGCGGCGTCATGTCGCGGCCGTGCAGGGCGACTGCCTCCTGCTGAAGCAGGTCGAGCAGTTCCTGGGTCGGGGCGATGTCGTCTTCGATCAGTTGCAGCAATGTGATGTCGTGCATGGCTAACTCTTGGCTTTTATAGCGTCCGTGAAGTCAGCGCGCCGAACGGTCAGCGCTGGGCTTCGAAATCGAGCAGTTTGCTGGCGACCCGGCCGGCATCGACCTGGTAGCTGCCATCTGCGATCGCCTGTTTCAACTGCGCCACGCGGGCATTGTCGACAACGGGCTGGTCGCGCAGCTTGTCGCTGATCTTCTGCAACTGCTGGGCCTCTTGGCTGAGATGTACTGCTTCTCCGCTGGCGCTGGCGCTTTTCGGCGCGTCACTGGTTTCGCCGGGTTTGTCGGCGTTGCCTGGCGCGGCAGTGCCGCGAACGCCGCCTGTGATGGACGGAGAGTTATTCAAACGACTGAAGTCGATGACCATGATCAGAAACCTCTGGGTATTTGGACGCTTGCCTTGTTTTCGGCCATCCCGAAAGAAACTTTAGGCACAAATGCATAGCCGCCTGTCGGCAAGCCCGCGAACCCGTTTCTGGCACAGTTTAGGAAAAGCAGTTGCACACCGCCAGCTCAAATTACATGGCAACCTCGACCTGTCCGGGGCCCGTGACCCGGGCCTTCACCACCCGTTGCGAATTGAGGTTGCGCACCCGGATCTGCTCGCCCTGGCCGCCCTTGCTCAAGGCCTCGCCGGGCATGCGCACGCTGAGGCTGCCGCTGCGGGCGGTGATCACCACATGGTCGCCCTTGCGCACCACTTCGGCCTGCTCCAGGTGCTGCGGGGTGAGCACCTGGTCGATGACGGTGGGGCGCAGCATCTTCATGCCCACGGCCTGGTCCAGTTCGGTGAGAAAACCCTGGGTGAGGGTGCCAACGTCGCGTTCGCGCAGGGCCACGTCGCCTTCACCCACGATGTTCTGCCGCTTCAGTGGGCGGGTCACCACCACCACGTCGCGGAACAGCCGCACGGTTGCCGGCACGAAGATCGTCCACGGCGCGCTGCCATCGCAGCGTACCCGCACGGTCACCCGGCCCAGGGGCTGCGCCGGGCTTTCCAGCGAAGCGTCCAGCGGCTGGCTGCACAGCGGCATGCGCAGGCGCGGGTCGAGCGGGTTTACCTGGATCTCGTAGCGCCCGGCGGTCTGGGTGGTTGCCAGGTAATCCTCGACGGTGAATTCAAGAAACCCTTGGGTGACACCGATAAGCTGTTCAGGCAAGGTAACCGCGTCCGCCAGCGTACGCGCGCCGGGTGCCAGCAGGCAGAGCACGGCCAGCGAGCCGCTCAGCAGGCGCGTCAGTCGTCGGAAAATTGTCGTTTTCATGTGCATGGCGCTCAAAAAAGCAAAGCCCGTGCCGACTTGCTATCTGAGTGGCTACGAAAAGCGCTTTGAAAAGGCAGAAACCATAAGGAGTCAGGCATGGCGGGGGTAATGGATTCAGTCAACCAGCGCACACAGCTGGTTGGGCAGAATCGCCTGGAATTGCTGCTGTTCCGCCTCAATGGCGAACAGCTGTACGGGATCAACGTGTTCAAGGTCCGCGAAGTGCTGCAGTGCCCGGCGCTGACCGTGATGCCCAGATCCCATCCGGTGGTGCGCGGCGTGGCCAACATTCGCGGGGCGACCATTCCGATCCTCGACCTGTCGATGGCCACCGGTTTGCCTGGGCTCAAGGAAGAAACGCGCAACAGCTTCGTGATCATCACCGAGTACAACACCAAGACCCAGGGCTTCCTGGTGCACTCGGTCGAGCGCATCGTCAACATGAACTGGGAAGCGATCCATCCGCCACCCAAGGGCACCGGCCGCGACCACTACCTGACCGCGGTCACCCGGGTGGATAATCGCATGGTCGAAATCATCGACGTGGAAAAGGTGCTGGCCGAGGTGGCGCCATCGTCCGAGTCGGTGTCGGCCGGCGTGGTCGATGCCGAAACCCAGGACAAGGCCGTGCTGCTGCGGGTGCTGACCGTCGACGATTCGTCGGTGGCGCGCAAGCAGGTCAGCCGTTGCCTGCAGACCGTGGGTGTGGACGTGGTGGCGCTCAACGACGGCCGCCAGGCCCTGGACTACCTGCGCAAGCTGGTGGACGAGGGCAAGAAGCCGGAAGAAGAATTCCTGATGATGATTTCCGACATTGAAATGCCGGAAATGGACGGCTATACGCTGACGGCGGAGATTCGCAGCGATCCGCGCATGCAAAAGCTGCACATCTGCCTGCATACTTCGCTGTCCGGGGTATTCAACCAGGCAATGGTGAAGAAAGTCGGTGCCGATGACTTCCTGGCCAAGTTCAAGCCGGACGACCTGGCCCAGCGCGTGGTCGACCGGATCAAGGCAACGCATTGAAGCGGCCGGGGGCGCAACCCCCGGCACCAGTGATTGAAAAGAGGCCGCAGTAGTGTCTACGGGTAATTTGGATTTCGAACAGTTCCGGGTCTTCCTGGAGAAAGCCTGTGGCATCCTGCTGGGCGAGAATAAGCAGTACCTGGTCTCCAGCCGTCTCAACAAGTTGATGGAGCAGCAGGGCATCAAGAGCCTGGGTGAACTGGTGCAGCGCATCCAGGCCCAGCCGCGTGGCGGCCTGCGCGAGCAGGTGGTGGACGCGATGACGACCAACGAAACCCTGTGGTTTCGCGACACCTACCCGTTCGAAGTGCTGAAGAACAAGGTCATCCCGGAGTTCATCAAGAACAACCCGGGCCAGCGCCTGCGCATGTGGTCGGCCGCCTGCTCGTCGGGGCAGGAGCCGTACTCCATTTCGATGGCGATCGACGAGTTCGAGCGCAGCAACCTCGGCCAGTTGAAGATGGGGGCGCAGATCGTTGCCACCGACTTGTCCGGCTCGATGCTGAACAACTGCAAGACGGGCGAGTACGATAGCCTGGCAATCGCCCGCGGGCTGTCCCAGGAGCGTCTGCAGCGCTACTTCGACACCAAGGGGCCGGGGCGCTGGGCGGTCAAGCCGGCCATCCGCAGCCGCGTCGAGTTCCGCTCGTTCAACCTGCTCGACAGTTATGCGGCGCTGGGCAAGTTCGACATCGTGTTCTGCCGCAACGTGCTGATCTATTTCTCGGCACAGGTGAAGAAGGACATCCTGCTGCGTATTCACAGCACCCTTAAACCGGGTGGGTACCTGTTCCTCGGCGCCTCCGAGGCGCTCAACGGGTTGCCGGACCATTACCAGATGGTGCAGTGCAGCCCGGGCATTATCTACCAGGCCAAATAAGGCGCTGGTGAGAAGGCCGGTATCGCCAGATGCCGGCCTTTTTTTGCCCGTGCGTTTGACGTCAATTTTTTGTTTTGCCGCTTTTGCCGCCCGGCAATTGCCGCTTTCCTTTCGCCAGGCGGAAGCACTTTGCCGCTTTTCTGGCATCACCCCGCCAACGCTGCCCGCTCCAGCCCAACGTTTTCGGGCTTTCAGGATATTGGCACAGCCTTTGCTATAGCTTGGCCAAAGAGTTTCCGGTCAACCTTCGAAGGTTTCCCCGACATGAGCATCAGTTTCGACAAAGCGCTTGGCATCCATGAAAAGGCCCTGGGCTTCCGCGCCCAGCGCGCCGAAGTGCTGGCCAACAACATCGCCAACGCCGACACGCCCAACTACAAGGCGCGTGACATGGACTTCTCTTCGGTGCTCGCTGCCGAAAGCCAGAAGCAGCAAAGCACGGGTCGCTTCGCAATGGACCGTACCAACAGCCGTCACATCGAGGCTGAAGGCCTGGCAATGGCCGACGACACGCTGCAGTACCGCACGCCAACGCAGCCGTCGATCGACCAGAACACCGTGGACGCCCAGATCGAGCAATCGAACTACACGGAAAACGCCATCGGCTTCCAGGCCAGCTTCACCCTGCTCAACAGTAAATTCAAAGGGCTGGTTTCGGCCCTGCGCGGAGAATGACCATGTCCCTGTCCAGTGTCTTCAACATTGCCGGTAGCGGCATGAGTGCGCAGAACACCCGCCTCAACACTGTCGCCTCCAACATCGCCAACGCCGAGACCGTCTCGTCGAGCATCGACCAGACCTACCGTGCGCGCCACCCGGTGTTCGCCACCACGTTCCAGAATGCCCAGGCCGGCGGTAGCCAGTCGCTGTTCGAAGACCAGGGCGAAGCGGGGCAGGGTGTGCAGGTCAAGGGCATCATCGAAGACCAGAGCAACCTGGAAGCGCGCTACGAGCCGAATCACCCGGCGGCGAACAAGGACGGCTACGTCTATTACCCGAACGTCAACGTGGTCGAGGAGATGGCCGACATGATCTCCGCCAGCCGGGCGTTCCAGACCAACGCCGAGCTGATGAACACCGCCAAGAACATGATGCAGAAAGTCCTGACCCTGGGTCAGTGATAAGGAATCCAGACCATGGCAGTCGATAGCACCAGCGGTGTGAACCTCAACGACGTCCTGACCGCGTCAGGCGTCGGTGGCACCACCAAGAAGACCACCGATACCGCGTCCAAGACCGGTACCGACACGCTCGGCAAGGACGCGTTCCTGCAGTTGCTGGTCACCCAGATGCAGCACCAGAACCCGCTGGACCCGCAGGACAACGGCGAGTTCGTGGCACAGTTGGCACAGTTCAGCAGCCTCGAAGGCATCACCACGCTGAACGAATCGGTCAGCAGCATCACCAACGCCATGGCCTCGTCCCAGGCCCTGCAGGCCTCGTCGCTAGTCGGCCGCTCGGTGGTCGTGCAGAACGACAAGGCCGTGGTCGACACCGCCGAGAGCTTCAATGCGCAGTTCGTGGTACCGCAGGCGATCAGCGAAGCGAAGGTCACCATCAAGGACAAGGACGGCAACACCGTCAAGACCATCGAGCTGGGCGAGCAGAAAGCCGGTTATGCCGACTTCATCTGGGACGGCACCAACAACAGCGGCGAGAAGGTCGACCCAGGCACCTACACCTTCACCGCCAGCACCACCGTGGATGGCCAGTCGGTGCAGATGAACACGCTGCTGCCGGCCAAGGTGACCAGCGTCAGCTTCAATGCCACCGGCGAAATGGTGCTGAACCTCGCGGGTGTCGGCAAGGTTTCCCTCTCCGACGTACAAACCATCGGTATCTAAGGCCCGCTAGCGCGGCACAGGAGCGAATTCATGTCTTTCAATATCGGCCTTAGCGGTCTGTACGCAGCCAACAAGCAGCTGGACGTTACCGGCAACAACATTGCCAACGTCAACACCACCGGTTTCAAATCGTCGCGCGCCGAGTTCGCCGACGTCTACGCTGGCGCCAACCGCCTGGGCGTGGGCAAGAACCAGATCGGCAACGGTGTGCGCCTGGCGGCGGTCTCGCAGCAGTTCACCCAGGGTGACGTCAACACCACTGGCAACGTGCTGGACATGGGCATCCAGGGCCAGGGCTTCTTCGTCCTGTCCGACAACGGCTCGCGCGTCTATACCCGTGCCGGTGCCTTCCAGGCCAACAAGGATAACTTCGTGACCACTTCGGACGGCCTGCGCCTGCAAGGCTATGCCGCCGATTCGACCGGCAAGATCCAGAAAGGCGTGCTGACCGACCTGCAGATCGATACCTCGGCACTGCAGCCCAAAGCCACTAGCCTGATCGATCAGGGCATCAACCTGAACTCGTCAGCCGCCGACATTCCGCTCGAAGTCTATGACGACAGCACGCCGCCGGTGCTGGTGCCCAACAAAGTGTTCGACCCCTCTGACGAAACTACCTACACCAAGTCGTTCCCGACCAAGGTGTACGACAGTCAGGGTAACGAGCACACCATGGAGCAGTTCTACCGCAAGACCGGCACCAACGAGTGGACCATGTACACCCTGGTCGACGGCCGCAACCCGTTCGACCCAAGCTCCACCACGCCGCTGACCGGCACCATCAGCTTCAACAGCGATGGCTCGGTGAAAACCATGGCGGCCGACAACACCGGCCACCCGGCGGGTTCTTCGTTCACTGTGACCAACAACACCTTCACCCTGAACGGTTGGGTGCCTGCAGTGGAAGACTCGTCGGGTAATTGGGCGTCCAATGGTGCCATCGGCAATACCGACGGCATGAAGCTGTCGATGAACAGCACCACGTCCTACAACACCGAGACCGCGCGCATGTCGCAGTCCCAGGACGGTTACGCCACTGGCATTCTGTCGAGCCTGAGCATCGACTCCACCGGCGTGCTGTTCGCCAGCTTCAGCAACCAGCAGTCGCGTGCCATCGGCCAGGTGGCCCTGGCCAGCTTCGCCAACGAGCAGGGCCTGCAGCAGATCGGCGGCACCCGCTGGACCGAGACCTACACGTCGGGCATCCCCGGCATCGATGCGCCGAAGACCGGTACCTTGGGCGGCGTCGAGTCCAACGCGCTGGAAGGCTCCAACGTCAACCTGACCCAGGAACTGGTCGAGCTGATCAAGGCGCAGAGCAACTACCAGGCGAACGCCAAGACCATCTCCACCGAAAGCACCATCATGCAGACCATCATCCAGATGACCTGATGGTTGCGGGTTGATGGCGTGAAGACGAACCCCTTTGACGTGAAGGGGTTTGTCGTTTTTGCAGGAGCGTTTATGAAAAGGTTGCTCGTTGTGTTGCTCGCTGCCTTCTGCCTCTATCAGGCGCAGGCGGGCACGGCGCCCTGGTGGCGCTGGGAAAGCCAGGCGGATGGGCGACTGGTGTGCTCGCAATGGCCGCCGGGGGAGGGCTGGAAGAAATTCGCTGGGCCCTACAACAATGGCGGTTGCCGCGACCGATGAATGCGGTGCCGGCCTCTTCGCGGCTGAAGCCGCTCCTGCAGGTCAAGCGCAGGCTTCGGGCACGCCGAGGTCCCTGCAGGAGTGGCTTTCGCCGCGAAGAGGCCGGGGCCGACGATGCAGGGCTTTGCCGCTACCGGCAACTCGGCGCCGGATAACCGGCGTTCGCTTCCCTGGCGATTCCTTCAAATGCCCGTATTCAGGGGCTTTTTCGCGATTTCAGAAAGTTGGTTCGGAACTTGCTTTAGTGCCTGCACAGCAACGGCGAGCGGCAAACGATCGCCAGTGCAGCGGAGGATGACTGTGGACAAGATGCTTTACGTGGCCATGACCGGCGCCAGCCAGAACGCGCTGGCGCAGAAGGCCCACGCCAACAACCTGGCGAACATTTCCACCAATGGTTTCCAGCGTGACCTGGAGCAGGCGCGCTCGATGCCGGTGTTCGGCGACAGCTTTCCGTCGCGGGCGTTTGCCATGACCGAGCGGCCCGCCACCGACTTCAGCGAAGGGCCGATGGTCGAGACCGGGCGTGACTTGGACGTGGCCGTGTCCGGCCAGGGTTTCATCGCCGTGCAGGCGCCGGATGGCAGCGAAGCCTACGTGCGCACCGGCAGCCTGAACATCGATGCCCTCGGCGTGCTGCGCGCCGGCAATGGCATGCCGGTGATCGGCAATGGTGGCCCGATCGCCATCCCGCCAGAACAGAAAGTCGAAGTTGGCTCCGATGGCACCATCAGCATCCGCTCCATGGGTGAAGACCCGCGGGTAATGGCCGAGGTCGACCGCATCAAGCTGGTCAACCCGGATACCAAAGGCCTGAACAAGGGCCTCGACGGGCTGATCCACACCAGTAATGGCCAGCCAGCGGCGGCCGACGTCAACGTCAAGGTGGTGTCGGGCTTCCTGGAAGGCAGCAACGTCAACGCCGTCGAAGAGATGACCTCGGTGCTGGCGCTGTCACGCCAATTCGAACTGCACGTGAAGATGATGAACGCGGCCAAGGAAGGCGATGAAGCCATGGCGCGTGTTTTGCAAATCGGCTAACCACACTTGAACGGGTGCCGTAAAACAGGCGCACGAGGAGAATACTGATGCTTCCGGCTCTTTGGGTCGCTAAAACCGGCCTGTCCGCCCAGGACACCAACCTCACGGTCATTTCCAACAACCTGGCCAACGTTTCGACCACCGGTTTCAAGCGCGACCGCGCCGAATTCCAGGACCTGCTGTACCAGATCAAACGCCAGCCAGGCGCGCAGTCCACCCAGGACAGCGAGCTGCCGTCGGGCCTGCAGGTCGGTACCGGTGTACGCATCGTCGGCACCCAGAAAAACTTCCAGACCGGCAGTCTGCAGACCACCGAGAACCCGCTGGACATGGCGGTCAACGGCCGTGGCTTCTTCCAGATTCTGCAGCCGGACGGCACTGTTTCGTACACCCGTGACGGTACCTTCCACCTGAACTCCGACGGCCAGATCGTCAACGCCGACGGCCTGGCGCTGGAGCCGGCCGTCGTCGTGCCGAACGACGCCCAGACCTTCACCGTCGGCCAGGACGGCACCGTGTCGATCACCACCGCCGGCAACCCGGCTGCGCAGGTCATCGGCAACCTGCAGACCGCCGACTTCATCAACCCGGCCGGCCTGCAGGCGATCGGCAACAACCTGTTCCTGGAAACCGCTGCCAGCGGCGCGCCACAGGTCGGTACTCCGGGCCTGAACGGCTTCGGCACCACCCTGCAGCAGACCCTGGAAAACTCCAACGTCAGTACCGTGGAAGAGCTGGTGAACATGATCACCACCCAGCGTGCCTACGAGATGAACTCCAAGGTCATCTCCACCGCCGACCAGATGCTGTCGTTCGTCACCCAGCAGCTGTAAGCCCAAGGCTCTAGTCCCTGTTACACCGTGAGGTAAGCGTCATGAATCGTCTGTTGTCCGTATTCGCCCTGGGGGGGGCGGTGTTGCTGGCTGGTTGCGTCGCGCCGACGGCCAAGCCCAACGACCCGTACTACGCGCCGGTACTGCCGCGCACCCCGTTGCCGGCAGCGGCCAACAACGGTTCGATCTACCAGGCCGGTTTCGAGCAGAACCTGTACAGCGACCGCAAGGCGTTCCGCGTGGGTGACATCATCACCATCACGCTCAACGAGAGAACCTCGGCCAGCAAGAACGCCGGTTCGCAGATCCAGAAGGACAGCAACGCCAACCTCGGCCTGACCTCGCTGTTTGGCGCAACGCCGAGCACCAATAACCCGTTCGGCGGCGGCAACCTGTCGCTGGAAGCGGGTTACAGCGGTGAGCGCGCCACCAAGGGCGACAGCAAGGCCACCCAGGGCAACACCTTGACCGGCTCTGTCACCGTGACCGTCGCCGAGGTGCTGCCCAATGGCATCATCGCCGTGCGCGGCGAGAAGTGGATGACCCTGAACACCGGCGAGGAGCTGGTGCGCATCGCCGGCCTGATCCGCGCCGACGATATCGCCACCGACAACACCGTGCCGTCCACCCGCGTGGCCGATGCGCGCATCACCTATTCGGGCACCGGCTCGTTCGCCGATGCCAGCCAGCCCGGTTGGCTGGACCGCTTCTTCCTCAGCCCGCTTTGGCCTTTCTGAGTACGGATGAACATGTTCAACGTCAGGCAGCTGATTGCCGCAACCTTGCTTCTGTCCTGTGCGTTCGGTGCCCAAGCCGAGCGCCTGAAGGACATCGCCAGCATCTCTGGCGTGCGTTCCAACCAGTTGATCGGTTACGGCCTGGTGGTGGGGCTCAACGGCACGGGTGACCAGACCACCCAGACGCCGTTCACCCTGCAGACCTTCAACAACATGCTGTCGCAGTTTGGCATCAAGGTGCCGGCAGGTTCCGGCAACGTGCAGCTGAAAAACGTCGCTGCAGTGTCGGTGCATGCCGACCTGCCGGCGTTCGCCAAGCCCGGCCAGGTGGTGGACATCACCGTGTCGTCGATCGGTAACTCCAAGAGCCTGCGTGGCGGCAGCCTGCTGATGACCCCGCTCAAGGGTATCGACGGCAACGTCTATGCAGTCGCCCAGGGTAACCTGGTGGTCGGCGGCTTCGACGCCGAAGGCCGCGATGGCTCGAAGATCACCGTCAACGTTCCGTCGGCCGGTCGTATCCCCGGTGGAGCCTCGGTCGAGCGTGCCGTGCCGAGCGGTTTCAACCAGGGCAACAGCCTGACCCTGAACCTCAACCGGCCCGACTTCACCACGGCCAAACGCATCGTCGACAAGGTCAACGAGCTGCTCGGCCCGGGTGTCGCCCAGGCGGTGGATGGCGGCTCGGTGCGCGTTAGTGCGCCGATGGACCCGACCCAGCGCGTGGACTACCTGTCGATCCTCGAGAACCTCGAGATCGACCCGGGCCAGGCTGTGGCCAAGGTGATCATCAACTCGCGTACCGGCACTATCGTCATTGGCCAGAACGTCAAGGTGTCGCCGGCGGCGGTGACCCACGGCAGCCTGACCGTGACCATCACCGAAGACCCGATCGTCAGCCAGCCGGGGCCGTTCTCCAATGGCCAGACCGCCGTGGTGCCGCGCTCGCGGGTCAATGCGCAACAGGAAGCCAAGCCGATGTTCAAGTTCGGCCCGGGCACCACGCTGGATGAAATCGTCCGCGCGGTGAACCAGGTCGGCGCGGCGCCCAGCGACCTGATGGCGATCCTCGAAGCCCTGAAACAGGCCGGCGCCTTGCAGGCCGACCTGATCGTCATCTGAGGACGCCACGCATGAATTCGAAAAGCCTGGTTTCCAGTACGGCCGACAGCGGCGCCTACACCGACCTCAACCGCCTGAGCTCGCTCAAGCACGGCGACCGCGACAGCGACGGCAACGTGCGCAAGGTGGCCCAGGAGTTCGAGTCGCTGTTCATCAGCGAGATGCTCAAGGCCTCGCGCAAGGCCAGCGATGTGCTGGCCGACGACAACCCGATGAACAGCGAGACGGTCAAGCAGTACCGCGACATGTACGACCAGCAGCTGGCCGTGAGCATGTCCCGCGAGGGTGGCGGTATCGGCCTGCAGGACGTGCTGGTGCGCCAGTTGTCGAAGAACAAGAGCGCGCCGGTCAACACCAGCCCGTTCCCGCGCATCGAAGGCAATGCCCCGACCCTGTGGGGCAACAAGGTCGCCGAGCCGGTGCATGCCGCCCAGTCGGGCAGCCGCAACGACGTTGCCGCGCTCAACTCGCGCCGCCTGGCCTTGCCGGGCAAGCTGACCGACCGTTTGCTGGCCGGCATCGTGCCGTCGGCCACCAACGCCGCTGCAACCACCAACACCGCCGCTGTGCCGGCCCGCGAGGGGCAGCAGGTTGCGCAGAGCTTTGCCGTGCCCGAGCGTGGCCTGCGCATCACCGGTCGCGCCGTGGCGCAGCCGCCGCTGGCGCCGAACAAGGCCTTCAGCGACAGCGACGCATTCGTCGCCACCATGCTGCCGATGGCCGAGCAGGCCGCCAAACGCATCGGTATCGACCCGCGTTACCTGGTGGCGCAGGCGGCCCTGGAAACCGGCTGGGGCAAGTCGGTGATGCGCAACAGCGATGGCAGCAGCAGCCACAACCTGTTCGGCATCAAGGCCAGCGGTAATTGGCAGGGCGACTCGGCGCGGGCGATCACCAGCGAGTTCCGTGACGGCCAGTTCGTCAAGGAGACTGCGGCGTTCCGTTCCTACGATTCCTACCAGGACAGCTTCCACGACCTGGTCAGCCTGCTGCAGAACAATTCCCGCTATCAAGATGCGGTGAAGGCAGCCGATAAACCAGAACAGTTCGTGCAAGAGTTGCAAAAGGCCGGGTACGCCACCGACCCGAATTACGCCAGCAAGATCTCGCAGATCGCAAGACAGATGCAGTCGTACGAGCAATACGCAACGCTCGGTACCACAACGAAACTTTAAGGGCATGGAACCATGGCGAGTCTGATCAACATTGGTATGTCGGGGCTTGGCGCCGCGCAATCGGGGATGTACACCCTCGGTAACAACATCGCCAACGCCGACGTCGAGAGCTACTCGCGCCAGCAGAACGTGCAGAAGACCAAAGGCGGCCAGCAGGTCGGCCAGGTCTTCATCGGCAGCGGCACCACGCTGGCCGACGTGCGCCGGGTGTACAACGCGTTCCTCGAGAACCAGCTGCGTACCACCACTTCGCTGAGCAGCGAGGCTTCCTCGTACCTGGACCAGATCACGCCGTTGGATACCGCCCTGTCCAGCAGTGACACCGGCATCACCGCTGCGCTGCAGAGCTTCTTCACCGCCATGCAGGACGCCGCCGCCAAGCCGACCGAGGATGCCTCGCGCCAGCTGCTGCTGACCAGCGCACAGTCCCTGGCCAAGCGCTTCAATACCCTGTCTGCGCAGCTGAACCAGCAGAACAGCAACATCAACAGCAACATGGCATCGATGGCCGATCAGGTGAACAGCCTGACCAAGACCATCGCCGACCTCAACGACCAGATTTCCCGTGTCAGCGCCGTGTCCGGCCAGCCCAACGACCTGCTCGACCAGCGCGACGGTGCGGTGCGCGAGCTGAGCAAGCTGATCGGCACCGACGTGGTCGAGCGTGACGGCAACTACGACATCTACCTGAAGAACGGCCAGGCGCTGGTGCTGGGCAAGACCACCCAGACCCTGGGCGTGCAAGCCAGTGCCACCGACCCGACCCGCATGAGCCTGATTCTCAACCGCGGCTCGACCAAGATGGACATCACCAGCAGCGCCACCGGCGGCGAGCTGGGCGGGCTGATCCGCTACCGCAGCGAAACCCTCGACCCTGCGCTCAACGAGCTGGGCCGCGTGGCACTGGTGGTGGCCGACGCCATCAACAGCCAGCTGGCCCAGGGCATCGACAAGAACGGTGAGTTCGGCGCCACGCTGTTCGGTGACATCAACAGCCTCAAGGCCATCAGTGAGCGCAGTGTGCCCAAGCAGGGCAACAGTGCCGGCTCCGGCAACCTCGATGTGACCATCAAGGACACCGGCAAGCTGTCCACCAGCGACTACCAGGTGACCTTCACCAGCGCCACCGGCTACAGCGTGCGCAAGCTGCCGGAAGGCACCGACATGGGCAGCTTCGACCTCACCGACAACCCGCCGCCGGTGATCGACGGTTTCACCCTGTCGCTCAATGGCGGTGGCCTGAGCGCGGGTGACAGTTTCAAGATCACCCCCACGCGCAACGCCGCGGCCAGCATCGACACCGTGCTCACCGACCCCAAGCGCCTGGCGCTGGCCTCGCCGCTGACCGCCACCAATGGTGCCGGCAACAAGGGCACGGGGGTCATCACCCAGCCGACCCTGACCTCGGAGATGGACATCTACGATGCCGCCCAGCGCACCCAGTTGCAGAACGGCCTGAAGTATTCGACCCCGGTCAAGTTGGTGTTCGGTGACGACACCACCTCGCCCCAGGCGTACAAGATGTACGACGCCAAGGGCACCGAGATCGGCAGCGGCACCATCGTGCCGGGCCAGGAAAACAAGCTGCAGCTGTCGGTGCCGATGGTCGATGCCAATGGCAACTCGCTGGGCAGCAACTTCACGTTCGAGATGAGCGTCTCCGGCGCCCCGAAGAATGGCGACAGCTACACCGTGGCGCTGACCGGCGCAGGCTCGGCGGATAACCGCAACGGCCAGTCGGTCATCGACCTGCAGACCAAGTCCACCGTCGAAGTCGGCGCCGACGGCAAGGGCATCAGCATCTCCGATGCCTACGCCAAACTGGTCTCCAATGTCGGCGGCAAGGCCGGCCAGGCGCAGATGGACAGCGATGCCACTACCGCGCTGCACACCTCTGCGCTGGACAGCCGTAACGGCTTGTCGGGTGTGTCTATCGATGAAGAGACCGGCAACCTGATCAAGTTCCAGCAGTACTACACCGCGTCGTCGCAGATCATCAAGGCGGCCCAGGAAACCTTTGCCACCCTGATCAACAGTCTTTAAGGAGCCGTAGATCGTGAGCGTACGCATCTCTACTTCGCAGTTCTACAACACCAACAGCGCCAACTACCAGAGCAACTTCGCCAAGACGGTGAGGACCCAGCAGGAGGCCAGCGATGGCATCCGTGTGCGCTCGGCCAAAGACGACCCGGTGGGGGCTGCGCGGTTGCTGCAGCTGGAGCAGCAGCAGAACATGCTGAAGCAGTACAGCGGCAATATCGTCAATGTGCGCAATGCGCTGGGGACTGCCGAGAGCACCCTGAACGCTATCGGCAACGTCCTGCAGCGCGTCAACGAGCTGGCCGTCAGCTCCGGCAACGCCTCGTTCACCGATTCCGATCGCAAAGCCAATGCCGACGAGCTCGCCTCGCTGGAAGACCAGCTGTTCTCGCTGATGAACAGCAAGGACGAGAACGGCAAGTACATCTTCTCGGGCTCCAAGGGGGATACCCCGCCGTACGTGCGTAACGCCGATGGCACCTACAGCTACCAGGGCGACCAGGGCAAGTTGAACCTGCAAGTGGGTGACATGCTCAGCCTGGCGGCCAACGAGACCGGCTACGACGCCTTCGAGCAAGCGCTCAACACCAGCCGCAGCGAGACCAAGCTGACCGCGCCGGCCACCGATGATGGCCGCGTCAGCCTGTCCAACGGCCAGGTCTCGGGCAGCGCGACCTATAACGACCGCTTCCGCGGCGGCGAACCCTACACGGTCGAATTCGTCAGCAGCACCGAGTTCAAGATCACCGACGCCGGTGGCAATGACGTCACCCTGGAAGCCAGCCAGGGCGGCAAGTTCGACCCCAATGGTGCCAACACCACCATCAGCTTCCGCGGTGTCGACCTGCGCCTGGACATCAGCTACAAGGATGGCGACAAGGGCAACGAAGATGCCGTGATCGCCGGCCACACCTTCACCTTGAGCTCCAAGGCCGACGAGGTTTCCGGTACCCGCAGCCCGGGCAACACCTCCTCGGAGCAGGTGACAGGTGCGACCATCACCGACCAGGATGCCTACAAGGCGGCGTTCCCGGCCGGCGGCGCAGTGCTCAAGTTCACCGGGACCAATACCTTCGAGCTGTATGCCTCGCCCGTCAGTGCCGACAGCCGTCCCGTGGCCTCGGGCACGCTGGGTGGGCCGAACGGTACCACTGCCACGGCGGCGGGCGTGAGCTTCGAGCTGTCCGGCGCGCCGGTTGCGGGCGATTCGTTCTCGGTCAAGGTCGATACCCACCAGACCCAGAACGTGCTCGACACCATCAGCCAGCTGCGCAAGGCGTTGAGCACGCCACAAGACAGCGATCCGGTGGCCAAGCAGAATTTCAAGGCCGCGCTGGATTCGGCCATCGGCAACGTCGGCAGCGCCATCAACCAGGTGTCCTCGTCGGTCAGTGCCATCGGTGGCCGCGGCCAGGCGCTGGATGTCCAGGCCGAGACCAACGAAGCACTGAGCACCGAGAACACCAAGACCCAGAGCTCGATCCGCGAAAGCGACCCGGCCGAGGTGATGGTGCGCCTGCAGATGCAGACCAACATGCTGCAAGCGTCGCTGCAGGCCTACGCCAAGGTCGCCGGGCTTTCGCTGGTCAACTACATCTGATTCACCTGGCCCTTCCCCGGGCCATTCACAAGGGCACCCCGGCAGCGGCTGACAACGCCAGGTCAGGGTGCCCTTGTTTCGTTATCGGTTTGCAACCGGCCCGTTCCCCAGGCGAACCGCGCCACCGCTATCAAGGTCGTCATCGTGACTGAGCAGCCTCTCGTCAGCATCGCCATTCCAGCTTTCAATGCCGAGTTCTTTCGCGGCACCCTGGCCAGTGCGTTCGCCCAGGATTACCCGAACCTGGAAATCATCGTCTGCGATGACAGTGCCGACGGTGAGATCGAGGCCATCTGCGAGGCTTTGAGCAAGGATGGCGAGGTGCGCTTGCGCTATGTGCGCAACCCGTTGCGCCTGGGTTTTGCGCGCAACCTGCAGGCTTGCCTGGCGCAGGCGAGCGGTGAACTGATCAAGTTTCTCTGCGACGACGACCTGCTGCTGGACAGCTGCATCAGCCGCCAGGCCAGGGTGCTGACGCAGTGGCAACAGGTCAGCATGGTCATCGCACAGCGGCTGATCTGTTCCGCTGATGACATCCTGCTGCCGTCCCGCGCACTCAATAGCGTGATCGCGCCGCAGAGCGCCGTGCTGATCGGCACGGACTTGCTGGCCAGTATTGCCGACAACGTGCCCAACCTGTTTGGTGGGCTGAGCCACGCGCTGTTCCGTCGCGCTCAGGTCGAGGATTTTCTGGCGCAACTGGTGCTCGACGGCCAGGGCTTCGCGGCACGTCTGGACCTTGCCTTGTACGCCTGCCTGTTGCGCCGGGGGCACCTTGCCAGCCTGGAGCAGGTATTGAGTGTCGAGCGCATTCACGCCGGCCGGCTCAGCCATCATGTCAGCATGACCGAGGCCTACAAGGTCGAGACCGAGTGGCTGCAGCAGATGCTGGCGGCGCGCACCGGTGAGTCGGCGCCTGCCAACGGATGGGTGCGTTACCTGCCACTGGCTGCCTACACCGCCGAGCCCGATCAGGTCTGGGAAGAGTTCGATATCCGACGGTTCTACGCCGGGCAAGTGGCCAACTTCATACAGCAGGTCGGCAGCCACGCGCTGAGCTTTGCCGAGCTGTACAGCGAGTGGCTGGAATGTCGAAACCTGTCGGCCGGGCAACTGCGCTTGCTGCCCAAACGGATCGAGCAGTGGCCTGTTCAGCCCCGTATCGTGCCGATCGTGTCGTGCCAGGCTGGCGATGAGCGGGCCCTGCGCAGCACCTTGGACAGCTTGGCCGTGCAGTCCTACCCCACGGCCCAGGTGCTGGTGCTCGCACCACAAGGGTTCGATACCGTGGATGCGCCTGGCGTGCAGTACCTGACCTTGCACGGCAGTGGCTACGGGCAAATCAATGAGTGGCTGGCCAGCCCGACGACCGCCGACTGGATTGTGCTGATGCGTGCCGGTGACCAGCTGCAGCCACATGCCCTGGTGATCATGGCCGAGCGCATGGCGCTGCGTGCCGAGAGCCTGTGCCTGTACACCGACGAGGACACCTTCGACGGCCTCGCACCCGGCAACCCGATCTTCAAGCCCGATTTCAACCTCGACCTGATGCGCAGCGTGCCCTACGTGGGCCGGATGTTGGCGTTCGACCGTGCGGCGCTGCACGCGTTGGGCGGTTTCGATACCCAGTTCGAGCGTCTGGCGCCGCACGACCTGCTCTGGCGGATGGTGGAAGCCCATGGCCTGCATGTGGTGGAGCATATCGCCGAAATGCTGGTGCACTGCCAATACGGCTATGCCGACTGGCTCGGCGACCCGCTCGGGCAATTGGAGGCACCGCGGGTGGTCGAGGCGCACCTGCAACGCCTTGGGGTTGATGCGACGGTGGAAGGCACGGGCAGTAACCTGGTTTCACACGTGACCTACCGGCACGAGGGCGTGGCGAGCGTATCGATCCTGATTCCTGCCGGTACGCATCTGCAGGCGCTCAGGCGTTGCGTCGAGTCGTTGTTCCAGCACACCGACTACGGCCATTTCGAAGTGCTGGTGATCGCTGACGGGGAGGAACCCGCCGACCTCGGTGACTGGCTGACGGCCATGCGTGGCCTGGGCGGTGACCAGTTGCGCATCATCGACGTGCAGGCGCAGGGCAGGGCGGCGGCCTTGAACCAGGCCAGCCAGTACGCGCGAGGCGACTACCTGCTGCTGTTCGACCCGGGTTGTGCGGTGTTCGAGAAGCACTGGCTTGGTACGCTGATGAGCCAGGCCCAGCGCCCTGAAGTCGGTGTTGTCGGCCCGATGCTCTGCGCGGGTGATGGCAAGATCGTCTCGGCCGGCTTGGTGCTTGGCCTCAATAACGGCACGGCCGGTATGCCGTTTCTGGGCAGCAAACTGGGCGCCGAGGGCTACATGGGCCGCCTGCGCCTGGTGCAGAACTGGAGCGCCTTGAGCCTCGACTGCCTGGTGGTGCGTCGTGAGCTCTACCAGGCGTTGGCTGGCCTGGACTGCAATGCCCTGCAGGCGGGGCTATTCGACGCCGACCTGTGCCTGCGCACCCGTGACAAAGGCTACCTGGTGGTCTGGACGCCGTTTTCCCGCGTTGCCAAGTTGTCTGGCGAAGTGGCAAGCGCCCCGTCTGATGAGGTGGCGCAAGCCGACAAGGATACGTTCCATGAGCGCTGGCTGGCGCGGCTGGCGCGTGATCCGGCCTACAACGACAACCTCAGCCTGCGGTTGGCCAATTTCAACCTCGAGCCAGGGTTGCGCGCGGGCTGGGACCCATTCATCGCGCGGGCGATGCCGTCGGTGCTGGCCTTGCCGACCAACACCACTGCGATCGGCCATTACCGGGTGATTCAACCGTTCACCGAACTTGAGCGCGCAGGCTGGATCCAGGGCCGGATCAATCATACGACGCCAGGGTTGATCGAGCTTGAGCGAGAAAAGCCCGATGTGATGATCCTGCAGTGCCGCTACACGCCGACGAACCTCAAGGAAATGGCGCGCTTCAAGCGGTTTTCCAACGCGCGGCGCATCTACGAGCTGGACGATTACATCATCGAACCGCCGAAAAAGAACGACCATGCCCGTAACCTGCCCAGCAACATTGCCGAGCTGGTCGCCCAGGGCATTGCGCTGTGTGATCGCGTGGTCTGCTCCACCCAGCCCCTGGCCGATGCGCTGTCGAGCATGCACCACGATATCCGTGTAGTGCCCAACATGCTGTCGGCGCAGTTGTGGGCGGGGGTTGCCAGCCAACGCCAGACCAGCGCCAGGCCGCGGGTCGGCTGGGCTGGGGGCACCAGCCACCGGGGTGATCTGGAGCTTCTGCAGGAGGTGGTCAAGACCCTGGCCAACGAGGTCGACTGGGTGTTCTTCGGCATGTGCCCGGAGGCCCTGCGCCCCTACGTGAAAGAATTCCACGGGGCGATTCCGATGGCGGATTACCCGCGCAAGCTGGCCAGCCTCAACCTGGACCTGGCATTGGCGCCGTTGGAGCAGAACCTGTTCAACGACTGCAAGAGCAACCTGCGCCTGCTGGAATACGGGGCATGCGGGTTCCCGGTGATCTGCACGGACGCCAAGGCCTATGCCGGCTATCTGCCCTGCACCCGGGTCAAGGACAACACCACCGAACAGTGGCTGGATGCAATCCGCATGCACCTGGCCGACCCGCAGGCCAGCTACCGCCAGGGCGATGCCCTGCGCGAGGCGGTGCTGCACGACTACATGCTGATGCCGCACCATTTGCAGCATTGGGCCAACGCCTGGCTGGCGGACTGAACGTTGGCGCCGGCTCACGCCTGCGCCGCATTGACAACTGAACAGGTGCTTTATGATGGAAACCGCAATCGGCTCGCGCAAAGATGTGACCGTTGTACTGCTGGGGCAGGGGCAAGCGGAAAGTCGTGCCCGCGCACTGCACTACTATCGTCAGGCCGGTGTGCCTTGCGTAGCCCTTGAGCCGTTGTCCGGTTCGCTGACCGAACCCTTGCTGCACGTGCTCGGCAACCTGGCGACAGCGTTCGTGACCTTGGCCCTGGATACCGATTTCGTGCTGGCCGGTGCGCTGGACGGTGCGGCGACTTGCCTGGCCGCACAGCCCTTGGCAGTGGCCAGCCAAGGCTATGCCCTGGGTTACGCCGCAGGCAACGGGGAGGTCAGCTACTGCCGGATGGGGTCGGCGTTCGCTGCGCTGGGCGACAGTGCGGGCCGTGGCAGGCTTGAGCAATACGCCAGTGCCGGGCAGCAGGCCTGGCGCGCGGTCATGCGCGTGTCGACCCTGCAGGCCGCATTGGCTACGCTGCCAAACGAACTTGACGACGCGGCATGGCGTGTGGCCCTGTCGTACGCCGTGCTGGCCCAGGGGCTTGTGGCCCACTTGGCGCAGACCGACGTGGTCGTCGAGCAGGCGCCTGCCGCGCTCAGCCCGGTGGCCCGCGAGGAACGCCTGACCCAGCTGGTGCGCACGCTGCGCCAGTGGGACACCGAGCAGTACCAGCTGTGTGCCGACGAGGATGGCTTCGCGGTGCTCAACCTGTTCGTACGCAACAGCTATGAGCCAGACGCCGCGTTGATTTTCACTTCCCGCTGGAGCAGCGTGATCGATGAGCCGGAGCGTATTTTCGAACCCCGCCAGGATGTCGCGCTGCCCTACTACAACGGTGCCTTGTTCGCGCAGCTGACGACACTCGAATTCCTCTGCCACGCCTGGCCCACCAGCGCGCAGCACCAGCATGCGCTGGAAGGCATCTGGGTGCGCCAGCGTGCCCTCCTGCTGGAGCACCCCAACGACACCGCCGAGAGTCAGCAGCATCGTTACTGGCAAGCGCTTGCGCTGGGCCTGTTCAATGTCGAGGTGTGCCAGCGCCTGCTGTCGATGCTGAGCGGCGGCGACGACACCGCGCGTGCCCGCGAGCTGGTGGACTGGCTGGCGCGTCTTGAGCAAGTTCCAGGTGGCGACCTGCAGCAGCGCCTGCAAGGCACCGCATCTGGCCAGGTGATCGACGCCATTGCCGCCGGTACCCCGGATCAAGTCGGCCGCCAGCGCGCACTTGCGCATCTGGCCAAGCATCCGGCTGCACAGATTGCGTTCGTGGTGCTCGACCTTGGCAACGACGACCTGGCACTGCAAGCCACGTTCGACAGCTTGCTCAACAGTGGCCTGCGCAATTTCAAACTGTTGGTGCTCAAGGCCGGCAAGCCGCCTGCCATCACCACGCCGCGCGATACCCTGCACTTCATTCAGGTCAGCGAAAGCAACTGGGTGACCCACCTCAACCAGGCGGTTCGCCAACTGCCGAGCGAGTGGCTGCTGTTGCTCCAAGCCGGCGACGAGTTGCTGGCTGGCGGCTTGCTGCGCCTGTCGGTGGAGTTGAGCGAAGCGCCAGGCTGTCAGGCCATTGCGGCCAATGAAGTGCAGCGTGACGGCGACGGGCGTCTGCACAGTGTCGTACGTCCGGGTGCCGACCTTGACCTGCTGCGTAGCCAGCCGGGGCTGATGTCGCGGCATTGGCTGGTACGCCGTCAGGCGGTGCTCGACCTGGGCGGCTACAGCGAAACGAACCGTCAGGCCCTCGAGCTCGACCTGCTGCTGCGCCTGGTCGAGACCCAGGGGCTTGGCAGCCTGGCACACATGGATGACTTCCTGGTGGTCGCTGATCAGCCTTCACCGGCACTGGCCGAGCAAGCGCAGGCGGTTCTCGGCCGGCACCTGACGCAGCTGGGCTATCGCAGCCAGGTCAGCGACCAGGGCGACGCTGGCCTGGCGGTCGACTTCCGTCATGACAGCACACCGCTGGTCAGCATTCTGTTGGCTTTCGAGGGCGATACGGCGCAGTTGCAGGCCTGCCTGTCGGCCTTGCTGCAGCGCACCCGCTACCCGCGCTATGAAATCCTCGTGGCCTGTGCCCATGGCCAGTTCGACCTGGACGGTGCGTATGGCAAAGCCTTGAGCGGGCGCGTCCAACTGCTGGCCGGTGAGCCAGGTGCTTCGCGTGAACAGCTGTTGAACCTGGCCGCCAGCCACGCGCGCGGCGAGTATCTGGTGCTGCTGTCCGAACGTTGCAATGTGCTCACGCCGGCTTGGATCGAGGGCCTGCTGAACGAAGCCCAGCGCCCTGAAGTCGGCATTGTCGGGGCGCGCCTGCAGGCCGCTGACGGTACGCTGGCGCATGCAGGTTATGAGCTGCTCGCCGGCCCGCAGGTGTTCTCGCCGTGGCAGGGGCTGTCGGTCGAAGAAGCCGCCAAGGCTCATTGGGCATCGTCCGTTCGCAGCTGTGCGGCTGTGTCCGCCGATTGCCTGATGGTGCGTAAAGCGGTGTTCGACCACTGTGGCGGTCTGCAGGCGCTGCAAGGTGCCGACATCGACTTGTGCCTGGCCGTCCGCGAGGCCGGCCTGATGGTGCTGTGGACGCCTCGTTCGCAACTGCTGGCCGCTGCTGCCGGCGTAGCTGCCGCCAGCGCGAGTGATGCACTGGCTGCGCGGTGGCCGGCGGCGTTTGCAGGCCAGCTGCCATTTGCCGGTGGTGATGCGCCAGCTGCCCGGTTGCAATGGCTGTCGCAGCTGGCATAGCTCACGTAGCTGGCTCGGGTTTTGCACTAGCTGGGCCAATGGCCCAGCTTTTTTATGCCGGGCGGCGACTTATTGACAGGTCAGGGCTGCCTTCTCTTGCCCTGGATTGGGGCTAGCGATGGCAAAGAAAGTGGCTGTTCTGCAGTCGAATTACATACCCTGGAAAGGCTACTTCGACCTGATCCGAAGTGTCGATGCGTTCGTGTTCTACGACGATGTGCAGTACACCCGTCGCGATTGGCGCAATCGCAACAAGATCAAGACGGCCCAGGGTGAGCACTGGCTGACCGTGCCGGTGAAAAACAAAGGGCGCTTCGATCAGCTGATCAACGAGGTGGAGATCAGCGACCCGAACTGGGCCGAGCAGCACTGGAAGACCATCGCCATGAGCTACCGGCGTGCGCCCTGTTTCGCCGAAATGGAAGGCAAGGTTCGCGCCCTCTACGAACACGCTGGCGGCATGACTCACCTGTCGGCCATCAACCAGTCGTTCATCGCCGGCCTGTGCCCGCTGCTGGGCATCCACACGCCCCTGTACCGCTCCGAAGACCTTGGCCAGGCAGAAGGCCGCAATGAGCGGCTGATCCACTTGTGCCAGGCGGTGCAGGGCAGTGATTACCTGTCTGGCCCGGCGGCCAGCTGTTACCTGGACGAAGCCGCTTTTGCCGCTGCAGGTCTCGGGCTGTCGTACATGAGCTACGCAGATTACCCCGAGTATCCGCAGTTGTTCGGCGAGTTTCAGCATGCGGTGAGTGTGATCGACCTGCTGTTCAATACCGGCGCCGATGCCATGGCGTTTCTGCAGCGACAGGCTGCCTGACGCGGCCTGGGCCGTGACTGCCCGATTTGTGACCTGAACGGAGTTCACCGATGTCGAATCCTGCGCAGCCAGACCTGCTATTGCACGAACAGGCGCTGGCGCGTTTGCGGCTGATGTTTGCCAAGCCGGAACATCCCTACTACATCTATGCGCCCGATTACCGCGAGACGTCTTCCGGGATCGTGTCGCTGCACTACCTCTGCCACTTGCTCAATCTCAATGGCCGTGAGGCCTACCTGTGCGGCACACAGATCGTCAACCCAGAGCTCAAGACGCCAGTGCTCGAGCCGGCAACCGCCGAGCGCCATCGGGTTGCGGGCAAGGTGCCGATCGCGGTGTACCCGGAAGTCACGTCGGGCAACCCGCTCAACCTGCCGGTGGTGGTGCGTTTTCTGTTGAACTTCGAAGGGTTCATCTCCGGCAAGAGCATGAATGCCAGGGCCGATGACCTGTTCTTCTATTACGCGCCGCGGCTGGCCGAGCATCATGGCAACCCTGGCGGCGATCTGCTGTGCCTGCCGACCGTCGATATCCAGATGTTCTGCGCCGACCCTTGCGACAGCGTGCGTCAAGGCCGCTATCTGTACCAGAACCGCCACCCGCTGGAGCGGGTCGACTATGGGCAGCTGCCCGCCGACATCCAGCTGCTGAGCATTGCCAAGGCACTGACGCTGCCGGAACTTGCCGCCGTGCTGCGCGAGGCAGAAGTGCTTTACACCTACGAATGGTCGATGACCTGCGTGATTGCAGTGTTGTGCGGTTGCCCGGTGATTTTCATGCCAGGCCAGGGCATCGACCGGACCTTCCTGGAAAACAGTTTCTTTGGTTGCATCGGCTTTGCCATGCTCGATGAGCCCGATGCGCTCGAGCTGGCCAGGGCCAGTCTTGACCAGGCGTTGCCGCGTTACGTCGAACGCACGGCGCCGTTCTGGCAGCAGCTTGAAGTGTTCATCGCCAAGACCCAGCTGGCCGCGCGGCGGGAGGCTGCCGGCAACCGCTTGGGTATGCTCGATTGGTTACGCCAGCGCTACCCGCAGCCCGAGCAGTTGCGCGTGCTCGATGAGCGGCTGGCATCGCCGACCGCGCCAAGCCTTGACGTACTGGTGCTCGATCACGGTGATCCACTGGCCTTGGCCGCTACCCTGGACAGCCTGGCGCGCGGCCTGTACCGGCGCGCCGAAGTGACAGTGCTGGGCCGACAGTCGCCGGGCCGTGCCGGGGTGCAGTGGTTGCCGGGCGATCCGCAGCAGCCTGTGGCCGCCATCAATGATTGGTTCAGTTCGGCTGACGGTACCTGGTTCATGCTGGTCGAGGCGGGGGCCAGCTTCAATGCCAGCGGCCTGCTGATGAGCGCGGTCGAGTTGTCGGAGGCGCCGGCCAATTGCCTGGCGATGTATGCCGATGAGGCACTGCGCCGCGAAGATGGCACGGTCGAGCTGGCGTTGCGCCCCGGGCTCAACCTGGACCTGTTGCTGGCTTACCCTGCCGGTCTGTCGCGCCATTGGTGGTACCGACGCGAGGCGGTGCTCGGTTTGCATGGCTTCGATCATGCGGGCGGGCGCGCTTTCGAGCTCGAGTTCCAGCTGCGTCTTCTGGTGGAACGTGGCCTTGGCTGCGTGGCGCATGTCAGCGAGCCGCTGCTGATTGCCGACACGGTGGCTGCCGAGCACTGCATCGACCAGCAAGCCGTTATCCTTGCCCACCTGCATGAGCGCGGCTACACCGCTGCCCGGGTGATTCCCGCGCAGGTGGCTGCGGGAAGCTACCGCATTGATTACGGCCACCCGCAGAAGGCGTCGGTCAGTATCCTGATCTATCTGGAAGGGCAGTTGGCGCAGTTCCAGCGCTGCCTGGAAAGCCTGCTGGCGCACGCACCCGCTGTCGACTACGAGGTGCTGCTGATCGAGCCGGGTAACCAGGACCCCGCCTTGCTGGCATGGCTGGAGCTGCTCGGGCTGCTGGAAGGGGTCCGGCTGCAAGTGTTTCGCTTCATGCCCGGCCAGCCGCGCGCCGCCATGTGCAATGCGGCGGCGCAGGACGCCACAGGCGACTACCTGGTTTGGCTCGATGCCCGCAGCAGCGTCCTCGAACGCAACTGGCTGGAGGCGTTGCTCAACCACGCCCAGCGCCCTGAAGTGGGTGCGGTGGGCGGCAAACTGCTCGATAGGGACGGCAACGTGCGCCAGGCCGGCCTGGTGCTGGGGCAGGGCGGCACGGTTGGCCCGGCGTTCCAGGGGTTGCCGGCGCAGGCGTTGGGCTACATGGGCCAGTTATGGCTCGAACGCAACTGCCAGGCTGTCGGGGTGCAATGCCTGATGGTGCGGCGCGAGCTGTTCATCGAGGCCGGGGGCTTCGATGCCGATCCGCTGCTGGCGCCCTGGATCGACGCCGACCTGTGCCTGCGACTGTCGCGCGGTGGCTACCTCAACGTCTGGACGCCCTACGCGCGGTTGTTGTTGGACGAGCAATCGCAGCCCATGCCCAGCGCCGAGCAGGCAGATGCCCTGTACGCGCGCTGGCTGCCCCAGCTGGCGCACGACGCTGCCTACAACGGCAATTTCTCGCTGCGAACCGGTGAGAGTTTCAGCCTGGACAGCAACGGTTTCAGCTGGCGGCCCCTGCAGGGCCGTGCGCCAAGCGTACTCGCCTGCGCGGCCGACCAGCAGCTGGCGGGGCGCACGCGGCTGATCCTGCCATTCAAGGCATTGCGCGAAAGCGGCAGTATCGAGGGGGTAGTGACCGCAGGTGTGCTGACCCCCGTGGACGTCGAGCGTGTGCAGCCGGCGAGCGTCATTTTGCAGCGTCCCCTTGCGGACGCGGGGCTGTTGGCCATGCGCCGCCTGCGGGCCTTCTCCCAGGCCTTCAAGGTCTATGACCTGGACGGTTACCTGCCGGAAATGAGCCTGCCTGGGGAATGGGGCGCCGAAGAGATCGTACAGCGCATGCGCCAGGGGCTGATGCAGGCCGACCGGGTACTGGTCGCCAGCCCTGCGCTGGCCGAGCTGCTGCGCGGCGAGCATGACGACGTGCGCTTGCTCGAAGCCGCACTGCCCGATAGCTGGGGTGCCCTTCGCGGTCAGCGGGGCAAGGGTACCAAGCCGCGTCTGGGTTGGCTGGGTGGCAAGGATTCGGACCTGCTCGCCGAGGTCGTGCCGGCATTGGCCGGCGAGGTCGAGTGGGTGGTGCTGGGTGACTGCCCGACGCCATTGCGGCCGTTCCTGGCCAAATGGCAGCCGGAAGTCGACCACCCGCACCTGGCGTCGGCCCTGCTGGGGCTGGACCTTGACCTTGCGCTGGTACCGATGGCCGAGACGCTAGGCAATGCGTGCTCCGGCGACCTGCGCATCCTCCAGCATGCGGCCTGCGGTCACCCGGTGATCTGCAGCCGGGTGAGTGGTTTTGTCGGCGGTGACTCGCTGCCGCTGACGCGGGTCAACAATCTGGCCGCCGACTGGATAGCGGCGATCCGCATGCACCTGCAGGATCGTCAGGCATCCGCGTGCCTGGGCGATACCTTGCAGGCCAGGGTGCGTGAGGACTGGCTGCTCAAGGGTGAGCGGCTGCAAGCATGGCGGCGTGCCTGGCTGGCGGATTGAGCCACGCGGCATCTGAATTCGAACCACGGCGGATCTTGATCCGACTCAACGCTGGAACTGGGCAAACATGAACAACACTCTCGATACCTTCATCGGCGCGTACAGCGACAGTTTTGGCTACGCCTATGACAACAACATCATGCTCAACTGGTACCCGCGGCGGATCATGGAGTTGTGCGGCCAGGAGCTCGACCTGCTCGAACTCGGCATCGGTCATGGGTTCTCCACCAATCGGTTTTCCCGGTACTTCCGTTCGCACACTGTCATCGACGGTTCGCCGTCGGTGATCGCGCAGTTCCAGGCCCAGTACCCGGACAGCCCCGCGCAGATCGTCGAGGCCTATTTCGAACACTTCGACACAGACCAGCGCTTCGACCTGATCGTCATGGGTTTTGTCCTTGAGCATGTCGAAGACCCTCAGGTGGTACTGCGCAGGTTCAAGCAATTCCTCGCTCCGGGAGGGCGCTGCTTTGTCCTGGTGCCCAATGCGCAGTCGCTGCACCGGCGCTTCGGCCATGCTGCCGGGTTGCTCGATGACATGATGGTATTGGGCAAGGGCGATCACGAACTGGGCCACCTGCGTGCGTATTCGTTGCAGACCCTGACCGAGGAGCTTGAGCAGGCTGGCCTGCGTGTGCTGCGCAAGGAAGGGCTGTTCCTCAAACCGTTCATGACGTCGCAGATGAAAGCCCTGGACCTGAGTGATGCAATCACCACCGCCATGTGCACTGTGGCGATCGATTATCCCGAGCTCAGCTGCGCGTTGATGCTGGAAGCGACGGTCGACACGCTATGAAAAGCCTGGTGATCGGCAGCACCTCGACCATCGGCAAGGCCGTCGCCCGGTCATTGTCACGCCTGGGGCCGGTCAAGCTGGCGGGGCGTCGCGAGGCCGACATCCTGTTCGATCTGAGCCAGCCCGTGTTACCCGCAGGTGGCGAGGCGTTCGATGTGGTGGTGCATGCTGCTGCCGATTTCGGCGGCGGGGCGCCTGATGACCTGATTCGCACCGAGCAGGTCAACGCTGTGGGCGCCCTGGAGGCCTGCCGCCTGGCCGAACACTGCGGGGCGCGGCATTTCATCCTGCTGTCTTCGCGTTGGGCGGCCCATCAGCCGGGCGATCCTTATTACGGTATCTACGCAGTGTCCAAGCGCCATGCCGAAGAATTGGTCAGCCTGTATTGCCAGGCGCGTGGCATGGCCTTGACCATCCTGCGCATCAGCCAGGTCTACGACAGCCAGGCGCAGTGCCGCGTGCACCAGCCGTTGCTGTACGCCATCGCCGACAGTGCCGCTGCCGGCGAACCGGTGCATCTGTACGGTAGTAACGACGCGCGGCGCAGCTACCTGCACGTCGATGACCTGGCAGAAATGTGCGCGCGGGTTGCCGAGCACTGCGTCGAGGGCCTGCATAACTGCGGCCATCCGCAGGACCCGCGGTTGTCCGAGATTGCCGAGGCGGCCTTCGCGGCCTTCGGCACGCTGACGGACGTGCGCTTTGTGCCAGAGAAAAACGATATTCCAGACCTGCCGGCCTTTGTCTGCTCCAGCGACTTGTTCGCGCGCATTGGCTACACCCCCCGGGTCGATATCCGCACCGGCTTCGAGCTGATCAAGGCGCATCGGGAGATACACACATGAGAACGGTCATGGTAACCGGCGTCGGCGCGATCATGGGCTATGGCCTGCTGAAGTCGCTGCGCGAGGCAGACCCGTCGCTTCGCCTGGTAGGCACCGACATCTACGACGATGCGGCGGGCCGGGCCTGGTGCGATGTTTTCGAGCAGGCACCCCTGACCGCCGAGAAGCGTTACGCCTCGTGGTTGCTGGAGGTGATCGCCAGGCATGAGGTCGACCTGTTGATTCCGGGCATCGAGCAGGACGTGCACTGGCTTTGCGATAATCGTGCCTTGCTGCAAGGCACCCCGTGCCAGGTAGCGCTCAATGACCCGCAGTTGATCGACCTGTCTCGCGACAAATGGGCAATGGATCAGGCCCTGATGGCGATGGAGGAACCCTGCCGTATCCCCAGTGTGCTCAGCGGTGACTTCCACGCGCTGAAACAGGCACTCGGCCTGCCGTTTCTGCTCAAGCCACGCAAGGGTTATGCCTCCAAAGGGCTGGTGTGGGTGCACCAGGAACAGGACTTCACCGGCAATGCCGGGCAGTTGGGCGACGTGCTGATGGCCCAGCCGGTCATCGGCAGTGCCGCACAGGAGTTCACCGTAGCCGTATTTGGCGATGGCCAGGGGGCGACGGGGCCGATGATCACCCTACAGCGCAGCTTGGCGTCGGACGGTTCCACGGCCAAGGCACGGGTCTGCCAGCACGCTTCGCTGGATGAGGTGGTGGCCCGGTTGTGCCGTGCATTCAAGCCGGTCGGCCCGACCAACCTGCAGTTTCGTCGTGATCACGATGGCAGCTGGAAGTTGCTGGAGATCAACCCGCGAATTTCTTCGACCAGCTCGATTCGCCGAGCCTTTGGCTACAACGAGGCGGCGATGTGCCTGGCGTTCTACCTCGACCACCAGACGCCGCCTGCTCCCGCTGTCAGGACGGGTTTCGCCGTCCGCTTCATCGAGGACTTGATCATCCATGATCGGGATCATTTCTGACGTCCATGGCAATTACAGCGCGCTGCGCAGCGTGCTGGCCAGGCTCGATGCCCTGGGGGTGTCGCGGATCATCTGCCTGGGTGACACCGCCGGTTATTACTGCCAGGTGAACGAGTGCTGCGATGCGTTGCGCGAGCGCGAGGTCTTTTCGGTCATGGGCAATCATGACTGGTACCTGGCCAGGCAGGAGCGCTGCCCACGCTCCAACAGTGCCAATGCCTGCCTGGATTATCAGGCGGGGGTGATCAGCGAGCAGAACCTGGCGTGGCTCGACAGCCTGGCGTTACAGGCCGTCGAGCAGGGCATTAGCCTTGTGCATGGCGGCTGGAACGACCCGCTCGATGAATACCTGCGGCCCTCCCAGGCCTATTTCGATGCGCTGCCGGGTAGTTGTTTCGCGTCCGGGCATACCCATGTGCAGTACCTGTGGCAGGGGCAGGGCAAGGTCTACTGCAACCCCGGCTCGGTTGGCCAGCCGCGTGACGGCGACCCGCGCGCCGCGTTTGCAACCTGGGATGGCAAGGCGTTCGAGCTGCACCGCGTCGAATACGACATCGCGCAGGTTCAGCAAGCCATGGCCAGGGCCGGATTCACGCCGTACTTCTATGAAAACCTCGATAAAGGCACCCAGATAGGTGGAAGGATCAGCTCCATCGAGGGGCTTTGAGCCGCCAGCCTGTACCGCCTTCCACCGACCTACTGCGGAATGACAGCAATGAGCACCGACAAGATCTTCTTCAATCGCCCGCACATGACCGGCAAGGAGCTGTACTACATTGCCGAAGCCAAGTTCGGCAACATGCTCGCCGGCGACGGTACGTTCACCAAGCGCTGCCACCAGTGGCTGGAAGCGCACACCGGTTGTGCCAAGGCGCTGCTCACCCACTCCTGTACCGCTGCCCTTGAAATGACCGCGCTGATGCTGGATATCCAGCCGGGCGATGAAGTCATCATGCCGTCCTACACCTTCGTTTCCACCGCCAATGCCTTCGTGCTGCGCGGCGCGGTACCGGTGTTCGTCGATATCCGTGCCGACACCCTGAACCTCGATGAGCGCCTGGTCGAGGCCGCCATCACCCCGCGTACCAAGGCCATCGTGCCCGTCCACTACGCCGGGGTCGCCTGTGAAATGGACAGCATCATGGCCATCGCCCGCAAGCATGGCCTGCATGTCGTCGAAGATGCCGCCCAAGGGGTGATGTCGACCTACAAGGGCAGGGCGCTGGGCAGTATCGGCGACCTGGGGGCGTTCAGCTTCCATGAGACCAAGAACGTGATCTCGGGCGAGGGCGGGGCATTGCTGGTCAATACCCCGGAACAGGTGCTGCGGGCCGAGATCATTCGCGAAAAAGGGACCGACCGAAGCCGCTTCTTCCGTGGCGAAGTGGACAAGTACACCTGGCAGGAAGTGGGCTCGTCGTTTTTGCCCGGGGAGCTGATTGCGGCGTTCCTCTGGGCGCAGCTGGAAGAAGCGCAGGCGATCACCGACAACCGCCTGGCGACCTGGGATGCCTACCATGCCTCCCTGGCCGGCCTTGAGCGGCAAGGGTTGCTGCGCCGCCCCATCGTGCCGCAGGACTGCCAGCACAATGCGCATATGTACTATGTGCTGCTCGCCCCGGGTATCGATCGTCAGGCCGTGCTCAGTGCGCTCAAGCAGCATGAAATCTATGCCGTGTTCCATTATGTGCCGCTGCATTCGTCGCCGGCCGGTGAGCGTTATGGGCGCACGCACGGCGCCATGGAAGTGACCGACTACAGTGCCGAGCGCCTGTTGCGGCTGCCATTGTGGTGGGGCATGCCCCAGGCCACCCAGCAGCGCGTGGTGGAGATTCTGAGCGATACCTTGAACCGGTTCTGACGCCCTTGGGCGGGCGCAACGCGCAACGCCGGTCTATTCGACAAAAAGAGCGTGACCTGGCAGTCAGAACGCGCATCTTCACTGTATATTGTCGAAAACCGGGAGCCGCTGCGCTGCACCTGGAAAACACACAGGGATCGGTGTCTACCGTATCGCCTGGTGTTTTGCCGTTGCGCAGGCAGTGGGTACTTCGCTGTTATTGAATTGGGAAGCCATATGATTGGCATTAAAAGCATCGCCAGCTACGTGCCTACCGAAGGGGTGGACAACTACGCCCAGGGCGCGAAGTTTGGCAAAGACCAGGATTTCATTTTCGGCAAGATCGGTTCGACCTTCTTGCCGCGCAAGGACACCGCTCAGGAAACCTCCGACCTGTGCGTCGAGGCCGCCAGGAATCTGTTCGCTGCCAACCCCTCGCTGGACCCGGCATCCATCGACGCCGTGATCGTCGTGACCCAGAACGGTGACGCCGAAGGCCTGCCGCACACCGCCGCGATCGTCCAGCACAAGCTCGGCCTGTCGACGGCCATCGCTGCCTTCGATATTTCCCTGGGCTGCTCGGGCTATGTCTACGGCCTGTACGCGATGAAGGGCTTCATGGAAGCCGCCGGCCTGAAGAACGGCCTGCTGATCACCGCCGACCCCTATTCGAAGATCGTCGACCCCGAAGACCGCAACACCACCATGCTGTTTGGCGATGCCGCCACTGCTACCTGGATGGGCGAGGGTGCCACCTGGCAGCTGGGCAAGTCGCTGTTCGGCAGCGACGGTGCTGGCGCCGAGCACCTGCGCACCACCGACGGCAAGTTCTTCATGAATGGCCGTCAGGTTTACAACTTCGCGCTGGTCAAGGTGCCTGCGCACCTGCAGCAGCTGCTCGAGGCCAGCGACCTGCAATCCGACGACATCGACCTGTACTGCCTGCATCAGGGCAGCGCAGCGATCGTCGATGCCGTGTCGGCGCGCTTCGGTGAAGGTGAGCACAAGCAGAAGTTCGTCAAGGACATGGTCGAGACCGGCAATACCGTGTCATCGAGCATTCCGTTGCTGCTGGAAAAGCACGTGCTCGGCTCGCAGCACAAGCGTGTGGCCCTGAGCGGCTTCGGCGTAGGCCTGTCGTGGGGTTCGGCGATCATCGAACGCCGTGGCTGACCGTTCATCGCCGTGATAGACGCCGCCGCCTTCAGGCGGCGTTTTCTTTTCTAATCTACAGGGGCGAGGTGCCTGTAATCTGGCGTCAACTCCTTGATTTCATTGGGCTGGCAGGATGCCAGTAAAAATTTTCCAAAATCCCCTAAAGCAACCCGCCCTGACGACGATAACTATTACGAAGGTTCTCTGTGCCACACCCGGCGAATTGCCAAGGCCGGAAGCCGCAGTACCCAATCCAACGAGGAATTCGTCATGGCTTTGACCGTTAACACCAACACCACCTCTCTGGGCGTTCAGAAAAACCTGAACCGTGCTTCCGATGCACTGAGCACCTCGATGACCCGTCTGTCCTCCGGCCTGAAAATCAACAGCGCCAAAGACGACGCCGCCGGCCTGCAGATCGCTACCCGCATGACCTCGCAGATCCGCGGTCAGACCATGGCTATCAAAAACGCCAACGACGCCATCTCCATCGCCCAGACCGCTGAAGGCGCGATGCAAGAGCAGACCAACATCCTGCAGCGTATGCGTGAACTGGCTGTTCAGTCGCGAAACGACAACAACAGCGAAGACGACCGCGCCGCTCTGGACAAAGAATTCCAGTCGATGCTGAAGGAAATCGACCGTATCGCCGGTTCGACTCAGCTGAACGGCAAGAACCTGCTGGACGGTACCGCTGGCGACATGACCTTCCAGGTCGGTTCCAACACCGGTAGCGACAACCAGATCACCATCAGCCTGAGCGACGCGCTGAACACCGCCGGCGCTCTGTCCGGTCTGGCTAGCCAGAACATCACCGGTGCCGACAGCTCCTCGGCCGAAGCCACCTTCACCGCCGCCATGAGCGCAATCGATGACGCCCTGAACGCCATCAACAGCACTCGTGCCGACCTGGGTGCCGTACAGAACCGTCTGACCAGCACCATCAACAACCTGCAGAACATCAACGAAAACGCCGAGGCCGCTCGTGGCCGCGTTCAGGACACCGACTTCGCTGCTGAAACTGCCCAGCTGACCAAGCAGCAGACCCTGCAGCAAGCTTCGACTTCGGTTCTGGCCCAGGCCAACCAGCTGCCATCCGCTGTACTGAAGCTGCTTCAGTAATCGTTGATGGTAATCGGCGGGGGAGTGCATGATAAGGCGCTTCCCCGCCTTTTCGTTACGAGGTGGTAGATATGGACATGAGCGTCAAGCTGAATCTGTCCTACCCGGCTGTTCGTTCGGCCGAGCAGGTGGGTGACAAGCCGGTTGCCCGGTCGGCAGATACGCCTCGCGGCAACGGTGATACGCTGGAACCCAAGGCAGTGACTGCTGCCGAAAAAAGCAGTGATGCCGAAAAGGTGAAAAACGCCGTTTCGGAAATTGAAAAGTTCCTCAGTTCCTCCCGGCGCAACCTGCAGTTCTCGACGGATGAAGAATCCGGCAAGATCGTGGTCAAGGTCATCGCCAGCGAGACGGGTGAGTTGATTCGCCAGCTGCCTTCGGAAGAGGCGTTGCGAATCGCCAATAGCCTGAGTGATGTAAACAGTCTTTTGTTCGACGCCAAGGTGTGATCGGCGGCGAAGTTTTCAAGCGGGAATGATGTCTGTCTTGCAGGAGCAGGGCCTGACGTTCCAGAAAGAGGGATAACTGTATGGCGAGCACACTGGTATCTAGTATCGGCCAAGGTACAGGTCTGAATATCACCGACATGGTCAGCGCATTGGTCAATGCCGACACTGCGGCCAAAAAGGCGCAGATCACCCGGCAGACCAGCAACAACAGCGCGATGATTTCGGGTGTGGGCTCGCTGCGCAGTGCCCTCACGGCGTTCCAGGACGCCATGAAGAAGCTCAACGATACGACTGCCCCTGCGTTCAACGCCTATTCGGCGAAGTCCGCCAATGAGGCAGTAGTCAAGGTGACTGCCAGCAACACCGCCGTGGCGGGCAGCTACGATATCGTGGTCAATCAGCTGGCCACGGGCTCCAAGGTTGCCAGTGCCCCGTTGGACGCTGGTGCTGCGTCTGCGATTACCGCAGGCAAGATGACCATCGAGCAGAACGGCAACACTTACGAAATCGACGTGGCCGGTGGCTCCACGCTGCAGACCGTGCGCGACCAGATCAACAAGGAACTGAGCGTCCAGGGTATCTCCGCCAACATCGTCAACGGCGAGGGTGGTGCGCGCCTGGTGCTCAGCTCGACCACCACCGGTGCAAACACCGACCTCAAGGTCAGTGGCATTCCCGAGCTGGAAATCGACGGCACGGAGAAGATGAGCGATACCGGCGCAGGTTTCATCACCGCCATCGCGCAGGACAGCGAGCTGACCATCGATGGTTTGACGGTAAAAAACAGCAAGAACACCATCAGCGATGCGATCAGTGGCATCACCCTTGAGCTGACGGGTGTCAGCACCAAGTCCGGCACCACCGGCACGCCGAC
This sequence comes from Pseudomonas sp. NPDC087185, assembly GCF_044744955.1. Lineage (NCBI taxonomy): Bacteria > Pseudomonadati > Pseudomonadota > Gammaproteobacteria > Pseudomonadales > Pseudomonadaceae > Pseudomonas > Pseudomonas sp. NPDC087185. The sequence continues at coordinate 167,487 of NZ_JBIUZK010000001.1, read as the reverse complement.
CAGCGTGACGGTTGCCCAGGACAACGACGGCCTGAAGAAAAACGTCCAGGCGTTCGTCGATGCCTACAACACGCTGCAGAAGACCATTACCGCCCTGACCACCAGCACCCGTGACGAGGATGACAACCTCTCGCTCGGCCCGCTGAGCAACGACCCGACTACTCGCTCGCTGGTCAACGATATTCGCAAGGTGCTGTCCGAGGTAGGTTCGGGTGACCAGTTGACCACCCTGAGCCAGCTGGGTATCAACACCACCAAGGACGGCACCCTGGAATTCAACGCCACCAAGTTCACCTCGGCGATGAATGACAAGAAGCTGGGTTCGCAGGTGCAGGAGCTGTTCACCGGCAGCAATGGCATCATCGAGCGCATGAACAAGGCCATCGACCCTTACAACGCCACTGACGGCAGCCTGGCCACGCGCAAGGCCAACCTCGACAAGGTGGCGAAGAACCTGTCGGACCAGCAGCTGGCCCTGGATCGTCGTACCGAGGCACTGACCGAGTCGCTGACCAAGAAGTACGTGGCGATGGACACCATGGTCGCCAAGCTCAATGCCCAGGCTGACCAGATCAAATCGGTCTTCGATGCGCTCAACGCCCAGGCCAAGAACTCCTGATCGGCCCTGAGTGACAAAAGCCCGGCTGCGTCCATGCGACGCGCCGGGCTTTTTGTTTTGGCCCTAAAGTTTTTTGACGGGCCGGCGATACACAGGGTACAAGCAACCTTTTTCGCTGCAACGAGGTAGATCCATGAACCCGATGTTGGCCCTTCGGCAGTACCAGAAAGTCAATGGCGTGGCCCAGACCTCCGAGGCCAGCCCGCACCGTCTGGTACAGATGCTCATGCAGGGCGGTCTTGATCGCATGGCTCAGGCCAAGGGCGCCATCGCGCGCAAGGACGTTGCCCAGCGGGGCATCTTGATCGGCAAGGCCATCGATATCATCGGCGGCCTGCGCGAAGGCCTCGACCTGGAAAACCACGCCGACAGCCTGGCCGAGCTGGACAGCCTGTACACCTACATGAGCCGACGCCTGATTGAGGCCAACGTGAAAAGCGACCCGGCCATCATCGATGAAGTCGCGCGCCTGCTGATCACCGTGAAGGAAGGTTGGGACGCGATCGGCGACCAGTCGCCGGCCCCCTGAACAAGGAGGATGCCATGAGCGATGTAATCACCCGTATCGAACAGACGCGCCAGTTGCTGCTGGCCGCATTGGCCAGCCGCGACTGGGATGCTGTGGGTGAACTGGACCTGGAATGCCGCCTGCGCATCAATGATGTGCTCACCGAGGCACAGGGCCAGGAGGCGGATGTGCGTGATAGCCTGGAGCAGTTGCTGGACGTTTACCGGCAACTAATCGATGTTGCAAGTGGTGAACGTCAATCAGTAGTCGACGAGATGATGCAAATCCGTCAGGCGAAAAACGCCGCCAAGGTATACCATCTGTTCACGTGACCACAGATGTCCTAAAAGTCGTGCGCCATTAATTTGACTGTATGTGTTTTTTTGACTTTACTAGTGGCTGTTTTCGTATTTCAGACGTCCGACCACTGACCATTCAGTCAGAATGATGTCGAGCACGCCTTCGGGCGCCGATATGACTAGGGAAGTTGCTATTGCATGTGGCGTGAAACCAAGATTCTCCTGATCGATGACGACAGCGCCCGCCGCCGCGATCTGGCGGTGGTTCTGAACTTTCTCGGCGAAGAAAACCTGCCCTGCTCCAGCCAGGATTGGCAGCAGGTGGTGGAGTCGTTGTCTTCGAGCCGCGAAGTACTCTGCGTGCTGATCGGAACCGTAAATGCGCCAGGCAACGTGCTTGGGTTGCTTAAGACAGTGGCCGGATGGGATGAGTTCCTTCCGGTGTTGCTGATCGGCGAAATTTCTTCCGCGGATTACCCGGAAGAGCTGCGCCGTCGCGTGCTGTCCAACCTCGAGATGCCGCCGAGCTACAGCCAGCTGCTCGATTCGCTGCACCGTGCCCAGGTCTACCGCGAGATGTACGACCAGGCTCGTGAGCGCGGTCGCCAGCGCGAACCCAACCTGTTCCGCAGCCTGGTCGGCACCAGCCGTGCCATCCAGCATGTGCGGCAGATGATGCAGCAGGTGGCCGACACCGACGCCAGCGTGCTGATCCTCGGCGAGTCCGGCACCGGCAAGGAAGTGGTGGCGCGCAACCTGCACTACCACTCCAAGCGCCGCGAAGCGCCATTTGTTCCGGTCAACTGCGGGGCGATCCCGGCCGAGTTGCTTGAAAGCGAATTGTTCGGTCACGAGAAGGGGGCTTTCACCGGCGCCATTACCAGCCGTGCCGGGCGTTTCGAGCTGGCCAACGGCGGTACCTTGTTCCTCGACGAGATCGGCGACATGCCGCTGCCGATGCAGGTCAAGCTGCTGCGCGTGCTGCAGGAGCGCACCTTTGAGCGCGTGGGCAGCAACAAGACCCAGAGCATCGACGTGCGCATCATCGCCGCGACGCACAAGAACCTCGAGAGCATGATCGAGGACGGCACCTTCCGCGAAGACCTGTATTACCGCCTGAACGTGTTCCCGATCGAGATGGCGCCGTTGCGTGAGCGCGTGGAAGACATCCCGCTGCTGATGAACGAGCTGATTTCGCGCATGGAGCACGAAAAACGCGGTTCGATCCGCTTCAACTCCGCCGCGATCATGTCGCTGTGCCGGCATGGCTGGCCGGGCAACGTGCGCGAGCTGGCCAACCTGGTCGAGCGCATGGCCATCATGCACCCGTACGGGGTGATTGGCGTGTCGGAGCTGCCGAAGAAATTCCGCTACATCGACGACGAGGACGAGCAGCTGGTCGACAGCCTGCGCAGCGACCTCGAAGAGCGTGTGGCGATCAACGGCCACGCGCCGAACTTCTCCAGCCACGCCATGCTGCCGCCTGAAGGCCTGGACCTCAAGGACTACCTCGGCAGCCTGGAGCAGGGTTTGATCCAGCAAGCGCTGGACGATGCCAACGGTATCGTGGCGCGGGCGGCTGAACGTTTGCGTATCCGCCGTACCACGCTGGTGGAGAAGATGCGCAAGTACGGCATGAGCCGTCAGGGTGGTGAGGAGCAGGCGGAAGACTGACGCCAGGCAGGCCCGCCCCTCATCGCCGGCAAGCCGGCTCCCACAGAAACTGCATTCCTTTCGAGCCAGTGCAGTGGCTGTGGGAGCCGGCTTGCCGACGATGAGGCCGGTGCCGGCATCATAAATCCCCTATCCCCGGCACGGCTATTGCTACACCGCTGGCACCACACCGTTTTTATGACGGTCAGCCACGCGAGAGAGCACGATGCCCCAGGCCGCCCACTTTTCCCGAGCCCCTGATCCGCAGGGGCGTACCCCGGTCGAACAGGAGAGTCGACAGGGGCTGGAGCAGGCATTTGCCCTGTTCAACCAGGTTTCCACGCAGCTCAACCAGTCCTACAGCATGCTCGAAGCGCGCGTCAGCGAGCTCAAGGGCGAGCTGGCGGTGGTCGGTGCGCAGCGCATGGCCGAGCTCAACGAAAAGGAGCGCCTGGCCAACCGCCTGCAGAACCTGCTCGACCTGCTGCCCGGCGGCGTGATCGTGATCGATGACCAGGGCCTGGTGCGCGAGGCCAACCCGGCGGCCTGCGAGCTGCTCGGCGAGCCATTGCTTGGCCAATTGTGGCGCCAGGTGATTGCCCGCTGCTTCGCCCCGCGCAAGGATGACGGCCATGAGGTTTCGCTGCGCGATGGCCGGCGCCTGTCGATTGCCACCCGTTCGCTGGATGCCGAGCCTGGCCAGCTGGTGCTGCTCAACGACCTGACCGAAACCCGTCGCCTGCAAGACCAGCTGGCCCGGCATGAGCGCCTGTCGTCGCTGGGGCGCATGGTCGCCTCGCTGGCCCATCAGATCCGCACGCCGTTGTCGGCGGCCATGCTCTATGCCAGCCACCTGGCCGATGCCGAGCGCGAGCTGGCGCCAGAGACCCGCCAGCGCTTTGCCGGCAGCCTCAAGGAGCGTTTGCACGAACTGGAGCACCAGGTGCGCGACATGCTGGTGTTCGCCCGCGGCGAGCTGCCGCTGGGTGACCGGCTGACCCCCAAGGGCCTGTTCCAGGCCTTGCAGCAAGCTGCCCAGCCGCACGTGCAGGGGCATGCCGTGCGCTGGCAGTGCGACAGTCACCTCGGTGAGCTGCTGTGCAACCGCGACACCTTGGTCGGTGCCTTGCTCAACCTGATCGAGAATGCCCTGCAGGCCAGTGATGGCGCTGCCCGGCTCAAGGTGCACCTGTTCCGTCGTGGGCACACCCTGCACCTGAGTGTCAGCGACGCCGGCAGTGGCATCGACGCTGACCTGCTGGGCCGTCTGGGTGAGCCGTTCCTGACCACCAAGGCTACTGGCACGGGCCTGGGCCTGGCGGTGGTCAAGGCGGTGGTGCGTGCGCACCAGGGCACGCTGCAGTTGCGTTCGAAAGTGGGGCGCGGCACTTGTGTAACGGTGGGGCTGCCGTTGATCGTCGGGCAGCCCGCGGAGGCCGTGTAATGGCCGTCAAGGTGTTGCTGGTCGAGGATGATCGCGTATTGCGCCAGGCGCTGGGCGATACCCTGGAAATCGGTGGCTTTGCCTACTGTGCCGTGGGCAGTGCCGAAGAGGCGCTTCAGGCAGTGGAAAGCGAGGCATACAGCCTGGTGGTCAGTGATGTGAACATGCCGGGGATGGATGGGCACCAGTTGTTGGCGCAGTTGCGCCGCCACCACCCGCAACTGCCGGTGTTGCTGATGACCGCTCACGCGGCTGTGGAGCGCGCCGTGGAGGCCATGCGCCAAGGTGCTGCTGATTACCTGGTCAAGCCGTTCGAGCCCAAGGCCCTGCTCAGCCTGGTCGAGCGGCATGCCGTGGGGCGCCTGGGCGCGGCCGAGGACGAGGGGCCGGTGGCCCGTGTGCCCGCCAGCCGGCAATTGCTGGAGCTGGCCGCGCGCGTTGCGCGCAGCGACTCGACCGTGCTCATCTCGGGGGAGTCGGGCACCGGCAAGGAAGTCCTCGCGCGCTACATCCACCAGCAGTCGCCGCGGGCCGCGCAGCCCTTTGTGGCGATCAACTGCGCGGCCATCCCCGACAACATGCTTGAGGCCACGTTGTTCGGTCACGAAAAAGGCGCCTTCACCGGTGCCATCGCCGCCCAGGCCGGCAAGTTCGAGCAGGCTGAAGGCGGCACGCTGCTGCTCGACGAAATTTCCGAAATGCCCCTAGGCCTGCAGGCCAAACTGTTGCGCGTGCTGCAGGAGCGCGAAGTGGAGCGCGTCGGTGGGCGCAAGCCGATCGCCCTGGATATCCGTGTGCTGGCCACCAGTAACCGAGACATGGCGGGCGAGGTGGCGGCTGGGCGCTTCCGCGAAGACCTGTACTACCGCCTTTCGGTATTCCCCTTGGCCTGGCAGCCGTTGCGCGAGCGCAGTGGCGATATCCTGCCGCTGGCCGAGCGCTTGCTGGCACGGCACGTGGCGAAAATGAAGCATGCACCGGTGCGCCTTTCCCCGGCGGCGCAGGCCTGCCTGCAGGCGTATGCCTGGCCGGGCAACGTGCGCGAGCTGGATAACGCCTTGCAGCGCGCGCTGATCCTGCAGCAGGGCGGGGTGATCGAGGCGGCGGATTTCTGTCTGGCAGGCGCCATTCCCTTGTCGGCGGTAGCCAAAGCCCCCGCTTCGCCCGTCGCCGTTGAGGAGGCAGCCGACGCTGGCGGCCTGGGTGATGACATGCGCCGCCACGAGTTCCAGATGATCATCGACACCCTGCGCGCCGAGCGCGGCCGCCGCAAGGAGGCTGCCGAGCGGCTGGGTATCAGCCCGCGAACCCTGCGCTACAAACTGGCCCAGATGCGCGATGCGGGGCTTGATGTGGAAGCCAGCCTGTTCGGCTGATCACGCAAATTAAAGGTGAATGGGGCGGGCTGGCACTCTTGTTGCTAGTTCTGGGCTATCCGCCGCATGAGTGTCAAAAAAATGCGGCCGCCGGAGAGAGAAGGTCATGAGCCAAGGTGTTGAATTCAATCGTCTGATGCTGGACATGCGGGCCATGCAGGCCGATGCCATGTCGTTGCCCAAAGCCACTGCTGCGCCTGAACTGGCGCCGGGCCAAAGCAGCTTTGCCGACATGCTCGGCCAGGCCATCGGCAAGGTGCATGAAACCCAGCAGGCGTCGACCCAGCTCGCCAATGCCTTCGAGATCGGCAAGAGCGGTGTTGACCTGACCGACGTGATGATCGCCTCGCAAAAAGCCAGTGTGTCCATGCAGGCGCTGACCCAGGTACGCAACAAGCTGGTCCAGGCGTACCAAGACATCATGCAGATGCCGGTTTGAGGACGGAAGTAAGTCATGGCTGAAGCAGTCGTCGAAAACGCCCCCGCCAAGAGCGGCCCGCCAGCGTCCAAGCCGCCGCTGTTCGGCATGTCGTTCCTGGAAAACATCTCGCAGATGCCCATGCTGCGTCAGGTCGGCCTGTTGGTCGGTCTGGCAGCCAGCGTGGCGATCGGCTTTGCCGTGGTGTTGTGGTCGCAGCAGCCCGATTACCGGCCGCTGTACGGCAGCCTGGCGGGCATGGACACCAAGCAGGTCATGGACACCCTGGCCGCTGCCGACATCCCCTACAATGTCGAGCCCAACTCCGGTGCGCTGCTGGTCAAGGCCGACGACCTCTCCCGTGCGCGCCTGAAACTGGCAGCGGCCGGGGTGGCGCCAAGCGACGGCAATGTCGGCTTCGAGCTGCTCGACAAGGAGCAGGGCCTGGGCACCAGCCAGTTCATGGAAGCCACCCGTTATCGCCGTAGCCTCGAAGGCGAGTTGGCCCGTACCGTCTCCAGCTTGAACAACGTCAAGGCCGCACGCGTGCACCTGGCGATCCCGAAAAGCTCGGTGTTCGTGCGTGACGAGCGCAAGCCAAGCGCTTCGGTACTGGTCGAGCTGTACCCGGGCCGCGCTCTGGAAGCCGGCCAGGTAATGGCCATCGTCAACCTGGTTGCCACCAGTGTGCCCGAGCTGGACAAGTCGCAGGTCACCGTGGTCGACCAGAAGGGCAACCTGCTCTCCGAGCAGCTGCAGGACACCGCGCTGACCATGGCTGGCAAGCAGTTCGACTACAGCCGCCGCATGGAGAGCCTGCTCACCCAGCGTGTGCACAACATCCTGCAGCCGGTGCTGGGCAACGACCGCTACAAGGCTGAAGTGTCCGCCGACCTGGACTTCAGTGCGGTGGAATCCACCTCCGAGCAGTTCAACCCGGACCAGCCGGCACTGCGCAGCGAGCAGTCGGTCAACGAACAACGTGCCAGCAGCTCGGGCCCGCAGGGTGTGCCAGGGGCGCTGAGCAACCAGCCGCCCTCGGGTGCCTCCGCGCCGGAAAACGCCACTGCCGGAGCGCCAGCCGCCGGCGCCATCCAGCCAGGCCAGCCGCTGGTGGATGCCAACGGCCAGCAGATCATGGACCCGGCCACCGGCCAGCCGATGCTCGCGCCATACCCGGCCGACAAGCGTCTGCAAACCACCAAGAACTTCGAACTGGACCGCTCGATCAGCCACACCCGCCAGCAGCAGGGCCGTCTGACCCGCCTGTCGGTGGCAGTGGTGGTCGATGACCAGGTCAAGCTCGATGCCAGTGGTGAGGCCACGCGTGCGCCATGGGGCGCCGAAGACCTGGCGCGCTTCACTCGCCTGGTGCAGGACGCGGTGGGCTTCGATGCCAGCCGTGGCGACAGCGTGACGGTGATCAACGTGCCGTTCGCCGCCGACCGTGGCGAAGAGATCGCCGACATCGCGTTCTACCAGCAGCCGTGGTTCTGGGACATCGTCAAGCAGGTGCTGGGCGTGGTGTTCATCCTGGTGCTGGTGTTCGGTGTGCTGCGCCCGGTACTCAACAACATCACTGGCGGCGGCAAGCAAGCTGCTGCGACGGACAGCGACATGGAGCTGGGGGGCATGATCGGTCTGGATGGCGAATTGGCCAACGACCGCGTCAGCCTGGGTGGCCCGACAAGCATTCTGTTGCCAAGCCCGAGCGAGGGTTACGAGGCACAGCTGAACGCAATCAAAGGCCTGGTGGCCGAAGACCCGGGCCGTGTGGCCCAGGTCGTGAAAGAGTGGATCAACGCCGATGAGTGACAACCGAGCCGTTACCGCCAAGCTGAGCCGCACCGACAAGGCGGCGATCCTCCTGCTCTCGCTGGGTGAGACCGACGCTGCCCAGGTGCTGCGCCACATGGGCCCGAAGGAAGTGCAGCGGGTCGGCGTGGCGATGGCGCAAATGGGCACCGTGCACCGCGAGCAGGTACAGCAGGTGATGAGCGAGTTCGTCGAGATCGTCGGCGACCAGACCAGCCTGGGCGTGGGCTCCGACGGTTATATCCGCAAGATGCTCAACCAGGCCCTCGGCGAAGACAAGGCCAACGGCCTGATCGACCGCATCCTGCTCGGTGGCAATACCAGCGGCCTGGACAGCCTCAAGTGGATGGAGCCGCGTGCCGTGGCTGACGTGATCCGCTTCGAGCACCCGCAGATCCAGGCCATCGTGGTTGCCTACCTGGACCCCGACCAGGCCGGCGAAGTGCTGAGCAACTTCGACCACAAGGTGCGCCTGGACATCATCCTGCGCGTGTCCTCGCTCAACACCGTGCAGCCAGCGGCGCTGAAGGAGCTGAACCAGATCCTCGAGAAGCAGTTCTCGGGCAACTCCAATGCCGCGCGCACCACCTTGGGCGGCATCAAGCGCGCTGCCGACATCATGAACTTCCTCGACAGCTCCGTGGAAGGTGCACTGATGGACTCGATCCGCGAAATCGACAACGACCTGTCGGAGCAGATCGAAGACCTGATGTTCGTCTTCAACAACCTGGCCGACGTCGACGATCGCGGCATCCAGGCGCTGCTGCGCGAAGTGTCCTCCGACGTGCTGGTGGTGTCGCTCAAGGGCGCCGACGAGCGGGTCAAGGACAAGATCTTCAAGAACATGTCCAAGCGTGCTTCGGAACTGCTGCGCGACGACCTCGAGGCCAAGGGCCCGGTGCGCGTCAGTGACGTGGAAACGGCGCAGAAGGAAATCCTCACCATCGCTCGACGCATGGCCGAGGCCGGCGAGATCGTGCTCGGTGGCAAGGGCGCCGAGGAAATGATCTAAGGGGCAGCCCCTCCGAGCGCTGCTGGCCCCCCCTGTGGGGGCTGGCAAGTCCGTCGCCCTATCGAACAGGGTTCTGAGTACCTGAGAACATGTCCAGCAAAGAACATCACCCCAGCGACCTGATTCGTGCCCGTGACCTGGAAGGCGTCGATGTGTGGGCATTGCCCAGCTTCGACCCCGAGCCGGAGTTGGTGCCCGAACCTGAACCCGAGATCATCGAGGAAGAAGTCGAGGAAGTACCGCTGGAAGAAGTCCAGCCGCTGACCCTCGAAGAGCTCGAGGCGATCCGCCAGGAGGCCTATAACGAAGGCTTCGCCACCGGCGAGCGCGAAGGCTTTCACAGCACCCAGCTGAAGGTGCGCCAGGAAGCCGAGGAAGCGCTCAACGCCAGGCTGGCCGATCTGGAGCAGCTGATGGCGCACCTGCTTGAGCCGATCGCCGAGCAGGACACGCAGATCGAAAAAACCCTCGTGCACCTGGTCGCGCACATGGCCCGACAGGTCATCGGCCGCGAACTGCACGGCGATTCCAGCCAGATTACCCAGGTGCTGCGCGAAGCCTTGAAGCTGCTGCCGATGGGCGCAGACAACATCCGCATTCACCTCAATCCGCAGGATTTCGAGTTGGCCAAGGCGTTGCGCGAGCGCCATGAGGAAAACTGGAAGCTGCTCGAGGATGACGCCCTGTTGCCGGGCGGTTGCCGCATCGAGACCGCGCACAGCCGCATCGACGCGACCATGGAAACCCGGATCGAAAAGGCCGTGGCCCAGCTGTTCGACCAGTTGCACGACCAGTCCCTGCACCCGTCAGCGCCGGATCTGTCCATCGAACTGGGCGCCGCCGATGCGCCTTGACCGCACCAGCTTCGGCAAGCGCCTGGGCAGTTATGCCGAGGCGATCGAGCTGCCGGTGCAGCCGGTGGTCGAAGGCCGCCTGCTGCGCATGGTCGGCCTGACCCTGGAGGCCGAAGGCCTGCGCGCGGCCGTGGGCGGGCGCTGCCTGGTGATCAACGACGACAGCTACCACCCGGTGCAGGTCGAAGCCGAGGTGATGGGCTTCTCCGGCACCAAGGTGTTCCTCATGCCGGTCGGCAGCATCGCCGGTATTGCTCCAGGCGCACGGGTAGTGCCGCTGGACGACAGCGGCCGCCTGCCGATGGGCATGAGCATGCTTGGCCGGGTGCTGGACGGCGCCGGCCGCGCGCTGGATGGCAAGGGCGGGATGAAGGCCGAGGATTGGGTGCCGATGGATGGCCCGATCATCAACCCGCTCAACCGTGACCCGATCAGCCAGCCGCTGGATGTCGGCATCCGCAGTATCAATGGCCTGCTTACCGTCGGTCGCGGCCAGCGCCTGGGCCTGTTTGCCGGTACCGGCGTGGGTAAGTCGGTGCTGCTGGGCATGATGACCCGCTTCACCGAAGCCGAAATCATCGTGGTCGGCCTGATCGGCGAGCGGGGGCGCGAGGTAAAGGAATTCATCGAGCACATCCTCGGTGAAGAGGGCCTGAAACGCTCCGTCGTGGTCGCATCGCCGGCCGACGACGCGCCGCTGATGCGTTTGCGTGCCGCCATGTATTGCACGCGCATTGCCGAATACTTCCGCGACAAGGGCAAGAACGTCCTGCTGCTGATGGACTCGCTGACCCGTTTTGCCCAAGCCCAGCGTGAAATCGCCCTGGCCATCGGTGAGCCGCCGGCCACCCGTGGCTATCCGCCGTCGGTGTTCGCCAAGCTGCCCAAGCTGGTGGAGCGGGCCGGCAACGGTGAGCCGGGCGGTGGCTCGATCACTGCGTTTTATACGGTGCTGTCCGAAGGCGACGACCAGCAGGACCCGATCGCCGACTCGGCGCGCGGCGTGCTCGACGGCCATTTTGTGTTGTCCCGCCGGTTGGCCGAGGAAGGCCATTACCCAGCCATCGACATCGAGGCCTCGATCAGCCGGGTCATGCCGCAAGTGGTTGACGCCGACCACCTGCGCCAGGCGCAGAAGTTCAAGCAGTTGTGGTCGCGCCTGTCGCAGAGCCGCGACCTGATCAGCGTCGGTGCTTATGTGGCCGGTGGTGATCCGGAAACCGACCTGGCCATTGCCCTGCAGCCCAAGCTGGTGGATTTCCTGCGCCAGGGGCTGGACGAAAATGTCGGCATGGGCCAGAGCCGTCAACAGCTGGGGTCGATCTTCATGCCTCCGGCGAACGGCGGATAAACCATGAGCATGCCCAGCCGTGCCGCGCGCCTTGCACCCGTGGTGAACATGGCCGAGGAGGCCGAGCGCAAGGCGGCTCAGCGCGTAGGGCATTTTCAGCAGTTGGCGGCGCAGGCTCAGGCCAAGCTTGCGGAGCTGGAGTCGTTTCGTGAGGGTTACCAGGCGCAGTGGATCAGCCGGGGTGGCCAGGGCGTGAACGGCAGCTGGCTGCTCAACTATCAGCGTTTCCTGGCGCAACTGGAAACCGCCATGACCCAGCAGCGCCAAAGCCTGACCTGGCACCAGAACAACCTGAAGAATGCCCGTGGCACCTGGCAGCAGGCCTATGCCCGGGTGGAGGGGCTGCGCAAGCTGGTGCAGCGCTACATGGACGAGGCGCGGCGGGCGGAAGACAAGCGCGAGCAGCGCTTGCTGGATGAGTTGTCGCAGCGCTTGCCACGGCAGGGGCATCTGTAACCACGATTTGCGACTCTTTGCGCCGCCTGCTAAACCTTGAAGAGTTGCATTCGCCATCATCGAAGGAATCGCTAGCATGGCAGTCGAAACTGATTTTTCGCAGGACGGGAAAAAGCTCACGATCAAGGTCAAGGGGCGCTTCGATTTCGGCAAGCATCAGGAGTTTCGCGATGCCTACGAACGCCAGGCGGCCAGGCCCGACTCGGTGGTCGTCGACCTGAAAGACACCACCTACCTGGACAGTTCGGCGCTCGGCATGTTGCTGCTGCTGCGTGACCACGCCGGCGGCGACGACTCGGATGTGCGCGTGGTGCATGCCAGTTCCGACGTGCGCAAGATCCTGGCGATCTCCAATTTCGAAAAACTGTTCGATATCAGTTGAGCGCCCAGATGCCGGCTGAACAGCCGCTCACCGTGCTGGTTGCCGAGGATGGGGCTACCGACCGCCTGTTGCTGGCGCAAATCGTCCGGCGCCAGGGCCATCATGTGTACACTGCGGAAAACGGCGAACAGGCGGTGGCGCTGTTTGCCGAAAAACGCCCGCAACTGGTCCTGCTCGATGCCTTGATGCCGGTGATGGACGGTTTTGAAGCGGCGCGCCGGATCAAGGCCCTGGCCGGCGAGGCGCTGGTGCCGATTATCTTCCTCACCTCGCTGAACGAAGAGGAGGCCCTGGTGCGCTGCCTTGAGGCGGGCGGTGACGACTTCATGGCCAAGCCCTACAGTGCGGTGATTCTCGCTGCCAAGATCCGCGCCATGGACCGTTTGCGCCGGCTGCAGGCCACCGTGCTGGAGCAGCGCGACTTGATTACCCGGCATCACCATCACCTGCTCACCGAGCAGCGCGTGGCCAAGGCGGTGTTCGACAAGGTCGCCCATTCCGGCTGCATCACGGCGCCCAATATTCGTTATCTGCAATCGCCCTATGCGCTGTTCAACGGCGACTTGCTGTTGGCGGCATTCACCCCGGCAGGCAACATGCACGTGCTGCTCGGCGACTTTACCGGGCATGGGCTGCCTGCCGCCGTCGGTGCCATGCCCCTGGCGGAAGTGTTCTACGGCATGACGGCCAAGGGCTACGGCCTGGCGCAGATGCTGCGTGAGATGAATGCCAAGCTCAAGCGCATTCTGCCGGTGGACATGTTCTGCTGCGCACAACTGCTCAGCCTGAGCGTGCAGCGTGGCACCGTGGAGATATGGAACGGCGGCATGCCCGACGGCTACCGGCTGTCGGCGGACGGCGAAGTGCTGTCGAGCCTCCCCTCGCGCCACCTGCCGCTGGGCATACTGCCCCCGGAGCGCTTCGACGACAGTACCGAAGTACTGCCACTGGCGGCAGGCGAGCGGCTGTTGCTGCTGTCCGATGGCGTGGTGGACACGGCGGACGAGCAGGAATGCCTGTTTGGCGTCGAACGCTTGCGTGCGGTGCTGGCCGCCAACCGTGAGCCGGTGCACCTGTTCGATGAAGTGATGAAGGCCCTGGAGCGCTTTGGCGGGCGGCCCCGGGATGACATCAGCCTGTGCGACATTCGCATGTTCACCGCCGAGGAGCGGGTGCCGGCGCCGACCATCTATTCTGACAGTGGGCGCTCCAGCCCACTGGACTGGTCGCTGGGGTTCGCGTTGAACGGCGAAAGCCTCAAACGCTTCAATCCGGTGCCCTACCTGGTGCAGTTGTTGCAGGAGATCCATGGCTTGCGGCCGCGAACCGGTGCCCTGCACAGCGTGCTCAGCGAGCTGTATTCCAACGCCCTGGAGCACGGTGTGCTGGGCCTGGATTCGCGGCTCAAGCGTGATGTGCACGGGTTTGCCGACTACTATCAGGAGCGCGGTAGGCGTCTGGCTGCATTGGTTGAAGGATTTGTCCGAATTGACCTGAAAGTGGAACCGCTGGCCGCCGGTGGGCGTCTGATCATCGAGGTCCGCGACAGCGGGGCCGGGTTCGATGTGCAGCAGGTGCTGTCGCGACCTTCTCGCGAAGACGGCTTGAGCGGCCGCGGGTTGAACCTGGTGCGACGCCTTGGCAGCAGCGCCGGCTGGCGTGAAGGCGGCCGTTGCGCCTGGGTGCAGTTCGACTGGTAAGTCGCCTGGTGAGCGGTTTGGCGGCTGAGGCATAATCCGGCTTGATCAAGGAGTGAGCAAGTGACTGACATGCATATTGACCACAAGGTGCTCAGTGACCTGCAGGAGGTCATGGAAGATGGCTACCTGCAGCTGCTGGAAACCTTTCTGGAAGACTCCGAGCGGCGCCTGAGCCAGTTGCACGGCGCCCGTAACGCCGATGAGCTCGGCATGGCCGCGCACAGCTTCAAGGGTAGCAGCAGCAACATGGGTGCTGTGGGCCTTGCGCAGCTGTGCCATCAGCTCGAAGAGCGGGTCAAGGAGCGGCCGCTGTATGGCATCGAAGACCTGATCAATCGCATCGACCAGGAGTACCTGGAGGTGCAGCGATTCTACCGGGGTGAGCGCGAGCGGGTTTCCGCAGGCTAGGCCGTGTAGTTGGCGCGACTTTTGCCTGTCTGTGCCCAGACGATATTTTTGTTTCTGGCGCGGAGACCCTTCAATGCCTGTCGCACCCAACCCTTTGTTGCAAGCCAACGCCCTGACCAAGCCGTCGCGCGCAGGTTCCACCCTGGTGGACAAGCCGCTGCAGGCGGCAGGCGGGCAGGGCGGCGGCTTCGATCAGGTGATGGCCAAGCAGGGCCGTGACAAGGTACCGGCACGCGACGACAAGGTTGCCCAGGCCAAGCCGAAAGACAAACCCGACGCCGCCCCGGGCGGCAAGAAAGACGCTGCCGACAAACCGGCGGTTGCCGATGACGGCAACAAATTGCCAGCAGACGATAAGGCGCAAGCCAGTGCCGATGCGGCCGCGGGCAGCGATTCGAGCTCGCTGGACGCCAACCTGGTCGCCGGCCAGGTCACCGATGCGCAGCCGGGCGCGCAGTTGCTGCAGGCCCAGGCCGAAACGGTGGCGCCGGTGCTGCAGGCCGCGGTTCAGTTGCCGCCAGCGCCCATCACCGAGCAATTGCCGGAAGACCCGGCAGCCGAGGCCTTCGATCCCGACGCCGACCCGCTGGCCCATTTGCCAGCCCTGCGCCTGGCCCTTGAGCAAAGCGCCCAGGCCAAAGGCACGACCTCGGCCCATGCCGCCGATGCCGCCAAGCCTCAGGCCGACGATGGCCAGCCCGCCGTCAATCCGTTGGCGACCCTGATGGACAAGGTCGAAGCCGAGGCGGGGCAGTCCGAGACCGGCGACAAGGCCTTTGGCGCCTTGCTCGAAGACGGCCTGAAAGACACCAAGAGCGCGAGCAGCGATACCCGTGTCGACGATTTCGCCAACCGCCTGGCCAGCCTGACCCAGGCCGCCACGGCCAAGACCGCCAATGCCGTGCCGGTGAGCAGCAGCCCGCTGCACCAGCCGCTGCCGATGAATCAGAACGCCTGGACCGAGGGCCTGGTCAATCGGGTCATGTACCTGTCCAGCCAGAACCTCAAGTCGGCGGATATCCAGCTGGAGCCGGCCGAGCTCGGGCGCCTGGACATCCGCGTCAACGTGGCGGCGGACCAGTCCACCCAGGTGACGTTCATCAGTGGCCACGCCGGTGTGCGTGATGCGCTGGATAGCCAGGTGCATCGTTTGCGCGAGCTGTTCGCCCAGCAGGGCCTGGCGCAGCCGGACGTCAACGTGGCGGACCAGTCACGCGGGCAGCAGCAGCAAGCGCAGCAGGATGGCTCGCAGCTGTCCGGGGTGGCCGCGCGGCGGGCGCAGAATGGCGCTGGGGCCGAGCAGGGTGAGCTGGCCGATGCCTCCCGGCCGGTCGAGCAGCAGGTGGTCATCGGCGACAGTGCGGTCGATTTCTACGCGTGATTGCCTGCTGGCTGTCATGGCTCCATCGCCGGCAAGCCGTCGCCCACAGGTAGAGCGATGCGCTCTGGCTATGCGGGATATTGGTGGGAGCCGGCTTGCCGGCGATAGGGCCGCTGCAGGCAAAACACGCAATCTGGCATAACACTTGCTCAAGCCACGTCATCCTCCTTTGAAACCCCGATGGACGACGGATTATTGGCATGGCGAAGAGCGACGCAGTGAAAGACCCCGCCACTAAAGGCAAACTCAAGCTGATCCTGCTGTTGGTGCTGGCCCTGCTGCTGGCGGTCGGCCTGTCGGTGGGCGCTACCTGGTTCTTCATGCACAAGAGCGAGCCAGCCCCGGCGACCGACCCGGCGGCGGCCAACGTCAAGCCGGCGGCGCTGTATGAGCCCCTGGCCCCGGCCTTCGTGGTCAACTTCAACCAGAACGGCCGCCAGCGCTACATGCAGGTGAGCATCACCCTGCAGGGCCGCAACCAGGCTGACCTGGATGCCCTCAAGGTGCACATGCCGGTGATCCGCAACAACCTGGTGATGATGTTCTCCGGGCAGGGCTTCGACACCCTGGCCGGCAGCCCGGTAGGCCAGGAGATGCTGCGTCAGAAAGCCACCGCGGTGGTGCAGGAAGTGGCGCAGAAGGAAGTCGGCAAGCCGGTAGTCGACCAGCTGCTGTTCACCAATTTCGTATTGCAGTAGGAGTCCGCAATGGCCGTACAGGACCTGCTGTCCCAGGATGAGATCGATGCCCTGTTGCACGGCGTCGATGATGGGCTGGTACAGACCGAGAGCGCTGCCGAGCCCGGCAGCATCAAGAGCTATGACCTGACCAGCCAGGATCGGATCGTGCGCGGTCGCATGCCGACCCTGGAAATGATCAACGAGCGCTTCGCCCGCTATACCCGCATCAGCATGTTCAACCTGCTGCGCCGCTCTGCGGACGTGGCGGTCGGTGGCGTGCAGGTGATGAAGTTCGGCGAGTACGTGCATTCGCTGTACGTGCCGACCAGCCTCAACCTGGTCAAGATCAAGCCGCTGCGCGGCACGTCGCTGTTCATCCTCGACGCCAAGCTGGTGTTCAAGCTGGTGGACAACTTCTTCGGCGGTGACGGCCGTCACGCCAAGATCGAAGGCCGCGAGTTCACCCCGACCGAGCTGCGCGTGGTGCGCATGGTGCTGGACCAGTGTTTCGTCGACCTCAAGGAAGCCTGGCAGGCGATCATGCCGGTCAACTTCGAGTACATGAACTCCGAGGTCAACCCGGCCATGGCCAACATCGTCGGGCCGAGCGAGGCGGTGGTGGTGTCGACCTTCCACATCGAACTGGACGGCGGCGGTGGCGACCTGCACGTGACCATGCCGTACTCGATGATCGAGCCGGTGCGCGAAATGCTCGATGCCGGTTTCCAGTCCGACCTGGACGACCAGGACGAGCGCTGGGTCAAGGCCCTGCGCGAAGACGTACTGGACGTCTCCGTCCCGCTGAGCGCCACGGTTGCCCGCCGCCAGCTGAAGCTGCGCGATGTGCTGCACATGCAGCCCGGTGACGTGATCCCGGTGGAGCTGCCCGAGCACCTGGTACTGCGCGCCAACGGCGTACCGTCATTCAAGGCGCGCCTGGGCTCGCACAAGGGCAACCTGGCGCTGCAGATCATCGACCCGATCGAACGCCGCTGACGGCGTGCCGGTCGCTCACTACGAATTGAATGCCTGTCGAGGACATCATGGCTAACGAAAACGAGATCACCTCCCCAGAAGACCAGGCCCTGGCCGACGAATGGGCCGCGGCGCTGGAAGAAACCGGTGATGCCGGCCAAGCGGACATCGATGCGCTGCTCGGTGGCGACAGCGGCAATTCCGGCGCCGGCAGGCTGGCGATGGAAGAGTTCGCCAGCTCACCCCGGCCCAAGGAAAACGTCAGCCTCGAAGGGCCGAACCTGGACGTGATCCTGGATATTCCGGTGAACATCTCCATGGAAGTCGGCAGCACCGAAATCAACATCCGCAACCTGTTGCAGCTCAACCAGGGGTCGGTGATCGAACTTGATCGCCTGGCCGGCGAACCGCTCGACGTGCTGGTCAACGGCACGCTGATCGCCCACGGCGAAGTGGTCGTGGTCAACGAGAAGTTCGGCATCCGCCTGACCGACGTGATCAGCCCCAGCGAACGTATCAAGAAGCTGCGCTGAGTGAAGGGCACGATGCGGGCCATCACGGCCCTGGCCACGCTGCTTGCCAGTGAAGTGGTGATCGCCGCTGCCGCCCCGGCCATGCCCGCCACGCCTACGGCCGCTGCGCCCGGCAGCCTGGGTGGGCAGCTGGCGCAGATGGTGTTGGGCTTGCTGCTGGTGGTCGGCCTGATCTTCTTCCTCGCCTGGCTGCTGCGCCGCATGCAAGGCGCAGCGCCCAAGGGGGGGCAGGTAATCGAGATCGTCGGCAGCCGTGCCCTTGGCCCGCGTGACCGGCTGCTGCTGGTGCAGGTCGGCAACGAGCAGATTCTCATCGGCCATACCCCCGGCAGCATCGAGGCCCTGCATGTCATGGCCGAGCCCGTGCACGTGCCCGCCAGCGCCCGCCAGGCGACGCCGGAATTCGCTCAGCGGCTGATGGAGCTGATGGGCAAGGATCAGAAGGACAAGAAGTGATGAGTCGCGCCTTGCGCACCCTGTTGAGCACCTTGCTGCCCATCGCGCTGCTGCTCGCCGCGCCACTGGCGCTGGCCGCCGACCCGCTGTCGATCCCGGCCATTACCCTGTCCAATGGGCCGGACGGGCAGCAGGAGTATTCGGTCAGCCTGCAGATCCTGATGATCATGACGGCGCTGAGCTTCATTCCAGCGTTCGTCATCCTGATGACCAGCTTCACCCGCATCATCATCGTCTTCTCGATCTTGCGCCAAGCCCTGGGCCTGCAGCAGACGCCGTCGAACCAGGTGCTGACCGGCATGGCGCTGTTCCTTACCCTGTTCATCATGGCGCCGGTATTCGACCGGGTGAACCAGGACGCCGTGCAGCCGTACCTGAAAGAGCAGATGACCGCCCAGCAAGCCATCGACAAAGCGCAGGGGCCGCTCAAGGACTTCATGCTGGCGCAAACCCGGCAAAGCGACCTTGACCTGTTCATGCGCTTGTCCAAGCGCACCGACATCGCCGGGCCCGACCAGGTGCCGCTGACCATTCTGGTGCCGGCGTTCGTCACCTCGGAGCTCAAGACCGCGTTCCAGATCGGCTTCATGATCTTCATCCCATTCCTGATCATCGACATGGTGGTCGCCAGTGTGCTGATGGCCATGGGGATGATGATGCTGTCGCCGTTGATCATCTCGCTGCCGTTCAAGATCATGTTGTTTGTCCTGGTCGATGGTTGGGCGCTGATCATGGGCACCCTGGCCGGCAGTTTCGGCGGCGTCTGACGCCGCCAAGGAGAGCGTTGCATGACCCCTGAAGTTGCCGTCGACCTGTTCCGCGATGCGCTCTGGCTGACCACCCTGATGGTGGCTGTGCTGGTGGTGCCGAGCCTGTTGATCGGCCTGGTGGTGGCGATGTTCCAGGCCGCCACGCAGATCAACGAACAGACCTTGAGCTTCCTGCCGCGCCTGCTGGTGATGCTGGTGACCCTGATCGTTGCCGGGCCGTGGCTGGTGCAGAAGTTCATGGAGTACATCACCGGCCTGTACACCAGCATCCCGCAGTTGATCGGTTGAAGCGGCCATGCTGGAGCTGACCGACGCGCAGATCGGCACTTGGGTCGCCACCTTCATGCTGCCGCTGTTTCGCGTGACCGCAGTGCTGATGACCATGCCGATCTTCGGCACTCGCATGTTGCCGGCGCGTATCCGCCTTTACGTGGCGGTGGCTATCACCGTGGTGATCGTACCCGCGCTGCCGCCTTTGCCCGAGTTCGACCCCTTGAGCCTGCGCGGCTTGATGCTGTGCGGCGAGCAGATCATAGTCGGGGCGTTGTTCGGGTTCTCGTTGCAGTTGCTGTTCCAGGCCTTCGTCATCGCCGGGCAAATCGTCGCGGTGCAGATGGGCATGGCCTTCGCCTCCATGGTCGACCCGGCCAACGGCGTCAATGTGGCGGTGGTCAGCCAGTTCATGACCATGCTGGTAAGCGTGCTGTTCCTGGTGATGAATGGCCATCTGGTGGTGTTCGAGGTGCTGACCGAGAGCTTTACCACCTTGCCCGTGGGCCATGCGCTGGTGGTCGACCACTTCTGGGAAATGGCCGGGCGCCTGAGCTGGGTGTTCGGTGCCGGGTTGCTGTTGATCCTGCCGGCGATCGCCGCGCTGCTGGTGGTCAACATTGCCTTTGGCGTGATGACCCGTGCCGCGCCGCAACTGAACATCTTCTCGATCGGCTTTCCGCTGACGCTGGTGCTGGGTATCGGCATCTTCTGGGTCGGCCTGGCCGATATTCTGTCCCATTACCAGGCATTGGCCAGCGAAGCGCTGCAATGGCTGCGTGAATTGGCGAGGGCGCGCTGAGCATGGCTGAGAGCGAGAGCGGTCAGGACAAGACAGAAGACCCCACCGACAAACGCAAGCGCACCGCGCGCGAAAAAGGTGAGATCGCCCGCTCCAAGGAGCTGAACACGGTGGCGGTGACCTTGGCCGGTGCGGGGGCCTTGCTGGCCTTCGGTGGGCACCTGGCTGAAACGTTGATGACCCTGATGCGCATGAACTTCTCGCTGTCGCGTGAGGTGCTCACGGATGAGCGTTCGATGGGCATGTTTCTGCTGGCGTCGGGCAAGATGGCCATCTGGGCGGCGCAGCCGATTCTGGTGCTGCTGTTCTTCATCGCCCTGATCTCGCCCATCGCCCTGGGCGGGTTCATCTTCTCGGGTAGCCTGCTGCAGCCGAAATTCAGCCGCATGAACCCCTTGTCGGGGATCAAGCGCATGTTCTCGCTGAACGCGCTGACCGAGCTGCTCAAGGCAATGGCCAAATTCCTGATGATCCTGATCGTGGCGATGGTGGTGCTCAGCAACGACCGCCAGGCGCTGCTGGCCATCGCCAACGAGCCGCTGGAGCAGGCGATCATCCACAGCGTGCAGGTGGTGGGGTGGAGCGCGCTGTGGATGGCTGCCGGGCTGTTGATCATTGCGGCGGCGGATGTGCCGTTCCAGCTGTATCAGACGCACAAGAAGCTGAAGATGACCAAGCAGGAGGTCAAGGACGAGTACAAGGACAGCGAAGGTAAGCCCGAGGTCAAGCAGCGCATTCGCCAGTTGCAGCGCGAGGCGTCGCAGCGACGCATGATGGCTGCGGTGCCCGAGGCGGATGTGATCATCACCAACCCGACGCACTACGCGGTGGCCCTGCAGTACGACCCGGAAAAGGGTGGGGTGGCGCCGTTGCTGCTGGCCAAGGGTACGGATTTCATTGCCTTGAAGATTCGCGAGATCGGGGTGGAGCACAAGGTGCAGATTCTTGAGTCGCCGGCACTGGCGCGGGCGATCTATTACTCCACTGAAATCGAGCAGGAGATCCCGGCGGGGCTGTACCTGGCAGTGGCGCAGGTGCTGGCGTATGTGTTCCAGATCCGGCAGTACCGGTCGGGCAAGGGCAAGCGGCCGGAGCCGTTGAAAGAAGATTTGCCGATTCCGCCGGATTTGCGCCGCGACAGTTGACTTGCCCGCGAAGAGGCCAGTGCTGGCAATAAAAAATCAAAGTTGGAAAGCTTCTTGCAGAGCCACGCCCAAGCGCCCCTTGGGCGTCAAAGTTTTGCATGAAGAGGAATCGCGGTGGATCGCACTCAGTTAATCAACAACGCACGCACCAACCTGGCCGGTCTCGGCCGGGGCAACCTCGGTGTGCCGCTGTTGCTGCTGGTGATGTTGGCAATGATGATGTTGCCGATACCGCCGTTCCTGCTCGACGTGTTCTTCACCTTCAACATCGCCCTGTCGATCGTGGTCCTGCTGGTCTGCGTCTACGCCCTGCGCCCGCTCGACTTCGCCGCGTTCCCCACCATCCTGCTGGTCGCCACGCTGCTGCGCCTGGCGCTGAACGTCGCCTCCACGCGGGTGGTCATGCTCCACGGCCAGGAGGGGCATGGCGCCGCCGGTAAGGTGATCCAGGCCTTCGGCGAGGTGGTGATCGGCGGTAACTACGTGGTGGGTGCGGTGGTGTTCGCCATCCTCATGATCATCAACTTCGTGGTTGTGACCAAGGGCGCCGGGCGTATTTCCGAGGTGAGCGCGCGCTTCACCCTCGACGCCATGCCCGGCAAGCAGATGGCCATCGACGCCGACCTCAACGCCGGCCTGATCGACCAGGCCCAGGCCAAGGCGCGCCGCGCCGAAGTGGCCCAGGAAGCCGAGTTCTACGGTTCGATGGACGGTGCCAGCAAGTTCGTCCGTGGCGACGCCATCGCCGGCCTGCTGATCCTGTTCATCAACCTGATTGGCGGCATGCTGATCGGCATGCTGCAGCACAACATGTCGTTCAGCGATGCCGGCAAGGTCTACGCCCTGTTGACCATTGGTGACGGTTTGGTGGCGCAATTGCCATCACTGCTGTTGTCCACCGCCGCCGCGATCATGGTCACCCGTGCCTCGGGCTCCGAGGACATGGGCAAGCTGATCAACCGGCAGATGTTCGATTCGCCAAAAGCGCTGGCGGTGTCGGCGGGTTTGATGATCGTCATGGGGTTGGTGCCGGGCATGCCGCACGTCGCCTTCCTCAGCCTCGGCCTGCTGGCCGCGGGTGGCGCCTACCTGGTGTGGAAGAAGCAGCAGAAGGCCAAGGCCGAGGCACTGCAGGAAGTGCAGCGCCAGCAGGACCTGCTGCCTTCGCCGCAGCGCGCGCTGGATACCAAGGAACTCGGCTGGGACGATGTGACGCCGATTGACATGATCGGCCTGGAGGTCGGCTACCGGCTGATCCCGCTGGTCGACCGCAACCAGGGTGGCCAGCTGCTGGCGCGCATCAAGGGCGTGCGCAAGAAGCTTTCCCAGGACCTGGGCTTCCTCATGCCCACCGTGCACATCCGCGACAACCTGGACCTGCAACCCAGCGCCTATCGCCTGACGCTGATGGGCGTGATCCTGGCCGAGGCCGAGATCTACCCGGACCGCGAACTGGCGATCAACCCAGGCCAAGTGTTCGGCACCCTCAACGGCATTGCCGCACGCGACCCGGCATTCGGCCTGGAAGCGGTGTGGGTCGACATCGGCCAGCGGGCCCAGGCGCAGTCGCTTGGCTACACCGTGGTCGATGCCAGTACCGTGGTCGCCACTCACCTCAACCAGATCCTGCAGAAGCACTGCCACGAGCTGATCGGCCACGAAGAGGTGCAGCAACTGCTGCAGGTGCTGGGCAAGGCTTCGCCTAAACTTGCAGAAGAACTGGTGCCAGGTGTCATTTCCTTGTCGGGGCTGCTCAAGGTCCTGCAAGCGTTGCTCGCCGAGCAAGTGCCGGTGCGAGACATCCGCAGCATTGCCGAGGCGATCGCCAACAATGCCGGCAAGAGTCAAGATACCGCCGCGTTGGTGGCGGCAGTGCGCGTCGGATTGTGTCGCGCCATCGTGCAAAGCATTGTCGGCGTTGAGTCCGAGCTGCCTGTGATCACCCTTGAGCCAAGGTTGGAACAGATTTTGCTCAATAGTCTGCAAAGGGCCGGGCAAGGTCAGGAAGACGGTGTTCTCCTGGAACCGAGCATGGCCGAAAAGCTGCAGCGTTCGTTGATCGAAGCGGCCCAGCGCCAGGAGATGCAAGGCCAACCGGCCATTCTCCTGGTCGCCGGCCCGATCCGTGCCATGCTGTCGCGCTTCGGCCGCCTGGCTGTACCGAATTTGCATGTTCTGGCGTATCAGGAAATACCGGATAACAAGCAAGTCACCATCGTTGCCACCGTGGGCCCCAACGGCTGAGGTAGTGGGTTATGCAAGTTAAGCGTTTTTTCGCCGCCGATATGCGTCAGGCCATGAAGCTGGTGCGTGATGAGCTGGGCTCCGACGCCGCCATCATCGGTAACCGCCGCATCGCCGGCGGTGTCGAACTGACGGCCGCGCTGGACTACAAGCTGTCCGCGCTGGCCCCGCGCGTGCCCAACCCTGAGCTCGAAGAAGAGCTGCGCAAGACCCAGACGCGCATCGCCACAGCCCAGGCCGAACTGGACAACCGCAGCGAAGCCACTGAAGGCGACCGCCAATTGTTCGCCGGGCAGTCGTTGACCGCATCGGAGCCGTTGATCGAACCGCATGTGGACGTGCCAGCGGCTGCCGCCCCCGCCGCCCCTGCGCCGGTCGACCCGCGCCTGTTCGATGCCATGCGCTCGGAACTGTCGGGCCTGCGCGAGCTGCTCGAGGTGCAGCTGGGCTCGCTGGCCTGGAACCAGCTGCAAGGCAGCAAGCCGGCGCAGGCCAACCTCTGGCGCCGTCTGCAGCGCATCGGCCTGTCCGGGCCGATCGCCCGCGAGCTGCTCGACCTTACGGCTGAAATAGAAGAGCCGCGCCAGGCCTGGCGCATGCTGCTGGCGCACCTGGCGCGGATGATCGAAGTGCCTGGGGTCGAGCCGATCGAAGAGGGCGGCGTGATCGCCATGGTCGGCCCTGCCGGCATGGGCAAGACCACCACCCTGGCCAAGCTGGCAGCGCGCTATGTGCTCAAGTACGGCCCGCAGAACCTGGCCCTGGTGAGCATGGACAGCTTCCGCATCGGTGCCCAGGAGCAGCTCAAGACCCTGGGGCGTATCCTCAATGTGCCAGTGACTTACGTCGACCCGGGCCAGTCACTGGCCCAGGCGCTTGAGCCGCTGCTGCGCAAGCGCGTGGTGCTGATCGATACCGCCGGCCTGCAGGCCAGTGATCCGGCCCTGCGCATGCAGCTGGAAAGCCTGGCCAGCCGAGGCATTGCCTCGAAGAACTATCTGGTGCTGGCCACCACCAGCCAGAAGCAGGTGCTGACCGCCGCCTACCACAGCTACAAACGCTGCGGCCTGGCCGGTTGTATCCTGACCAAACTCGATGAAACGGCGAGCCTCGGCGATGTGCTGAGCCTGGCCATCAGTCATGAACTGCCCGTGGCCTACCTCACCGATGGCCCGCGCATTCCTGACGACCTGCACCTGCCGCGGGCGCACCAGTTGGTGACCCGGGCAGTGAATGTGCAGTTGCAGGACGAGCCCAGCGAAGAGGCCATGGCCGACATGTTCGCTGATCTCTACCACAACCCACGACGAGCGGGTTGATGATGAAGCGTGTGCAAAATACCTACACCAAGGGGGCGGTGGTATTGCCCCTCGTGTGGCTTGGGTCCAAGCGAGACAAGGTAAACAACGAACATGGGTAGCATGCATCCCGTACAGGTGATCGCCGTAACCGGTGGCAAAGGTGGCGTCGGCAAGACTAACGTTTCAGTGAACCTGTCCCTGGCACTGGCCGAACTCGGCCGCCGGGTCATGCTGTTGGACGCCGATCTGGGCCTGGCCAATGTCGACGTGTTGCTGGGCCTCACCCCGAAACGCACCCTGGCCGATGTCATCGAAGGGCGCTGTGAGCTGCGTGATGTGCTGTTGCAGGGGCCGGGCGGTGTGCGCATCGTACCGGCGGCCTCCGGCACCCAGAGCATGGTGCACCTGGCCCCGGCCCAACATGCCGGGCTGATCCAGGCCTTCAGCGAGATCGGCGACAACCTCGACGTGCTGGTGATCGACACCGCTGCGGGTATTGGTGACTCGGTAGTCAGCTTCGTCCGCGCGGCGCAGGAAGTGCTGCTGGTGGTGTGCGACGAACCCACCTCCATCACCGACGCCTACGCACTGATCAAGTTGCTCAACCGCGATTACGGGATGAACCGTTTCCGCGTGCTGGCCAACATGGCGCAGAGCCCGCAGGAAGGGCGCAACCTGTTCGCCAAGCTGACCAAGGTCACCGATCGCTTCCTCGACGTCGCCCTGCAGTACGTCGGCGCCGTGCCGTACGACGAGTGTGTGCGCAAGGCGGTGCAGAAACAACGGGCGGTCTACGAGGCCTTCCCTCGTTCCAAGTGCGCGCTGGCCTTCAAGGCCATTGCGCAGAAGGTCGACAGCTGGCCATTGCCGGCCAACCCGCGCGGGCACCTGGAGTTCTTTGTCGAGCGCCTGGTGCAGCCCACCAGTGCAGGGCCAGTCCTATGAGTGCGAGCGGTTTCAAGATGTACAGCAAGGCGTCCAAGGACGCCCAGTATGAACTGATCGAACGCTACGCCCCGCTGGTCAAGCGCATTGCCTATCACCTGCTGGCGCGCTTGCCGGCCAACGTGCAGGTCGAAGACCTGATCCAGGCCGGCATGATCGGCCTGCTGGAAGTCGCCAACAAATACGACGCCAGCAAGGGTGCGAGCTTCGAAACCTACGCCGGCATCCGCATCCGCGGTGCGATGCTCGACGAGGTGCGCAAGGGTGATTGGGCGCCCCGTTCGGTGCACCGCAACACCCGCATGGTCAGCGACGCAATGCGCGCCGTTGAAGCCAGAACCGGCCGCGACGCTAAAGATCATGAAGTTGCTGCCGAACTTCAATTGAGTCTCGATGATTACTACGGGATTTTGAACGATACCCTGGGCAGCCGCCTGTTCAGTTTCGACGACCTGCTGCAGGACGGCGAGCACGAAGGGCTGCACGAGGATGGCGCCAGTGGCCAGGTCGAGCCGTCACGCGACCTGGAAGACGAGCGCTTCCAGGCTGCCCTGACCGATGCCATCGCCAACCTGCCGGAACGCGAGCGGCTGGTCCTGGCGCTGTACTACGACGAAGAGCTGAACCTCAAGGAAATCGGTGAGGTGCTAGGGGTCAGCGAGTCGCGTGTCAGCCAGTTGCACAGCCAGTGTGCCGCGCGCCTGCGCAGCCGCCTGGGGGAATGGCGGGCGCGTTGAGCCCGGGTGTCGTTGCAGTCGTTTTCACGTTGTACCGAATTGATTGAATGCGCGCTCGGGGCCGAGCGCGTTTGAGACTGCTTGGAGGTCTAATTGAACAAAGACATGAAAATCCTCATCGTTGACGACTTCTCGACGATGCGGCGGATCATCAAGAACTTGCTGCGTGATCTGGGCTTCACCAACACCGACGAAGCGGACGACGGCACCACGGCGCTGCCGATGCTCGAAAGCGGCCATTACGACTTCCTGGTGACCGACTGGAACATGCCGGGCATGTCGGGTATCGACCTGCTGCGCAAAGTGCGTGCGCACGACCGCCTGAAGGGCATGCCGGTGCTGATGGTGACCGCCGAAGCCAAGCGCGACCAGATCATCGAAGCGGCCCAGGCCGGCGTCAATGGTTACGTGGTCAAGCCGTTCACCGCTCAGGTGCTCAAAGAAAAGATCGAGAAGATCTTCGAACGCGTCAACGGCTGAGTCCGGTCAGGGGGCGCCATGGAATCAACACAAACGTCTTTGGGTGAGTTCGAATCTACCCTGAAGAAGCATGCCCAGGAGCTGGTCGAAAGCCTGGAACGGGGGCGGTTTGGCGAGGCGGTGCAGCTGATTCATCAGCTCAACCAGACCCGCGACCGTGGCCTGTACCAGGAGGTCGGCAAGCTGACCCGCGAGCTGCACAGCGCGATCGTCAGCTTCCAGATCGACCCGCGCATGCCGCAGGCCGAGGAAGTCTCGCAGATCACCGATGCCACCGAGCGTTTGTCCTATGTGGTCAAGCTCACCGAAGGCGCCGCCAACCGCACCATGGACCTGGTCGAGGAGAGCACGCCGGTGCTCAACGCGCTGGCGGCCGAGGCGCAGAACCTCAGTGTCGACTGGCAGCGCTTCATGCGCCGCGAAGTGGCCGCGCCGGAATTCCGTGAGCTGGTCAAGCGCGTCGACAGTTTCCTGACGCACAGCGCCGAAGGTAACCGCAAGGTCTCTGGCCACCTCAATGACATTCTGCTGGCCCAGGACTATCAGGACCTGACCGGGCAGGTGATCAAGCGGGTGACCACACTGGTGACCGAAGTCGAAAGCAATCTGCTCAAGCTCGTGCTGATGGCCAGTCAGGTCGACCGTTTTGCCGGTATCGAACATGATCACCAGCAGCTTCGCGCTGAAAAAGATGAAGAAAAATATCCGGCTCGGGGTGAAGGTCCGCAGATTCATGCCGATAAGCGTGAAGACGTCGTGTCCGGTCAGGACGATGTCGATGATCTGCTGTCCAGCCTGGGTTTTTGAGGAGCACGTTTAATGAGCTTCGGCGCCGATGAAGAAATCCTTCAGGATTTCCTGGTAGAAGCCGGCGAAATTCTTGAGCAATTGTCCGAGCAACTGGTCGAGCTGGAAAGCCGACCCGATGATGCCGACCTGCTCAATGCGATCTTTCGCGGTTTCCACACTGTAAAAGGGGGCGCCGGCTTCCTCCAGCTCAACGAGCTGGTGGAGTGCTGCCATATCGCCGAGAACGTGTTCGACATCCTGCGCAAAGGTGAGCGTCGGGTCGACGCGGAACTGATGGACGTGGTGCTCGAAGCACTCGACACGGTCAACAGCATGTTCGGCCAGGTGCGCGAGCGCAGTGCCGTGACCCCGGCCACGCCCGAGCTGCTGGCGGCTTTGTCGCGCCTGGCCGAGCCGGGTGGCGCCGAAGCCCCTGCGCTGGAGGACGTGGCTGCGCCTGCGCCGGCCGAGCCTGCCGCCGAGGCGGACATCACCGACACCGAATTCGAACAGCTGCTCGACTCGCTTGACGCGGTCAAGGCCGAGGCAGCGGCTGCAGAGCAGCAACTGCAGGGCGAAACGCTCACCGGCAGCGCTGACGAGATCACCGATGCCGAATTCGAGTCGCTGCTCGACCAGTTGCATGGCAAGGGCCAGTTCTCGGCTGAAGTCGTTGCCAGCGAGCCGGTCGCCGTGGCTGCCAGCGCGCCGGCCAGCGACGAGATCACCGACGAAGAATTCGAGTCGCTGCTGGACCAGCTGCACGGCAAGGGCACGTTCCAGGCCGATGCATTGTCGGCTGCCACCCCGGCGGTGGTGAGCGAAGCGCCGGCTGCCGTCGCTGGCGATGAGATCAGTGAACACGAGTTCGAAGCACTGCTGGATCAGCTGCACGGCAAAGGCAAATTCTCCGGCGATACCGTCACCGCCGAAGCACCCGCTGCCGTGGCCGCGCCTGTCGTCGCCAAGCCGCAAAGCCAGCCCGTGGCCAAGCCGGCACCTGCCGCTGCGGCCAAGCCCGCCGCGCCAGCCCGCGCTCCGGCCCCCGCTGCTGAGAAGCACGCAACCAGCGAAGCGGAAACCACCGTGCGCGTCGACACCGCGCGCCTGGACGAGATCATGAACATGGTCGGCGAACTGGTGCTGGTGCGTAACCGCCTGGTGCGCCTGGGCCTGAACAGCGGCGACGAGGCCATGTCCAAGGCCGTGTCGAACCTCGACGTGGTCACCGCCGACCTGCAGACTGCGGTGATGAAGACCCGCATGCAGCCGATCAAGAAAGTCTTCGGTCGCTTCCCGCGCCTGGTCCGCGACCTGGCACGTCAGCTCAAGAAAGAAATCAACCTGGAGCTGGTCGGTGAAGAGACCGACCTCGACAAGAACCTGGTCGAGGCCCTGGCCGACCCACTGGTGCACTTGGTGCGCAACGCGGTCGACCATGGCATCGAGATGCCGGACGAGCGCGAAGCCTCGGGCAAGGCCCGCACCGGCCGCGTGGTGCTGTCGGCCGAACAGGAAGGCGACCACATCCTGCTGTCGATTTCTGACGACGGCAAGGGCATGGACCCCAACATCCTGCGTGCCAAGGCCGTGGAAAAGGGCCTGATGGACAAGGACGCCGCCGAGCGCCTGAGCGAGTCGGACTGCTACAACCTGATCTTCGCCCCGGGCTTCTCGACCAAGACGGAAATTTCCGACGTGTCCGGCCGTGGTGTCGGCATGGACGTGGTGAAGACCAAGATTTCCCAGCTCAACGGTTCGATCAACATCTTCTCGGCCAAGGGCCAGGGCTCGAAGATCGTCATCAAGGTGCCGTTGACCCTGGCGATCATGCCGACCCTGATGGTGATGCTGGGCAACCAGGCGTTCGCCTTCCCGCTGGTCAACGTCAACGAGATCTTCCACCTCGACCTGTCGCGCACCAACGTGGTCGACGGCCAGGAAGTGGTGATCGTGCGCGACAAGGCGCTGCCGCTGTTCTACCTCAAGCGCTGGCTGGTCCAGGGCCAGGTGCACGAAGAACAGCGCGAGGGCCACGTGGTGATCCTCTCGGTCGGTACGCAGCGTATCGGCTTCGTGGTCGACCAGCTGGTGGGCCAGGAAGAGGTGGTGATCAAGCCGCTGGGCAAGATGCTGCAGGGCACCCCAGGCATGTCCGGCGCCACCATCACCGGTGACGGCCGCATTGCGCTGATCCTCGACGTACCGAGCATGCTCAAGCGTTACGCGGCGCGGCGTATTTGATTTTCGGTGGCGCGCCCTGGCGGGCTGCGCCACCTAATGGAGTGTTTATGGCAGTCAAGGTCCTGGTGGTGGATGATTCCGGTTTCTTCCGCCGCCGCGTTTCGGAGATCCTCTCGGCGGACCCGACGATCCAGGTTGTGGGTACCGCGACCAACGGCAGGGAAGCGATCGACCAGGCACTGGCGCTCAAACCCGATGTCATCACCATGGACTATGAAATGCCCATGATGGATGGCATCACGGCGGTGCGGCACATCATGCAGCGCTGCCCGACGCCGGTGTTGATGTTCTCCTCGCTGACCCACGAAGGCGCCCGCGTTACCCTCGATGCGCTGGATGCCGGGGCGGTGGACTACCTGCCGAAAAACTTCGAAGACATCTCGCGCAACCCGGACAAGGTCAAGCAGATGCTGTGCGAAAAGGTCCATACCATTTCGCGCAGCAACCGCCGTTTCGGCGGTTACGCAAGCCCGGCAGCGGTCGCAGCGCCTGCTCCTGCCAGCACGGCTCACGCCCCGGCCAGCAGCCTCGCCAGCCATGCGCCGGCCCGTGTGCCTGCGCCAACCCGCGCGCCGGCAGCGGCGCCCGCCGCTGCGCATTCGCCAGCGCCCAAGCGCAAGCCTTACAAGCTGGTGGCCATTGGCACGTCCACGGGTGGGCCGGTGGCGCTGCAGCGGGTGCTGACCCAGCTGCCGGCCGGTTTCCCGGCGCCGATCGTGCTCATCCAGCACATGCCGGCGGCGTTCACCAAGGCCTTTGCCGAGCGCCTCGACAAGCTGTGCAAGATCACCGTCAAGGAAGCCGAGGACGGCGATTTGCTGCGCCCAGGCCTTGCCTTGCTGGCCCCTGGCGGCAAACAGATGATGATCGATGGCCGCGGCACGGTGAAGATCCTGCCCGGCGACGAGCGTTTGAACTACAAGCCGTGCGTGGACATTACCTTCGGCTCGGCCGCGAAATCCTACGGCGACAAGGTGCTTTCGGTGGTGCTCACTGGCATGGGCGCCGACGGCCGTGAAGGTGCGCGCCTGCTCAAGCAGGGCGGCAGCACCGTGTGGGCCCAGGACGAAGCCAGCTGCGTGATCTATGGCATGCCCATGGCCATCGTCAAGGCCAACCTGGCCGACGCGGTGTACAGCCTGGATGAAATTGGCAAGCACCTGGTCGAGGCCTGTGTCTGATGGACGTCCTTAGCCTGATCGGCCTGATCCTGGCCTTCGTCGCCATCGTCGGCGGCAATTTCCTCGAAGGCGGCCACGTCGGTGCGTTGCTCAACGGCCCGGCGGCGCTGATCGTGCTCGGCGGCACCCTGGCGGCGGCGCTGTTGCAGTCGCCGCTGTCGTCGTTCAAGCGTGCCCTGCAGATTCTGCGCTGGATCATCTTCCCGCCCCGTGTCGACCTGGCCGGTGGCATCGACCGGGTGGTGAACTGGAGCCTGACCGCGCGCAAGGAAGGCCTGCTGGGCCTGGAAGGGGTCGCCGACAGCGAGCCCGACCCGTATGCGCGCAAGGGCTTGCAGCTGCTGGTCGACGGTGCCGAGCCCGAGGCCATCCGCAGCATCCTCGAAGTTGACTTCCTCACCCAGGAGGGCCGCGACATCCAGGCCGCCAAGGTGTTCGAGAGCATGGGCGGCTACGCGCCGACCATCGGTATCATCGGTGCGGTGATGGGCTTGATCCACGTGATGGGCAACCTGGCCGACCCATCGCAGCTGGGCAACGGCATCGCCGTGGCCTTTGTCGCTACCATCTATGGGGTGGCCAGCGCCAACCTGATTCTGCTGCCGGTCGCCAACAAGCTCAAGGCCATCGTCATGCGCCAGTCGCGCTACCGCGAAATGCTCCTTGAGGGCCTGTTGTCGATTGCCGAGGGTGAAAACCCGCGCTCGATCGAGCTGAAGCTGCAAGGCTTCATGGAGTAAGCCATGCGTCGCCGTCGCCATACCGAGGAACACGAGAATCACGAACGCTGGCTGGTGTCATACGCCGACTTCATCACCTTGCTGTTCGCCTTTTTCGTGGTCATGTACTCGATTTCCTCGATCAACGAGGGCAAGTACAAGGTCATTTCGCAAGCACTGCTGGGGGTGTTCAACGACCCGGAACGCAGTATGAAACCGATCCCCATCGGTGATGAGCAGCCGCTCAGCGTCAAGCCGGCCGAGCCGCTGATCAAGGACAGCGAGCAGACCGATGCGGGCCTGGCGCAGAACAGCGTCGACCCGCTGAAAACCATCAGTGACGACGTGCGCGATGCCTTTGGTGACCTGATCAAGTCTGACCAGATGACCGTGCGCGGTAACGAGCTGTGGGTGGAAATCGAACTCAACTCATCGCTGCTGTTCGGCAGCGGCGATGCCATGCCCAGCGACAAGGCGTTCGACATCATCGAAAAGGTGGCGAACATCCTCAAGCCGTTCGCCAACCCGGTGCACGTCGAGGGCTTTACCGACAACCTGCCGATCCGCACGGCGCAGTACCCGACCAACTGGGAGCTGTCCTCGGCACGGGCGGCGAGTATTGTCCGCCTGCTGGCGATGGAAGGGGTGAACCCTGGGCGCATGGCCTCGGTGGGTTATGGCGAGTATCAGCCGGTGGCCAGCAACGACAGCGCCGAGGGCCGAGCGCGCAACCGCCGGGTGGTGCTGGTGATTTCGCGCAACCTTGAAGTGCGCCGCAGCCTGACCGGTTCCGGCAGTGCCAACGCTACTCCGGACGCTGCCTTGCGCCGTGCTGGCACACAAAGTGCACCGGCAACGCCAGCAACGGGGGCGGGGCAATAACTCGTCAATTCTCTGTCACCGCTTACCCTGTGAGAGCCGGCTTGCCGGCGATGCAGGCAGCGCGGTGTGTGGCACCGGCGTTGCCGGTGATCGCTGGCAAGCCGGCGCCCACAGGGTTCAGCGGCATCAATGAATCAAGAGTTGTCCTATGAGAGTCTGGGCAGTAGCCAACCAAAAAGGCGGGGTCGGCAAGACCACCACCACTATCGCCCTGGCCGGCCTGCTGGCCGAGGCGGGCAAGCGCGTGGTCGTCGTCGACCTCGACCCGCACGGCTCGATGACTAGCTATTTCGGGCACAACCCCGATGCCCTGGAGCACAGCTGCTACGACCTGTTCCTGCACAAAGGGCAGGTGCCCGAGGGCTTGCCCGGGCAATTGCTGCTGCCCACCAGCCACGAGCGTATCTCGCTGTTGCCCTCGAGCACCGCACTGGCAGTGCTGGAACGCCAGTCGCCGGGGCAGAGTGGCCTGGGCCTGGTAATCGCCAAGAGTCTGGCGCAGCTGTGGCAGGACTTCGACTTCGCCCTCATCGACAGCCCGCCGTTGCTGGGCGTGCTGATGGTCAATGCCCTGGCCGCCAGCCAGCAGTTGGTGATCCCGGTGCAGACCGAGTTTCTCGCAGTCAAAGGCCTGGAACGCATGATCGGCACGCTGGCCATGATCAACCGTTCGCGCAAGCAGGCGTTGCCGTACCAGATCGTGCCGACCCTGTTCGACCGCCGTACCCAGGCCTCCCTGGGCACGCTCAAGGTGCTGCGCGATACCTACGAACAGCAGGTCTGGCAGGGCTACATTCCGGTCGACACACGCCTGCGCGATGCCAGCCGCAACGGCGTCACGCCGTCGCAGTTCGATGGCAAGAGCCGTGGCGTGATTGCCTACCGGGCGCTGCTGAAGCACCTGCTGACCTACAAGACTGCCGTGCAGGTGACGTCATGAGCGTGAAGACCGGCACCCGGCCCCAGCTGGCCCTGCAATCCTACCTTGATGGCCTGCTGCAGGAAGCCACCGAGGCCGAGGACCTCCTCGATTTACCCGCACCGGCGGCCAGCGACGAGTTCGCCGCCGCCGTGCGTGAAGAGCAGGCCCGTGAAATGCGCCAGCAGGCTGCCGCCGCCAGCATCGAGCTGAAGCCCTTCGCCGAACCGCAATTGAAGGTGCTACCCGCCGTACTGCCTGTCGAAGAGCCGGTGGTGACGGTGGTCGAGGCCGAAGTGGTCGCTGAAGCGAGCATTCCGGTACTGACCGAAGTGCAGGCGCCCGAACCGGTCGCGCCGTTGGTCGACGTGCACCTGCCCGCGCCGAACGTGCCAGCCCCGCCGGCCACGGTTGATGGCCGCCCGCTGTGGGCGGCCGAGCCCTTCGAGTGCCTGCTGTTCGACGTCGCCGGCCTGACCCTGGCGGTGCCGCTGGTGTGCCTGGGCTCGATCTACAGCCTGGAAGGCCAGGAACTGACACCGCTGTTCGGCCAGCCGGACTGGTTCCTCGGCATCCTCACCTGCCAGGCGGGCAACCTGAAGGTGTTGGACACCGCGCGCTGGGTGATGCCCGACCGCTACCGCGATGATTTCCGCCAAGGCCTGCATTACGTGATTTCTGTCCAGGGCTATGAATGGGGGCTGGCGGTGCACCAGGTCAGCCGCTCGTTGCGCCTGGACCCGTCCGAGATCAAATGGCGCAGCCAGCGTGGCCAACGCCCGTGGCTGGCCGGCACGGTGATTGAACACATGTGTGCGCTGCTGGATGTCGCCGAACTGGCCGAGTTGATCGCCAGTGGCGCGGTCAAGCAGCTGCACGCCAAACACAAATAACTGCGAACACACCGCCATGGGCGGTATTTGAGGGCTAGGGGAATGAAAAAGTCGTCTGCACAAGGTTCCGAAGATCCGATCCTGCAGTGGGTAACCTTCCGTCTGGACAACGAGTCCTACGGCATCAACGTCATGCAGGTGCAGGAAGTCCTGCGTTACACCGAGATCGCCCCGGTACCGGGTGCCCCAAGCTATGTGCTGGGCATCATCAACCTGCGCGGTAACGTGGTGACGGTGATCGATACCCGCCAGCGTTTCGGCCTGATGCCTTCGGATGTGACCGATAACACCCGTATCGTCATCATCGAGGCCGACAAGCAAGTGGTCGGCATCCTGGTCGACAGCGTGGCCGAGGTGGTCTACCTGCGCCAGTCGGAGATCGAGACCGCGCCGAACGTGGGTAACGAAGAGTCGGCCAAGTTCATCCAGGGCGTGTGCAACAAGAACGGCGAGCTGCTGATCCTGGTCGAGCTGGACAAGATGATGACCGAGGAAGAGTGGTCCGAGCTGGAGAACATCTGAGTTGATTTTCGAGGTTGCTGTCATCTTCCTGGCGTTGCTGTGGGCGCTGAGCCTGTGGTTCTTCCTCAACTACAGCAAGCGCCAGCGCGAACTGGCCAGCCAGCAGGCCCAGGGCGATGCCGTGCGCGACCAGCGCATCAAGGACTTGGCCAAGCGCCTGGATGACTACCAGAACGGCACCGTGCGCATGGGGGAAGCCATCCACGAGCTGCGCGCGGCGATGGCCACCCTGCCGGACCGGCTGGAGCGCCTGGAGCAACGCGACCCGAGCAGCGTCACTTACAGCCAGGCGGCCAAGCTGGTCGGGATGGGCGCCAGTGTGTCGGAGTTGACCGAAACCTGTGGGCTGACCCAGGCCGAGGCGGAGCTGATGAGCAAGTTGCACCGCTCGGAGTGAAAAACAGGCGACCCACAGGTCGCCTTTTTTTCGTGCCTGTTTCAGGTGTTGGCCCATGAATGCATGCCGCCGACCCTGGCCAGGCGGTTGAGTGGCAGGCGTTCGCGTTGCAAGGCATACAAGGCATCGTGCTCGACGTACAGGAGGGTGTTGATGCGTGGCATCAAGTACAGGTTGCAGAGCTGGCGAACAAGAAACAGATCCGGCAGTGTTCGATCTATTACCGCATTGAGCATGGCGGGGCCGGTCAATTCGCTCAGGCGGTGGGCGTACTCGTAGAAGCCTCTAGGGTCTTCGGCCAGCGTGGGCCGGGCCTTATAGAAGTCGCCATCGGCGAGATAGCGCGCGTGCATCTCTTCGGAGATGGCCAACAGTGTCGGGTTGCCTGCGTGGCTGCCGATCATGCTGGAGTTGTACAGGGTGTTCATGC
Source organism: Pseudomonas sp. NPDC087185 (assembly GCF_044744955.1). Taxonomy (NCBI): domain Bacteria; kingdom Pseudomonadati; phylum Pseudomonadota; class Gammaproteobacteria; order Pseudomonadales; family Pseudomonadaceae; genus Pseudomonas; species Pseudomonas sp. NPDC087185. The sequence continues at coordinate 131,497 of NZ_JBIUZK010000001.1, read as the reverse complement.
CCAGCTTTTCATTTTTCATGGGCGGGTGCAGTAACAACCCATCATCGGTGGTTTTCAGTTCGATGGTATCGATGGCGGCGTCAGTCTGTGGCGTGCCTTCTACTTCGCGTTGGCTGAGCAATGCATCGTCGACGTCCATGTACAAGCCACCTTCACTGTGCAGCATCGGGTAGCGCAAGACGTCCGAAGCGGAGGCGAAGTTGGTGGTCACGCCGCCGTTGCCATCGAGGGCCGCCTGGTATTGGGCGTAGTATTTGCTGTTGGCGAAGGTCGTGAAGAACGGCTGCTCTTCGAGCGCGAGTACCTGCAAGCCGGGCACTTTGGCGCTCAATTCGGCGAGGTTATGGGTGAACGCTTGTGGGTCAGCCTTGGACAGAAACATCCGATAGTGGTAAGGGCTATTGCGCAACTTCCCGGCATTGGCGGTCAACGTGTCCAGCAGTTCGCGGCTGAGCCTCTTGTTGCCAACCCACAATGAAGAGATGAGCTTTGGAATGGGGTGGGCACCTGCGGCCAGCGGGCCTGGGATTTGCAATGGCAGCCGCACGTCGATACCGAGGGCGCGCAGGCTGGCCGTGCGCATCGCATCGGTGGCGCTGCGCTCGGCGGGGTTGGCAACGCGCATGTTGCCCGTCTCCGGCTCGGCCTCATAGAAGGTCGGGCTTACCTCATTCGTACCTTCTTCGGTGATGAACAGATCGGACTGCATGTCATAGACCAGGTCGAGTTGTTCCGGATAGTCAGGAGTGCGTTCCACGTAGCCGACAAGGCTATCGAGGTTGCCGTCGTACCGGGGATACCGTCTCAGCGAGTTTGCCACGGCCGCATCGCCACCTTGCAGCGGCGCAATGGGTGCTGGACGGTGGAAGTAGGGGGCTACATCCAGGTCTGGCAAGTGGGGGGGGCTGACCGGGCTTAGCGGGTACCCCCACTGATCGTTGAATCGGCGTGGTGCGACGAAGCCGTCTTGCTGGGCAATGAATAGCGCATCTGCCTTGGCTGCGGACTCGATGGCCAATGGCGTTGCATTCAACAGGCCATAGGTGATGTTGCCTATGCCCTGTTGCTTGTCTTGCAAGGTCTTACCGTTGATCGCCTGATCAAGGCCGAGCCCCAGTTGGACGATACCGCCCAATGCCAGCAACGGCGCCAGGCCAGGCACTACGAAGGTCAAGGGCGCCAGCAGGTTCAGGGCCGTATTGAGGTAGCCCGTCCACCGGGACTTGATGGTGTCGCTGTTACGGGTGATCAGGAAGTCGGCATCGTCGTAACAACGTTGACGCTGACGTTCGGCCATCGCCTGGAACAGGTCACCGGTGATTTTAGGGTTGTACTTGCGGGGACGGTAGTTGACATAGGTACGCGGTGGCCAAATACCGTCGTCATTGAAAAAGCCATGTTCCGGGGGCAGTCTGTGGCTGTGCGGAAAGGCGCCCAAGCCTTCCAATGCGGTGTCCAGGCCGCTGAAGTCGATACCTTGGGGGCCGTCGGCCAGGCGGAAATGCTGTTTCAGTGCCTGGCGTGCGGCGCCATCCTTGCACTGCTGGCCAACCCAGTCCTTGAGCAGGTCTTCACTGGCGAACTCCAGCAGTGGCGAGCTGTTGCCAGGCGCGTACAGCAGTGTCAGGTCGGTGCTGGCATCGTTGATGTACAACAGATCGGTGGCCGCATAACCATAGATGCTCAATGTGCTCAGGCGTAGGCCCTTGCCGCGGGGGATCAGCTCGGCTGCACGCCACGCCAGCTTGCGTGCGCCGTCACTCAGGCTGCCTTCGGCGACCTGCTTGTTGCAGGCAGCGATGAAATTGAGTTTGCAGCACAGGCGATAGTCCGGCAGATGCTGATGCCAGTAGGTGTCGAGCGAGGCCTTGTAGCGGGTGTGAAAGTCCAGCGCCTCCACATGGCTTTGCAGGGCTTCGGCGCGAACGTCGAGCAGTGTCGAGTGATCATAACGTGCAGGTTCGGTGCGCTTGAACAACCCGTTGAACACTTCATACCAGGCGCCGTTATCGTAAATGGGCTGCGCAGGCAGTTTGTCGACGATGGCAATCGGGCCATCGCCAGGAAGCTGCCCGGCCCAGGGCTGCCTGAACAGCCCGCCGAAAAAATCGTTGTTGGTTTCGCCTTGCCAGTCCGTCAGTACGGCTTGGGTCAGGCTGAGTCGCTGGGCGACCACAGCCTGGTAACTGGCTACCCCCGCTGCATGAACATTCAACGTGACCACGTCGATCTGGTCAGGGTCGAGGCTAACCCCTTGTGTCGACAGCCAATCGCCTATCGCGCGTTTGGCCTCACGGTCAGGCCGGGGCAGGGTGGCCAGATGGTTGCGTACCAACTGTACGCCGGCAGCATTGATGTGGGGGGTAGGCATGTCCGTCTCCGTGGTGGGGCAAAAGCCACAGAGTCGATCAGTGGGTTGCGAGCAGGGGGGTAAATAAAGCTATCCGCGGCGATTCAGCCAAGTGGCCGGGCAAGCCGGGGCACCACTTGGGTAACGTCACGCTCCTCTTCGGGCGTGTCGTCGAAGCCATACGGCACCTTGCCGCGCAGTTGCCAGGCGAAGGCGATGATTTCGGCGATGGTCAGGTACAGCGCCTCGGGGATCTGCTCGCCCAGTTCCAGGCGCGCCAGCAGGCGCACCAACTCGGCGTTCTCGTAGATTGGCACCTCGTGCTCGCGGGCGATTGCCAGGATGGCCTCGGCCAGGTCGTCGTCACCTTTGGCGCTGAGGGTAGGGGCCTGTTGGCCGTCGTAGCTCAGGGCGATGGCCTGGCGCGGTGGCGTGTTGCTCATGCGGTTTCGTCCACCCAGCGTTGTTCCACGCGTGTGCGCGGCCCTTGTGGCGGGATGCCGGGGTGGCACTCCAGGTCGCCGACATCCACGCCGCGCGCCAGCAGGCGCTCGCGCAGGTCACCGAGCTGGCTATCGATCAGGCGCGCGGTCTGTTCACGTTCGGCCCACAATTGGCCGGACAAGCGCCCCTGGCTCAACTGTGCCTGGACCTGCAAGGGGCCGAGCGGGGCGAGGTCGAACGCCAGGTCGATGCGCCACAAGGCTTGCAGCGGGTCTTGCTGTTCGCGCTGGCGATCGGCCTGTTGTTGCGGGGTTTCCTCACGCTGCAGCTTGGCCTGCAAGGGGATGAACTCCTGCCCATGGCGCACCGGGATTTCAGTCTGCCAGGTGGTCTGGAGGTTGCCGTTTTCCAGTGTGCCGGATTGTTGCAGGCTGCTCAGGGCATGGCTCTGCAGGCGCGAAATGGCGGCGGCGGCCAGGCGCAGCAGCTGTTGCAGGTCGCCTTCGTGCTCCATGGCTTGCAACAGCCGCGAGGGCAGCGGGAAGCCGCCGGGTTGTTGCCGCGGGCTGACCCGGTCGAGCATGCCCAGGGCGCTGCGGGCCATGGCGGGCAATGCCTGGGCCAGGGTGGTCGAGGCCAGGACGGGTACTGCCTGGGCGTTTACCGAGGCCTGGGCCACCAGCCTGACCAGTTGCGCCTTGAGGTCGGTGGCCACGCTGGTGCTGAGGCCGCCGAGCAGTTTTGCTTCGAGGAAGGCGCCGCTGTTGTTCAGCGCCTGGGCGAGCGTTTTACCATCACCCAACTGGCGAGCGTCGGGCAGGCTGGCCAGCAGGCGTTCGGCACTGGCGCGCAGTTCGCCGTTGCCGCTCGGGTCGCGCGCTACTTGCTGCAGGGCGTTGAGCAAGCCCGGCAACGAAGCCTGCCGGCCTTGTTGGGTGAGCAACTGCTGGGTGATGTTCAGCTGCTCCTGACGGCCGCTGAGCGGCACGAAACGCAGCGACTGGTCGCCCTGTACCAGAGCGCTGAGCAGGCTGCCTACCGGCAAGGGGCGCGGGCTGTCGATGGTCAGGATGGCGCCTGCCTGCGCGCTGTTGAGCAGGCTCACCAGGGAGCGAAAGCTGGCGGCGTCGCCCGGCAACGCTTGCTGGGTCAGCACCTTGCCTTGCAACAGCGTACCGACCGGCACCTTGCTTGTATCCAGTTGGGTAAGGGTGGTGACGGTGCTCGCGTTGGCCTGCTGGACCATGACCGCCAGGCGGTTGCCTTGCGGCTGGCTGACGGTGATCTGGCTGCCTTGGGGCAGAGGTTGGCTGCTGGTGGCTTGCAGCTGGGTCTGGTTGCCGTTGGCCAGCATCAGGCGCAGTACCAGCTGGAACTCGCTGCCCGACTGGCGCAGCGTCAATACCTCGGCCTGCGCGGTCTCACCCGGCTTGAGCAGCCCGGGTTGCGCTTGCGTCAGGTTCAGCAGTTCACCGGTCAGCGCCGCCTTGATCGCCTGCGGGTTTACGACGGTTTGTGCGCCGAGACTATTGATTTCAGTCATGATTGTATACAACCTGTCGAACCCGCCCCCTTGGCAGCGCGGCAGTGCATGTAATAATGCCGCCCGTCCGCCACTGCCAGTATAACGGCAGCGAGGCGGGCGACTTGAGCCGTAAACTGGATAAGGCAGAACCGTGACCCTTCACCTTCAAGCCGCGGGCCTTGCCTGCGAGCGCGACTGGCGCCTGCTGTTCGAGCACCTCGATTTCGAGCTGCGGCCAGGCGACATGCTGCAGATCAGCGGCCCCAACGGCAGTGGCAAGACCAGCCTGTTGCGGCTGCTGGCCGGGCTGATGCAGCCGACTGCCGGGCAGATCCTGCTGGGCGGCCTGCCATTGGCCGAACAGCGCCATGCCCTGGCCAGTATCTTGTTGTGGATTGGCCATGCCGCCGGCATCAAGGACCTGCTGACCGCCGAGGAGAACCTCGCCTGGTTGTGCGCACTGCACCAGCCGGCCAGCACTGAATCGATCTGGGCAGCCCTGGCGGCCGTCGGCCTGCGCGGCTTCGAAGATGTTCCATGCCATACCTTGTCCGCCGGCCAGCAGCGCCGTGTGGCGTTGGCCCGGCTGTACCTGGACAGCCCGCCGTTGTGGATCCTCGATGAGCCGTTCACCGCGCTGGACAAGCAGGGCGTGGCGCAACTCGAAGCGCACCTTGCGGCGCACTGCGAGCAGGGCGGTACGGTGGTGCTGACTACCCATCACAGCCTTGATCGCAAGCCCTCCGGCTACCGTGAATTGAACCTGGGGCAATGGGCGGCATGAGCGTATTCATCCTGTTGCTGCGCCGCGAAGCGCGGCTGTTGTTCCGCCGCCCGGCCGAGCTGGCCAACCCGCTGGTGTTCTTCGCCATCGTGGTGGCGCTGTTCCCGCTGGCGGTTGGCCCGGAAAGCCAATTGTTGCAAACCTTGTCGCCTGGCCTGGTCTGGGTCGCGGCCTTGCTGGCGGTGCTGTTGTCGCTCGATGGCCTGTTCCGCAGCGATTTCGAGGACGGTTCGCTGGAGCAGTGGGTGCTCTCGCCGCACCCGCTGCCCGTGCTGGTGCTGGCAAAGGTGCTGGCCCACTGGATCTTTTCCGGGCTGGCGCTGGTATTGTTGGCGCCACTGCTGGCGTTGATGCTGGGCCTGCCGAGCCATTGCCTGCCGGTGTTGCTCGGCTCGCTGCTGCTGGGCACCCCGGTGCTGAGCCTGCTGGGCGCGGTCGGCGCGGCGCTGACGGTCGGCCTCAAGCGCGGCGGGTTGCTGCTGGCGTTGCTGATTCTGCCGTTGTATATCCCTGTATTGATCCTGGGCAGTGGTGCGTTGCAGGCGGCATTGCAGAATATGCCGGCCACCGGCCATCTGCTCTGGCTTGCCAGCCTCACGGCCCTGGCGGTGACACTGGCACCCTTTGCGATAGCGGCCGGCCTGAAGATCAGCGTCGGCGAATAACGAGTCCTGGGCTCTCAAGCCCGGCTAACACCCTGGATGTACCCTGATGAAAATTAGCTGGACGTGGTTCCACAAGCTGGGTTCCCCCAAATGGTTCTATGCCATCAGCGGCCGCATGCTGCCGTGGCTGGCCGTCTCCGCCATTCTGCTGCTGGTCACCGGGGTGGTCTGGGGCCTGGCCTTTGCCCCTGAGGATTACCAGCAGGGCAACAGTTTCCGCATCATCTATATCCATGTGCCGGCAGCCATGCTGGCGCAGTCCTGCTACGTGCTGCTGGCGGTCGCCGGGGTGGTGGGGCTGGTGTGGAAGATGAAGCTGGCCGATGTCGCCCTGCAGTGCGCAGCGCCCATTGGTGCCTGGATGACCGCCGTGGCGCTGGTCACCGGGGCCATCTGGGGCAAGCCGACCTGGGGCAGCTGGTGGGTCTGGGACGCGCGCCTGACGTCGATGCTGATTTTGCTGTTCCTGTACTTCGGCATCATCGCCCTGGGCCAGGCCATCAGTAACCGCGACAGCGCAGCCAAGGCCTGCGCGGTGTTGGCCATCGTCGGGGTGATCAACATTCCAATCATCAAGTACTCGGTGGAGTGGTGGAACACCCTGCATCAAGGCGCCACGTTCACCCTGACCGAAAAACCCGCGATGCCTGCTGAAATGTGGCTGCCGTTGTTGTGCACGGCACTGGGCTTCTATTGCTTCTTCGGCGCGGTGCTGCTGTTGCGCATGCGCCTTGAAGTGCTCAAGCGCGAAGCGCGCGCCAGTTGGGTCAGGGAAGAAGTGTTGAACAGCCTGGGCAGGAGGGCCGCGTGATGAGCTTTTCTTCATTCGGCGATTTCCTCGCCATGGGCCACCATGGCCTGTACGTGTGGTCAGCCTATGGCCTCTGCCTGGCGGTGCTGGCGCTCAATGTTGCCGCGCCACTGCTGGCCCGCCGTCGCTATCTGCAAGAAGAGGCGCGCCGTTTGCGCCGGGAGAACAACCAGTGAATCCGCAGCGCAAGAAACGCCTGTTCCTGATTCTCGGCCTGCTGGTCGGGGTCGCGGTTGCCGTCGGCTTTGCCTTGAGCGCCCTGCAACAGAACATCAACCTTTTTTACACACCCACGCAGATCGCCAATGGCGAAGCGCCGCTGGACACGCGCATTCGCGCCGGCGGCATGGTCGAGAAAGGCTCGCTGCAGCGCTCGGCCGATTCGCTCGACGTGCGTTTCGTGGTCACCGATTTCAACAAGTCGGTGCCGATCACCTACCGCGGCATCCTGCCGGACCTGTTCCGCGAAGGGCAGGGGATCGTCGCCTTGGGCAAACTCAATGCCGAGGGTGTGGTGGTGGCCGATGAAGTGCTGGCCAAGCACGATGAGAAGTACATGCCGCCAGAAGTCACCAAGGCGCTGAAGGAAAGCGGCCAGGCCGCCTCCGGTGGGGAGGCCAAGCCATGAACGCTGCCCTGGTGATACCCGAACTCGGCCAACTGGCGATGATCCTGGCGATCTGCTTCGCGGTCGTGCAGGCCACGGTGCCGCTGCTCGGCGCCTGGCGCGGTGACAGCCTGTGGATGAGCTTGGCGCGCCCGGCGGCCTGGGGGCAATTCGCCTTCCTGGCGTTTGCCTTCGCCTGCCTCACCCACGCTTTCATGACCGACAATTTCTCGGTGGCCTACGTGGCCAGCAACTCCAACAGCGCCTTGCCCTGGTACTACAAGTTCAGCGCCGTGTGGGGCGCGCACGAAGGCTCGTTGCTGCTCTGGGCGCTGATCCTGGGTGGCTGGACCTTCGCCGTGTCGGTGTTCTCGCGCCAGTTGCCGCAAGTGATGCTGGCACGGGTGCTGGCGGTGATGGGCATGATCAGCGTGGGCTTCCTGAGCTTTTTGATCATCACCTCAAACCCGTTCCAGCGCCTGTTGCCGCAAGTGCCGACCGATGGCCGTGACCTCAACCCGCTGCTGCAGGACTTTGGCCTGATCGTCCACCCGCCGATGCTGTACATGGGCTACGTGGGCTTTTCGGTGGCCTTCGCCTTCGCCATCGCCGCGTTGCTGGGCGGGCGTCTGGATGCAGCCTGGGCACGCTGGTCGCGGCCCTGGACCATCGTCGCCTGGGCGTTCCTCGGCGTCGGCATCACCCTGGGGTCGTGGTGGGCCTACTACGAACTGGGCTGGGGCGGCTGGTGGTTCTGGGACCCGGTGGAAAACGCCTCGTTCATGCCTTGGTTGGTGGGCACGGCGCTGATCCACTCGCTGGCGGTGACGGAAAAACGCGGGGTGTTCAAGAGCTGGACCGTGCTGCTGGCGATTGCCGCGTTCTCGCTGAGCCTGCTGGGTACCTTCCTGGTGCGTTCCGGCGTGCTGACCTCGGTGCATGCCTTTGCCGCCGACCCGTCGCGCGGTGTGTTCATCCTGATTTTCCTGCTGTTCGTGGTCGGCGGCTCGCTGACCCTGTTCGCCCTGCGCGCGCCGGTGGTCAAGAGCCAGGTCGGCTTTGCCCTGTGGTCGCGCGAGACGCTGCTGCTGGCCAACAACCTGGTACTGGTGGTGGCGGCCTCGATGATCCTGCTCGGCACCCTCTACCCGCTGGTGCTCGATGCCCTGACTGGGGCCAAGCTGTCGGTGGGCCCGCCGTACTTCGACGCGCTGTTCCTGCCGTTGATGGCGCTGCTGATGATTGTCCTCGGCGTCGGTGTGGTAGTGCGCTGGAAGGACACCCCCGGCAAGTGGCTGGCCAGCATGATGACCCCGGTACTGATCGCCAGTGCGGTGCTGGCACCGGTGGCCGGCTTCATTATCGACGACTTCGACTGGCCGACCCTGACCGCCTTCGCCCTGGCGGCCTGGGTGGTGCTCAGCGGGCTGCGCGACATCGTCGACAAGACCCGTCACAAAGGCCTGGCCAAAGGTGTGCGTGGCCTGACCCGCAGCTACTGGGGCATGCAGCTGGCGCACCTGGGCCTGGCGGTGTGCGCCCTGGGCGTGGTGCTGTCGAGCAACAACAGCGCCGAGCGTGACCTGCGTCTGGCCCCGGGCGAAAGCGTCGAGCTTGGCGGTTACCAGTTCCTGTTCCAGGGCGCCAAGCACTTCGAAGGGCCTAACTTCATCTCCGACAAGGGCACCATCGTGGTCAGCCGCGACGGCCGTGAGGTGACCACGCTGCACCCGGAGAAGCGCCTGTACACCGTTCAGCAGTCGATGATGACCGAGGCCGGCATCGATGCCGGCTTCACCCGCGACCTCTACGTCGCCCTTGGCGAGCCGCTGGAAAACGGCGCCTGGGCCGTGCGCGTGCATATCAAGCCTTACGTTCGCTGGATCTGGCTGGGCGGTCTGCTGACCGGCCTGGGCGGTTTGCTGGCGGCCTTCGACCGGCGCTACCGCGTCAAGGTCAAGACCCGGGTGCGTGATGTCCTGGGCGTGTCTGGAGCAGCTGCATGAAGCGTTGGATCATGGTGGTGCCATTGGCGGTATTCCTGCTGATGGCGGTATTCCTCTACAAAGGGTTGTTCCTCAAGCCCGACGAGCTGCCTTCGGCGATGATCGGCAAGCCATTCCCGGCGTTCTCGCTGGCTTCGACCCAGGGCGACCGCACCCTGACCCAGGCCGACCTGCAGGGCCGGCCAGCGTTGGTCAACGTGTGGGCCACCTGGTGCCCGTCGTGCAAGGTCGAACACCCGTACCTCAACCAGCTGGCCCAGCAGGGCGTGGTGATCCACGGCGTCAACTACAAGGATGACAACGCCGCTGCCGTGAAGTGGCTGGCCGACTTCCACAACCCGTACCAGCTGGATATCCGTGACGAGCAGGGCAGCCTGGGCCTGGACCTGGGCGTGTATGGCGCGCCGGAGACCTTCCTGATCGACGCCAAAGGCATCATCCGCTACAAGCACGTGGGCATCGTCGATGCCACCGTATGGCGCGAGCAACTGGCGCCGCTGTACCAGGGCCTGGTCGACGAGGCCACGCCATGAAGCGCTGGTTGGCAGCCGCCGTACTGGGTTTGAGCCTGGCCGGCATGGCCAGGGCGGCCATCGATACCTATCAGTTCCGCGACGACGCCGAGCGCGAGCGCTATCAGCAACTGACCAAGGAACTGCGCTGCCCCAAGTGCCAGAACCAGGACATCGCCGACTCCAACGCACCGATCGCCGCCGACCTGCGCCGCGAGATCTTCCGCATGCTCGGCGAAGGCAAGAGCAACCAGCAGATCGTCGACTTCATGGTCGACCGCTATGGCGACTTCGTGCGCTACAAGCCGGCGCTCAGTGGGCGTACCTGGCTGCTGTGGTTCGGCCCGGGCATCCTGCTGGTCGGTGGCTTCGCGGTGTTGGCTGTGATTGTCCGCCGGCGCCGTGGCGCGGCTACCCAAGGCTCGTTTGAGCTGTCCGTCGAAGAACGCGAACGTCTCGCCAAACTGCTGGAAAAAGAACAGAACCATGACTGAATTCTGGCTTAGCGCGGGCCTGTTGCTGCTCGCCGCCCTCGGCTTCTTGCTGATCCCGATCCTGCGTGGCCGTGGCCGCCAGCAGGAAGAAGACCGTACGGCACTCAACGTCGCCCTGTACCAGGAGCGCGTCGCCGAACTGGCCGCCCAGCAGGCCGCCGGCGTGCTGGACGACACGCAACTGGCCAACGGCCGCGATGAAGCCGCCCGTGAGCTGCTGGCCGACACCGAAGGCGCCGAAGCGCCACGCCAGGGCCACCTGGGCAGGGTATTGCCATTGCTGGCCGCGGTGCTGGTGCCGGTGATGGCACTGGGGCTGTACCTGCATTTCGGTGCCGCCGACAAGGTCGAGTTGACCCAGGAGTTTGCCTCTGCACCCACGTCGATGGAAGAAATGACCTCGCGCCTGGAACGTGCCGTGCAGGCTCAGCCGGACTCTGCAGAAGGCTTGTACTTCCTCGGCCGTGCCTACATGGCCGAGCAGCGCCCGGCGGATGCCGCCAAGGCCTACGAGCGTGCAGTGGCCCTGGCCGGCCGTCAGCCCGAACTGCTGGGCCAATGGGCCCAGGCTCAGTACTTCGCCGCCAACAAGCAATGGAGCCCTCAGGTGCAGGCGCTGACCGACGAGGCGCTCAAGGCAGACCCGAACGAAGTCACCAGCCTTGGCCTGCGCGGCATCGCCGCATTTGAAGGCGAGCGTTATCAGGAAGCCATCGATTACTGGAAACGCCTGCTGGCGCAACTGCCCGAAGGCGACGCCTCGCGCGCGGCTCTGCAAGGCGGCATCGACCGTGCGGCCGAGCGGCTGGGTGGCACAGTCGGCAAACCCGCAGCCCCGGCGGCGCGCCTGAAAGTACGCGTGGAGCTGGCGGCGGCGCTCAAGGACAAGGTCAAGCCCGACGACACCGTGTTCATTTTCGCGCGCGCCAGCAACGGCCCACCCATGCCGCTGGCGGCCAAGCGGGTGACCGTGGCGCAACTGCCACTGGAGGTCGAGCTGTCCGATGCCGATGCGATGATGCCGCAGATGAAACTGTCCGACTTTGCCGAAGTCCAACTGGTTGCACGTGTATCGCGCGCTGGCCAGCCCACCCATGGCGAGTGGATCGGCCAGGGCGCACCACTGGCCAATACGACCCAGGCCATTCAGCACCTGACCATCGACAGCCCTGACCCGTAAGAGAACCCTGCCATGCGAAACGCCGTCCGCCTGACCCTGATTACCCTGGCCCTGGGTTTGTCCGCGTGTACGGTGCGCGAGCCGTATGAGCAGCCGGCACCGCCGATCGAGACGGTGCCGCCGCACAAGGGGCCTGTGGTCAAGCCGCTGCCCGGCGGCCAGCCTTCGACGCAGCCGAGCAAGCCGGCGGCCATTCCGAAACCGATGCCGCGCACGTCCGCAAGCTTCGCGCCGCCACCGGGCGGCGCCAGCCATTGGGACCCCAAGCTGGGTGTGTATGTGCTGGAGAAGAAACCCAACACCTTCTACCGGCAGCGCACCTACTACCGCTACGAAAATAGCGGCTGGAGCTGGTCGCTGAGCCCGGATGGCCCGTGGCAGGAAACCGACAGCAGCGGTGTGCCGGGCGGGCTGGGCCGGGCGTTCGCGCAGTAAGGTCGCGTGAACCGATACAGTACAGTTGAGCCACGATTTACAGATTGACTGTACCGCCCAGTGACTCCGCATAATGCCCCTTCGAATTGAGCCGGAGGGGTGCATGAGCAAGACAGTCCTGGTACTGGTGGAAACCGTCGACGATTACCTGCCCCTGCTGGAGCAGGCCGGCTATCGCCTGATCCGCGCACCGTCCCCCCAACTGCGCGCCGACGCCATCCAGCGCCATGGCGCTGAGATCGATGCCGTGCTGACCCGCGGCCCGCTGGGCCTGACCGCTGCTGAAATCGCAGCGCTGCCCAAGCTGCAAATCATCTGCGTGATCGGCGCCGGTTACGAACAGGTCGACCTGGCTGCCGCCGATGCCCGTGGCATCACCGTCACCAACGGCGCTGGCGCCAATGCCGCCGCCGTGGCGGACCACACCCTGGCCATGCTGCTGGCGCTGCTGCGTGACATTCCCCGCGCCGATTCCAGCACCCGCCGTGGAGAGTGGCACCGCGTCATCAGCCCCTCGGTGAGTGGCAAGCGGCTCGGCATTCTCGGCTTGGGCGCCGTAGGCCTGGCCATCGCCAAGCGTGCCAACCTCGGTTTCGACATGAATATCAGTTACCACAGCCGCACGCCGCGCCAGGACGTGCCCTACACCTGGTACGACAACCCGCAGCACCTGGCCGACGCTGTCGACATTCTGGTCGTGGCCACCCCAGGCGGTGCCCACACGCGCCATCTGGTCGATGCACAGGTGCTCCAGGCGTTGGGCGCCGAGGGCTACCTGGTGAATATTGCCCGCGCCAGCGTGGTGGATACCCAGGCGCTGGTCGATGCGTTGCAGCGTGGCCAGCTGGCAGGCGCAGCGCTGGACGTATTCGATGACGAACCGGCCGTACCCGATGCCCTCAAGGCCCTCGGCAACACCGTACTCACGCCCCATGTCGCCGGCCAGTCGCCGGAGGCGGCGCGCGATACGGTCGCCCTGGTGTTGCGCAACCTGCAGGCATTCTTTGCCGGCGAGCCAGTGCTTACGCCGGTCAAGCCGTAACCTTCGCTTTCGATTCTGCCCGGCGCCGCCCGGGCCACAAGGAGTGTTTGCATGCAACTCGAGATTTTCCAGGTCGATGCCTTTTCCGCCGAACCCTTCGGTGGCAACCCGGCAGCTGTGATTGCGCTCGACAGCTGGTTGCCGGACGATGTGCTGCAACGCATCGCCGAAGAGAACAACCTTTCCGAAACCGCCTATTTCGTGCGCAACGGTGAAACCTTCGACCTGCGCTGGTTCACCCCGGCGGTGGAGGTCGACTTGTGCGGGCATGCCACCCTGGCTTCGGCCTATGTGCTGTTCGAGCAACTGGGAGAGCCGGCTGAAGTGCTGCGCTTCAACACCCGCAGCGGCGAACTTCGGGTCAGCCGAGGCGCTGATGGCCTGCTGGCGATGGACTTCCCGGCCAAGCAACCAGTGGCTGTGGACGTGCCCGCCGGGTTGTTGAAGGCGCTGGGGTTGAGCGCTGCGCGTGCGGTGTATCAGTCTGACGACTATGTGGTGATGATCGACGATGCCTCGCTGCTCGACCCGCTGCAGCCTGATTTCGCTGCGTTGCGTGCCTTCGATGTGCGCGGTATCGCCGTGACTGCTCCTGGCCGGGGCTACGATTTCGTCACCCGTTGGTTTGGGCCCAGGGTTGGCGTGAACGAAGATCCGGTTACCGGTTCCGCTCACACCTCGCTGGCGCCGCTGTGGGCCGCGCAGTTGGGCAAGCAGGCGCTGACCTGCGAGCAGGGTGGCGCGCGCAAGGGCCAGTTGCACTGTGAAGTGCCGGGCAATGGCCGGGTGATCATCAGTGGGCGGGCAGCGTTGTACCTGCGTGGCAGCGTGTTCATCTGAGTGACCGGGTGGGGCCGCGGGGCTGGGAGCCAGGGCGATCTATACTTGCCCTCCCGACACCTCGCGAGGCGCCCCACCATGACCCTGGATAAGCACGGCAGTTGCCTTTGCGGTGAAACCCGGCTGCACGTCACCGTCGACAACACCCACATCAGCGCCTGCCATTGCAGCATGTGCCGCAAATGGACCGGCGGGCCATTGCTGGTGGTGCATTGTAGCCAGCCGCCGCGGTTCGAAGGGCGCGAAGCCTGCGTCTACGACTCCTCTGACTGGGCCCAGCGTGGTTTTTGCGGGCGTTGCGGTACGCACCTTTACTACCGCCTCAAGGCCAGCAACTTCTACGCAGTGCCCGTGGGCCTGCTGGACGGCGATGAGGCCTGGGATTTCGACCTGCAGATCTTCGTCGAACAGAAACCCGCCTGGTACTGCTTCGCCAACCAGACCACCGAGTTGACGGGGCAACAAGCTTTCGAGCAACTCGGTTGAAAGCTCGTTTGCCTGGCACCCCGCACAACGGTGCGCCATCACGGCCCGCCACGCGGGCTTGCCAAACCTGCGCATTCCTGAGAAAAGGGCGGCCTTGAATTTCACCGTTGGAGCCTGCCCATGAGCAGCGAACTGCACATCACTGACCTCGTCGAAGGCGACGGTAAGGCCGCCGTCAAAGGCGCCTTGATCACCACCCAGTACACCGGCTGGCTGGCCGATGGCAGCGAGTTCGATTCGTCCTGGTCGCGGGGCAAGCCGTTCCAGTGCGTGATCGGCACTGGCCGGGTGATCAAGGGCTGGGACCAGGGCCTGATGGGTATGCGTGTGGGCGGCAAGCGCAAGCTGCAGGTGCCGGCGCACCTGGGTTATGGCGAGCGCAGCGTGGGTGCGATCCCACCCAATTCGGACCTGACATTCGAGATCGAGTTGCTCGAAGTGTTGACGCGGGATGACTGACCAGCCCGCGTCATGAGGCCCTACTGGTACAGGGAGGCGTCGGCCAAGGCAGAGGCTGCGAGGCCCTTGGCGGCTTCCCAGTCGTACTCGCTGTGTACCCGCGACAACGCCACGAAGTGCGGCCCGGAGTAGAACATTTCGTACTGCAGGTGACGCGAGCCGAACTCCGAGCCGATGGCGTCCCAGGCCAGTTTCATCAATTGCACCCGTTCCAGCGGCGTAGCCACCGATGAATACTGGGTCTGCTCGATCAGCTCACGGGCCTGCGGGTTTGCCAGGTCGTCAATGCCGGACGGGAGCATGATCACGCCGCCCCCCGCCAGCTTGCGAATGGCTTCGATGAATTTCGGGTACACCGTCTGCGCGACCGCCTGGCACATGTACAGGTGTTTCTTGTCGGGGATCAGGTACTCGCCATGCTTCACTGGGCAGTGCACCAGCGCCTTGAACAGCCCCTCGATCATCAGCGTGTTGCAGGCCAGTTCGCCAAGGATCTCCCGCACCGCGGGGAAGTCGCTGACCCCGGTGATTTCGGTCATGCGCTGGGCCAGGCCGGTGAGGAAGTGCAATTTGGCCGTGAGCCGCGCCAGGCTCTGGGTGTCCATCAGCACTTCGGCTGCGGTGCTGTGGAATTGCTGGCGGCACATGGCCGTGTCGCGGTAGACGAATACCCGCTCCCAGGGCACCAGCACATTGTCGAAGTAGATCAGTGCATCGTTCTCGTCGAAGCGGCTGCTCAGCGGGTGATCGAAGCTGTTCTTGCCCTCGGCATAGGAGTTGCGCGAGAGAATCCTGATGCCCGGCGCATTCAGCGGCATGGCGAACGACAGCGCATAGCGGTCATCGATGCCGGCTTTGAGCGGGTTCTGCACACCGACCAGCAGTTCGTCCGCCAGCACCGCTGCGGTGCCGAGCATCTTGGCGCCCTTGACGATGATGCCGGCGTCGGTTTCCTTGACCACGCCCAATGTGTGGTAGAGGTTGCGCTCGTGTTCACCCGGGCTGCGCGAGCGGTCGCCTTGTGGGTTGACGATGGTGTAGGTGAGGTACAGGTCGCGATCACGGGCGTACTGGTAATACCCCTTGAGTGCGGCGGCGCGGTCCGGCGAATAGGCCTCGAACACCTCCAGGTGGGTCATCATGCCTGCCAGCGCCGCCGAGACGTGATCGGGGCTTCTACCCAGCCAGCCCATGCTCTGCCGCGCCCAGGCCAATGACGCATCGCTACGGCCGACCAGTTGCTCGGCACGCTGCGGCAGCTCCCAGGCCTTGCTGACCTGCAGCCCTTGTTCGGTCTCGAAGGTCATTTGCGCCAGGTTGCCGGCCTGGTAATCGTAGAGTTGCGCCACCGAGGCGACCGCCCCACGGAAGGCCGGGTGCTCACTGTGGTGGGTGATGCATTCGCCATTGATGAAGACATGGCGGCCGTCGTTCACAGCGCTCAGGTACTGCTTGCCGGTTCGAGACATCGACGCTCCTTGCGTAGGTGCAGTGTTCATAGCTGAAGGAATTCCAGAGGCAGTCCGAGTTCGGCGCGGGCGACATAGGTGGCGAAGGTTTCCCACTGAGCGCCGACGTGGCCGCGGTACATGGACACGTCGCTGTAGTAGCGCAACAACCTCGAATCGCAGCGAGCCTGCGAGGTCCCGGCCGTGCGGAACAACAGCTCGACCGCCTCGCAGGCCTGTCGGCCAGCCTGCTGCAGGGTGCCCCAGGCCCTGACGTTATCGGCGACAGAAATGCCTCGCCCACATTCGCTCCAGCGCAGGGCCAGGCGCTGGTGCTGCTCGCACACCTGCAGCAACGTGGCCTCGGCTGCATCGGTCAGGACGATGGCCTGGCCGTAGGCACGTTGGTAGTTCGGGTCTTCAGCCCGTTTGCGCTGTGGCGCGAACGGCTGTGGGGTGGCCTGGATCAGCGCCTTGTATTCATCCAGCGCGGCGCGCGCCGCGCCGATCACCGGTGCCAGCAGGTTGGCGTGATACGGCAGCATGAGGTAACCGAGGTACAGCGGGTTGCCGTGCAGCCGTGTGCCGTGCGTGCCCGAGGTGACATCCTGGCCGGCAAAGAAGCCCGAAAATGCCGTCACCATCCGGTCAGGCACGAACACGTCATCCAGGCGGATGCTGTTCGAGCCACTGGCGCGCATGCCCAGGGTTTCGCTGCCGCCCCAGTCCTTGAGGATGGTGTAGTCGGCGCGCGGCACCAGGCAGTTGAGGTGAGGCGCGGCGGTACCCGCGTCGGTGTCGACCACGGTGACGATGACGTGGGTCGAATAGGTAATGCCGGTGCAGTAATTGAAGGTGCCGCTGATCCGGTAGCCGCCCCGTACCCGGCGACAGCTGCCCCCGGGGAACGCCCGGTGCGGCGCGACGAAATGGCCGTCCGGGCCGAAGACATCATCCTGGACCTCCTTCGGCCAATGGGACGCGAACGTCAGGCTGTGGGCCGCGCCCAGCGTCAGGTTCCAGCCCAGGGCGGGGTGACCGCGGGCGATTTCGATCATGATCCGATAGAAGTCGGCCAGGCTGGTCTCGAACCCGCCATAACGTTTCGGTTGCAGCAGCCGGTAGAAGCCATGCTCACGGAACCATTCGTCCAGGGCAGGGCTATAGGTCCCTTGCGAGTCACTCACCTCTTGCTCTTCGCGCAGCTTGTGGCGCATTTCCCGCGCCAGCTCGATGAACTCCTCAACGGTGCGGTTGCCCGCATAGGCGGTGGTCAAACGGGTATTCGGGTGGCCCATGGGAATCTTCCTGATTCGTTGGCTTGGGTTCAGAGTTCCTTGAAGCGCGCCGTGAACTGCCGCAGTACCGGGGGCTCGTAGGCAAAATCGAGTGGGCGCAGCGACGCTGCCCGGTCGACCACCTCGATCAGCGAGTCGGCGACGAAATCCATATGGTTGTCGGTGTAGGTGCGGCGCGGGATGGTCAGGCGCATCAGTTCGAACAGGGCGGGCTCCTGCTCCCGGGTCACGGGGTGGCGCCCCATCATCAGCGAGCCGATTTCCGTGGCCCGAACACCGCTTTCGAGGTACAGGGCGTTGACCAGCATCTGCGCCGGGAAGTGATGCCCCGCCACGTCCGGGCGAATCTTGCCGGCGTCGACGAACACGGCATGGCCACCCACCGGGGTCTGGATCGGCACGCCGGCCTGTTGCAGGCGAGCGGCCAGGTAGCTGACCTGGTTGATCCGGCTGGCCAGGTGGTGCTCGTCGCAGGCCTCTTCCAGCCCAACTGCCATGGCATCGATATCGCGGCCGGCCAGGCCGCCGTAAGTGATGAACCCTTCCATCGGCACGCAGCGCAGCTGGGCTTCCCTGAACAGCGCCTCGTCGTGACGGAAACAGCACAGGCCGCCGATGTTGACCATGGCGTCCTTCTTCGCCGACATGGTGAAAATATCGGCGTGCTGGAACATCTCCCAGACGATCTGGGTAATGGAGTGGTCGCGATAGCGGGGGTCACGCTGCTGGATGAAGTAGGCGTTTTCGGCAAACCGGGCAGCATCGATGACCACCGGGATGCCGTGCTGGCGCGCCATCGAGGCGGCGTCACGGATGTTGTCCATTGCCACCGGTTGGCCACCGACACTGTTGCAGGTGATGGTGATCACCACGGCGGCAACCTGGTGAGCGCCCCTCATTTCGATCTCGGCCGCCAGTGCCTCCAGGTCGAAATTGCCTTTCCAGTCATCGTGCCGGGCGGTGTCCAGGGCGGCAGGGCAGATCAGGTTCCTGACCTGCGCACCGGCGATCTCGACGTGCGCCTTGGTGGTGTCGAAATGGTGATTGGACAGAAACACCGGTGCCGAGGCGCCGCGTGATCGGGCCCGCTCCACCAGGCAGGGGAAGAGAATCTGCTCGGCACCGCGGCCCTGGTGCACCGGGATGGTGTGCGGGTAGCCGAACAGGCGCTGCACGGTGTCGCTGAGCCTGAAGAAACTCTTGCTGCCGGCGTACGACTCGTCGGCCACCATCATCGCGCCCCATTGCCGGTCGCTCATGGCGCCGGTGCCGCTGTCGGTGAGCAGGTCGATGAACACATCTTCGGCGCGCAGCAGGAAGGGGTTCAAGCCTGCCTGGCGCAGGGCTTGCTCACGGTACTCACGGGTGGTGGTCTTGAGGGGCTCAACCATCTTGATTCGAAAAGGTTCAGGCATGCGAACGGGCATCTCTAGGCCTCCAGGGCACTTGGATCGATGTTGTTGTCTGGGGTATTCAGTTGGCGACGATGCGTTGCAGCACATCCACTTGCTCTGGGCTCAGGCACAGGCGGTCCTGCTGGTGCAGGACGGCGTTGATGCCCACCTTTGCGCGCATGCCATGGGCGCGCAGGTAGGCTTCGACGAACTGTGGCTGGTCGGCGAGAAACGCGATGTCGAGTTCGACCATTTCGCGGATGACCAGCAGCGGCACCGGTGAGCGCAGCGGGTTGAAGGTGTCGCTGCGCAACCCGGGTTTGGGGCACAGTGAGTAGAACTCGCCCAGCATCAGGCCGGCTTCGAGAAACTGCGGTTTGAGCAGTGCATGGAAGTGGTTGACCCGTTCGGGGTCGTCAAGGCCATGCAGCACACCGACGATCGCCTTGAACTGGCTGGCGTTGCCATCCTGCGGCGCGTTGCGCTTGAAGCCCTCGATGAGCCCGAGGATGTCCCGGCACACCGCCTGTTCGGCGCGGCCGGCAAAGTCGATATCGACCAGCCAGAAGGTTTCGCGTTTGATCGACGGCGGCGTCCATGGGCACACAGCCCCTGAACGGCCCAGTTCCGGGTGCGGGTTGCACAGGTACGAGACGCACCACTTGGCGATGTCGGCCATCTGCTCGGAGCAGCCGTCAGATGCGCCTTCCAGGGCACGGGCAATCGGGACCAGTTTGAGCTGGCCACAAGCATTGTTGTCACGTTCCATCATGACTTCCTTACAGGTCGATGAACTTGCAGACAGACCTTTACCGGCCAGTGCGTGGCGCGGCATGGGGTGTTGGCGCGGGCGCGCGGTCACGCAGCGCCCAGCGGCTGATCAGCGCTGCGCTCAGTGTCAGCGCGGCCAGGCCGTAGCACAGGGCCTTGAATGCCTGGGAGTACAGGCTCATCAGGCCGGCGGCGGTGAGGGGCTGGGCACTCGACTGCGCGGCGGCGAAATTGCCGGTCGACAACTCGGCCGCCACCCTGGCGGCGTTGTCCCCAGGCAGTGCGCCCGCCAGCTGGCCTTGCAGCAGGCTGTTGAGCACGGCCAGTGCCGCGGCGACGCAGATCGCCTCGCCGCAGGCGCGCATGGTGGTGAAGATGCCGGTTGCCATGCCCGCCCGCTCGACCGATACGACCTTGATCGACAGGTCGTCCATCAGCCCCCAGGGGATTGCCGAGCCGACGCCGATCAACAGCATCGGCCAGCAGAACGCGAGCCAGTCACTGCCCACCTCGATAGCGGCGAGCCAGATCAGCCCCAGGCCGGCCAGCAGCAAGCCGGTGAAACAGAGGTTGGCGGCGGCGATGTGGCGGGCAAGCATCGCCGAGAGGAACGGCACCATGAGCATTGGCAGGGACAGCGCCATCATCAGCAAACCCGCCTGGCCGGTGCCCAGGGCCTCGACCCCGACGAAACGCAGCGGCAGCAGGATCAGCAAGACGATGAAGCTCAACGCCGTGGCGATGGGCAGCAACTGGACGCCGACGAAGCGCCGGTCGCCGAACAGCGAGAGATCGAGCATGGGGCGTTGCTGGCGCTGCTCGATGCGGATGAACAGCACAAACAGCAGGATGGCGGTGCCGAGCAGGGCAAGGACGCTGGCGCTGCGCCAGCCATGTGCGGGAATCTGCATGATGGCGAAGGTCAGTACCACCAGCATGGCACTGAAGGCCAGCACGCCTGCCCAGTCCAGGTGGCGGGCACCGGGGTCGCGGGTCTCGCGCATCCGCGGCGCTGCCAGCAGCCAGGCCAGCCCGCCGAACACAGCACCCAGCAGGAAAATCGCCCGCCAGTTGAAGAACTCGACCAGGGCCCCGGAAATCACCGGCCCGAATGCCAGGCCGAGGCCGAACGCGGTGCCCAGCAGGCCGAACGCCTTGGTCCTGGCATGGCCTTCGAACTCTTGCGCCAGGGTTGCCGACCCCCCGGCCATGGTCAGTGCCGCTGCGATCCCTTGCAGGCCCCGCATCACGTCGAGGAAAACCACATCCTGCGCGCAACTGACGATGATCGAAAGGATCGTGAAACTGCCGATGCCCCAGCAGAACATGCGTTTGCGCCCGTACAGGTCGGCCAGCGTGCCGGCGGCCATGATTGCACTGCCGAAGCTCAGGGCGAACGCATTGACCACCCAGGCCAGGGCGATCGCGCTGCCGCCCAAGTCGTTGCCGATGGCTGAAAGGGCCATCGCCGGCCCCGTGTACTCGAGGGGCAATATCAAACCGGCCATGCACACTGCCAGTAACACCAGTGCACGCCGCGTGGATTCGTTCCGGGCCGCCATTCCTTGGTTCCTTACCTTGTCTGATTCCTGGACTTGGCGATGGTATTTGAGGGATAAATGCACTTGAAGAGGACAATATTCAAAAGAGAATTGCGGTTCGTGCATGAATGATGACATTTCGCTATGGCGCTTGTTTTTCCGCATTGTCGAACGCGGCAGCCTGACCAAGGCTGCCGATGACTTCGACCTGGAACCCTCGTCGGTGAGCCGACGCATCGCTGCACTGGAAAAGCGCCTGAACGTTCGGCTGCTCAACCGGACCACCCGGCAGGTCACGCTGTCTGAAGCGGGAGCGAGGGCGTATGAGCAGATGCGGCCGCTGATTGACGAGATGGAAGGGGTAATCGCCGACCTGGACGGCGCCTCGCCGCAGATCGCTGGCGCCATCCGCATGACGGCGCCGGTCAACTTCGGCGAACGGCACCTGGTGCCCTGGCTGACCGCGTTTCAGCAACTGCACCCCCAGGTGATCATCGACCTGGTGCTGTCCGATTCCAGGCTGGACCTGAGCGGCGAGGCCATCGACCTGGCGCTGCGGGTGGGCGAGTTGCCGGTATCTGACATGGTCGCCCGCAAGATCGGCGACATGCCCAACGTGCTGTGTGCCAGCCGCAGCTATGTGCAGGCGCACGGGCGGCCTGCCAAGCCACAGGACCTGGTTGGCCACCGGGCGATCCTCTATTCCTTGGGCCAGGAGCGGCACCGTACCCGCTTGCGCTTGTGTCGCAACGGCAGGGAAGTGTGTGTCGAGCTGCGGGGGGTGTTCTACCTCAACAATGCCGGGGCAATCCTCCAGGCGGTGCGGCAGGGCGCAGGCATTCATCCGGGGCCGCGCTGGTTGTTCGAGGAGGGCATACGTGCCGGCGAACTGGTCGAGCTGCTGCCGGACTGGGGGCTGGTGGGGCTGCCTGTGCACTTGGTGCGCTTGAACAATCGCTATGAAGCCAAGCGCGTCAGGGCATTGGGTGACTGGATCGAAAAGTGCTGGGCCGAGCAGATGCGCTGAACCTTTCACGCCTGATCGAGACATATTTCAGCAATACATCTGCTCTAACCTCGGCCTTGCCCAGGGAACGGCATGTACATTCAGGGAGGAACCAAACGGGTTGAGGGCACTCTGACCCCTACTCGTTGCCAGGGACGGCACTCACTACAGGGACCCCTGCGGCTTCGGCCGAGGCGCAATGTGACGGGTCAACCCGATACTTTCTGCCACAAGAGCCTGCCTACATGAAGTTGCCAACGTTCCTTCGACGCCGTCGCCACCTGCTGCTGAGCCTGGTGCTCGTCGCGGCGGCCGTGCCCTTGGCACTGGATGTGGTCGAAAGCCGTGCGCAACCGGTCGACGGCACCCAGACGCTGGTGTTTCTGCGCCATGCCGAAAAACCGGGTGAAGGGTTGGGGCAGTTGAACTGCCAAGGGCTCAATCGCGCGCTGGACCTGGCCACGCTGCTGCCGGAGCGCTTCGGCAAGGCGGATTACGTGTTCGCTGCCAACCCGTCGCGGCATGTGGAAGAAGGCAGCAACGACCAGCGCTACAGCTACATCCGCCCGCTGATGACCATCACCCCCAGCGCCATTCGCCTGGGCCTGCCGGTGAACATTGATTACAGCGCCAACGACACCGACGACCTCGCCGACGAACTGCTCAGTGAAAAATACCGCAACGCCACCGTTTACACGGCCTGGTCCCATGGCTACCTGCCCGAACTGATCAATACCGTGGCCGGCAAGGCACTGGGTGATGAGCGGGTGATCACCGAGGATTGGAGCGGTGATGACTTCGACACCCTGTACGTGCTGACCCTGACCTGGCACGACGGCAAGGCCAGCTTGCTCAGCCGCAACGTGCGCCAGGGCCTGAATGGCGGCCAGCATAGCTGCCCGACCTGATCCGCTGTTACTGTCGCGGCAAGGAAGCCGAAACAGGGGCAATGCATGAAGCAGCAAGTAACGGTCATTGGCGGTGGGGTGATCGGTTTGACGACTGCCTATGCGCTGGTCCGCGAGGGCTTTGCGGTGGACCTGATCGAGGCACGCGACAGCCTGGCGTCTGCCACCAGTTTTGCCAATGGCGGGCAGCTGTCGTACCGCTACGTGTCGCCCTTGGCCGATGCCGGTGTGCCCTGGCAGGCGCTGGGCTGGATGCTGCAGGGCGAGTCGCCGCTGCGTTTGCGCCTGCGCCTGGACCCGGCGCAGTGGCGGTGGTTGCTGGCGTTCATGCTGGCTTGCCGCAGCAGCGTCAATCGGCGTAACAGCGCGCAGCTGCTGGCGCTGGCGCTGGAGAGCCAGGCCGTTCTGGCGCGCTGGCGCGAAGCAGATGGCTTGGCAGATTTTGCCTGGCGGCGTAACGGTAAATTGGTCGCTTTTCGCAGTGAACAGGCGTTCGCCCATGGGCGTCAGCGCTTGCTCGACCCGTTCAGCCAACGGGTACTCGATGCCACCGAACTCAGGGCCCTGGAGCCGGCATTGGCCGAGGCGCCCTTCGTAGGCGGGGTGCTGACGCCTGATGAAGAGGTTGCCGACTGTCACCGTTTCTGTGAGCGCCTGGCCGAGCGCTTGCGCGCCTGCGGGCAGTGCCGGTTCCTGCTCGGCAGGCCGGTGACGCACCTGCACAAGCACCAGGACCAGGTTGTTGCGCTGCAGCTCGGGGACGCGCGTGTCGATGTGCAGCGTCTGGTGCTGTGCGCCGGTCATCGCAGTGCGGGCTTGGCACTGCCGGGTGTGAAACTGCCGGTCTATCCGCTCAAGGGCTACAGCCTGACGGCACCGATCAGCACGGCGCATCGGGCACCTGAGGTCAGCATCACCGATTACGAGCGCAAGATCGTCTATGCGCGCCTGGGCCGGCAGCTGCGGGTGGCGGCGATGGTGGACATCGTCGGCTTCGACGAAACGGTGGACGCGCGCCGACTGGCAAGCATGCGCCGGCTGGCGCGGGATACGTTGCCGGATGCGGCCGATTACCAGCAGGCGGTGGAGTGGGCGGGGATGCGGCCGGCGACGCCTACCGGGGTGCCGATCATTGGGGCTACAGCCTATCGAAATCTTTGGCTGAACCTGGGGCATGGGGCGTTGGGGTTTACCCTGGCCTGTGGCAGTGCTGAGCGCTTGGCCAGACTGCTTCACTGAGGGTACCGGCCTCTTCGCGGCACAAGCCGGCGAAGAGGCCGGTATTGGCGAAGCCGCGCTAACGGCCGAACCGCATCGGCCAACCCACCACCTTCTTCGCCCGCGGCGTGGCATAGGTGCGCACCTTGGACGTGCTCAACCCCATTCGCACCAGCGACTCGGCTATGGTCACCGCCGCACTCACGCCATCGACCACCGGCACCCCGGTGCGCTGGCGTATCTGCTCATCCAGCCCGGCCATGCCGCCACAGCCCAGGCAGATCACCTCGGCCTTGTCATCGCGCACCGCACGCTCGGCCTGCTCGACGATGGCCTCCACGGCGCGCTGCGGGTCGGCCTCCAGCTCCAGCACGGCCAGGCCGCTGGCGCGTACCGAGGCGCAACGGTCGTACAGCCCGGAAAGCTTCAGCCGGTCCTCGATCAGCGGCACGGTGCGGTCCAGGGTGGTCACCACCGAGTAGGCATGGCCCAGGTACATCGCGGTGCTGGCGGCGGCATCGGTGATGTCCACAACCGGCACGTTCAACAGCTCCTGCAGGCCTTCGCGGCCATGCTCGCCGTAACCGGCCTGGATCACGGCATCGTACGGGCCTTCATAGGCCAGCACGCGGTCCATCACGGCGATGGCGGCCAGGTAGCTCTCGAAGTTGCCTTCCACCGACTCGGCACCGAACCATGGGGTCAGGCCAATGATTTCGGTGCCGGGTGCGGCAACGCTGCGTGCCTGTTCGGCGATGGCCTCGGTGATGGCTTCGGTGGTGTTGACGTTGGCGATCAGAATACGCATGGACAGTGCTCCTTGATCAGTGGCTGCTGTGGTCGACGGCGATGCACTCACCGCTGACATCGACGTAGGGGCGGTTGCGCGGGGCGATCAGCAGGTACACCACTGCGGCGATACCGGCACCGATCAGCCAGGAGAACGGCGCGATGGCATGGAAGTTGGGCACCAGTGCCAGGACGATGGCCAACAGCGCGGCCGGCACGAACGCGGCAACGGCGCGCAGGTTGATGCCCTTGCTGTAGTGGTAGGCGCCGGCTGGGTGCTCGCTGTACAGCTCCGGCACGTTGATGCAGCCTTTGCGCAGCAACCAGTAGTCGGCCATGATCACCCCGTACAGCGGGCCGAGCAGGGCGCCCAGGCCGGACAGGAAGTAGACGATCACCAGCGGGCTGTTGTAGAGGTTCCAGGGCAGGATCAGCACGGCCAGGGTGGCGCTGATCAGCCCGGCGCGGCGGAAGTTCAGGTGGCGCGGTGCCAGGTTGCTGAGCACGAATGCCGGGGCGACGAAGTTGGCCATGATGTTCACCGCCACGGTGACGATCAGGAAGGCCAGGCAGCCGAGCACCAGGAAGGCCGTGTTGGGGATGCTGGCGACGATCTGGGTCGGGCTGTCGATGATTTGCCCGTTGATTTGGAACTGCGCGCCGCACAGCACCACGGTGATCATCGCAAACACCAGGATGTTCACCGGCAAGCCCCAGAAGTTGCCGACGCGGATGGTCTTGCGGCACGGCGAGGAGCGCGCAAAGTCGCAGAAGTTGAGCACCAGGGTGCCGTAGATCGCCAGCCACAACGCGCCGCCGGCGAAGATGTTGCGCCACATCTCATAACCGGTCAGCGGTTCGGCCACCGACCAGGCGATACGCGCATCGGCCTTGAAGTACATGAACAGCGCCAGGCTGGCCACGGTCAGCAGGATCACCGGGCCGGCGAAGGCCTCGTAGCGGCGCACCATCTCCATGCCGTAGGCAAGGATCACCAGTTGCACCAGCCAGATCGCCACGAAACACACCCAGCCAAGGCTCGAAAGGCCGAGGATGCTGTCGTGGTCGAAGCTTGCCAGTTGCGGCCATACGGCGGTCAGCAGCACCCGCAGCACCACCGAGGCCAGGTAGGTCTGGATGCCGAACCAGGCAATGGCGATGACGGCGCGGATCAGCGCCGGGATCTGCGCACCATGGATACCGAAGGCGATGCGGCTGATGACCGGGAACGGTACGCCAGTCTTCTGCCCCATGTAGCCCGACAAATTCATGAAGAAGTACACCAGCGCCGCGCCGATGGCCAGTGACAAGAGGATCTGCCAGCCACCCAGGCCGAGGGCGAACAAGCCCATGGCGAAGGAGTAGTTGGCGATGTTGTGCACGTCGTTGGTCCACAGCGCGAAAATGCTGTAGCGCCCCCAGCGGCGGCCCTCGATACGGGTTGGGGCGAGGTCGCGGTTGTGCAGGCGCGGGCTCAGTTCAAGTTGTGGCGCATGGCCGGCCAAGGTGGAAGCGGGGTGGGTGCTGGCGACGGACAATTCCGGGGCAATGTCGAGGCTGGTGCTCATTCCGGCAGGCTCCTGATGCACGTGGACTGCGATGAGCGGGCATGCGCACGGGCTCGCCATCTCGTCGGTGCAGCGTTGGCATCACTGGGTTCTGGGCGCGGCGGCCGGGGTTGGGTCGGCGTCGCGGGTTCTTGTGTATTTATGTTTTGTTTAACTTGTATACAAAACACGAACACACAAAAGCGAGTTCCATGCCAGGCAAAAACCAGTGTTCAGTTACCCACTATTTCGAATCTATGTTTCTGGAAGATAAGTGAATGAAATAAAGGAAATATAACTTGACCCAATGAACAGGTTTAAATTTTTAGTTGCTCGATTAGTTGATCATCTGGTCAAAATTAGTTGTTGGGCTTGTGTAACGTATTGGGGCATTGCTAGCAGTCGTGCACACAAAAATGGCACCTAAGGTGACATTCGTGTGTACAAAAAATAGTCAGGTTTTCAGCGCTTCAGTCCATGGGTGGCAGGCGCCGTTTCACCGGGCTCTTCTTGATGATCGCGGTGTTGGTTTCGGCCAGCACATTGATGCGATCGAGCAGGGTGTCGAGTTGCTCCATCGAGCGCACATGCAACCGCGCGATGAAGCAATCCTCCCCGGTAACCTTGTCGCACTCGGTGAACTCGGGGATGGCGATGATCTGCCGCTCCACCTCCTGCAACTGCCCGGGCAGCGGGCGGATGCGCACGATGGCCTGCAGCTGGTAGCCGAAGCTGCGCGGGTCGACCTCCACGGTGTAACCGCGCAGCACGCCGCGTTCTTCCAGGCGGCGCAGGCGTTCGCTGACACTGGGGGCGGATAATCCGCTGATCTGCGCCAGCGCTTTCAGCGAGCGGCGGGAGTCTTCCATCAAGGCATTGATCAGCAGTTGGTCGATGGTATCGGTCATGTGCGCCTCATCAGGTGAAGTCGAGGATTTGCCTTGATAGTAAAGGCTGAACGCCAGAACTGCCTTGCTTATCCGCTGGATGGCAAGCGGTCGCCCTCTGCATACTGTGGCCATCGTCAATCGGAGGTGTGATATGGACAGTTCGTTGCGCCGTGGTTCGCTGGAAATGGTCGCCGCCATGCTGATTTCCGGGACAATCGGCTGGTTCGTGCTGGTGTCCGGGCAGCCGGTGCTGGAGGTGGTGTTCTGGCGCTGCGTATTCGGCACCGGTACGTTGCTGGTGATCTGCGCGGCGTTTGGCTTCCTCAAGCCGGGCGTGATCAGCCGTACCGCCTTGCTCCTGGCCATCGTCAGCGGTGTGGCCATTGTCGGCAACTGGGTGTTGCTGTTCGCCTCCTATTCGCGGGCGTCGATCGCCATCGGCACGGCGGTGTACAACGTGCAGCCGTTCATGCTGGTGGGGCTGGCGGCGGTATTTCTCGGTGAGAAGATCACTGCGGCCAAGGTCACCTGGCTGAGCGTGGCGTTTCTCGGCATGCTGGCCATCGTCAGTGCCCATGGCGCGGGGCAGGGCAGTGGTGAGGACTACCTGCTGGGCATCGGGCTGGCCCTGGGCGCAGCGTTTCTGTATGCCGTCGCCGCGCTGATCATCAAACGCCTGAAAGGCACGCCGCCGCACCTGATCGCCTTGATCCAGGTGGCCACTGGGGTGTTGCTGCTGGCGCCCTGGGTCACGCTGGGCGGCTTGCCTGGCGAACCCTCGGCGCTGGCCAGCCTGGTGACCTTGGGCATGGTCCACACCGGGTTGATGTACGTGCTGCTGTACAGCGCCATCCAGCGCTTGCCCACGGCGTTGACCGGTGCGCTGTCGTTCATCTACCCGATTGCCGCGATCCTGGTCGACTGGGTGGCGCTCGGGCACCGTCTGGCGCCGTTGCAGTGGCTGGGCGTGGCGCTGATCCTGCTGGCAGCGGCGGGGATGCAGCAAGGGTGGTGGTTCCGTTCTGCGCAGGTCGCGGCCAAAGGGTAGAATGCCCCCTTTTACCTGCTTGCGACCCGCCATGACTTCGCCGATCCAAACCCTAGAACAGCATCTGCTCACCGCCCTCGACCCTGCCCCGCAGGAAACTCGCCGCCTGTTCCACGGCCGCGGCCGCTGCTGGCCGGGGCTGGAGCAGGTGACTGTCGACTGGTTGCAAGGCGTGCTGTCGGTAGCGTTGTTCCGCGAGCCGCCAGGTGGCCAGCTGCCCGAGCTGGAGGCCATGCTGCGTAACCTGGCCGAACGCCCGCAATGGACCGGGCGGGCCATTCTCATCCAGCACCGCTACCTGCCGGACAGCCCGGGCCAATGGCTGTGGGGCGAGCCGTGCCAGCAGCGCGAAGTGGTCGAGGATGGCCTCACCTACCTGCTCGACCTGGGCGTGCGACAGAACAACGGCCTGTTCCTCGACATGCGCTATGGCCGCCGCTGGGTACGTGAACAGGCGCAGGGCAAGCGCGTGCTCAACCTGTTCGCCTACACCTGTGGCTTTTCGGTGGCGGCGATTGCCGGCGGCGCCGAGCAGGTGGTCAACCTGGACATGGCCAAGTCGGCGCTGTCGCGTGGCCGCGACAACCATCGGCTCAACGGCCACGATGCGTCGCGGGTGGCGTACCTGGGGCATGAGCTGTTCAAGTCGTGGGGCAAGGTGCGCAAGTACGGGCCGTATGACCTGATCATCATCGACCCGCCGACCTTCCAGAAGGGCAGTTTTGTGCTGACCCAGGATTACGCGAAGATTCTGCGGCGTTTGCCGGAGCTGCTGAGCGCGGGTGGGACGGTGCTGGCGTGTGTCAACGACCCGGGGATCGGGCCGGAGTTTCTGATCGAGGAGATGGCCGAGCAGGCGCCGTCGTTGGCCTTCACCGAGCGATTGGAGAACCCGCCGGAGTTTCCCGATGCGGACCCGGCGGGCGGCTTGAAGGCTTTGGTATTCCGCCAGATTTGATGCTGTTCACACTGCTCCATCGCCGGCAAGCCGGCTCCCACTGTTACTGCGGCGCTGCATAACCCTGTGGGAGCCGGCTTGCCGGCGATAGGGCCGGACCTATCTCCATCAAGCTGTAACCCCGCGCACCGGGAGTGGATACACCTGGGCAAAGAACACATTCTCGGTCTGGTCCACACGCTTTTTAAGACGCTCATTGAACGCTCGGCTCACCGCATACTGCCCGCCGGAAATGGTGCGGAACTGCGCCGTCAGCACAAACCCGTTCAAGTCCATGCGATCAACCCCGAACACCTGCAGCGGCCCTTGGAGGTTGATGCGCAGCATTGGATCATCGCTGATCGACTGCCCCACCTCATGGATCAGCGCCAGCGACTCGTCCACATCGCTGTCGTAGGTGAACTGCACCGAGAAGAAGGCATAGGCAAACTGCCGTGACTGGTTGGTGACCGCCTTTATCTGGCCGAAGGGCACCGAGTGCACGAAGCCCTTGCCATCGCGCAGGCGCAAGGTGCGGATGGTCAAGCTCTCGACGGTGCCGGCGTGGCCGGAGTCGAGCACCACCCAGTCGCCAATCGAGATGGTGTCTTCGATCAGGATGAACAGCCCGGTGATCACATCCTGCACCAGCTGCTGCGAGCCAAAGCCGATGGCCAGGCCGATCACCCCGGCACCGGCCAAGAGTGGCGCGACATTGATGCCCAGGTTGGCCATGGTGGTGATGGTGCAGATGACGATCAGGACAACCTTGATAGCGTTGCGCAGCATCGGCAGGATGGTCCTTGTGCGCGTGCTTGGCTGACGCGCGGCACGCTTGCCGACAGCGGGCTTCAACGCTTCCTGGATGGCGGTATCGAGTACCACCCAGAGCAGCCAGGTGACCAGCAGGATCAGGCCGATGCTGGACAGCGAATTACTGATCGCCTGGCCCAGGCTGTTGCTCAGGGCAAAGCCGATCACCGAAACGCCCCAGATGCGCCCCAGCAGTTCGATGAACGCCACGGCCATGGCAATGCGCAGCAGTGCATGGGCGAGGCTGCGCAGCAGTTCCTTGTAAGGCCGTACGCGTTGCCCGGGATCCGCTTCGCGTGGCGCCAGCAGGTGTTGCAGCAAGGTGCTGAGGAACACGGTGGAAACCAGCAGCACCGTGGTCAGCAAGGCCTTCTGCAGCGCCTTCTGGCTTTCTTCGCCGGCGCCGATCAGGTGAATCGCCGAGACCAGGATCATCAACAGGATCGGCAAGTACCACAACACCGAAAAGATCCGCAGGGT
Organism: Pseudomonas sp. NPDC087185; assembly: GCF_044744955.1. NCBI lineage: Bacteria > Pseudomonadati > Pseudomonadota > Gammaproteobacteria > Pseudomonadales > Pseudomonadaceae > Pseudomonas > Pseudomonas sp. NPDC087185. Next base: position 100,769 of record NZ_JBIUZK010000001.1, on the reverse strand, counting down.
TTCCTGCACGGCGCGGTGCTGCACCCGGTCCTTGAAGGCGCGGTTGCGGATCAGGTGGGCAACGGGGCGGCGCAGGCGGATCACCAGGCTGGCGAAGATGAAGGTGGCGGCAAGGCCGGTGAACACAGCGATGCTGGCGGTGATGTTGCCGCCCAGCTGACGGGCGATCTGCGGGCTGGTCAGGGCGTCGCTCCAGGCCGCGAGAAAGCCGATCAGGAACAGCGGCCGCGGCGCCAGGCGCTTGATCACGGCCACGGCCGGGCGTTTGTGGCCGGCATCGAACAGGGTGACCAGGCACAGGATGATCGAGGTCGAAAACAGGCCGCTGCTGGTGGCGTAAGCCAGGCTCAGCCCTAGGGCACGGGCCACCGACGGGTCGAGGAAGCGGCTGACGTAGAGTGTCAACGGCAGGCTGGCCAGGGCAGGCAGGGTGTAGGGCAGCAAGTAGCCGAGCAGGCTGGTGGCGCGTTGGCGCTGGCGCAGCCAGGGGGTAGCCGCCGCGCGCTGGCTGAGCCAGCGTCCGAGGCTGGTCAGTACGGCGAAGCTCGCGGCCCAGGTCAGGCTCAGCAGGATGAAGTTGCCTGCCAGTTGCAGCGAGTCACTGGCCGAGTGGCGATCGACCAGGCGTTCCATTTCCTGGGCGGCACGGTCGGTGCGCAGGCGCCAGGCGTCGACCAGGTGGGCGTCGAGGTCAAGCTCCTGGGCGGCGCTGTCCAAGCCGTCGGCCAGTGCACCGAGCAGCCCGCCTTGGAGCACGGCTTCAGGTTCAGCGGGTTGTTCTTCGGCGGGGGCGGGGTCTGCAGCCAGCAGGTGGGTGCTCAGCAGGCAGCCGAGCAGCAGGAGGGTGAGGTAGCGCAGCACTGGAGTACTCCTTGGGCCGGGGTGAGCGGGGCAGGGTTACTCAAGGTACTGATGGGTGGTGGGGTGGAAAGTTCGATGTGGTGTGGTGTCGGTGCGGGCCCCATCGCCGGCAAGCCGGCTCCCACAGGGACCGTGCAGCGCCCGGGCCTGTGGTCATCCTGTGGGAGCCGGCTTGCCGGCGATGGGGCCGGAACAGCCTGGATCAATTACTGGCCGGTATAGATCTGGTCGAAGACGCCACCATCATTGAAGTGGGTCTTCTGCACGGTACGCCAATCACCGAAGGTCTTCTCAACCGACAAGAAATCGACTTTTGGGAAGCGGTCGGTGTACTTGGCCAGCACCGTCGCATCACGTGGGCGCAGGTAGTTCTGTGCAGCGATTTCCTGGGCTGCCGGCGACCACAGGTACTTCAGGTATTCCTCGGCCACGGCCTGGGTGCCTTTTTTCGCCACCACCTTGTCGACCACGCTCACCGGCGGCTCGGCCTCGGCCGAAACGCTCGGGTAGACCACCTCGAACTGGTCGCGGCCGAACTCGCGGGCGATCATTTCGGCTTCGTTCTCGAAGGTCACCAGCACGTCGCCGATCTGGTTGGTCATGAAGGTGGTGGTGGCGGCGCGGCCACCGGTATCGAGCACCGGAGCCTGCTTGAACAGCTTGCCGACGAAGGCCTTGGCCTTGGCTTCGTCACCGCCGGTCTTCAGCACGTAACCCCAGGCCGACAGGTAGGTGTAGCGGCCGTTACCCGAGGTTTTCGGGTTGGGCACGATCACCTGCACGCCATCCTTGAGCAGGTCAGGCCAGTCCTTCAGTGCCTTGGGGTTGCCCTTGCGCACGATGAATACGGTGGCCGAGGTGAACGGCGCGCTGTTGTTCGGCAAGCGGGTGACCCAGTTGTCCGGTACCAGCTTGCCGTTGTCGTTCAGCGCGTTGATGTCGGTGGCCATGTTCATGGTGATGACATCGGCCGGCAGGCCATCGATTACCGCGCGCGCCTGTTTGCTCGAACCGCCGAAGGACATCTGCACATTGACCTTTTCGTTGTGCTCGGCTTCCCAGTGCTTCTGGAATGCTGGGTTGTAGTCCTTGTAGAAATCGCGCATCACGTCGTAGGACACGTTGAGCAGGGTCGGGGCGGCCTGGGCGAGGTTGCCGAGGGCCAGGCCGGCAGCGAGCAGCGATGCGCTGAAGAGTTTTTTCACGATGCTTCCTTGTTCTAGTTCAAGTGTTTGGCAATGTGCCAGCGACTATAGCGTTTCGTTCTTGGGCGCTTAAAGACCAAATGGCTCTTTGCTTATTCGGTTTTCGGGAACAATATATTGCCGCAGCGCGAGCAGAAGGCGGCGCCGTGTTCGTGAGTCTTCTTGCTGCACGTCGGGCAGTCGTGCTGCAGCTGTTCGCCGCGCATTGCATTGGCCAGTTCGGCAGTGAAAATCCCCGTGGGCACGGCAATGATCGAGTAACCGGTGATCATCACCAGCGACGACAGCACCTGGCCCAGCGGGGTTTTTGGCACGATGTCGCCAAAACCCACGGTGGTCAGGGTGACGATGGCCCAGTAGATGCCCTTGGGGATACTGGTAAAGCCATGTTCGGGCCCTTCGACCACGTACATCAAGGTGCCGAACACGGTGACCAGGGTCGACACACTGACCAGGAACACGATGATCTTCTGCTTGCTGCCGCGCAACGCTTCCAGCAGGTAATGCGCCTGCTTGAGGTACGGGCTGAGCTTGAGCACGCGGAAGATCCGCAGCATGCGAATCACGCGGATGATCAGCAGGTACTGGGCGTCGCTGTAGTACAGGGCGATGACCCCCGGCACGATCGCCAGCAGGTCGACCAGGCCGTAGAAACTGAAGGCATAGCGCAGGGGCTTGGGCGAGCAGTACAGGCGGGCCAGGTACTCGACCAGGAAGATCGCCGTGAAGCCCCATTCGATAGCGGCCAACAGGCCGGCATAGTTGCGGTGCACATCGTCGATGCTGTCAAGAATCACCGTGACCAGGCTGGCCAGGATGATCAGCAGAAGGATCTTGTCAAAGCGTCTTCCAGCCACGGTGTCGGACTGGAAGACGATGACGTAGAGCCGCTCGCGCAGGCTCGCAGGGTTGTTCATGGGCTCGGTCCGTTGGGTAATGGGCTGAGCCTAGGGGCTGGCTTTCAGCTGTGCAAGCGGCTGGTGTTGCCGCGCTGGTTGAGCGAGGCCATATGCTTGCCCAGGTGCATCAGCCAGCAGGCCACCACGAAGGGCGCGGTCAGCCCGGCGATCGGCAGCAGCTTGAACAGCGGCTGCAGCAGCAGTGCCAGGGCGATGGCCAGCAAGGTGACCCAGGGCCGCTCGCCCTGGCGGCTGAAGGCCAGCGCCGCGAGGGCCGCGTTGAAGCCGTACAGCCCCATCCAGGCGGCCTGCGCCTGGTCGGCCAGCAGCGCCACGCCCCCGCCGATGGCTGAACCGAGCACCGCCCACAGCGCGGCGTACGGGTTGGCGATGAACATGCCGATGATGATCAGCAGTCCGGCCATCGGGTGGTCGAGCAGGAAGATCTGCCCTACGCCGCGCGCCAGGGCGTACAGCGGGTCGGCTTCGGCAAACACCGAGGCGCTGGGCTCGGCCACCAGCAGCGTGCCCCAGCCCAGCAGCACGAAGGGGGCGGTGTAGGCAACCAGCAGCTTGCCGCCGCGCTTGCGCCACTGATGGGTGATGATGCTGGACAGGCCGCCGGCCGCGATGATCAGCGGCGGGATGATCGCCGACCACGGCAGCACCGCGCTGATCAAGATGCCGATCAGCACGCCGTTGTAGCAGTACAGGCCGGCTTGGCGGTCCGTGCGGTCATAGTGGCGGCGTTGGGCCGTGAGCAAGCCGGCGAGGGCGCCGAGCAGGGCACCACCGACCAGGTTGGGGGCGGTCAGCAGGATGGCCAGCAGGCAGCACAGGCCGCACAGCGGGTTGCGCAGCAGCAGCACCTGGCTGAAGCCGTTGAGCAGCGCCGTGGCCCAGTCGGGGCACGGGTTGACGAAATTTTTGGTGTACATGGGCAGTCGGTAAGGTTGATGGAAGAGCGGTGGGCCTCTTTGGGCCTCGGTTTTCCGCAGGGCTTTGTAGGGGTGCAAGGGGAGGGCTTTGCCCTCCATTCGCGGGGCAAGCCCGCTCCCACGGGCACACTGCTGTCTGAAAGTAAGCGGTGTGCCCGTGGGAGCGGGCTTGCCCCGCGAATGGGCCTTTGGATCAGACCAAGGTCTCGATCCGCAGCGTATTGGTCGAGCCCGGTTTGCCGAAAGGCACGCCGGCCGTGATCAGCAGCGTGTCGCCGCGGCTGGCCATGCCCTGTGCCTGGGCGATCTCCAGCGCGGTCGAGCAAATCTCGTCGACCTGGCGCAGGCGGTCGTTGACCACCGAGTGCACGCCCCAGGTCACACTCAGGCGGCGGGCGGTGACCAGGTTCGGCGTCAGGTTGAGGATCGGTGCCCGTGGCCGCTCGCGGGCGGCGCGCAGGGTCGAGGCGCCCGATTCGCTGTAGTTGACCAGCACCGCCACCGGCAGGATCCCGCTGATACGGCGGATCGCGCAGCTGATGGCGTCCGACACGGTGGCCTCGGCTTTGGGCCGGCCAACGTCGAGCTGGGCCTGATAGTCCGGGCCATTTTCCACCTGGCGGATGATCTTGCTCATCATCTGCACGGCTTCCAGCGGGTAGTCGCCTGAGGCGGTTTCGGCCGACAGCATCACCGCATCGGCACCTTCGGCCACGGCGTTGGCCACGTCAGTGACCTCGGCGCGGGTTGGCGCTGGCGAGAAGCGCATGGATTCGAGCATCTGCGTGGCCACCACCACCGGTTTGCCCAGCTGACGGCAGGTGCCGATGATGCGCTTCTGGATCTGCGGCACGCTCTCAGCCGGCACTTCCACGCCCAGGTCGCCACGGGCGACCATGATCGCGTCGGACAGCTCGGCGATCGCCTGCAACTGCTCGACCGCCGACGGCTTCTCGATCTTGGCCATCAGGTAGGCGCGGTCGCCGATCAGCTGGCGCGCCTCAACGATGTCTTCCGGGCGCTGCACGAACGACAGCGCCACCCAGTCCACGCCCAGCTCCAGGCCGAAGGCCAGGTCACGGCGGTCCTTTTCGGTGAGCGGGGAGAGGTCCAGTACCGCTTGCGGCACGTTGACGCCCTTGCGGTCGGACAACTCACCGCCGTTCAGCACGGTGGTGTCGATGGCGTCGGCGTGCTTGGCGGTGACCCGCAGGCGCAGGCGGCCGTCGTCCACCAGCAGGTCCATGCCCGGCTCCAGCGCGGCGATGATTTCCGGGTGGGGCAGGTTGACCCGCGCGCTGTTGCCCGGCGTCGTGTCCAGGTCCAGGCGCAGAGACTGGCCGCGCTGCAGTTGCACCTTGCCTTCGGCCAGGCGACCGACGCGCAACTTCGGCCCTTGCAGGTCCATGAGGATGCCCAGCGGGTAGTTCAGTTGCTGCTCGACTTCGCGGATCCACTGGTAGCGCAGGGCGTGGTCGGCGTGTTCGCCGTGGCTGAAGTTGAGGCGGAAGATATTGACCCCGGCTTCGACCAGTTGGCGGATGTCGTCGATGCCGTTGATCGCAGGGCCGAGGGTGGCGAGGATTTTGACTTTTTTATCAGGCGTCATGATTGTGCAGTCTCGAGGATCAGGATGGCGCGGAAGTCGTTGACGTTGGTGCGGGTCGGTTCGGTGACGATCAGCGCATCCAGCGCGGCGAAGTAGCCGTAGCCGTTGTTGTTGTCCAGCTCGTCACTGGCCGACAGGCCCAGGGCTTCGGCGCGGGCGTAGCTGTCTGGCGTCATGAAGGCACCGGCGTTTTCTTCCGAGCCGTCGATGCCGTCGGTGTCACCGGCCAGGGCGTAGACGCCCGGTACGCCCTTGAGGTTTTCGGTGAGGCTGAGCAGGAACTCGGCGTTGCGCCCGCCGCGGCCGTTGCCGCGCACGGTGACGGTGGTTTCGCCACCGGAGAGGATCACGCAAGGGGCCTTGAGCGGCTGGCCGTGCAGGACGATCTGCCGAGCGATGCCGGCATGCACCTTGGCCACTTCGCGCGATTCGCCTTCCAGGTCGCCCAGGATCAGCGGGCTGAAGCCGGCCTGGCGGGCTTTGACTGCGGCGGCTTCGAGCGATTGCTGGGGCTTTGCGATCAGCTGGAAATGGCTGCGGGCCAGGGCCGGGTCGTCGGCCTTGACGGTTTCCGAGGCTGGGTTGTTGAGCCAGTCGATGACAGCCTTGGGTGCTTCGATGTTGTAGCGCTTGAGGATCGCCAGGGCATCGGCGCTGGTGCTCGGGTCGGCCACGGTGGGACCGGAGGCGATGACTGTGGCCAGGTCGCCAGGCACATCGGAAATCGCATAGGTGTAGACGGTGGCTGGCCAGCAGGCCTTGGCCAGGCGGCCGCCCTTGATCGCCGAGAGGTGCTTGCGCACGCAGTTCATCTCGCCGATGGTGGCGCCGGATTTGAGCAGCGCCTTGTTGATCTGTTGCTTGTCGGCCAGGGTCAGGCCTTCGGCTGGCAATGCCAGCAGGGCGGAACCACCGCCAGAGAGCAGGAAGATGACGCGGTCGTCTTCGTTGAGGTTGCTGACCCGTTCCAGCACGCGCTTGGCCACGGCCAGGCCGGCGGCGTCAGGGACCGGGTGGGCGGCTTCGACCACTTCGATCTTCTGGCAGTTGGCGCCATGGCCGTAACGGGTGACCACCAGCCCGGAGACTTCGCCCTGCCAGCTTTTTTCGACCACTTCGGCCATGGCGGCTGCGGCCTTGCCGGCGCCGATGACGATGACCCGGCCGCTACGGTCGGCGGGCAGGTAGGGTTCGAGGACTTGGCGCGGGTGGGCGGCGGCGATGGCTGTGTCGAACAGGTCGCGGAGAAGTTTTTGCGGATCGACCGACATGGCAGGCTCCCAATTATTTTTGTTTTGCACAATCGAAAACGCCCCTGGAACTGCCTCCGTGCAGGCCGAACCAGGGGCGGGTGTTGCTCGGTGTGGGGGCTGCGCAACAGCCCCCGAATTCAGCTTATTTGCCTTCGCCGCGGATCGAGAAGTTGGCCATGTGCTCCAGGCCTTTGATCAGCGCGGAGTGGTCCCAGTTGCCGCCACCCAGTGCCACGCAGGTGCTGAACACTTGCTGGGCGTTGGAGGTGTTGGGCAGGTTGATGCCCAGTTCCTTGGCGCCTTGCAGGGCCAGGTTGAGGTCCTTCTGGTGCAGGTTGATGCGGAAGCCTGGGTCGAAGGTGCCTTTGATCATGCGCTCGGCGTGCACTTCGAGGATTTTCGACGAGGCGAAGCCGCCCATCAGCGCTTCACGGACCTTGGCTGGATCGGCGCCGTTCTTGGCGGCGAACAGCAGGGCTTCACTGACGGCCTGGATGTTCAGGGCGACGATGATCTGGTTGGCCACCTTGGCGGTCTGGCCGTCACCGTTGCCGCCGACACGGGTGATGTTCTTGCCCATGGCTTCGAACAGCGGCAGGGCGCGCTCGAAGGCTTTCGGGCAGCCGCCGACCATGATGCTCAGGGTCGCGGCCTTGGCACCGACTTCACCACCGGACACCGGGGCGTCCAGGTAAGCGGCGCCAGTGGCCTTGATCTTCTCGGCGAACGCTTTGGTGGCGGTCGGCGAGATCGAGCTCATGTCGATCACGACCTTGTTCGGGCCAACACCTTCGGCCACGCCGTTCTCACCGAACAGGACGCTTTCGACCTGCGGGGTGTCCGGGACCATGATGATGATGAACTCGGCTTCCTGGGCAACCTCTTTAGGGTTGGCCAGGGCCACTGCGCCAGCGGCGATCAGGTCGGCCGGGGCGGCGTCGTGGTGGGTGGAGACGAAGATGCTGTGACCTGCTTTTTGCAGGTTCTGGGCCATGGGTTTGCCCATGATGCCGGTGCCGAGGAAACCGATTTTAGCCATGAGAATGTGCCTCTTTGTATTTATTGAATCTCAAGTGCGACCCGGACCCTGTGGGTGCGGTGTCCTAGCCTTTAGATTGCATTGTGGGTTTTCAGCCAGCCCAGGCCCGCTTCGGTGGTGGTCAGCGGCTTGTACTCCGCGCCCACCCAGCCCTGGTAGCCGATGCGGTCCAGGTGCTCGAACAGGAAGCGGTAGTTGATCTCGCCGGTGCCCGGTTCGTTGCGACCTGGGTTGTCGGCCAGCTGGACGTGGTTGATCAGCTTCAGGTTGGCTTCCAGGGTGCGAGCCAGGTCACCTTCCATGATCTGCATGTGGTAGATGTCGTACTGCAGGAACAGGTTGTCGCTGCCCACTTCGGCCTGGATTTCCAGGGCCTGATTGGTGGTGTTCAGGTAGAAGCCTGGGATGTCGCGGGTGTTGATCATTTCCATGACCAGGCGGATCCCGGCAGCCTTCAGCTTGTCGGCGGCGTAGCGCAGGTTGTCGACGAAGGTCTTGCGCACGTCGGCGCACTGCAGGCCTTGTGGGCGGATGCCGGCCAGGGCGTTGACCTGGGTGTTGCCCAGCACCTTGGCGTATTCGATGGCCTTGTCGACACCGGCGCGGAATTCTTCGACGCGGTCGGGGTGGCAGGTGATACCGCGCTCACCCTTGGCCCAATCGCCGGCCGGCAGGTTGAACAGCACCTGGGTCAGGCCGTGCGCGTCGAGCTGCTGCTTGATTTCAGCCGCGCTGAAATCGTACGGGAAGAGGTATTCGACGCCGCTGAAACCAGCATCGGCGGCAGCCTTGAAGCGGGCCAGGAAGTCCTGTTCGGTGAACAGCATGGACAGGTTGGCAGCGAAGCGAGGCATGGGTTGTCTCCTTGCGATGAAGGCCCCCAGGGCAGGCCTGGGGGCGTCAGGCGATCAGTCCAGCAGCGAGATGGCGGTTGGCGCGTCGTTGCCGACCAGGGCCAGGTCTTCGAACTCGTTGACCGCGTTGATCTCGGTGCCCATGGAAATGTTGGTCACACGCTCGAGAATCACTTCGACCACCACCGGCACGCGGAACTCTTCGGCCATCTTCTGTGCCTTGAGCAGGGCAGGGGCGATCTCGCCTGGCTCGAACACACGGATGGCTTTACAGCCCAGGCCTTCGACCACGGCGACGTGGTCGACACCGTAGGTGGCGGCGTCGGTGGAGTTGATGTTCTCGAACGCCAGTTGAACACAGTAATCCATGTCGAAGCCACGCTGCGCCTGGCGGATCAGGCCCAGGTAGGCGTTGTTCACCAGCACGTGCACGTACGGCAGGTTGAACTGCGCGCCCACGGCCAGCTCTTCGATCATGAACTGGAAGTCGTAGTCACCCGACAGCGCGACGACCTTGCGTTTCGGGTCGGCCTTGACCACGCCCAGGGCAGCCGGGATGGTCCAGCCGAGCGGGCCGGCCTGGCCGCAGTTGATCCAGTGACGTGGCTTGTACACGTGCAGGAACTGCGCGCCGGCGATCTGCGACAGGCCGATGGTGCTGACGTAGGTGGTGTCCTTGCCGAACACCTGGTTCATTTCTTCGTAGACGCGCTGCGGCTTGACCGGCACGTTGTCGAAGTGGGTCTTGCGCTGCAGGCTCGACTTGCGCTCCTGGCAATCTTGCAGCCAGGCCTTGCGGCACTTCAGCTTGCCGGCGGCTTTCCACTCGCGGGCCACTTCGAGGAACACGTCCAGCGCCTTGCCAGCGTCGGAAACGATACCCAGGTCCGGGGTGAACACACGGCCGATCTGGGTCGGTTCGATGTCCACGTGCACGAACTTGCGGCCTTCGGTGTAGACATCGACCGAGCCGGTGTGGCGGTTGGCCCAGCGGTTGCCGATACCGAACACCAGGTCGGACTTGAGCAGGGTGGCGTTGCCGTAGCGGTGCGACGTCTGCAGGCCGACCATGCCGACCATCAATTCGTGGTCGTCCGGGATGGTGCCCCAGCCCATCAGGGTCGGGATGACCGGTACGCCGGTCAGTTCGGCGAACTCGACCAGCTTGTCGCTGGCGTCGGCGTTGATGATGCCGCCGCCGGCTACCAGCAGTGGGCGCTCGGCGTCGTTGAGCAGGGCCAGGGCTTTCTCAGCCTGTACGCGGGTAGCGGACGGCTTGTTGACAACCAGTGGCTCGTAGGCATCGATGTCGAATTCGATTTCGGCCATCTGCACGTCGAATGGCAGGTCGATCAGCACGGGGCCTGGGCGGCCGGTGCGCATTTCATAGAAGGCCTTCTGGAAGGCGTAAGGCACCTGGCCTGGCTCCAGCACGGTGGTCGCCCATTTGGTCACCGGCTTGACGATGCTGGTGATGTCGACCGCCTGGAAGTCTTCCTTGTGCAGGCGGGCACGCGGCGCCTGGCCGGTGATGCAGAGGATCGGGATGGAGTCGGCCGACGCACTGTACAGGCCGGTGACCATGTCGGTGCCGGCTGGGCCGGAGGTGCCGATGCACACGCCGATGTTGCCCGGGTTGGCGCGGGTGTAACCCTCGGCCATGTGCGAGGCGCCTTCAACGTGACGAGCGAGGACGTGATCGATGCCACCGACTTTCTTCAGGGCCGAGTACAACGGGTTGATGGCAGCCCCTGGGATGCCGAACGCGGTATCTACACCTTCACGGCGCATGACCAGAACGGCTGCATCGATTGCTCTCATTTTGCTCATGGGTTGTGCCTCATCGATTTTGTAATTGTATACAACTTGCTTTGTGCCAGAGTGTATTCACGGCTGGCGGTTCAGGTCAATGGGTTTTCATCGGGGGAGGTTGCTTTCGTCTGAGCGCCCATGAAAACGGCGATTTGCGTCATCGCATACGATCGTTTCAATTTATTGTATACAAAAGTGATTGCAGTTGTGTTCTATTTGGTTGATCGATTTTCAACTGCCCTCAGGGCTTCTCACAACAAGAAGAGGACCTTTCCATGAACGCTTTGAACCTGAAAGTCGCTGTCAGCCTGGTGAACGCCGCACTGGCGGCGGGCCGCAAGATCAATGCCGCGCCGTTGACGGTGGTGGTGCTGGATGCCGGTGGGCATGTGCTGGCCTTGCAGCGCGAAGATGGTGCCAGCTTGATTCGCCCGGAAGTGGCCACGGGCAAGGCCTGGGGTGCGATTGCCCTGGGCAAGGGCTCGCGTTTGCTGGCGCTGGATGCACAGCAACGGCCGGCGTTTTTTGCCGCGTTGAATGGTTTGGGTGAGCGCCCGGTGGTGCCGGCGCCGGGGGGGGTGCTGATTCGCGATCAGGACGGCAAAGTGCTGGGTGCGGTCGGGATCAGCGGTGATACGTCGGATATCGACGAGCAGTGTGCGATCAGTGCGATCGAAGAGGTGGGGTTGAGGGCGGATGCGGGTGTAGCGGCCTAATCTATATAGGCTGTATTGGCCTCATCGCGGGCAAGCCGGCTCCCACAGGTATCCCACAGTCTTGAAGGTCGTGGAGTTCCTGTGGGAGCGGGCTTGCCCGCGAATGCGCCTTCAGGCCGCCTCGGGCTCGCAGCCCTTGAGCACCAGTCGGATGATGGTCTCGGCTGCCGCTTCGTAATCACTGTCGGCCAGCTTCGCTTTGCCGGTGATCACCGAAATCTGCCAATCGAAATCTGCATAGGTCTGCGTCGCTGCCCAGATGCTGAACATCAGGTGGTGCGCATCGACATTGGCAATCTGCCCGCGCTCGATCCAGCGCTGGATGCACTCGATGTTGTGGCGTGCCTGTTCGTTCAGCTGTTCCACCTGGTTGGGCGAAAGGTGCGGCGCGCCGTGCATGATCTCGCTGGCGAACACCTTCGACGCATGTGGCAGGTCGCGCGAAATGCGAATTTTCGAGCGGATGTAAGCGCTCAATACTTCCTTGGGGTCGCCGTCGGCATTGAACGGCGTCGAAGCCTGCATGATCGGCGCGATGATGCTCTCCAGGACCTCGCGGTACAGGTTGTCCTTGGATTTGAAGTAGTAATACACGTTCGGCTTGGGCAGGCCGGCCTTGGCCGCGATATCGCTGGTCTTGGTGGCGGCGAAGCCCTTGTCGGCGAATTCCTCGCTGGCCGCGCGCAGGATCAATTCCTTGTTGCGCTCGCGAATGGTGCTCATGGTCAGGGATCTTCCTCGTGTCTGGCCACCTCTAAGAGGGATCGGGCATGGTAGCACCGGCCCGGAGGGGCGCTCAAGGCAGCGACTTTCGGCTAGACTCCGGCCCATTCATTTCACGGGAAACAGGCAAACATGGCAGGAAGCAGTCTACTGGTACTGATCGACGACATCGCCACGGTGCTCGATGACGTATCGCTCATGACCAAGGTCGCGGCGAAGAAGACCGCGGGCGTATTGGGCGACGACCTGGCGCTCAACGCCCAGCAGGTCACTGGCGTGCGTGCCGAGCGCGAGATCCCGGTGGTGTGGGCGGTGGCCAAGGGCTCGTTTGTCAACAAGGCGATCCTGGTGCCGGCGGCGCTGCTGATCAGTGCGTTCATCCCCTGGGCGGTGACGCCGTTGCTGATGATCGGCGGCGCGTACCTGTGCTTTGAAGGGTTCGAGAAGCTGGCGCACAAGTTCCTGCACAGCAAGGAAGAAGATGCGGCCCAGCACAGTTTGCACAGTGAAGCCTTGGCCGATCCGAACGTCGACCTGGTGGCTTACGAGAAGACCAAGATCAAGGGTGCGGTGCGTACCGACTTCATCCTCTCGGCGGAGATCATCGCCATCACCCTGGGCACCGTGGCCGATGCGCCGCTGACCCAGCAGATCATCGTGCTGTCGGGCATCGCGATTGTCATGACCGTGGGTGTGTACGGGCTGGTGGGCGGTATCGTCAAGCTCGATGACCTGGGCTTGTGGATGACCCAGAAGGCGTCGAAGGTGGCCCAGGCGGTGGGCAATGGCATCCTGCGGGCGGCGCCTTACATGATGAAGAGCCTGTCGGTCATCGGCACCGCGGCGATGTTCCTGGTGGGTGGCGGGATTCTGGTGCACGGGGTTGCGCCGCTGCATCATGCCATCGAGGCGTTCAGTGAAGGGCGGGGCGGAGCGTTGACCGGGGCGTTGCTCAACGGCGGTGTGGGGATTGTCGCGGGTGCCGCGGTGCTTGCTGTCGTAGCGCTGGCCGGCAAGCTGTGGCGGGCGGTAAAGCCCGCCACCTGATGCGTATGGCCGGGGCAAGCCCCGGAACGCCGGCAAGCCGGCTCCCACAGGTACCCCACCTATCTCAGGCGCGGCGCTATCTCTGTAGGAGCCGGCTTGCCGGCGATGGGCAGCAGCCCGGTTATCAGAAGTGAACCTTGACCAGGAAGCTTGCGGTGTTCTGGTCGGTGGTGAACCCGTCGGAATCCTTGATGCCGTACTTGTTCTTCCAGTAGTCGTACTCAAAGCCGACGTACAGCTGCTTCTCGCCCAGGTGCAGCGCCTTGCCCAGGTCATATTTGACCTGTGGGTTGAAGTGCAGGTTGGCGTGGTATTCGCCACGGCGGTTCTCGTCGTTGTCGACCACCCAGTCCATGAAACCGTCGATGAGGATGTCAGACGAGCCCACCGGGAGGGTGTACGACCACACTGGGGTGATCTGCCAGACGTTGTCACCGGCGCGGCTGCCGTCGGTGGTGCGCTGGTAGAAGTTCAGCTGGAAGTAGTCGAAGCCGGGGATGTCCAGGTCGAAGCCTGGGCCAATCAGGTAGGACTCGGTGTCACCCTCGCCGAACTCGTAGGTCATCGCCAGCAGTACGTCCTTGACCGGGCCGAAGGCCAGCTTCTGGTCGAAGATCTTGCCAAACGACAGGCGCGGGCTGATTTCACCATAGTAGGTGTTGTCGCCATTGCCCGCGTCCTTCTTGCCGTTGTAGAAAATCTTGTCGACGAAGATGAAGTTGTCGCCGTACTTCCAGCCGTCAGCGTGCTCGAAGGTCACGGTTTGCTGGATGGCCGGGTTGACCTTGAAGTTCTTGCCCCACAGGTAGGTCAGGCTGTTGTTTTGCCACTGCAGCAGGTCATCGGCGTAGGTGGTGCCACAGGCCAGCAGGCCGCCCGCGAGAATCAGGCTGTTGATGGTACGCATTGCGAGTGTCGCTCCCTTGATTGATCTGTTGTCAGCGCTCGGTGTTGGCGCTGTTTTTGTCTTTTGAGTCAGCTTTTTTCGATAGGCCACAGCTATTTGGCAAGAGCTGCGCCAACTTTCCGGGTTAGCTACAACCTTCCTGCTCGACTCGTTCTGAACGGATGAAAATGGGTATTTCAGGCTGGCAACACGTTGGCCAACCGCCCGAATTCATTGACTGAGCGGTCAGTAAACGCGGGCAGGATCCGTCCTGCCCTGATCGAGGGGGCGCGCAGATTACTGGCTTGCGCGCCTGGCCTCAAGTGCTCCGTCCTGGAGCACAGTGAATCAAACTTGGGCGTTTGATCAGTTTTTTAGAAATGCACCTTGATCAGGGCGCTGGCGACGCTCTGGTTGCTCTCCAGATTGCCGCGGCTGTCGATGCCGTACTTGTCCTTCCAGTAGCTGTATTCAAAACCCACGTACAGCTGTTTGGCGCCCAGGTTCAGGGCCTTGCCCAGGTCGTATTTGACCTGCGGGTTGAAGTGCAGGTTGGCGTGGTAGGTGCCGCGGCGGTTCTGATCGTTGTCGGGCACCCAGTCCATGTAACCGTCGATCAGAATGTCCGAGCGGCCCACTGGGAGGGTGTAGGACCAGCCGGGGGTGATCTGCCAGACGTTGTCACCGGGGCGGCTGCCCTCGGTGTTGCGCACATAGAAATTCAAGGTGAAGTAGTTGAAGCCGGGTATGTTCAGGTCGAAGCCGGGGCCGATCAGGTAGGCCTCGTTGTCGCCTTCGCCACGCTCGTAGGTCATGGCCAGCAGCACATCCTTGACCGGGCCGAAGGCCAGCTTCTGGTCGAAGATCTTGCCGAACGAAAGGCGCGGGCTGAACTCACCGTAATAGGTGGTCACGCCTTTGCTGGCGTCGGGCTTGCCGTTGTAGAAAATCTTGTCGACGAACAGGAAGGTGTCGCCGTACTTCCATTTGTTGGCGTGCTCGAACGTGATGGTCTGCTGGATATCAGGGTTGACCTTGAAGTCCTTGCCGTACAGATAGGTCAGGCTTTCGCCATGCCACAGCAGCCATTCGCCTGCATGCGCGGGGAGGGTGGCCAGCAGGCTGCTGCCCAGCAACAGGCTTGATGCGATGCGCTTCATGTTGTGATTCCCGGACTTATTGTTTTTGTTGGCGGTTTTTTTGGCGCGCAAGCGCCCCGGGCAGCCCATTCCGGCGGGCCGACGGCACAGCGGTTACTGCGAAAGGTGAGAAAGGGCGGCGTTGCGCCGCCCTGCAATTCAATGCTGGTGACAGGCGTCGTTATGCGCCGCGCGGTCAGCGCCACCGAGGATGTTGAACAGCACGTTCAGCACCAGGGCGCTGACGGTGGCCATGGCGATGCCGCTGTGGGTGATGGGCTCCATCCACTGCGGCATCTGCGCGAAGAACTCCGGACGCACCACTGGGATCAGGCCGAAGCCCACACTGACCGCAACCAGCAGCTGGTTGCGACGGTCGCCGATGTCGGCTTCCTGGAGGATCTTGATCCCGGTGGCCGTGACCATGCCGAACATGGCAATGGACGCGCCGCCCAGTACTGCAGGCGGGATCGAAGCAATCAGGAAGGCCGCCTTGGGCAGCAGGCTTAGCAGGATCAGCAGCGCGCCGGCCACGATGGTGACGAAGCGGCAGCGTACCCCGGTCATCTGCACCAGGCCGATGTTCTGCGCGAAGGAGGAGTGGGTGAAGGTGTTGAAGAAGCCGGCAATGAACGATGCACCGGCATCGCACAGCAGGCCGCGGCGCAGCATCCCGGGGGTGACTTCGCGATCGGTCACCTTGCCCAGGGCGAGGAACATGCCCGTGGACTCGACGAAGATGATCACCACCACCAGGCACATCGACAGGATCGGTGCCAGGCTGAAGGTCGGCATGCCGAAGTGCAGTGGGGTGACCACTTGCAGCCACGGCGCTTCGTTCAGGCCGGACAGGTCGACCATGCCGATGGAGCCCGCCAGGATGTAGCCCAGGCCCATGCCCACCAGCACCGACACGTTGACCCAGAAGCCGCGCATGAAGCGGTTGATCAACAGGATCACGGCCAGCACCAGGCCCGCCACCATCAGGTAGATCGGCGAGCCGAAGGCTTCTGCCTCATGGCCGCCACCGGCCCAGTTGACCGCGACCGGGAACAGCGAAAGGCCGATCGAGGTAATCACGGTACCGGTGACCAGCGGAGGGAAGAAGCGCACGACCTTGGACATGAACGGCGCGATCAGCATGCCGAAGAACCCGGCAGCGATGGTCGCCCCGAAGATCCCCTGCAGGCCTACGCCGGGCATGCCGGCCATGGCTACCATGCTGCCGACGGCCGCGAAACTGGCGCCCATCATCACGGGCATGCGGATCCCGACAGGGCCGATACCGAACGACTGGATGATGGTGGCGACGCCGGCGACCAGCAGGTCGGCGTTGATCAGGAAAGCGACTTCTTCACGGGACAATCCGGCCGCCTGGCCGATGATCAAAGGTACGGCGATCGCGCCTCCGTACATCAGCAGAACGTGTTGCAGGCCAACCAGGATCAGTTGGAACAGGGGCAGAGGCTCTCGCGGCGGCGCAACGGGAATGTACGCCTTGCGTGACTCGGACATGCAGCACCTCGAGTTTTGTTTTTATTCTCGGATCCAAGCGCCAGGCTGCAGGCCTGGGCGCTCGATGCTTGCTTGTTGCGTGTTTCTTGTAGTTCGGGCCGGCAGTGCCGGCCCTTTTCGCGGCGCAAGGCCGCTCCCGCCAGGGCGCGCGGACGCCCCGGCAGGAGAGGTGTATCAGTTGACTTGAGCGCCTTTGGCGATCCAGTCACCCACGAGCTTGCGCTCTTCGGTGGTCATCTGGGTGATGTTGCCCAGCGGCATGATCTGGCTGGCGACCGCTTGCGCCTGAATGCGCGCGGCCTGGGCCTGGATCTGCTGCGGGGTGTCGAACATCACGCCGGCAGGGGCGGCGCTGAACAGTGGGCTGGTCGGTTTCGACGAGTGGCACACGGTGCAGCGTTCCTGGATGACGGTGTGGATCTTGTCGAACGCGCCGCCGCCCACCTGGGCAGTGGCTTGAGCCTGCGCCTCAGTCGGTGCGGCAGCGGCTTGGGCTGCCTTGGCAGCATCCTCGGCGCGCTGTTCGGCAGCGGTCTTGCCACCCACGGCGGTCGCCGGCAGCGGTTGGTACTCGACCTTCGCCGCCGCCTGCTCAGGCGCAACAGCCATCGGCTTGGGGCCGGTGACGTAGGCCAGGCAGATCATCGCCAGGGCACCGACGGGCAGGGTCCAGGCGTACTTGGCGCTGTCGTGACGGGTGTTGAAGTAGTGGCGGATCAGTACCGCAGCTACTGCAATGCCGGCCAGGATCAGCCAGTTGTACTGGCTACCGTAGGTGCTCGGGAAGTGGTTGCTGATCATGATGAACAGCACCGGCAGGGTGAAGTAGTTGTTGTGACGCGAACGCAGCAGGCCTTTGGCCGGCAGGCGTGGGTCGGGGGTGGTGTTGGCTTCGATCGCGGCCACCAGCTGGCGCTGGGCCGGCATGATGATGCGGAACACGTTGCCGACCATGATGGTGCCGATGATCGCGCCGGTGTGCAGGTACGCGCCACGGCCGCTGAACACCAGGCTGAAGCCCCAGCAGGCGGCGATGATCAGTACGAACAGCACGCCGCCAAGCAGCGCCGGGCGTTTGCCCAGTGGCGAGTCGCACAGCAGGTCGTAGATGAACCAGCCGGCCACCAGCGAACCGATACCGATGGCCACGCCCTCGGCACCGCTCAGGGTGCTGCCAGGGGCCAGCAGGTACAGGGTCGGGTTCCAGTAGAACACCACGCACAGCAGGGCGATACCGGACATCCAGGTGAAGTAGGCTTCCCATTTGAACCAGTGCAGGTTCTCGGGCATTTTCGGCGGCGCCAGCTTGTACTTCTCAAGGTGGTAGATACCACCGCCGTGGATGGCCCAAAGGTCACCCGACAGCCCGTCACGCGGATTGCTCCGGTTCAGGTTGTTTTCCAGCCAGACGAAGTAGAACGATGCACCGATCCAGGCGACACCGGTGATCATGTGAACCCAGCGAATGCTCAGGTTCAGCCATTCGTGAAGGTGTGCTTCCACAGTATGTACCTCTGCCAGTCACCAAACGATGACTGACCTTTTCTTATTGGTGGGGATTGAGGATCAGCATCTGTTCCTCGGTGAAGTAATGCTCATCGCAGTTGTTGCCAGAACCACTGCGATCAACCACCAGGAAATCATCCCGCTTTTCGATCGTAAGCACCGGGTGGTGCCAAACGCCGCGATGGTAATTGACGCCCTGCCTGCCATTACTGCGGAAGGCACGGACCAAGCCTGATACAGGTGCATCGCCAACCGGCGCGACCACGATCAGAAAGGGGTTGCCGAGCAGCGGGATGAAAGCCTGGCTGCCCAGCGGATGGCGTTCCAGCATGCGCACGGTCAGCGGCATGTCCTGCGCGTCGGCGCGGAAGATGCTGATGATCGCGTTGTCTTCAGGCTCGGCGGTCTCGACCGTGGCGAGCTTGTGAAAGCGCATGGTCGAGCCGTTGTTGATCATGAAGTGGTCACTGCCATCGGTTTCGATAACGTCACCGAAGGCGGCGAAGGCTTCTTTGGTCAGGGGCTCGATCATCAGGGTGCGCATGCGGTTATCTCTTCTAAGTTCGTTATTCTGGATAAGGCTCTTACGTCGCTGCGGCGTTACAGCTGCAGCAGGCGGAACAGGGCGATCAGGTTGATCTGCGCCAGGGCTTCCTTGAACTCGGCATCCGCGTCGTTGTGGATGCGGCTTTCGAAAGCGGCGAGGATCTGGTGCCGGTTGCTGCCCTTGACCGCCATGATGAACGGGAACTGGAATTTAGCCTTGTAGGCATCGTTCAGCTCGGTGAAGCGGGCGAACTCTTCGGCGGTGCACTGATGGATACCGGCGCCGGCCTGCTCGTTCGTGCTCGACTCCGTCAGCTCGCCCTGGATGGCGGCTTTGCCGGCCAGGTCCGGGTGAGCGTTGATCAGTGCCAGTTGGTCTGCGTGGTTGGCGCTGAGCAGGATGTCGCTCATGCGCTGGTGCAGCGCCTCGATCTCGTCCAGCTCGCCCAGCTGGCCCAGGTCATAGGCTTTTTCGGCGACCCACGGCGAGTGCTCGTAGATGTCGGCGAAGGCGTTGACGAAGGCATCACGGCTCAGGGTCGATGGCTTGAGGGTCTTGAAGGCGGTCATCAGGCGTTCTCTTTCTTGTACGGGTGGGTGGTGTGCCAGTGGCGGGCGATGTCCGCGCGACGGGCGAACCAGACCTGGTCGTGGCTCTTGGCGTAGTCGACGAAGCGCTTCAGTGCGGCCAGGCGCGCCGGGCGGCCGACCAGGCGACAGTGCAGGCCGATGGAAAGCATTTTCGGTGCCTCGGCGCCTTCTTCGTACAGCACGTCGAAGGCGTCTTTTAGGTACTGGAAGAACTGCTCGCCGCAGTTGAAGCCCTGTACCTGGGTAAAGCGCATGTCATTGGTGTCCAGGGTGTACGGGATCACCAGGTGCGGCTTGCCGGTCGGGTTGTTGGGTTCCCAGTAGGGCAGGTCGTCGTCGTAGGTGTCGCTGTCGTAGAGGAAACCACCTTCCTCCATGACCAGGCGGCGGGTGTTCGGGCCGGTGCGGCCGGTGTACCAGCCCACCGGGCGCTCGCCGGTCAGTTCGGTGAGGATGCGGATGG
This sequence comes from Pseudomonas sp. NPDC087185, assembly GCF_044744955.1. NCBI lineage: Bacteria > Pseudomonadati > Pseudomonadota > Gammaproteobacteria > Pseudomonadales > Pseudomonadaceae > Pseudomonas > Pseudomonas sp. NPDC087185. The sequence goes on along the minus strand of NZ_JBIUZK010000001.1, from coordinate 81,167 downwards.
CTTCGAGCATGTGCTCGCGCTCCTGGGCCTCGTCCATGTTCTGGTAGTCGATCCAGCGGTAGCCGTGGCTGCAGATCTCGTGACCGGCCTCGGCCATGGCGCGGATCACGTCGGGGTGGCGCTGGGCGGCCATGGCCACGGCGAACACGGTCAGCGGTACGCCGCTGTCCTTGAACAGCTTGAGCAGGCGCCACACGCCAGCGCGGCTGCCGTATTCGTACAGCGATTCCATGCTCATGTTGCGCTGGCCCTGCAGCGGCTGGGCAGCGACCATCTCGGACAGGAAGGCCTCGGACTCTTTGTCACCGTGCAGGATGTTGCGCTCGCCGCCTTCCTCGTAATTGAGCACGAAGGACAGCGCGATGCGAGCGTTGCCCGGCCATTGCGGGTGAGGAGGGTTGTTGCCGTAACCGATCAGGTCGCGAGGGTAGTCAGCGCTCACTGCAGTCTTCCTTCTTGTGCGTTTGTGCGGGGGTGGGCGGGCCGCGTCGGGATGTCGCACCACCGGATGGGCTGATTGTATACAACTTCTGAAATCTTTTGTAAGCCTGTTTTTCCGCATTTCTGCCCTTTTGTCGCGTGAGAATAGGTTGCAAGAAACCTGCCCAATTGGTCAGTAAATGCCATGAGGGTCTGCACAGCGCCTGATTTCGCGACAAAAAGCAGTGTTTGCGGGGCCGCGACGGATGGGCTCAAAAAATTGTGTACAATCTAGCGATGGAATGTCTTAATAACGTCATTCCCGCCCATCGCAGGCACTTGGCCGTGCTGATGGCTGTGTAATTTTTGCCCACAGATTGAACAAGAGGCGACAAGCAATGGGACGTTTGACTACACATGTACTGGATGCCGCTCACGGCTGCCCGGGCAGCGCGATCAAGGTCGAGCTGTACCGTGTCGAAGGCCAGCAGCTGGAGCTGGTGAACACTGCCCTGACCAACAGCGATGGGCGCGTCGATGCGCCGCTGCTGCAGGGTGACGACTACCGTACTGGCGTTTACCAGCTGCAATTCAGTGCTGGCGCCTATTACCGTGCTCGCGGCGTTCAGCTGCCCGACACGGCGTTTCTGGATGTTGTTGTGCTGCGCTTTGGCATCGACGAGAAACAGGATCACTACCATGTGCCTCTGCTGATCTCGCCTTACAGCTATTCGACCTATCGCGGGAGCTAGTTGGTCGCTAGAAGAATCTTCGTAGGTCCTTGGCCCGCTCTCACACTGGCGGGCTTTTTTTCGTCTGCTGTTTTTGTGTTGTCTTGATGGGCCTGTTCGGGCACCCAAAAAACAAAAGGGCGCCGAGGCGCCCTTTGTTGGTGCAAGTGGGTGTCAGAGGAACACGAACTTGGCGATGAAGATCGCGCACAGCACCCATAGGCTGGCTGAGATCTCCTTGTACTTGCCGGTACCCGCCTTCAGCGCCACGTAACTGATGAACCCCAGGGCAATCCCGTCCGCCACCGAGAAGGTCAGCGGCATCATGATCACGGTGACGATCGCCGGAATGCTGTCGGTGGCTTCATCCCAGTGGATGTGCGCCATGCTGCCCATCATCAGCATGGCCACGTAGATCAACGCGCCTGCGGTGGCATACGCAGGGATCATCCCGGCCAGCGGGGCGAAGAACATCGCGGCGACGAACAGCAAGCCAACCACAACCGCTGTCAGCCCGGTACGCCCGCCGGCGGCCACACCGGCGGCACTCTCCACATAGCTGGTCACCGGCGGCACGCCGACCACGGCGCCGAACACGCTCGATGCACTGTCCGCCTTCAGCGCCCGCGACAGGTTCTCGATTCGGCCGTCAGGCGCCACCAGGTTGGCCCGCTGCGCCACGCCCATCAAGGTGCCTGCCGTGTCGAACATGTGCACGAAGAGGAAGGCCAGCACCACGCTGATCATGCTGACGTTGAACACCCCGGCCACATCCATGGCCATCCAGGTCGGCGCCAGGCTCGGCGGCATCGACATCACCCCGCCGAACGTCACCAGGCCCAGCCCCCAACCCGCCAGGGTAACGCCGATGATGCTGATCAGGATCGCGCCAAACACGCGTTTGTAGCTGAGGATGGCGATCAGCAGGAAGCACACTGCCGCCAGCAGCGGGCCTGGCTCATGCAGCGAGCCCAGCTTGATCAAGGTGGCCGGGCTGTCGACGATGATTCCCGCAGTCTTCAGGCCGATCAGCCCGAGAAACAATCCGACGCCAGCCCCCATTGCATGGCGCAGGCTGACTGGAATGCTGTTGAGCAGCCATTCGCGCACTTTCGACAAGGTCAGGAACATGAACAGCACGCCCGAGACGAACACCGCGCCCAGTGCCGTTTCCCAGTTGTAGCCCATGGTGCCGACCACGGTGTAGGTAAAGAAGGCGTTCAGCCCCATGCCCGGCGCCAGGCCCACGGGCCAGTTGGCGTACAGGCCCATCAGCAGGCAGCCGAGGGCGGCGGCGATGCAGGTGGCGACGAAGGCCGCACCGTGGTCGATGCCGGCGTCGGCCATGATATTGGGGTTGACGAAGATAATGTAGGCCATGGTGATGAAGGTGGTCACCCCGGCGATCAGTTCGGTCCTGACGGTGCTGCCGTGTTGCTTGAGTTTGAAAATCCGCTCCAGCCAACTCGTTTCGAGCGGTGGAGCGAGATCCAGCGTAGGTGCGTCGGATTTGCGGCTTTCCACAGCGATACTCCTCAAGTCTTTCTTGTTGTTCTTGGAGCCAGTGACCTGCGCAATGCACTTGGTGGCTCCGCGAGGGATGGCAGACGTCTGACGCGTTTGTTGACTTACGGGTCAAGAAGTTGCTCGATGGATTATGCTTTTGTGTACAAAGAAAGCAAATAATGTTTTATGTTTTGTGCGCACAATCTGTCGTGCAACGGCTATATAGGTAAAAGGCTACCTGCAGAAACGGCTCAGCCTGTGTACAATGCCGACATACTTTCCTTCGTGCCTCGAGAGCCCATGAACGAACAGCTGCAACCTCTGAAGAAACCTGCACGCGTCGGCAAGGCCGGCCGCAGTGGTACCCAGGACGATATCGTCTATGCGCATATCTTCGAGGCGATCCTCGAGCAGCGACTGGCGCCGGGCACCAAGTTGAGCGAGGAAGCGCTGGGCGAGATCTTTGGCGTCAGCCGCACCATTATCCGCCGCGCCTTGTCGCGCCTGGCACATGAAAGCGTCGTGCTGCTGCGGCCCAACCGCGGTGCTGTGGTAGCCAGCCCGACGGTCGAAGAAGCGCGCCAGGTGTTCTTCTCGCGTCGCATGGTCGAGCGCGCCATTACCGAGCTGGCGGTGCAGCACGCCACCCTGGAGCAGCTCAACGAGTTGCGCCATATGGTGCGCGAAGAGCGCGACAGCTTCTCGCGTGGCGATCGCGGTGCGGGCATCCGCCTGTCCGGCGAATTTCACCTCAAGCTGGCCGAGGCGGCCGGCAATGCGCCGCTGGTCAGCTTCCAGCGCAGCCTGGTGTCGCAGACGTCGCTGATCATCGCCCAGTACGAGAGCGGCAACCGCTCGCACTGCTCGTATGACGAGCACATGCAACTGATCGATGCCATCGAGGCGCGGGATGCGGAGCAGGCCGTGAGCCTGATGATGCATCACATGGACCACATCGACAGCAAGCTCAACCTGGACGAGGAAAGTGCCTCGGACGACCTGCATGCGGTGTTCTCGCACCTGCTGAAAAAACCGAAGGCTGCGGCCAAGGGTTGATCGTTTGCCTGTGAACCGAAGGGGCCGCTAAGCGGCCCTTTTGCGTTGCAGGCCCTGCTGGTCATTCGCTCAATACCTGATAAATTTGCTAGTTGCAAACCCCTTTTCAATGTGGTTGGGCTTGCGCAGTCGCTGCGTTCCACTACTTGAGGAGAGGTCCATGACTACGTCTTTGGGTGTGCGCATGGGTGCCGAGCTGGTCGGCACTTTCTGGCTGGTGCTGGGCGGGTGCGGCAGTGCCGTACTGGCGGCCAGTTCCCCGGTTGGCATCGGTGTCCTTGGTGTCGCTTTCGCTTTTGGCCTGACTGTATTGACCATGGCCTTCGCCATTGGCCACATCTCCGGTTGCCATCTCAACCCCGCGGTGTCGTTCGGGCTGGTGGTCGGTGGGCGCTTTCCAGCCAAGGAATTGCTGCCTTACGTGATCGCCCAGGTGATCGGGGCAGTCCTGGCCGCGGCGGTGATCTACTTGATTGCCAGTGGCAAGGCGGGTTTCGAACTGTCGTCGGGGCTGGCCTCCAACGGCTACGCCGACCACTCGCCCGGTGGCTATTCGCTGGCGGCGGGGTTTGTCAGTGAGGTGGTAATGACGGCGATGTTCCTGGTGATCATCATGGGCGCCACCGACGCGCGGGCCCCGGCCGGCTTTGCGCCGATCGCCATCGGCCTGGCCCTGACCCTGATTCACCTGATCTCGATCCCGGTGACCAACACCTCGGTCAACCCCGCGCGTAGCACGGGGCCGGCCCTGCTTGTCGGTGGTTGGGCCTTGCAGCAGCTGTGGCTGTTCTGGCTGGCGCCGCTGATCGGGGCGGCGATCGGCGGCGCGCTGTACCGGGGCCTGGCGAAACAGCCTTAACGCTGGTGTACGCAACGCCCGGCGGCGTAGGTTTCACGTACGGTGCGGTCGTCGCCCAGGGTGGTGAGCACGAACAGGGTTTCTTCGATGCTGCCGGACTGCTGGATACGGTAGTCCAGCAGCGGCGTGGCCTTGTAGTCGAGCACCACGAAGTCGGCATCGTTGCCCGGGCGCAGGCTGCCGATGCGGTCATCCAGGCGCAGCGCGCGGGCGCCGCCGAGGGTGGCCAAGTACAGCGACTTGTACGGGTGCAGGCGCACGTCTTGCAGCTGCATCACCTTGTACGCTTCGTTCAGGGTGTTGAGCAGCGAGAAGCTGGTGCCGGCGCCGACGTCGGTGCCCAGGCCCACGTTGACCTTGAACTTCTCCGCTTGCGGCAAATTGAACAGGCCACTGCCGAGGAACAGGTTGGAGGTCGGGCAGAAGGCGATGGCCGAGCCGGTTTCGGACAGGCGCTGGCACTCTTCGTCACACAGGTGCACGCCGTGGGCGAACACCGAGCGCTCGCCCAGGAGTTCGAAGTGGTCGTAGACGTCCAGGTAACCTTTCTGCTCAGGGAACAGCGCCTTGACCCAGTCGATCTCCTTGAGGTTCTCGGACAGGTGGGTGTGCAAATAAACGCCCGGGTGTTCCTTGAGCAACTGGCCGGCCAGGGCCAGTTGCTCAGGCGTGCTGGTCGGCGCGAAACGCGGGGTGACCGCATAGTGCAGGCGGCCCTTGCCGTGCCAGCGCTCGATCAGCGCCTTGCTGTCGGTGTAGCTGGTTTCGGCGGTGTCGGTGAGGTAGTCCGGGGCATTGCGGTCCATCATCACCTTGCCGGCGATCATCCGCAGGTCCAGGCGCTCGGCCTCTTCGAACAGCGCATTGACCGACTGCGGGTGCACACTACCGAACACCAGCGCAGTGGTGGTGCCGTTGCGCAGCAGTTCCTTGAGGAAGATCTTCGCCACCGTGTCGGCATGATCCTTGTCGGCGAACTGCTTTTCGCACGGGAAGGTGTAGGTATTGAGCCAGTCCAGCAGCTGTTCGCCGTAGGAGCCGATCATGCCGGTCTGCGGGAAGTGGATGTGGGTGTCGATGAAGCCCGGGGTAATCAGGGCATCCTGGTAATGCACCACTTCGATGTCGGCCGCCAGGGTCGGCAGCAACTCGCTGGCATGGCCGAGGGCGCTGATGCGGCCATCGTCGATCACCAGCAGGCCGTCCTCGTAATACTCATGGGAGGCTTGCAGGCCGACCTCGGCCGGGTCGGCGATGCTGTGCAGGATGGCGGCACGGTAGGCTTTGCGGGTAACGGTCATAACTCACTCGTCAGATAGCTTGGCTGCGCCGGGAGGGCGGCAGCAACTGGGCAATGGGGCCGGCATTGGCGCCAGCATCGTGCTGGCCGAAGCAGGCGTTGTAGGTGGCGATGATTTCGCCGGCGATGGACACGGCGATCTCGATCGGCAGCTTGCCCTTGACCTCGGCGAGGCCCATCGGGCAGCGCATGCGCGCCATCACGGCGTCGTCGAAGCCGCGCTCGCGCAGGCGGTGCTCGAACTTGACCCGTTTGGTCTTCGAGCCGATCAGCCCGAACCAGGTAAAATCGTTGCGTTTGAGAATGGCGGCGGTCAGCTCCAGGTCGAGCTGGTGGTTGTGGGTCATGACGATGCAGTAGCAACCGGCGGGCAGTTCGGCCACTTCGTCGACCGGCTCCTCGCTCACCACCTTGGTCACCCCGTTGGGGATGAGCTCGGGGAATTCCTGTTCACGCGAATCGATCCAACGCACCCGGCAGGGCAGCGCGGCGAGCAAGGGTACCAGAGCCCGGCCGACATGGCCCGCGCCGAACACGGCGATCTGCGCCTGCACGGCGGTCATCGGCTCGAACAGCAGCACGGTGACGCCCCCGCAGCACTGGCCGAGGCTGGCGCCGAGGCTGAAGCGCTCCAGGTGCGGGGTGCTGCGGTGTTCTTCGAGCATCTGCCGGGCGATGTGCAGTGCCTTGAACTCCAGGTGGCCACCGCCGATGGTGTCGTACAGGCCGCTGGCGCTGACGACCATTTTCGAGCCGGCGTTACGTGGCGTCGAGCCACGTTCCTCGATGATGGTCACCAGCACGCAGGGTTCGCCGCGGGACTGGTGGTCGGCGAGGGCGTTGATCCATTGGTGCATGATTCAGCCTCTCTTCGTAAATGCACGCGGTCCTTGTGGGAGCGGTGCTGTCCCGATTACTGCGTCACGGTTTCCAGCTGCTTGGCCTGCTGCGCCGCAGCCACGTCCTTGCGCATCTGCTCACAGCCCCACAACACCCGCTCCGGTGTCGCCGGTGCGTCGATGTTTGGCTGCACGCGGTAGTCGGCGATGCTGGCCACGGCGTCCTTGATCGCGCACCAGGCGGCGATGCCGAGCATGAACGGCGGCTCACCCACGGCCTTGGAGTGGAACACGGTGTCCTCCGGGTTCTTGCGGTTTTCCACCAGCTTCACCCGCAGGTCCAGCGGCATGTCGGCCACGGCCGGGATCTTGTAGCTGGCCGGGCCATTGGTCATCAACTTGCCCTTGGCGTTCCACACCAGCTCTTCGGTGGTCAGCCAGCCCATGCCCTGAATGAACCCGCCCTCTACCTGGCCGATGTCGATGGCCGGGTTCAGCGAGTCGCCGACGTCGTGCAGGATGTCGGCACGCAGCATCTTGTACTCGCCGGTCAGGGTATCAACGATCACCTCGACGCAGGCTGCGCCGAAGGCGTAGTAGTAGAACGGCCGGCCGCGCGCCTGGCTGCGGTTGTAGAAGATCTTCGGCGTGCGGTAGAAGCCGGTGGTCGACAGTGACACCTGGGCAAAGTAGGCCTGCTGCACCAGTTGCTCGAAGCTGACGATCTGGTCGCGCATGCGCACATGGCCGTTGCGGAACTCGACGTCTTCTTCGGTCACATGGTAGTGCCGCGCGGCGAACTCGGTGAGGCGCTTCTTGAGGATTTCGGCGGCGTTCTGCGCGGCCTTGCCGTTCAGGTCGGCGCCGCTGGAGGCAGCGGTCGGCGAGGTGTTGGGCACCTTGTCAGTGTTGGTGGCGGTGATCTGGATGCGCCTGAAATCGACCTGGAAGATTTGCGCGACGACCTGCGCGACCTTGGTGTTCAGGCCCTGGCCCATCTCGGTGCCGCCGTGGTTCAGGTGGATGCTGCCATCGGTATAGATGTGGATCAGCGCACCGGCCTGGTTGAGGAAGGTGGCGGTGAACGAAATGCCGAACTTGACCGGGGTCAGCGCCAGGCCCTTCTTGAGGACCGGGCTGTTGGCGTTGAAGCGGCGGATCGACTCGCGGCGCTCGGCATAGTCGCTGCTGGCTTCCAGGTCGGCGGTCATTTCTTCGAGCATGTTGTGCTCGACGGTCTGGTAGTAGTGGGTGACGTTGCGCTCGGTCTTGCCGTAGTAGTTGGCCTTGCGCACGGCCAGCGGGTCGCGCCCCAGGTGGCGGGCGATATGGTCCATCACCTGCTCGATGGCGACCATGCCTTGAGGCCCGCCAAAGCCGCGGTAGGCGGTGTTGGAGGCGGTGTTGGTCTTGCAGCGGTGGCCGTGCACGGTGGCATCGCCCAGGTAGTAGGCGTTGTCGGAGTGGAACATCGCGCGGTCGACGATCGAACCGGACAGGTCGGGCGAGTAGCCGCAGTTGCCGGCCAGGTCGAAGTTGATGCCGTGCAGGCGGCCATTGTCATCGAAGCCGACGTCGTACTCGACATAGAACGGGTGACGCTTGCCGGTCATCATCATGTCTTCGACGCGCGGCAGGCGCATCTTGGTCGGCTGGCCGGTCAGGCGCGCGATCACCGCGCACAGGCAGGCCGGGCTGGCCGCCTGGGTTTCCTTGCCGCCAAAGCCGCCGCCCATGCGGCGCATGTCGAGCACCACCTTGTTCATCGGCACGTCGAGCACTTCGGCCACCAGCTTCTGTACTTCGGTGGGGTTCTGCGTGGAGCAGTACACGATCATGCCGCCGTCTTCGGTGGGCATCACCGACGAGATCTGCGTTTCCAGGTAGAAGTGCTCCTGGCCGCCAATGTGCAGGGTGCCCTGCAGGCGGTGCGGGGCGCTGGCCAGGGCTGCCACGGAGTCACCGCGCTGGTGGGTGTGGCTGTCGAGCACGAAGTGCTTCTTGCGCAATGCCTCGACCACATCCAGTACCGGCTCCAGGTCTTCGTACTCGATGACCGCGGCCATCGCCGCGCGGCGCGCGGTGTCGAGGTCGCGGGCGGCCACGGCGAGCACCGGCTGGCCGAAGAACTCGACCTTGTCGATGGCCAGCAGCGGGTCACCGGCGACCACCGGGCCGATGTCTTTCAGGCCGGGGATGTCCTCGTGGGTGATGGCGATGCGCACGCCCTCGAAGGCATAGCACGGCGTGGTGTCGATGCGCAGGATGCGCGCGTGGGCGCGGTCGGCGGTGCGCGCATACACATGCAGCTGGTTGGGGAATTCCAGGCGGTCGTCGATGTACAACGCCTCGCCGGCCACGTGCTTGTCGGCGCTGTCGTGCTTGACGCTGCGGCCAACCCCGGTGGTCAGGTCCTGGCTGAACAGTTCGGCCATCTCGGCCTGGCTCTTGACGGCGTGATGGTTAGACATAATCGGTCACCCGGGTTTCGATGTGCGGCGTTTGCAGTTCGATGAAGTACTTGCGCAGCAGGTTCTGCGCGGTCAGCAGGCGGTATTCCTTGCTGGCACGGAAGTCGCTGAGCGGGGTGAAGTCCTCGGCCAGGGCCTGGCAGGCGCGCTCGATGCTGGCCTGATTCCACGGTTTGCCGCGCAGGGCGGCTTCGCAGGCGCGGGCGCGTTTGGGGATTGCAGCCATGCCGCCAAAGGCGATGCGCACGCCGCTGACCACGCCGTCCTCGATGCTCAGGTTGAACGCAGCGCACACCGCCGAGATGTCGTCATCCAGGCGTTTGGACACTTTGTAGGCGCGGAAGGCCCAGTCATTGCTGGCACGTGGCACGATGATCTTCTCGATGAACTCGCTGTCCTGGCGGGCCGTGATGCGGTAGTCGATGAAGTAGTCTTCCAGCGCCATCGTGCGCTGGCGGTCGCCCTGGCGCAGGACGATCTGTGCATCCAGGGCGATCAGCAAGGGCGGCGAGTCGCCAATCGGCGAAGCGTTGCCGATGTTGCCGCCCAGGGTGCCCTGGTTGCGGATCTGCAGCGAAGCGAAGCGGTGCAGCAAGTCGCCGAAGTCGGGGTATTCCTCGTTGAGCGCGCCGTAGCAGTCGGTGAGCGGGGTGGCTGCGCCGATTTCCAGGTGGCTGGCGGTCTTGTCGATGCGCTTGAGCTCGGCCACGTGGCCGACGTAGATCATCACCGGCAGGGTTTTGTGAAACTGCGTGACTTCCAGCGCCAAGTCGGTACCGCCAGCCAGCAGGCGCGCTTCGGGGTGCGAGCTGTACAGGTCGGCCAGGTCGGCGACGGTCAGGGGCACCAGGCAGCGTTTGTCGCCGCTGTTGAGTTCGCCGGTCTGGGTGGGCGCAATGGCCTTGAGGCGGCTGATGGTCTGTGCCTGCTGGGCGTCGAACTGGTCGCGGCAGGGCAGGCGGCAGCTTTGTTCGGCGGCGTCGAGGATCGGCCGGTAGCCCGTGCAGCGGCACAGGTTGCCGGCCAGGGCTTCCTGGGCCTGATGCAGGTCGTGGCCCTGGCTGTTCTTCTGCAGGGCGAACAACGACATCACAAAGCCAGGGGTACAAAAGCCGCATTGCGAGCCGTGGCAGTCAGCCATGGCTTGTTGCACGCTGTGCAGTTCACCTTGGTGCTTGAGGCCTTCGACGCTGATCAGTTGCTTGCCGTGCAGCGACGAGACGAAGGTCAGGCAGGAGTTGAGGCTGCGGTATTGCAGGCGGTCCTGACCCTGGTCATCCTGGGTCAGCTCGCCGACCACCACGGTGCAGGCGCCGCAGTCGCCGCTGGCGCAGCCCTCTTTGGTGCCGGGTTTGCCCAGGTGCTCGCGCAGGTACTGCAGCACCGTCATGTTCGGGTCCAGGGCGTGCTCGCTGCGCAGCTCCTGGTTGACGAGAAACTGGATCACGGGGGATGGCCTCGCAATGGTTTTATTGTTGTTGGGCGGACAATAAGCAGAGCTGACACGCTGGTCAATAATTTTCTGACTTAAGGGTCAAGAAATTATCCGCAAGCCAATTTGGCCGCCCGGACTGCCCATATCTAAAGCATAGATCGCGCCGCCCAGGCGGCTGCCTGGCAGGTCAAATAAAGCCTTTCGCCCCTCTGCGCGAGGGCCGGCCAAGTGCGCTACAATCGCGCACTTGTACCCAGATCAATGATTCTGAAGGAAAACCATGACGTTCAAGGCGCCGGACAGCCTCTCCGAGCAGATTGCCGACTACCTGGCCGAACGCATCATCCGTGGCGAACTCGCACCCGGTGAGCGTATCCAGGAGCAGAAGGTCACTCAGGCACTGAATGTCAGCCGTGGCTCGGTGCGCGAAGCGCTGTTGATCCTCGAACGTCGCCATCTGGTAGCGATTTTGCCGCGACGTGGCGCCCATGTGACTCGGCTGGACGAACGCAGCGTGCGCAGCCTGTGCACCCTGATGGGCGAGTTCTACATTCTGCTGGGCAACGCCGTGGCGCAGAAATGGCGCACCGACAGCGACCTGCGCCCGTTTCTGGACATCCAGCAGCGCCTGGGCCTGGCCCGCGAGCAAGAGGACATCAAGGCCTTCGTCGCCGACAGTTTCGCGGTGATGCGCGCTGCCTACCCGTTCGCCGACAACCCGTACCTGCAGGAAACGGTGGAAAACCTGCAGCCGGCCATGAGCCGTGCCTATTACCTTGCCCTGGACCAGCGCCAGGCCAATATGCTCGATTACCTCGAGCTGTTCGCCCGCCTGCTCGACGCCGTGGTCGCCCGTGACCTGCCGCGCATCCGCGAGGTGCTTACCGCCTATTGCCAGCGCAGTTGCGAACTGGTGCTGGCGGCGCTGGCCCGAGGCTGACCGGTGCGCCTCAAGTGCATTCGCCTGGCCGGGTTCAAGTCGTTCGTCGACCCGACCACGGTCAATTTCCCCAGCAACATGGCGGCCGTGGTCGGCCCCAATGGCTGTGGCAAGTCCAACATCATCGATGCGGTGCGCTGGGTGATGGGCGAAAGCTCGGCAAAAAACCTGCGCGGCGAGTCGATGACCGATGTCATCTTCAACGGCTCCACCAGCCGCAAGCCAGTGAGCCAGGCCAGCATCGAGCTGATCTTCGACAACAGCGAAACCACGCTGGTGGGCGAGTACGCCGCCTACGCGGAGATTTCCATCCGCCGCAAGGTCACCCGCGACGGGCAGAACACCTATTACCTCAACGGCACCAAGTGCCGCCGCCGGGACATCACCGACATCTTCCTCGGTACCGGCCTGGGCCCGCGCAGCTACTCGATCATCGAGCAAGGAATGATCTCCAAGCTGATCGAAGCCAAGCCCGAAGAGCTGCGCAACTTCATCGAAGAGGCCGCGGGCATCTCCAAGTACAAGGAGCGCCGCCGCGAGACCGAAAACCGCATCCGCCGCACCCAGGAAAACCTGGCGCGCCTGACCGACTTGCGCGAAGAGCTGGAGCGCCAGCTCGAACGCCTGCACCGCCAGGCCCAGGCCGCCGAGAAATACCGCGAATACAAGGCCCAGGAGCGTCAGCTCAAGGCACGCCTGTCGGCCCTGCGCTGGCGTGACCTGGACGAGCGCGTGCGCCAGCGCGAAGCAGTGATCGGCGACCAGGATGTGGCCCACGAGGCGCTGGTCGCCGAGCAGCGTAACGCCGATGCCAGCATCGAACGCCTGCGTGATGGCCATCACGAACTGTCCGAGCGTTTCAACCAGGTGCAGGGCCGCTTCTATTCGGTGGCCGGAGATATCGCCCGCGTCGAGCAGAGCATCCAGCATGGCCAGCAGCGCCTGCGCCAGTTGCAGGATGACTTCAAGGAAGCTGAACGCACGCGGCTGGAAACCGAGTCGCACCTGGGCCACGACCGCACCCTGCTGGCCACCCTCGGCGAAGAGCTGGCGATGCTCGAGCCGGAGCAGGAAATGACCTTGGCCGCAGCCGAAGAGGCCGCCGCCGCCCTCGAAGAAGCCGAGCTGGGCATGCACGGCTGGCAGGAACAGTGGGACAGCTTCAATACCCGCTCGGCCGAGCCGCGTCGCCAGGCCGAAGTGCAGCAATCGCGCCTGCAGCAACTCGAAACCAGCCTGGAGCGCATGGCCGAGCGCCAGCGCAAGCTGGGTGAAGAGCGCGAGCAGTTGGCCGCCGACCCGCAGGATGGCGCCTTGCTCGAACTTGCCGAGCAATTGGCCGCCAGCGAGATGCAGCTGGACGAGCTACAACTGTCGGAAGAACAGCTGGTCGAACGCCTGGAAGGCGTGCGCGAGCAATTGCAGCAGGCCACGCACGCCCAACAGCAACAGCAGGGCGACCTGCAGCGCCTCGGTGGCCGCCTGGCATCGCTGGAAGCCTTGCAGCAAGCCGCGCTGGAGCCGGGCGCAGGTGCTGCCGACTGGCTGCGCGACCAAGGCCTGGAGCAACGGCCGCGGCTGGCCGAAGGGCTGCGGGTGGAGCCGGGTTGGGAGCTGGCAGTGGAAACCGTGCTGGGCGCCGACTTGCAGGCGGTGCTGGTCGACGATTTTGCCGGGCTCGACTTCGCCGAGCTGGAGCAGGGCGACCTGCGCTTGCTGCTGGCCGGCGGTGACCGTGTACGCCAGCCCGGCAGCCTGCTCGACAAGGTCGAAGGCCGCACCGACCTTGCGCCCTGGCTGGCCCAGGTCAGGCCCGTGGAGGACCTCGCCCAGGCCTTGGCCCAGCGTGCCTCGCTCGCTGACGGGCAGAGCCTGGTCAGCCGCGACGGCTACTGGGTTGGACGGCATTTTCTGCGCGTCAGCCGCGGCGGCGAGTCACAGGGCGGCGTGCTGGCGCGCGGCCAGGAAATCGAACGCCTCGGCCAGGAACAGCTGGAGCTGGAAGCTGCGCTGGAACAGCTTGATCAACAGCTGCAGGCCCTGCGTGAGCAGCAAGTGGGCCTGGAAGAGGCGCGCGAACAGCTGCGCCGCCGCACTCAGGAAGAAAGCCGCCAGCACGGTGAGCTGAAGGCCGGCCTCTCGGCTGGCCGCGCCCGCGCCGAGCAGGTCGAACTGCGCCGGCGCCAGTTGCACGAAGAATTGACCGAGCTTCAGGAGCAGCGCGCGCTGGAGCATGAGCAACTGGGTGAGGCGCGCCTGGTGTTGCAGGAGGCCCTGGACCTGATGGCCCAGGACGCCGAGCAGCGCGAGCAGTTGATGGCCCGTCGCGATACCTTGCGCGAAGGCCTCGACCGCATCCGCCAGCAAGCCCGCCAGCACAAGGACCACGCCCACCAGCTGGCCGTGCGCCTGGGCTCGTTGCGCGCCCAGCACGACTCCACCCGCCAGGCGCTGGAGCGCCTGGAGCAACAGGCCGCCCGCCTGAGCGAGCGCCAGGAACAGCTGAGCCTGAACCTGGAAGAGGGCGAGGCACCGCAGGAAGAGCTGCGCCTGAAGCTTGAAGAGCTGCTGGAGCGGCGCATGAGCGTCGACGAGGAAATGCGCCAGGCCCGCCTGCACATGGACGAGGCCGACCGCGCCCTGCGCGATGCTGAAAAACGCCGCACCCAGGCCGAACAGCAGGCCCAGTTGCTGCGCGGCCAGCTCGAACAGCTACGCCTGGAAAGCCAAGGCCTGGACGTGCGCCGCAAGACCCTGCAGGAACAATTGCTGGCCGACGGCTACGATTTGCAGGGTGTGCTGGCCACCGTCGAGGCCGATGCCAGCGAACAGGGCACCGAGCAGGAATTGGAGCAGATCGATGCGCGCATCCAGCGCCTCGGCGCGATCAACCTGGCGGCCATCGAAGAGTACGAGCAGCAGTCCGAGCGCAAGCGTTACCTCGACGCCCAGGACGCCGACCTGGTCGAGGCACTGGACACCCTGGAAAACGTGATCCGCAAGATCGACAAGGAAACCCGCAACCGCTTCAAGGATACCTTTGATCAGATAAATGCCGGATTACAGGCACTTTTCCCGAAAGTTTTCGGTGGCGGCAGCGCTTATCTGGAACTGACGGGCGAAGATCTACTCGATACAGGGGTGACGATCATGGCGCGGCCACCGGGCAAGAAGAACAGCACCATCCATTTGCTGTCTGGCGGCGAGAAGGCACTGACCGCATTGGCGCTGGTGTTTGCGATTTTCAAACTGAACCCCGCACCGTTCTGCATGCTCGACGAGGTCGATGCGCCGCTGGACGATGCCAACGTCGGGCGGTACGCCCGGCTGGTCAAGGAAATGAGCGAAAGCGTGCAGTTCATCTACATCACCCACAACAAGATTGCCATGGAGATGGCGGATCAATTGATGGGGGTGACCATGCACGAGCCTGGCTGTTCACGTCTTGTTGCAGTTGATGTAGAGGAGGCGCTGGCCATGGTCGACGCCTGATGAGCGAAGATAGGGCGCATTCTGTAGGTAAATGCCCCCGTCATGTGCGACAGACGGTGTAAAGTTGTCTTTGGTCGTGCTAGCTTAATGTCACTCGTTTTTTGCGTGGGTAAAACGCCTGTCAGAACATAGAGTTGGCGCCACGTGTTAAAGGGCTTTGAAGCCTTTGTTTTCAAGCATATTTTTATAGAGGCACGGGATTACATGGAAATCGGTCTGCGCGAGTGGCTGATCCTCATCGGCATCATTGTCATCGCCGGTATTCTTTTCGACGGCTGGCGCCGCATGCGCGGCGGAAAAGGCAAGTTGAAATTCCGTCTGGATCGCAGTTATTCCAATGTGCCAGACGAGGAGGGCAGCGCCGAGGTGCTCGGCCCGTCCCGGGTGCTGGATACCCACAAGGAGCCAGAGCTGGACGAAAGCGACCTGCCGTCGCTCAGCGCGCCCCTGCGTGAGCGCGAACGCGAACGGGAAGTTAAGCCGGCCAAGGCCAGCAAGCGTGGCAAGCGCGCCGCCGAAGTGCAGCCGCAGGGCGACCTCGACCTGGTGGCTGAGCCGCGTGAGCCGGACCTGTTTGCCGACAGCGACGACGACTTTGCCGCCGACAGCAACCGCAACACTGGTTTCGCTGCCAATGGCAATGCCGTCAAGGAGCTGCCGCCGGTTGAGGAAGTGCTGGTGATCAGCGTGATCTCCCGCGACGAGGGTGGCTTCAAGGGCCCGGCGCTGTTGCAGAACATTCTCGAAAGCGGCCTGCGTTTCGGTGAAATGGACATCTTCCACCGCCACGAGAGCATGGCGGGTCACGGCGAAGTGCTGTTTTCCATGGCCAATGCGGTCAAGCCCGGCATCTTCGACTTGGACGACATCGACCACTTCAGCACCCGTGCGGTGAGCTTCTTCCTCGGGCTGCCAGGCCCGCGTCATCCGAAGCAGGCCTTCGATGTGATGGTCGCTGCAGCGCGCAAACTGGCCCACGAGCTCAATGGCGAGCTCAAGGACGACCAGCGCAGCGTGCTGACCGCCCAGACCATCGAACATTACCGCCAGCGCATCGTCGAGTTCGAGCGCCGCGCGCTGACCCAGAAACGCTGATGTCATTGAGCGAGCGGACCTTGCCTTGGTCACGCTCGCTTCGTTTCAAGCGCAAGAGCAGCCTAGGGCTGCTCTTTTGCTTTGCAAGAGAACCTGAAGAATGAACGCCGAATCCCGAATCCACGCATTGCGAGCAGAGCTCGACCAGCACAACTACCGCTACTACGTGCTCGACGAGCCGAGCGTGCCCGACGCCGAATACGATCGCCTGTTCAACGAGCTCAAAGCCCTTGAGGCCGAGCACCCGCACCTGGTAACCCCAGACTCGCCCACCCAGCGCGTTGGCGGTACTGCCCTGGCCGCCTTCAGTCAGGTGCGCCACGAAGTGCCGATGCTCAGCCTGGGCAACGCCTTCGAAGAAGCCGACCTGCGCGAATTCGGCCGCCGCGTGGTGGATGGGCTCGACCAGCCGGGTGCAGTCGATTTCAGCTGCGAACCCAAGCTCGATGGCCTGGCGGTGAGCCTGCTGTATCGCGACGGCCAGCTGGTGCAGGGCGCCACCCGTGGCGACGGCACCACCGGCGAAGACATCAGCGCCAACGTGCGCACGGTGCGTAACATCCCGCTCAAGCTGCAGGGCGAAGGCTGGCCAGCCGTGCTTGAGGTGCGGGGTGAAGTGTTCATGAGCAAGGCGGGTTTCGACCGCCTCAATGCTGCCCAGGCTGAAGCCGGCGGCAAGACCTTCGCCAACCCGCGCAACGCTGCTGCCGGCAGCCTGCGCCAGCTGGACTCGAAGATCACCGCCAGCCGCCCGCTGGAATTCTGCTGCTATGGCGTGGGGCAGGTTTCGGCCAGCATCGGCGAAAGCCACATCGCTATTCTCGAACAGCTCAAGGAATGGGGCCTGCCGATCAGCCGTGAGCTGCGCCATGCCGCAGGTATCGAAGAGTGTCTGGCCTACTACCGCGACATCGGCGAGCGGCGCAACAGCCTGCCGTACGAAATCGATGGCGTGGTGTTCAAGGTCAACAGCCTGGCCTCCCAGCGCGAGCTGGGCTTCCGCGCACGCGAGCCGCGCTGGGCCATTGCCCACAAGTTCCCGGCCATGGAAGAGCTCACCGAAGTGCTCGACGTCGAGTTTCAGGTCGGCCGCACCGGCGCGGTAACGCCGGTGGCGCGCCTGAGGCCGGTCAAGGTGGCTGGCGTGACGGTGTCCAACGCGACCCTGCACAACATGGACGAAATCGCCCGCCTGGGCTTGCGCATCGGCGACACAGTGATTATCCGCCGTGCCGGGGACGTGATCCCGCAGGTCATGCAGGTGGTGCTCGAGCGGCGCCCAGCAGATGCCCGCCCGGTGCAGGTGCCCAGCGAATGCCCGGTGTGTGGCTCGCAGGTCGAGCGTACCCAGCTGGTCAAGCGCAGCAAGGGCAAGGAAACCACCAGCGAAGGCGCGGTGTACCGCTGCGTCGGCCGCCTGGCCTGTGGCGCCCAGCTCAAGCAGGCGATCATTCACTATGTGTCGCGTCGCGCCATGGATATCGATGGCCTGGGCGAAAAAAGCGTTGAGCAGTTGGTGGACGAAGGCCTGATCGGATCGCCGGCGGACCTGTACAAGCTGGAGTTCGACCAGATCGTCGGCTTGGAAGGCTTTGCCGAAGTCTCCAGCAAGAAGCTGCTGGACGCTATCGAGGCCAGCAAGTGCCCGAGCCTGGCGCGCTTCATCTACGCTCTGGGCATCCCGGATGTGGGCGAAGAGACCGCCAAGGTGCTTGCCCGCTCACTGGGCAGCCTGGCGCGGGTGCAGCAGGCATTGCCGCAGGTGCTGACGTACCTGCCAGACATTGGCCTGGAAGTGGCGCACGAGATCCACAACTTCTTCGAAGACGAGCACAACCAGAAGGTCATCGAGCAGCTGCTGGCCAGTGGCATGCAGCTGCAGGACGAAGGTGACCTGGCGGCCGAATTCGCTGCGAGCACCACGCTGGCAGGGATGATCGCCAAACTCGACATTCCTTCGGTTGGGCCTACCGGTGCGGAAAAGCTGGTGGCCAAGCTCGACAGCCTGGACAAGATCATCGCGGCTGACGGCATCGACCTGCGTCAGGCCCTGGCGGCCAAGCAGGCTGACGCTGTGCGTGAATTTTTCAGGGACGAGGCCAACCAGACGCTGGCGCGGGATATCGAAGCCCAGTTGTTGGCTTTCGGCATGCATTGGAACAGCGAGAAGAAAGTGGCAGAAGGTTTGCCGCTGGCGGGCCAGACCTGGGTGTTGACCGGCACCTTGGAGCGCATGAGTCGCGATATCGCCAAAGAGAAGCTGGAAAGCCTGGGCGCCAAGGTGGCCGGCTCGGTCTCCGGCAAGACCCACTGCGTGGTCGCCGGGCCGGGTGCGGGCTCCAAACTGGCCAAGGCCAGTGAGCTGGGGGTGAAGGTGCTGGACGAGGATTCGTTTGTCGTGTTCCTGGGCGAGCAGGGCATCGCCGTCTGACTATGCCGGCCGCCGGATCCCACAGGTACTGCACTGCAATCAGGCTCGGTGAGGTCCCTGTGGGAGCACGCTTGCGCGCGAATAGGCCGGTCCAGACCTCCTCGGTTTGGACAAGTCATTGAGAAATGATGACTTTTTCTCCCGTCAGAGGTTGTATCTGCTCCCCAGACCGGTACAATGGCGCCACTCGCTGTTCAGCGAGCCGTGTAGTGGTGGCCCCATCGGTCCCCCCGCATTGATTACCCGTTAACCTGGTCAGGCCCGGAAGGGAGCAGCCATAGCGGGAACATCGAGTGCCGGGGTGTGGCTGGTGGGGCCGCCTCCATTTTATAAGTCCTTAATTTTAATGGACCTTCCTCGCTCAAAATCTCGAAGTGGAATAGTGCTTGGCGTACCTTAGCGGTGCATCAGGTCGAGCCTTCTAGCTTTCTCCTACTTGCTCCCCAGCATTCTTGGCTTTTTGGTCTTTTCGACGCCGCCTCTTTGCACGATCCTGCCGAAAATTTTCAGGGTGATCGGCAATTGCCAGTATGGCGCAGTGCTACTAGGCTGAAGCAACTGAGCGAGGAGCGAGACATGGAATTCATAGAGCGACTGAACGCGTTATCCGCCAAAATCCGCCAGCGAGGCTCACGCCAGCCAGCTGTTCCGATACTTTCATGTCACCAGTGCTCGTATTTCGATCCTCACCAATGGCCAGGTTTACCGGTTCTTCACTGACCTTGACGCTCCAAACAAGATGGATGAGAAACCCTTCCTTGAGTTGGATCTTCTCGATCTAGATGAGCACGCTCTGCCTGAATTGCAGAAGCTCACAAAGTCAGCGTTTGACGTCGATTCCATTATCAGTGCGGCTGGCGAGCTCAAGTACGTTGGTCAGATCAAGAAGGAAATGGCTTCGCAATTCAGTCAGCCGTGTGATGACTTCGTTAAGTTTTTTGCAGCCCGTGTCTACGATGGAATGATCACGCAGAAAGTGAGAGATCAGTTCACAACCTTGACCCGGAAAGCCGCAATCCAGTTTCTTGGAGACCAGGTCAATGATCGTCTGAAGTCGGCGATGAGCGGTGCTGTTGAGCCATCATTTGCTATGGCTACGGTACAAGCAGCCTCGCCTACTGATCCTGCTGAAGAAGCCGGCGAAGATCGCATTCAAACTACCCTTGAAGAGCTGGAAGGCTTTCATATCGTCAAAGCGATAGTCAGGGCGGTTGTAGATGCAAAGCGAATCGTGCACCGCGATACCCAAAGCTACTTTGGAATATTACTGGACGATAACAACCGTAAACTGATTTGTCGGCTGCACTTCAATCGTAGTCAGAAGTACATAGGTATCTTCGATGCCGAGAAGAACGAAACGCGCCATCCGATAACATCTGTGGATGATATTTACGGATTTTCGGAACAGTTGAAGGGGGCTATCTCGCTCTACGAGTAGGCTTCGTAGCTCGCGCTCAAGACTGACTATCTAAGGCGCGAGGTGCTCCAGAGCTGATTTCGTGCCGGCTAAGCGATAGCATTCACGTTGCCGGGCAATCTACGGAACGCCAGCACGTTATGATGATGGCCATGAAGCCCGCTTTAGAGGCGAAGAATTTCTGTCATCAGAAGCTCGCCCTAAAGCGATTTCATTACCAGAACCGCTGTCACTACTCCGATCAACCCCAATCCCATGCCCAAGGTGAACGGTATCAGGACTTGCCAAGGTGATGTCATTCTTGCCTTGCGAAGATCTTCGTCCAGCGCTTCAAGTTCACGTTGAAACCTGATCGCGCTTTCCTCATTCAAACGGGTCATCATCGTTCCTCATGCAAGAAGTTCAGCGCTTTATCAGTAGGCTCAGGATGTCTGCGACTGCCACCATGAATGCTGTTCCAACCGTTAACGGGTAGCAGAATGCTTCTTTTTTGAGTTTGCATTCTTCGGCTGCGAATTTACGAGCCTCCGCTGCCAGCTTGCGATTTTCGAGAAAAAATTGTCCCTGATCCACCTCACACTTAGCGAAGGCGTCGTGCCGATGGAATTCGTGCTGATGAATGTTTCGCACTACCTGATGTTCGCCTACAGCGACAGTCGGCGGGCGCTTGAGCGGATCGAGGATGAAGAGGCGCGGCAGCAGCTTGAGCATGGGTTGCGTGCGATGCAGATTGCTTGGGGCAGGCGGATGCGCTGGCGCTGGCGGTTGAGCGGCAGGCGGGATTGCACAACGGCTGACAGGTGCTTGCATTGAGGGTTGTGTAGTTTTCAAGATCGAGCGCCGCGCGGGCGGCGCTCGATCTGATGGGCGGCATCACTCGCATGGCGATCCCCCACTCAAGGCCGCACCACCGAGACCTCTCCCGAATACACCGCCGCCCCATACTGCCGCGTCATCCGTTCGATCTCCCCCGACTCCTTCATTCTCACCAGTGCCCGCAGCACTCCCTGTGTCGGCAACACCGGATCATTGCGCACCATGCACCCCAGCGCCTGTTCCTCCAGCACCGCCAGTACCTGCAAATGCTGATCGGCCGGCAGCCGCTGGTTGAACCATTGCAGCGACAGTTCATTGCTCACCGCATGCCGATAGCGCCCAATCTGCAGCTTCTGCAGTGCCAGCTCCTGGCTGCGGCTGTCCTCACGGTGCAACTGCCCCTGTGCAAACAATGGCTCCAGCGTGGTGTAGGTGTAGCCGAGCACCGTGCCAATGGCCTGCCGCGGCAATTGCTCAGGGCGTGTACCGCGGCTTTCGCTTGGCTGCCCGACCAGCACATCGCGCTGATGAAACAACGGTATGCTCCAGACAAAATTCCCCGGCCGGTCATTGAACCATTGGGTGCTGACATAGCAGCGCACATCGATGTCGCCATCATCCATCGCCTGTTGCAGGCGCAGGCGTGCCATGACGTGGTACTCGGGGCGGGCGCCGACTTCGCGGGCGATGGCTTGCATCAGGTCGAACAGCAGCCCTTCGACCGGCTGCTCACCCTCCACGCGCACCAGCGGCATGCTCCAGCTTTCGGCGACGGAGAAGCGCAGTACTGGCTGATCCGCCAGGCTGTAGGGGGTCCAGAGCAACAACAGGGCCAGCAGTTTTCGCAAGGCACATCCTCCCTGAACAGCGTGCGCCAGTTACTTAGCGTAGACGAACCTTGCAGGGTGCAATTTCGGCCCCGCTCCGCTAGCATTAGCGATCTTCCGCTGGATCAGGCTGCGATGGTTTTTCGATGAGTTATCAGGTTCTTGCACGTAAATGGCGTCCGCGCTCGTTCCGCGAAATGGTCGGCCAGGCCCATGTGCTCAAGGCCTTGATCAATGCCTTGGACAACCAGCGCCTGCACCATGCCTACCTGTTCACCGGTACGCGCGGCGTGGGCAAGACCACCATTGCGCGAATCATCGCCAAGTGCCTCAACTGCGAGACCGGTATCACCTCCACGCCGTGCGGCACCTGCTCGGTGTGCCGCGAGATCGATGAAGGCCGCTTCGTCGACCTGATCGAAATCGACGCCGCCAGCCGCACCAAGGTCGAGGACACCCGCGAGCTGCTCGACAATGTGCAGTACGCGCCGAGCCGTGGGCGCTTCAAGGTCTACCTGATCGACGAAGTGCACATGCTCTCCACGCACTCGTTCAATGCCTTGCTCAAGACGCTGGAAGAGCCGCCACCCTACGTCAAGTTCATCCTTGCCACCACCGACCCGCAGAAACTGCCGGCCACCATCCTCTCGCGCTGCCTGCAGTTCTCGCTGAAGAACATGAGCCCGGAGCGGGTGGTCGAGCACCTGAGCCACGTGCTGGCGGCCGAGAACGTGCCGTTCGAGCCGGACGCCCTGTGGCTGCTGGGCCGCGCGGCCGATGGTTCGATGCGCGATGCCATGAGCCTCACCGACCAGGCCATTGCCTTCGGCGAGGGGAAAGTGCTGGCCGCCGATGTGCGTGCCATGCTTGGCAGCCTCGACCACGGCCAGGTGTATGGCGTGCTGCAGGCGCTGCTGGAAGGCGATGCGCGGGCGCTGCTGGAGGCGGTGCGCAACCTCGCCGAGCAAGGGCCGGACTGGAGTGGCGTGCTGGCCGAAATGCTCAATGTGTTGCACCGCGTGGCGATTGCCCAGGCCCTGCCGGAAGCGGTGGACAATGGCCAGGGCGACCGCGACCGGGTGCTGGCGCTGGCCTCGGCCTTGCCCGCCGAGGACGTACAGTTCTATTACCAGATGGGCCTGATCGGCCGCCGCGACCTGCCCTTGGCGCCGGACCCGCGCGGCGGGTTCGAAATGGTCCTGTTGCGCATGCTGGCGTTCCGCCCGGCCGATAGCGACGATGCACCGAAGCCGGTACTAAAGCCGGTGGGGATCAGCCAAGCCACAGCTGATCCTGCAACCCCGGTGGCGGCGCCTGCGGTGGTCGCTGAGGCGCCTGTCGTTGCCGCGGTGGCAGCCGCAGCAGTGGTTGCGGCCCCGCAAGCGGTGGATACTGCCGTCGTCGAGGCCGCGCCTGCCCCGCAGCCAGAACCCGAGCCTGAGGCAGTGATCGCCGAGCCTGTGCCAGCGCCGGTGGCGGAGGTCATCGACCTGCCCTGGGAAGAGCCGGCTGGCAAGCCAGCGCCCGTTGCCGCCGAGCCCGAGTCCGAGCCTGAGCCTGAGCTAGCGCCTGCTGCGGTACCCGCACCCGAACCCGAACCCGAACCGCAGGTTCCTCATCCCGCCGCTGACGAGCCGCCCTTCGACCCGTCTGCCTACGCTCCGGCAGGCATGGACCGTGACGACGAGCCGCCGATGGATGAGGACTACTACGTCGGCGACAGCGACCCGGTCGGCTTCAGTTATCTCGACGAACTGGTCGAGCACGTCCAGGAAGAAGTCCCGATCGCCGTCCCTGAGCCGCTTCCGGCGGCCAAGCCCGCCACGGGTTTGGCCCTGCAATGGCTGGAATTATTCCCACAGTTGCCTGTGTCCGGGATGACAGGCAACATCGCCGCAAACTGTACGCTGATTGCTGCAGACGGTGACGACTGGCTGCTGCACCTGGACCCGGGCCAGGGGGCGCTGTTCAACGCCACCCAGCAACGCCGCCTGAACGACGCGCTCAACCAGCACCTGGGGCGCACGCTCAACCTGCGTATCGAGCTGATCCTGCCCGAGCAGGAAACCCCGGCCCAGGCGGGCGCGCGCAAGCGGGCCGAGCGCCAGCAGGATGCCGTGACCTCGATCGAGCAGGACCCGCTCATCCAGCAGATGATCAAGCAGTTCGGTGCCAAGGTGCGACAGGATACTATTGAGCCTGTAGAGGCCCTGGTCAGCCAGGGCCAGTAACGGATTAACATGCGGCCGGCTTTGAGCCAGGCCGCAACACATGACCCAAATCGAGGTATACCCCCATGATGAAAGGTGGCATGGCCGGCCTGATGAAGCAGGCCCAGCAGATGCAGGAAAAAATGGCCAAGATGCAGGAAGAACTGGCCAACGCCGAAGTGACCGGCCAATCCGGTGGCGGCCTGGTGAGCGTGGTGATGACCGGTCGTCATGACGTCAAGCGCGTCAGCATCGATCAGAGCCTGATGTCGACCGACGAAGACGACAAGGAAGTGCTCGAAGACCTGATCGCCGCCGCCCTGAACGACGCCGTGCGCAAGGTCGAGCAGAGCAGTCAGGAAAAAATGGGTGGCATGACCGCAGGCATGCAACTGCCGCCGGGCTTCAAGATGCCGTTCTGATCGCTTTCTGCTTCAAAATGGGGAGTAACGGCCATGCGGTCGTTGCTCCCTTGTTCATTCTGTTTCCTGAATTGGCAGGCCCGCATACATGAGCTTCAGCCCCCTGATCCGCCAACTGATCGATGCCCTGCGCATCTTGCCCGGCGTCGGCCAGAAAACCGCCCAGCGCATGGCCCTGCAGCTGCTGGAGCGCGACCGCAGCGGCGGCACGCGCCTGGCCCAGGCCCTGACCCAGGCCATGGACGGCGTTGGCCATTGCCGCCAGTGCCGCACCCTCACCGAGCAGGCGCTATGCCCGCAGTGCGCCGATCCGCGCCGTGACGACACCCAGCTGTGCGTGGTGGAAGGGCCGATGGACGTGTATGCGGTGGAGCAGACCGGCTATCGCGGCCGCTATTTCGTGCTCAAGGGGCACCTGTCGCCGCTGGATGGCCTGGGGCCTGAGGCGATCGGTGTGCCCCAGCTGATGGCGCGGATCGAAGAGCAGGGCACCTTTACCGAAGTGATCCTGGCGACCAACCCGACCGTGGAAGGGGAGGCGACAGCGCATTACATCGCTCAATTGCTGGCCGAGAAAGGGCTGGTGGCTTCGCGGATCGCCCATGGCGTGCCATTGGGCGGCGAACTGGAGCTGGTCGATGGCGGGACGCTGGCGCATGCCTTTGCGGGGCGCAGGCCGATCTCCCTTTGATTGAATTGGGGTCGCTATGCGACCCATTCGCGGGGCAAGCCCGCAAATGGGCGGCACAGCCGCCCTCAAAGACGACTCAGTATTCGCTCAGCGAAAACTCGGTCAGGCAGAAGGTCGGCACACCCGCCGCCTGCAGCCGGCGCGAACCGTCCAGCTCGGGCAAATCAATGATCGCCGCCGCCTCGAACACTTGCGCACCGGTGCGGCGCACCAGGTTGGCCGCAGCCAGCAGGGTACCGCCCGTGGCAATCAGGTCGTCGAAGATCAGCACCGAATCGCCTTCGCACAGGCTGTCGGCGTGCACTTCCAGAAAGGCTTCACCATATTCGGTCTGGTAACCCTCCGACAATACGTCGGCCGGCAGCTTGCCTTGCTTGCGGAACAGGATCAGTGGTTTGTTCAGCTGGTGGGCGATGATCGAGCCGATCAGAAAGCCCCGCGCGTCCATGGCGCCGATGTGGCTGAACTCAGCCTCCACGTAACGCTCGATGAACTGGTCGGCGACATAGCGCAGCCCGCGCGGCGACTGGAACAGCGGGGTGATGTCGCGAAAGATCACGCCCGGTTTGGGGAAGTCCACTACCGGGCGGATCAGGGCTTTGAGGTCGAAGGCTTCGCTGTGCATTGTTGCGGGTATCCTGGAAAAACGAATGCGCCAGTATACCTTTTTCAGCCAGGCTTTCAGGCCTCCATTGCGCCACCGGCCAGCGCGCACAGCTGGATCGGGTCGAGGATGTGCACTTCCTTGCCTTCGGCGCGGATCAGGCCGTTCTGCTGGAAGCGGGTGAACACCCGCGACACGGTTTCCACCGCCAGGCCCAGGTAGTTGCCGATCTCGTTGCGCGACATGCTCAAGCGGAACTGGTTGGCCGAATAGCCGCGGGCGCGGAAGCGCGCGGAGAGGTTGACCAGGAAGGTGGCAATGCGCTCGTCGGCGGTTTTTTTCGACAGCAGCAGCATCATCTGCTGGTCGTCGCGGATTTCGCGGCTCATCACCCGCATCAACTGGCGGCGCAGCTGTGGCAATTGCACCGAGAGCTCGTCAAGGCGCTCGAAGGGGATCTCGCACACCGAGGTGGTTTCCTGGGCCTGGGCTGAGACCGGGTAGGCTTCGGTATCCATGCCGGACAGCCCGACCAGCTCGCTGGGCAGGTGGAAGCCGGTGATCTGTTCTTCGCCGCTGTCGCTCAGGCTGAACGTCTTGAGGGCACCGGAGCGTACCGCGTAGACCGAGCCGAAATTGTCACCCTGGCGGAACAGGAACTCGCCTTTTTTCAGCGGTCGCCCGCGTTTGACGATTTCATCCAGTGCGTCCATGTCTTCCAGGTTGAGCGAAAGAGGCAGGCACAGGGGGGCCAGGCTGCAATCCTTGCAATGGGCCTGGTTGTGGGCGCGCAGTTTGACTGGCTCGGACATTTGAATCGATCCTTGTGGGAAAGCACACATAAGTCGTAAGGGTAACCTACGGCATAGGGTGTAGGCCAGTGTGCGCGATTGTGGTGCGCCCTGGCCGAACCCCAGCTGCATGATGCCGGGGGTCCGTTCGTGCCCATAGTGTGCCTGGCCTGGAGGCTTGTCCATGCGGTCAATCGACTCGCGTGCTAGATCACGCGCGAGAAGCGCTGGCGGTTGTGCATCGCCAGGTAGGCGTCGAACACCATGCACACCGAGCGGGCCAGCAGGCGCCCGGCCGGCAGGATGCGCAGGCCTTTGTCGTCCAGGCGGATCAGGCCGTCGCGTTGCATGGTCAGCAGCGCCGGCCACAGGTCGTTGAAGTAACCGCGAAAATCGATGGTGAAGGCCTCTTCGATCGGTTCGAAATCCAGCTCGAAATGGCAGATCAACTGTTGGATCACGGCCCGGCGCAAGCGGTCGTCGTGGTTGCACAGCAGCCCGCGCTGGGTGGCCAGCTGGGCGGTGGAGAGGGTGTCCTGGTAGGTGTTGAGGTCGCTGCTGTTCTGGCAGTACAGGTCGCCGATCTGGCTGATCGCCGACACCCCCAGGCCGATCAGGTCGCAGTGGCCGTGGGTGGTGTAGCCCTGGAAGTTGCGCTGCAGGGTGCCTTCTTCCTGGGCGACGGCCAGCTCGTCGTCGGGCAGGGCGAAGTGGTCCATGCCGATGTAGCGGTAACCGGCATCGGTGAGTTGTTCGATGGTGGCGTGGAGCATTTCCAGCTTGGCCGCCGGGGCCGGCAGGTCGTTGCTGTCGATGCGCCGTTGCGGCATGAAGCGCTCGGGCAGGTGGGCGTAGTTGAACACCGACAGGCGGTCGGGCTGCAGGCGGATCACCTCTTCGACGGTGCGCGCGAAGCCCTCCGGGGTCTGCTTGGGCAGGCCGTAGATGAGGTCCAGGTTGACCGAGCGGAACTGCAGGGTGCGCGCCGCCTCGATCAGGGTGCGGGTCTGCTCCAGGCTCTGCAGGCGGTTGACCGCACGCTGCACGGCCGGGTCCAGGTCCTGCACGCCGAGGCTGACACGGTTGAATCCCAGTTCGCGCAGCAGGCCCATGGTCGACCAGTCGGCTTCGCGTGGGTCGAGCTCGATGCCGTAATCGCCGGAATCGTCGTCCAGCAGGTTGAAATGCTGGCGCAAGGTGGCCATCAGCTGGCGCAGCTCTACATGGCTGAGGAAGGTCGGCGTGCCGCCGCCAAAATGCAGCTGTTCAACACGTTGCTTAGGGGCCAGGTGGCAGGCGATCAGCTGGATCTCCTGCTCCAGGCGCTGCAGGTAAGGCGCGGCGCGGCCCCGGTCCTTGGTGATGACCTTGTTGCAGGCGCAGTAGTAGCAGATGTTGGCGCAGAACGGCACGTGCACGTACAGCGACAGCGGGCGCACCGCTCGGCGGCTTTCGCGCAGGGCGTGGAGCAGGTCGAACGAGCCCACTTCGCTGTGCAGTTGCACGGCGGTGGGGTAGGAGGTGTAGCGCGGGCCGGCCAGATCGTAGCGGCGGATCAGGTCGGCATCCCAGCGTAGATCTTCGAGCATGTGGGCGGTCCCCGGAATGAGCAGCAGTGCCCCGGAGTCTAGGGTCGTCTGTAGGAATCTGTGTTGATTTGTATCAAGAGCTATTGGGCTGCGCTGCGCCGCTGTCAGTGCCCCATCAACCAGTGCTGATGCGGCCCAGGCAAGGTCCAGATGCCAAACAGGATCACCAGCAGGCCGCCCGCCATTCGCACGCTGCGTCGGCGCAACAGGCTGTTCACCCGCTCTGCTGCGAGCCCGGTGGCCAGCAGCACCGGCCATGTTCCCAGCCCGAACGCCAGCATTAGCGCCGCGCTATACCCCGCATTGCCCTGGCTGGCCGCCCACAGCAAGGTGCTGTACACCAGACCGCACGGCAGCCATCCCCACAGCGCCCCCAGTAACAGAGCCCGGGGCAGGCTGGAGACGGGCAGTAAGCGCGATGCCACAGGCTGGATATGCCGCCACAGCCCTCTGCCCAGCGCTTCGATCCGCGTCAGCCCACTCCACCAGCCAGCCAGGTACAGCCCCATGGCGATCAGCAGCAGTGCGGCCACCACGCGCAGCGCCAGGGCCGCCGGGCTGCTCGCCACGGCCCAGCCAGCCAGGCCCAGCAACAGGCCTGCGCAGGCGTAACTGAGGATGCGCCCAAGGTTGTACGCCAGCAGCAGGCGTGCACGCCTGCCGCGTTGTTCGGGTGGGATGGCCAGGGTCAGCGCGCCCATCAGGCCACCGCACATGCCCAGGCAGTGGCCGCCGCCCAGCAAGCCGAGCACCAGCGCCGAACCGAGCAGGGGGAGCAGGTCAGGCACGGGGCGGTTGGTCCTTGTCGTGCGGTTGCGTGTCTTCGGGCTTCACGGCCGCCTGGTGGCGTGGGTCCTGGTCATCGAACAGGATGCTGTGGGCGGGGCCGTCAAGGTCGTCGTACTGGCCGCTGTCCACGGCCCAGAAGAAGATGTACACGGCGACGCCGACGAGCAGCAGGGCGGCCGGGATCATGACATAAAGGGCTGGCATGGGCGGCTCCTGATCAGGCAATGGCAGGGTGTGCGGGGTTGCTGGCGGCCGGTACGCTCGGCAGTCGGGTCAGGCGCAGGGCGTTGAGGACCACGATCAGCGAGCTGACCGACATGCCGACGGCGGCCCACACCGGGGTGATCCAGCCGAGCGCGGCAAACGGCAACATGAGGCCATTATACAGGGTCGCCCAGAACAGGTTCTCGAGGATATTGCGGCGGGTGCGGCGTGCCAGGTCGAAGGCCTGCACCAGGGCCTGCAGGCGATTGCTCAGCAGCACCGCATCGGCGCTGGTTTTCGCAAGGTCGGTGGCGCTGCCCATGGCGATGCTGATGTCGGCAGCGGCCAGTACCGGCACATCGTTGACCCCGTCGCCGAGCATCAGCACCTTGCGCCCGGACGTCTGCAGTGCCTTCAGCCGGTCCAGCTTGTCATCCGGGCGCAGGCCGCCGATGGCCTGGTCGATGCCCAACTGGGCGGCCACTTCGGCGACCATCGGCGAGCTGTCGCCCGACAGCAGCAGGGTGCGCCAGCCACGTGCCTTGCAGGCTGCCAGCAGGGCTGGGGCATCGTCGCGCAGGCGGTCGTCCAGGCCGAACCAGGCCAGCGGGCCGTGGCGATCACCCAGCAACAGCCACTGGCCGCGAGGCTCTGGTACGGCGGGAATTTCGGTGCCGCTGAGGGCACAGACGAAGGTGGCCTGGCCGATGCGTAGGCGCTGGCCGTGCACCAGGCCCTCCAGGCCCAGGCCGGGCACCGTTTGCACGTCGTCAGCAGGCGCGGCATTGCGGCCGAAGGCCCGGGCGATGGGGTGTTCCGAGCGGTTTTCCAGGGCGGCGGCCAAGGCCAGGCAGCGGTCGGCGGCCGTTTTACCCAGTGGGCGGATGCTGCGCAGGGCCAGGCGGCCTTCGGTGAGTGTGCCGGTCTTGTCGAAAATGACCGTGTCGATCTGGTTCAGGCCTTCCAGCACGTGGCCGCGGGTGACCAGCAAGCCGAGTTTGTGCAGGGTGCCGGTGGCGGCCGTCAGGGCAGTGGGCGTGGCCAGCGACAGCGCGCACGGGCAGGTTGCTACCAGCATGGCCAGGACGATCCAGAAGGCCCGTGTCGGGTCCAGGTGCCACCACCACAGGCCGATCACGACGGCGGCCAGCAGGGTGAACAGCAGGAACCACTGCGAGGCGCGGTCGGCGATCTCGGCCAGGCGTGGTTTTTCGGTTTGCGCGCGTTCCAGCAAACGCACGATGGCCGACAGCCGTGAGTCGTGGCCGAGGGCTTCGACTTCGACGTTCAAGGTGCTCTCGACATTCAGGGTGCCGCCGGTGACCCGTTCGCCAACGCGCCGGGGTTGCGGCAGGTATTCACCGGTCAGCAGCGACTCGTCGACACTGGAGCGCCCTTCGATGATGCGACCATCTGCCGGGATCACCGCGCCGGGTAACACTTGCACGGTGTCGCCGCGCTGCAGTTCGCTGAGCAGGATGCGCTCGGCTCGGCCGATCGGGTCCAGGCGCAGGCACGACGCTGGCAACAAGTTGACCAGCTGTGCGGTGGCCGCTGCCGTGCGCTCGCGAGCACGGCGCTCCAGGTAGCGGCCAGTGAGCAGAAACAGCGCGAACATGCCCACGGTGTCGAAATACAGCTCGCCACTGCCGGTAATGGCGGTCCAGATCCCGGCGCCGAAGGCCAGCGCAATGGCCAGTGATACCGAAACGTCCATGGTCAGGTGGCGGGTACGCAGGTCGCGTGCAGCGCCCTTGAAGAACGGTGCGCAGCTGTAGAACACGATGGGAATGGTCAGAAACAGCGCCACCCAGCGCAGGATGGTGTGCAGCTGCGGAGATAGATCGATGTTGAATTCGGGCCAGGTGGCCATGGTCGCCATCATCGCCTGGAACCACAGCAGCCCGGCCACGCCCAGCCGGCGCAGGGCGCTGCGGTTTTCCCGGGCCAGCTGTTCGGCGGCCTGGTCGGGTTGGTATGGGTGCGCGGCATAGCCGATCTGGCGCAGCTCGGCCAGCAGCCGGGAGAGTGGCAATTGATGGTCTTGCCAGCTGAGCAGCAGGCGGTGGTTTGACAGGTTGAGCCGTGCCTCAATCACGCCGGGCACATTGCGCAGGTGTTTTTCGATCAGCCAGCCGCAGGCGGCGCAGCTGATGCCCTCGACCAGCAAGGTGGCTTCGGCCAGCTCGCCGGCGTGGTGGACGAAGCGTTGCTGCACGTCGCTGCGGTCGAACAGGGCCAGCTCGTCTGGCACTTGTTTGGGCAGGGCTTCGGGGTTGGCGCTGCTGTCGCTGCGGTGCTGGTAATAGTGCTCCAGGCCGCCGGCGACGATGGCTTCGGCCACCGCCTGGCAGCCAGGGCAGCAGAATTGTCGTGGCTCACCGAGCACCACGGCAGTGAAGCGGCTACCGGCAGGGACGGGCAGGGCGCAGTGGTAGCAGGGGGTGGGTTGGGTCATCGCGTTGTTGCCTTACACAAATGGCCGGCAGTAAACGGTACCTGTGGGGGCGGGCAAGCCCGCTCCCACAGGAAAATGTTCGAGTTTCTACTGGTGATGTTCAGCCCCTTGCAGCGCTTCATCGCCCAGCTGCAAGGTCA
The DNA here is from genome assembly GCF_044744955.1 of Pseudomonas sp. NPDC087185. NCBI lineage: Bacteria > Pseudomonadati > Pseudomonadota > Gammaproteobacteria > Pseudomonadales > Pseudomonadaceae > Pseudomonas > Pseudomonas sp. NPDC087185. Next base: position 49,634 of record NZ_JBIUZK010000001.1, on the reverse strand, counting down.
CACCATGCTCGACCTTCTCTTCCTCGAACAACCGCCACACGTGCGCATCCTGGCTGCCCAGCAGCTCGACGAAGCGCCGACCGTCGACCTTGTCATCCAATTGGCCGACATAACGCCCTGGTTCGGCACGGCTCAGCAGCACCTTGCGGTCCTTGTCCGGCTGGGTCGGCGAGATCAGGTTCAGCTCCAGGCTTTGTGGGCCGCTGTTGCCGGTCAGGCGCACGTCCACTTCGCCGGTCAGTTCGTCGAGGTGTACGCTGGCCTTGAGGTTCAGGGTCTGCGCCAGCAGTTCACGGTCCAGCGAGCGGTTGATGCCCTTGCCGGCTTCGTAGTAGTTGTCGTTGACCAGGTTGTCCGGGTTGCGCACGGCGATGCTGACCATGGTCAGGCTCAGGCACACCGAGGTGGTCAGGATGGCGATGATGATCCAGGGCCAGAGGTGCTTGTACCAGGGGCTGATGGCGGTGGCGGCAGGCATTGTGCAAAGTCTCTCTCAGCGGATCTGTGGGCCGATGAAGCGGCTCTTGGCTTCGACCTCGGCAGCGCTGTCGTCAGCACTCTTGAGGATGAAGGTGATTTCGTTGGTGGTCGAGGGCAGTTTCTCAGGGGCGACCGACAATTGCACCGGCAGGCTGACGATGTCGCCGGCGGCCACGCGGATCTCGCGCTGGCCTTCCAGGCGCAGGTCCGGCAGGCCGGCGGCGTCGAGCACATACACGTGGTCGCGCTGGTCCTTGTTCATGACCTTGAGGCTGTACACGTTTTCGATCCGGCCCTGGGCGTTCTCGCGGTACAGCACGCGGTCCTTGCTGACGTCGAAGCCGACCAGCGAGCGGGTGGCGAAGGCGGTGGCCAGGGCGCCGATCATCACCAGCAGCACCAGCGCGTAACCGATCAGCCGTGGGCGCAGCATGTGGGTCTTCTGCCCCGACAGGTTGTGCTCGGTGGTGTAGCTGATCAGGCCTTTGGGGTAGTTCATCTTTTCCATGATGCTGTCGCAGGCGTCGATGCAGGCGGCGCAGCCGATGCACTCGATCTGCAGCCCATCGCGGATGTCGATGCCGGTGGGGCAGACCTGCACGCACATGGTGCAGTCGATGCAGTCGCCCAGGCCCTGGGCCTTGTAGTCCGTGTCCTTTTTACGCGGGCCACGGGTTTCGCCGCGGCGCGGGTCGTAGGAAACGATCAGGGTGTCCTTGTCGAACATCACGCTCTGGAAGCGCGCATAAGGGCACATGTACACGCACACCTGCTCGCGCAGCCAGCCGGCGTTGCCGTAGGTGGCGAGGGTGAAGAAGCCGACCCAGAAGTAGGCCCAGCCATCGGCCTGGCCTGTGAAGAATTCGATGGCCAGTTCGCGGATCGGCGAGAAGTAACCGACGAAAGTCATGCCGGTGACGAAGCCGATCAGCAGCCACAGGCTGTGCTTGGCGAACTTGCGCAGGAACTTGTTGCCGCTCATGGGCGCCCGGTCAAGCTTCATGCGCTGGTTGCGGTCACCCTCGGTGACTTTTTCGCACCACATGAAAATCCATGTCCACACGCTTTGCGGGCAGGTGTAGCCGCACCAGACGCGGCCGGCGTACACGGTGACGAAGAACAGGCCGAAGGCGGCGACGATGAGGATGCCCGAGAGCAGGATGAAGTCTTGTGGCCAGATAGTGGCGCCGAAGATGTAGAACTTGCGCTCCGGCAGGTTCCACCACACGGCCTGGTGGCCGCTCCAGTTCAGCCACACGGTGCCGAAGTACAGCAGGAACAATACCGCCCCGCCGACCATCCGCAGCCGGCGGAAGATGCCGGTGAAGGCGCGGGTGTAGATTTTTTCGCGAGAGGCGTAGAGGTCGACGGAATCCTTCCCTTTGCTGGCAGGCGGGGTGACATCATGTACCGGAATTTGCTTGCTCATCATCAAGTCCCACGGCAGTGGAAAAACGCCGCGGCCAGTGCATGCCGGCTGCGGTCTCGCGCATTCTGCTAGCGCTCTGCGGCCCATGATACGCCGGTGATAGCACTCTGGGGGCGCGCTGCGACCTTTAGTCGCGTTGGGTTCGTGGTGTGAATCGTGATATGGCGGGTGTCAATTGATCCAGGTCAGCAGGTGGTGCATTTGCCGGCCTCTTCGCGGGACAAGCCCGCTCCCACAAGTACTGCACAGGCCCTGAGGCAGAAGGAGAACCTGTGGGAGCGGGCTTGTCCCGCGAAGAGGGCTGGCCTGCCTTACTCGGCCTTTTCAGGCTCCTGCTCCTGATGCGACAGGCTGTACACATAAGCTGCCAGCAAGTGCACCTTGTCATTACCCTGCAGCTGCTCCTGCGCCGGCATCTGCCCTTGGCGACCGTAGCGGATGGTCTGCTGCAGCTGGGCAAAGCTCGACCCATAGATGAACGCCTGCGGGTGGGTCAGGTTTGGCGCACCCATGGCCGGCGTGCCCTTGCCCTCAGGGCCATGGCAGGCCACACAGTTGGCAGCGAAGATCTTCTGCCCGTTCTCGGCATCGGCCTTCACGCCTTCCGGCAGGGTGCGGCCATCAAGCTTGCTGACCACGAAGGCTGCTACATCGGCGACGCCTTGCTCGCCGATCACTTCCGACCAGGCCGGCATCACGCCATGGCGGCCGCCCATGATGGTGGTCTTGATGGTTTCCGGCTCGCCGCCCCAGCGCCAGTCGTTGTCGGTCAGGTTGGGGAAGCCGTAGGCGCCTTTGGCGTCGGAGCCGTGGCACACCGAGCAGTTGGAGGCGAACAGCCGTGCGCCCATCTTCAGCGCTTGCGGCTGCTTGGCCACCTCTTCGATGGGCATGGCCGCGTACTTGGCGAAGATCGGCCCGAAGCGGGCGTCGGCCTTGGCCATTTCCTTTTCCCACTCGTGCACCCCGGTCCAGCCCGGCTGGCCGTTGCTGAACTCGGTCTGCTTCTCGTTATCCAGGTACGAATAACCCGGCAGCACGCCTTTCCAGTTGCCCAGGCCCGGGTACAGCACCAGGTAGCCCAGGGCGAAGATGATGGTGCCGACGAACAGCCAGAACCACCACTTGGGCAGTGGGTTGTCGTATTCCTCGATGCCATCGAAGGCATGCCCGACGGTTTCGTCGGTGACCTCTTCGCGCTGGCCCTTGCGGGTGGACAGCAGCAGCCAGGTCAACGAGAAGATGGTGCCCAGGGTCAGGACGGTGACGTACAGACTCCAGAAGGTTGTCATTGTTGTTTGCTCCCAGAAGCTTTTGCTTGCGCTTGCTCGACGTGCGTTTTGGCCTCGGGGTCATCGGCGAACGGCAGTTGGGTCGCCTCGTCGAACGCCTGCTTGCGCCGTGGGCTGAACACCCACAGCGCCAGGCCCACGAAGGCCACCATCACCACCACGGTGCCCAGGCCGCGAATCATCCCGATATCCATCAGCGTCACCGTTTACTTTTGATGAGGGTGCCAAGACCTTGCAGGTACGCGACCAGGGCGTCCATTTCGGTCTTGCCCTTGACCGCGTCGCGGGCACCGGCGATGTCGGCGTCGGTGTACGGCGTGCCCAGGGTACGCAGCACTTCGAGCTTCTTCGCGGTGTCCTTGCCGTCGAGTTTGTTCTCGACCAACCACGGGTAGGACGGCATCTTCGACTCCGGCACCACGTTGCGCGGGTTGTACAGGTGCGCACGGTGCCAGTCGTCCGAGTAGCGCCCACCCACGCGGGCCAGGTCCGGGCCGGTACGCTTGGAACCCCACAGGAACGGGTGGTCCCACACGCTTTCACCGGCCACCGAGTAGTGGCCGTAGCGCTCGGTCTCGGCGCGGAACGGGCGGATCATCTGCGAGTGACAGCCCACGCAGCCTTCGCGGATGTAGATGTCGCGGCCTTCGACTTCCAGCGCGGTGCGCGGCTTCATGCCTTCGACGGGTTTGTTGGTGACGTCCTGGAAAAACAGCGGGACGATCTGGGTGAGGCCACCGACGCTCACGGCGATGACCATGAAGAAGGCCAGCAGGCCTATGTTCTTCTCGACAGCTTCATGCTTCATCAGTGCGCTCCCACGACGACGATCTTGGCCGCTTCATCCGCTTCTACCGGGTTGGCCGCGCGGACGGTGCGCAACACGTTGTACGCCATCAGCAGCATGCCGGAGGCGAAGAACGCACCGCCCAGTGCCCGCACGATGTAGCCCGGGTGGCTGGCCTGCAAGGCTTCGACGAAGGAGTAGGTGAGCGTGCCGTCATCGTTGATGGCGCGCCACATCAGGCCCTGGGTGATGCCGTTGACCCACATCGAGGCGATGTACAGCACGGTGCCGATGGTCGCCAGCCAGAAGTGCGCGTTGATCAGGCCGACGCTGTGCATCTGGGCCCGCCCATACAGCTTGGGAATCATGTGGTACACCGCGCCGATCGAGATCATCGCCACCCAGCCGAGCGCGCCGGCATGGACGTGGCCGATGGTCCAGTCGGTGTAGTGCGACAGCGAGTTCACCGTCTTGATGGCCATCATCGGGCCTTCGAAGGTGGACATGCCGTAGAACGCCAAGGACACGACCAGGAAGCGCAGGATCGGGTCGGTGCGCAGTTTGTGCCAAGCACCGGACAGGGTCATCATGCCGTTGATCATGCCGCCCCAGCTCGGTGCCAGGAGGATGATCGACATCACCATGCCCAGCGACTGCGCCCAGTCCGGCAGGGCGGTGTAGTGCAGGTGGTGGGGGCCGGCCCAGATGTACAGGGTGATCAGTGCCCAGAAGTGCACGATCGACAGGCGATACGAGTAGATCGGCCGCTCGGCCTGCTTGGGCACGAAGTAGTACATCATTCCCAGGAAGCCCGTGGTGAGGAAAAAGCCCACCGCGTTGTGGCCGTACCACCACTGGATCATCGCGTCGGTGGCACCGGCGTAGGCCGAGTACGACTTGAACAGGCTCACCGGCAGCGAGATGTGGTTGACGATGTGCAGCATCGCGGTGACCACGATGAAGGCGCCGTAGAACCAGTTGCCGACGTAGATGTGCTTGGTCTTGCGCTTGACGATGGTGCCGAAGAACACCAGCCCGTAAGTGACCCAGACGATGGCCAGGAGGATCGCCAGCGGCCATTCGAGCTCGGCGTATTCCTTGGTGGTGGTGTAGCCCATCGGCAAGGTGATCAGCGCGCCGACGATCACCGCCTGCCAACCCCAGAAGGTGAAGGCGGCCATGCTGTCGGAGATCAGCCGGGTCTGGCAGGTCCGCTGCACCACGTAGTAGCTGGTGCCGAACAGCGCACAGCCGCCAAAGGCGAAGATGACCAGGTTGGTGTGCAGCGGGCGCAGGCGGCCGAAACTGGTCCAGGGCAGGTCCAGGTTCAGTTGCGGCCACACCAGCTGCGAGGCGATGAAGACGCCGAGGCCCATGCCAAGGATCCCCCAGACCACCGTCATGATGGCGAACTGGCGGACGACCTTATAGTTATAAGCAGTCGGACTGATTGCTGTGCTCATTCTAAGGTTCCACGGTTTTGGTGTTCTTGTTGGTTGAAAAATCGGCGCCAGTATCGATAACCACCAGGGTTATGGCAACGCAAGGCGACCTGCGCCGACCCGTGTCCGGGCCCGTTTGCCGGTGTCCCGCGGCAATTGGGCTTGGGCGATTGTACACAAATAAATATTTGTAATGTGTACCGTTTTTCGCCTTTTTCTGATCGATCGGTCAAGCTTTTTTTGAGGGCGGCGTCAGGCGATGCGCCGCGTCTGCTCCGCTGGATTGGCAGCGAAGCCCACTGTGGCAACAAGCTTAGTTCCGTTCGGAGGGGGTGCAAGGGGAGGGGGGTGGTGAAGAGAGGGGCCGCAAAGCGGCCCCAGGGTATTACTTGGCAGTAACGGTTTCAGCTACATCACCCTGCGACAGGCTATACACATAAGCCGCCAGCAGGTGCACCTTGTCATTCCCTTGAATATCCACCTGGGCCGGCATCTGCCCCTGGCGGCCATAGCGAATGGTCTGTTGCAACTGGGCAAAGCTGGACCCATAGATGAACGCCTGCGGGTGGTTCAGGTTCGGCGCGCCCATGGCCGGTGTGCCATTGCCCTCAGGGCCGTGGCAGGCCACGCAGTTGGCCGCGAAGATTTCCTTGCCCTTGGCCACGTCGGCCGTAGCGCCTTCCGGCAGGCTGCGGCCATCGAGGTTGGTCAGCACGTAGGCGGCCACATCCGCCACGCCCTGTTCGCCGATTACTTCAGCCCAGGCCGGCATCACGCCGTGGCGGCCGTTCATGATCGAGGCCTTGATGGTCTCGGGCTCGCCGCCCCAGCGCCAGTCCTTGTCGGTCAGGTTGGGGAAACCATAGGCGCCCTTGGCATCCGAGCCGTGGCACACCGAGCAGTTGGAGGCGAACAGGCGGCCGCCCATTTTCAGCGCCTGCGGGTCCTTGGCCACTTCCTCGACGGGCATGGCGGCGTACTTGGCGAAGATGGGCCCGAACTTGGCGTCGGCCTTGTCCATTTCCTTCTGCCATTCGTTGACGCCGGTCCAGCCGTCCTGGTAGCCGGGCAGGATGCCTTTCCAGTTGCCCAGGCCCGGGTAGAGGATCAGGTAGCCTACCGCGAACACCAGGGTGCCGACGAACAGCCAGAACCACCACTTGGGCAATGGGTTGTCGTACTCCTCGATGCCGTCGAAGCTGTGGCCCATGGTCTGGTCGGTGGTGTTGCTGCTCTGGCCCTTGCGGGTCGACAGCAGCAGCCAGGTCAGGCCGATCAGGCTGCCGATGGTCAGTACGCAGATGTACGTACTCCAGAAGGTCGTCATTGGGGAGTACTCCTCATGGCTGTGTCCTGCCCGGCAGGGGGCAGGCGGTCGTCGACGAAGGGCAGCAGGCGTGCTTCGGCGAAATCACGGTCGCGGCGGCGGTTGAACACCCACAGCGAGAGGCCGATGAAGGCGATCATCACCACCAGGGTGCCCAGGCCGCGGATCATGCCAATGTCCATTTCCATCGCTGTCACCTCTTGTTCTTGATCGCAGTGCCGAGCACCTGCAGGTAGGCGACCAGGGCGTCCATCTCGGTCTTGCCCTTGACCGCATCACGCGCACCGGCGATGTCCGCGTCGGTGTAGGGCACGCCGAGGGTGCGCAAGGTGCGCATCTTGGTGTCGGTGTGGCTGTTGTCGACCTGCTCGGCGACCAGCCACGGGTAGGACGGCATCTTCGACTCCGGCACCACGTTGCGCGGGTTGTACAGGTGCGCACGGTGCCAGTCGTCCGAGTAGCGCCCACCCACGCGGGCCAGGTCCGGGCCGGTACGCTTGGAACCCCACAGGAACGGGTGGTCCCACACGCTTTCACCGGCCACCGAGTAGTGGCCGTAGCGCTCGGTCTCGGCGCGGAACGGGCGGATCATCTGCGAGTGGCAGCCCACGCAGCCTTCGCGGATGTAGATGTCGCGGCCTTCCAGCTGCAGCGCGGTATAAGGTTTCATGCCTTCGACCGGCTTGTTGGTGACGTCCTGGAAGAACAGCGGGACGATCTGGGTCAGCCCGCCGATGCTGACGGCGAACACCATCAGCAAGGCCATCAGGCCGACGTTTTTCTCGATCACTTCATGTTTCATCAGGCAGATCTCCTCAGGCCAGCTGGGCGTTGGCAGGGGCGGCCTCGGTGGCCGGTGCACGCACGGTGCGCCAGGTGTTCCAGGCCATCAGGAACATGCCACTGAGGAAGATCGCGCCACCGACGAAGCGCACGATGAAGCCCGGGTGGCTGGCCACCAGGGTTTCCACGAACGAGTAGGTGAGCGTGCCGTCGCTGTTGACCGCGCGCCACATCAGGCCCTGGGCGATGCCGTTGACCCACATCGAGGCGATGTACAGCACGGTGCCGATGGTCGCCAGCCAGAAGTGCGCGTTGATCAGGCCCAGGCTGTACATGCGCGGTTTGCCGAACACTTGCGGAATGGTGTGGTACAGCGCGCCGATCGAGATCATCGCCACCCAGCCGAGGGCGCCGGCATGCACGTGGCCGATGGTCCAGTCGGTGTAGTGGGACAGGGCGTTGACGGTCTTGATGGCCATCATCGGGCCTTCGAAGGTGGACATGCCGTAGAAGGCCAGCGACACGACCAGGAAGCGCAGGATGGGGTCGCTGCGCAATTTGTGCCAGGCACCCGATAGGGTCATCATGCCGTTGATCATGCCGCCCCAGCTTGGCGCCAGCAGGATCAGCGACATCACCATGCCCAGCGACTGCGCCCAGTCGGGCAGCGCGGTGTAGTGCAGGTGGTGGGGACCTGCCCAGATGTACAGGGTGATCAGCGCCCAGAAGTGGACGATCGACAGGCGATAGGAATACACCGGGCGTTCGGCCTGCTTGGGCACGTAGTAGTACATCATCCCGAGGAAGCCCGCGGTGAGGAAGAAGCCCACGGCGTTATGCCCGTACCACCACTGCACCATGGCATCGGTGGCACCGGCGTAGACCGAGTACGACTTGGTCAGGCTGACCGGCAGCTCCAGGTTGTTGACGATGTGCAGCAACGCCACGGTGAGGATGAAGGCACCGAAGAACCAGTTGCCCACGTAGATGTGCTTGGTGGTGCGCTTCATCAGCGTGCCGAAGAACACGATGGCGTAGCAGACCCAGACGATGGTGATCAGGATGTCGATCGGCCATTCCAGTTCGGCGTATTCCTTGGAGCTGGTGTAGCCCAGCGGCAGGCTGATGGCCGCGAGCAGGATCACCAGTTGCCAGCCCCAGAAGGTGAACGCGGCCAGCTTTGGCGAGAACAGGGTGGTCTGGCAGGTGCGTTGCACCGAATAATAGGAGGTGGCGAACAGTGCACAGCCGCCGAACGCGAAGATCACCGCATTGGTATGCAGTGGGCGCAGGCGGCCGAAGCTGGTCCAGGGGAGGTCGAAGTTGAGGGAAGGCCAGGCGAGCTGGGCGGCGATGAAGACGCCGAGCCCCATCCCGACGATTCCCCACACCACCGTCATGATGGCGAATTGGCGGACCACCTTGTAGTTATAGGCGGTACTGCTGGTTGTGTTCATGTATGGGTTCCCATCCACGGTTATTGGCAGGCTTTACAGCGAGGCAAGCATGAGTAATGGGCAAAGTGCCGGTATTGACGGGGATCAATGGGCGAAGATCGGAAATGTCCCAGGCTTGCGCTGCGATCCTCCACGGAATCAGGCAGATAGCCGCCCTGCGGCCTGCCTGATCCTGGCTCATGGCGCCGGCGCGCCGATGGACAGCGGGTTCATGGGCGACATGGCGCAAAGGCTGGCGGCGCTTGGGGTCGGCGTGGTCCGCTTCGAGTTCCCCTATATGGCCGAGCGCAGGGCCGGGGGTGGCAAGCGCCCGCCCAATCCGCAGAAGGTGCTGCTGGAATGCTGGCGCGAGGTGTACCGGCAGGTGCGACCTTTGGTCACGGGCAGGCTGGCGATGGGTGGCAAGTCGATGGGCGGGCGCATGGCCAGCCTGCTGGCGGACGAACTGGGGGCGGATGCGCTGGTGTGCCTGGGGTATCCGTTCTATGCGGTGGGCAAGCCGGAAAAACCACGGGTGGAGCATTTGGCCGGGTTGCACACGCCGACATTGATCGTGCAGGGCGAGCGCGATGCGCTGGGCAATAGTGAGGCAGTGGCGGGGTATGCGCTGTCACCGTCGATCGAGGTGAGCTGGCTGGTGGCGGGGGATCATGACCTGAAACCGCTGAAGGCTTCGGGGTTCAGCCATGATCAGCATCTGCAGGCAGCGGCTGAGAAGGTGGCGGGGTTTCTGTTGAGATAGTGCGGGATTCTTCGCGGGGCAAGCCCGCGAAGAGGCCGGGGCAGGCTACCGCTTAGTCGCGGTACTCGCACAGGTAAGCGGAATCCACTGCCACCTTCAACTGGAACTTGCTGTCGGCGGCCACATTGAACTTGTCACCGGCGTTGAACGTTTCCCAGTTGTCGCTACCCGGCAGCTTGACGGTCAGCGCACCCGACACCACGTGCATGATTTCGCGCTTGGCGGTACCGAACTCGTATTCGCCCGGTGCCATGACGCCGACGGTAGCCGGGCCTTCAGTGCCTTCGAAGGCGATCGACTTGACGGTACCATCGAAGTATTCGTTGACCTTGAACATGGGGCGACTCCTGAAAAAGGGGGATGAAAAAGGGCTGGCCAGTATGCCCAAGCCCATCCGCCTCGTCATCTGCTTTCAGGGGCCATTGGCGGGCAGGCTCAAGGGCAGCAGCCGTGCGGTATTGCGGGCATCTTCCAGCGCCCGGTGCTGCTGCCCGCAAAAGTGCATGCCGGCCAGCTGCAAGGCGCCGTTCAGCCCGGCCGGCCGCTGCAGGTGGCGGGCCTTGGCGAAACGCTGCTTGAGGTTGATGTGCGGCAGGTTGCGCAACAGGCTGTCGAGCTGATGCTGCTGCCATTCCTGCTGCAGCTGCTGGCGGTCGTAGTCGCCCCAACTGACCCACGCCTGCAACTGCCCGCGGTGGTGCCCCAGCCAGCGCTCGAAGCGCGCCCACACCTCCGGGAACGCCGCGGCGCTGTCGACATTGGCCTGGCTGATGTGCGTCAGCTCGCGGCAGAACGGCGTCAGCTGCGGCCGCCGCCGGGGGCGCACAAAGCGCTGGAAGTGGTCCACTTCGCGGCCGTCACGGGTCACCAGGCTGGCGCCGATCTCTATGATTTCCATCTCCGTCACCGGCCAGCCACCATCATCGGTGGTGGCTTCCAGGTCGATCACCAACCAGTGGCCCATACCAGGCTCCCTCGCCATACATGCTAGAGCAGCGTAGCCAATGTGCGGCCACACGGCATCCCCTGGCAAAATGCCGTCACTTTGGCATAACCAGCGGTTGTGCCAGGCCGGGAAAACGCCTAGCTTAAGGCGCATCCAGGTATGAACCGTGATGAGTGTCCGTCTTGACTCCAGCGCCCGGCCTGAAGGCTTTGTCCACCTTGTTGATGCTGGCTTCAGTAGTGCTGGCGGTGCCGGCCTGGGCAGCCGACGCCATCGATGTGAAGATCGGCGCCGCGCACTTTCCGCCTTACACCGTGCGCCCGGAGCAGGGGGCTGACACCGGCCTGCTGCCGCAACTGGTCGAGGCGTTGAATCACCTGCAGCAGGAGTACCGCTTCGTGCTGGTACCTACCTCGATCCAGCGGCGCTTTGGCGACTTCCAGCAGGGCCGCACCGACATGGCCATCTTCGAAAACCCTGAGTGGGGGTGGCAGCAGATCCCTCATCAGGCGGTGGACATGGGTCTGGAAGACGCCGAAGTGTTCGTTGCCAAGAAGCTCGACGGCCGTGACCAGCACTACTTCGACGACCTCGCCGGCAAGCGCCTGGCGCTGTTCAATGGTTACCACTATGCGTTCGCCGCTTTCAATTCCGCCCCCAACTACCTGCGCAAGACCTACAACGCCACGCTGACCTATTCCCACGACAGCAACCTGCTGATGGTCCAGGCCGGTCGCGCCGACATCGCCTTGGTGACCCGTTCCTACCTCAGCGATTTCCTGGTGCGCAACCCGGCCAGCCTCAGCCAGCTGATCCCGTCCACGCGCATCGACCAGGTCTACCACCACTACGCCCTGCTGCGCCCCGATGCCCGGATCAGTGCCCAGCAGTTCGCCGCGCTGTTGCGCCAGTTGCGCGAAGCCGGCGAGCTGACCCGCATCTTCCAGCCCTACCGGATCACCGTCGAAGCCCCTCGCGACTAAATTCCCGGCGTGCAGCCACGTTTTCAGCAGTGAGCCTTCCTTTCATTTTCTGTGAGCCCTGCCCATGCCGTTCGATGCCGCTTCGCAGCCCTTGTCACCCCCACGCTGGCGCAGCCTGAGTGCCGACGAGGGTGATTGCTGGTTGAGCCTGACCCTTGAGGGCCGGCCGTTGATCCAGGTGCGCCTGCAGCCTGGCGATAGCCTCGCGGTGCACCTCGAAAGCCTTTGCCCCGAGCGCCCGCAGCAAGCCCTTTGGGCGGCCTGCTACTGGCTGCTGTCGCGCGACCCGGCCCGCCAACGGCTGGCTTGGCACCTGCCGGAGGCGCTGCCCGAAGCGCTTGCCAGTGGCCTGTTGCTGGTCACCGAGCAGGCGGGCGTGTACGTGTGCGAACGCACCCTGTTCTGGCAGTTGCCCCAGCCCTGGCTCGGCCAGCCGGTTGGCGGCATTTACCCGCAACAGATGCAGATGAGCAACGGCAAGCGTCACCCGCGCCGTGCGCCCAAACCCCGTGGCGAGGTGTACCGGCGCTTCGACGCGCGCCTGGGCAGCTGGGTATCGCTGCGCACCCTGGAAATCGACCAGGACCTGGAGCGTTTCAACCGTTGGCAGAACAACCCGCGGGTGGAGCAGTTCTGGCAGGAGGGTGGGTCGCTGGAGCAGCACCGTGAGTACCTGGCCAAGCTCGAAGCCGACCCGCACACCGTGACCCTGATCGGCTGTTTTGACGATCAGCCGTTTGCCTACTTCGAAGCGTACTGGGCCAAGGAAGACCGCATCGCACCGTTCTACCAGGCCGACGACTATGATCGCGGCATACACATGCTGGTCGGCGAGGAGGCGCATCGCGGCCCGCACAAAGTCGCCAGCTGGCTGTCGGCGCTGGTGCACTACCTGTTCCTGGATGACCCGCGCACCCAGCGGGTGGTGGCCGAACCGCGTGCCGACAATGGCAAGATGATCGGCTACATGCACGACCAGTGCTTCCACTGCGACAAAGCGTTCGATTTCCCGCACAAGCGCGCGGCGCTGATGATCCTGGGGCGGGAGCGGTTCTTCGACCGCTGCAAGCTAGCCTGATACCGCGCCGCCTGTTTCGCGGGCTTGCCCGCGAAAAGGCCGGCGCGAACGGTCAGACCTGCCGGCTGGCGGTCTTGCGGCAATGCACCAGCGCATCGCGAATCATGAAGTTGACCAGTGTCGGCGACACCCCCAGTTCCTTGGCGATGTCCTTCTGTGGCACGCCGTGCAGGCGGTACATCTCGAAGGCGTAACGGGTGCGCTGGGGCAGCTCGTTGAGCGCCTCGGCAATGTGCTCGAGCGCCGCCAGGTTGATGTGCGTGGCTTCCGGCGAGGCATTAGGGATGACCACGTTCATGCCTTCCTCTTCAGTGCCCGAATACTTCAGCTCCATCGCCTGCTTGCGGTAATGGTCGATGGCCAGATTGCGTACGATCTGGAACAGGTAGCTGAGCTGGGCCTTGAAGGAGGAGGTGATCTGCGGGGCGGCGCTGAGCCGGAAGAAGGCGTCCTGGACCACGTCTTCGGCGCGCGAGCGGCAGCCGGTGATGCGGGCTGCGATCTTGACCAGGATGCTGCGGTTGTCAACGAATGCTTGGAGTAATGGTGAATCGCACTTACTTGTGGATAGTTGTTCCGCCATGGAAATCACCTTGTCTCGAAGGGGAATAGGAGCACCCCGGACAGGGAAGCCACCTACGACGTGCGACAAGCTATTCAGAATGATAATGATTGTCAAATACGAAAGTTAATGAGTATCCATTAGTTTCAGTTCTAAGCAAGTGCGCGTGACGCGGTTCACCTTTTGCGGGCTTCATGGCTGCGTCGTCCCGGTAATTTCTTCCCGTGCCCATCCGTTCCCCTCTGTACATCCGGCCGCCGAACGCTGCCCGCCACCCTCGCGCGGGGCAGCCGGCCCGACTTACCCAGACACTGGCAGGAACACCCCATGACGGACGCCTTCGAACTCCCGCTCTCGCTGGTCCAGGCCCTGGCGCAACGCGCTGCGCAGACCCCGGACCGCATCGCCCTGCGCTTTTTGGCCGATGCCCCCGGCGAGCAGGCCGTGCTCAGCTATCGCGACCTCGACCTGCGCGCGCGTACCATCGCCGCTGCCTTGCAGGCGCGTGCCGGGTTCGGTGACCGTGCCGTGCTGCTGTTCCCCAGCGGCCCGGACTACGTGGCGGCGTTCTTCGGCTGCCTCTATGCCGGTGTCATCGCCGTACCGGCCTATCCACCGGAGTCCTCGCGCCAGCATCACCAGCAGCGGTTGCTGTCGATCATTGATGACGCCGAGCCGCGCCTGCTGCTGACCGTGGCAGCGCTGCACGACAACCTCCAGGGCCTGGCAGCCCTGAGTGGCGAGAACGCCCCCGCACTGCTGGCGGTGGATGGCCTGGACCCGGCGCTGGCCAGCGCCTGGCAAGCACCTGCACTGGCCAGCGATGACATCGCCTTCCTCCAGTACACCTCGGGTTCCACCGCGTTGCCCAAAGGCGTGCAGGTCAGCCATGGCAACCTGGTGGCCAACGAGCAACTGATCCGTCACGGTTTCGGCATCGACCTCAACCCGGATGATGTAATCGTCAGCTGGCTGCCGCTGTACCACGACATGGGCCTGATCGGCGGGTTGCTACAGCCGATTTTCAGTGGCGTGCCTTGCGTGTTGATGTCGCCGGGCTATTTCCTTGCCCGGCCGCACCGCTGGCTGCAGGCAATCAGCGAGTACGGCGGCACCATCAGCGGCGGGCCTGACTTTGCCTACCGCCTGTGCAGCGAACGGGTGAGCGAAGCAGCCCTGGCCGGCCTCGACCTGAGCCGCTGGCGCGTGGCCTATTCCGGTTCCGAACCCATCCGCCAGGACAGCCTGGGCACCTTCGCCGAGAAGTTCGCCGCCTGCGGTTTCACGCCCAGCAGCTTCTTCGCCAGTTATGGCCTGGCCGAGGCGACCTTGTTCGTCAGCGGCAGCCGCCGTGGCCAGGGCATCGGGGCGCTGGAGCTGGATGCCGAGGCGTTCGCCGCCAACCGCGCCGAAGCCGGCAAGGGCAGTGTGGTGATGAGCTGCGGCTACCCACAGCCAGGCCACGCGGTGCGTATCGTCGAGCCACAGCGCCTGGAGCGGCTGGCGGATAACCAGGTCGGCGAGATCTGGGCAGGCGGCCCGAGTATCGCCCTGGGCTACTGGCGCAACCCTGAGGCCAGCGCGCGCACCTTTGTCGAAATGGACGGCCAGACCTGGCTGCGCACCGGTGACCTGGGCTTCATGCGTGAGGGCGAAGTGTTCGTCACCGGGCGCCTGAAGGACATGCTGATAGTGCGGGGCCAGAACCTGTACCCGCAGGACTTGGAAAAAACCCTCGAACGTGAAGTCGAGGGGCTGCGCAAAGGCCGTGTGGCGGTGTTCGCGGTCGACGATCAGGGTGAGGAGGGGATCGGCGTGGCGGTGGAAATCAGCCGCAACGTGCAGAAGGCCGTAGCGCCCGAAGCGCTGATCAAGGCCTTGCGTCAGGTCATCGCCGATGCCTGCCGCCAAGCGCCTGCCGTGGTCCTGCTGCTGAACCCCGGCGCACTGCCCAAGACCTCCAGCGGCAAGCTGCAACGTTCGGCGTGCCGCCTGCGCATGAACGATGGCAGCCTGGATTGCTATGCGCGCTTCCCGACGGTTGTCACCGTGCCCGAGGGCGCCGCAGCCGGCGAGGGCCTGCAGGCGCGCATCGCCGCGATCTGGCGTGAGATCCTCAAGGCCGATTCGGTCGCCGCCGACGACCACTTCCTGCTGCTGGGCGGCAACTCCATCGCCGCCACCCAGGCTACCGCGCGGCTGGCCGATGAGCTGGGTATCCAGCTGAGCCTGCGCACCTTGTTCGAAGCGCCGACCCTGGCCGAGTACAGCACCGCCGTGGCGCACATCATTGCCGAAGGCGGTTGCGAAACGGCGGCTATCGCGAGCCTGGGCCGTGGCCAGGCCCTGCCGCAGTCGTTGGCGCAAAACCGCCTGTGGTTGCTGTGGCAACTGCAGCCGCAATCGGCGGCCTACAACATTCCGGCTGGCCTGCAGTTGCGCGGCGAGCTGGACGACATTGCGCTGCAGGCCGCGTTCCAGGCGCTGGTGGCACGCCACGAAGCGCTGCGTACGGTGTTCAGCGAAGAAGACGGCCAGGCCCTGCAGCGCATCCTGCCCGAGCAGCCGTTCAACCTGCTTCGCCTCGACCTGCAAGGGCTGACTGACGCCGAAGTGGCCGAGCGCCGCGAAGCAGAAGCGCAGGAACCGTTCGACCTGATCCAGGGGCCGCTGCTTCGCGTGACCCTCGCTCAACTGGATGACGAAGACCATCAGCTGTGGGTGACCTTGCACCACATCGTCGCCGATGGCTGGTCGCTGAACATCCTGCTCGACGAGTTCGCCAAGCTTTATGCCGCCCGCTGCCAAGGCCAGGAGGCCTCGCTTGCGCCGCTGTCGCTGGGTTATGCCGACTATGGCAACTGGCAGCGCCGGTCGCTGGCCGAAGGCGAAAGCGCGCGCCAGCTGGAATACTGGAAGGCCCGCTTGGGTGACGCGCTGCCGGTGCTCGACCTGCACCCGGACCAACCCCGTTCCAGCCAGCACCACCACCGCGCTGCACGCTTGAACCTCAAAGTGCCCGCCAAGCTGACCGAAGCGCTCAAAGGCCTGGCCCGCGAGCAGCAGGCCAGCCTGTTCATGGTCTTGCTGGCGGCCTGGCAAGGCCTGCTGCACCGCTACACCGGCCAGGCCGACATCCGCGTCGGCGTGCCCAACGCCAACCGCCCTCGCCAGGAAACCCAAGGCATGGTCGGCTTCTTCATCAACACCCAGGTGCTGCGTGCGCAACTGGATGGCCGCCTGCCGTTCGCGCAGCTGCTGGCACAGGTGCGCCAGGCCACCCTCGACGCCCAGGCCCACCAGGACCTGCCCTTCGAACAACTGCTCGAAGCGCTGCCCGAGGCCCGTGAGCAAGGCCTGTTCCAGGTCATGTTCAACCATCAGCAACGCGACCTCTCGGCCTTGCGCCGCCTGCCGGGCCTACTCGCCGAAGAGCTGCCGTGGCACAGCCGCGAAGCCAAGTTCGACCTGCAATTGCACAGCGAAGAAGACCACCAGGGCCGCCTGAGCCTGGCCTTCGACTATGCCGCCGAGCTGTTCGCCGGCAGTACCGTCAAGCGCCTGTCCCAGCACTTGCTGGCGCTGCTCGAGCAGGTGTGCGCGCAACCGCAACTGGCTTTGGGCGATGTCGATTTGCTGGATGAGCAAGGCCGCCAGCAACTGCTGGCCTGGGGGCAGGCACTCGCGCCGGCACCGCAGCGTCTGGTGGTGGAGCAACTCAACGAACAGGCTCGCCAGACACCGGAGCGCACCGCTCTGGCCTGGGACGGCGGCAGCCTCGACTACGCCGAGCTGCACCAGCAGGCCAACCGCCTGGCGCATTACCTGCGCGACAAAGGCGTTGGCCCCGACACGTGCGTGGCCATCGCCGTCGAGCGCTCGCCGCAACTGCTGGTTGGCCTGCTGGCCATCCTCAAGGCGGGCGGCGCCTATGTGCCGCTGGACGTCGACTACCCGGCCGAGCGCCTGGCCTACATGCTGCGCGATTGCCAGGCCAGCCTGCTGCTGAGCAACAGTGGCATGCTCGCGCGCTTGCCCCAGGTCGACGGCGTCAGCGCCATCGCCCTCGACCAGCTGCACCTGGATAGCTGGCCAAGCCACGCGCCGGGCCTGCACCTGCACGGCGACAACCTGGCCTACGTGATCTACACCTCCGGTTCTACCGGCCAACCCAAAGGCGTGGGCAACACCCACGCAGCGTTGGCCGAGCGCCTGCAATGGATGCAAACCACCTACGCGCTGGGCGACAGCGACGTGCTGATGCAGAAGGCACCGATCAGCTTCGACGTGTCGGTGTGGGAATGCTTCTGGCCGCTGATCACCGGCTGCAAACTGGTGCTGGCCGGCCCCGGTGAGCACCGCGACCCGCAGCGTATCGCCGCGTTGGTGCAGCAGCATCAGGTGACCATGTTGCACTTCGTGCCGCCGCTGTTGCAGGTGTTCGTGCAAGAACCGCTGGCCGCAGGCTGCTCCAGCCTGCGTCGGCTGTTCTGCGGCGGTGAAGCGTTGTCGGCGAGCCTGCGCGACCGCGTGCTGCAGCGGCTGCCGCAGGTACAACTGCACAACCGCTATGGCCCGACCGAGACCGCCATCAACGTCACCCACTGGCACTGCCAGGCCGAGGACGGTGAGCGCTCGCCCATCGGCCGCCCGCTGGGCAATGTGGTCTGCCGCGTGCTCGATGCCGACCTGCAACTGGCCGCCCCGGGGGTGCCGGGTGAGCTGTACCTGGGCGGCGCGGGTCTGGCCCGTGGCTACCTGGGCCGCCCAGGCCTGACCGCCGAGCGCTTCGTGCCCCAGGCCGATGGCAACGGCGAGCGCTTGTATCGCAGTGGCGACCGTGCCCGCTGGCAGGTGCAGGCCGAGGCCCTGGAGTACCTGGGTCGTCTCGACCAGCAGGTGAAGGTGCGAGGCTTTCGCGTCGAACCCGAAGAAGTCCAGGCTTGCCTGCTTGCCCAGCCGGGTGTCGCGCAGGCACTGGTGCTGATCCACCAGGACGCCGTCGGCGCGCAGCTGGTCGGCTATTACAGCGGCCCCGCACAGGCGGATGCGTTGCTGGCCAACCTGGGCGAGCGCCTGCCGGCCTACATGGTGCCGGCGCAGTTGATCGCGCTGGAGCACATGCCGCTGGGCCCCAGCGGCAAAGTCGACCGCAAGGCCCTGCCGGCGCCGGTCTGGCAGCAACGTGAACATGTCGAACCGCAGAGCGCGCTGCAGCAGCAGGTCGCGGCCATCTGGCGCGAAGTGCTGAACCTGCCGCGCATCGGCCTGCACGACGACTTCTTCGCCCTGGGCGGCCACTCGCTGCTGGCCACCCAGATCGTCTCGCGCACCCGCCAGGCCTGTGATGTGGAGTTGCCGCTGAAGGTGCTGTTCGAAGCCAGCGAACTGGGCGCCTTCTGCGCCGAGATCGCACGCATCCGCGAAGCAGGCGAACACAACCTGCAAGGCGAAATCACCCGTGTCGACCGCCGCCAGGCCGTGCCGCTGTCCTACTCGCAACAGCGCATGTGGTTCCTCTGGCAGATGGAGCCGGACAGCCCGGCCTACAACGTCGGCGGCATGGCGCGCCTGCGCGGCACCTTGCATGTGGATGCCTTCGAGCGCGCGCTGCAGGCGTTGATCGTGCGCCACGAAACCCTGCGCACCACGTTC
Organism: Pseudomonas sp. NPDC087185; assembly: GCF_044744955.1. Lineage (NCBI taxonomy): Bacteria > Pseudomonadati > Pseudomonadota > Gammaproteobacteria > Pseudomonadales > Pseudomonadaceae > Pseudomonas > Pseudomonas sp. NPDC087185. Next base: position 30,671 of record NZ_JBIUZK010000001.1, on the reverse strand, counting down.
CCTGCCATCGACGGCGTAGCGTACCAGTGCGTGGCCGAGCACAGCGGCGTGAAGCTGGCCTGGCAAGACCTCAGCGCCTTGCCTGCCGCCACCCGCCAGCAGCGCCTGCAGCAACTGGCCGACGAGCAGGCGCACCAGCCCTTCGACCTGGAGCGCGGCCCGCTGCTGCGCGCCTGCCTGGTCAAGGCTGAAGAGCGCGAACACTACTTTGTGCTGACCCTGCACCACATCGTCACCGAAGGCTGGGCCATGGACATCTTCGCCCGCGAACTGGGCGAGCTGTACGAAGCCTTCGTCGACGAGCGCGAGTCGCCACTTGAACCGCTGCCGGTGCAGTACCTGGACTACAGCGTGTGGCAGCGGCAATGGCTGGAAAGCGGCGAGGGCGAGCGCCAGCTGGCCTACTGGAAAACCCGCCTGGGCGACGAGCACCCGGTGCTGGCGCTGCCGGCCGACCGCCCACGCCCGGCGGTGCAGAGCCATCGTGGCGAGCTGTACCGCTTCGCCCTCGACCCAGCGCTGGTCGCCCGCGTGCATGCGTTCAACAGCCAGCGCGGGCTGACCCTGTTCATGACCATGACCGCCACCCTGGCCGCCTTGCTGCACCGCTACAGCGGCCAGCGCGACCTGCGCATCGGCGCGCCGGTGGCCAACCGCATCCGCCCGGAAAGCGAAGGGCTGATCGGCGCCTTCCTCAACACCCAGGTGCTGCGTTGCGAGCTGGACGGGCAGATGACCGCCGCCGCGCTGCTCGACCAGGTGCGCCAGGCCGCCATCGAAGGCCAGTCGCACCAGGACCTGCCGTTCGACCAACTGGTCGAAGCCCTGCAGCCAGCGCGTAGCAGCGCCTACAACCCGCTATTCCAGGTGATGTGCAACGTGCAGCGCTGGGCCTTCCAGCAAAGCCGCACGCTGGCCGGCATGCAGGTGGATTACCTGGTCAACGATGCCAGCGCCACCAAGTTCGACCTGTACCTGGAGGTCACCGACCTGGATGGCCGCCTGGGCTGCTGCCTGACCTACAGCCGCGACCTGTTCGACGAGCCGCGCATCGCCCGCATGGCCGAGCACTGGCAGCAATTGCTGGTGGGCGTTCTGGACGACCCGCAACAGCGCCTGTGCGAACTGCCGATGCTGGCCGACGCCGAACAGCAGGCGATGATCGGCCAGTTGCAGGGTGAGCATCACTATGCCCTCGACCAGACGCTTCATGGCCTGTTCGCCGCCCAGGCTGCCCGCACGCCGCAAGCCGGCGCTTTGACCTTCGCCGGCCAGCACCTGACCTACGCCGAACTCGACCAGCAGGCCAATCGCCTGGCCCGTGCCCTGCGCGAGCGCGGTGTCGGCCCGCAGGTGCGCGTGGGCCTGGCGCTGGAGCGTTCGCTGGAGATGGTTGTCGGCCTGCTGGCCATCCTCAAGGCCGGCGGTGCCTATGTGCCGCTCGACCCGGAATACCCGCTCGACCGCCTGCGCTACATGATCGAGGACAGCCGCATCGGCCTGCTGTTGAGCCAGCGTGCGCTGCTCGAAACCCTTGGCGAATTGCCTGACGGCGTGGCGCGCTGGAGCCTGGAGGACGACGCTGCCAGCCTGTCCGCCTACAGCGACGCGCCGCTGGACAACCTCAACCTGCCGCAGCATCAGGCCTACCTGATCTACACCTCCGGCTCTACCGGCAAGCCGAAGGGCGTGGTGGTCAGCCACGGTGAAATCGCCATGCACTGCCAGGCGGTGATCGACGCCTTCGGCATGCGCAGCGACGACTGCGAGCTGCACTTCTATTCGATCAACTTCGACGCCGCCAGCGAACGCCTGCTGGTGCCGCTGTTGTGCGGCGCCCGCGTGGTGCTGCGGGCCCAGGGCCAATGGGGCGCCGAGGAGATCTGCCAGCTGGTGCGCGAGCAGCAGGTGAGCATCCTCGGCTTCACCCCAAGCTACGGCAGCCAGCTGGCCCAGTACCTGGCCGGGCAGGGCGAGCAACTGCCAGTGCGCCTGGTGATCACCGGCGGTGAAGCGCTGACTGGCGAGCACCTGGCGCGCATTCGCCAGGCCTTTGCCCCGCAGCAGTTCGTCAACGCCTATGGCCCCACCGAAACCGTGGTCATGCCGCTCGCCTGTCTGGCGCCAGACACGCTGCCCGCCGATGCCGGCAGCGTCCCGATCGGCCGGGTGATCGGCGCGCGCAGCGCCTACATCCTCGATGAAGACCTGGCGTTGCTGCCGCAAGGTGGCATCGGTGAGCTGTACGTCGGCGGTGCCGGCCTGGCCCAGGGTTACCACGACCGCCCGGGGCTCAGCGCCGAGCGCTTTGTCGCCGACCCGTTCAGCCAGGACGGTGGGCGCCTGTATCGCACCGGCGACCTGGTGCGCCTGCGCGCCGACGGGTTGGTGGAATACGTCGGTCGAGCCGACCAGCAAGTGAAGATTCGCGGTTTCCGCATCGAACTTGGGGAAATCGAAAGCCGCCTGCAGGAGCATGCCGATGTCGACGAGGCCGTGGTCCTGGCCCTCGACGTGCCGGGTGGCAAACAACTGGTGGGCTACCTGGTGTGCAAGCAGGCCGGGGCCGACAGCGAGGCCCAGGCCCAGCTGCGCGAAGCGGTCAAGGCCGATGCGCGCCAGCACCTGCCGGACTACATGGTGCCAGCGCACCTGGTGCTGCTGGGCAGCCTGCCGCTGATGGGCAACGGCAAGCTCGACCGCCGCGCCTTGCCGCTGCCCGACCTTGCGCAAGCGCGCCAGCAGTATCAGGCGCCGGCCAATGAGCTCGAAGGGCAACTGGCGCAAATCTGGCGCGAGGTGCTCAACGTCACCCGCGTGGGCGTGCAGGACAACTTCTTCGAACTGGGCGGCGACTCGATCCTGTCCATCCAGGTGGTCAGCCGCGCCCGCCAGCTGGGCCTGCAGTTCACCCCGCGCGACCTGTTCCAGCACCAGACCATCCAAACCCTCGCCGCCGTGGTCAGCCGCAGCGAAGCGCCGAGCAGCATCGAGCAGGGGCTGCGCCAGGGCCGCAGCGGCCTGACGCCGATCCAGCACTGGTTCTTCGACAGTGATGTGGCCCAGCCGCAGCACTGGAACCAGGCGGTGTTGCTGGAGGCCCGTCAGCCCCTGGACAGCGCCACCCTGGAACGTGCGCTGGCCGCGCTGGTGGAACACCACGACAGCCTGCGCCTGCGCTTCACCCAGGCCAACGGCCGCTGGCACGGTGAATACGCCGCGTGCACCGGCGAGCAACTGCTGTGGACTGCCACGGTGGCCGACTTCAACGACTGCCAGGCGCTCTACACCGACGTGCAACGCAGCCTGGACCTGGCACAGGGGCCGCTGCTGCGGGCCTTGCTGGTGAGCGACGGGCAGGGCGACCAACGCCTGCTGCTGGCGATCCATCACCTGGTGGTCGACGGTGTGTCCTGGCGTGTGCTGCTCGAAGACCTGCAGGCGCTGTACCGTGGCCAGCCGCTGGCGGCCAAGACCCACGCCATGGCTGACTGGGCCGCGCGCCTGGCCAGCTATGCCGGCAGCGATTCGCTGCGCGACGAACTCGCCTGGTGGCAAGGCCAGCTGGGCGATGTGCGCCAAGAGCTGCCCTGCGATCACCCGCAGGGCGGCAACCTGCACCGGCATGCCAGCACCCTGGCCATCGGCCTGGACGTGGAGCAGACCCGCCAATTGCTGCAACAGGCACCGGCGGCTTATCACACCCAGGTCAATGACCTGCTGCTGACCGCCCTGGCGCGCACGTTGTGCCGCTGGGCCGGCGGCGACGAGGTACTGGTGCAGCTCGAAGGCCACGGCCGCGACGGCCTGTTCGAGGACATGGACCTGACCCGCAGCGTCGGCTGGTTCACCAACGCCTACCCGCTGCGCCTGAACCCGCAGGCCGGTGAGGGTGACAGCGCCCGCGCCACTTCGATCAAGCGCATCAAGGAGCAACTGCGCGAGGTGCCGCACAAAGGCCAGGGCTACGGCGTGCTGCGCTACCTGGCCGACGACGTCGGGCGCGAAAGCATGGCCGCGCTGCCACAGGCACGCATCACCTTCAACTACCTGGGCCAGTTCGACCAGCAGTTCGATGCCGCAGCACTGTTCCAGCCGCTGGATGCGCCAGCAGGCCTGGCCCACGACCTGGACGCGCCGCTGCCCAACTGGCTCAGCGTCGACGGCCAGGTCTACGGCGGTGCCCTGCAACTGCGCTGGACCTACAGCCGCGAGCGTTACGACGAACAGACCATCGCCCACTTGGCCGAGGCCTATCGCCAGGAGTTGCTGGCCCTGGTCGGCCACTGCCTGGCCGAAGGCAACGGCAGCTTCACGCCCTCGGACTTCCCGCTGGCACACCTGACCCAGGAGCAGATCGACGCGCTGCCGATCCCGGCCGCGCACATCGAGGATGTCTACCCGCTGACCCCGATGCAAGAAGGCCTGCTGCTGCATACCCTGCTGGAACCGGGCACCGGCATCTACTACATGCAGGACCGCTACCGCATCAACAGCGCGCTCGACCCGCAGCGCTTCACCCAGGCCTGGCAGGCGGTGGTGGCGCGCCATGAGGCCCTGCGCGCGTCGTTCAGCTGGAATGCCGGCGAAGCGATGCTGCAGATCATCCACAAACCAGGCAGCACGCCGGTGGACTATCAGGACTGGCGTGGCCTCGACGAAGACGCCCAGGAGCAGCGCCTGCAAGCCCTGCACAAGCAGGAGCGCGAGGCCGGTTTCGAACTGCTGCGCGAAGCACCGTTCCACCTGCGCCTGGTACGCGTGGACGACGAGCGCTACTGGTTCATGATGAGCAACCACCACATCCTCATCGATGCCTGGTGCCGCTCGCTGCTGATGAACGACTTCTTCGAGCTTTACCAGGCCCTCGGCGAAGGCCGCCAGGCCCAGCTGCCAGTGCCGCCGCGCTACCGCGACTACATCGGCTGGCTGCAACGCCAGGACCTCGATGACGCGCGTGGCTGGTGGCAGGCCAACCTCGCAGGCTTCGAACGCGCCACGGCGCTGCCCAGCGACCGCCCGCTGCGCAACGACCATGCCGGTGACGGCATGGTGGTGGGCGACTGCTATACCCGCCTGGAAATGAGCGATGGCGTGCGCCTGCGTGAACTGGCCCAGGCCCACCAACTGACCATCAACACCTTCGCCCAGGCGGCCTGGGCGCTGGTGCTGGCCCGCTACAGCGGCGAACGCGACGTGGCCTTTGGCGTGACCGTGGCCGGGCGCCCGGTGAGCATGCCGCAGATGCAGCGCACTGTCGGGCTGTTCATCAACAGTATCGCCCTGCGCGTGCAACTGCCCGAACCTGGCCAGCGCCGCAGCGTGCGCCAGTGGCTGCAAGGCCTGCTGGAGCGCAACATGGAGCTGCGCGAGTACGAATACCTGCCGTTGGTGACGATCCAGGAATGCAGCGAGCTGCCCAAGGGCCAGCCGCTGTTCAACAGCCTGTTCGTGTTCGAGAACGCCCCGGTGGAAACCGCAGTGCTCGACCATGCCCAGCACCTGAACGCCAGCTCCGACTCGGGCCGCACCCACACCAACTTCCCGTTGACGGCGGTGTGCTACCCAGGCGACGACCTGGGCCTGCACCTGTCGTTCGACCAGCGTTACTTCGACCACGCCACCGTCGAGCGCCTGCTGGCTGAGTTCAAGCGCCTGCTGCTGGCGCTGGTGCAAGGGTTTGAAGGGGAGGTCAGCGAGCTGCCGTTGCTGGGTGAGGACGAACAGCGCTTCCTGCTCGACGACTGCAACCGCACCGCACACGCCTATGCCTTGGAGCAGAGCTACGTTGCGCAGTTTGAGGCGCAGGTCGCCGCGCACCCCGAGCGCACGGTGGCCCGTTGCCTGGAGGCAAGCTATGACTATGCCGGGCTGAACCTGGCGGCCAACCGCCTGGGCCATGCCCTGGTCGCCGCGGGTGTGGCCGTCGATCAGCCGGTCGCGCTGCTGGCCGAACGTGGCCTGCCGCTGTTGGGCATGATCGTCGGCAGCTTCAAGGCCGGTGCCGGCTACCTGCCGCTGGACCCCGGCCTGCCGTCGGCGCGCCTGCAGCGCATCGTCGAGCTCAGCCGCACGCCGGTGCTGGTGTGCAGCGCCGCCTGCGCCGGGCAGGCACGCTTGCTGCTGGACGAGCTGGCCGGCGTGGCTCGCCCGCAGTTGCTGGTGTGGGAAGACGTGCAGGCGAGCGCCATCGCCAGCCACAACCCAGGTATTCACAGTGGGCCGGACAACCTTGCCTATGTGATCTACACCTCAGGCTCCACCGGCTTGCCGAAAGGCGTGATGGTCGAGCAGCGTGGCATGCTCAACAACCAGCTGAGCAAAGTGCCGTACCTGGCGCTGAGCGAGCACGACGTGATCGCCCAGACCGCCTCGCAGAGCTTCGACATCTCGGTCTGGCAGTTCCTCGCCGCACCGCTGTTCGGGGCCAAGGTCGAGATCGTGCCGAACGCCATCGCCCACGATCCGCAGGGCCTGCTGGCCCATGTGCAGGCCACCGGCATCACCGTGCTGGAAAGCGTGCCCTCGCTGATCCAGGGCATGCTGGCCAACGATCACCAGGCGCTGGATGGCCTGCGCTGGATGCTGCCGACCGGCGAAGCGATGCCGCCGGAGCTGGCCGCGCAATGGCTGCAGCGCTATCCGGGCATCGGCCTGGTCAATGCCTACGGCCCGGCGGAGTGTTCGGATGACGTGGCGTTCTTCCGCGTCGACCTGGCTTCGACCCGTGGCAGCTACCTGCCAATCGGCACGCCGACCGACAACAACCGCCTGTACCTGTATGGCGAGGACCAGGCACTGGTGCCGCTGGGCGCGGTGGGTGAGTTGTGCGTGGCCGGTACCGGCGTGGGCCGTGGCTATGTCGGCGACCCGGTGCGCACCGCCCTGGCGTTCATCCCGCACCCGCACGGTGCGCCGGGTGAGCGCCTGTACCGCACCGGTGACCTGGCGCGGCAGCGCCAGGACGGTGTGCTCGAGTATGTCGGGCGCATCGACCACCAGGTGAAGATCCGCGGCTACCGCATCGAGCTCGGCGAAATCGAAGCCCGCCTGCACGAACAGGCCGAGGTCCGCGACGCCGCCGTCGGCGTGCAGGATGGCGTCAACGGCAAGTACCTGGTCGGCTACCTGGTGGCCCATCAGGGCGTCACACCCGATGCCACGCTGCTGGAGCAGGTCAAGCAACGCCTGCGCGCCGAATTGCCGGAGTACATGGTGCCGCTGCACTGGGGCTGGTTCGACCGCCTGCCGCACAACGCCAACGGCAAGCTCGACCGCAAGGCCCTGCCGGCCATCGACATCGGCGGCCAGCACAGCCAGGCCTACCAGGCACCGCGTGACGCGCTGGAAGAGGTGCTCGCCGGCATCTGGGCCGATGTGCTCAAGGCCGAGCGGGTGGGGGTGCACGACAACTTCTTCGAGCTGGGTGGGCATTCGCTGCTGGCGACACAGATCGCATCAAGGGTGCAGAAACAGTTGCAGCTCAATGTGCCTTTGCGGGCGATGTTCGAGTGCAGCACGGTCGAGGAGCTGGCAGCGTATGTGCGCGGGCTGCAGGACAGTGCGCTGGATGAGGACAAGGTGGACCGGTTGAGTGATCTGATGGCGGAGTTGGAGGGGCTTTGATGGTTTGAGCCCTGTGAGCCCCGATCAACGGTTTGCCGATGATCGGGGCATCACTACGCAAAGCTTCCAGGATGAAAGGGAGTATTCGCGCTCATGTCAGTATGCCACTATCTGGCGGCTTGAGATGTCTGCAGTGCGACGTACCGATATCCATTAACCGATTGAAGGTAGGGAAGCAATGAAGCTGATCGTTGACGGAGTGACTGCCGCGACCGACCTGGACGTGGCGGAAAAGACCTTTGCCCAGTTGCGCAAGGAGATCAGTACGCTGGGCCCCCTCAAGGGCAAGACATGGCAGTTCGTGATCGAGGGCGATGCGATGAACGAAAGCGTCGAGCCCGACATCGAGGTCGATGCGGTGGTGACCGAAGGCAAGCTGCATGTGGCCCTCAAGCCGGCAGCGCAAGCCGCGGCCAAGGCGGGCGATGACGGCAAGGGCAAGCCTGCCATTCAGCCCGAGAGCAAACCTGCAGCCAAGCCTGAAGCCAAGACGGACGCCAGCGCTGGCAAGAAGCAGGACGAGATCGCCAAGAACCTCGAGAAGCTGTTCAAGGCCCTCGCGGCCGAGCCGCGACAGGACCTCAAAGGGGTTGTATCCAAGCTTGGCCTCACCGACATCGCCCTGCCGGATGTCACCAGTAAACCCACCACCGACAAGCAGACGCTCAAGATCCTGCAACTCATCGACCAGACACTGCTCAGCGGCAAACTGCCGATGGCGGTGACGCTGGACGCCGGAAACATCGGCGCGCGCGAGGACATGGCCAGGTTCCCGGACGCTTTCAGCCGCCTGGACGACGCCTCGCGGCAGTGGGTGTGCAACTACTTCCTGCAAAGCCAGCTGGTGACCACGGTCAGCACGGCCAATACCTCGGTTCGCGCCCTGGAGGATCAAGCGTTGTCCTCGGCGCACCAGTCCAACGCCATGCACCTGGTGTTCGGCTCCTCCGGCAAGGCCGAGCTGGAAGTGGCTGACGTGGAGGCCGCCGGCAAGGCGGAATTCACCCGTAGCACGCAGCAGGGCAGCGCCCTGCAGACGCGGGCATTGCATGTTTCGATGGTGCGTGAAGTTCCCGCAGCCTGGATCAAGATCCCGCGCGAGCTGATCGAGATTCCGCAGGATGTGCAGATCGAGTTCGACAATGCGCTCAGGGCCTTCGAGCGCGAGATCGTCGGGGTCAGCGACGAGGAGCGCGAAGCCCGTCGCGTCGAGCTGGTGCGTGAGTTGCAGGGTAAAGGCCTGCTGATCCCGCAGCGCTACCTGATTGGCGGGCGCTTGAGTTCATACGAACACTCCAGCAGCGATAAGGCCATCAGTGTGGTCGAGGAAGCGGCCGGCACGCGCTTTGCCAATGTGCAGAAAGCCGATATCAAAGGGATCGCGTCGGGCGGCAGTGAGTTCGGTGCGGGGAATTCATCCACCTCGTACACCAGCAATGACAGTGCCCGCCAGGATGTGGTCAAGCGCTGGACAGTGCTCGGCGGTGACGCGGCCCTGGCAGGCCAGCCGCAAGAATGGCTGCGGTCGGTGATGGCGGACTATTCGTCGATGGCGGTGATTGGCTGGGATGTGCTGGTGCCCATCTGGGACTTCTTCGCCCCAGACCTGCGTGAGCGTTTCGCCAGGCACCTGTCACTCGACTACCTGACCCGCTTCTTCAAGGCCTCGGTGAAGGAGGGCAAGGCGCAGAACAAGCGTATCCACAGCCTGCTCTCGGAAACACGCGCGCTGGCCGCGCAGGATTTTCGCGAGAAAGATTTCCCGCCATCGCGGGTTTCGCTGCCATTTGGCCTCACGGCCGAAGAGCTTCCCGGCTCCCTGCCGGTGGAAAGCAAGCATGTGGCCAAAGACTACGCCCTGGTGGGCGTGCGTTCGGATACGCCGGAAATCAAGGCCGCCCCCAATCATGTGCTGACCTACTTCGCCATGAGCACCAGCTACGACCCGCCAGGGAAGTGGAAGGTCATCAACGGCGGCCTGCTGACCGACAAAGTGGAAGTGGAGGTGGAGGCTGCCGCGTTGCGTGGTTATGCCTGGACAATCAAGGCATGCCAGATAGAGGCAAGCAAGCTGGACAGGCCGGTCAACCTGCTGGCGGACTACCTTTGCCTGAAAGCGATGTCCAACACCAGCAGTTGATTCACACCAGGCGGCCCTGTTGGCAGGGCCGCCTTCCTGCACTTAACGCTTGCCGAGAATCTTGCCGAGCAGTTCCGGCCGTGGAGCCCCTTGCTGGCTCTGCAGGTTGCCCTGTTCATCTTGATAGAAAATGGCCGGGGTTGCCTGCAGGCCCATTTCTTCCATCAAGGCCAGGTTGCCGTCCAGCTTTTGCTGCACCGCCTCCGGCACCTTGTCCAGCGCCTTCAGCGTACTGGCCTTACCGGCTTTCTCATGTTGCGCCAGCGCTTTGGCCGGGTCTTTGGCCGCCAGCAGCGCCGCCGACTTGCCGGGGCTGTCCTCGCGGATGATACCGACCATGATATGGCGTAGCTGCACCTTGCCCGACTCCACCCATGGCCGTGCCTGTTGCCAGAACATATTGCAGTAGGGGCAGTTCGGGTCGCTGAACAGGTACACCGTGCGCGGCGCGTCGGCCTTGCCGTCGGCGATCCAGCTGGTCTTTTCCAGCTTGGCCCAGATGGCCTTGGACATGGGCCCGTACACCAGCTTTTCCAGGGGCTCGGCACTCAGGTCCTGGCCCTGTTCGTCGAACAGGCTGCCGACCAGCACATGCTTGCCGTCGGGCGTCAGGTACAGGGCAATGCCGTTGTTCTGGTATTCGGCGGCATAGCCGCGCAGGCCGTTGGGCGCATCGAAACTGCCCTTGATCACGGCGCCCTTGGCTTGCAGTTGCTGGACCGCCTTGGGCAGCTCTTCGGCTTGCACCAGTGGGGCGGCCAGCAGGGCCAGGGACAGGGGCAGCAGAGCAGTCAGTCGCATGTCAGTTTCCTTGTGCGGCAGGTGCGGGCGCGGCAGCCCGCTCGAAAGGTTCCAGGGCATGGCGCAGGCTGGCCCGGGACAACTCGCCCAGGTGGCTGCCGACCAGCCGCCCGTTGGCGTCGTAGAACAGCGTGGTGGGCAGAGCCATCGAGCCGACCCGCTGGGCCAGCAGGCCAGTGCCGTCGAACAGCACATGAGTCAGGCTCAGCCCGGTGGTGGCGAGGAAGGTACTGACGTTTTCCGGCGTCTCGCCCTGGTTGACGAACAGGAAGGTCACGTGGGGGTATTCGCCCTGGGCCTGCTGCAGCACTGGCATCTCGCGTCGGCACGGCGGGCACCAGGTGGCCCAGATGTTGATGACCAGCGGTTTGCCGCGGTAGCTGTGCAGCGCGATCGATTGCCCGCCGGCATTGCGCAGGCTCAGCTCCGGCAGCTCGGTGCCCTTGCTGTACAGGTGGCTGCCCAGACTGGCCAGGCCCCAGAACAGCGCGCCACTGAACAACGCCCAGCCCAGCGGCCGGCGCAGCCCAGGGTGGCGCCAACCCTGCCAGAGGGTGGCGAGGACGATGCCGATCAGCCCCGACCAGAGCAGGAAACCGCCATCGCGGATGTCGATGACCTGCAGCAGGTCGTCACGGTACATCGGCCAGTAAACCAGAACGAAACCTGCGCGGGCGCACAACAGGCCGATCAGGAACAGGTTGAACAGCGCTGATTCCGGGCTTTCGCCGCCGCGCCGTGCGACCCACCAGCCGACCAGGCTGGCGATGCCCAGTGCAGCAAGCATCAACAGGTGGTTGAGGGCCATGGTCAGTGGCCCAAGCGTTACCGTCAGCATCAACCTTGGCTCCTGGTCTGCGTCCAGTGTTGCAGGAGCGCGGGCGCATCCACCTCACCGGTGATGCGCCGCGCACGGCGTTCTTCGCCTTCCGGGCCGAGCCAGAGGATGCTAGGCGGCCCAGGTACCTGATAGCGCTGCAACAGTGCGCGGCTGGCCGGGGAATCGGCGGTCACGTCCAGGCGCAGCAGGTGCACGCCGGCAAGGCTCGCCTGCACATCGGCACGGGCGAACACCTGCTTTTCCATGACCTTGCACGACACGCACCAGTCGGCATAGTAGTCGAGCATCACCCATTGGCCACGGGCCTTGGCCGCATCCAGTTCCCGTTGCAGGTCTTCGGCACGGCTGACGGTAACGAGGCGGTCTTCGCCATGCTGCTGTGTGACTGCAGGCGCGGCGGCGCCTGCGAATGGGCGCAGCGGTTGCCAGAGGTCATCGCCCCCGGCAGCGGCGCCGACGAGCAGCAGGCCACCCCACAGGGCGCCCAGCAGTGGCACTGCGCGCAGTGCCGGCAAACGCTGCAGGGCCGGCCACATGGCCCAGCCCAGGGCAATCAGCCAGGCGCCGCTCAAGGCCAGCAGCAAGGGGGCGGCCAGCAGACTACGCACGGTGTACAGGGCCATGGCCAGGAACACGAAGCCGAACACGCCCTTGACCCGGTTCATCCAGGCGCCAGGGCGCGGCAGATACCGGTTGCCCAGGGTCACCAGCAACAGCAGCGGCACGCCCATGCCCAGGCCGAGGCTGAACAGCACCAGTGCACCTTGCAGCACATCGCCGCTCTGCGCGATGAACAGCAGCGCGCCGGCCAGGGGCGCGGTCATGCACGGGCCGAGCAGCAGGCCGGACAGCGCGCCCAACAGCGCTGCGCCGTACAGGTTGCCACCCCGAGTGCCTTGGCCGGCACGGTCCAGGCGATCCCGCAGGCCCGCCGGCAGTTGCAGTTCGAAGGCGCCGAACATGGGCAAGGCCAGCAAGACGAACAACGCGGCCAGGCTGCCCAGCAACCAGGGTTGCTGCAGCCAGGCCTGCAGGCTGGCGCCCAACAGCGCGGCGACCACGCCCAGCCCCGCATACACCAGCGCCATGCTCAGCACGTAGACCCCGGCCAGTACCCAGCCCCGCCGCGCGCTGGCGCCGTTGCCCAGCACCAGGCCGGCAAGGATCGGCAGCATCGGCAGCGAGCACGGCGTGAAAGCCAGCAGCAGGCCAAGGCCGAAGAAGGCCAGGAGGCTCCAGCCCAGGCTGGCGCTTTGCAAGCCGCTGGCCAGGGCCTGGTCGCTGGCCTGGTCGGCGGCCGGCGCGGCGCTGCCGCCCAGGTCGATCACGGTGGTCTGCGGCGGGTAGCACAGGCCGGCATCGGCGCAGCCTTGCCAGCCCAGGCGCAGTTGCCCCTGGGCGTTGGCCGGCAGCAACAGCTCGAGCTGGTCGCGGTACACCGCGCTGTCGCCGAAGAATTCGTCGTGGTGGTTCAGGGCAGGGGGCAGTTGCGGGTGCTGGTCGGCGGGCACCCCGTCGAACTTCAGGCGCTTCTGGTACAGGTAATAGCCCGGCTTGATCTGGAAGAACAGGCGCATCTGCCCGTCGCCCTGACGGTCGTGGGTCAGGACGAAAGCCTGGTTGACCGGCAGAAAGTCAGGTTTGACGTCGAACGGGTTGGCCTGCAACGGGCCGGCCAGCAGCAATGTCAGGAAGAGCAGGAGGACGCGCATGTCTTCGCCTTGGCAGATGTGAACACGGCCATGCTGGCGTGAGTCGATTAACCCAAGGTTAACCTTTTCCTACATTGGCGGTGCCGTCACACCGAGTGCGACCTAGACACACCGCGACATACTGTCAGGTTGACTTTGCCAAAACCCATCTCATTGCTGTAAAGTTGACGTGAAAGTCAGTTTTTTTGTGGGCGGCCTCGCCAGGCCGTTCACCACCCTCCGCGTTTCCCTGCACAAGAATCAAAAGATGGGCAGAAACCGTTCTGCCCAGAGGATCAAGCATGTCCAACCGTGATATTTCCCGGCGCTCCTTCCTGCAAGGTGGCCTGATCGCCGGTGTCGGCGTGACCATGGCGCCGCTCGGCAGCCAGGCCTTCGCCGCGCTGATGGAGGACCGTGTCACCACGTCGCCACAGAAGTGGATGAACCATGACGGCAAGGCGCGTTTCCGTAACGACGCCTTGTCCAAGGTCTGCGGCAACAAGGTGTTCGCCCGCGACATCCGCGCCAAAGACATGCCAGGCTGGCCTGCGCAGCAGGGCCACGCCATGCTGCTCAAGGCCACCAAGGCCGACCGTCTTTACACCGGCTACGACCTCGACTGGCTGGGCGCCGAGTTGCAGCCAGACCGCATCGTCACCGCCGCCGACCTGGAAAAGGACGGCATCGCCTGGCCCGAAGCTCACTCACCAGACCCACTGTTGCCGCCCGGCAAGGTGCCGATGTTCATCGGCCACCCGGTGGCGATCCTGATCTGGAACGATTTCGAGCGTTTCCGCCAGGCCAAGCGCAAGCTGCAGTTCAACGACAAGGCGATCCGCTACGGCGCCCAGGCCCCGTTGTACCAGCGCGACCCATACGGCAGCTTCCGTTTCGTGCGCGTGGGCGGTGCCACGCCGTTCGACGAGGACGAGTTTTCCAGCCTGAAGAACACCATGCTGTTCCCGACCATCCTCAACCGCAAACCGGTGTGGTCCAAACAGCCCAACCAGCACGGCGACCTGACCGAGCAAGGCCTGTTCTACGCCAAGCGCATCGGTGAGCAACTGGACAACCCGCCCGAAGACTGGCTGGTGTTCGACGAGCGCTACAAGACGCCGTCCATCGAGCCGGCCGCGCTGGAGCCGGACAACGGCAACGGCTGGTACGACACCGCAACCGGTACGTTGCACTTCGTGGTCGCCACCCAGTGCCCGTTCGAAGTGGCGCAGGAATGCGTGCACATGATCAAGCCGTCGCGCTTCGCCCTGAAGCACCTCAACGTGCACCCGGGCTACACCGTGGGTTACGGCTCCAAGGACAACAACATCTTCGTGTTCTACGCTGCGGTGGCCGCGCTGTATGGCGCCGGTGTGCCGATCCGCCTGGCCAACGACCGCTACGAGCAGTTCCAGAGCGGCATCAAGCGCCATGCCTTCGACATCCGCTACCAGCTGGCCGTGGACAAGAAGGACAACAGCTTCAAGATCTTCCGCGCCGACATGAGCTGCGACGGCGGCGGCCGCATCAACTACAGCCCGTCGGTGGCTGCGGTGGGTGCCACGGCAGCGCAGTCGATCTACTACATGCCGCAGAACGACCTGTCCGTCACCGCCTACCACTCGCGTGGCGTCGAGGCCGGTTCCATGCGTGGCTACGGCACCCTGCAGACCATGGCCGCGACCGAGATGATGGTCGACGAAGTGGCCGGGCGCTTGGGCGTCGATGCCATCGACCTGCGCCGCGCCAACGCGCTGAAGTCGGGCATGAAGAACACCCAAGGTGCGGTGCCGGCGGGTGCCCTGCGCCTGCACGAGATACTCGACAAGGCCGCCGCCCATGAGTGGTGGCGCAACCGTGACGCGCGCAAGCGCGAGATGGACGCCAAGGACCAGGACCATTGGTACGGCGTCGGTTTCGCCATTTGCCAGAAGGACTTCGGCACCGGTTCCGAAGCGCCGATGGCCAGCATCGAGTTCACCGCCGATGGCCGTATCAGCCTGCGCCATATCGGCACCGAGCTGGGTACCGGCATGTCCACCTCCCAGGCCCTGGTGGTCAGCGACTTCCTGGGCCGCTCGGCCGATGAGGTGAAAACCGCTGCCACCGAATGGCCGGAACTGCAGCTGACCACCAGCGGCAACCCGTACCTGATCAGCCAGGCCGAGCAGGACACCGCGCTGCGCGACCCGCGCTGGGTCGGCAAGCTGGCGTCGCCGTCGTCGGCGACCAACTCGGCCTTCTACTTCAGCCACGCTACCCGCGAAGCGGCGCGCGTGCTGTTCAACCACGGCCTGTGGCCAGCCGCCATGGCCCTGTGGCGCCAAGGCCCGTTCGGTGGCCAGGCCAACCCGTTGGTGGTGCGCCGCGAAAACGCGGTATGGGTCAACGGTGAGCTGACCGGCAACGGCCTGGCACCGATCCCGTTCGCCGAACTTGCAAAAAAAGCCCACGAAATGGGGCTGGTTACCGGCGTCAGCGTGCACGGTTTCAACCGCTGGAGCTGGGCCGAGGCCGACTTCGTCATCGACGGCGTGCGCGAGCGCTTCCCGCTCGATGCCGTGGCCGTGAAATATGGCGACGGTGCACCGAACGCCAAGAAAGCGCAGATGACCAGCAACGGCTTCCACCTGCTCGATCGGCAGAACGCAGCCTACCCGGCCACCCAACTGAACAACGCCATGGTCACCTACTACAGCCCGGTAGCGACCATCGTCGAAGTGAAAGTCAACAAGGGCACCCGGGAAGTCCAGGTGCTCAACCACCACAGCTGGGTCGAGTGCGGTCGTGTACTGGTGCCGGAACTGGTCAAGGGCCAGCTCGAAGGCGGTATCGCCATGGGCATCGGCCATGCACTGACCGAAGAGATGCCATTGCACGAAGGCGGCCCGGGGGAGGGCGACTGGAACTTCAACCGCTATCGCCTGCCGCATGCCAAAGATGTGGCCGTGTGGAAGCAGACGTCCGAGATCCTCCCGCCGCTGTCGCCGACCGACCCGTCCAAGGGCATCGCCGAGGTGGTGATGATCCCGGTGGTCGGCGCCATCGGCAACGCCGTGGCCCATGCCATTGGCAAGCGCGTGCGCGACCTTCCGATTACTCCAGCCCGCATCAAGGAGGCCCTCAATGGCTAACCGTCCGCTTCAACTGACCCTCAACGGTCAACCTGTCGGTCCGGTCGAGGTCCCCGATGACCTGGCGATGATCGACTACCTGCACGAACACCAGAACCTCACCGGCTCGCGCCTGGGCTGCGGCCAGGGCATCTGCCACGCCTGCGTGGTGATCGTCGACAACCCCGACGGCACCAGTGAAGAGGTTCGCACCTGCATCACCGGTGCCCATTACTTTGCCGGCAAGCAGGTCCGTACCATCGAAAGCCACGCCAAGCAGGATGAGGCCGGCAACTACACGCTGAACCCGATCCAGCAGAAGTTCGTCGACCTGTTCGCTTTCCAGTGCAGCTACTGCGCACCGGGCTTCGTCAACGCGGCCACCGTGCTGGTGGAAAACGCCCAGCGCCAGCCGGTGAAGAAGAGCGAGCTGGAGGACCGCATCGAGGAGAGCCTGGGGCACCACATCTGCCGCTGCACCGGCTACGTGCGTTACTACGACGCCACCCGCACGGTCCTCAACGACCTCGGCCTGGTCAAGGAGGGTTGAGCATGGCGTTCGTTCGTTCCGGTCTCGCGCTGGCGCTTGGCCTCGCCGTTTCGCTGTGTGCCCAGGCCGATGACCCGGCGCAGGTCAAGCGCGGGGAATACCTGGCCCGCGCCGCCGACTGCATGGCCTGCCACACCGCCGAAGGCGGCGCGCCGTATGCCGGCGGCCTGCCGATCCATTCGCCGTTCGGCACCATCTACGGCAGCAACATCACCCCGGACAAGCAGTACGGCATCGGCAACTACACGGCCGACGAGTTCTTCGCCGCGGTCACCGAGGGCAAGCGCAAGGACGGCGCCAACCTCTACCCGGCCATGCCCTACACCTCTTACCACCTGATCAGCCGGGAAGATTCGGACGCGATCCTGGCGTACCTGATGACCGTGCCGCCGATCAACCGCCCGGCGCCGGAGACCAAGCTGAGCTTCCCGTTCAATGTGCGCATGGGCCTGGCCGGCTGGAACATGCTGTACGGCAAGAGCGTGCAACTGCAGCCCACCGAGGGCAAGAGCCCGGCCTGGCAGCGCGGGCAATACATGGTCGAAGTCATGGGCCACTGCGGTGAATGCCATACCCCGCGCAACCCGATTGGCGCGCTGCAGCAGGACCAGCGCCTGACCGGCGGCCTGCTCAACGGCTACCTGGCGCCGAGCCTGCTGGCCCAGGACCTGGCCGAGCGTGGCTGGACCCAACCGGACCTGACCACCTTCCTCAAGCACGGCATCAGTGCCCAGGGCAGCATGTTCAACGAGATGTTCCCGGTGGTGCACCACAGCACCCAGCACCTGGAAGACGCCGACCTGACCGCCATGGCCACCTACCTGCTGGGCGACCAGCCGCCAGCGGCCAAGGTCATAAAAGAGGTGCCACTGGACCAACTCACCGACAGCGCCAAGCGCGGCCGCCAGCAGTACCTCAACGTCTGCGCCGGTTGCCACGGTGTTGACGGCGAGGGCAAGCCGCACATCGCCGTGGCCATGCAAGGCAATACCGTGCTGCGCCAGGGCGACTCGCGCAACCTGGTCAAGGCCATTGTCGACGGTATCCGTGAACAGCAGTTCACCGGTTTCGAGCGTATGCAGCCAATGCCTGGTTTCGCCGAAAAGCTCAGCGATGAGCAGGTCACGGACATGGTCAACTACCTGCGTCAGGCCTGGGGCGGATTGCCCGGTGACCTGAGCGTGCAGCAGCTCGCCGAGCTGAAGGCGGAGTGATACGTGCAACATCTTGATCTGCAGGTCGTGCGCCAGGCGTTGCGGTGGTCTTGCAACGGCCAGCGGGTGTGGTTGTGCACGGTGCTTGCCACCTACGGCTCGGCGCCTCGTGCGCCGGGCTCGTTGCTGGCGGTGAACGACGGTGGGCAGTGGGTGGGCTCGCTGTCGGGCGGCTGCGTCGAGGATGATTTCCTCGAGCGCGTGGCCTTGGGCGAGTTTCCCGAGCCGGTGGCGATCGTGCGTTATGGCGATGGCAGCGACCGGCGCTCGAGCATTCGCCTGCCCTGTGGCGGCGTGCTCGAGGTGCTGGTGGAAAACCTGCCGGCCGATTGCGACGTGCAGGGCCACCTGCGCGAGCTGCAAAGTGCGCTGCAGGGGCAGCGCCGCCTGCTGCGCGAAGTGAGCCTGCCGCATGGGGTTCGCCAGCTCAGCAACGATAGCGTCCAGGGCCCGCGCGTCGAGCGTGAAAGCAACCGCGTGTGCCTTCGAGTCGGCGCTGCCCAACGCCTGCTGCTGGCGGGGTATTCCAGCGTCGCGCATTACTGCGCCGAATTCGGCAAAGGGATGGGCTTTGAAGTCATCCTCTGCGACCCGCGTGACGAGGTGCTCGAAGGCGTGGTGCTGGACGGCATCGAAGTGCGCCGCGAGCTGCCATCGGAATTTATCGCCAACGGCGGTTGCCATGCCGACACGGCAGTGGTTGCATTGACCCACGACCCGAAAATCGATGACCTGGCCATGCTTGAAGCGGTGCGTACTGAAGCGTTCTACATAGGTGTGATGGGCTCCAAAGCCACCTCGGACAAGCGTCGCGAACGCCTGCACCGTATTGGCGGCCTGGGTTACGACGAGCTGGCGCGCATCCACGCGCCGATCGGCCTCAACCTGGGCAGCAAGACCCCGGCAGAGATCGCCCTGGCGGTGCTGGCCGATATTTTGCGGATGCGTAACGGCATCACCCGGGCGGCGCTTTGAAGGTCGTCGCGCTGGTGCTGGCGGCGGGTCGCAGCGTGCGCTTTGGTGGCGACAAGCGCCGTGCCACACTGGCCGACGGTCGTAGCCTGCTGGCGCATAGCGTAGAGCGGGCCTGCTCGGTGTTCAGCGACGTTCGCGTGGTGCTGCGCGAAGGCGAGCGGGCAGAGGACCTCGGGCTGCCCGCGGGTTGCCGGATCGTCGCCAGCCCGGATGCGGCCTCGGGCATGGGCCACAGCCTGGCAGCCGGCGCTGCGTCGTTGGCCGACAGCGAGGCGCAGGCGGTCGCCATTTTGCTTGGCGACATGCCCTGGATCGAACCGTCGACGCTACGCCAGCTGGTGGCAGCGGCCACAGCCTCGACCATCGTGCTGCCACGCCAGGCTGGGCAGCAGGGGCACCCGGTGCTGTTCGGTCGCGACTTTTGGCCGGGGCTGACGCAACTGACCGGTGATGAAGGGGCGCGTTCGCTGGTGAAGGCTCACCGGGATTGCTGTGTTGTGCTGGAGCTGGACGATACGGGTGTGTTGCTGGATGTCGACACGCCTGAGGGGGCATTGAGGTAGCGGGTGCACGGCTGAGGTTTTTGCCGCCCTTGGCCCTACCTGCCATTCCCCTGAAAAAAGCCCATAATCCCCCCTTAATCCCCCCATAGTGCAATGCCAGCCACACCACTTCGGGAGCCCCACCCATGCACGTTCTGCTCTGCGAGGACGACGACCTGATCGCCAGCGGCATCTGCGCCGGCCTCACTGCCCAGGGCCTGACCGTCGACCGCGTGGCCAACGCCGCCAGCGCGCGGGCCATGCTTCAGGCCGCGCAGTTCGACGTGATGATCCTCGACCTGGGCCTGCCCGACGAAGACGGCCTCAAGCTGCTGCGCCGCCTGCGCCAGCAGGGCGTGGACCTGCCGGTGCTGGTGCTGACCGCGCGCGATGCGGTCACCGACCGGGTGGATGGCCTGCAAGCCGGCGCCGACGACTACCTGCTCAAACCCTTCGACCTGCGCGAACTGGCCGCGCGCCTGCACACCCTGCTGCGCCGGGTAGCCGGGCGCGCGGTGAACGTGATCGAACACGGCCCGCTGCGCTACGACCCGAGCAGCTGCGAGGCGACCCTGGCCGGCCAGCCCGTCGACCTGTCGCGGCGTGAGCAGGCCTTGCTCCAGGCCTTGCTGCAGAACCCGGGCCGGGTGCTGTCCAGCGAGCAGCTCAAGGACTGCGTGTACGGCTTCAGCGACGAAGTCGAAAGCAACGCCCTCAACGTGCATATCCACCACCTGCGGCGCAAGCTTGGCAACAGTATCGTCGAGACCGTGCGCGGCCTGGGTTACCGCCTTGGCCCGGCGCAGGCACCCGAGGAAGCCGCATCATGAGCCTGCGGGTGCGCCTTAGCCTGATCCTTGGCAGTGCCTTCATCATCATCTGGGTGCTGGCCGCCGCCTGGATGCTACGCGACCTGCGCCAGCAGATGATGTTCTCCCTCGACCAGCGGCTGGTGGCCTCGGCGCGCATGGTCGCCGGGCTGATCGACCAGTTGCCGCAGCCGCTGGCCGCCAAGGGCGAGGATGCGCACTTTTCCGCCGACCAGTTCAGCGTGCCCGACGGCATGGCCTGCCAGGTGAGTTCGCTGCGCGGCGAGATCCTTGCCAGCAACCATAAGCACGATGGCGCCATGGACGACGAGCGCAGCGGCTTTCGTGATCAGACCATCGACGGTGCGTCGTGGCGCACCTTCACCTACAACCATGGCGATGTGCGCATCACCACTGCCGACCGCCACATGGAGCGTGAGGCGCTGAACCAGTCGATCCTGCTGGCCGCCTCGGCACCGGTGCTGATGGCCTTGCTGGGCAGCCTGGGGTTGGTGTGGATCGGCCTGGGCAAAGGCCTGGAGCCGCTCAACCGCATGCGCGATGCCCTGCGCAGGCGGCGTGCCGACAGCGTCGAGCCGTTGCAGGTGGCGGGCCTGCCCAGTGAGCTGCAACCACTGCTCGACACCCAGAACCAACTGTTCCTGCGCATCGCCCAGACCCTCGAGCGCGAGCGGCGCCTGACCGACGACGCCGCCCACGAACTGCGCAGCCCGCTGACCGCGATCAAGACCCACCTGCAGGTGGCCCGGATGACCGACGGCGCGGTGCGCGAGCAGGCCCTGGAACATGCCGAGCAGGGCACCGACCGCATGCACCGCACCCTGGAACAGCTGCTGCTGCTGGCGCGGGTGGAAGGCAGCCTGTCGTTCGAAGACGGCGTGCAGTGCAGCGCCGAACAGGTCGCCCGCCAGGCCGTGCAGGATGCTGGCGGCGGTGACAACCGGCGTATCGTCCTGCACTTGCCCGAGGAAGCCACGCGCATCTACCTGGGCATGCCTGCACCACTGGCCGTGGCCGCGTTGCGCAACCTGCTGGACAACGCCCTGCGCCATGGCGGTGACGCCGAGGTAGAGCTTCAGGTGCAGATGGCCGATGGGCAGGTGGGCTTCATGGTCCGAGACCATGGGCCGGGCATTGCCGCAAATGACCTGCAGCACTTGACCGAGCGCTTCTGGCGCAATGGCCAGAGCGGTGGCTGCGGGCTGGGCCTGGCGATCGTCCAGGCGATCGTGCAGCGCTGTGCCGGCAGCTTGCGCTTTGACAGCCAAAGCGATGGTTTGCGCGTGTTGCTGCAGGTGCCGGCGCGCGCGGCGGGCTGATTTTCATCACCTGTGCCGGCCCCTTCGCGGGCACGCCCGCGAAGGGGCCGGCACAGGTAAAGCAAAATCCAGTAACAACCGCTAAATCCTCCCCGCACTCAAGCGTTTCCAAAGCGATAACTGCCCATTCGCTTGCTTGCGAGGATTCACCCATGTCCACCGCTTCCAGCCTTGCCCAGGTCCCGCCGGCCAGCGCGCCGCAGCCGCTGTACGAATTCACCGACTCGCCCTTGCTGCAACGCCAGCAGCAGCAGGAATCCAACGCCCGCAGCTACCCGCGGCGTATCCCGCTGGCGCTCAAGCGCGCCCGTGGCATTCATGTCGAGGACGTCGAAGGCCGCCAGTTCATCGACTGCCTGGCCGGTGCCGGCACCCTGGCGCTGGGCCATAACCACCCGGTGGTGATCGAGGCGATCCAGCGCGTGCTGGCCGATGAGATACCGCTGCACACCCTCGACCTGACCACACCGGTCAAGGACCGCTTCGTTCAGGACCTGTTCGGCATCTTGCCTGAAGCGCTGCGCCGCGAGGCCAAGGTGCAGTTCTGCGGCCCGACCGGTACCGACGCCGTGGAGGCCGCGCTCAAGCTGGTACGCAGCGCCACAGGGCGCAGCACCGTGCTGGCCTTCCAGGGCGCTTATCATGGCATGAGCCAGGGCGCGCTGAGCCTGATGGGCAGCCATGGGCCCAAGCAGCCGCTGGGTGCGTTGCTCGGTAATGGCGTGCAGTTCATGCCGTACCCCTACGATTACCGTTGCCCGTTCGGCCTGGGTGGCGCAGCTGGGGTCAAGGCGGGCCTGCATTATCTGGAAAACCTGCTGCTCGACCCGGAAAGCGGCGTGCCGCTGCCCGCGGCCGTGATCCTGGAAGTGGTGCAGGGCGAGGGCGGGGTGGTGCCGGCCGACATCGAATGGCTGAAGGGCGTGCGGCGCATCACCGAGCTGGCAGGTGTGGCGCTGATCGTCGACGAGATCCAGAGCGGTTTTGCCCGCACCGGGCGGATGTTTGCCTTCGAACATGCCGGCATCGTGCCGGATGTGGTCACCCTGTCCAAGGCCATCGGCGGCAGCCTGCCGCTGGCGGTGGTGGTCTACCGCGACTGGCTCGACACCTGGAAGCCGGGCGCCCATGCCGGCACCTTCCGCGGCAACCAGATGGCCATGGCCGCGGGCTCTGCGGTGATCAACTACCTGGTCGAGCACCGCCTGGCCGAGCATGCCGAGGCCATGGGCGAGCGACTGCGAGGGCACCTGCAATGGCTGCAGAAGGACTATCCGCAGCTGGGTGATATCCGCGGTCGTGGCCTGATGCTCGGGGTGGAACTGGTCGACCCGCAGGGCCCGCGCGACGTGCTGGGGCACCCACCGGCCAACCGCGAGCTGGCGCCCAAGGTGCAGCGTGAATGCCTCAAGCGCGGCCTGATCCTCGAACTGGGCGGCCGCCATGGTGCGGTGGTGCGCTTCCTGCCGCCGCTGATCATCAGCGCGCAGCAGGTCGATGAAGTGGCGCAGCGTTTTGCCGAGGCGTTGGCGGCAGCCGTCTGAGGTGTGCCGGGGGTGCGCCAAGCGGCCCCCGGGCATTGCCGCTCAGTCGAACGTGCGCCCGGCCCGCCAATAGCCCATCAGCGTCAGGCACTCGCGCGGCAGCCCGCGTTCCTTGATCAGGTAACGGCGGATATCCATCACCGTTGCCGATTCGCCCGCCACCCAGGCATGGAACACGCTGTGCTGCGTGCTGGCCTGCTCCCAGAGAATGCGGCTGTCGATATCCACCTCCTCCAGCTTGACCCCGGCGGCCACGCTGCCCTGCGCGAGTGTGGCCAGCTCACGCACGGCATGGCGCATGGCCTGGCCATGCTCGCCGTGCAGCGCCTCGCGGGGCAGCCAGTGCACGCGCGTCGCAGCGCTGTGGCGCAGGGGCAGGCAGTCGGCTCGCAATGGCACCTCGATGAAGGCCTCTACCGCAAGGTCGGGCTGCTGCTCGGCCAGCTGTTCGAGAATACCGGCAATTGCCGGCAGCGCGGTTTCATCACCCACCAGCAGTACACTGCGCACGCCGTGCGGCGGTTTCCACTCGTATCCCCCGGGGTCACCTTCATAGGCCAGGTTCGGCGCGACCATCTGCAGGCCGTCGCCGACCTGGGCGTGGGTGGCCCAGGCCGAAGCGGGGCCATTGACGCCATGCAGGACGAAATCCACGTCCACCTCCAGTGCCTCGCGGCGCAGGGCGCGAATGGTATAGGTACGCATGGGCGGGCGCTGCTCGGCTGGCAGCGCGCTGTGCGCCGCCTTCCAGTGTTGGTCGGTGGGCAGCCGGGGGAGTGAACCGTCGGCGGCAGGGAAGAACAGCTTCACCCGCTGGTCGGGCGCGAGGGTGTTCATGTCGGCGATGTCGGGGCCGGTGAATACCAGGCGCGTGAGGGATGGGCTCAGGCTGATGCGGCGGCTGAGCACCAGGTCGAACACGCGGTAGCCAGTGACGGCCGAGGTGCGGCCGCCGATCAGGCGGCGCAGGCCTTGCTGGAGCGTTTGGGTCATGCGGGCGGGGCTGGGCATGCGGGCGTTCTCTTGCAGGCGACTTTCCCTATGAACGAGCCGACACCCCTGCAAATTAACGCCTGCCCGGCATCACCAGCCGCGCCCGGAATTCACCCAGAAGTTCACTGACAGCGAGGTGGATACCGACTCGACCTGGTGGAACCAGCCCTCAGGCAGGAACAGCAGGTCGCCGGCCTGCAGCACCACCCGCAGGAACGGCACATCGCGGGCAGCGGGGAAGCGCTGGTAATCGGCAGCGTCGGGGTTGAAATCGCAGCCGTCCAGGCCGCCCTTGGGGCTGGTCGACCAGGTGCCCAGTGCTGGGCGATGGTGGGGCGCTGCGAGAATGAACGACTTCTGCCCCCAGACTTGGGCGAACAGGTTATCGGTGTCGTCGCGGTGCAGCGGTGTCAGTGTGCCCTTGGGGCCGATCCAGATGCGCGGGGCGATGAAACGCGAACGCTCGAAGTAGTCCGGGAAGCGGATCAGCGTCAGGAGTTTTTCCGGCACGATGTTGTTGCCCATGTAGGCAGGGGTATCGCCTGGCTTGGCCGGTGTGTCCAGCGAAGCGATGAACTCGGCCATGGAGGTCGAGCGGAAGTCGCGGTCGGTGGAAAAGGTCTTTTTCACGTAGTCGCCATGCCGGGTGATGCCCTGCAGTTCGGCGAAGTGCTCAAGCGACGCCTCGCGGCCCATGGTGAACAGTGGCCAGTCCTGCAGGGCGTCGCTCAGCACCACCGGCATGCCGTGTGGCAGGTAGTCGCGGCGAAAGCGATCGACGGGCATTGCTGCCCGGCTGATGCGTGGCACCTCACGCAGGACCGGCTGGGTGGCAGAGAGCCGCTCGCTGATGCGTGCGGGGGTGGGGTAGCGCTGGTTCATCGCCACCTTGCTGGCCGCCGCCCCTTGCCGCGCACTGTTGATGATCTGCGGCAGCAGGGTGGCCAGGCCCATGTTGCCGGTGATCTTCAGGCGGGCGCTGGCGAACAGTTCCTCGACGTTGGCCGTGCCGCCCATGATGCCGAGGAAGTCGCGCTCGGCGACTTCGATGGTGACGTCCGGGGCGTCATGGCGGCCCGCGCCCGTGCGGCTGTGCTCGCGGACCTCGGACCAGAACGCCCGGTCCTGGCCGAAGACGAACTGGTACACGCCTTCGATGCCCACGGCGTGGGCGTTGGCGAACAGTTTGCTGAGGATGCTCTGAAGGTCCACGGTAAACCCCTGTCGGTCTTTCGTTGTGCAGGGATAACGAGCACCGCCACCGCCGATTTAGCCGTTGCGCCATGAAATGGGCCGCCGCCAGCGCTGGCGCGTGCTCGGCTAATTTTTTCGCGCCCTCTTACGTCCCGTAGGGATAGCCGAGCCAACGCTCGATACCCAACTGTATGGAAGATCGCAGATGAATGCCGAGAAGTCCCTGAAGCTTGCCCGCCGTTTCATTGAGCTGCCAGTGGAAAAGCGCCGCCTGTTCCTGGATGGCTTGCGCGCTGAACGCATCGACTTCTCCCAGTTCCCCATCGCTGCCGACGTCGAGGTCGACGACCGCCATGCGCTTTCCTATGCCCAGCAGCGC
Organism: Pseudomonas sp. NPDC087185; assembly: GCF_044744955.1. Lineage (NCBI taxonomy): Bacteria > Pseudomonadati > Pseudomonadota > Gammaproteobacteria > Pseudomonadales > Pseudomonadaceae > Pseudomonas > Pseudomonas sp. NPDC087185. Next base: position 4,919 of record NZ_JBIUZK010000001.1, on the reverse strand, counting down.
ATGTGGTTCCTGTGGCAACTGGATCGTCACAGCGGCGCCTACAACCTGCCCAGCGCCGTGCGTCTGAGCGGGCCGCTGGATGTGCCAGCTCTGGAGCGTGCCTTCGCCAGCCTGGTGGCGCGCCACCAGACCCTGCGCACGGTATTCGCGGAGGATGGCGAAGGGCAGGTGCGGCAGGTGCCTGCCAGGCAGGCGCTGCAGGTCGAGCAGGTCGACCTGGCGGCGTTGAGCGACGATGCCCAGGGCGCCCGCGTGCGCCAGCTGGCCGAACAGGAGGCACTGCGCCCGTTCGACCTGGCCAATGGCCCGCTGCTGCGCGTCACGTTGCTGGTGCTCGGCCCCCAAGCGCATGTGCTGCTGCTGACCCTGCATCACATCGTCGCCGATGGTTGGTCGATGAACGTGCTGATCGATGAGTTCGTGCAGGCCTATCAGGCCTTTGCCCAAGGCCATGAAGCGCAACTGCGGGCCTTGCCCATCCAGTACCTGGACTATGCCCTGTGGCAGCGCAAGTGGCTGGAGGCCGGCGAGCAGGAGCGCCAGCTCGGCTACTGGCGCGAACAGCTGGGCGATGAGCACCCGTTGCTCGAACTGGCCACCGATTTCCCGCGCCCGGCAGTGGCCAGCCAGCGTGGCCAGCGCCATGAACTGGTCATCGACGAAGCTCTGGCAGACCAACTGCGGGCGCTGGCTCGCCAGCATAACGTCACCTTGTTCATGGTGCTGCTGGCGGCATTCAACGTGCTGCTGTACCGCCACACTGGCCAGGCCGACCTGCGCGTCGGTGTACCGATCGCCAACCGCAACCGTGCCGAGGTGGAAGGGCTGATCGGCTTCTTCGTCAACACCCAGGTGCTGCGCACCCGCCTGCATGGCCAGCAATCGGTGGCCAGCCTGCTGGCCGCGGTCAAGCAGACTGCCACCGGTGCCCAGGCGCACCAGGACCTGCCGTTCGAGCAGCTGGTCGAGGCCCTCGATCTGGACCGTAGCCTGAGCCACAACCCGCTGTTCCAGGTGATGTACAACCACTTGCCGAATGTCGCCGACATCGAAGTGATGACGGTCGCTGAGGGCCTGGAGCTGCGCCCGCTGGAGTGGAACAGCCGCTCGACCCCGTTCGATCTGACCCTGACTACCTTCGAGCGCGGCGGCAAGCTGCACGCATCGCTGACCTACGCCTGCGAGCTGTTCGAGAGCGCCACCATCGCGCGCATGGCCGGCCACTGGCAGCAACTGCTGCGGGGCATGGTCGGCGAGGGCGATCAGTTGCTCGACCAGTTGCCGATGCTCGACGAGCAGCAGGCCGAGCAGCTGCTGCAACAGGCCAATGGCCGCCTTGCAGCGCCGGCGCCGACCGCCCTGGAGCAGTTCGAGGCCCAGGTGCAGCGCGTGCCGGAGGCCCAGGCACTGGTGTTCGCCGGGCACAGCCTGAGCTACCGCGAACTCGACGCCCGCGCCAATGCCCTGGCCCAGCAGCTGGTGGAGCAGGGCGTGGGCGCAGAGGTGTGCGTGGGCCTGGCGGTCGAGCGTTCACTGGAAATGGTGATCGGCCTGCTGGCGGTGTGGAAGGCCGGCGGTGCCTATGTGCCGCTGGATCCGGCATTTCCTGCCAAGCGCGTGGCGTACATGATCGAAGACAGCCGCATCGGCGTGCTGCTGACCCAGCAGGCGCTGCTGGCCAGCCTGCCGCAGGTGCCTGGGGTGACCACGCTGCTGCTCGACCCCGCACGCACCGAGCGCAGCGCGCAGGGCCCGCAGCGCCAAGTGGATGGCCGCCAGCTGGCCTACGTGATCTACACCTCCGGCTCCACCGGCACCGCCAAAGGCGTGGCCGTCAGCCATGCGTCCTTGGGCAACTACCTGCAAGGCATCGCGCAGACCCTGCCGCTGGAGGGCGCGAGCAGCATGGCGGTGGTTTCCACCCTGGCGGCGGACCTCGGCCATACCGTGCTGTTCGGCGCACTGTGCTCCGGGCGGGTGCTGCACATCATCGACCAGGACGTCGCCCTCGACCCGCTGCGCTTCGGTGACTACGTCCAGGGCCACGGCATCGACGTGCTGAAGATCGTGCCCTCGCACCTCGAGGCGCTGCTCGGCGGCGAGCGCCCGGAGCAGGTACTGCCAGGGCGTTGCCTGGTGGTCGGTGGCGAGGCCTGTTCCCAGGCGTTGGTCGAACGTGTACGCGCGCTGGGGCATTGCGACATCGTCAACCATTACGGCCCGACCGAAACCACCGTGGGCGTGCTGACCCACAACCTGACCGCAGCCGGGAGCCCGATCGTGCTGGGCCGGCCTTTGCCCAACCTCAGCACCCATGTACTGGACGCCGGTTTGCAGCTGCAGGCACCCGGCAGCCATGGCGAGCTGTACATCGGTGGCGCCGGCCTGGCCCGCGGCTACCATGGGCGCCCCGGCATGACCGCCGAGCGCTTCGTGCCCGACCCGTTCGGTGCGCCGGGTGCGCGCCTGTACCGCAGTGGTGACCGCGTGCGCCGCCAGGCCGGCGGTGAGCTGGCCTTCCTTGGCCGGGTCGATCGGCAGGTCAAGCTGCGCGGCTACCGCATCGACCTGGAAGAAGTGAAGGTGGTGCTGCGTGAGGCCCCGCACGTGCGCGATGCCGCGGTGCTGCTGGTGGGCGAGGCCGGCGAGGCGCAACTGGTGGCTTACGTGGTGTTCGCCGACGGCAACGGCGCGGCGCAGCAGGATGAGCTGAAGGCCTGGCTGGCCACGCGCCTGCCGGACTACATGGTGCCCAGCTGCTATCAGACGCTGCAGGCCATGCCGTTGACCGCCAATGGCAAGCTCGACAGCCGCGCGCTGCCGCTGCCGACCCTGGCGCGCACGGCGCATGCCCATGTGGCCCCGGTGACGGCGCAGCAGCAAGCGTTGGCCGGCATCTGGGAACAAGTGCTCAAGGTGCCGACGGTGGGGCTGCTGGACAACTTCTTCAGCCTGGGCGGCCATTCGCTGCTGGCTGTGCAGATCGTCTCGCGGGTACGTCGCCAGCTGGGCCTGGACCTGCCGCTGCGGGCCATCTTCGACAGCGCCAACCTGGGCGAACTGGCCGAGGCGTTGGCGCACTGCGCGCGTTACCGCGAGCAGGGGGCGATCCCTGCATTGCCGCGCAGCGAGCGCCTGCCCGCGTCCTTCGCCCAGCAGCGCCAGTGGATGTTCTGGACCCTGCAACCGCACAGCACGGCCTACCACACGCCGTTGGCCGTGCGCCTGCAGGGCAACCTCGACCGCCAGGCCCTGCAGCAGGCCGTGGATGCCTTGCTGGCCCGGCACGAGTCGCTGCGCACCACCTTCGTTCAGCACGAGGGCCAGCTCTATCAGCAGGTCCAGCCGGCCAGCACCGTCGACTTGCAATGGGCCGCCTTGCCCGATGCCAGCCAGCCGCAACTGGAGCTGGCGGTGCGCGCAGAGATCACTCGCCTGTTCGACCTGCACCAGGGGCCGCTGATGCGGGTCAAGGTGATCGAGCGCACGGCCGAGGAGTGGGTACTGGTGCTGACCCTGCACCACATCACGTCCGATGGCTGGTCGATGAGCCTGCTGGTGCACGAGTTCGTCGAGCTCTACAGCGCCTTCAACGCCGGTCGTGAACCGGCCCTGCAGGCGCTGGCGGTGCAGTACGCCGACTACGCCCACTGGCAGCGCCAGTGGCTGGAACACGGCGAGATGCAGCGCCAGCAGGATTACTGGGTAGAGCGCCTGGGGGGCGAGCAGGTGGTGCTGGAGCTGCCCACCGACCACCCGCGCCACATCCACGCCAGCGACCGGGGTGGGCGCCTTGACCTGCGCCTGCCGCCGGACCTGGAGCGGCAGGTGCGCGAACTGGCCCAGGCCCAGGGCGTCACGCTGTTCCAGCTGTTCCTCGGCGCGTTCGCCCTGCTGTTGCAGCGCCACAGCGGCCAGCACGACCTGCGCATCGGCGTGCCGGTGAACAACCGCAACAGCCAGGAGCTGGAGGGCGTGGTCGGCTTCTTCGTCAATACCCTGGTGATGCGCCTGTGCCCGCAGCCGGAGCTGGCCGTCGGCCAGTGGCTGCAAGCGGTCAAGGAGGTGACCCTGGGCGCCCAGGCCAACCAGGACCTGCCGTTCGACCGCCTGGTGGAAGTGCTCAACCCGCAGCGCGCACTGAACCAGAACCCGCTGTTCCAGGTGATGTACAACCACCTCAGCACCCTCGGTGCCACCGCCACCGGCAGCAGCCTGCCGCAGTTGCAGGCCCGCGAGTTGCTGCTCGATGGCGGCGGCGCGCAGTTCGAGCTGTCGTTGGAAACCCTGGAGACCCCGCAGGGCATCGCGGTAGCCCTGGTGTATGCCGCCGACCTGTTCGAGGCCTCCAGCATCGAACGTCTGGCCAGCCACTGGCAGGCCCTGCTGCGGGGCATGGTCGCCGATGCCGGGCAGGCGATCGGCGAGCTGCCGATGCTCGACACCAGCGCCCAGCACACCCTGCACACCTGGAACCACACCGCGCAGCGCTACCCGGACGAATGCCGTGTGCAGCGCCTGATCGAGCAGCAGGTCGAGCGCAGCCCCGAAGCCACCGCCCTGGTGTTCGGCGCCCGCTCGCTCAGCTACCGCCAACTGAACAACGCTGCCAACACCCTGGCCCATGAACTGATTGCCCGTGGCGTCGGCCCGGATGTGCTGGTGGGCATCGCCGCCGAGCGTTCGCTGGAGATGGTCATCGGCCTGCTGGCGATCCTCAAGGCCGGCGGTGCCTACCTGCCGCTGGACCCGGAATACCCCGAAGAACGCCTGGCCTACATGATCGACGACAGTCGCATGGCCCTGTTGCTGCAACAGCGCGGTGTGCACCTGCCAGTCCCGGCCGAGCTGCCGACGCTGCTGCTGGACGCGCCCGCAGCTGAGCTTGCCGAGTGCGCCAACCCGCAGGTCGAACTGGC